>CAWEFJ010000033.1:0-30237 GCA_963808395.1 uncultured delta proteobacterium | reverse complement strand
AAACAGGCGGTGGCGCTGCAAATCGCCCGGATCAAGGAGCAGATGGCCAGCGAAAGCCTTCCTGGACCCAGCGCCTGGCCGATCAGGACCGGATTGTCGCCATCTCGGCCAGGCCTACGGCAAGGATAGCCTCAATTATCAAAATGCGGTGAACGAGAAAAAGAAGATGCAGGAGGAGGCGGATAAGGCGGACCGGGAGCTGGCGGATAAGCGCCTGGAAAACTCTCTGAAGCTGGCCCGGATGGATATTGAGGCGCAGAAGGAGAGATATAAGGAAGAAAAAGACTTAGGGGTGATCTCCGCCAGCGAGGAGCTGGTCCAGGTTAAGGCCCTGAAAGAGCAGGAGATCGCCCTGGAGAAGCAAAACTTCGAGCAGCGCCAGCAAATCTGGGCCCAGTACCCCAAGAAGATGGCGGAGATCCTGCAGGAGGTCCAGGTCGCCGAGAAGAAGAACGCCATGGAAATCCAGAAGATGGAGGCCCAGGCGGCCCAGGACGTCCAGAATAAGTGGAAGGCGGCCCTGGCCCCCATCGATTCGGCCATGACCACCGCGATCAACGGCATGATCCAGGGCACCCAGAATCTGCAAAGGGTGGTGGGCCATATCCTCCAGGACATCCTCGCCTCATATATCAACCTGGCCGCCAAGAGCCTGCTGAACTGGATCGCCACCGAGGCGGCCAAACTGATGTCCTCCCAGACCACCGCCGCCCAGGTGGTCGCCGCGGAAACCGCGGCCGCACCGGAGGCGGCCACGACCCAGGCCCTCGCCGACATTCAGGCGATCACCGGCTCCGCGGCCCAGGGCGCCGCGGCCGCGTATGCGGCCATGGCCGGCATCCCGGTGGTGGGGCCGGAAATGGGGGCGGAGGCCGCGGCCCAAACCTATGCGGCCATCATGGCCTTCGCGGGGATGGTCCCCGCCGCGGCCGGCGGCTGGGACGTGCCCGCCGACTCTCTGGCCTATCTCCACAAACAGGAGATGGTCCTCCCCGCTTCCCTGGCCGAGGGGGTGCGGGGCATGGTGGCCGGCGGCGGGAAGGGAGGCGGCGGCGACAACCATGTCCACTTTCACGTCAGCGCCATGGACGGCAGCTCCGTCAAGAGTTTCTTCAAGAACAACCGCAACCACGTGGCCGAGGCGGTCAAATCCGCCATGCGCGATGGCAGAAGGCTTAAATGATAGTTCAAAGTTTAAAGTTCAAAGTTCAAAGTTGAAAATCAAAACCAGAGAAAGACTTTAACTGAGGCTTTTATGAGTAACGCGGTTTTCCCAGCGCTCCGGGGCTTCAGCTATCCGGTGATCAAAAAGCCCACCTTCTCTACCATCGAGCAGGAGTCGGTGAGCGGCATTAAAAAGCACATCGCCAACTGGGTCTATCCCCGCTGGCAGATCGAGATCCCGGTGGAATTCCTGCTGGACGACGTGGCCCACGACGAGCTGAAGACCCTGGTAGGCTTCTTCCTGGCCCGCCAGGGGCGCTTCGACTCCTTTCTCTTCGATGATCCTGACGATGATTTTATTGCCGGGCAGGAGCTGGGGATCGGGGACGGCGCCACCACCGCCTGGCAACTGCTCCGGGCCTATGGCGGCTTTGTTGAGCCCATGTACAACATCAAGGCTGCCCCGGTCCCGGTGGTCTATCTCAACGGCGCGATCCAGGACCCCTCGACCTACGCCATCGCCGCCACGGACTCGGGGCTGCTCACCTTCGCCGCGGCCCCGGCCGCGGGCGCGGTGATCACCGCGGACTTCGGCTACTACTGGCGCTGCATCTTCCAGGAAGATTTAAGCGAGTTCGACAAGTTTATGAACCAGCTCTGGCAACACAAGGGTATCAAGATTGAAAGCGTGAAGTAGGATTCACCGCAGGGACGCAGCGTAGGGGCGGCGTCCGGTGGCACAGGTTTCAAACCTGTGCTACTGCCGCCCAGGGCGGGGAAACCCCGCCCCTACAAAATCTGCGCCTCGGCGGTGAATGGGAGATTCGCCATGAAAATTGCCCTGATTTCATTCTGCTGCTACCTGGGCGGCCTGCTTTGTGGCTTTGCCCTGGCCGCGGTGCTGGGGGCCAGGACCGCGGCCCATTACCGCGGCCGCCTGCGGCGCCAGATCGAGGAGGAGGCCCTGGAGCACGACTGGAAAAGATAGTTCACAGTCAGCGGCGTGCATCGGCGTGCATTGGCGGCCAATATTTCACCGCCGATTAACGCCGATGAACGCCGATAAAAACTTATGAAAACCGTATCCCCAGCCCTGGTCGATCTCCTGCGCAGCCGTGATCCAGTTGCGGCCTTCGACCTCTATCAATTCACGCTGCCCGGCGACACGGTGCTCTATTACGGGACCGTGGACGTGCCCCTCTTCTATAACGACGCCTCCTACGGCGGCTCGGTGCGCTGGGACCGCTCCGAGATCGATCTGAAGGCCGGCCTGGAGGCGGACAGCCTCACGGTCAAGGCCTACGCCACCCCCGCCGACCTGGTGAACGGCGTCCCCTTCCATCAATTCCTGCGCCAGGGCGGCTTCGACAACGCCTATCTGCTGCTGCAAAGAGCTTATTATCCGGCCCCGGGGGGCTGGTTTCAAGGCGGCTGGTTTACCCCTCCCGGGTGGTTCCTCGCCGGCCTGGCGATGGGGCCGCCCACCGGCGTCGTCTGGCTCTTCTCCGGCCTGGTCACCGAGGTGATCACCGGGGGTCTTACGGCCCAGATCAAGATAGATTCGCACCTCTACACCCTGGACCGGAAGATCCCCCGCAACCTCTACCAGCACTTCTGCAACCACGTCCTCTACGGCCAGGGCTGCGGGCTGAACGGGGCCGCGTATGCGGTCGCCGGCCAGGCGCAGGCCGGGAGCACCCTCTTTCAGATAGTCACCAACCTGACGGGCTATGCGGCCGGCTATTTTAACCTGGGGAAGTCTCCAGTTCACCTCCGGAGCCCTGGCCGGGACCTGGATCGGCATCCAGTCCCAGGCGGGCGCCGGCGGCGCGGGCAATGCGCCTGTGACCTTCACCCTGACGCCGCCGCTCCTGGCCGCGCCATCCCCGGGCGACGCCTTCACCGCGTGGCCCGGCTGCGACCGGGCGCTCAGCACCTGCCAGAACAAGTTTAATAATGGGGTCAACTTCCGGGGCTTTCCCTGGATTCCGGTTCCGGAGACCGCGATGTGATTCGGCGTGCATCTGCGTGCATCGGCGGTTAAAGCAACCGCCGATTAACGCCGCAAGACGCCGATAAACGGAGATCAGATGAATATTCTGGAAGCAGCCGAAGCAGCCCAGCGCCAGGCGGTCATCAGTGAGGCGGAGTCCTGGATCGGCACGCCCTTTCATCACCAGGGCCGCGTTAAGGGAAGGCAGGGCGGCGTCGATTGCGCCATGCTGCTCCTGGAGGTCTTCCTGGCCGCGGGGGTCGTCCAGGCGGAACCCCAGGCCCGGGCGCTTTCCTATTCCATGCAGTGGCACCTGCACCGGGAAGAAGAACGATACTTGAAAATGATCGAAATTATGGGAGGGCGGCCGGTGGCCACGCCTCAGCCCGGCGACGTCGCACTCTGGAAGATGGGCCGGGCCTATTCCCACGGGGCCATCGCGCTCCGCTGGCCCTGCATCATCCACGCCGCGGCCGCGCCCATCAGCGCCTGCGTCCGGGACAACGCCCACTTCTCGGCCCTGAACCTGGACCGCTATCCGGTGAAGTTCTTCAGCGCCTGGGCCTAGGAATTAGTTCAAAGTTCAAAGTTCAAGGTTCAAAGTTAGAAAGTCAAAAGCAAAGTAAAAGGCCGTTCAGGTTTTTTTGAACATACAGGAGCTTATCAATGGGAAAAGAAACCGGCACCGTTAAATGGTTCAACGACGCCAGGGGCTACGGGTTCATCAGCCAGCCCGGCGGCGACGACCTCTTCGTCCACTACAGCGCCATCGAAGGGGACGGTTACAAGAGCCTGGCCGAAGGCCAGGAGGTGGAGTTCGAGGTGGCCGAGGGCCCAAAGGGCCTCCAGGCCATCAATGTTACTAAAAGTAGGGGCGGGTTTTAAACCCGCCCCTACCTTCACAGACCCCCCCCCACTGATCCGCAGATCGTATCCATCTAAATCTTTGCGCCCGCCTCGGCAGATCCGAGGCCGGCGTACCAGCCGGCGCGGCCCAGGCGTGGGAGGTAAACGCATCCCTGGGGACGCCGGCATTGGAAATCGGATGGTTGGCTGTCGGAATTTCTCCAGCCGCGGCCAAGCAGAAGGGCAATTGCATTTCTTAACAGTGGGCCTGGGCGGTCAATCACATCCTGGGTCAAGTGACCAACCTGTGCTGGAAAGTTTCAAGAAATTCAATATGATAAGCCCAACGATCATGGTCTTGGAGCTAATCCAGGTCTTAGGAATTTTCTCCGAGTGAAACGAGACAGGGGCCAAGAACGAAATCTGGCCTTATGGCTCAGGTCTTCTTATGTCCGGATTGATGGGCGATTCCGCGGCGGGCACCAGCGGCCGCGCCGCGGCCAAAACCAGCACCCTCCAGGCCTCCTACCGGGTGACCACCGCGGTGGAGGGCCTGGCGATCCCCATCCTGTATGGGCGCAACCGCCTGCAGCCCAACATCTTCTTCACCTGGGGCTGGCAGCCGGTGGCCCAGCCGGCCGCGTCCCCGAGCATGGGAAAAGGCGGCGGCGGCAGCAGGCCCTCCGGGGGCTCGCAGTACATCTATACCATCTGGACCCTTTTCGGCCTCTGCGAAGGCCCGGTCGCGGCAATCGGCCGCTACTGGCTGGACAAGAGCAGATTAACCCAGTTCAGCGCCGCGGGCCTGGCCGCAGGCGGCCGCCCCCAGCCCGCACTCTCCATTCTTCCGCCCAGTCAGAGCCTCGGATATTACGGCACTGCCTTTATGTATGGCAACGTTATTCTCGGGCAGCGGCAACTCCATGCCCAACGTCTCCTATGAGGGCTACGGGCCGCTCCCTTATACCGTTCCCAAGACCGTGACCGGCGAAGTCTAGCATCCTGCCGGCGCCCCTGACCTCCTCCACCTCCACGGACGCTGCCCCCCGACCCGGCCGGCAGCGACAATCCCGGTCAATCGACCCTCTCCTTTCAGATAATTTATGGGGCGAGCTTTGGCTCGGCCGGCCCCTCGAGCGCCTGGGTCCTGCTCACTCCCGTGGTGCTGACGCTGAACGGCGCGGCTGATGATCAAATCCGCTGCCAGTCTAACAATTTCCACCTCCGCCCGCACCCGGACAATATTGGGTGGATAGCTCCACTAATTACTATTTCTGCCCCACCGATGCGGGCACCGTGGTCTTCTCCTATACCTACGCGCCGGCCACCTATCAGGTGGCGGCCAAATGCCTGGGGAGCTGCACCGAGGAATATACCCTTCCCGACGACAACCCGGTGGTCGTGGTCAACAGCGACCTGTGGACCGGGGACGCCGGCGTCACCCTGGCCGGCGTGCCCCTCACCCCCATCCCCTACTCCCAGCCCAACCCCATTTATCCCGCCCGCGGTAGGCCGGGGGCAATATACCTGCTTCAACGGCACCTACTGGTTCAACCCCCTGGACGCCAGCCAAAACCCCGGCGACCTGGTGATCACCTACGGCGTGGCCACGCCTCCGGGCGCCACCATCTCCCCCAGCGGCACCAGTTGGACGGAAGATAACGGCGTCGCTTATGCCGGGGGCGCCGCCCTGACGCCGGTGGCCGGCGCCCCCGCCGCAGCCGGGCAATACCAGTGGCCGTCGGATGTACACCTTCTCGGGCTGGGATTCCGGGCGCACCTCTTGCTCAATCGTACGGCTACAATATCCTGCTCGACTCCAACCCCGCCGATTTCCTGGTGGACCTGCTCACCAACCCCGATTACGGGGCCGGCTTCGATCCCGCTAAAATCGGCGATCTCAGCCAGTTTTCCGACTACTGCCTGGCCAACGATTTCCTCCTGGCTCCCGTTTTCGACGAGCAGCAGGAGGCCCGGGAGCAGGTCGCCAATATCCTCAAACTCCTCAACACCCAGGTCGTCTGGTGCGAGGACCGGCTCAAGTTCATCCCCATGGGCGACCAGGTCGTTAGCAGTTCCAAGACCGGCGTCACCTTCACTCCGGACCTCACGCCGGTCCTGGACCTCACCGAAGACGACTTCTTGAGCGGCGACAACAACGACCCCATCCAGATCACCCGCAACCCCCAGGCCGACGCCTATAACCAGGTGCAGTTGGAATACCTGGACCGCTACGCCGACTACAACACCACCATGGTCACGGTCAACAACCAGGCGGCCCAGGACGTTTACGGGCTGCGGCCCGCGGACGTGGCCATGGCCCACGCCATCACCGATCCCGACGCGGCCCTGGCGGTGGCCGCCAATATCCTGCAATATTGCCTCTATGCCCGGAACACTTACCAGTTCAAGCTGGGCGTCATCGCCAATATTTTAGAGCCCGGCGACTGGATCACCGTCACCAGCCCCCGCCTCGGGCTGGAGCAAATGCCCCTCAGGGTTACCGAGATCTCCGAGGATGACCAGTTGACCTCCACGGTGACGGCGCTGGAATGGCCCCTGGGCACCGCCCAGGCCCCCACCTTCCCCACCCAGAAGCGCTCGCCGCTGGTCCCGAATTACAACGCCGCCCCGGGGGACTGCAACCCGCCGGTCATCTTCGAGCCGCCCCTGGGCCTGAGCGACCTGCTTGCGGTCTGGATGGCGGTGAGCGGCGGCCCCAACTGGGGGGGCTGCGAGGTCTGGGCGTCGCTGGACCACGCCACTTACCAGCAGGTGGGCGTCGTGGCGGCGCCGGCCCGCACCGGCTTCCTGGTCCAGCCATTGGGCGCCTCCCCGGACCCCGACACGACCGACACCCTGGCGGTGGATCTCAGCGAGTCCCGAGGGGTGCTGCTTTCCGCCTCCCAGGTGGAGGCGGACGCCCTGGTGACCCTGTGCTACCTGTCCGGGGGCGAAGGCAGCCCCGGGGAACTCATCGCCTACCGGGACGCCCAGCTGGTCAGCGCGTCGATTTACAATTTGAGCTACCTGCGCCGGGGCTGCTATGGCTACGGCTGCCGACCTGCGGGACGGCCCACGCCGCCGGCGAGCGCTTCGCCCGCCTGGACGGCGCCGTCTTTAAACTGCCCTTCTCGGCCAACCAGATCGGCCAGACCATCTATCTTAAATTCCTTTCTTACAACCTGGCGGGCGCGGCCGGCCAGATCGCCTGGCGGACGTGGAGGCTTACCCGTATCAGATCACCGGGAGCGCCCTGACGTCGCCCTTGCCGGATATTACCGGCCTGGTTTCCCTCTACCAGAATAACCAGCAATATCTCCGCTGGAGCGCCATCACGCCTTCCCAGGACCCCCGCTACTCCGGGATCAACTATGAAATCCGGATGGGCGCCTCGTGGGCCACCGCGCAAATCCTTGGATATGTCAGCGATCCGGAGTTTCTGGTGGTGCAGCCCGGGACTTATTGGGTGTCGGCCCATTATGCCCAAGGGGGCGCCTCTCTGGCCTATTCCGCCATCCCGGCCGAGATCGCGGTGGGAGGCGCCCTGGCGCTCAATAACCTGGTGAATCGGGATGAAGCCGCGGAGTCCTGGCCCGGCGCGCTCACCGGCCTCCAGACCATCGGCGGCGCTCTGGCGCTGGGGGTGGGGCAGAGCGCGGGTTATTACACCATCCCCGCGGGGGAGATCCCGGATCTGGGTGCGGCCCAGGCGGCGGCCCTCAGCGGTTCCCTGGCCTTCAACAACGTGGTGCCCGGGCCCTCATTCGATGCCGCCCCCGACGTGGACGCGATCCCGGATGCAGATCAATATGATGCCGGCGCCGGAGGCCAGTTCGACCAGGTGCCCGACGTGGACGCGGTCCCGGACTTCGACCAGTCCGGGGGCACGCTGGCCCAGACCGCCCAGATTCAGGTGCAGTTCTCCCAGGACGGGTCAGCACCTGGGGAGCTTGGCAGGTCTTTACTCCGGGAACCTACGTGTTCCGCAAGGTGAACTTCCGGCTGGCCCTGACCCAGGTGGTGCAAGGGAGCGTGACGCTGAGCCCCGTGGTTACGGAGTTCGCCTGGTCCATCAGTCATGCCGGACCGCATAGTGCAGGTCGCCAGCATCTCGTGCCCCGCCACCGGGGCTGGCCATTGCCTTCACCCCGGCCTTCCAGATTGCGCCGGCCATCGCGGTGACCGTGCTGAACGCCCAGGCCGGGGACGTGGTGGCCTTCCCCACGGCCATCGGGCCGGCCGGGGGCACGATCATGGTCACCAATGGCGGCAGCGGGCGTTGTCCGTAACATAAGTTACATCGCCAAGGGCTATTAATCAGTAGCAAGTATCAGTGCCAGTAGTCAGTAAAGGCAAAAAAATTTTACGGTGAAGCGAGCGCATACCCGAGGAGACACTTGACCATGGGAAAATTATTGCATCCTTTATGGCCGCAACAGTCTGTTCCCGCATTTTCCGGGTTTGGCTCTTTCTGCTCACTGCTTACTGCCTACTGTTCACTCCGGTTTTGCCTCTCAAAACTCCCTGGTGGTTCCCGACGGCACCGGGGCCCAGGTGCGGGCCGGTTTCAATAACGCCCTGGACACCCTGAACACCGTCAATTCCGGACCAGCAGCGCCCGCCACTACTGAGGCTTATATGCTCTGGGCCGACACCGCCAACAACCTCCTGAAACAGCGGGACGCGGCTAACGCCACCTGGATTATTTTGGGAACGCTGGGCGTCGCCCAAATGGGGCACGAGCCGGCCATCACGGCCGGGACGACCTCGCAATACTGGCGGGGGGACAAGACCTGGCAGACCCTACCCTCAGGCATGTCTTATCCGGGAGCGGGGGTCCCACTGAGCACCGGCTCGGCCTGGGGCACCTCGTACATCGTGGGCACCGGCGCCAACGACCTGGTGCAGCTTAACAGCAGCGGCCAGCTTCCCGCGGTGAGTGGGGCTTTACTGACTAATTTGCCCAGTGCGGGGGGTATGACCAACCTGGGCACCACGACTATCACGGCCGCTGCCACTACCACCATTGCGGGGTTGTCCCCCGGCGGGCGCTACAGAATAATCCTCAACCTGGAACAGAATACCAGCGTCGGCGCTCATTATATCCAGTTCAATGCCGATGCCGGCGCTAATTATGGTTGGGCTACGAGCGGCGGCGGACCAGGTGGCTCTGCTCTTGGAGGAGCCAGTTCAGGAGCCAATTACGTGGAGCTTTCTTACGGGAGTATATCCACCTCAAGTTATGCCCAATATGAGCTGACATTCCAAACTGTTACAGGGAATAACGATAAGTCCAGGTGAGCGGCACCGGAGGGTTCATCAACAATTCAAGCGGACTTTCTGGCAGTAACAAACTATGGCCAATATATGGGTTCGGCCTCATTGTCGAGTATAACCATAGGCACGACTGCGGGAACCCTGACAGGGACAGCAGTGCTTTACCAACTTAATTAAACAGTAGTCAGTAGTCAGGAGCAGTAGTCAGTAAAGGCAAACAAACGTACTGGAAACTGACTATCTGCCAACTTACCAGAAGGAGGCCTTATGAATATCTGGCAAAAAATCTGGGCCGACCCCAAGACCACCATCCCCGGGATCATCGCCGCCGCCCTGAGCACCCTGGTGGCCTTGGGCATCATCACCCCGGCTGAGTCCAGCCCCCTGCAAACGGCCTTGACCGCCACCCTCGGCGGCATCGTCGCCCTGCTGGGCCTCTTCAGCAACTGGCCCCAAGGAGTAAGTCAGCGCAGTAGCACAGTAGCTCAGTAGCCAGTATAGAGTCAGAGCAGTAGCAGAAGCAGTAAAAGCAAAAACCGAGGCGGGAAAGCTGCAGCTGCCATACTGACTACTGGCTACTGATGGAAAGGGGGTGCATCTATGGCCGTCACCGGCGCGATATCCTGCAGAAGGCCCGGACCCGCCTGGGGGATGCTTATGTTTTCGGGGCGCTTACTCCGGTGGGCGCCCCGGACCCCCGGGTCTTCGATTGCTCCAAACTCGCTTCCTGGGCCGTCTATCAGGCGGCAAAGCTAATTTACGGGGCCGACAACGACGCGGGCAACCCCCGGGAGGTTTACGGAGGCACCATCTATTGGAACCGGGACGCCCGCAGCCATGGGCGCATCGTCTCCCTCGAGGAAGCCGCGGCCTCGCCGGGGGCCGCGGTCCTGAGGCTGGCCACCGCTTCCCGGTGCGGCCATATCGTCATCTCCGACGGCCTGGGGGGAACCGTGGAGGCGCATTCCACCGCGGCGGGGTCATCGCCTCCACCCTGCACGGCCGGCGCTGGGATCTGGGGATTCTGGTGCCCGGGGTTGCAGTACCCAGAGTCAGCAGCCCAATATCCCGGTTACGCCTCCCACCGGGCCCATTTACCGCCTCACTTATCCCCTGATGCGCGGCCCGATGGTGCAGCGCCTCCAGGAGGCCCTAATGAGTGGCACGGGCCTCCGGCCTGAGAGTCTTTGGAGGCGGATGGGGTTTATGGACCCGAGACGGAGCTGGCCGTGGCCGCGTTTCAAGGTTCCCAAGGCTCGCTGGTGGCCGATGGCGAGGCCGGCCCGGCCACGCTTAAGGCCCTGGGCATTAAATGAGGGTTATCGGTTTCCGGTTGCGGTTTTCGGTGAAAGTCAAAGGCAAATCAAGAGCAAAGGCAATTTAGCAGTGACCGAAAACCGAAAAGCGCCGTTGATCAGTGAAGTTACAGTGAGCATGAGCCGTGAAGTTGTAGGGGCGGGGTCTCCCCGCCCAGGGCGGCGGAACGCCGCCCCTACAGGAGGCTATTATGAAAACCCGCCGCTTAATTGGTATTTTACTGGCTACTGGCTACTGGCTTCTGGCTACTGGCGCCTATGGCGGTCAATGGACCGCCCACGGCTATTTCTATAAGCCCAGCATGGGGGCCTCAGGGCAGACGGAATATAATCTGTTCAACCAGGGTCTCGACCAGGCCGACGCCGAGCTGTTCGCCCTGGACCCCCCGCCCCCGCTCTCAGCCACCC
Source organism: uncultured delta proteobacterium (assembly GCA_963808395.1). Taxonomy (GTDB): domain Bacteria; phylum Desulfobacterota; class Desulfobaccia; order Desulfobaccales; family 0-14-0-80-60-11; genus JAPLJC01. The sequence continues at coordinate 19,230 of CAWEFJ010000033.1, read as the reverse complement.
CACCCCTCACCTATAACTCCGCCACCGGGGTGCTGGCCATACCCCGGGCCAGCGCCACCGCCAACGGCTACCTGGCGTCCGCGGACTGGATCGCCTTCAACGCCAAGGAGCCGGCCATCACCCCCGGCGCCACCTCCAAATACTGGCGGGGCGACAAGACCTGGCAACTTCTGGACGCGGGGGCGGTTAAAATAGGGGAAATCTGGGTGGGCGATCCGAACTACGGCAGCACCATCCAGGCCGCCATAACTTCTATCAACAGCATTATTTTCTCCCCTCCGGCGACGCTGCACATCCCGGCGGGCACTTACACCTTCCCCTCCTCGTACACCATCCCGGCCAACATCACTCTGGCCCCGGAAAATGGGGCTATCCTGTCGGTGCCCGCCGGCGTCACCCTGACCATCAACGGCCCCTTCCAGGCGGGTCCGTATAAGGTGTTCTCCTATACCGGAACCGGCCAAGGTCCCCAGGCTAATAACACCGGACCGTGGCCGCTGATCTTCAGTCGGAGCAGCGTGGAGAAATTCTATCCCCAATGGTGGGGGGCTACGGGGACCGATGTTCCCGCCGATTTTACCGCCCTCCAGCAGATGGCGGATTGCAGCATAGCCTCGGGGGGGATCCCGATGTTTACCCCTGCGGGGGTTTATAAATTAACCGACACCCTGAAACTTTGTTACGGCGCTCCTGGATATTCCAGTGAGTTTCTGTTTGCCGGCGCCGGAGGGATTCAAGGCGGCAATCAGGTAACCGCCTTTGACGCCACCGGTTTTGGGGATCGCCCCGCCATTAATATCCAGGGCGGCCGGCAGGTGCAGTTAAAAGGTTTTCGGGTCTTCGGCATGAATATCGCACCGACGACGGCAGCCTTTGAAGCTACCGGCCCCGACCCGAATAAGGCCAACTGGATTACCCCGGGATGTGTGGACGCACAATATGCCCCCTATTGCGGAATCTGCATCGATGCCTATGAAGCACCTAATTCTACCGGCGGCTATGCTAATGATCTTTATGGGAGGGGAAGCAGTTCCGGCACTTTTTTGGAAGATGTGGTGGTGCAGCAATTTGTCGTTGGCTTAATGTTATCACCAGCTTCCGCCCCGGAAGCCGACGACTTCTTTAGCGCCAAGGATTGCGACATTCAATACAACACCTACGGCTATTCCAGTGGGGGTAGTCAGAGCGATTCCATCAATCTTTATAATTGTTGGATAGAGCGCAACTGGTGCAGCCAAATAACTAATGCCCACGGGCCGCAGCTAGGCCATATGGCGAATATGTATGGCGGCGGCCTGCAAAATGCCTGGAAGCTATTTGAGGGGGTCTCCGAAGGTCCTTATACGATTGAGGGCGTTTGGTGTGAGGACTTTGCCTGGCTGGGGAATTTCAGCATTCAAGTACCGGTTATTTTTGGGGGCGCTAATTTTGTTGCAGACCATTTTAGTTTGGGGATGCCGGGAAGCGTTAATTATGAACCATACTTTTTTACCGGCTCTTCACCGCTCAAATTTGATACCTGTGAATTTGATGCTCAGAATATCCAGCAAAATCTAAATTTTATTAATACTGGCAGCACCATCTTTATTAATTGCAATTTTTGGGACTTTATAGCAGGCGCCAATGGGTTTATTGGGCTAAATACCTATGGCGGAATGGCATTGATGCCAAGCTATCAATTTATTAATTGCAATGAACAGATAGCCGGCGATCCATATCTCCCCTGTATCAATAATGAATTTCCCGGAGGGGTGCCGGGAGCGCCCCCAGCCCGGCAACCTATTGCGCCGTGGACGCACACGGTTCGACTTTGGGATTTTGGCGGCTCCACCAACTATCATGTAAGTCTGTCTGCCGGAACCTTTCAAAGCCCCGCTCTAGCATTTACGGGATTATCCGTTACCGGGACCAATAATAGCGCAGTGCTCACTTTCACCGCGTGGAATCCAGCCGATTGGATGGTGGGTGATCAGATTATGTGGCCGGTCGCCGACAGATCGGGAATCATTACCACGCAGAATAATATACCGGCGTTCCAAGTTACGGCTATCAATGGGATTACCGGGGTGGTCACGGCGCAAAGTCTGGTGAAGAATGTGGAGACGGCATATGCGCCCGGGAATCTCTACACTGCCATGCCCTTGTTTATCAACGGCAGCCCGGCGACGGGCAACACGCACAACAATACCACGGTTGACAATTCACGTATCTCCAACTTTGCGGTGGGCGATTGGATAACGGGAACCAGGAGCGACGGCTCGGCCAATCGCATCGTCAATATCTCGGGGACCACTATCACCTTGAGCAATGCAACCACGGCACCGCTAACGGGGTGACTCTGTATAATTGCGGGTTGACGGCTACGGACATGACTTACCCAGGGGCGGGAGTGGCTAATTCCACCGGGTCCGCCTGGGGCACTTCCTACACGGTGGGGACCGGGGCCAACGACCTGGTCCAGCTTAACGGCAGCGGCCAACTGCCCGCGGTGAGTGCTGCCAACCTGACGAATTTTCCCACCTTGAATCAGTCCACGACGGGAGCCGCAGGTTCAGTAACCGGCGAAACCTTCCGGCAAGCGGCCTCCTGGTCGGCACCACGGATTCGCAGACCTTATCCAATAAGAGCTTCGGCTCCGGGATGACCTGGCCGACCTTTAACCAATACACCACGGGGAACGCGGGGAGTGTCACCGGGTTGAGCGTGACCGCGGGAAAAACTCTGGGGGTCTCCAACTCTCTGACCCTGGCGGGGACCGACGGCACCACCATGACCTTCCCAGGTTCCAGTAAAACCTTGATGGCGGCTGATTATTCCAATGCCGGGACGCCACCTACCTGGAATCAGAATACCACTGGCAATGCGGCCACCGTTACCACCGTGGCGGTGTCCCAAGGAGGCTTCGGAACGACCAGCCGCGCTTACCCCCGGGAGCACGGTGGCGCTTAACGCGGGCAACGGCACCACCTTTACGCTCACCCCGGCCCAGACGGAGACCATTAACGCCTCCGGCGGCACGGCAGGCCAGGAAATACATATGGTCATTACCACGTCCGGGACCACCAGTTATACGCTGACCTTCGGCACCAACTTCCACGCCGCCGGCACGCTGGCCACCGGAACTTCCACAGGCAAGGTCTTCGTCATCACCTTCGTGGACGTGGGCGGCACTTTTTACGAGGTCTGCCGCACCGCGGCAATGTAGATGGGAAAGCCACGATGCTGTTTGCCGAAACCAAGGGGCAACCAAGGCAACCACCGATGCTCCCGGAAGCAGCGGCCTCTTCCTTCTCCCGGGAGGATGAATTAGAATTTGCCGGCAGGGAGCGGCGAGGAGCTCTCTAAATTCTGAGGAGACCGAAATGCCGGAAATCAAAGTGAAAGGGATGAGTTGCGGGCATTGCGCCGCGGCGGTGACCAAGGCCCTCACAAGCCTGCCGGGAATCTCGGAGGTGCAAGTGAACCTGGCCGACGGCCGGGTGACCTACCAGAGCGCCGGGCCGGCGCCCCAGGAAGAATTGGCCCGGGTGATCAGGGCCGCGGGCTATGAGGTGGTTTCGGGGTAGGCGCAACGGCGTCTAAGCCCTTCCGGCCGGGGGAAGAAGGCGCCCTTTTCCCTCTCCCCTCGCCGGTAGGTGGGGCGGGCCTCCGTGCCCGCCAACCAGGGCAGGCAGGGACGCCTGCCCCACCGAAACCCAGCCCCTACGAAGGGGAGAGGGGATTTAGTGAGCAGCGGGATAATATGTTGATATCGCTGAAATAACCATAGGATATAGTTTAACTGCGAGATACTGTAATCTTTTCCAGGCAATTTTGTTGCCGGACACCACTGCCCGGCTCCCCCGGCCAATTATCCAGGTTTCCCTCCTCAGCGAAAATGGCAGGCGACCCAGTATTCCGGGGCGGCTTCCCGGTAGGCCGGGACCTGGTCCCGGCAGCGGGGGAACTCGGCCTCGGGACAGCGGGGGTGAAAGGGGCAGCCGGAGGGAACCTGCACCGGGCTGGGGGGCTCCCCCCTGAGGGCCGGGGGCCGGAAAGGCTGGCGGGGGTCGGGCTGGGGCACCGCGGCCAGCAGGGCCTCGGTATAGGGATGGAGACGCTGCCGGGCCAAGACCTCCCGGGGGGCCATCTCCACCAGGCGCCCCAGGTACATCACCGCCACCCGGCTGCAGATCTGGGAGATGACGCTCAGGTCATGGGAGATGAAGAGGTAGGTGAGATTGTGGTGTTCATGCAAGCGGACCAGCAGGTTGAGAATCTGGGCCTGAATGGAGACGTCCAGGGAGGAGACCGGTTCGTCGGCCACCATCAGCCGGGGGCGCAAGGCCAGGGCCCGGGCGATCCCCAGACGCTGGCGCTGGCCGCCGCTGAATTCGTGGGGGTAGCGGCCCAGGTGTTCCGGGGCCAGGCCCACCTCGGCCAACAGAGAAGCCACCCAGGTCCGGCGTTCCCTGCGGGTCCCGAGATTATGGATGAGGAAAGGCTCCTCCAGGATTTGCCGCACGGTCATGCGGGGGTTAAGGGAGGAGTAAGGGTCCTGGAAGATGATCTGGAACTGGCGGCGCATGGCCTTGAGGCCCCGGCGGGGCAGACTGGTGAGGTCCTGGCCCCCGAACCAGACGCGGCCGGAGGTGGGAGTCAGCAGCCCCAGAATTAGGCGGGCCAGGGTGGACTTGCCGCAGCCGGATTCGCCCACCAGCCCGAGGGTCTCCCCGGGGAACAGGGCGAAGCTGACCCCGTCCACCGCCTTCAGCAACGGCCCCTGGCCCCAGAAGCCCTGCAGGCGGAAGTGGCGGCACAAATCCTGGGTTTTCAGCAGTTCAGCCATAATTCCAGCAACGCACCAGATGTTCCGGGGCCACCTGCACCCAGGGAGGCGGCGTCAGGCATTGTCCCCGGGCTTCGGGGCAGCGGTCCTGGTAGAGGCAGCCCGGGGGCGGCTGCTCCGGCAGGTGTCCCTTGATGGCCTCCAAAGGCGCCCCGGGGGGCCGGTGAAAATCGAGCCGGGGCACCGAGGCCAGCAGCCCCCGGGTATAGGGATGCCCCGGGCCGGCAAAGAGCTCCCCGGTGGGGGCCTGCTCCACGATGAGCCCGGCGTACATCACCGCGACCCGGTCGGCGGTCTGGGCCACGATCCCCAGGTTGTGGGTGATGAACAGCATGGCCAGACCCAGGTCGGCCTTGAGGCTCCGGAGGAGCGCCAGGATTTGGGCTTGCACGGTGACATCCAGGGCGGTGGTGGGCTCGTCGGCGATGAGCAGGTCCGGGCGGCAGGCCAGGGCCATGGCCATCAGCACCCGCTGGCGCTGCCCGCCGGAGAGCTGATGGGGATATTGCCGCAGGCGCTGCCTGGCCTCGGCCAGTCCCACCCGGGAGAGGGAGGCCGCGGCCTCTTCCAGGGCGGCGGCATCGGTAAGACCCCGATGCAGGCGCAGGACCTCAGCCACCTGCTCGCCGATGGTGAACACCGGGTTCAGGGCGGTCATAGGCTCCTGAAAGACCATGGCGATGCGGTTGCCCCGAATATGGGACAGGCGCTCTAGCGGGCAGCTCAGCAGGTCCTCCCCCAAAAAGCGGACCTCTCCCTGGACATGGGCCGCGGGCAGGGGGAGGAGGCGTAAAATGGCCATGGCGGTGACGGTCTTGCCGCAGCCCGATTCTCCCACCAGCCCCAAGGTTTCGCCGGGCCGCAGGGAAAAACCGATGCCGGCCAAGGCCCGCACCTCTCCCCGGGAGGTGGTGAAGCGGACCGTCAGGTCCCGCACCTCCAAGAAAGGGGCGCCCTCCTGCTGCAAGGCCAGATTGCCGCTCATGAAAAAGCCGGGGTCTTTGCGCTGCCCGTCTTCCCGTCATCCGCCATGATGGTCTTCCCTGAAGGCGGGATGCGCTTCGCTTTCCCGCCCTACAGCTTCGATGGGGACAAACCTATGCCGCCAGGGGAAGTTGAATGGTAAAGGCGGATCCTTTACCCGGGGTGCTTTTGACGGAGATGGAGCCGCCGTGCTGCTGGATGATGCTCTGGCAGATGGCCAGCCCCAGGCCGGTGCCCTGGGCCTTGGTGGTGAAATAAGGCTGGAAGATGTTGGCCGCCACCTCCGGGGGCATGCCGGCGCCGGTGTCGGCCAGCACCAGTTCGGCGTTCTGCCCCGAGACCCGGCTGCTGATGGTGATTTCGCCGCCCCGGGGCATGGCTTCCAGGGCGTTTTTGAAGAGGTTGATGAGGACCTGGCGCAATTGCTTGGGATCGAAATCGAGGGGCGGCAGGGGGCCATCTTCCACCCGCTTGATCTTGATATGATTTTCAGTGAAGGTGTCCTGGAACAGTTCCAGGGCCTCGGAGATGGCCGTCTCCAACCGGCCCCGGCTTTTCACCGCGGGGGGAGGCGCACGAAATCCCGCATCTCCGCCACCATGGCTTCCAGGCCGCTCACTTCCTCGGTAATGACGGTCAATTTCCGCCGGGCCTTGTCGTCCAGGCCGGGAGTCTTCAGGAGTTGCCGGGCGAAGCCACCGATGATCAGCAGGGGGTTTTTGATCTCATGGGCGATGTGGGTCACGGTATTGCCCACCGCGGCCAGGCGCTCGGACTGCAGCAGCCGGTCTTCCATCTCCTGATATTCGGTGATGTCCCGGATGACCCCGGTGAAATAGAGGTTGTCCCGGATCTCGGCCACGGAAAAGGAGATACTCATGGGGAATTCGCTGCCGTCCCGGCGCTGGGCCTTGAGACGCACGTGCTTGCCGATCATCCGGGCCTCCCGGGTGGCCACGTAGCGCCGCACGTAGCCCCGGTGTTCTTCCTTATAGGGAGGCGGAATCAGGATATTCAGGTCCTGGCCCAGGGCCTCGTCCCGGCGGTAACCGAACATGTTCTCGGCCCCCTGGTTGTAGCCGATGATGACATGGTCTTCGTTGATGGTGACGATGCCGTCGGTGGCGCTGTTGATGATGCCGGCGTTGATTTCCTGTTTCTGCCGCAGCTCCTGGAGCTGGCAGACCAGCCCCTTCAGGAAGTTGGCGAGGGGGCCGGTAATGAGCTGGCCCAGCCGCTCCGGGGAGAAATCGGGCAGCCCGGCGGTGAGGAATTGGCCGTCCAGGATGAGATCGAACTCCTCCGGCCGTAAATCCGTCAGGGGGTTAACCTGGAGAGCCTGGCTGGTCCCGGGGGTGGCGCCGTAGAGGACCAGATCCAGGGGCGGGTAGCCTTCCAGGGAAAAAGGCAGGGTTATGGGGAGGCAGATGAACTCCTGCCCGTTGAGGACAATGGCGATGCGCATGGCTTTGGGGCCCGAGTTCATGGGGTCAGAGTTGGCAGTGAGCACTGGCCATCAGCGGCGGCCCTCAGGCAGCGGCAGGCGGCCTCCAAAAGCCGCGGGCGCCAGGGCGGCCCTGACAAAATACCAAAATAGACCAAAAACCCGTATTTGGAGGTTCGCAGGGCCTCTCGCATTACTCAGCCTTCATAGCGTTTGAATACCAGGGAAGCGTTGGTGCCGCCGAACCCGAAGGAGTTGGACAGGACATGGCGGACCTCCGCCTTCCGAGGCGTATCCGGGACAAAATCGAGGCCGGCGCAGTCCGGGTCAACCTCCGTGAGGTTGATGGTGGGGGGGATGATGCCGTCCCGGATGGCCAGGACGGAAAAAATGGCTTCCACCGCGCCGGCCGCGCCCAGGAGGTGCCCGGTCATGGACTTGGTGCCGCTCACCAGCAGACGGGAAGCGTGATCTCCGAAGATCTCCTTGAGAGCCAGGCATTCGTTGCGGTCGCCCACCGGGGTGGCGGTGGCGTGGGGATTGACGTAATCGATCTCGGCCGGGGTGACCCCGCCATCCTTCATGGCCAGGGCGATGCAACGGGTGGCCCCTTCCCGGTCCGGGTCGGTGATGTGGTGGGCGTCGCCGGTCATGGCAAAACCGATGATCTCGCCGTAAATCTTGGCCCCCCGGGCCACGGCGTGGTCCAGTTCCTCCAGGGCGACGATGCCGGCACCTTCCGACATGACGAAGCCGGAGCGCTTAAGATCAAAGGGGCGGCTGGCCGCGGCAGGATTGTCGTTGAAGCCCATGGCCAGGGCCCCCATGCGATAGAAGCCCGAGACGGTGAGGAGGGTGATGGCGGCTTCACTGCCGCCCGCGGCCATCATGTCCGCCTCTCCCAACTGGATGGAGCGATAGGCCATGCCGATGGCGTGGGCCCCGGCGGCGCAGGCGGTGGACAGGGCGATATTGGGCCCCTTGGCCTTAAAGCTGATGGAAACGTTGCCCGCCGCCAGATTGGGGATCATCTTGGGCACCATGAAGGGAGAGACCCGGCGCACCCCATCGGAAATCAGCTTCTGCACCCCATCTTCCCAGGTGCTCACCCCCCCCATGCCGCTGGCGATGATGACCCCGGCCCGTTCCGGCTCTTCGACCTCCAGGTCGATGCCCGAGTCGTTGATGGCCTCCAGGGAGGCGGCCAGGGCGAACTGGGTGAAGCGGTCGGTATATTTGATTTGTTTAAGATCTTCCTTGGTGACTTGCTTTTTGCGGGCGTGCAGAATCTCCTTCAGGTCAAAGTTCTTGATCTCGCCGCCAATGGTGGGAAAGTCTTCCGGGACGTGGTAGCGTTCTATGGTTTCCTGGTCGAAACGGTCCAGGTGGGTGATCCCGGATTTCCCAGCCAACAGCCGGGACCACACGGTGGGAACGTCGAGTCCCAGGGAGGTCACCATGCCTACCCCGGTGACCACCACCCGCCGCAGCCCCACGGTTTTCGAACAAGACATGCATCAACCTCCGCCCCTGGCCCTCAAAAGCCAGGGAAAGGATAGTGGGTGAAGATTTCCGGGCTGCCCACAGCAGCGCTTCCCAACGGGCCGGAACGCACCAAGGAATTTTGGCGTTACAATAATTATTTTATTGTAAATTACCCGGGGTGCTATTGCAATGGTTTCGGGTGCGCCACCGGGGGAGAAGTCCTGCACCCACGGGTTTTTGGAGGAAACCGGCCCTGGGCGGCGGCGCCCCCGCCCCCCGGACCCCGGAGGGGACGCGGCTCCCATCCGCGGGCCGGGCCGGGAATTTTTCGGTTTACTTTTTTCATCGGGTTCAGATAAAATACCTTATTTTGGGAAGAGAAGTCCCCTTGCGAAATTGGCCGGGCCATCCCCATTGCGGATGAAATGAGGAAATAATCGATGGTATCCAAGAAATCCAGAGTTAACCCGCGTTACATGGAGAGGCTCTATTCTTTTTATTGTCCTTTCTACGATTGGGTTTTCGGCAAACTGTTGGGGCCCGGCCGCCGCCAGGCCTTTAAGTATCTGTCCCGCCGGCCTGGCCAGAAGATTTTGGAGATCGGCGTAGGTCCCGGGTCCACCCTGGAATATTACCCGCCGCAAACCGATCTGGTGGGCATCGACATTTCCGCGGCCATGATCGAGGTAGCCCGGAAGACGGCGGCCAACCTCAACAGCGGCAGCCGCTTCCACTTGCAGGTGATGGATGCCGCCAAGCTGGAATTCCCCGACAATCATTTCGACGTGGTGATGGCCGCCTATGTGATCACCACCGTCCAAGACCCTTACCGGGTCTGCCGGGAGATTTTGCGAGTGGCCAAGCCCGGCGGCCAGATCATCGCCATCAATCACACCCGCAGCCAGAACGGCAGTCTTTGGGGCCGGATCGAGGACGTGGTGGCCCCGGTCTGCTGCGCCATCGGCTTTACCACCGACCTGGACGTCATCAAGGTCATGAAAGACGTAGGCATCAGCGTCCATCAGACGGTGCGGTGCAACCTGCTGAATACCGGCCGCATCATCATGGGCAGCAAGAGCTAGGCTGGATTCCGGGAGAGCCCGGCCGCGGCCGGGTGCGCCAGGCGGGCGCGGCAGCGCCAAGATTCCCGAACCCCCGCCAATAACGTTTCAGGGTGGACTTTCCTCGGGAGAACCGGATGAAAATTGAGCAAAATTCCTTTGTGACCATTGAATACCTGATCCGCCTGGGGGAGGAGGAAACCTATCCGCCCAGCGGCCAGCCCGAGGAGATCTCCTTCTGCCTGGGCTGGGGAGCCATGCCTCCGGGACTGGAGGAAGCCATGCTGGGGTTGTCCCCCGAGGACCAGCGGGTGGTCAGCCTCAGTGCGGAAGAGGCCTACGGCGAATTTGACCAGGAACTGGTGATGGAGGTGCCGCTCTCCGATTTTGCCCCGGAATTGGAATTGAGTCCGGGATTGGTGTTCGAAACTGAAAACGACGAGGGGCACCCGATCTATTTCATCGTCCAGGAAGTGGGCCCCGAGGCGGTGGTCATCGACTTCAACCACCCCCTGGCCGGCAAGGCGCTGGAGGTGTCCTTTACGGTGCGCCAGGTGCGGCAGGCCTCCCCGGAGGAGCTGCAGGGCCCTGGAGGCTGTTCCTGTCCCCAATGCGGGGAAGGAGGTTCCCACCCCCATTAATGGAGGGCCACCTTTGATGCCCCTGCCCTGGGCGCGGCATTACGACCCGGGAGTGCCGCTCAGCGTGGGGCCGGCCACCTCCTCCATCCCCTGGTTGTTGCTCCATGCGGCGGCCCGGACCCCCCAAGCCCCGGCCCTGGACTTCTTCGGCCGGACCTTCAGCTATGGGCAACTCTCGGAACTGGCGGCCCGGTTAGCCCGGGCCTTCAAAGACCAGGGCCTGTGCCCGGGGGAGCGCCTGGCCATCCTGCTCCCCAATTGTCCGCAGTTCGTAGTAGCTTACCATGCCGCCCTGCGCCTGGGCGCGGTGGTGGTGCCGCTGAACCCTCTCCTGAGCGCCAGGGAACTGGCTTACCAGCTTAACGATTCCGGGGCCCGGCGGCTGGTGGTCCTGGACCACTTCCTGCCCAAGGTGGAGGAGGCCCGGGGAAAGCCGGAGTTGACCCATCTCATAGTCACCGGCCTCCCGGACGCCCTCCCCTGGCCCCTGAGCTGGCTATACTCCCTCAAGGCCCGGCGGCAAGGATTGGTCAGGGGCTTTAAACCGGCCCCGGGCCGTTTCGGCTGGCGAGGCTTGCTGGCCCAGCCTCCCCTGGGGGACGAGCCTGTCCCCGGGGTCCAGGACCTGGCGGTCTTGCTCTATACCGGGGGCACCACGGGCACCCCCAAGGCCGCCATGCTCAGCCACGGCAACCTCATGGCCAACGTGGCCCAGATCAGCGCCTGGCTGCCGCAGGTGCGCTTCGGCGGCGAGCGCCTGGTGGCGGTGCTCCCCCTGGCCCACTCCTTCGGCCTCACCGCCTGCCTCAACTGGCCCATGTCCCAGGGGGCCAGATCATTGTCCTGCCCCGCTTCGAAATCGACGGCTTCATGAAGATGCTGCGGAAGTGCCGGCCCACCATGCTCCCCGGGGTGCCCACCCTATTCGTGGCCCTGATTAACGATCCCCGGCTGCCGGCTCTGGATCTCTCCGCCCTGTGGGCCTGTATCAGCGGCTCGGCCCCGCTGCCCCTGGAGGTGCGGGACCGCTTCGAGTCCCTCAGCGGCTGCCGCATCATGGAGGGCTATGGCCTCACCGAAGCCGGTCCGGTGACCCATCTGAATCCGGTCCAGGGGCCGCGGCCCGCGGGCAGCATGGGTCTGCCGCTGCCCGCCACCCTGGCCCGGGTGGTGGATCAGGAGAGCGGCCAGGGTTCGCTGCCCCCGGGCCAGGTGGGGGAACTGACCATCCGGGGGCCCCAGGTGATGCAGGGTTACTGGCAAAACCCCGGGGAGACCGCGGCGGTCCTCAAGGATGGCTGGCTCTATACCGGCGATTTGGCGCGGTGGGACGAGGATGGGTATTTTTATATCGTGGAACGCAAAAAGGATTTGATCATTTCCGGGGGCTACAACATCTATCCCCGGGAAGTGGAAGAGGCCCTCTACCAGTTTCCGGGGGTGCAAGAGGCGGTGGCCTTCGGGGTGCCGGACAGCTATCGGGGCGAGGTGGTCAAGGTGGTCATCGTGCCCCAGGCCGGCGTGGAGCTAAGCGCCCCGGAGCTCCGGGATTTCTGCGGCCAGCAACTGGCCCTGTACAAGGTGCCCAAGTTCATCGAATTCCGCGCCGAACTGCCCAAGAGCCAGGTGGGCAAAATCCTGCGCCGGCTGCTCCGGGAAGAGGCCGCGGCCGGGGACCAGGCGGCCCGGGGGGAGGATTAACCCCCGGCCATTTAATGAAATTTCTCCAAAAGCAGTTTATAATTATTGCAGTACCGAGGCCCATGTCTTTCAAACGCACCCTTCGCTACCATTGGATCAAGTTCCTCCGCCTCCAGGACGAACCTTGGAAGATCGCCTGGGGGATGGCCTTGGGAGTCTTTGTGGGCGTCACCCCCACGGTGCCTTTCCATATGGTGTCCGTGCTCTTTCTGGCCCCTCTCCTGGGAATCTCGCCGGTGGCGGCCTTTCTGGGCCTCCAGATCTGCAACCCGCTGACCCTGCCTTTCATCTATCTGGCGGCTTATAAGGTGGGGAATCTATTGTTGCACGGCGGGGCGCCCCTGCGGGTGCCCGACTGCTACTGCTTCTCCGGGCTGCTGCACCTACTCTGGCGAGGGGGCCTGGCCCTGCAAGTGGGGGGCCTGCTGATCGCCATTCCCCCAGCCATAGCCTCCTATTTCCTGAGCATGTGGCTTATCAAGCGATATCGCCGCTTCAAGGAGCGCAGAGCCGCCGGTGTCCTCGATCTCTCCCAAAGTCCTCCTGCAGCGCCTGGGCCTAAGGCCTAAAAAGACCCTGGGGCAGCACTTCCTGGTGCACCCCCACCAGGCGCGGCGCATCGTGGCGGCCCTGGGGCTTAGGGGCGATGAGACCGTGGTGGAGATCGGCGCCGGCCTGGGGGCCTTAACGGTCTTTCTGGCCCGGCAGGCGCCGCGGCTGGTGGCCCTGGAACGGGATCCGGCCCTGGCCCGGTTTTTGCGGGAAGAAATCTTCCCGGATACCCCGGGAGTGGAGGTGCGCTGCCAGGACGCCCTGCGCTTCGATTTTCCGGGGCTCAGCCGGGAGGTGGACCGGCCCCTGGTAGTGGCCGGCAATCTCCCCTACCAGATCACTTCGCCCCTGCTCTTTAAACTGATGGCAGAGCAACAGGCCGTCAGCCGGGCGGTGCTGATGATGCAGCAGGAAGTGGGGGCGCGCCTGTTGGCGGCCCCGGGCAGCAAGGATTACGGGGTGCTCTCGGTGCTGCTGCCGTACCATTTCTCCCTGCGGCGCCTGTTTTCCCTGGGGCCGGCCAATTTTTTCCCGCCGCCCCAGGTGGACTCCCTGGTCCTGAGCCTGACGCCCGCGGCCCCCTCGCCCCCGGCCCGGGACCCGGCCCTGCTGGCCCGGGTGGTGAAGGCCGCCTTCGGCCAACGCCGCAAGACCCTGAACAACACCCTGACGGCCGGGGCCGGCCTGGGGCTCAGCCCCGCAGAGGTGCGCCGGGCCTTGGGGGAGTTGGGCCTCGATCCGGGGCGGCGGGGGGAGACCCTGAGCCTGGCGGAATTCGTGGCGCTGGCTAATAAGCTGTCAGCGGTCAGCGATCAGCGATCAGCTAAAAGCTAAAAAGCAAAAGCCCCAAAGCGACAGCTAAGGAAGGATTTCAAAGCTAAACAATGTCCTATGAACCGCGGACTTACCGCAGCCGCATGGCCCGGGCCGGCCTGGTGGGATTCCGGGTGGTGGTCAAGGAGACCGACCTCTGGGTCCTGGCCGCCCGGGACTTCTCCGGAAGGGCGCGGGAGGTGGTGCTCCAGGAGCGCCGGCAGTTGGAGGCCTACATCGCCGGGCACCCGGGATTTCTGACGACCCTGAGCCCCTGGCCGGAGGACCCCCTGGCCCCGCCGGTGGTGGGGGAGATGATTGCCGCGGCCCGGCGGGTGGGGGTGGGCCCCATGGCGGCGGTGGCCGGGGCCCTGGCGGAGCGGGTGGGCCGGGCCTTGCGGCAGGAGCCTTTGAGCCCCGAGGTCATCGTGGAAAACGGGGGCGACCTCTACCTGGAAGTGACTTCCCCGGCCATCGTCTCCCTGTTTGCCGGAGAATCCCCCTTGAGCCACCGGGTGGGCTTGCGCATCGAGCCGGAGCTGTCTCCCCTGGGGGTGTGCACTTCCTCGGGGAGCGTGGGCCATTCCCTGAGTTTCGGCAGGGCGGACGCGGCCTGCATCCTGGCGCACTCCGCCGCCCTGGCCGATGCCGCGGCCACCGCCCTGGGCAACCTGGTCCCGGAGGCCGGGGCCATTGACGCCGCCCTGGCCTGGGCCGCCGCCGTCCCGGAAATCCTCGGGGCCGTGGTGGTGGTGGGGGACAAACTGGGGGCCTGGGGCCGGGTGGAATTGGTCCCCCTGGCCGGCTAAGCAAATGGAGGCGCAGGCGCAATTAAGGAGGAGGCAGAAATGAATGGACCGCAGCAACCTAAGGAAAGGGCTTGTTTTATCTGTTCCCGGGACACCCTGGACGGCGCCTACCCCGCTCTCATCCTGGGCATTAACGCCGCCCGGCTGGGCATGGAGGCCAAGGTCTTCTACACCTTCATGGGCGTCAATCTGGTGCGCAAGGGCGGCATCGAGAAGGCCAAGTTCATCCCCCCCGGGGTCATGGGGGCGGTGCCCGGCATGTCCGCCATGGCTACGGCCATGATGAAGAAAAAGGCTGAAAAGGCGCAGATCCCCGCCCTGCCTGACCTCATGGAGATGGCCCAGATCGAAGGGGTGCAACTCATCGCCTGCAGGATGACCATCGACATGATGGAGTTCAAGCAGGAGGATCATGGTCGAAGACGTGGTCATCTGGACCGCGGAAGAGTTTCTGAAGTACGCCAAGGAAGCCAAACTCTGCCTGTTTACCTAAAGCGGCCCCATAAACCCGGGGCGCCCCGGGCGGCGCTGACCCTGGCCGGATAACCGGGTTGAGAAAAGGCCTGATTTATGATACATTTTCATCTCCAACGCCGCTGAGGAGATGGGAATGGATCGATTTTTCGTGGACCAGCTCTGGCAGCTCTGGCAAAACTTGGAGATGGTCTGGTCCAGAATGAAGGCCGAGGTGAGCGGCCACGTCCTGCTGGCGGCGGCCTTCGTGGCCATCGTCGTCCTCTTCTGGTTCTTCTTATCGCCGGGGATTAAGAATAAATAGCCGGCCCGCCGGAATTGCGGCGATTCCGGTTCCTGCCCTCTGACCCCAAAAACCAAAATTGCGCCGGAGCGGGCCGCGGGCGCCTGGGGACCGCGGCAGCGGGACCCGCGGGTCCGCCCTGGGGCGGGCGCACCCCTGGGTGCGCCCCTACAAAAGATTCTTCTGCTTTTGACGGCAACCTTAAGTGAGTAGCCAGTAGTCGGTAGTCCAGTAAAATAAAACCATATTAGAATAACCGCAAGATTCATGGCGCGGCAGCCAGCATCTCTTGAATCAGGAACATCCCTCGGGGCTGCCGCCCGGGCAAAGCCGGGCGCCGGGATGGGGACTTGCGCCGGCGTTAAAAATAGGTTGAAATATTAGGCAAATCTCCGGAGAGGGAAAGGCATGGCGAAAGATGGTCCCAGCGGTGAAAAGATCACCCCGGCCCCCGGAGGGGGGCTGCAGGTTCCCCAGCACCCCATAATTCTGTTTATCGCCGGGGACGGCACCGGCCCGGATATCTGGCAGGCCACCCGGCCGGTGCTGGACGCCGCGGTGGCCAAGGCCTACGACGGCCAGCGGCAAATCGTCTGGCAGGAGGTCCTGGCCGGGGAAAAGGCCTTCAAGCAGACCCGCAGCTATTTGCCGGTGGAATCCCTGACCGCCCTCCGGGAGTTTCGGGTGGCCCTGAAAGGGCCCCTCACCACCCCCATCGGCGGCGGCTTCCGTTCCCTGAACGTCACCCTGCGCCAGGTCCTGGACCTGTACGCCTGCATCCGGCCGGTGCGCTATTACGCCGGGGTGCCCAGCCCCTTGAAAGAGCCGGGGCTGATTGACATGGTGATCTTCCGGGAAAATACCGAAGACGTTTACGCCGGGGTCGAATGGCCGGCCACCAGCCCCGAGGCCAGAAAGGTCATCGCCTTCCTCAACGCCGAGATGGGCTGCTCCCTGGACCCCACCGCGGCCATCGGCATCAAACCCATGACCGAGCGCTGCAGCAAGCGCCTGATTCGCCTGGCCCTGAACTACGCCCTGGAGCACGGGCGGCGCACGGTCACCCTGATGCACAAGGGCAACATCATGAAGTACACCGAGGGCGCCTTCCAGAACTGGGGCTATGAGGTGGCCATGGAATTCGGCGACAAGGTGACCAATGAGGCGGAGCTGGCCACCCGCTATCAGGGGGTCTTGCCTCCCGGCAAGGTGCTCCTCAATGACCGGCTGGCCGACTCGCTCTTCCAGCAGGTGCTGCTGCGGCCGGCGGAGTATCAGGTGATCGCCACCCCGAACCTGAACGGCGACTACCTTTCGGACTCCCTGGCGGCCCAGGTGGGGGGGCTGGGGATGGCCCCGGGGGCCAACGTCGGGGATAACTGCGCCATCTTTGAAGCCACCCACGGCAGCGCCCCCAAGTACGCCGGCCAGGATAAGGTCAATCCCGGCTCCCTCATCCTCTCCGGGGCCATGCTCCTGGAGTACCTGGGCTGGGGCGAGGCGGCCGGGCTGATCCACCAGGCCCTGCCCCGCACCCTGCAAGCGGGGCTGGCCACCTACGACCTGGCCCGGCTGCTGCCCGGCAGTAAGGAAGTCTCCTGCTCCGCCTTCGGCCAGGCGTTGATCGAGCACCTGTGAGAGCAAAAAAAAAGTTCAAAGTTCAAGGTTCAAAGTTGAAAACAAAGCTGCCAAAGAACCGCCCTTAACTTTGAACTTTGAACCTTGAGCTATCTAATTCCCCTTTACCTTTCCCGGGTCACATAGAGGATTTCGAAGCGGGCCGCCAACTCCGCCTGGAGGCCGCCGCCGCCTCGGGGGAGAGGTTCTTCACCCGGACATAGACCTCCCGCAGGTTTTCCTCGGGGCTGCGGTAGTAGCTCAGCAGGCTGAGCAGCCGCCCGCCCTTGGCCCGCATCAGGTCGGCCACCTCCTTGAGGACTCCGGGCCGGTCTTTCACTCGCAGGGCGAACTGCACCCCGCCCTGCAGGCTGCCGCTGATATGGAGCAAGGCCCGCAGGATGTCCGACTGGGTGATGATCCCCACCAGCGAGCCTCCGGCGTCCACCACCGGCAGCCCCGAGATGGTGTGCTCCAGCATGAGTTGCGCGGCCTCCTCCACCGTGTCGTCCTGGGAGACGGTGATCAGGTCGCGGCTCATGATCTCCTTTACCTGCAGCTCCGCCAGCAGATAATACATCTCATGCACGTCCAGGGTGGTGGCCTTGGAAGGGGAGGCCGCTTTCAGGTCCCGGTCGGTGACCAGGCCCACCAGGCGGCCGGCGCTCATCACCGGCAGACGCCGGAAGCGGTGCTCATTGATAATATGAATGGCCTTGATCATGGAGGTGTCGTCATTGATGGTTACGGGGTCCCGGGTCATCCAATCCTTGATCAGCATGGTGCGGCTCCGTCGCTGTTTATTTAGCGGCTCGCGGCCACTGTTATAAGGAATCGGTGGGCAGTGCCCACCCTACATTTTCTAAGAGACCATAGCAAGATAGCGCAGGCTAAAGCCTGCGGCTGCATTTTAAAGAGCATCTTTTCTAAAGCCGCGGTTCTTCGCCCCGGAAAAGCCGCGCCAAATTGCCCCGGTGGCAGAACAGGATCAGCCCCGACAGGGCCCCGGCCAGGAGGAGATAGGCCTTGGAGCCGGAAAAGAGGCCCATGGCCACCGGCAGCAGCCAGGCGGCGAGGAGCGCCGCGATGGAAAAGACCCGGGTCCGGCTCAGGGCCAGCAGGTAGACCAGGAGCAGGACCAGCCCGGCCCAGGGGCAGAGGGCGGTCACCACCCCGAAGCTGGTGGCCACCCCTTTGCCCCCCTGAAACCCGAGATACAGGGGGAAGACGTGCCCCAGGACCGCGGCCGCGCCCACCGCGGCCACCGCCGCCTCCTGCCAGGGCCCCAGGGGCGCCAGCCAGAGGCGGGCCAGGAGCGTGGGCAGGGCCCCCTTGAGGACGTCCCCCAGAAGGGTGAGGCCGCCGGCCTGGCGGCCCAGCAGGCGATAGAGATTGGCGGCCCCCAGGTTGCCGCTCCCCTGGCCGCGGGGATCCGGGCCACCCAGGGCCCGGGCCACCAGCAGCCCCGTGGGGATGGACCCCAGCAGGTATGCCAGCAGCGCCAGTCCCCCAAAATACCCCGCCATGGCCCCCGCTTCCCGCAGCCCTAAGCCGCGCTCCGTTTGCTATCCTTCCTGGCTGGTTTAGTGTTTCAGGGAAAGCTTCCTATCTCTCGGCCCCAAAACTCCCCATCCCTGAGAGGGGAGAGGGTTGGGGGGAGGGTGGCGACATATGGCAAATGAAAGAAAAATTACCACCCCCACCCTAACCCTCCCCCCTCAAGGGGGAGGGAATAAGGCGGGTTCCGATATTCCCGAGACACTGGAAGCTATTGCAAAAAACCTGATTTCACTGTCATCCTGAACAGAATCTAAGGTCACTAAAATTACGAGATTCTTCGCGGCGCTCAGAATGACATTTTTAGGGAGACCGGGGTTTTGCCATAGCTTCTCGACTAGCTGCAGGGGCGACCCAAGCACAGGCTGGAAGCCTGTGCCACTGCCGCCCCGGGCGCCACCAGAGGCCGGCGCCTTATTCCGGCACCACCTCCAGGACCCGGTCGCCGGAATCGTCCCACACCGGGGTCTTGATCTTCAGGAGTTCGGCCCATCTCCGGAAGGCCCCTACGAAGACCACCACCATGAGTAGCATGATGACTATGGCCAGGGTCGCCAAAAGATACAGCCCCTGGGGGAGATAGGTGCCCACCAGCAGCAGGTAGCCGGCATACAGGGTGATAAAGGCCATGGCGATCCCCGGAACCGCGGTGATCCAGGCGTATTTGGCCTTGTTCATGCGGATGATCATGGTAGTGCCGATGATCAGGCCGCTGGAGGCCAGGAGCTGGTTGCTCATGCCGAACAGCGGCCAGATGGTGCCAATATTGCCGGTAACCACCAGATAACCCCAGGAGGACACGAAGAGGGCGCTGGTGATGATGATGCCGGGCCACCAGCCCCGCTCCAGGAACTTGGGGAAGAATTGGCCGATCATTTCCTGGAGGAAGAAACGGCCCACCCGGGTGCCGGTATCCACCGCGGTGAGGATGAAGACTGCCTCAAACATAATGGCGAAGTGATACCAGTAGCCCATCAAGTT
>CAWEFJ010000032.1:0-26987 GCA_963808395.1 uncultured delta proteobacterium | reverse complement strand
CTGCGGAGCCCAGGCGGCCCCATAATCTCGGGTAATCCTACAGGAGGAGTCAGGCATGAAAGGAAATAAAAAGCTCATCGATGAACTGAACAAGCGGTTGGCGGAGGAATTGACTGCCATCAACCAGTATATGGTCCATGCCGAGATGTGCGAGAATTGGAAGTACAGCCGGCTGCAGGAGGTGATCCGGAAGCGGGCCATCGTGGAGATGGTCCATGCCGAGAAGCTCATCGAACGCATCCTCTTCCTCGAAGGGATCCCCGTAGTCAGCAACCTGAACAAAGTCCACATCGGTGACCAGGTCCCCAAGATGCACGCTTATGACCACGACGCCGAAGAAATGGCCGTCCGGGGCTACAACGAGACCATCAAACTGGCGGTCGAGGTGGCGGACAACGGCACCAAAGAGCTCCTGGATATGATCCTGAAGGAAGAAGAGGGCCACATTGACTGGATCGAAGCCCAGCTTGATCAGATCAAGCAGATCGGGGTGCAGAACTACTTGGAGCAGCAGATCTTCTGAGGGATGAGGCGTCCTTAAGGGCGGCGGGTGGTGGCCGGCCTGGAGGCGCGCTTACCCTATACCCTTAGGCCTCCGGGCGCCCAGGGGCGCCCGGAGAAATTCCCGGAACCGCATTTCTCTTAAATTAATCAGGGTTACTCCCGCAATTACCTCCACCTGAGGCGGCGGCTGGAAACCCGGCCGCCGGATATCCAGAATAGGGTCCCGTAAACGTTGGGCCACATCATCCCGGAGGTGAGCAAATGACCGCGCCTACTACCTTCATCAACCCGTATTTATCGGACATTCAGGGGTTGCAGAAAAACTGGGGCTGGCTGCTGGCACTGGGAATCATCGCGATTATCCTGGGCATCCTGGCCCTGGGTTCGTCGGTCTTTTTCACCTTAGCCTCCATGATCTTTTTTGGGTGGATCTTGCTGATAACGGGGATCTTGGAGCTGGTTTACTCATTCTGGCAGCGACATTGGGGCGGTTTTTTCCTGCATCTGTTAAACGGCATTCTGGCCGCCGTGGTGGGGCTGATAATGATCGGCAACCCGGCGGCCAGCGCCCTCATCTTGACGCTGTTGCTGGCCACCTTCTTCATGGTGGCCGGCTTGTTCCGGATCTTCACCGCCCTATACATGCGCTTTCCCAGTTGGGAATGGCGAATCTTCAACGGCGTCATCACCCTGTTGCTGGGCATTTTACTCTGGGCGCAATGGCCGCTGTCGGGACTCTGGGCGATCGGGATGTTTATCGGCATCGACCTCATCTTCAGCGGTTGGTCCAGCGTGATGCTGGCCCTGGCGGCGCGCGGCCTGCCCCCCCGGACTGCCTGAGGAGCGCCCGCGTCTGACCTGCCCCCCAAACCGATCCACTACTCTGGCGTAACTGGTTGATCAGTTGTTGGTGAGTGAGATCAGGTTTGCAGGGGGAAGGTGAAATGGAAGGCGGAGCCGCGGCCCGGAGCCGTATCCACCCAGATGCGGCCGCCGTGCGCGTCGATGATCCGCCGGACCGCGGCCAGTCCCAGACCGAAGCCCTGAGTATTCCCTTCCTGTTCTCCGCGATAAAAGACTTCAAAAAGATGGGGCAGGTCTTCCGGGGGAATCCCCGGACCCTGGTCCTGGACGGTGAACCGGAGGGCCGAGTCTTCGACCCGGACCGCCAGCCTCACCCGGCTATGGGCGGGGCTATACTTGACGGCATTCTCCAGCAGGTTTTCCAGGACTCTGGGCAAGAGGAGCGGATCGGCCCGGAGCGCGGGAATCTCTGGAGGTAGATTGGTTTCCAGGGTGATATCCTTGTCTTCGGCCAGGGGTTGTATCAGGGTGACGACCTTCCGGCACTCCTCCCGGACGTTCAGGACGGTGAGTTGGGGAGCCAGAATCCGCAGGTTCAAGCGGGCGAATTCCAGAAACCGGTTGATGAGCTTTTCCAGCCCTGCCATCTCCTGATCGATGGTCTGGAGGTAGTTCATCTGCGGCTCGGTCAAGGGGCCCAGTTTGCCTTGCAGCAGGCGCCGGATCAGGCCGGCGGCGCCCACTACCGGGGTCTTCAGGTCATGGGCGAACATGTTGACCAGTTGCCGGCGATCATTCTCCTGGCGTTTTACCGGGGTCAGGTCCCGGATGATAATGGCCCCGCCCTGGGGGTCCCCGCCATCGTCCCGCAGGGGGAAGGAACTGACCATCACCGGCGCCTCCTGGCCTGAACGGTTGCGCAGGGAGAGTTCCTCGGTGACCTCTCGCCGCCCTTGCAATACCTGATTCCAAATGCTCAGGTTCGCTCCCTGAAGTTGCAGGATTTCCTCGGCTAGGCGTCCCATGGCTTCGTCCCGGCTATAACCGGTCAGTCTCTCGGCCGCGGGGTTGAACTCGATGATCCGCCCCTGGTGATCCGCGGCAATAACCGCGCCCGGGGTATTCTGGATCAGAAAATGGGACCAATCGTGGGACTTGGATGGATTGGGCGGCACATCGGACATCGTCGGCTCCGGATCTTTAGAGGTTAGAGGCCCCGGCGCGGCGGCCATCATTTTAAGGGAAATCGCACCCGCTCAGAAAGCCACCACATGGGCCACTCAGGAAGTGATAATGGCATTAAGCACCCCTGCCAGAACCACGGAGTAGAAGAAAAATGAGACCAGGCTGTGGATGAGCACGGTGCGCCGCAGCAGTTCGGATTTTACGTTGACATCGCTCATAGAGTAGGTCAGGGCCAGGGTAAAGGAGACGTAGAGGAAGTCCAGGTAAGTCGGCTGGTCAGTTCCCGGAAAGACGAAACCTTTGCGCATTCCTTCTTGAAAAGGCTGCCCATGGATATCCTTGCCTTCGTAATAGAGCCGGGCGTAATGCTGTCCAAAGGCAGTGTGCAAGTAAAACCAGGCTAACAGCACCGCCAGAACGCTCAGGGTCAGCAAGAGACGGGAATGGACCAGAGAGTGTTTGCCCACCGCGGTCAGCAGGAAGCCCACGACCACGGTGCCGAAAAGCGACACAAAGACAGTCAACACCATCAAGGCCATCCGGTTCGGCTCGTCTTTGGAGACGCGCTCCTGGGTCATGGGCCCGTCGGCACTGAAAATGACGATGCCCAGGAGGACCAGGTAGCCGGCCAACGCCAGAATCCAACCCACCAGGAAAGAGAATTCCCACTTCCAACCGAGCAGCCGGTAGGCCAGGACGGCAGCCACCAGCCCCAGAGAGCCGCAGATAAGCGCCCGCCGGTGGTCATGCAGGTTCCAGGCGAAATCGAAAGAGCCGCTCCTTCATCTTGCCCATGGATACTCTCCGAAAGTGAAGATAGGGGCTTTCCCTTAATGGTTATGAAGTCCTGGGGATGGCCCGATAGGCGCTGATCACCTCACCCACTGCGGCATAAAAGGCGTCCCGGCCGACCAGGCCGGTTATCCCCGAGCGTTCCAGTTGGGCATAAACCTCATCCGAGACCTCATAAAATATCAGCCTGATGCCCTGCTCCCGGAGCATGGCATAGAGCGAGCGCAAAGTTGCGGCCGCGGTGTAGTCGATGTCATCCACTGCGGAGGCGTCGATGCAGAACCAGACCAGGGGCGGCTTCGCCTCTTTGGCCAGCCTGGTGACCTCCTCGGACAACTGCTCGGTATTGGCGTAATACATGCCGTGAGTGAACCGGTAAGCCAGCAGCCCCGGGAGAATCTGGCCCTGGGTAGCCACCGGCTCGGACTTCCAGCCTTCCGGTTGGGCCTCCACGATCACCGCGTTTTTCGGCCGGTAGCCATGCCGGGTGTGGCTCACCAGTGACAGGAACATGGCCAGCAGGATACCCTGCTCCACCCCCACGAGGACTACGGTGGCCGCGGTTATGAGGGCCACCCCGAACTCTGCCGGCCGCTCGCGAAAAATCTGCCGCATTCCCTTCACATCGATAAGGTCCACACAGATGAGAAAAACCACCGCGGATAAGACCGCGACCGGCATGTAAGCCAGCGGCCCGGTCAGGAAGAGGAGCACCAGAAGGACGATGACGCTGCTGGTGATCTGGGCCAACTGGCCGCGACCGCCGGCGCTGTCCACCATCTCCGTGGCAGTGGGGCTGCCATTGACCACAAAGGCGCCGGAAAGTCCAGCCCCGACGTTGGCCAGGCTCAGGCCCACCAGATCCACGATTCTCGTTGAAGCGCTCGTTGTGGCGGGCGGCATAGGCCCGGGAGGTGGCGGCGCTTTGGGCCAGGATAACCACAAAGATGGCAAAGGCCGTAGGTGCAAAGTTGCATCAGCAGACTGGCGCTCAAGTGCACCTGGGGCAGCCCGAACCGCGGCAGGCCGCGGGGGACCGCCCCCAGGGTGGCCACCCCGGAGGATGCCAGATCAATGGCCCAGCTCACGATAATGGCGCCGATCACCGCAATGAGCGCCCCGGGAATTTTTTTGGAAATTTTGCGGGACCCCAGGATGATGGCCAGGACGGCCGATGGCCACCGCCAGGGTGGGGAAATTCGTCTGCTGGAGATGCTGGAGATCGTGGATGAGGTAGCCGATGGGACTATGCCCGCCCCTGGGCAGCCCCAGCATCCCGCCAATTTCCCCCAGGGATACCTGAATGCCCACCCCGGTCAGAAAGCCCACGAGTACGGTGCGGGACAGGAAGTCCGCCAGGAACCCCAGGCGAATCAGGCGGGCGATGATCAGCATCACCGCGGCCATGAAGGCCAACACACCGCACAGGGCCAGATATTCGGAGGAGCCGGAGGCGGCCAGGCCCGTGAGGCCGGCGGCCAGGATGGCGGCGGTGGCGGAATCGGCTCCCACCACCAGGTGCCGGGAGGAGCCAAAAAGGGCAAACAGGGCCATGGGGATGAGGATGGCGTAAAGGCCGGTGATCACCGGGGTGCCGGCGATCCTGGTGTAGCCCATGGCCTGGGGGATGTTCAAGGCGGCCAGGGTGAGGCCCGCCAGCGAGGTCCGCGGGCACCTGAGAGCGCTGACATGGGCAGAATCCCCTGAAGCAGGGGGAACTGAAAGCCCTTGCCCGCGGTCTTGGCGGAGGCCATGGCTGCTCCTGTTGATACTCGGAAGCTGGGTGGGCCGGGTGTTCTGCGCCTCTGCCCCCGCGGCTTTAGATAATCTCCGCCACGCCCTTGATGATGGCCTTGGCCGCTTCTTGTTGCACGGCCTTTTCCTTCTTGGCCAGCTTTTGGGCAGCTTTCTCCTCTGCCGCCGGGGCGCCTGGCGTTTCCGCGGCTGCCTTTTTGGGCTTGTGGAGTTTCTCCCGTTCCTCTATAGCCTCCGCCATTTCATCGGCCAGTTCGAGATAAAGATTGGTCACCGGCCCGACCAGCAGGCTTAAGGATAACACCAATGATGGGAAAGATCACGGGAGCAAACACCGCAACCCCGGCTACCGTCAACAACGTGGCGATGGGACGAGCAAATAAAAAGTTAAACATGGCATACCCATCCTTGCTAGGAAATTGATACCGCCCCAACGGTCAATCCGGCCATGAGATCATGGCACATCCAAATGTCTCAGGCTTCTGGGCCTGGCGTAGTGCTCGGCCTTGGCTTCGGCCACCAGGTCGCTCACCTTCTCCCCGGTTTCCTCCACGAACCCCAGCGCCGTGTCCTTGACGGTGAGGCCGGTCTTTACCACGCCTTTGACCAGAGGCCGCACCACATAGCCTACCGCCGGCAAAAGCACCGGCGCCAGCACCGCCACGCCCACCACCACCAGGACGTTGGGCCAGGAAAATTTAAGGGCGTTATCATACCAGGCCATACCGATTCTCCTCCAAAAATTCCCTTTTTTGCTCTTGGTTCGGCTTCCCGGTGAAAAACCGGAGACCGAAGAATTGTTCATGGTTAGCGAGCTTTCAGGGCGTTATTGGTGGTTAAGATAATCATCTCCAAGCGGCCTGTAAACGCCGGAGCCTTTTCCCGGGGGATATTAGCCGCCCAGCATTCGCTTTATCAGAGACTCCGTATCGAGCCCGGGGAAAAACCGGTGCATGACTCCGGCTAAATGGCTACGGGTCTTAACCGTAGCCAGATCCCCGGGGCTAAAAGTGATGAGCAGGGAACCGGTGGCAATGCTGGCCTCCACCGCAGCAATCCCTGGTACGGCGGCCAGGAGGGGCGCAAGCTTTTCGGCCAGGGCCTCGTTGTGCAGCATTGGGTGGAGGCGCAAGCGAATGCGCCCCGGGATGGCATGTTTCACGGTTATGCCGGAATACGCCGAACCAGGCGGCGGGCTGCCGGAGATGCCCGGGGCCGCAGCCGCGGCGGGAACCGCCGGTTCCTGGGAGGCAGGAGGACGAGAAGGCCTTTTCTGCCGGCCCCTTGCTTTGGCGGACTTTTGCCGGGGGGCGGCTTTTTGCCGCTTCGGTCCGGCCCCCCCGCCTTTCCGGCCCTCCGGGGCGGCCGGAGTTTTTTTGCCGCCGCCTGGGTTCCGGACCCCCTGGGTCACGTCATCCACGGCCCGCCGGGCCTCTTCCAGGAGTTTCGGCACATTATTAAAGCCCTCTAACAAGGCCCGCCTTTTCTTTTCTTTGTTGTCAAGCTGGGACATGATGCGGCCTCGCCGCCGGGATAGTTTCCCCGGCAAAAATGTCCAGGAGTTCTTGGGCCAGCTCCCGGAAGGCTCGGGCGCCGGGGGCGCTGGAGTTCCAGCGGAAGATCGTGGCGCCGGCAGCCTCTGCCTGCTCGAAGGCGGTGTTTCCCGGGATACGTGGTTCTGAAAATTTGATCCTCCCTAAACGCTCTAAAAATCTGCCCGGTCAGGGTTCGGCTAATCAGAGTCCTCTTATCCACGTGACTGATCAAGAGCCGCAAAAATCTCAAATCTTTATTGTCCTGGACCCTCACCTCGTTGATCAGGCGAACTGCTTGCAAGAGGCCGGTCACACTGAAGGCGCTTCCGGCCTTGACGGGGACCAGGGCGAAATCGGCGGTGTTCAGGGCGCAGAGGACAAAAGAGCCCAGGTTGGGCGGGTTATCAATGATGACGAAGTCAAAGTGCCGGAGGGCATAATCCCGCAAATGGCGGCGAAGCCGGAAGAGGCTGGCCGGGGCGCTCAAGATCATTCCGGCTCCAAAGAAGCAGTCTCCGGGACGTTGGGGAGACAGTAAACTCCCTCATATTGGCTGGGATAAATGAAGCTCGTCAGGGAAGGCCCCAACGTCTCGTGAGCCAAAAGTTCGTGCAGACTGTGCTGCGGGTCGAGATTATCGGAGAGCAGGAGGGACGTGGCATTACATTGGGGGTCCAGGTCCACCACCAGGACGCGCTGGCCCAGCAGCCCTAAGGCATGGGCCAGATTACAGGCAGCGGTGGTCTTGCCCACGCCCCCCTTGTTGTTGACTACCGCAATGATGACTCCCATGGGACCCTCAATTGCCCCCCGGGCCGCGGGGCCATCCAGGCGTGCGCCTATCTTTCCATCTTTGGAGACCTGAAACCCAACTTCACCCTCCAAATTTTATTAACAAAATTTTTATAAAAGCGAAATAGTACCTTAATAAATAAATATTAAGAATTCGGCAAGAAGAAAGTCTAATCGGATGGAATATGGTAATCATGCGAAATTCGAAAGAAATTCAGAAAGGTATCTGGTTAAGCAGGTTAAAGGGGTATTTTAAGGTTCGCCTGGCCATTATTGAGGTGCGGCCGGGAGAAACCCGGGAAGACTCCTGGAAACGGCATTTAACTGATAATCCGGAAGCTAATTATGCCAATATTAAGGTTTTCAACCGGACGCATTATGACCAGGACACGCTAAACTCAGGAACCGGCCAGCTTAACTGATGCCGGGCATTTTTTGCCAAAAAGGTGATTCACCATGACGATGAATCAGATCATAGAAAAAGCCCGCATCCTGGGGGTGAAAAATTACTCCCGGCTTCGGAAAGCCGACCTTATCCGCGCCATCCAGGAAAAGGAAGGGAACTCCCCTTGTTACCAGGCCATTGCCGGCTGCCAGGAACATGATTGCTTGTGGAAGGCGGGTTGCCATAGTTAAGCAATCACCTCATCCCTGAAGTCCATAAGCTCAAGCCCCTCCCCTTGACTCAGGGCCACCTCCGGCCCGCAGCATCCAGTCTCCCTCCGATTACCACTTGGGTTCGTTTCCGCGGCAAGTTCAAGCAGCTGACCTGCTCGAGCGGCGATTTCCGCGCCCGCTAGAAATTTCTTCCGCAATAACCATATTCGCTAAAAATTCACCAGATTACGAGCCGCAATCCTTTAAAAACAAAAGTGCCTGATAATGCGCCTTGCTAGGAGAAAAGATCTAAAAATTAAGGAGATAAAGAGTATGGAATTTGACCAATTTAACAGGAATTCAACAGTAGTTGCCACTAACGCACACGGAGGGAAACATAGGGCGGCAGAACCTGGGCCGTGGTGATGCTGGTGTGCCTGGCTCTGGGAGCTTTTATGGCGGTGTCCACCCGGCCTGGGCCGCGAGCGCCGACGAGCTTCTGGAGCTGCTGGTCGGACGAAGGAGTCCGTCACTCCGGAGAAGGCCAGAAAATCAAAAAAAGGCCCGCAAAATCGACAAGGTGAAAAAAGCCCAAGAGGACGCCAAACGGGCCCAGAGTGAACAGGTCGAGCAAAAGGTCAATAACAAGGTGGCCAATTCCGAACAAAAGCCGAGGCCAACTGAGGTCGATCAGAAAGTGGCGGCAGTGGAAAAGAAGGCTGGAGAAGACCGCCGCTGTCTGGGCGAGGGTTTCCAATCCGGTCTTGAAAGGGCTGGAATGTTCAGGATCCTGTGCGTACCTCGGATTATTCGGTGGGTGATCGTACCCCAATTTATGGGACCCAAAACGACCTTGCAGCAATCAGTGTGTCGGGCGTAACAATCGACGGCCACATCGGTTTCAACAAATTTAGCCTCGAGCGGGGTTACCTGACCGTCGACCAAAGGAAATTACCCCCTGGCTGTCTGCCCGGTCCACCACGGACATCTTACCAGGATTCTGACCAATCCGGCGGATGCTGAAGCAACGGCAGATTGGATAGCTGAGGCAGAAATATCTTTATGGCGAAATCCGGCCGGGCAACGCCTGGAATGTCCTAACCCAAGTTGAAAGGCGAATTCGGTCTGGGCCATAACCCCTGGCATGATTTTGAAGAGACGGTTCTATCCTTACCGGGTCCAGGGCACCATCCCCATTGAACGTGAGGGCGACCTTAAGTTCCGCGGATATCGGCGATGAATATCCGAGGTTATTTCGGTGGTCGAATTCCCCAATGCCAAAGAATTAACTGGGCGGCACGAGCTATGACGGGCGTTACGGCAGTTGGCACGTGGGGGTTTACAACGGTAGCGGCTACCATGCCGCCGAGAACAATTACCAGAATAAGCCGGTGGAATACCGCGTCAGCGTGCGGCCCTTGCCGGATATTTTGCCGGGATTTCAGGCCACTTACTTCGGCCTTTACGGGAAAGGCAATTCCTCCAGTGCCGCCAACTTTGGGGCGCCTTTCTATCAATTACTTCCCGGACTGGATTGTTAACCTGGGTTACTTGAGCTACCAGCATCCCTGGTTCCGGGTCAGCGCCCAGATTATTTCCGCGCAAAGGCAACCAGGCCGGCAACTGGACCACCGTGCCCACCGGGCCCGGCGCCCATCGGCCGGCGGGCCGACTCCCTGTGGACCCATGGGTTATTCGGTGTTCGGCGATGTGAAGCTGCCTATTGCCCTCTGGTCCTGGCAGGGGGATCACCAGTATCCTTTGCATGTCTTCACCCGCGTGGATTGGTTCAATGCCGACCAGAATCACGTGATTTCCGATGACGCCAAGTACACCAAGTTGATCACCGGCTTAGGTTACTATCTCTACAAAGAAAATATGGTCTCTTTGTCCTATGAAAGAACCTGGTATGGCCGGGATTATGCCATACAGGGCGGCACCGGCATCGATGGCAGCACTGCCCAGGTAGTCAGTCCCGCAAAAAATGGTTCGAATTTGGGAACCGACCAGCGCTTAGAGGTGCTTTTGCAGCTCAGCTACTTGATGGGGCGGCCAAACCGCAATTTTGGGACCATGAGGAGCGCCCCGGCAGACCGGCAAGGCGCCATCGAAAAAATCAAACCCCAAATAAGGGCCGCCGCCCCCGGCAGCGCCGAGGACCTCGGGAACTCAGCGGTACCGGGGCAGCTTAGCATTGATGGGATTTACCCTGAGCCAAAGGCTTGGAAAAGAAAAAATCACACTTCGCCTCGCCGACAATTCCCTTTTAGGGAGAGTGAGCAGGCCGATAAGCGAGAACCGCAGGCCGATGATTTGGCGGGAGCGCAGATTAAAGCCTTTTGGCTACCAAAATGCAACAGACCCCTGGTCGCTGCGGACCACCCCGCAATACCTACCAGCAGGCCGGCGCCAGGGGAGCGCCCCCAACGATTCCCCCGGGGACCAGCGCCTCCTGATGTTTATCCCCATCCTCCACACCCTGGCGGACCTGGGTTCCCTGGGGGAGGTGGTGAGGAAAACCTTCTTAAATAAATACGGGGCCTTGATGGCCAGACGCAAGGAAGCGGCCCTGGAGAAGCTGTGGGAGGAGATCGGCGGCATTATCCTGGGCCTGGGGTTGGACTTCTCCCGGGTCCGGCTCTACCAGGACGGCCTGCCGGTATGCGGCCGGGAAGAGGAGATCGTCCGGGACCTGGCCGGCCGCGGCAGCCATAATTATCGCCTGCTGCTGGAGCTGATGGCGCGGGGGGCCGCCTTGATGGGCACGGAATCTCCGGAGCTGCTGCTGCAAGAATATGGCCTGGCCAGAGAGGCCGTGGCCGCGGCCCCCAGGCGCCCCGGGGCCCAAAGACGGCCCGCCGCCGGCGCCACCCTGCTTGAGGCGCGGGACCGCTTCATCGCCTCCCGCATCAATGCCACCCTGTCCCCCGGAGAGACGGCCTGCCTTTTTTTGGGCCTGCTCCATGCCCCCGAACCCTATCTGGATCGGGATATCCGGGTGGCCTATCCCTGCCGGCGGCTGCTGCCGCGATAAACCGGGGGTGTCCAGGCAAAGCCCGGACAAAAAAATTACTCGTTCCCAAGCTGAGCTGGGGAACGAGTAGGGGTAAAGAGCTGGGGATGAGTAAAT
This sequence comes from uncultured delta proteobacterium, assembly GCA_963808395.1. Lineage (GTDB taxonomy): Bacteria > Desulfobacterota > Desulfobaccia > Desulfobaccales > 0-14-0-80-60-11 > JAPLJC01. The sequence continues at coordinate 15,893 of CAWEFJ010000032.1, read as the reverse complement.
ACCCCGCGACCGCGGGGTGCTCAAGCCTTTCAGGAGCCGCCGAAACCGATGCTCACCTGGCCGCCCTCCACCAGCACCGGCACATGGCGGTCTCCCTGGGTGAGGCGCAACATCTCCGCCATGGCCTGGTCATCCTGGATAACATCCCGAAAGTCGACGATAAAACCCTCTCCGCTTTTGGCCTCCCGGGCCTTGGTGGTAAAGGGTCAGGCCAGTTTGCCGAATATGGTGATCTCCTTAGCCACAGTCCACCTCCCTATTGGGAATTCAGATAGAAGACCTTCACATAAAGAAAATCCACCTGATTGAGAATGATCAGGGGGTTTTCGGAAATGGTATATTGCACCCCTTCGAACCTCGGGTTCACTTTCTCCCGCACGTGGGCCATGACCTGATCGGCCACCTGGGGGTTCCCGAAGGAGGCAGCCTTCAGGAAGTTCTGAAACACCGCCGCATCCTTAAGGACCAGGGCCTTGGTCTCTTCCCGCAGCTTCACCCTCAGGGGTTTCAAGGCATCTTCGAAGAAATCGCCGATATCTTCGTAGTGCTTCTTAATCCTGGCGAAATCCCAATGGCGCAGATCCTGGTACTTGGAAGCGGTCTCATCCTGCAGATTATCGGTGTCTAATTCGATGATGCCGATATTGGGGGTGCCCGGCGCATCGGCGGGCAGGTAGAGGATCTTCACCGCCAGCTCCGGGTACTTCGGGTTAGCCAGGACAAAGTCCCGGCTGAAGCGCTGGCCCGGGCGATCATAGGTATGGGAGTCGGAGACGCTCCAACCGTCGGATTGCAGGTATTGCAGCACCCCCCCGGCCTTGGGCAGGAGGCTCTTCAGCTCCTCAAGACTGCCGGGAACCGCGTTTCCGGCAGACGGCGCCTGCTGGTAACCCTTTGCGGCGGGCGGGGGCGGGGGTTCAAATTCCGGTTCCCGGGTGGTTACCGGCGGGCTTTCCGGTTGGCTGGGGGCCGGCGGCGGGAACGGCGCCAGGCCGGTAGCCGCGGTCTCGGGCTTCAGGCCCAAGAGGAAGAGGGTCTGGCCCCCGGCGCCGGGTTGGCTCCGGCGCCAATAACTATAAGCCTGGTCCGGATACAAATCCAGGATGATGCGGACTCCGCCCCGGTGGCCTGGGTTTGCACCTGCTCTACGATGAGATCGTCACCCTCCAGGCGGGCCGGGAGGCGTCCCATCCTGGCCTGGGGAAATTCCACCACCAGTTGGGGTTTGCCCGGGGTTTGGGCGGCAGAGACCCGGGGCTCGGCGGGCCGGTTCAAAACGATGGTCAACAAGGTGGTTTCTCCGACCTTGCTCAAGCCCAAATTCCGCACTTCTACCCCGGACTGGCCCCAGCCCGTGGACGGCAGGCAACAAATCAGACAAGCCAGGCAAAAGCACCACAACCGCAGCCGGGCCCGGTTATACGGGCTGCGGCCCGCGGCCCGGCAGAAAATCTGCTCTCCGGTTATAATCTTATCCTCCTTCCGAGACCCGCTTAAAGACCACACAGGAATTGGGGGGACAACCCAGGTGCCATTCGCCGGTCATGTCCGCCGACAATTCTTTGCCACCTTCGCTGGGGGTTAAGATGATGATGGCGCCGGTTTTGAGATAAATCCAGACCTTGCGGTCGTTCACCACCCAGGTGAACTCCGTGGTCTTTGCGGCCAGGGTCCAGGTCCCCTTGCCGTTCTCTTCCAGGTCCAGATCGACGTAATTTTTTTCGGCGATGGGGGTCACGGAGCGATAGGCGCCGGCGAAGCGGGAGCGCGACTCCCCGCAACCCCAAAGGGCCAGCCCCACCAGGATCAGACCAAAGGACCGCGGCCAACTTCAGAAAGTCTCTGTTCATATTTGATTATTCCGCCAGATGAAGCCTCCCCGATCCAACACCAGGTAGCGATCGTAGAGGAAAATTTGGATGGTCATGACCATCACCCCGGTATTCTTGAGAACCTTCAACCAGGTCACCGGTTCTCCCACTTCCCCGACACAGCCGCAGTTGATGGGCAGATGCAGATAGATGGCATGGACCAGACCCACGATGAAGATGAGGTTCATGGCCGCGATCAGGGTGGCCGCGGCCCTGGTGCGGATACCCAGGATGAGAAACATTCCCACCACCAGCTCCGCCCACGGCAGCGCCAGGGACCACAGGTTCACCCCAAAGGAGGGCATCAACCCAAAATCCACCACATTCAAGGCGAAGACCGCCGGCCGCATAATCTTGCTCAGGGCGAAGGTCATAAAGATAGCCCCCACCAGCAGCCGGCAGGCCACCGAAAGGTAGGGGCTGCGGCGGATGGGAGGAATCAAGATGAGCAGGAAGATGCCCACCGGCAGCCATTCCAGGTAACCCGGCAGACCCAGCGGCGCGCTGGCCATTTCCGGGGATGGTTTCCCCTCCAGGGGAAAGACCTTGGGCCAGCCCTGGTAGTCTCGCAGCACCATCACCTGCCTGGTCCCCTTGCCCTTGAGCAGGCGGGCCAGGTCCACGTCGAACCGCCGGCTGAAAGAGCCGCCGTAAACGATGAAGGGTTTGTCCTTGCCCCCCTCCGTCTGCGCCACCATGTACTGAAACATGGGATTCATCAGGTCGAACAGGATCACCGGCAGGTTCATGGCGCCCTTGATGTGTTCCTGGCCAAAAAAGGCGCTCTTCCGGGCGTCCACGAAGATGGCCTCGTTTTTTTGGTACATTTCCAGGGCCTGGTCCAGGCCGATTTCGGGAATCGGGTTTTTTGCGCCCCACCCGTAAATCAAGGGAATCCCGTTGTCATTGTAAATATTGACCACCAGGGCCAGGAAGAGGCTCAAGCCCAGCATGAGGAGATAGTCGAACCAGGAGATCTGCCGCAGCTTCACCTGGTGCACCACCTCTTGCTCCAGGCGGCGGTCCCCGCTCACCAGCCAGGAGGACAACTGCTCGATGATGTGGCGCGCTAACTGCGGGTTGTGGTCCAGGAGGCGGTCGAACTCCTCTTTGGAGACCTTGACGAGGCTGGTTTCTTCCAGGGATTCCACCGAGGCGGTACGGGGTTGGCCGGTCACCAGGGCCACTTCGCCGAAATAAGCGCCGGGGCCCAATTGCGTCAAGGGGGTGCGGATGTGGTCCGCGGTCTCCCGAAAGACCTGCAACCGGCCGGACTGGATTATATAGAAGAACTCCGGGGTTTCCCCCTGGCTGACGATGCGGGTGCCGGCCGGGATGACGCAAGTCTGCCCCAATTCGCACAGGTTCAGCCCACCTGCCTCCTCCGAGGGAGGCGCCTGTTTGCCTGCCATATCGTTTCCTATGGGGTGGAAATCCGGGTTAGCCCCCCGGTTCGCTAATTATTTATCACAAGATCAGGAAGAAGTGAACTCCGGAAAATCACCGCTTTAAGAACCTTCCCTCCCGCAGGTCCCGCCTGGGGCTCACGGCTGCCGCCTTTCCGGGAAAAATTATTTTACCCGGCCCCCCCCGAGCCCCAGGCTCAGGCTCTCACTTATCTCACCCGGTGCGGGAATTTTTTGAACCCCCTCGGGCTCAATTATCACTTTGAGAAAAATTTATCATGTCTGCGGGAGCAAATCTCAAGTAGAGAAATTTTGGCGGCCGCCAGCCGGGAACAATTTTGTCTAAAATAATTTATGTGTATATTCAAATAGTTATTCACCAGGTTTTTTATAAATTTTTGGCAAGTCCCTTGCATTAAGATTAGCGGTTTCCATTCGATTGCTCAAACGAGGTTGATAGAAATATGCCCAGCGTCACCGTCTCCGCCCCCTGGATCCAGGGAAAGTGGCGGTCCCAGGAAGAACAGCGGATCCAGACCTTGGATTTGCTCCTCAAGATCCTGATCCCCTTAATCTTGTCGGTCTCTTTGGTGGCCGCCATCAAGGTCGGCTCTTTCAACGGTTATCTGCACCTCCTCAGCCGCAAGAGCTTCGGTTCCCCCCTCATGGGCCTGGGAGCCGGCTTTACCCTGGCCTATCTGGCCTTTCAATTGGTGCGCACCATCCTCTGGTGGCGCTATAAACCCTACCCGCTGCCCAGCGGCCCCCTCCCCCGGGTGACCATCATCATTCCCGCTTATAATGAAGGGGCCATGGTGGAAAAGGCCATTTACGCCGCCGCGGCCTCGGACTACCCGGCGAACCGCCTGGAGATCATCTGCATCGATGACGGCTCCAAGGACGACACCTGGACTTACCTCGACCGGGCCCGGCAGCGTCACCCCGGGCTCATCAAGGCTATCCGCTTCCCCAAGAACCGGGGCAAGAAAGAGGCGCTCTATGCCGGCTTCACCCGGGGCCGGGGAGATTTCTTTGTAACCATCGACTCCGACAGCATCATCAAACCCGACACGGTGAGGCAGGTAATCGCCCCCATGCTGCAGGATCCCCAGGTGGGGGCGGTGGCGGGCAACGTCAAGGTCTTCAACCGGGCCCGCTGCCTCATGGCCCGGATGCTGGCAGTGCGCTTCGTCCTGGCCTTCGACTTCTTGCGGGCCTCCCAGTCCGTGTACGGCTGCGTCACCTGCACCCCCGGGGCCTTGTCCGCTTATCGGGCCCAGGTCTTAAGACCCATCCTGGGAAAATGGCGGCGGCAGACCTTCATGGGACTGCCCGCCAACATCGGCGAAGATCGGGCCCTTACCAATTTCGTGTTGCGCCAGGGATATTTCACCGTTTACCAGCGCACCGCCCTGGTCCACACCGTGGTCCCGGAAACTTACCGGGGCCTGTGCCGCATGTATCTGCGTTGGGACCGCAGCAACTTCCGGGAAACCTGGGTGCAGCTCAGGTTCATCTTTAGCAACTACCGGAAACAGCACTGGTTTCTGCCCATTGTCGACTTCTTCATCACTCAGATCGAGTTCCCTCTCACCTACCTCTTTCTGGGGATGCTGCTGCTTTCCTTTTTCATCTATCCCATCGTCATGGTGAAATTCTTCGCCGGGCTGGGGGTGCTCACCCTGGTGTGGATGTACTACTACATCCATCAGGAGAGGGATATGGAATTCATTTACGGTATCATCTACTCCTACTTTGCCTTCTTCTTCCTCAACTGGGTCCAGCCCTACGCCTTCCTCACGGTGCGCAACGACCGCTGGCTCACCCGTTAAGCCCATCTGGAAGGATTACCCATATGATCGCCTGTCCGGCTGCCCCGGACCGGCGATTTTTTTGTGGGCGCGCCGCCAGGCTGGAGAAGCGCAGGGAACCTCCGGGAATAGCCTAAGGGGGAACTCCGTCTCCGCGGCAAAGTTCCCCCAGGCGCGGCCCAGCTCTCATTTCCTGGCCGGCCCGGCTTTACAAAGGAGGCCGGGCTGCTTATTTTTAACCCAGGCCCGGGAGAGGACTTGCCGGCCCCTGTAGCCCAGGGCAATCCGGAGAGCTTTTCTCCCCAATTTCTTGAAGAAAGGAAAAGATGATGACTTTCGCTGACCCATTTCCAACCCATTGTGGCCTTGATAGCCGGCATCCTCATCCTGGTTATGCCGCGGCTGCTCAATTATATCGTCGCCATTTATCTGATCGTCATCGGGTCTTGGGCCTGGGATTGATAAGATAAACTATCGGCATGAAACCCAGGTATCTCTTTATCCGCTTAGCCTCCTGTTCCTGGTGCTGGCAGGGCTCTTCTTCCCAGCTTACGCCTCCGGCCGGGGAAGAGCTTTCGGAGTACGGCAACCCCTTTATCTGGGTTACCCTTGGAAATGTCAGGGTAAAGGCGGAAGTGGTCGGCACCCCGGAAAAACTCTATCTGGGGCTGGGGCGCCGCCCGGAGCTCCCCGAAGGCCGGGGCATGCTGTTCATCCTGCCCCGCCGGGAGGTGCAGGATTTTTGCATGCGGGACATGCGCTTTGCCCTGGACTTCATCTGGCTGGCGCCTGGCCGGGTGGCGGGCCTCACCCCCAACGTCTCCCCCCTGGACCAGGAGGCCTGTTACCAATCCCCGGAACCGGTGGCCTTCGTCCTGGAGGTGCCCGCCGGCTTCTGTGAGCGGCACGGCATCCGGGTGGGAGATCCGGCCACCTGGTAGAGTCCGGTTTTCGTTCTCTGTAGGGGCGGGTTTAAAACCCGCCCCTACTTTTGCCTTTTTACTTTTGCCTTTTTCCTTGAATATTGTATCTTTTCCATCATGTTATCGGCCTTGGAAAAACGGCTGATCCTGGCCCTGCAGCGGGATTTGGAAATCGAACCCCGTCCCTTTTTGGACCTGGCGGGCCGGCTGGGTCTGGAAGAGGAGGAGGTGCTGGCCGCCATCCGCGGCCTGATGGAAAAGGGCTACATCCGGCGCTTGGGGGCCACCCTGCGGCATCAAAAATCGGGCTATGAGGCCAATGCCCTGGTGGCCTGGACGGTGCCCGAGGCGGATCTTAGGCGCATCGGCCGGCAAATGGCGGCCCAGAGGGCGGTGACCCATTGTTACGCCCGCCGGCCAGCCCCGGCCTGGCCTTATAATCTTTACACCATGGTCCATGGCCGCACCCGGGAGGAATGCCTGGAGATCGCGGCCCGCATGGCCCGGGAAACCGGTCTCCGCGATTACCAGGTGCTCTTCAGCGAAAGCGAACTCAAAAAGACCACCATGCGCTATTTCCGGGAAGAGTTGCAGGAACGCCTGGCCGCCGACCCGGAGCCTTGAGCCGGGCGCCCTGCCCGGGGGCCGCCGGCAGACCGGGTGAGTCAGCCGTTGTCAGGGGCGGACCCAGGTGTCCGCCCTTCGCCCGCTTTCAGGCCGCCGGGAGACCGGGTGAGTGATCCTTAGGAGTGAGCTTGTGGCAAACCTGGTGGAATCGCAGCGTCTTTTCCAAACCGCGCTTTCTCTGATGCCCGGCGGAGTAAACAGCCCGGTCCGGGGCTGGGGCGCGGTGGGCTTGACCCCGCCGCCTTTGTTGGTGCGGGGCGCGGGGGCCCGGGTTTATGACGTGGACGGCAATTCCTACCTGGACTTCATCGGTTCCTGGGGGCCGCTGATCCTGGGGCATGCCGCCCCGGAGGTGGTGGCCGCGGTGCAGGAGGCCGCGGGGCGCGGCCTCGGTTTTGGCGCCTCCACCCCGGGAGAGGTGGATCTGGCCAGGCTTCTGGTGGAGGCGGTGCCGTCCCTGGAGATGGTGCGCCTGGTCAGCTCCGGAACCGAAGCCTGCATGAGCGCCCTGCGCCTGGCCCGGGGCGCCAGCGGCCGCCCCCGGCTGATCAAGTTTGACGGCTGCTACCACGGCCACGCCGACTCCTTTTTAGTGGCCGCGGGCAGCGGGGTGCTCACCCAGGGAATTCCCGGCAGCCCCGGCGTGCCTGACGAGATCGCCGCCCTGACCCTGTCCCTCCCCTATAACGATCTGCAGGCGGTTAAGGAGGCGGTGCGGCGCCATCCCGGGGAGATCGCCGCGGTCATCGTGGAGCCGGTGGCCGGCAACATGGGAGTGGTGCTCCCCAAACCCGGGTTTCTGGAGGGATTGCGGCAGCTTTGCCACCAGGAAGACATCATCTTAATCTTCGATGAGGTGATCAGCGGCTTCCGGGTGGCTTGGGGCGGGGCCCAGGCCCTCTATGGCGTCACCCCCGACCTCACCTGCCTGGGCAAGATCATCGGCGGCGGCTTGCCGGTGGGGGCCTACGGCGGCCGGCGGGACCTCATGTCCCAGATGGCCCCCGCCGGCCCCATCTACCAGGCGGGGACCCTCTCCGGCAACCCGGTGGCGGTGGCCGCCGGGCTGGCCACCCTGAAGGCCCTGCAAAAGCCCGGGACCTATGAGCAGTTGGAAGAAAAGGGCGCCTGGCTGGCCCGGGAACTGGCCCGGGCCGCGGCTCGCCAGAACCTGGACCTCACGGTCAACCGCCTGGGCTCCCTGCTCACCCCGTTCTTTACCCGGGGGCCGGTCCACGATCTGGAGGACGCCAAGAGGACCGATTTGCAGAAATTCCGGCAGTTCTTCCAGGGGATGCTGGCCGCGGGCATCTACCTGCCGCCCTCCCCGTTTGAGGCCTGGTTCATTTCCCTGGCCCACGGGCCCCAGGACCTGGAGGCGGCCGCGGCCGCGGCCCGGCAGGTGTGGAGCACGCGTAGTCGCCCCCCCCGCCCCTCCCCTACCCTTTTAAAGGGAATTATATACTTGACTCCCTCAATTATCTGCTGTAGGGGCGGGGTTTCGGTGGGGCAGGCGTCCCTGCCTGCCCTGGTTGGCGGGCACGGAGGCCCGCCCCACCTACCGGCGAAGGGATTTTTTTGTAAAGGATAGGGTGAGGGGTGGCTTCGCATGGTTTTTCGTAGGGAGCGAGGTTTAAAACCCGCCCCTACTGTCCACCATGGCGTAAGGGGCGCACACCTGGGTGCGCCCCTACAAGACAGTGCCATACCCCCCCATTCCCTCCCCCACGCTTTTTAAAACCCTCCCTCCATGGCGCCGGCGTAGCCGGTGAGCTCCACGTAGCCCATGCCGTTGAGCGGCCGCGCTCCGGCTCGGCCCTGGACCCGCACCTGGCCCTCCCAATAGCTCACCTGCGCCGGGACGCCGGCCCGGATCTCCTGGTCCGCCAGGGTGGGAGTCAGGGTGAGTTCCAGGCCGGCCCCGGGGATGAGCACCTGCCAGCCGGCCGGATATGCCGCCCCGGAGTGGGGAGACTTCCAGACGCCGCGGGCCTTAACCTGGAAGTCGGCCAGCTGCAAGTGCCGCGTCCGTCCCTGGGGGTCCACCAGGGTGCCCGCGGAAGCCGGGTCCAGCGAGCCGTCCCGCTGGCGCAGGAGATAGAGCATCACCTCGCGGCCGTCCTCCAGCTGGAGGGCGAACCAGTCCCAGCCCACCTGGCCCGGGGCCATGGAACTGCTGAAAAATTCGTGGTCCATCCAGGATGCCCCGCTAACCTCTAAGGTGCGGCCGTCCAAAAACAGATGTCCCTGGCTGTCCAGGCGAGGAATAGAATAATAATAGCTGGCGGCCTCATCATGGGCCGCCTTGGGGCTGAAGCCCCCTTCGCCGTGCAGGGCCGGGGGCTTCAGGGGAGTGAGGAGCAGATCCAGCCCCAACCCCTGGTCCCCGGCCTGCAGATGAAAGCCTTCACCTGCCTGCCGCGCCTGCCAGTCGTCGATCCAGACATGGAGGCGGTCCGGGGTGGCGCCGGAAAGCCCCAGGGCGCCCCGGCCCACCTTTTCCCGGAACCGGAAGCGCCCCCGGGCCGGGTCGGTGACGGCCAGGTGGGCGAAATAGACGGTGTTGAGGGACCAGGCCGAGCGGGCCCGGGGATCGGGGCGGCGCAGGGCGGCCCGGAAGAAGGTGATCTGGTAGCCGAAGGCCTCGCCCTGCGGAGATTTCAGGTGACCCACCCAGTACCACCACTCGGTCTTGAAATCCGGGTGGGCCCCGTGGTCGGCGGGGAATTTAAAGATGCGGCCCGGCTGGGGATTGGCAAAGGGTTCCGCAGCCCCGGCCGCGCTGGGAAATAATGCGGCCACCAGGAAGCATAACAGGATCGGGAGCGTCATCTTGGGGAGCGGTTCTTTCGGTTTTCGATTCGGCAAGGTCAAGCGATCCTGGTTCTCCGCTAGTCTTCCGTCTCCGGCTATCTATCATGAAAGACACATAGTTATGGTGCGCAGTGCGCACCCTACATGAACAATGTCATCCTGAGCGAAGCGAAGGATCTCGTATTTCCTTAGTATTTATAGACTTCGGTCGCTTGCTCCCTCAGTGACTACTTCGCTTTCACCTTGAACTTTGAACTTTGAACCTGCTTCACCTCTCCAAAATCACCACTGCCAGGCCCTGGCCGTCTTCGTCGCTGAGGGAGAGGTGCATCCCGGTAACGCCGGCCTCCCGGCAGAGCTGGGCGGCCCGGCCGCTGACCTGAAGCTCCGGTTTGCCCCGGGGGTCGGGGACCACCTCCACCTCCCGCCAGCGGATGCCCCCTTGCCGCAGACCCACCCCCAGGGCCTTGGAGAAGGCCTCCTTGGCGGCAAAGCGCAGGGCAAAGGCGGAGTCGCTCCCACGCCTGCCCCGGCAATAGGCGATTTCCTGGGGAGTGAAGACGCGGTTCAGGAAGCGCTCGCCATAGCGGCGGATGGCCGCGGCAAGGCGCGCCAGCTTGACCAGATCAACCCCGATGCCGTAAATCATAAGGCGGTTTTCGGTTAGCAAGTTATGGCCGCGTTTTAGTGAAACCTCAAACAAGGGTCTTTTAACCCCCCTTTGAAAAAGGGGGGCAGGGGGGATTTAACAAACCTCCTGAAATCCCCCTAAATCCCCCTTTTCCAAAGGGGGACTTTAATACCCTGGACTGGGACCGGCCCAGGCCGCGAGTGCCGCCAGCCCTTTATTTCTTCCCTTTCTTGGGAGGGGCGGCGGCCTCCACCTTGCACATGGCGCCGGTCTCCCCGCAAGCGCTGCACTTCTGGGGTTTGCAGCGGGTTTCCACTTTGCTGCCGCATTTTTCACAGGTAAAAACGGCCATGAGAGCTGCCTCCGGAATCAAGAAATTATCGGCCGGCGCTCCGGCCTGGTGAGGGTGGCAAAAAAATCGCCGGCGTCCCTCCCCCTCACCCTGCCCTCTCCCCCCAAGAGGGGTGAGTGCAAAAGCTGGTAAATTCAAGGATTGCCTTACCTCGATTTTCGTTTTTTCGTTTTTTCGCAATTGTCTTATTTGGTTTTCCGTTTTCTGCCCCTTAATGGCCGCGGCGGAAAGGCAATCTCCAGGGCCTGGTCCAGGCGCTCCACCGGGTGGAAGCTGAGTTCCTGGCGCACCGAGGGGGGGATCTCCTCCAGGTCCACCTGGTTCTGGGCCGGCAGGATGATTTCCCGGATGCCCGCCCGATGGGCCGCCAGCACCTTGTTCTTGATGCCGCCCACCGGCAGGACGTGGCCCCGCAGGGTGATCTCCCCGGTCATGGCCAGGTACTTCTTCAGGGGCCGGCCCGAGAGCAGCGAGACCAGGGCGCACAGCATGGCCAATCCGGCGGAGGGCCCATCCTTGGGGATGGCCCCGGCGGGCACATGGATGTGGAGGTCGGATTTCTCGAAGAAGTCCTCCTCGATGCCCAGGAAGGGGGCCCGGGCCCGGATATAAGAGAGCGCCGCGGTGGCCGACTCCTTCATGACCTCCCCCAACTGCCCGGTGAGTTTGAGGTTGCCGTTGCCCGGCATCCGCAAGACCTCGATGAACAGGATATCGCCGCCGGTGGGGGTCCAGGCCAGGCCGGTGGCCACTCCGGGCTCCGGGTGGTCCAGGGCCGCTTCCCGGAAGAACTTGGGCGGCCCCAGATAGGCGGGGACCTCCGCTTCACCGATGGCCACCTGGTTGCGGCCCCCCTCGGCGATCTCCCGGGCCGCTCCCCGGCACAGGGCGGCGATCTCCCGCTCCAGATTGCGCAGCCCCGCCTCCCGGGTGTAGGAGGCGATGAGCACCCGGATGGCCATGGGGCTGATCTCCAGTTGCGCCGCGGTCAGGCCATGGGCCTCCAACTGCCGGGGAATGAGGTGGGAGAAGGCGATCCCCAACTTCTCCTCCTCGGTGTAGCCCACCAATTCCAGGACCTCCATGCGGTCCCGCAGGGCGCGGCGGAATGGGGTCCAGCAGGTTGGCGGTGGTGATGAACATCACCTTGGAGAGATCAAAACCCACGTCCAGGTAATGGTCGGAGAAGGAGTTGTTCTGCTCCGGGTCCAGCACCTCCAGGAGGGCCGAGGAGGGGTCGCCGCGGAAATCGGCGCCGATCTTGTCCACTTCATCCAGAATGAAGACCGGGTTGTTGGAGCCGGCCCGGCGCATGCTCTGGATGATGCGGCCGGGCAGGGCCCCCACGTAGGTGCGGCGGTGCCCCCGGATCTCGGCTTCGTCCCGCACCCCGCCCAGGGAGAGGCGCATGAACTTGCGCCCCAGGGCCCGGGCAATGGAGCGCCCCAGGGAGGTCTTGCCGGTCCCCGGCGGCCCCACGAAACAGAGGATGGGACCCTTCATGTCCGGCTTCAGCTTGCGCACCGCCAGATATTCCAGGATGCGCTTCTTCACCTTCTCCAGGTCATAGTGGTCTTCATCCAGGATCTGCCGGGCCTGGGCCAGGTCCAGGTTGTCTTCGGTGGACTTGCTCCAGGGCAGTTCGATCATCCACTCCAGATAATTGCGGATCACCTGGTGGTCGGGGGAGGTGGGCGGGGTGCGCTTCAGCCGGGTCAGTTCCCGCTCCGCCTCCTTCATGGCGTGGGGCGGGAGCCCCGCCTCTTCCAGGCGAAACTGGAGCTCTTCGATCTCCCGGCCCTTTTCTTCCCCTTCCCCCAACTCCTTTTGCAGGGCCTTAATATGCTCCCGGAGATAATAGTCCTTTTGAGCCTTGTCCATCTCCACCTTCACCTGGGACTGGATCTTTTTCCCCAGTTCCAGGATCTCCATTTCCCGGTTGATCAGACCCAGCACCCGGCGCAGGCGCTCCTTGACGTCAAGAGTCTCCAGCAGTTCCTGCTTTTCGGCCTTGGAGATGTTGAGGCTGCCGGCGGTGATGTCCGCCAGAAACCGGGGGTCGCCCAACTCCCGGACCAGGGTGCCCAATTCCGCCGGCAGGTAGGGAGAGAGCTCCATCATCTTCAAAAAGAGGCCCTTGACGTTGGAGACCAGGGCCTCCACCTCCAGGTCGGGTTCGTATTCCTCCGAGATGGGGATTATCCGGGCGGTTAAGTAAGGTTCAAAGCCCAGCCATTCCTCTACCCGGAAGCGGTACAGCCCCTGGACCAGCAGCCGCAGGGAGTCGTCCTCGGATTTCCGCATCTTCAAGATCGCCGCGGCGGTGCCCACCCGGGAGAGGTTTTCCGGGCCGAAGCCCTCGGCCTTCTCTCCCAGCCCGGCCAGAATCCCGATAATCTTGTCCTGCAAGAGGGCATCCTGCACCAGCTTTTGGGCCGGCTCGTCCCACAGGATCAGGGGCAGGATCATCCGGGGAAAAAGCACCATATCGGGCATGGGGAGGATGGACAGCACCCGGGGGCTGGGGCGGATTTCCTGGTCGCCCAGCAGCGGGGCTTGGATTTCTTGTTCTTCGCGGGCCATGGGGCCTCCGTATTAATTAATCCGGGTCTGCCTGCTTCACCGGTATCTGGCGAATCTGTGGGGCCTTCCGGGGGAGGTGGACCTCCAGGATGCCATCTTGATAGCGGGCCCGGACGCCCTGAAGGTCAACGGGGATGGGCAGCAGGAAGCAGCGCTCGAAGGCGCCGAAGCCCATCTCCAGGTGGATAAAGCGCCGGATGCCCTCCGGCGGCGGCGGTTGGCGCCCGCCGTCCACCACCAATTCCTGGCCGGCCAAAGAGACGCAGAGGCTTTCGGGCTGAATTCCGGCCACCTCCAGGCGCAGCACCAGGCCCTGGGCGGTTTCATAGAAATCCGCCGCGGGGCGAAAGTGGAGGTGCGGCCGGGCGGACCCGAACCAGGCATCCGGTTGGCAACGCCGGTGCTCCTCCATCTGCTCAAAGTCGCGGATGATCCTGATCTTGATAAGGCGGTACATCGCTCTCCCTCGGCAAGGTCACTTTATTCATTGTAGTAATTCTTCTGGAAAATTCCAGGCCTTCCCGGGTTCTTTCGGCGGGGGCAGGAAAATTCTTCATCCTGGACCTGGCGGCCCGGCGCCCGGCTCACCCCGCCAGCCCTCACCGGCCGCCTGCCTTGACCGGCAGGGGAAATCCTGATAGGTTCCCAGGCATGCGGCCGGAGGTATTTTGTCTGGGGGCCATCAATCTCGATCTGACCTTCCGGGTTGACGACCTGGCCGGCCTGCTTAAACGTTGGGGCACCGGACTGGCCCGGGGTGGGGAGGAAGCGCTGTCCCGGGCACAGGAGCGCCGGCTCCGGGAGCTGCTGGCCCGATTTGCCCGGCCGGCCGGCCGCGGCGGCGGCGGACCGGCGGCCAACACCGCCTATGCCCTGGCCCGCCTGGGAATTCCGGTGGCCCTGGCGGGGCGCCTGGGAGCCGATGCGGACGGCTCTTTTCTGAGAGACAGTCTTGAGGGCGTCAATCTCGAGCACGTGGTGCAGCAGGGCGACAGCGGCCGCGCCTACATCCTGGTGGACCCGGAGGGCGAGCGCACCATCCTGGTGGCCCCCAACACCAATGACCTGCTGGAGGAGAAAGATCTGCCCCGGGAGGCCTTGCTGGAGGCCAGATTTCTCCACTTCACCTCTTTTGGGGGCGACGCTCCCTTGAAGCTGCAGCGGCGGGTGGCCGTGAGCCTGGAGGACGGTCCGCGCCTCACCCTGGACCCGGGCGAACTTTACGCCCGCCGGGGCCGGGCCGCCCTGGAGGAGTTGCTGGACCGGGTGGAGACCCTGCTGGTGACCGAGGCGGAGTGGGCCCTCCTGGGGGGTGAGCTGCAGCGGCATCCGGTTTGGGCCCCGCCCGTGGTGCTCATCAAACGGGGCCCCCGGGGCGCCAGGCTCCTCACCCCGGTGCGCTATCTGGATATCCCGGCGCAATTTCGAGGGGCGCCCGGTGGACGCCGTGGGGGCCGGGGACGTCTTCGCCGCCGGCTACCTGGCCGGCCTGCTTACCGGCCTGTCGCTGCCCCAGGCAGCGCGCCTGGCGGAGGCGGCCGCGGCCTACAAGTTGGGCGGCGCCGGACGGCAGAGCTACCCGGACCGCGAGGTTATGGAAAGGATCGTCGCCCGATTGAGGTAAAAGTCAGTAGTCAGTAGCCAGTAGCCAGTTATTTCTTATAATTTCCAGGCTTTATGTAAAATATTCGTGAGATAATTTTTAGAATTAGCATTTACTGGTCTACTGGCTACTGGCTACTGACTACTAATTTTAAGGAAATATTTATGCTGCAGATTCAGTTGGTCACGGGCTGCGAAGGACCACTGGCCCTCAATGACATTGCCTTCGAACTCTGCCGGGAGTTTCTCCCGCCCTGGGGTGACCGGTTTTTTACCCAGTTGCGCCGTTATGGCGATTACCTGGCGGAGATCGCCAAACCCCCGGAGTACCAGGCCGGGGACCTCCTGAAGCTCATCGGCCCGTTTCTCAAGGCTCGCGGCCTCAGCTAACTCCGCGCTCCGGGAGTTCTCCGCCGGGAACCTGCGGCTGATGCCCGGCGCGGAGGAGGCTTACCGCTTCCTGCACGGATTCGGCTTTCCCATCTTCGAGATCAGCACCAGCTACCGCCAGTTTGCCGAGGCGGTGGGAGTCAGGCTGGGGTTTGACCCGGAGCACATCTGGGGCACCGCACTGGACCTGGATCGCTATACGCTGGGGTCCGGGGAAACCGCGGAGTTGCGCGGTCTGGAAGAGGAGATCCTGGGGACCCCGGCCATCGAGTTGCCTCCGGGAGCCGCCTCGCTCCCGGAGCTGCCCGCCCCGGCGCAGGAGGCCATCGGCCGCCTGGAGCAAATCTTCCGGGAACGCCTGCCCCGGATGGAGATCGGCGCCCTCTATCGGGAGATCTCGCCGGTGGGCGGGGCGGAAAAGGCCGGGTTCGTGGCCGCCAGCCTGGCCGGAACCGGCTTGAAACTGGCGGACACCATCTACGTGGGCGACAGCCTCACCGACGTGCCAGCCTTCCAGGCGGTGCGGGGCGGCGGCGGCCTGACCATCTCCTTCAATGGCAACCGCTATGCCCTGAGCGCCGCGGAAGTGGCGGTAGTGTCGGACAGCGCCTGGCCCATCGGGCTGCTGACCGCCATCTTTCGCCTCTGGGGCAAGGAAGGCGTGCTGGAAGTGGCCTCCCCGGAGCGCCGGGGAAAATCCCGGGCCCTGGTGCTGCCGGAGGAGATGATCGAACCCATCGCCCTGGGACTCCAGGGCCGCCAGCTTCAATCTCTATCAGACCCAAGGCCCCGACCTGGAGCGGCTGGCCCAGGAGAGCGAAGCCATGCGGGCCAGCCTCCGGGGTGAAGCCATCGCCGCCCTGGGGTGAGGGGCCGAGCCCAA
>CAWEFJ010000031.1:0-279590 GCA_963808395.1 uncultured delta proteobacterium | reverse complement strand
GCCGTCCTTGTTTTTTACCTGGCGAATCTCGCGGGCTGTGCGCCCGCCTTCCAGCCATCGGCGGCGATGAGGTAGCAGTCGTCCTGCATGGTCTCGGCCCAGTAGTCCATGAGGTGCTGATACACGTCGTAGGCATCGAGCAGCGGCGCCTGCCGAAAGGTGGCAAGCAAGTCCTCGCTGATGGTTTCGATGAGGGGCTTCGGATGGCCGTCCTTGGCAAAGCCTTTCAGTCGCGGGGTGTGGCCTTTTTCCACTGGGCGAAGAGCGTGGTCACGGACTCGTTGAACGCGGTGAACTCGGCGTGGCCGAAGATGGCGGGCTTCACCTCGGCGATGGGAAGCTGCAACTGGCGTAGCCGGGGCGGTCGGCCTCTTTAAACAGGGCGGCGCGGACGCTGGGGATGACCTGCCAGTAGCGCCGAGCTCATCAATGTCGCGCTCCGGGATGCCGCCGCGCAGGTGGCCATCGATGTCCTGCATGTCCTCCGGCTCGGAGCTGTCGATGTAGCGCGGCAGGTTGAGGTTGAAGTCGTTCTTCGGGTCGGCGATTTCTTCGACGGGCACCAGACGCGAGTAACGCGATCGTCGGCCTGCCTGGCGAAGGTGTCCACGATCTGGTGGATGTCCTGCTCGCGCAGCCGGTTCTTGTTGCCGTCCTTGATGAAGCCCTTGGAGGCGTCGATCATGAAGATGCCCTTGCGGGCGGTGGCATTTTCCTTGTCGAGCACCAGGATGCAGGCGGGGATACCGGTGCCGTAAAAGAGGTTGGCGGGCAGGCCGATGATCCCCTTGAGGTAGCCGGAGCGGACGAGCTTCCGGCGGATAGTCGGCCTCGGCATTGCCGCGGAAGAGTACGCCGTGGGGCAGGATGCAGGCCCCTTTGCCCGTGCTCTTCATCGAGCGGATGATGTGGAGCAGGTAGGCGTAATCCCCCTGCTTCGCGGGCGGCTCGCCCCAGGCGAAGCGCTGGAAGGGGTCGCTGCGCCGGGATGAGGCCGGTGCTCCAGGTCTTGTCGGAGAAGGGCGGATTGGCGACGACGTAGTCGTAGGTGCGGAGCCGCTCGCCGTCCTTGAATTTGGGAGCGGCGAGGGTGTTGCCCGAGAGGATATTCGCCGTCGGGAAGTCGTGCAGGATCATATTCATGCGGGCGAGACCGGCAGTGGTCACGTCCTTTTCCTGCCCTTCGAGCGTGATGTGCTTGCCCGCTTGGGCGGCGACTTTCAGCAGTAGCGAGCCGGAGCCGCAGGTGGGGTCGTAGGCCGTGGTGGCGGCCACGGTGTTCGCCGGCGAGATGCCGATGACCTTGGCGATGACGCGGCTGACCTCGGAGGGGGTGTAGAACTGCCCCTTGCTCTTGCCGCTCTCGGTGGCGAAGTGCCGCATGAGATACTCGTAGGCGTCGCCAAGGATGTCGTCGTGCTCAGCACGGTTTTTCGAGAAATCCAGCTGCGGGCTTCTCGAAGATGCCGATGAGGTTGGTGAGGCGCTCCACCATCGCCTGCCCCTCGCCGAGCTTGTTCGGGTCGTTGAAGTCGGGAAAGTCGCTGCGGGCTAAGCGGGAGTTGGCGTCGATGAGCGGCTGGATGACCTGGGTGTTGATCTTGTCGCCGATGTCGCTCTTGCCCTTGAGGGCGACCATGTCCTTGAAGCTGGCCCCCTTGTGGGATGGTGACCGGCGGGGCGAAGTCGTCCGAATCCCCGTATTTGTCGGAGATGTATTTGATGAACAGCATGAACAGGACGTAGTCCTTGTACTGGCTGGCATCCATGCCGCCGCGCAGCTCATCGCAGGAGGCCCAGAGGGAGGAGTAGAGGTCGGATTTTTTGATGGCCATGTGTGTTCCTTGGAGAGGCGGTTATTTTCATTGTGTAATTTCCTATCTTGGAAGTACAGTAAAATACAACACTGTCCGGCATTATCCCAACAGATTGAAGGTACCACGATTGAGGGAGGAAAAAGATGGCCCGTCACTACTCTACCAGGGATTTCTTCCGCCAGATGCCGAATGTCCTGCTCGCCCGCTACTTTCAGGGTCGAGGGCTTGTTTGGCGATCTTGATTTCGCCGCCATGAAGGAGGGCAAGCCGGATGAGTTATTTGCGGCATGGCTGGCTCTGCCAGACAATCAGCGTAACGCGATGGATGCGGAATTTCGGGACATCTTCGAGATGAGCTGTGAAAAGGGCTTTAGGGCAATCATTGACGAGGCGACCTGGCAAATGCAGGAAGAGCCGGATGCCATCATGTCATTTATTGAAATGCTGTCGGCCCTTTCCAACCACTATGAACGGGCGATGATTACCTATTTGGATCACAATATCCTCTGGAGGGGGGCGACGCTCTTCTATCATGCGGATACGCTGCCTTATTGGCGGAAACGAAAAAATCTTTCCCACCGATCAGCAGCGGTGGACGAGGCCAGCGTTCAGCAACTGGCCGACTTGATCCGCAACTACTTTCATCACACCGAGGGTCGGGGCAAAAACTGCGTGGTGGAGCCCTTTCGCCGGGGCGAGCTGGACTATTTCTTCGCTTACCCTGAAGACTATTCACAGCAAAGCATCGAGTGGGTGAATGGGGAGTTTGACCGTCGCCCGCACAATCCCGCCTTCGAGGTCATTTATGTCTACTCACAAAAGGAAGGCTCGCTAGACCTGAACTTTCGTGGCTCCTACAAGGCCATCGAGCCGCTCCAGGGGATGTTCGCCCAGGCGATACTCAAGCTCGACGGACTACCGCCCGACCCAAAGGACGAGCGCGTGTATGACCTGAACCCACTCCTCCAGAAGGGTTTTAATTTCATCTACGATGCCGGCAGCGGTATCGAAAGAGTGACGGTAAAGAAACTGCGCCTCTCTTCACGGGTGATTAGGGGCGACCGGATTACCCTGGAAGCCGATTCGTCCGATAATCCCGATGCCGTCTACGATTTACTCGACGAGATCAGAGCATCCTTGCGCCTGAGCATGTACAACGTCACCCAGGTGGAGTTGGCCGCTTCGGTGGTGACGGATGCGGACAAGCCGGCGAAAACGGTGACCATCCGCATTACCTATCCCAACTCCTGCTCGCTCAGGTACGACGAGATCGGCCTCAGGCTGCGCGCCATGCTGGAAGCCTCTGGGATCGAACCCAAGGAGCCGGCCCGAAAACGCCGGGGCTGAAGCATGAAGCCGGTGGATGCACTGATTGAGCTATTGGACCGCGTAGGCGCCAACCACGGCGCTGCTGTCCTGGTCAATGACGACGAGTTGCGCCAATGGCCGTCCGAAGCAGTTAAGGCTATGAAATCACAAAGGCTGGTTACCAAGGCACGCCCAGCTGCCAGCGCCATCTGCCCTGGGTGCGAGCAACAGTGTGTGATGCCGGTGCATACCGTGCCCGCCGCAGCACGCAGTGCGGTGTCGTTCATCGTTTGCGACAAGCGCAGCGACATCAACAGGGTGCCGGTTTCTGCCGGTCGGCTGATCCAATGGCAGTGCAACGCTGAGTTGGTGTGCGGATTTATCGCGGCCAGCCTGGGATTGCGCCGTAGCGACAGGCAAACGGCCAACGCCGATCTGTGGGAAATTGGTATCGCCACCGGTAACAAGCGCAGCCAGATGCTCTGCCTGCAAGCCGATGGCGGATTGACCCTGGTCGTTGGCGGCAACAAGGTGCCGTTGGCTGAGTTGATTGCATTTTGCGACGGGCAATACTCGCTTGACGGCGCCATGATCCGCCGGATGGTGGATGCCGCGACCACGGCCGACAACCGCTACACGCCAAGCCAGGCCAAGCGCGAGGCCCGCAAGCTGGAGACCCAGGCACTGCACGCAAGCTGGCAGAAAGAATATCGTGAACTGAAACGCAGTAAACCCGGCAAAACCGATAGCTGGTATGCGCAGCAGATTGCAAAAATGGACATTGCCCAGAACCGCGATCCCGAGACCATCCGTAAAAACATGAAGAAGTAAAAAAAGTTGGGCGGAATTTTTTCGCCCAATCCGCCCGCCTGCTATCCCTTTATTTTCCTGCTCTCTATCGTCATCCCCTCACCATCGTTCCATCCTTAATTATCCATCAGAGAAATATCTAACAATTTGATTTTGCGAATAATGCTGTGCTGGTGCCGGGCGTTGCATAGGCATTGCATCGCCCAAATCGCCATATGACGCTTCATTCAACAATCCACTACAGCTCTAGGAGGTTTAAAGATGAAGCGTACCATACTAAGGATTCCGGCTGTTAAATTCGAATCAGGACTTTCTCGCTCCACCATCTATCAGCGCATTGCGGAGGGACTGTGGACAAAGCCGGTGAGTCTTGGCGCTCGGGCGGTGGGGTGGCCCTCCGATGAAGTCGATGCGATCAATTCCGCGCGCATTGCCGGGAAGACAGACGAAGAAATCCGCACCCTGGTGGCGAAGCTGGAAGCGGCTCGCAAGGATGCGAAGTAATGGTGGCGGTGATTACGGCGGTGAGGTAAGCGATGGGAAAACGTCACCCCAACCACCGGCTCGTAAAAATCCACCGCAGCTATACGGTG
Source organism: uncultured delta proteobacterium (assembly GCA_963808395.1). Classification (GTDB taxonomy): domain Bacteria; phylum Desulfobacterota; class Desulfobaccia; order Desulfobaccales; family 0-14-0-80-60-11; genus JAPLJC01. Next base: position 275,062 of record CAWEFJ010000031.1, on the reverse strand, counting down.
GAAGAGATCGCCAAGTTGTTTGGCATTCATAAGAATACTGTACGCCGCTGGGTCAAGGACGGGCTCGCCACCATCGATGATAAACGCCCTATGCTGATTCTTGGTCATGTCCTGGTGGCATTTCTACAGGCCCGCCGCGTAAAAAACAAGCAGACTTGTAAGCCCGGAGAGCTCTATTGCGTCCGCTGCCGCGCCCCGAAACCGCCTGCCGGCGACATGGCGGAATATCTTCCAATTACCGAGAAGTTCGGCAACCTCGCTGGCATTTGCCCGGACTGTGATGCCTTTATGAACCGGCACGTCAGCCTGGCCAAAATCGGGCAGGTCCGCGGCAGAATGGACATCAGCTTTCCGGAAGAATTGCGACAACTATATGAGAGTGCTAACCCCACCCTGAACAGTGACTTCAGATATGGGAACGCGAACCATGAAAAAGCACCATCCAGTCAATGAACGGATCAAGCGCAAGTACTTCGCTTATCTAAAGGAAGCCAAACGTCACGGTGAGCCGATGGTCGACGCGGTGGCGAAGGCTTTGAGTCGCTTCGAGGCTTATACCAGATATCGTGATTTCAAGGCATTTCACTTACAGCAAGCTGTTGCCTTCAAAAAGCACCTCGCCGAGCAAAAGGGGCAGCAGTCCGGGGAGAAACTGAGCAAGGCGACCTTGCATGCGACACTCACGCAGCTCAAACGATTTTTCCAGTGGCTGGCGTGGCAGCCGGGCTACAAGTCCCGGGTCCAATATGCCGATGCTGAGTATTTCAATCTGTCTGACAAGGACACCCGGATCGCCACTGCCAAAAGGCAACAAAAGTTTCCGACCCTGGAACAGATCAAGCATGTCATCAGTAAAATGCCGGTAGGCAATGAAATTGAGCGCCGGAATCGCGCTCTGGTGGCATTCACGCTGCTGACCGGGGCGAGGGACAGCGCCATTGCTTCGCTGAAGCTGAAGCATGTGGATCTGATTGCCGGCTGCGTCAACCAGGATGCCCGGGAGGTAAAGACGAAATTCAGCAAGACCTTCAGCACCTTCTTCTTCCCGGTGGGCGAGGAAGTTCGAGAGATTGTGACGGAGTGGGTGTCCTATCTCCGTAATGAAAAGCTGTGGGGCAACGATGAGCCGCTGTTCCCGGCGACGCGTGTTGCGCTGGGCCCGGATCGCCAGTTTACCGCGGCAGGGTTGGCACGGCAGCACTGGAGCAATGCCTCGCCCATTCGGACGATCTTTCGCGAGGCCTTTGTCAGTGCCGGCCTCCCATATTTCAATCCCCATAGTTTCAGAAATACCCTGGTCCAACTCGGCGAGAAGGTCTGCAAGACACCGGAACAGTTCAAGGCGTGGAGCCAGAACCTTGGGACATGAGAAAGTTTTGACGACCTTTCTGAGCTATGGCGAGGTGACGTGCCAGCGTCAGGGGGAAATAATACGGGGCCTGGCAGCACCTCGACAGGCCTTACAACCAGGCGCCAATCGAAATAGCTGAGGCGGTGTTCAAAAGATTCCGTGAGTCTGGCGTTGACACACGGGAAGAATGACGGACCTGTGATGCGGAAGATGAATCATACGCATTGGATTTCTAATCTGACGGGAATCTTCATTCCTTCAGAGCCAACGAGAGTTCAGGATGATAATATAGTGGCAGCAGGACAGGATGTTCCAATAGAGAAAAATTATTTTGTCTCGGGTACTTAATATTTTGGGGGTCTTTTTGGGGGTCTTTCATTTTTAACGATTAAGACAATACCTTAAATTACAGATAATTATGCAATCAGTTTAATGGACCTCATCCCATGAATAAGGAAGGATTACCAGAGGTTGGCAATCTCGGGGTTGCCGGCCTTTTTTATTTCCAGGCCAATGTTTACCATTTGTTTACCACTCGGCAAATTATGCAAATTTACCGGGTCTGTTAGGTGCTCAAGAGCCAAGAGGAGCTAGTCAAATGGCGAAAACCTTACTCGGCCTAGTGGCATCCCCCAGAAAGTTTGGCAATTCGGAGCTCTTTATCAAGGAACTCTACCTGCAACTCCCCGGAAATTGGGAGCTGCAACTCATCAGGCTCCCGGACATGGATATCCGCCCCTGCAAGGCCTGCTACCAGTGCCTGTTCGGGGAGGAGAAATGCCCCCAGGACGATGATTTTGCCCTGGTGCTGGAGACTTTGAGCCAATCTGACGCTTATGTGGTAGCGGCCCCCACGTATCTGCTGGGGGCTAATGCGAGTCTGAAGCGGTTTTTGGACCGGGGCCTCAGTTTTTATGCGCGGATCGACCGGCTTTGGGGAAAACCCGCGGTCGGCGTGGCCATCGCCGGCATTGACGGAATGGAAGGCTACACCAAATTGAATGTGGAGAGTTTCATTAAATTGGCGATGGAGAGATCTGAGAGGCTCTGCCGTGGTATATGGCGCCCTTCCGGGGGAGATATTTTTGCGGCAGGAAGGAAAAGAGACGGCCAGGCGGCTGGCGGCGGCGCTACACCATGGCCAGGAAAGGGTGCCTCCCCTGGCGCCCGTCTGTCCGGTTTGCGGAGGAGACACCTTTCGGTTTCTCCCCGACGACCAGGTGCGCTGCATGTTGTGCAGCAGTTCCGGCGCTTATGCTTGGAAGGAAGGCCGGCTGCAAATGGAGACGCAGCCGGGCAAACATGCCCTCTTCCTTGGCCATGAGGAGGCCAAGCGGCATGCCGACTGGCTCCGGGAAATGAAGGGGCAGTTCTTAAGCCGTCGCCAAGAACTCAAGACGGTTGCCTTAGAGTACACTAAGGTAGGGAAATGGGTGCTTCCGCAAAGGAAGGACTAGGGGATGATAAACCTCAAATCGGTTAACCGGAGTTGCCTGGACGATCTAACCTAAATTTTCCGGCCTCAGGCGACTGGTTGCCGCCGGCAGGCAGATTTGATAAAATTCCGCATGTGGGGGCAGGGCCGCCCCTGGATCTGGGCCCGTCATGAATAACTTGATTGGGAATGGAGTTGAAAGGATGCAGTTTGCCGGAACCGACCGCTATTATCTCTCGCCCGAGCTGCGGGAAATCGTCAATATCGCCATCACCATGGAAAAGCCGCTGCTGCTCACCGGCGAGGCCGGCACCGGCAAGACCCAACTGGCCTTTGAAATCGCCCGGGCCCTCGGTCTGAACATGGAAGAGGCCCGCTGCAAGTCCACCTTCAAGGGCGAAGAGCTCTGCTACGTCTATGACACGGTGCTGCGCCTGAACGATTCCCGGTTCGGCAGCGGCGATACCGGACGGGACGTCAACAACATTTGGGATTATCTCCGTTTTGGGCCCATCGGCCGGGCCTTCCTGGCCGAAGACCGGCGCATCCTCCTGCTGGACGAAATTGACAAGACCGATTCGGACACCCAGGACAACCTCCTGGACGTCCTGGAGGACGGGTCTTTTGTGATCCGGGAGATCAATCACAAGGTGACCGCGCGTGCAGCGGCCCATCATCGTGATCACCAGCAACGCCAAGCGGGAGCTGTCGGACCCCTTTCTGCGCCGTTGTTTCTGTCACTACATTCCGTTTCCGGGCCGCGAGGAAATGATCAATATCGTCAATCTCCATCACCCCAACCTGCCGGAGCCATTCCTGGAGGCCTCTCTGACCAACTTTTACCGGTTGCGGGAGCAGGGTTTCGAGAAGCCGCCGGCCACCGCGGAACTGCTGGATTGGCTGGGCTCCCTGCAGGCCGCCGGGGTGGCAGCCCCCGGCGCGGACCGGAACCTGGCCCACATCGGCACCCTGCTCAAACGCACCGAAGACCTGTTGAAATTCAAAGGGATTGTCAAGCCGGGGCGGTTTTAGCCAGAGGATCAAGGCCTGCGGCCCAAGTGACGGCATGGTTGGCTTCGTTTATGAATTGCGGGAGGCCGGGGTCCCGGTGAGCGTCCAGTATATCCTGGAGTTCTACCGGGCGCTGAAGCGCGGCATCGCCTCGAATCTTGACCAGCTTTTCCTGCTGGCCCGGCTCATCTTTGTGAAGCGGGTCGAGCACTACGATATTTTCGAGCAGGTGTTCTCCGCCTACTTCCTCAAATCCGGCCTCTGGCGCAAGGTGAGGGACTGGGAGGAGGCTGCTGTCGGGAAAACCTTTCCGGGAATGGCTTCAGGAGCAGATCGACGCCGGCCACATCTCCCCGGAAGAGATCCGCGCCTTCGGCAATGAAGAGCTGCTGGCCAGGTTCTGGGAGACCGTTCTGGCCCAACAGGCGCAGCACCATGGCGGCAGCACCTGGGTGGGCACCCGGGGCCGGTCCCCCTATGGCCACAGCGGCCAGCAGGCCGGCGGCATCCGGGTTTACGGCAGGAGCCTGCACGGTTCGGCTCAGAAGGTCATCGATTCCCGGCGCTACCTCGATTACAGTGAAAGATCGACCCTCTCCAATGAAAACCTGCGGCAGGCCCTCTCCTGTCTCCGGTGTCTGAGGCCGACCGGGCCGGAAACCGAACTGGACATCGACGCCACCATCGCCCGGACCGCCAAAAACGGCGGCGACATTGAGCTGGTATTCGAACGGGAGTTGCGCAACCGCCTGAAGTTGAGGGTCCTACTCGACAACGGCGGCTATTCCATGGACGCCTATGTCACCCTGGTAAGAACGATCTTCAATAAGCTGCGGGATCTTTTCAGGGATATCCGGTTCTATTACTTCCATAACTGCATCTACGGCACGGTGTACAAGGATCCCCAGCGGCGGGAGCCGGTGAAATGGGAAAGGTTTCTGGGTGAAACCAAGAGCACCAGGCTGGTGCTTATCGGCGACGCCAACATGGCGCCGTCCGAACTGATGGCCGCCAGCGGCTCCATCGATATCCATACCAGCGCCCGCAAGGCCGGCCAGGAGTGGCTCGAAGAGCTGCGGGCCTCATATCCGGTAAGCGTCTGGCTCAACCCCATCCGGAAGGAATACTGGCCCCACGAGAGCCTGACCGTCCGGCACATCGGCAAGATCTTTCCCATGGAAGACCTCACCCTGGCAGGAATCAAGCGGGCCGTCGCCTACCTGAACCACCAGGGCCAGACCTACGATCATCTCTAATCTGCCTGCCACTAGGGATTGGCACTCCTACCCCCCCTCCCCTTGACAAATCCACTCTATAATACATATTAATACATATATTATTGCATATAGTGAGGTGGATCCATCGTCCAGAGCCACGAACAACCCTGAATATTGAGAGGCGCAATTGCATCGTCCGAGCCGCGGTTTTTTTTCTTACCTTTATTAAGCTTTTTGCCGAATACTTCTCTGGTCCGAATGGCCTCTGGCCTCGGTAATGGTTCTTCATAGCCAGGTAATGCGTTCCAAAATACTTGGTGTCCGTTCCACCAAACCTTGTCAGAATTCGTTATAAGCTTTAAGTTCCTGATCTTGCGCCGCAATGGCAGCGGCCATTCCTCTACATGGTCCTGGCGGGACACATCGCGTTTTGGGTGGCGCGATCTGCGCATCGGAGCCTATCCGGGCTGGGGGCGCTGCTCCGTGAAGGCCGGGTCTGTTTGCCGCGATCCCTTCATCTGCTTTGGCGAACTGGCTCAGCGGCAATCTTCCGGCTACGAAAGAATCGCCGAAATCGTCTCGTTCGATCTCGCAGGCGACTTTCCCAGGCCTCTCGAATCGCTCGGCACAGCAATCTTGGGATCACTTCGAAGTGCATCGGTTTATTGAAACATAAAGTTGCCCACGAGTGTTACATCGGGGAGCTTTTCCTAAGAGCTAAATCTCATGCTGCCCGGATTGATTTCCCCTCGAAAAGCTTCACCGATAATGAATCCATGCGTGCGATTACCGCTCCGACTTTAGGAGATATCTTGCCTGCTTCGCTTTTAGACTTTTTCGCAAGTCAATAGCTCGCAGCATAAGAGGTTATGCTGTCGCTCAATCTTGCCGATGAAGGCGGAGTAGCGTTGAATTTACTCTTCGGCCCTGTTCCAAGGCCCTGGACCCTGGACCAGAAGCTCCATAAGGTTGCGGTAAAGCTGGGATTGGCGCCTTGATCTTCACTGGTTTTCATTGAATAAACCCGGAAATTAACAAGGAATTAGCCCAAAAGACGTAAATGTCGGGGTGGGCGCCGCCCACCCCAGGTTATCCTTTGACCTAAAAATGTGGGCTGCAGCCCGCCCTAAATGGCTGGGAGAGCCCACTTCTAGATTTTTTGCCATGCTGAGCGCAGCGCAGCATCTCGAATTTAGAGATGCTTCGTCGCCTCCGTCCCTGAGAATAGATCAGAACTGATCCTAGTCATCTGCGCTTAGAGTGAACCGTATGGGTTCTAAGCCAATATTTCCCTGGCCTGGCGCATGAGCTCGGCGATGGCCAGCCCCTGCGGGCAGACCTGCTCAGCCCGGGAGTAATCCACCTCGGCCAACCGCTGCCGCACCTCCTCGGTGCAGCCCCGCGAAGGTCAGCTTGGCCAGCTCCGGCTCGCCATAGTACCGGTGGTACATGAGGCAGCGCATGACCTCGTTTACGGGCACGGCCCCGCCCACGGCCTCCTGGCAGATTTTGCCGCAGCCGGCGCAGTAGTCGGCCTTGGTCTCCAGGGCATACTGGCGCAGGGATTCGAACTCCTCCCGGGCCAGTTTGGCCTGGTCCCGGGCCGCGGCCACGTTGGCCGAGAGGATGGTCAGGTTGGGCATCTGGGAGCAGATGCTGGCGATTTCGGGGTTCTCCCAGATGACCTTGAGTTTGGCCTGCTTGTCGGTGAAACCCCGCTTCAGGAAGCGGTCGGCCATCTCCAGCTTGGCCTCGCTGCCGATTTCTGGCTCCCCGGCCCGCCGGCCAGGGTCTTCATGGCCACCAGCCCGATCCCGGCTTTCGTCGCAGGCGTTCATGGCTTCCTTCATCTTGGGGTCGTTCATGACCCGGAAGTTGTAAGTGAACATCACCGCATCGATCCAGTCCAGTTTGGCCGCGCCCAGCAGACAGTCCGCCATGTTGGTGTGGGTGCTGAAACCGAAGAACTTGATCTTGCCGGCCTTCTTCATCTCCGCGGCCCAGTCCTTGATAGGCCGGTGTCATTTCGTCGATGCTCGTGATGGCCGTGGATGAAGAACAGGTCCACGTAGTCCGTCTGCAGCCTTTTCAGACACTTGTCCAGGCGCTCGGTGAGGTTGCCGCCCTCTCGGCGGTGGATCTTGGTGACCAGGAAGATCTCCTTGCGGGCCTCGGGGTTGCGGGCGAAGAAGCGGCCGTAGCCCTCCTCGCTCAGGCCGTTGCCGTAGGACTCGGCCGTGTCCCAGTAAGTGACGCCCCATTTCAGGGCCTGCTTGAGGAGCAGTTGGTTGTTGATGGTGTCGAACATGCCGCCCAGGTTCAGGATGGACACCTCCACCCCGGTCTTTCCCAGCTTCCGTCTGGGCATGGCCCCGGCCTGGGCGGCGCCGGCCGGCGGCTCCGGCGGCGGCCATGGCCCCGGTCACCCCGGCTCCGGCCACGGCGAGGCCGGCGAGGCCGGCGAGGCCCACGGTCTTCACGAAATCCCTGCGGGTAATCCTGTATCCTTTGTTTCTGTTTTGAGGTCATGACTGGCCTCCTCCTAAGCGGCTCCGGGTCCAGCCTAAATGAGCATGCGCCCCGGGCGGGAACGGGATTCGTTTTCACTGTATACCCGGATGGCCCGCTGGCCCGATACCGGGCATTCATGCTCGCACATGCCGCAGCCGGTGCACTTGGCGGCGTCCACGAACGGACGCTGCAATCGCACCACGATATCCACCCGGCCCCCGTGGCCGGGAGGCCCTCCCCGGCCAGGGGGCTCTCCAGGGTCAGCCTGGTTCCGGCAAAGCCGGTTATGCGCCGAAGGGCGGCCTCGGGCTGCCCGGCGGGGCGCAGATAGTAGTCGCCGCTGGCCAGGTTAACCGCCGGTGGGGATGGCGGCCTCCAGGTCCACCGCTCTGCCCCAGGACCCTGGCCGGCACCGCCTGGCCGTCCCGGATGGTCTCGAACACGGTGCGGACGAAGATGGCCTTGGGGCTCACCGGGCACAATTCCTGACAGACCAGGCAGGGCCGGTCCATGGCCCAGGGCAGGCAGCGGCCCCGGTCCACGAAGGCCGTGCCCATGCGGATCGGCCCCTGAGCGGCGAACTCGCCCAGGCCTTGCTTCTCATCCAGGCTTAAGGGGCGGATGGCCGCGGTGGGGCAGACCTGGCCGCAGGCGATGCAGTTGGGCTGGCAGCCGCTGCGGCCGATGCGGTAGTTGACCGCCGGGGTCCACAGGCCCTGCACCCCGGCCTCGAACAGGGCGGGCTGGATGATGTTGCCGGGGCAGATGCGCATGCACTGGCCGCAACGGATGCAGCGGGCCAGGAAGCGCTCCTCGTCCAGGGCCCCGGGGGGACGGATGAGGTCGGGATCGCGGTTGGCCCCGCCCAGCCGCGCCGACGTCCCACATGGAGGCCAGGAGCAGGCCGGCCCCGGCCACGACAAAGCCGCGCCGGGACAGGTCCGGCAACCCGCCTCACCGGCCGCCGAGGGCTTGGCCGGCAAAGGTGACCCGGCCGGCCGGGCAGCGGTCCAGGCAGTTAAAGCACATCACGCACTCGCTGCCGATGATGTTTCCCGAGGGACGGCAGGCCCCTTCGCAGTATTGCTCGCAGATATGGCAATCGCCGCAGCTTGTCCGCGGTCTTGCCGATGCGCCAGGGGGTGAAGCGGCTCAGCAGGCCGAACAGCGCCCCCAGAGGGCAGACGAAGCGGCAGAAGAACCGGGGCAGGACCAGGTTCAGGCCCACCACCGTCAGGAACACGACCCCCAGCAGCCAGGCCGAGGCGTAAAAGCGCGGCTCGTCGCTGAGCACCCCCAGGCGGTTATCGGCGAAGGGGGCCAGGGCCAGGTTGACGCTGCGGTGCACCAGGGGCAGCGGGTCAATAATCCCGGTCTGCACCGAGCCCATGAAGGCCAGGACCAGCAGGAAGGCCAAGAGGTAATATTTCGGGGATTGCAGCCGGCGGTGGCGATTGGCCTCCTCCCGGCCGGCCGGGCTTCAGCCCCCGCCGCGCCAGCCAGCCGGTAAACTGGTTGATCGTGCCCAGGGGGCAGGCAAAGCCGCAGAAGAACCGGCCCACCACCAGGGTCAGAACGATGGCCACCAGGGCCCAGGTGAGGGTCGCATAGAAGGGTGCCGGTGGCCAGGACCGTGGCCAGGGCGGTCAGGGGGTCCAGGTCCAGGAACCAGTTGATGGGCCAGCCCCGCAACTGCCACCAGGCCGCGCCCAGGGTGGCCGTGATGCAGAACCACAGGAACAGCGCCAGGAAGAAGACTTGGCTGATGCGGCGGACGGTGACAATGCGCATGAGGTAGCTCCCGTGATTAAGCTTTGGTATTCAGCATACACCGGGTTGAGCCGGTGATAGTCGGCCTGGCCCGCCCCGGCTTGCCGGCCATGAGAATGTAGGGCACGTCGGCCAGGGTGCGGCCCAGCAGTTCCACGCCCACCGCGTCGGCGGCCACGGGGTCGGTGGAGACCACCATGGTGCCGGTTTCCTTCAGATCGGACAGGGAGCCCCCGGTGGGGCCGTTGGTCATCATGCTCACCGTGCCGTCCAGGACGCACAGGGTGGGCTTGAGCAACTGGGACAGCTCGGTGATGATGCCGTTGATGTCCTGGTGGAAGACGTTGCGCCGCCCCCCCAGGAAGCCGTAGAAATTCTTCAGGGTCATGGAGGCCCCGGCCCGTTGGTGGTCCTTGACCGGGCTCACCACAATGACCTTGGTCACTCCCGGGAAGACCCCGGCCATGACCGGCCAATTCTCGATGAGCTTGCCCTCGGGCAGGCTGACGGGGGCAAACAGGGCGGCCCGGGGCGCGATGATCCGGGCCCCGGTGGCCCGGGCCGCCGCCGGCCATCCCGGTGATCTCGAAGCAACTGTCGGGATTGTTGATGGGGTTGTCCGTCACCAGCACCTGGGCCGCCCCGGCCTTGAAGCACAGGCCGGCCACCGCGGCGAGGATCTCCGGGTGGGTGGTGGCCCCCAGGGAGGCCGGGGTGGCGAAGGCGGCGTTGACCTTGATGAGCACCCGGTCGCCCTTCTGGATAAAGGACTCCATGCCTCCCAGGGCCTTAACCCCCCGCTCCAACATCACCTTCCGGTCCGTGCCCCGGACGATGGCCATTTTCCCTGGCCCCGAGGCCATGGCCTCGGCGGGTGTAATCCCCCAAGCCGGTCAACGCCTTCTGTCCCTCGCCCGGGGCCGGCCCTTTGGGGTCATACAGGGCCAGGCCCAGGCCGCCGGCCGCCAGGGCCAGGGCCGAAGCGTACCCCACCCTCTTCAGAAAATCCCGGCGGTTCATCTCGCCGGTTGGCGAGTAGATCGTTTTCTATCCGTTGGGTTGTTCACGGCTTTTCCCTTGAGGCGCGGTCGCACTTTGGCGGCCAGATCCAGGGCGGCGTCCAGCGAGGTGGCGTCGTGCACCCCGGCCAGAGTCCGGCCCTGGACAAAGACCATTTCAAAGGAGTTATCCAGGGCCATCACCGAGATGTCCCCGGCGGGCCCGGAGCCTGGACCTTCTGGTAACCATTGGCGGCCAGAAAATCCAGGTAACGCTTGGCCTCGGCCTGGGCCTGGTCCGGGGTGTCCCGCTGGCGCATAAATGCCGTGGCGTTGCCGCCTTCAGGCTGTATTCCCCGGTAAGCACGTTGTTCAAACCCTCCAGGCAAAAACGTCGGCGGCCAACAGGCGCACGCTGTCCGGCGCCAGGCCTTCCTTGGGAAAAAGCAGAGCCGGGTTCGCCTGTCCTCCCTCGGGAGGGAATCTTGGCCAGGAGCGCCTTGGCGTAAGTCTCCAGGGAGCTTGGCAGCGTCTCCGAGGCCCGGTCAGCCACGATCTCCAGTAATACCGCCCCTGGGTAAAAAACAGGGCATTGGCCGTGGCATAGGCATTGGCGGTCAGGGGGATGTTGGGGGAACCCGGACGGCGTTGTCCGCTGAACACGGCAAAGGCATTGGGGGCCGACCCCATATCATAGATAAACACTTCCACGAAGGTCTTGTCGGCGGCAGTATCCAGGCTGAATTTGCGGCAGGACATTTCTTTGAAGCCCGCGGGCAGGTAGAGCTCGGCCTTGCCGTCGATCTTGTCGGAGAGGGTTTCCGGGCCGTAGCTCTCGGTGGGGGCCAGGGGGGTGAAGCCCGGGACCTCGGGGAGCAGGGCGGCGGTGGCCGCCAACGCCTGGCCGGAGACGGCCTGCTGAGCCCGGCCTGGCAGCGGGGGGTGGCGCAGGGCCACGAGCACCGCGGGGTTAAAGCGGGACTGCTGAAATAGCAGCCAGATAGTGATCAAGCCCAGCACGGCGATAATGCCGTAACCGGTCAGCTTCTGCGCGGCACCCACCTTTGCTTTTCTGCGTGCCATAAACCTTCCGCCGGGGCCAGGCTAGTGGGCCATCTTCTGCTGCCGGTTCAGATCATAGATCGGGGCAAATTGGAGATCATCCCGCAGGACTTCTTCCGGAGATTTGGCCACGAGTTCCCCGTCCTTCTGGATGAAACGCAATTCGGCGCCTACCCCGCAACCCGCCGTGCAGGCTGTATCCAGTTTGGATTTGGTCTCGGCCATACTCCGGTTCCGTCTTGCTCTTATGGAATTTTTCCCGCCACTCGATCCACTGCTGGGGAGTCAGGCCGCTCTGGTCGATGAAGACATAATAGACCACCTTATCCGGGCAGTCCTCCTCCAGGTAGAGGGTATATTCCTCCAGGCGTGCCCGGGCTGCCTGGCCCGGCCGGGGGATTCTGGCCGCCCTTTTCGATGAGCCAGGTTGTGGGACATTTGCGAGAGGCGGCAAAGGCCTTCACCGGACCGAAAATGAAGGCGGGGTTCATTTCGTCGGCCACGAAATTTCCGGAAAGGAACCTCTCGGGCGGGTTGAAGGCGATCAGCCCCTGAGCTTGCCGCTGGGCCAGGGCCTTGGCGCTCGCCGCCAGGGCCCCGGAACTATTGCCGATTGCGAGCAGCACCCCCAGAAATACCGGAAGCAGACGTTTCATAACCCCCTCCTTCCTGACCGCGGAATGGCACTGAACCTGGCAAAGGCATTTGCAGCCGGCCCCATATCCTAGATAAACACTCCCACGAAGGTCTTATCGGCGCCGGTATCCAGGCTGAATTTCCGGCAGGACATTTCTTTGCAGCCCGCGGGAAGGCAGATCCTTAACATTATTTTATCTACATTTGCCGCGGTTTCAAGAGCGCTCACACAATTATAATTTTTGGAGCGCTCACCAGGGATGGGCAAGCCGCGTTTCCAGCTTGCCACCGGCCCCACCCTTTGATACTATTCAATCCGATCAGGGACCCGATAAGGCTCTCGGTAATAAAGGCTTTGGGCAGGTTGGGCGTATTATCCAAAGGAAATCCGACCCGCAATGATCAGGATCTGACATGCGTCCCGAGTGGCTGAATCTGCTAGGCCCGGCTCTCTCCAAGGCTCACCCGCAACTGGTCTTGCCGCTGCTCTTCGCCCTGGTTATGGGCTGGCACGATGCCAGGACCAAACGCATTCCCAATTATCTCAATCTGTGCTGCGCCCTGGCGGGGTTGGGCTATCAGTTGGGGGTTCACGGCCTGGCCGGATTGAGCGATGGGCTTTTGGGGATGGTTCTGGGCTTTGGATTGTTAATTCTCTTCTATCTGAAAGGCGGTATGGGGGCCGGGGATGTCAAGGCGTTGGCCGCCCTGGGGACCTGGCTGGGGCCCTGGCAGACCCTTTTTCTCTTTGCCTATATGGCCTTTTCCGGGGTGCTCCTGGTGATTCTGGTTCTCTGGTGGCGGGGGGCGCTCTGGAGCCGAATCAAGCGGGGCTGGGAGTTTCTGGTGGGTTGGGTGCTGCTGCGTCCCCACCCCGGCGCCCGCGGCGCGCCGGCGCCCGCGGCCCCGGGAAAATCCGAGGGAGTTCCCTACGCGGTAGCCATGGCCATGGGGATGGCGATCATCTGCTGGCGAGGTTTTGTGAGTTGAGTCAGCCGGCCGCCCCCAGGGAATGCCTCATTTCTGAGCACACCCGATCCCCTGCCCGGTGAGGACATAGGGCGATTCACCGGCGCAATCCAGGCAGAGCATCCTTCCGGCTTGCATCCGGATCCGGGGCTCCATCACCCCGTCGCCGCAACGGCTGCAGGTTAGCGTGGCGAACCGCGGGGCCGGGCCGGGCACCGGAATCTCCAGAGGCTGGAGGCGAAACTGTTCCTCCAGGGGTACTTCCAGCAACTCCCGCCGGGCCACCGCCTGCCACAGGTGCTGGAAACGGTGCCGCTCCTCGGCAGTGCCCCGGCCCTGGGCCACCACCAGGTCAAACAACGGCTCCACCGCGGGATACCGGGCAAACATGGCCTCCCGGAAATCCGGCCGCAGCGCCAGGCGCACCGCGGCCCCATCCCGGCGCCGGGCCACGGTCACCGCCGTCTTTCCCAAATCTTTGAAGGTCAAGCCGTTGTTGCCGAAGGTGCAGCCGCACACCACCTGGATGCCGTCGGCGAAGCAGTTATTGCACTCCACCACCGCCAGCACTTCCTCCCGGCCGGTGCTTTCCTGCTCCAGATAGTTCATGGCGTAGCGCCCGGCCTTGACTCCCATGGCCAGAAAGGGGCAGCGGTGCCCGTGGATGGTCTCGGCGTGGCGCAGCAACCCCTCCAGTTCATTATCCCTGATCATCGCGGCCACAGCCTGCCGGGGAGAGAGGTGTTCGTGCATCTTAGGGCTCCTCATTAATGCCGAGGGCGGCGCCTCCGGGCGTGGTCTTGCTGGCCCTTGCCTCACCGGCCCGGTCTCACGGCTCCCACCCCAGGAACGGCGCGCCATAGCGGTTGAGCCATTGGCGCCGCTCCCGGTAGTCCGGGAGGATCGCCGCCACCTGGCCCCAAAAGCGGGGATTATGGCCCGGGACCCGCAGATGGGCGAGTTCATGCACCACCACGTAATCGATGATCTCCGGCGGCAGCATGATCAGCCGCCAGTTGAAGCGCAGGCGGCCGTCCGGGTGGCATTCGCCCCAGCGCCGCTTCCATTGCGCCAGCTCCAGCGGCCGCGCCTTAACCCCCAGGGCCGGGGCATAACGGGCCAGCCGTCCCTGGATATGCGCCGCCGCCCGGCGGTTCAGCCAATCTCTCAGGGCGGGCCCACCGCCGGCAGGCAAATCCGGAAGTTCCCGGATTTCCTCCCCCGGCGGCGCCCCCGGCTGCCGCTGCCGGCCGGCAGCGGCTAGAGGATAAGGCCGTCCCAGGTAGTAAACCATCCCCTCCCGGAGGCGGGACCAGGCCTCTCGCCTTTCCGCGGCCTTCTGCACGATCCAGTTGTGGTGCCGGGCCAGGGCCTGGGAGATTTGCGCCGGCGGAGTGCCCCGGGGGGAGGTGACCACCAGTTTCCCCCGGGCGGTGACCATCAGGGCGATGCTCCGGCGCCGGGAGCTGTATCGGTATTCGATTTCCAGGTCTGCTGATTTGACCATCAACTGTTAATCACTATCCCAGCCTGAGATTAGGGAAGTTTTGGGGTTTCGTTTTCGGTAACCGGTGAACAGACGCAGGGCGGTTCTTGGGGCGGCGCCATTTGGTCCATTTTATCACGTTTACCCAAAATCTGCGCCAGGATTTAAGGATGCCGATCTGAGAGTTGGGGTTAAGGGGCCTTAAGGGGGAACGCCCCGTTAAAAAAAAATCGAGGGGCCAGGGTTAAGGCGCCTGGCCCCCCGATGAGCGAAGGTTTTCGACTTACAGCCTATAGCGCTCTTCCACGATGCGTTCCACCTCTTCCTCGGTGGGCATGGTGTCCCGGTAACCGGCCATGTATTGGTTCCGCAGCCAGCGGAACAGGCTGACGGTTTCGTTGACCCGGACGATCTCGGGGATATCGCCGCTTTTCACGGTCTGGATATGGGCCTTGTACTGGCCCAACATGCTGACCACGTCGTAGAAGGTGGCCGCCTCCCGCTTGACCCCCCGTTTGAAGGACCTGCCCTCTTTGGGATAGATCTCGTCCGGCGAGGGGTTGCCGGAGATGTCGATGCGCTGGAAGGGCCGCCGCACCGCCACCTGCCATTTGCGGGACTCCACCATCATCGCGCGCGATCAGCGGCCCGGCCCAGTCGTGGGTGACGTGCCCGGTGGGGCAAGTGGAGAAGAATTCCACCATGGAGGGGCCGTTGTAGGCGATGGCTTCCTTGAGGATCTTGATGGCATAAAAGGGGTTGTCGATGGAGAGTTTGGCCGCATAGACATGGGAAATGGCCATGGCCTGGCTGATAATCCTCCGGTGCAGGGTGGTCTTGCCCGCGTATTTCTTGCCGATGGGGGAGGTGGAGCGATCGCTGCCGAAACGGGTGGCCCCGGACTTCTGCATGCCGGTGTTCATGTAGCCTTCATTATTGAAAATCACCCAGGTGATGTCGTAGTTTTCCCCCAGGGCATGATTGAAGGGTCCGTTGCCGATGTCGTAGATGGCGCCGTCCCCGGCGAAGACCAGGATCTTGGTGAGGACGCTGTTGTAGTTGTTCTGATGGGCCTGGTCCAGGCTGAACTTGGCCCCCAGGGCCGCGGCGGAAGCGGTGCCGAAGCCGTAATGGCCCGCCGGGTAGATGCGGGTGTTGAAGGGATTGACCAGTTCGGAGACCTGGTCGCAGCCGGTGGAATTGATGGCGTAGATGTTGAAGCCGTGGTCCAGCATGTGCTCCACCGCCCGTTTGCTGCGCTCCGAGAGGATCTTAATGCCCTGGTAGAAGGTGGCGCTTCCCTGGGGATGATTGCGCAGGGACTCCGCCGCGAAGAAGGTCAGGAGATTGATGGTCCCTTCGCCGCAGCCGGGGCACAGGGTATGTTTGCCCGGGTAGAGCTTGGAAAAGACAAAGAGCACCTGGTGGTTGAGGGCCATCTGCCCCACGTAGGGAGCGGCGCCGGCGGTATTGTCCCAGGCCCGGCAGGCTTCCGGCAGGAAATCCTCGGCCTTCACCTCATTTTTGGACACCATCTTCAGGGCGTCGGTGGGGCAGACCTGGGCGCACACCCCGCAGCCCTTGCAGGCTTTGGGATCGGCATTGAGGTTCAGGGCGAAGCGCTCCCAGGGGATGCCCTTGGGCGGGGTCTTAAATTGCTTGAAGTAGCGGCCCGCCTGCTCCAGCGGCCGGTCGGTGATCGTGGAAATCATGGCCGAATCCGGGCAGGAAGCGGTGCACAGGCCGCAGGCGGTGCACTTGGAGGCATCGTAGACCGGCAGTTGGGCGCCGATGAAGCTCATATCCCGGTAGCGGCTGGTACCCGCGGGGACGATGGGCAGGAAGCGGTCCCAGGGGACCTTTTTCCCCTCCAGGGTGGGCTTGATCATGTCCCGATAAAAGACCTCTTGATAGTCGGCAACCATATTCACCGGTTTGATGCTGCCCATCTCATCTTTTTCCGTGAGTTTCACCCGGAGGCCGGCGGCAAAACGCCCCTGGCCGAAGTTCTCCGGGAGGGGCCGGGTATAGGTGGGCCCCTTGAGGTCCAGGGCCGAGGTCGCTTTCGTCTTGGCCGGGGCGGCGGCCGCCCGGGCAGCTCCGATCTTGAGCAGGGAAATATTGGACTCCAGCATCTCCTTCTTCTTGGTTCCCAGTTTTTTCTCCAGGATATATTTGAATCTAGATTCAAATTCTTTTTCCGGGAGAATCCCCATTTCCTTGTTGATCATGCCGATGAGGGGAGCCCCGGGCAGATTCCGGTTCAGATGTTGGAGGGCGGCTTGGGTGGCGTCCAGGGTCAACAGCTTGATCTGCCGGTATTGAATCAGGGACTGCACCTGGGCCGGGAAGGTGGCCATGATCTCTTCAGGGGATTTGGCGGTGTTGATCACCAGCAAGCCGTGCTTTTTCAGGCCGCCCGCATATTCCCGGAGGATTTGGTCCGAGAGGAACTTCTCATTGAAAAAGGCCAGGACATCCCTTTCGGTGAGTTCCGAGCTGTTGCGGATGGGTTGGGAGGAGAGGCGCAGGTTCATGAAGACCGGGGCGCCTTTGCGGGCTGCGCCATAGCGGGCTCCGGACTGGATATATTTGCGGCCGGAGCCGCTATCCTGGGCGTAGATCAGGGCGGCGGACTCCAGGGCGGTCTTGACGCCTTCGGCGCCCACCCCGATGAAGGTCATGCTCAGCTCCCGCTCCAGGAAGCCGGGCAGGGGGGCCGGCTTGATGGTCAACGGGCCTTCGATCCCCAGATAAAAATCCCGCTGCACCCCGCGCTTGCGATCCAGGCAGGCCACCATGTTTTCCACCACCGCGGCGGCGTCATATTTATTAAAGTCTTTGCTGCCCAGGCCGTAAACCCCATGCAGCAGGGTGGGCATTTCCCGGCGGCCATAGAGGTGATGTTCCTTTCTCCCTTCCCGGCCGGCCCGCATGGAAATCTGCAAGGCCGCCTGGACATCGTAAAGGAGAAGCTGGTTGTGGGCGGTGGCGCTGCGCTCCAACACCGTGACCACCTGGGCCTGGCGCAGGCCAAAGGCCAGTTCCTCATAGCAGGGAGGGTTAAACAGCACCGGACGCACCACCCCGATGCGATAGCCCTTGACGTCCCGGTAGTAATCCACCACCTCTTTGACCACTCCGGCCGCAGAGCCCAGGACGACGACGACCAGGTCGGCATCCGCGGTGCGGTAACATTCCACCACCTTGAGGTTGCTGCCCAGGATGCGGTTCATCACATACATGGCGGCCACAAAGCCCCGCTTGAAGAAGCGATAGGCCAGATCCTGGGCCACCTGCCCTTCCATGCTGAGGTCGGTGTCGGTAAAGGTGCCGGTAAGGGTGCCGTGCTCGAAGTTGGGCTGATAGAGGCGGCTGGGAGGACCGACAAAATACTCCAGGAAGGCGTTGGATAGTTCCTTAACATTCTCAATGGCATGGCTCTTGATGAAGCCGTCGCCCATGACCATGGTGGGCAGCATCACCTGGCGCAACTCCGAAACCTTGAAGGCGATGGGCAGCAGATCGTGCAACTCCTGGTTATCCTCGGAGACCAACTGGGCCCAGCCGGCATTGCGCACCGCATAGAAATCCGTGTGGCCGCAATGGATCGAGAGGGATCCCTTATTGACCTCCCGGGCCATCACGGTCATCACCACCGGCAGGCGCTTGCCGGCCACGGAAAAGAGATTCTTGGTCTTGAGGACCAGGCCCTGGGAAGAGGTATTGTCCACATACCTGCCCCCCTGGCAGGCCATGGCCTCCACCGCGGCGATGGCCGAAAGCTCGTCGGAGGGCTGGAAATACATGAGTTCATGGCCGAACAGGTTTTTCTGGCCGGCGGCCGCCACCCGGGCAAAGTTTTCGGCGATGGGGGTGGAGGGGGTGATGGGATAGCCGCAGAGGCCGTCCACCACCCGGGTCAACACCGAAATGGCCGCCTGGTTGCCGTCCATCAGGACTTCCTGCCGTTGGCGCATATTCTTCAGGAGCTGGTCGGGGATGGAGCTAAGATCGAAGGCAAAGAGTTCCTTGGCATCGAACCGCTCCCACTCCGTCTGCCAGTCGATGGGGATGACCCTCTCTTTCTTGACCTGCCGCAGTTGATGATAGGGGAGTTGCTGGCGCAGGGTATCGATTTCACTGGCGGGCCTCATCAAGTAGCCTCCTTGGACCGAATTAAAGGCTGTTTCTCCCCCGGCTTCCCAGTCTCAGCCGGGCCGCCGCCGCGCCCCCTTTCCTTACCAGGGCAAGATCTGCGGGTGGCGCCCGACTCTCTGACCAGGTCGGGTTTGGAAACAACCTGTTATTAGTTTCGCAAAAATCCTCTTGATTGGCAATGGAAAATCCCTTGACAAGCAGACCTTATCCTTCAAAATACGAAATAATAATAAATGAAGGATAAGCAATGGCCGGGGACTACCGGTTCCTAGAGTTTAGCGAGAGCCAGCGGCAAACCTACCGCGGCCTGGTGGCCGCCTATCAGGCTTATCGGGAAGCCTGGCAACAGGTCCGGGTTCATCAGGGGGGCATGCACTGGAAGAACATCCGGGGCAGGCAGTATCTGTACCGCTATCGAGACCGCTACGGTCACGGCGGCAGTCTGGGGCGGCGCTCGCCGCAGACGGAGCAGCTCTTCGCCGATTTCACCCGGGAGCGGCAGGAGGCCAGGGCCCGCTCCCGGGAGCGCCGGCGCCAACTGGCGGAGCAGGCCCGCTTTTGCCGGGCGGCCCGGCTGCCGCGGCTACCCGGGGCCGCCGCCAGGATCCTGCGGCGTCTGGAGGAGCACGAGTCAGGGGTCCAGCTCCGGGTCATCGGCAGCGCCGCCCTTTACGCCTATGCCTTCGCCGCCGGGGTGTTTCCGGCCGGCGCCGCCCTCCAGGACCTCTGGGGAGAGGCGCGCCACCGCCTCACCCTGGCCGGGGAGATGTCCGCGGACGACCTGCTGCGGCTGCTGCGCCGGGCGGACCGTTCCTTTGCCCAGTTGCCGGGAGCCGACTGCCGGGCGGCTAACCGGGACGGCTTCGAGGTGGGCTTGCTTAAGGGCGGGCTAAAGCAGTCCGGCAAGTCCCGGGTGGTCACCGTGCCCGGGGCCAGGGAACCGCTGCCCCTGGAAGCCGGCCAACTCCAATACCTGGCGGCTGCCCCCCCGTTATCCCAGGTGGTCATCGGGCCGGACGGCGGGCCGGCCACCATGGTGGTTCCAGACCCCCGGGCCTTTGCCCTCCACCGCCTCTGGTGGAGCCAGCGGGAGGACCGGGATGCAGGCAAACGGGCCAGGGACCTGGACCAGGCCCTGGTGGTGGCGAGCCTGGTGCTGCGCCATCTCCCTCAATACGATCTTTCCTCCCCGGAGCTGGACATGTTTCCCCAGGACCTGGTGCGGGCCAGTGGTCTCTTAACCCTCAGGTTCACCTCCCTGCCTTTTTCTCCGAGCTTCCCCTCCTTATCCGGATATCCATAAGAACGGAGCCGGTTGAATCCCGGGCAGGCGGCCCAGGGTGGTAGGAGCACGGGATTAGCGCCTGCTATGACACCCCTGGACGTTCCGGGGGCTTACGGGGCGGTCCTGTCCGCCTTATACCTGCCCCTGGCCGTCATGTAGCTGGGCCTCCTCCTTCGGGGGTCTCGCTTCAGATCTCTTTCGGGAGGAGGCCAGGAGCAAACTCCCGTGGAACCTGGGATTCGGGCTGGGAAGCCTGGCAGCCGCCCTGGCCCAGGGCTTTATCCCTGGTGGAGGCTGGTCAGGGGCATACTGGTTCCCCGGGAGAACAGATTTCGGCCCTGGCCTGGTTTGGGAGTCGGCTTTCGCCGGGCGGCGGCCCCAGTAGCCCTGG
This sequence comes from uncultured delta proteobacterium, assembly GCA_963808395.1. GTDB lineage: Bacteria > Desulfobacterota > Desulfobaccia > Desulfobaccales > 0-14-0-80-60-11 > JAPLJC01. The sequence continues at coordinate 254,779 of CAWEFJ010000031.1, read as the reverse complement.
CACTTCGATATCGCTGTTACTGATCACAGTTTTCTAAATGCCGCGGTTTGGACTACGGAGCATAGCTCAGAAGCATTTCTGGACGGGACCGGCGCGGTGAAATCGATTGACATCATGACGCTCAGAACGAATATGGTCAGAATGGAGAAGATAAAAAGCTTCTTGGCCCAGAGCCGCTCATCGGATGCCCTGTAGCCCGACCAGGCCATATACAGCCAGGACAGGCCCAACCCGGTCGCCACTGCCAAGGTGCTGTAACCGGTGTACCCCCCGAAGGTCAGCATCAGCGTGGCGGCCATAAAGGCCAAGATATAACCAACCATATGCTTTTTTGCCGCGGCGGTTCCCTGCTTGACCGGCAGAACCGGGATGGCCGCAGCAGTGTAATCCTCAAACCGAAAAACCGCGATGGCGTAGCAGTGAGGCATCTGCCAGAGGCTGAAGATCGACAACAATATCACTGCTCCCAGGTCGAAGCGACCGGTGACGGCGCAATATCCCGCCAGGGGCGGTGTGGCTCCCGCCAGACTGCCGATCAAGGCGCCGTAGACGGAATGGCGCTTCAGGTACAGGCTGTACACGCCCACATAAATCACCAGGCCCGCCAGCACGATGGCCACGGACAGCAGGTTGGTTGCCGCCCAGAGCAGTGCCAGGCCCGCAATGCCCAAAATCGTGGCGTAGGATACGGCGATCTTCAGTGAGATGAGCCCCTTGGCCAGGGCGCGGTTGCGGGTCCGGAGCATTTTTCGGTCTATTTCTCTATCGACACAGTTGTTGAAAACGCAACCGGAAGCGACCACCAGGGATATGCCGATGAGAGTCGCCGGGAGAGCCAGCGCCATCAACCCGCCCTTTGGAGGCAAGAAAAAAGCCGGCTGCCGCGGAGATCAGGTTGCCGAAAACGATCCCCGGTTTGGCAACGAGCAGATAGTTTTTGATCCTTTCAGGCATTCTCACATCATTCGGTAATTCAGGTTAAACATGATCCAGAGGGTTCCTCCGACGAAGAGGACCATGATCAATAAAGTGAACATCATGGCCAGCACGTTCCAACGCGCCGCCGAGGAAGTGTCCAGATGCAGGAAGTAATGCAAGTGCACCAGAATCTGCACGATGCCCGCACTGAATATGCCGGCCAGGATCGCCGAGGCGGACCAGGTGCCGCTCATCACCAAGGCAAACGGAATGGCGGTCAGAATGAGGGAAAGAACGAAGCCGGTGAGGTACGATTTGAGACTTCCCCTGCTTACGCCGGTGCTGTCGATAGGTGCTTGACTCATTTACACAACTCCCATCAGGTAGACGATACTGAATATGCCGATCCAGATGATATCCAGAAAATGCCAGAACATACTCAGACGCATCAGCCGTGATTGAACGGGAGAGGTCAACCCTTTGACGGCGACCTGACCTATCATGACCGCCATCCAGATCAGCCCGAAAGTCACATGGGCGCCGTGAGTCCCTACCAGGGTGAAAAAACTCGAAAGGAAGGCGCTGCGGTCCGGTCCGTGGCCCTCGGCAATCAGGCGGTGGAACTCATTGATTTCCATGGAGACAAATCCGAGCCCCAGCAGAAAGGTAACGGCGAGTCCGATCAGAACCCACTTCTTCTTGCCGTCGTGCACGGCCAGCATGACCAGACCATAGGTTACGCTGCTGAACAGCAGGAACAAGGTTTCACCCAACAGGTAAGGCAGGTCAAACAATTCCTTCCCCGTCGGTCCGCCGGCATAGTTGCGGCCCAAGACGGCAAAAGTAGCGAAGAGCGTCGCAAATATGATGAGATCGCTCATCAGATAGAGCCAGAAACCGAATGTCTGAATCGCGACGGTATCGGGGTGTCCAACTTCTTCGTTATGAGCGGCGCCGATGGTCGAAGCGTCTGTGGTCATCATTTACATCTCCGCTACAGGTTCTGGGATGGTCTGTTCGCCTGCGGGACGTCACTTCGCGACGGCGGCCAACTGTCGATAGCGTTCATTTTCGATCCGCTCGACCTCGGCGGCGGGTATGATGTAATGGATGTCGTCGTCGATTGAGCGGGCAATGACCGTGAAAAGCATACCCAGAGCGGCCAGTATGGCCAGCCACCAGATGTACCAGATCATGGCAAATCCGAACACGAAAGCCAATCGCGCCGATGATAAAGCCGTGCGGCGCGTTTTTCGGCATCTCGATGTCGCTATATTGATCCGGCCGCCGATAGGCGAGCGCCTTTTTCCTTCATGTCCATAAAGGCATCGATTTCATCTACGACGGGTATTTTCGCGAAGTTATAGACCGCGGGAGGAGAAGAGGTCATCCACTCCAAGGTGCGGCCGTCCCAGGGATCGCCGGTCGGATCGCTGAGGGCCTGGCGCTCCTTAATGCTGACGAGCAATTGAATTCCCAGAAAGACGATGCCGAGCGCGATCACGGCCGCACCCAATGCGGCGACGAGCAGATAGGGATGCCAGGCCGGGGTGGCATAATGCGCCATGCGGCGGGGCATGCCCATGAAGCCCAGCACATACAGGGGAATAAAGGCAAGATAAAAGCCGATCAGCCAGCACCAGAAGGCGCGTTTGCCCCAATTTTCCTGCAAACGAAAGCCGATGGCCTTGGGGAACCAATAATAATAACCTGCAAAAAAGCCGAACAGCGTACCGGGGATCAGCACATTGTGGAAATGCGCGATCAGAAACAGGCTGTTGTGGAGCACGTAATCAGCGGGTGGCACAGACAGCAGGACGCCTGCAGCCCCGCCGATGGCGAAGGTCACGATGAACCCCAGGGTCCAGTACATCGGCGTAGTAAACCTGATGCGGCCGCGATACATGGTGAAAAGCCAGTTGAAGGTCTTCACCCCGGTGGGGATGGCAATCATCATGGTGGCAATCCCGAAAAAGAGGTTGACGTTCGGGCTGGCGCCCATGGTGAAAAAATGATGCACCCAGACGGAAAAGGACAGAATCGTGATGACCGCAGTGGCATAGACCATGGATGCATAGCCGAACAGCCGTTTTCCGGAGAAAGTGGCGACGACCTCCGAAAAGATCCCGAAAGCCGGCAGGATCACGATATAAACCTCGGGATGCCCCCAGGTCCAGAACAGGTTGGCATACATCATCATGTTGCCGCCGAGCGTGTTGGTGAAAAAATGCATACCCAGGTAGCGATCGAGGGTTATCATGGCGAGAGCGGCCGTCAGAACCGGAAAGGCCCAAACCATGAGCACGTTGGTGCAAAAAGCAGTCCAAACAAACAACGGCATCCGCATGGCCTTCATGCCGGGAGCGCGCATTTTCATGATGGTGACGAGAAAATTGATACCGGTCATGGTCGAGCCGATACCGGCGATCTGGAAGGCCCATATCCAATAGTCCACCCCGGTGCCGGGGCTGTAGGTTTTTTCGGTCAGCGGGGCATATCCCGACCATCCGGCTTGGGAAAACTCACCCACACCCAGAGATACCATGACCAGCAACGCCCCGGCTGCGGTTAGCCAGAGACTGAGCGAATTCATAAAGGGAAAGGCTACATCGCGTGCGCCGATTTGCTGCGGCACCACGATATTCATCAACCCGACCAGAAACGGCATGGCCATGAAGACGATCATGATCGAGCCGTGAGCGCTGAATATCTGATCGAAGTGCTCAGGGGTCAGAAAGCCAGGGGAGCCGCCCGCGGCAACGGCCTGCTGAGCGCGCATCAGGATGGCGTCGGAGAACCCGCGCAGCAGCATGACCAAGGCGAGGATAATGTACATGATGCCGATCTTTTTGTGGTCGAGGCTGGTCAGCCATTCTTTGTAAAGGTAGGTCCACTTTCTGTAGTAAGTGATCAAGCCCAGGATCACCAAGCCCAGGAGAACCGCACCACCTACGGCGCCTATCGTGATTGGTTGGTCATACGGAATCGCGGCAAGGCTTAATTTTCCAAACATATCAATTTTCCTCCGCAACGTCGGTTCTTGCGTGTGTAGAAACGGATCCTCCGCTCATAGGACCGGGATTTTTGCCCCAAGTCGGATCAAATTTGCGCAGGATATACTCAAACAGACCGGGCTTGACTGAAGAGAAATAGATCACGGGGTGGCCGACGCTCGGCTTGGCGAGCTTCTCATATCGGTCCAGATCAAGCTTTTCCGGAGATTGTCTGATCTTTTGCACCCACGCTTGAAACTCTTCACGGGAAACCGCATTCGCCTTGAAATACATGTCAGCGTAACCGGGACCGCTGAATTGCTGATTGTGACCGGCATAAGTGCCTGGTTTATCAGCCAGGAGGTGCAATCGGGTTTGCATGCCTGCCATGGCGTAAATCTGGCTGCCCAGCTGCGGGATGAAGAAGGAAGTCATTACGGTGTCCGAGGTGAGTTTGAAGCTGACCGGAACATTGACGGGAAAAGTGATTTGATTGACGGTGGCGATATTTTGATCCGGGTAGATGAAGAGCCATTTCCAATCCAGGGATACGGCTTCGATGTTGATGGGCTTTTCGGCCGAAGGGATGGGCTTATAGGGATCCAGAGCATGGGTGTTGGTCCAGGCCAGAATCGCCAGAACCGTGACAATGGCAATGGGAACCGCCCACATGATAAAATCGATTTTAGCGGAATAACTCCATTTCGGCATATAAGTCGATTGGGTATTGGAAGCTCTGTACTTCAGGGGAAACCAGAAATCCATGATGAAGACGGGAATGATGACGATCAGCATGAGCGCGATGGCCGCAATGATGAGGAACCGCTCCGCCTCGCCGATCGGTCCTTTGGGGTCGAACAAGAGTATCGTGCTGCAACCTCCGAGGAAAGTTACGGCGCCTAGGGATAACCAAGCCGGCAAAAACGAAATATTTCTTTCTCTTCATTTATCCCCCCAGGTCTCCAGGGTCTTTACATTTTGGAAAAATCAAACGCTGAACGGATGCGACGGATCGCCTGTAGGATTATCAGGATCGCTGAGAGGAGCTTGCCGCACCTGAAAAATCCGTGGGCAGCCTTTCAGACGTGGCATACTTTTTCGCACCGGGTGGAACAATTCTCTATCTAATTTAAATTAATACATAAATCAGTAAGCTACCTACCGAAAATTGTATAAAAAATAAATGTTCCTCCTGGAACCTGCACGCGATAAGCTGTAGATTATCACCCCGGAGTCAGGTGACTTTTAAATGAAAAATTAAGACCGGAGAGCAAGGATTGCAAGGTACCGGAGCCTTGATCAATAACTTTGCCGGTCATGTCCCCCAGATAACCCGGAAGGTGGACCTGGTGGACGCCTGGAGGAGATTATGAAAGCCATCGGGTACATCCAGCCAACGGACCCAAATTTTTCCGCCGGATTACAGGTATTTGAACTTCCAGTGCCTGCCAGTGGCCCCCTGGATCTGCTGGTGAAAATCAAAGCGGTGTCCGTCAATCCCGTAGACTACAAAGTCCGCGCTTCCCGTGCCGGAAGTCAGGACACGCCGGTGATCTTGGGCTGGGATGCTGCGGGAGTCGTGGTGGCCGGCGGGGACGGCGTACGCGGTTTTAGGGGGGGCGATGCAGTCTTCTATGCCGGAGACCTGACCCGGCAAGGCAGCAACGCGGAGTTGCAGGCGGTGGATCACCGGCTGGTCGCCCATAAGCCGAAAAGCCTCACGTTTGCAGAGGCGGCGGCATTGCCGCTGACGTCCCTGACGGCTTATGAAATGCTGTTCGAGCAATTACAAGTACCCCAAAATAAGCCTTTTGACCTGCTGGTCATTGGCGGCGCCGGCGGCGTGGCGTCTATCGCCATTCAGTTGATCAAAGCGCTGACCCAAGAAGGACGCGTGTTTGCGACCTCGGGGTCCGAGGCCTCCAACAAATGGCTCGGCGAACTCGGAGTGAGCGGGGTGATTGACCGCCGCCAGCCTCTGGCCAAAGGCATGGAAGCCTTCGGCCTAAAACAATTCGATTATATCTTCTCGACGACCCATACGCAGGATTACCTGGCCCAGCTACCCGATATCCTCCGGCCCTTTGGCGGGTTTGGCCTGATAGACGACCCGCAGACCTTAGATATTGTCCCGTTCAAGCGCAAAGCCGCGCATATCGCCTGGGAGTTCATGTTTGCCAAATCCATGTTTGGGTTTCATCCGGAAACCCAAGGCAAGATTCTGGGAATCGTGGCGGATCTGATCGATCACCAGAAAATCAAATCCACGGCAAACACGATCCTTAAAGGCTTAACAGTCGAAAATGTTCAGGAGGCGCATCGACGTCTGGCAAGTCATACATCAATCGGCAAGATTGTTATAAGCCTTGAGGAGTAAGGTCGTGGGCCGGAAGAAGATAACTCAAACCGCTTCTTTGACGCACCACCGCCAGGATGACCGCCTGTCTTTGCTCCAGGCAGGCGGCCAGGGAAAACCCGGCGTCTTTCAGGCCGCGGCGCCGAGCCTACGCCGGCCTCAGGATAAGACTTGCAAAGTATATCACTAGGTGATATATTTTATGGAGAATGCGGGTATTCAAAAATAAATGGTTTGCCCGCTGGGCACACGCCGAAGGCATTGCGGATTCCATCTTGCTGCAAGCGGCGGTGGAGATCGTCGCGGGGCAGGTGGAAGATGATCTTGGCGGCTACCTATTTAAAAAACGGTTAGCCCGCGAAGGGAGTGGAAAGCGTGGCAGCTATCGCACCCTTATAGGATACCAAAGGCCAAATGCGGAACGGATTATTTTCCTTTATGCGTTCGCCAAAAATGCCAAGGCTGATATTTCAGATAAGGAAAAAGAAGCATTAATCCTGGTTGCCGAGGCTTTTATTTCGGCAACGGATGCGCAACTGGCCTCACTTTTGAAGAAAGGCTCCATAGCGGAGGTACAACACCATGAGTGAGATTTTGGATATTGCCCATGGTATGGCACGCGATCTGTTCAAGGCCGGGGCCATGGACGAAATTACCATGCGCAAGGTTAAGGCACTTTGCTTGCCGCCCCAACGGACGTTTCGGCCCGAGGATATCCGGCGCATCCGCATGGCCAACCATGTAAGTCAAGCTGTGTTCGCGGCGTTCCTGGGCATAGGCAAAACAACGGTTCAACAATGGGAGCACGGGCAGAAAAGACCAAGCGGCCCGGCGCAACGCCTTCTGGATCTTATCGATCGTAAGGGATTGGCTGCCCTTGGATAATATGGGTTATGATGCGCCGCTAGGGCGAGCGCGGCAGGGCTAATCTTTGTGAAAGGCTTTAGAGATAACGGAAACTGGCGTTCTGCACCTAAGCCTCTTTGACGACCACCGCCAGGATGACCGACTGTCTTTGCTCCAGGCAGGCGGCCAGGGAAAACCCGGCGGCTTTCAGGCCGCGGCGCAAATCGCCGCCCTCAAAGCGGTCGGTTTCCGGATGCCGGAAGAGGCGGCGGGTCAGGAAATTCTGGTAAAAGGCTGGGTAGTATTCCTCCAGGAAGTAAAAGCCGCCGGGTTTCAGGACCCGGGCGATCTCGGCCAGGCCGCCCCGCCAGTCCGGCAGATGGTGCAGCACCCCGAAGCCGAAGACCCCATCCAGGGCGCCGTCCCGGTAAGGGAGGTGGAGGACGTCGGCCACGCCCAGAAAGATGCGGCGTTGCTGCTCCGGTGGCAGGGAGGCCTGGGCCTGCCGGATCATGCGCCGGTCCAGGTCCAGGGCATGCAGCGCCCCGGGCTGAAATTTCTCCAGGAGGAGAGCGGCCCCGGCGCCCCGGCCACAGCCCACCTCCAGGAGCCTGGCGCCTGGGCCCGGGGACACGGTTTTACCGAGCCAGCGGACCATGAGGCGCTGGATCATGAGCCGCACCGGGTTGTTGACCAGCAGCCGCTCGGCCTGGTTGAGCTTCATGCCTTCACCGCCAGGTGGATCACCGCGATGCCGTTGGTGAGGCGCCGGAAGCGGATCTCTTTGAAGCCCAGGCCCGCCAGGGTGGCCGATACCTCCTCCGGGCGGGCAAACATGCGGATGGACTCGGGCAGATAGGTGTAGGCCTGCCAGGAGCCCACAAAGATCCGGCCCAGCAAAGGCATCAGGTAAAAGGAATAAAAATCGTAGAGCCGCCGGAACCAGGAAGTGAGGGGTTGGGAAAACTCGAGGCACATGAGCTTGCCGCCGGGCTTCAAGGCCCGGTGCATCTCCTTAAACCCCAGCTCGGGATGGGTCAGGTTGCGGATGCCGAAGCCTACCATGGCCGCGTCGAAACCGGCAGCGGCACAGGAGAGGCGCTCCGCGTCCCCCTGGAGAAACGCGATGCGGGCCGCCATCCCGGAGCGGGCCACCTTGGGCCGGCCCGCCTCCAGCATGGCCCGGTTGATGTCGTAGACCAGCACCCGGCCGCGGGCGCCAATCTCTTTGGCGGCCAGGAGGGCCAGGTCGGCGGTGCCGCCGCAGATGTCGATGACCCGATCCCCCGGCTTCAGCCCCAGGAGCCGCACCGCGGTGCGTTTCCACAGGTGGTGGAGCCCGAAGCTCAGCAGGGTGTTCATAAAATCGTAGCGGGCCGACACCGTGTCGAAATGCCGGCGCACCAGCTTCTCTTTGTCGGCGGCGGCCACCGGCCGGTAGCCGAAATAGGCCAGTTCCTCGGCGGGCTGGGGGGGTGGGTGGTTCTTTCGCAGGGACATCGACCTTTCAGGGCGGCGTTCAAGGCTCGGGGCTGCCCATGGCGCGAGCCGACCGCTTCATTCTAGTGTTGTGCTTCGTAAATAGTAAGGCATTAAATCAAGAAAACCTGGGTTCCAAAGGTATTAAAGTCCCCCTTTGGAAAAGGGGGATTAGGGGGATTTCAGGAGGTTATTTTAAATCCCCCCTGCCCCCCTTTTTCAAAGGTGGGTTAAAAAACCGTAGTTTGAAATGTCCTGGCAATTATGAAGCATCACACTAGCAATTCTCATCCTGCCAGGCCACTTGCGGGCGCCTGGGTGAGGCGGCGGATCAGGGAGAAACCCCAAAAACCGGGGTTTCCGGGGCTAAACCGCCTCTTCCCCCTTCTCCCCGGTGCGGATGCGGATGACTTCCGCCAGGGGATAGATGAAGATCTTGCCGTCCCCCACCTTGCCGGTACGGGCCTGGGCGATGATGGCGTTGGCGATGGCCTCCACCTGCTCATCCGGGGCCACTACCTCGATCTTCACCTTGGGCAGGAAATCCACCTGGTATTCCAGGCCCCGGTAGACCTCCCGCAGGCCCTTCTGCCTTCCGAACCCCTTCACTTCGGTGACCGTCATGCCTTTAACCGCCAGTTGGTGCAGGGCTTCTTTCACCGGCTCCAGCTTAAAGGGCTGGATGATGGCTTCGACTTTCTTCATGGCTGCTCCCCTCTCCGTCCATGCCACCCCGACTGCCGCCAGGTGCACGCATGAAAAGTTATAGATTTACGGCCCCTATACCTTACCACGCCCTTTCTCAAAGGCAAGCCGTAGTTTGGTTAAGCTTGTCAAGAAACAAATTGATTGACAATCAAAATAAATTTAAATAGGCTGAGGACAAAGGTGGGGCCGGGGGGATTTGAACCCCCTACAAGCGGATTAGTAGTCCGCGGTTCTGTCCGATGAACTACGGCCCCAAAATGGCTTGTCGCTCTGGCCCCTAACCTCGGCGGCAGGCCATTTTTTTTGAAATATAATCTAAAGAATATATTTCGTCAACAAGTTTCCCCTTGATTTATAATATTTATGTTATAAATTATGAGTGACTGGGCATTTAAGGTCTTCATTAACGAAAAGGGGATTGATGTCGTAGGCAGATGGTTAGCTAGTTTGCCGCCAGCAGATAGAGCCATTATCAAACGGCGTTTAGCTTACATGAAGAAAGTGGAAGTTTGGGAACCTCCTCTTGTCAAGAAACTTCAAGGTAAAAAATATGACCCTATTTATGAAGTTATAATTAGTGGCACAAATGTTGAGTATCGGCCATTAGGCTTTTATGGTCCGGGAGAAAAAGAATTTACCTTAGTAATTGGCGCTCGGAAAAAGAGTGGCAAAAGAAAACACCCGAGTTGGGAACCTTCTGAAGCTCGTGAAACAGCCAAGAAAAGATATGAAATAATACAACAAAATAAGGAAAAGTATACAGGTGAATATAATGAAGATAAGTGAGAAATTTAAAAATGAACTAAGGAATAAGGAATATCGAGACGCTTTTGTGTCTGCTCATATTGGTACTGGAATTCCAGTCCAAATTCGAGCATTACGCAAGCAAAGAGGATGGACTCAAAAAGAATTGGCTGACCTTGTTGGAATGAAGCAAGAAAGGATTTCTGCGCTTGAAAACCCTAACTATCCAAAGATCTCCTAGGATTTCAACATTAAAAAAGATAGCCTCTGCCTTTGATGTTGCTCTGATAGTCAGATTTTCTACCATTAGCCAATTGGTTCAATGGGAACTTAACCTTTCTCCTGAAAAATTGGGACCCGTTAATTTTGAGGAAAACCCCTATTTCAAACCGCCTGAAATAAATGTTGTTGGAAGCGCCGGTTTTCTCATGTCTGGGAAGGGGATATTAGAACACCTTTATCCCACAGCACCACCTCAAGAATTACAACCGCCTCAAGCGAAGCCGCCCGATGAATTAGCTAAACTAAGGGAAGCAAAACAAAAGCGATCAAAAAGGCAGTCACCAGAACCTACTTCAGGGATGGAGAAAATCAATGAAGCTGCTTTCGGTTAAGACAGCACATTATCTTTGGTTTATTCGTACAATTGATCTAAATCCGCATGGACTTAATGAATGGTCTTTTATTGATCCTATCGTAAAAAAGTATAAGTTCTTGCAAGTTCCTGATATTCCAACTAAACCAAGTGATATTGATTTTACTAAAGGGTTCAAATTGGCAGGAGGTAGTTTTCGAAACCATTTGCAACATGATATAGGTGTTGAGCTTACTATTTTTAGTGATGGTTTTGTGGTTGATACACGTTCATCTACTAAGCAATCTGATGCCTTTCTTGATGAATTCCTTAATCGGTTGGCTAATGAATTTGGTTTAGTGCCATATCAGGAGGTTCTTAGATCGAAGGTTTATCTTAGCGAATTATGGGTTAAGACTGATAAGTCTTTAAATGCACTTAATCCTAAATTAGCAAAATTTTCAGAACATTTAACATCCCTTATTAAAGGTCATTATCCGGCAAAATATGAAACATCTGGTATTATATTTGGGACCGAACCTATCTCGGTAACTCCTCCACCCCTTTTAGATTTGAAAGGGCAGAGAATACCCCTTATGGAGAAAAACGTTATTATTCTGTGGCTCCTCTCCAAACAGATGACCATCTTCAATTACTTGAGGAATTCGAAGGCATTCTCAGCAGTTAAGGCTTTTACTCAGGCTTCTTCACCCACCTAGCCTTGGCAGCTTTCCTGGCAGGTTCTTTCCGTTATTCGGCGGATAATTTTTTAGCTCTGGCTTTGCCACCTTTCAAGCCGCCCGATTTACCCAAGGCGACCGCGTGGGGGTTCTTCTCGGAAGGAGGTTCGGTGGGTTCACCCTCTGTGGAGATCTCGACAATTATCTTCGCCAGGAGGTTCAGATCACAGAGCGTAGGATCTCTTTTGGACGATCAGGCATAAACTGATATGCACACAGCTTAAAAATCTACTCCCCTGAAATCAAATGATACGCCACCGCGTCCGTTCAGAGTATGATACCCCACTCGAATTTTCATCTCGCAGCAGGAGGCCGCTTGCACCTGCGGCGAAGGTGATTATGTTTTTGCCATGGGGAACCGAGTCCCCCTGGGGTTCAGGCGGGTGGTGGGCCCTTCCCGGCCGGGTGTCCACCCCGAAGGCTTTTTTTAAGTGACTGCTGGAATCCGCTTCCAGATAAAATAATTGCCAGGTTGCATTACCGGAGACATCTGGGACATAATACTCGATAACAAGTTATTTCCAAACCGCCGCGGCCTGAAGGATGGGCGGCCAGCCGGCACGGGGCTCAGGGCCGGCAAAGGGGTTTGGAAATGACTTCGAGTTTGATAACTGTTTCCCGAGGAGGTTGAGCATGTCCAAGGTCGCAATTAACGGCATGGGAAGGATCGGCAGGGCGGCTTTTAAAATTATTCTGGAGCAGCCGGAGTTGGAGCTGGTGGCGGTCAACGACCTCATGGCCCTGGATAATCTGGTCTACTTGCTCAATTACGATACCGTTTATGGCCGCTACCAGCATCGGGTGGCCGCAGCCGGCGAGGCCCTGAAGGTGGCGGGCAAGACCATTAAATTTTTGAGCGTCAACGGGACCCGGCCCAACTGCCCTGGAAAGGCCTTGGGGGTCGACATCGTCTTTGAATGCACCGGGCTCTTCACCCAGGTCCGATGGCCTGAGCAAACACCTGGCGGCCGGGGCCAAGTACGCGGTCCTGTCGGCGCCCCCCAAGGGCGAGGAGGTCTGCTGCATCGTCCACGGGGTCACCAAGCCGGGGGCCGCCGATCGCATGATCTCCTGCGCCTCCTGCACCACCAACTGCATCACCCCGGTGGTGGAGATCATGGGCCGGCGGATCGGCGTCAAAAAGGCGATCATGACCACCATCCACGCCTACACCTCCTCCCAGGCCATTGTGGACGGGCCCAACAAGAAATTTCGCCGGGGCCGGGCCGGGGCGGCCAACCTGGTGCCCACCTCCACCGGGGCGGCGAAGGCCACCACCAATACCCTGCCCCAATTCAAGGGGAAATTCGACGGGGTGTCGGTGCGCTGCCCGGTGCCCTGCGGGTTCCCTGGCCGATCTGGTTTTCGTCACCGAAAGGGCCCACCACCGTGGAGGAAATCAACGCCATCTTCAAGGAAGAGGCCGCCAGCGACGCTATCGAGGCATCCTGGAATATGCGCTGGACCCCATCGTCTCCTCGGATATCATCGCAACCCCCACGCCTCCATCTTCGACCCCAGCATGACCCAGGTGGTGGACGGCGACCTGGTCAAGGTCATGAGCTGGTACGACAACGAATGGGGCTATACCAATCAGATGATCCGGGAGGCCCTGCGGCTCACCAAAGAATGCCTGACCTGTTGAGGCGGCGCCGCGGCGGCCGCGATCTGAGACATCCGGCCTCGATTCTCCGGCCTCGCGCTGAGCGAGGAAATCCGCCTCTAGAAGCTATTGTAAAACCTGATTTCACTGTCATCCTGAACAGAATCTAAGGTCACTAAAAATACGAGATGCTTCGCTTCGCGCAGAATGACCTTTATGGGCAGGCTGGGGTTTTGCAATAGCTTCCAGGGTGATGCTGCATAATTGCCAGGACATTTCAAACTACGGTTTTTAACCCCCCTTTGAAAAAGGGGGGCAGGGGGGATTTAGAATAACCTCCTGAAATCCCCCTAAATCCCCCTTTTCCAAAGGGGGACTTTAATACCTTTGGAACCCAGGTTTTCTTGTTTTAACGCTATACTATTTTATGAAGCACAACACCACAGATATCCCGCCCCAGCCGCTGAGCTGCAGGAAGGACTGCAGGCGGCGCCCGCAGCGGATTTCCCATGCCGATCCACAACCAAGACATCGCCGAAATCTTTGAGAAGGTCGCGGATTTACTGGAGATCGAGGGCGCCAACCCCTTCCGGGTGCGGGCCTATCGCAACGCGGCCCGGGTAGTGAGCGGCATGTCCCAGAGCCTGGCGGACCTGGCGGCCCGGGGCGAGGATCTTACCCGGCTTCCCGGGGTGGGCCAGGACCTGGCGGGCAAGATCCGGGAAATTATTACCACCGGGGACCTGGGCCTGCGCCAGGAGTTGGAGGCCCGAACCCCGCCGGCCCTGGCGCTCTTGCTGAACCTGGGAGGGCTGGGGCCCAAGCGGGTCCAACTGCTGCACCAGAAACTGGGGATCGCCAGCACCGCAGACCTGAAGGAAGCAGCCCAAAGCGGCAAGATCAAGGAGATCAAAGGCTTCGGCCCCAAGATCGAACAGATGATCCTGGAGGGTCTGGGTCAGCTCAGCGCCGCCGAGAAGCGCTACAAGCTGGTGACTATCGAGCCCGTGGCCGAGTCCCTGGTGCGGCACCTTAAGAAGGCGCCGGGGGTGGCGGAGGCCATAGCCGCCGGCAGCTACCGGCGGCGTCAAGAGACCGTGGGCGACCTGGACCTCCTGGTCACCTGCCGGGAGGCCTTCCGGGTGATGGACGCCTTCGTCACCTATGAGGACGTGCGCCAGGTGTTGGCCCGGGGGGACACCAAATCCATGGTGGTGCTGCGCAACGGCCTGCAGGTGGACCTGCGGGTGGTGCCCCAGGAGAGTTATGGCGCGGCGCTCCATTACTTTACCGGCTCCAAGGCCCATAACATCGCGGTCCGCCACCTGGGGGTGCAGCGCGGCCTCAAGATCAATGAATACGGGGTCTTTCGGGGAGAGGCGCGCCTCGCCGGCCAGACCGAGGCGGAGGTTTACGCCTCGGTGGACCTCCCCTACATCGAGCCGGAGCTGCGGGAAGACCGGGGGGAAATCGAGGCCGCCCAACAGGGCCGCCTCCCCCGGCTCATCACCCTGGCGGATATCCAGGGCGACCTGCACACCCACACCCAGGCCACTGACGGCCGCAACACCCTGGAGGAGATGGCCCAGGCCGCCCGGGAGCGGGGTTATCAATACCTGGCCATCACCAACCACTCCAAACGGGTGAGCATGGTTCACGGTCATGACGCCAAGAATCTGGCGGCCGAGATGGACCAGATCGACCGCCTCAACGCCAAATTGCCGGGCATTATCATTCTGAAGGCTATCGAAGTGGATATCCTGGAAGACGGCTCCCTGGACTTGCCGGACGAGATTCTCCAGGGGCTGGACCTGACCGTGGGCGCGGTGCACTACAACTTCAACCTTACCCGGGAGGAGATGACCGAGAGGATTATCCGGGCCATGGACAACCGGTATTTTAACGTCCTGGCCCATCCCAGCGGCCGGCTGATCCAGCGGCGGGAGCCTTATGAGGTGGACATGGAGCGGCTGATGCGGGCCGCCAAAGAACGGGGCTGCTTCATGGAGCTGGATGCCCAGCCGGACCGCCTGGACCTGGTGGACATCCACTGCAAGCTGGCCAAGGACCTGGGGGTCAAAGTGGCCATTTCCACCGACGCCCACAGTATCGCGGACCTCAACTTCATGCGCTTAGGGATCGGCCAGGCCCGGCGAGGCTGGCTGGAAGCCGCCGATGTCCTCAACACCCGCCCCTGGCCGCAGTTGCAGAAACTGCTACGGAGGATTTAATATATTTTAGAAATAAGATATATGATTAGCCTATCGGAATATATTTTGGATTGTTTAAATGGCGTATAAATAGCAGTTATATTTCATTCACTAAAATGTCCTTCCAGACTGTCTTACCTAAAAAGGCTTAAAAGACCCCCTTAAGGACTGGGTTGGCAATGAAGGTGTAAAGCAAGAGTCCATACCACAGATAGCCGATCCCCCAAGCCGCCCAGGCAATCCGACGCAAAATTTTAGGGCCATCGTCATCTATTTGGACCCGGATGTCGCCAAACCCTATTTTGGCGACGGTATTAAGGCTTAATAATAAGGACAGCTTGGCTTTTTGCCAAAGGGGAATAGCAACCTGGAGGAACTTTGCCCAGAATGTGGTGGGCAGAAGGTTGCCTCGCTCTGTCGTGGGGATGGGTGTCTCTCCGAAAGAAAGGATGGGAGTTTCTGAAAGTCGAGTTTTAAACTCTAAAGGTTTTTCAATGCGGACCAGACGGTGGTAACGAAAGTCAAGGAAGAAGAAGGCAACGGCAAAGCCGAAAACCAGTACGCCACCAAAGCAAAAAGTACGCGGCAGACTTGTGCCATATCCGCTAATAAACCAAAAAGGCTTGAGGATAAAGTTCCAAAGATGGTAGCCTAGATAATTTCGGTATGATGGCAGGCGTTCTTTCTCCGGCTGTTGCAGCCACTTCAAATAATAGTCGCTGGTCGCCAGCAGGTCAAAGAAGGCGGAGCGTGAGGCAATTTTGTTGGGTTCTTTGGGTGATTCAAAAACATTGACTAACCGATCTCGGGTTTCGGGTGGGGCCAGAACCTTGCCTACGGGCCAGAAATCTAGTTTCAAATTATTGAAATCCACATTCAGGAATTGAATTGAGTCCGCACCGCCCAAATACTTTGCCCCCCTTAGATCAGTAGTCCCTTTTAGGGAGACATTCTTAAAAGTGAGGGTATGAATGCGGGCGTTCATCAAAATGATATCGCTGGTTATTCCCCAAAGGCCCTGGCCTGTTTGTTCCGATTGCAATTGGAAGAGGTTGGGGTCGCCTGAACTCACTATGAGGTGACGGAGATCAGCCTGCTGGAAGCTTAGCTCTCCTACCCAAGGAGCCATGTCTCGTTGCAAAGTTTTGACGAACATAGCTTTATCTTTAAAAATGGAACCGAAGAAATTAATGTTGGATATATTGCCTTCAGAAATTTCGGGAGGAGAGAAGCTGCAATCTGAGAAACTCACTGTTTTCGAGAAGTCGTTGACGAGAAGTCAGCATTTCCTTCGAAATTGCAGTAATAGAAGCTGGTGGGTTGGGCGAAGTTGGCGAGCCGGAACCAGACCTTTTGTTTGAATATTGCACCTGAAAAGCTGGCCCCTTGCAGAAAGCGTGAAAGAATAAAGCGGGTATCCTGATCAAAACGTGACCCATAGAAACTTGCTGTTTTTTGAAAATGCGAGGTGGAAAAATTTACTCGCTTTTTAAAATCGCAAACTTCGAAAACAACGTCTTCATCATAGGTTATGCCGGCGCCGCTGACGTCACCATCAAAAGTGCAGTGAGTGAAAATCAGTTGGTTAGACAAGTCAGGTCTGCCGATACCGGCAAAGTTCAGATCGCCGCTAACTCTAGCGTACCTTATCTCCAGATTTTTTCCCGCCTTTATCGCCTGGTTTAAGTCCTCTGCTGGTACTGACTCATATTTGTCCGGTTTGCCATGGATACGCAGAATCTCAGGTTTTGTTGGGAAAACTGGTGATATCGGGGATTCTTTCCCGGTCACTTTGAAAAACTTGATATCGGCATAGGCCCCGGGCGCAAAGGCAGTGCCGTTAACCATAATCCACTGCATCTTGGCGGAAAAATCCGGATTGAAATTGCCTTTGAGGAGGCTGTCGTAGTTATCGCCGTCTTTACTTACACCAACCTCAACATTGTTGCCTTTTCTGGAAATTCTGAAAAAATATAGGTCATTATCATTGAGTTGAATATTTTTCGACCCAACCCCGTTACCCCCTTCCAGAAGGGAGACTGATAGAGAACCTCGTTCCTCCGGCCTTCCCGGATTATCGTTGTATCGCCCAATGACGACGGCATTTTGGCGGTGGTAGACATCATCTCCAAAAATAATCCAAAGGGTGATGGCCCACCCGTTACTAGGCTGCTGAAAACCATAGGCAATTAAGGTGTCAAAAGTCCAGTCTTCTCCTGGAAAGGGGCGCGCTAGAGCAAGGGAAGGCACGTAAGGCCGGCCCAAACTTTCTATATTGATAAACTGATCGGAGTGAGAGAATTCCACCGCATTCGGCAGGGCATAGTACCTTAAGAAGTTTCCCATCCCGGGAATGGCCATAATGTTCAAATATCCTGGGCCATGATGGATATCATAGGCTGGGTCCAGATTTGATCCTGAAAAGTCGTCATATAAAATCAGCTGTTGATTCTGGTCGCCGATAGAATTGAGGCCCGGTTGTTCAGCCGGGTTTGCTTCACTATTCCCTAAGAGCATTAGCAAGGGGGCAATCATTAGACCAAGCCATACAATGGAATAATATCGCCTCATCTTCCATACTCCTTATTCAATGTTTCTTTTCCCCTCGAGTACTGTCCACTTGGAAATCACCAGGGTATATTCAGAGACGCGGCCGTTGCAGCGGATTGTCTTGCCAACCAAATCCTGTAATTCTGGATCATAGAATGGGTTGCCACCCTGGCGGCGCAAGCAGGGGGACCAGGGATGATTCCCTGTCGGCAAAATGACCAGCATTTCGAGAAAGGCCCGGCATCCTTGCCAGATCCTTTGGGAAATGATTTCAGCCCATTTTTTTCTACTTAAAGCACGATTCTAAGATTGTGTCAATTATACAAAATAATTCACTGAAGCCTAATATTGGCATCCATCTCGTGCCATCCCCCTTTTGGCCTAAACCTTAAGGGCAGTTTTTCAAAAATCATTAGAATATTTTTCCCCCAACGGTCCCCATATAAACGTGGGATCGGGGGGATGGTATCAAACGATGAGAAATCAGAGAACTTAAAGAATAGTCATAGACCGGGCGCGATTATCTTGCCATATTCGCAACTTATCCCAAATCCTTCAATAATTCCAGATATACTCTAAATATCTTATCCCTCAAAAACCGAAATTTATCCGTTTGAACGACCTTCGCCCTTTAAACTGGGATTATGCCGCATCTATAGGTGTTTCTGGCACAAAGAAGTATTGAGACCTCTTGCCGCGAGGGAAGGCTTCAAAACTATCCTCATCTCGAAGCCAATTGTTCTCATAGGGAGTTCAAGGTTCAAGGTTGTTAAGGGCAGAGCGCGCCAGGGTGAAGGTGAGGGGGAATTTAATCTCTTTTCCGCTCCCGTTTCTACCTTGGAATGGCACTGCCAGGAATCCGGGGAATTGTAGGTTTTAAAAAATCAATCAAAGCGCCGCATCAGCTCCGCCATCAGGTCATCCACATTTTCCGGGGTGATCCGGTTTTTCCAGATGGTCTCTTCGGCCAGGCGGCGGCGGCCGGGGTCTTGCAGATCCTCCAGGCCGTGGAAGATTCCGGTGCGCCGCCCCACCTGGTAAACCATCTGTTCCTCCTGATTCAGGGAGAGGAAATTCTCCACCGCCGCCAGCATGCGCCCCTGGTCCTGGGGCAGCACTCCCTCCACCTCCGGCAGCAGGTTGCGGAAGTGGTCGCTCTGCACCACGCTGGTAATGCCCCGCAAAGATTCCAGGAAGAGCTGCACTTCCCGGGCCATTTCCAGGTCGGTCAACCTTTCGAAGCGCCCCTCCTGATAATCCTGGTGCAGCGGGGTGCCGTAAAGAATGGCCAGGGTGCGCAAGCGGATGAAATCCGGGTTGATTTCGTTGAAGGCGGCGGCCGTGGCCTGGGCGTGGGTCCGCCAGAGGCGCCGTCCGCCCAGCCCCGGCATGTAATATTCCGAGAGCTCCAGGCCCGCCTGTTTCACCAGGCGGCCCGCCAGAATCTGCTGGTTCTGGGTGGTGCCCTTGTGCACCAGCCGCAGGACTTCGTTGGCGCCCGATTCCAGGCCGATGTGCAGGCGGTTCAGACCCGCCTCCCGGATGGCCTGGAGATCCCCGAGGCTCAGGCGGGCCACCGTGCTGGAGCGCGCATAGGAGGTCACCCGCCGCACCCCCGGGAACCGCTTCCTCAAGTGGGAAAGGATAGCGGCCAGATCCGCGGGGCCGATCACCAGACTGTCGGCGTCCTGGAGGAATACCGACTGCTGGCCGTGGCGCAGCCAGTGGGCCGCAGCCTGCCAGGCCTGCGGGTCACAGGCGGCCTCGCCGCCCTGGCCGCGGCAGGTCTGGACCGCCAGGTAAACCGCCTCGATATCCCGGATCACCTGGTCCAGCGGGCGCCGGGAGAACCGGGTATCTTTGTAGGTCGAACAAAACTTGCAGCGGTTCCAGGGGCAGTTGCGGGTCACCCGGAGCAAGAGGCTCCCGGCTTCGCTGGGAGGGCGAATGGGCCCTTGTTCGAAGCCGCCGTAAGGTTCTTGATCTAGCAAAGTGGTCCTTTTTTCCGGCGGGAGTTCGGGAGCTGCCGCGACCTTTTCCATTTTTATTATCAGAGCACTGAATAAATTAGATTGCATCTTAAATGAGCCGCACAGTTTAGCTCACTAAAGCCTGCGGAAGTTAGTTCCCTGGCAGGACGAAACTTGAGTAAGTTAGTCCGCCAATCCAAAATAGTCACGGACCCTATTGGGTATCGCCCCCATTTTTAGTATATAATTTAACCCCGGGGCGATCAATGAGGGCCGGGCCAAAATTGGCGGCGCCCGGGGGGCTGGACCGCCGCTCCCCTGCCGGCGAGGGCCTTTGGCCTGGAATGGCTTAGTTTATTAATTACCCGGGTGGCTAAATTTACCACCTTTGGGAATTTCTTTTAGAGGTCCAGATGAGCGAGAACGAGGCGCAGCCTTCCGACTTTATTCGCGACCTGGTGGCCGGCGACCTGAGCGCCGGCAAGAATGAAGGCCGGGTCTGCACCCGTTTTCCCCCGGAACCTAACGGCTACCTGCACATCGGCCATGCCAAGTCCATCTGCCTCAACTTCGGCATTGCCCAGCAGTTCGGCGGGCTTTGCAACCTCAGGTTCGACGACACCAATCCCAGCAAGGAAGAGGTGGAGTATGTCGAATCCATTATCCATGACGTGCGCTGGCTGGGCTTCGATTGGGGCTCGCGCCTGTTTTACGCCTCGGACTATTTCGAGCCGATGTATGAATACGCGGTGCACCTGGTCCGGGAAGGCAAGGCCTTTGTCTGCGATTTGACCGCGGACCAGGTCAGGGACTACCGCGGCACCCTCATCGGAGCCGGGCACGGAGAGCCCCTACCGGAACCGCGGGGTGGCCGAGAACCTGGACCTGTTGCAACGCATGCGGGCCGGCCAATTCCCTGACGGGGCCCGAACCCTGCGGGCCAAAATCGACATGGCCTCCCCCAACATCAATATGCGGGATCCGGTCCTGTACCGCATTCTCCACGCCGAGCATCACCGCACCGGGGATAAATGGTGCCTCTACCCCATGTACGATTACGCCCACCCCATCTCCGACGCCCTGGAGGGCATCACCCATTCCATCTGCACCCTGGAGTTCGAAGACCACCGGCCTCTGTACGACTGGACCCTGGATAACCTGCCGGTTCCCTGCCATCCCCAGCAGATCGAATTTGCCAGGCTCAACCTCAGCTACACGGTGATGAGCAAGCGCAAGCTCCTGAAGCTGGTGAACGAGGGCCGCGTGGCCGGTTGGGACGACCCCCGCATGCCCACTCTGGCCGGGATGCGCCGCCGGGGTTACCCCGCCGCGGCCATCCGCCACTTTTGCGAGCGCATCGGGGTGGGCAGACGGGAGAACCTGGTGGACCTGGCCCTGCTGGAGTACTGCGTCCGGGAGGATTTGAACCGGCGGGCCCCCCGGGTGATGGGGGTGCTGCGCCCCCTGAAGGTGGTGCTGGACAATTACCCCGAGGGCCGGGTGGAGGAGCTGGAGGCGGTGAACAATCCCGAAGACCCGGCCGCCGGCAGCCGCAAGGTGCCCTTCTCCCGGGTACTGTACCTGGAGCGGGAGGACTTTATGGAGGAGCCGCCCAAGAAGTTCTACCGTCTGGCCCCGGGCCGGGAGGTGCGCCTGCGCTACGCCTACTACATCAAGTGCGTGGAGGTGGTGAAGGACGCGGCCGGAGAGGTGGTGGAGCTGCACTGCACTTACGACCCGGAGACCCGGGGCGGCTATGCCCCCGACGGCCGCCAGGTGAAGGCCACCCTGCACTGGGTCTCAGCCAGCCACGCCGTCCCCGCGGAGGTGCGCCTTTACGACCGGCTGTTCACCCGGCCCGAACCCGGGGCCGAACACGGGGGAGATTTCCTGGCGGATATCAACCCCAATTCCCTGGAGGTTCTACCCTCCTGCCGCCTGGAACCCAGCCTGGCGGACGCCGCCCCGGGCAGCTTCTATCAGTTTGAGCGCCAGGGCTACTTTTGCGCCGACCTCAAGGACTCCGCGCCCGGGGCCCTGGTGTTCAACCGCACCGTGACCCTGAAGGACCCCTGGGCCAAACTGCAACAACAGAAGAAGAAATAACTCCCTCGAGCCCAGTAATGTCCGGCAAGATTTTTGCTATGATGCGGGCAGAGAGGGCAGGGTGAGGTGGGTATGGACTCTCTTGTAGGGGCGCACCCATGTGTGCGCCCCTATGAAATATTGGGCAGTAGGGGCGGGTTTTAAACCCGCCCCTACACGGCGGACACAGGGGTCCGCCCCTACGGAAAACAGGTACAGATTTTTAAGGAATTGGTGGGCAGTGCCCACCCTACACTGGCTTTGCTGAAGACCCCTGCGCCGGCGAACCACCCCTCAACTATCCCGGCTGCCGGTGCGGATGGTGTGGACTGCCTCACTCCCCGGCAGCAGCTCCACCGGTTCGCCCAGCAGGAATTGGCCTTTGCTGATCCATTCTTTCAGAAGCAGGGCGATCTCCCGGGCCCGCGTCAGGCTGGAGAGAGGCACGGTGGGCACTTCCTGGCCGCCCAGGGTGAGGCTGCCCCGCTTTAACTGGGCGTAACTCACCTGCCCCAGGATGCGGCCGGTCGCCGCGGGATAATCGGTGCTATAGTCCACAATGGGGGCCAGCAGCTCTTCGTCGGCCACCCCGCAAAAGTGGGCCATCTCCTCATTCAGCATGGGAATCGGAATCCCCAGGCCCACGGACAGGGAGCAGCCGTAGCCCAGGAGGCTCACTCCCACCAGGTACCTGGAGGTCATCTTTTTCAGGTCGCCCATGACGAACAGGGTGCCCGCCGGACCCAGGGGGATGCCGCGCTCGGACCGGGGCTTGGCGGGATTGTGCTGGGTGCCGGGGAAGACGACGTAGCCCACCCCGCCCCCCAGGAAGATCCGGGTGCCGATGCCGGTGGTGCGGTAATAGGGATCATTGAACAGGGGGCTCAGCTCCCCCGAGGTGCAGTAATTGGCATTGCCCGCCTTGGGGCGCAGCGGCCCCATGTAGGTGTAGATGGTGCGCTTGGACAGGTTC
Source organism: uncultured delta proteobacterium (assembly GCA_963808395.1). GTDB lineage: Bacteria > Desulfobacterota > Desulfobaccia > Desulfobaccales > 0-14-0-80-60-11 > JAPLJC01. Next base: position 232,030 of record CAWEFJ010000031.1, on the reverse strand, counting down.
ACCGCCACGTTGTAGTTTTGATAACAATTGCGGGGGTTGCAAAGGATGGCGTTGACCATCTGCTTCAGGGTGATCTCCCGCTCCAGGCGTTTGTTGGGATAGCAGTCGGTGCCGTAGGCGTCGGCCACCAGATGCACGCTCTTGCCCGCCACCAGGTCCTGGATCACATGGCCGCCGCCGTATTTGAATTCACCGGGATAGACCTTGTTCAGAGGATCATCCTCAGTGGGTTCGGTGACGCCGAGATAAACGTCCACCGCGGCCAGGCCGGCGTAGGCCGGCACGTCATTGAGCCAGACCTTGGACGCCTTGATGGGCGGCTTGGCATGGCCGAAATTGAGGATGGCCCCGGAAGAGCACATGGGGGAAAAGGTGCCGGTGGTCACCACGTCCACGCTGCGGGCCGCGGCCACCTCGCCTTTGCTGCGGACCAGGCCGACCATCTCTTCGGCGCTAACCACCACCGCCTGGCCCTTCTTGATTCTGTCGTTAATCTCCTGGTAGCTCTTATTCACTTGATAGTTGGCCATAATTCATCCCTCTCTGTTCCGGAGGCGACCACTCGTCGGGACTCACGGTGGACCCCTCTGTCTTCGGGGTCTCTCCCAAGTCTTCAGGTCAATAAAAATCCACCGGGTCGATCTTGCGCATCGCCGACCAATGAAAAAAGAGATTGCTGGGAAGCCCCTGGAAGACGTAGCCGGTGGGGGGCAGCAGCAGCCGGCGGCAGATGGAAGAAAAGGAGTAAAATTTTTGGAAGCAGCGCCAGACGCCGGCCTCGCACTCCTCCGGGCTCATGTGCCTGGGGAAGAAGTTGCACACCATCCCCAGATACTTTTCGGCGTCGGGATTGTGCACGCGGCCCTCCTGCTGGAGCCGTTCCCACATGGGGGTGCCCCGGCGGGGGGTGGCCACGTTGAAAAAGGCCATGGGCGCCTTGATCTTCTCCAGAAAGGCCAGGGTCTCGTCAAAGAGCTCCGTGTGGTCCCCGTCCAGCCCGAACATGAAGTTCAGGGAATAGAAGATGCCCTTCTCCCGCAAGCGGCCCAGGAGCCATTCATATTCCGCCACCGGATTCTGCACCTTGTCGATGGCGGAGATGGACTCGGGGCAGACGTTTTCGATGCCGATGTTGACGTGGTTGCAGCCGGAGCGTTTGGCCAGGTCCAGCAGTTCTTCGTCCCGGGAGCTGTTGATGGTCCACAGGCAGCTCCAGTGGAGCTTCAGGGGCATCAGGGCCTGGAACAGCTCCTTGGCGTATTCCAGGTGGCCGGTGAGGTTGTCGTCGATGAAATAGATGTTCTTGAGGCCGGTAATGCGGACGTTGGCCTGGATTTCTGCGATCACTTCGTCCAGGGGCCGCCGGCGGTAGGTGTGCCCGTAAACGATGGGAACCTCGCAAAAGGCGCAGTGATAAGGGCAGCCGCGGGTGGTCTGGGCGGGAATGATTTTCACCCGGTAGCGCCGGAAATCCACCAGTTCCAGGCGGGGCCGGGGCAGGCCCGCCAGATGGTGCAAGCCCTGGGCCTGGTAACGCCCCTTAAGGCGCTTGCCCCGGGCGTCCTCCAGGACCTGCTGCCAGACGTCCTCCGCCTCTCCCACCACCACCGCGTCGCAGTGCTCCAGGGCCTCCTCCGGGTGCAGGGTGACGTGGAAACCGCCCATCACTACCGGCACCCGGCGCCGGCGGAACTCCGCGGCGATTTCGTAAGCCCGCTCCGCAGTGGCGCAAGTGGCGGTGATGCCCACCAGGTCATACTGGCGGTGGTAGGGAATCTCCACCAGGCGGTCATCGGCCAGATCGACCATGACCTCCCGGGGGGTGAGGCCCGCCAGATAAGGCAGGGTAATCCCCAACAGCCAGCGCCTGCGACTGCGCAGAACTCGCCGGTCCGGATATTTGGTGGTGGGTTGAACCAGTAAGATTCTCATGAAACCGTCCTCGCCCGCGCGCAGGCCACCGCAATGACCGGTCTCGGGCTGACTTGGCAAAAATCCGCAATAAGTGTAGCTCACCGCCCGCCTGGAAAAACCCGGCGCCGGGCGGCCTGACCATACCAGTATAGCATGGATGCTCGAAGATACCAAGGAAGGCGCCCCAGCCAACCGCGGCGTCCGGATCGGCTCCTGCCCGGCGATTATTTTGTTGGCTGAACGCCACCCGGTATAAGACACCCGGGATAGGGACTCAGCTCCCCCGAAATCAGGTCTTCCGCACCAGGGGGATGACCTTGCCCTTGCCTGCCGGAGGGGTTTCCGGTTCCGCCGGGGGCTTGGGGGGAACGAGTTCCAGCCTCACCGGCCGGCCACCCATGGTAAATTCTTCTCCCCTGAGGTGAGACTCCTCCAGAATCATGATCATGACCTGAGAAGGCAGGGTGAGCACCAGGAGTTCCACCTGATACCAGCCCCGCTTGACATCGGGGCTGATGTCATTGATGCGGGCGTAGAACGCCGGCTGGCGGTCATGGTGCACCAGGACCAGATCATTGATAGCGGCCATATTTTTGCACCCATGGCTACAGCTCCACCACCTCCGAATCCATCTCTTGTCCCATGAAGAGGCCGGCAAGCTGCTGAAAACGCGGGGTGAGGTCGGTGGAGAGGTAGCGGCGGGAGCCACCGCGGCTCAGGCGGCTCTCCAGCTCTCGGTGGCGCCGGAGATAGTCCATCAGCTTAATCGCCGTCACCTGCCCGGAGCAGATGAGTTCCGGACTATGGTCCAGGAGGCTGCGGATCTGCTCCTTCAAGATGGAGTAATGGGTGCAGCCCAGGATCAGGGTGTCCACCCGGCCCCCCTGGAAAGGAGCCAGATAGCGGGAGAGGATCATGGCGGTGCCTTCCCACTCCTGCTCACCGGACTCGATTAACGGCACCAACAGGGGGCAGGCCCGCTGCAGCACCTCCACCCCGGGGTCGAGTTTTTGCAGCTCCAGTTCAAAGGACCGGGAGATCACCGTGCCTTCGGTGGCGATGACCCCGATGCGCCGGCTGCGGCTGCGGGCCAGGGCTTCCTCTACCGTGGGGATCAGCACCCCCAGGACCCGGCGCTGGGGGTAACGCTCCGGCAGATAGACCTGTTGGATGCGCCGCAGGGCCCGGGCCGAGGCGGTGTGGCAAGCCAGCACGATGAGCTGGCAGCCCTGGCCAAAGAGGTAATCCACCGCCTGTTCCGTGAAGCGCTGCACTACCCGGTCCGAGCGGGTGCCATAAGGAATCCGGGCATTGTCCCCCAGGTACAGGTAGTCATAGTGCGGCAGGGCCTGGAGAAACTCCCGCAACACCACCAGCCCGCCGAATCCCGAATCGAAAACGCCGATCATAGAGTTTGAGTTGTAGGGGCGACCCGCTGGGTCGCCCAGTTTCAAGTTTCGAGTTGTAGAGGCGGACCCATGTGTCCGCCCTCTCGATTTTCGAGTTATAGGGGCGACAGTGGCACAGGCTTCCAGCCGGTGATTGGGTCGCCCAGTTTTGAGTCCGGTGTTTTACTTCTCCTGGCGCTGCTGGCGCAGAAATTCATGCAGCCCCTGGAGCTCGCGCCACAGGGCCGGGACCTGATCCAGGGGCAGGGAGTTGGGGCCGTCGCAGCGGGCCTTCTCCGGGTCAGGATGCACCTCCATGAAGAGGCCGTCCACCCCCGCCGCCACCCCGGCCCGGGCCAGGAGCGGGATGAACTGGCGCTGGCCCCCGGAGCAGGCGCCCTGGCCGCCGGGGAGCTGGACGCTGTGGGTTACGTCCAAGATCACCGGGCAGCCCAACTCCCTCATGAGGGCCAGGCTGCGGAAATCCACCACCAGGTTGTTGTAGCCGAAGCTGGAGCCCCGTTCCGTGAGGAGGAGCCGCTCATTCCCGGCGGCCCTGGCCTTCTCCAGCACCGGCCCCAGGTCCCAGGGGGCCAGAAACTGGCCCTTCTTGATATTCACCACCTTGCCGCTCCGGGCCGCGGCCACCACCAGGTCGGTCTGGCGGCAGAGGAAGGCGGGAATCTGCAATACGTCCAGGACCTGGGCGGCGGGTCCCACCTCGGCCACCTGGTGGACGTCGGAGAGCACCGGCAGCCCCACCTCGGCCTTGACCCGGGCCAGGATCTCCAGGCCTTTCTCCAGCCCCGGGCCCCGGTAAGACGCCAGGGAGGTGCGATTGGCCTTGTCGTAGGAGGCCTTGAAGATCAGGGACAGGCCCAGCTCCCGGGCCATATCCTTCAGGGTCCGGGCGATTGCCAGGGTGGCCGCCGCGGACTCGATGACGCAGGGGCCGGCGATCATTACCAGGTTGGCGTCACCTATGGAAAAATCGGCAATTTGGACGGTGGCTTTCATCGGGACGATTGGCCGGTTAAGTTCAGTAATCAGTAATTCTGGAGCCTCTTGCCAGAATCATATTCACTAACGAACCTCTATTTTAACGGTTATTGAATTGCGTATCCCTCCCCCTTGCAGGTGCCCGAGGGTAGTCCCTAGGAGAGGGGTCGTAGGCGCAATTTGCTTTACTGCATTATCCAGCTAGTTATCAACGACTGACGCCGCAGACAACCACAAGAGTTATCCACAACGCGTTAATACCCCCCATCCCCGATTGTGACGGGGAAAAGACGCCTACTTCAGACTCAGAATAATTAACCCATAAAGGACCCCAACTTAGATAGATCTCTGCAAGACCGCCCCTGCGAACCCTCGGGGTTATCCGGTGCCAGTTTTCTGACCCCATTTGGGCGACCTACCGCTGAAATGGGCAATAATGTGAGCTGGCAACAGCGACTAGGCGCATGGCTGATGCCTCCTTCCTTATCTTTGATCACCCTGGGGCCGCGGCCCCGACCGCCGGCCGAACCAGACCAGCAGGGCCCCGGCCACCAGGGCCATGCCCAGGGCAATGAGCTGGGTCAAGGGCATCCAGCCAAAGTACGTCGGGCCGCGATAATCCAGGGGGCTGCGGAAGAACTCCACCACGAACCGCACCGCTCCGGCCAGGCAAAAATATGCGAGGATCACCTGGCCATCGTAACTTTTCCTGGTCTTCAGAAGGCTGAGCGCCCCGAAGACCACCCCCAGGGACAGGAAGGCCTCGTAAAGTTGAGCCGGGTGCACCGGCACCCGCAGCGGGCACAGGGTCTGGGGATTGGTGAAGGTCACCGCCCAGGGCAGGGTGCTGGGGGAGCCGTAACAGCAACCGGCCATGAAGCAGCCGATCCGGCCCAGAAACTGGCCCACCGGCATCCCCAGGGCCAGGGCGTCCAGGGTGGGCCGCCAGGGCAAGCGGTGCCGGCGAATAAACCAGATGGCCACCGCCAGGGCCAGGATCACCCCGCCTTGGAAGTCCAGGCCGCCTCCCCAGATGGCGAAGACCTGCAGGGGGTGCGCCAGGAAGGTCCGCCAATCCAGGAGCACGTACATCAGCCGGGAGCCCACCAGGGCGGCCACCACCGCGTAGAAGCAGAGGTCAAAGAAGGTCTCCACCGGCAGGCCCAAACGCCGGGCCTCCCGGCCGGCGATGAAAATGGCGCCGAGGAAGGCCAGGGCCAGGAAAAAGCCATAGGTGTACAGCTTCAAAGAACCGTATTCAAACAGGATCGGATGCATGGTCAGGACACTCTTCCGTTAAGATTACCCACACCAGCCAGGCGGCGCCCAGGCACACCAGGCTGTCGGCCACGTTAAAGGCGGGCCAATGGTAGCGCCCCCAGTAGAAGTCGAGAAAGTCCACCACCTCTCCCAGGCGCAGCCGGTCGAGGAGATTACCCAGGGCCCCGGCCAGGATGAGGCTGTAGCCCACGGCTGTCCGCCAGCAGTCCCGGGGCAGGCGCCACCAAAGATAGCCCACTACCGCGACCAACAGGCTGCTGATGGTGATGAAAAGTATCCGGGTGAACCCCACCGGCATCTGCCCCAGCAAACCAAAGGCCGCCCCCCGGTTGTGGACGTGCACCAGGTTGAAGAAGCCTTTAACCACGGGAACCTGCGACCCCAGCGGCAGGAGTTGCAGGACCAGAATCTTGCTCCCCAGGTCCAGGGCCAGGCCCAGCACCAGGATGACGAGAAGGATGGCGAGCTTGCGGGACATATTTACTCTGGGTTCCTCAAATCTCTTTTTGACCGTCGTTTTCGATTTTTCCTTTCTTAAATATCAATGAAGCGTTATAGGTTTCCTCTTTATCCCCTCTCCCCCGATGGGGGAGAGGGTTAGGGTGAGGGGGAATTAATCTTTTTGGCGCTCCCCTTAATAAATCTTAAGGTCTTGGTTTATTCATCAAGAACCAAAGCCCAAAATCGTCCTTATTTCTCCAACACCTGGCGGCAGCGCCGGCAGACCTGGGGGTTATCGGGATCTTCGCCCACTCCCGGATAATGGAACCAGCAGCGGATACATTTTTCTCCCGGGGCTTTTTTCACCAGAGTAAAACCTCCAGGAAGGGATTCCCAGGCAAGCATGTCGGGTGATGGATTTCCTGGCGGTAAGACTCGCAGCTCGGCTACCTGGGCCAGAGTTTGCAATTCATTCGCCTGGTCCTGCAACCTCTGATAAAGGTCATCTTCTGGGGGTTGCAGCGAGACACTGGCCTCCTGGGCAGTGGCGATGCGCTTGGTATTCCGGGCCTCCTCCAGACCCCGATTGATCTCGCCCCGCACCTTCAGCAAAAAATCATATTTGGCCAGCAGCGCCTCATCGGGAAATCCCGCCGGCGCCACCGGGAAGGCCTCCAGGTGAACGCTGGCCGCCTGGTTGCTGCCCGGCAGGTAATCCCAAATTTCTTCGGCGGTGAACGACAGGATGGGGGCCATGGCCAGGGTGAGGCCCTTAAGCAAGTCCCACAGGGTGCTCTGGGCGCTGCGCCGGGCCAATGATTCGGCCCGGGAAACGTAGAGGCGGTCTTTCAGGATATCCAGGTAGATGGCGCTCATCTCCACGGCGCAGAACTGGTGCAGCCGGTGAAAGGCCAGGTGAAATTCGTAATCCTGGTAGGCCTGCTTGACCCGTTCCAGGAGTTGGGCCAGCCAGGAGAGGGCCAGGCGGTCCAATTCCTCCCGCTGCGAGGGCGGCACCAGGTATTTCTCGGGATCGAAGTCGTAGAGGTTCCCCAACATGAAACGGGCGGTGTTGCGGAAACGCCGGTAGGCGTCGGCCAGTTGTTTCAGGATATCGGGGGAGAGCCTAACGTCGTCCCGGTAGTCCTCCGAGGCCACCCACAGCCGGAGGATTTCGGCCCCGTAGCGGTCCGTGACCTCCTGGGGGGCGATGACGTTACCCAGGGATTTGGACATCTTGCGGCCTTCGCCGTCCACCACGAAGCCATGGGTCAGGACCCCTTTATAGGGGGCCTGGCCGCGGCTCCCCACCGCGGTCAGGAGGCTGGAGTGAAACCAGCCCCGGTGCTGGTCCGAGCCTTCCAGATAGAGGTCGGCGGGGCTTGGCCCCAGGACCGGGTCGGGGTCCAGCACCGCGGCCCAACTCACCCCGGAGTCGAACCAGACGTCCAGGATGTCGGTTTCCTTACGGAAATCGGCCCCGCCGCAGGGGCACCGGGTCCCCGGCGGCAGCAGCTCGGAAACCGGGGCGGCGAACCAGAAGTCGGCGCCCTCAGCGCCGCACCCGGGCAATGAGGTCCTGAAGGAGCTCCCGGGTGAGCAGCGCCTGGCCGCACTGCCGGCAGTGAAAGGCGATAATGGGCACGCCCCAGGAGCGCTGCCGGGAGATGCACCAATCCGGGCGGCGCTCCACCATCTGGTAGATGCGCTCCCGGCCCCAGCGGGGAATCCAGGTGACCTGCTCGATGGCCGCCAGGGCCTTCTGCCGCAAGCCGTTTTTCTCCATGGAAATGAACCACTGCTCCGTGGCCCGGAAGATGATGGGCTGTTTGCAGCGCCAGCAGTGGGGATAGCTGTGGGTCATTTCCCGGGGCTGGCCCCAGAGCTTGCCTTTTTCCTTAAGCAATTCGATGATGGCCGCGTTGGCCTGCCAAACCTGCTGGCCCCTTAATTCCGGCGGCTCCACCTCGTCGGTAAAGCGCCCGGCGTCGTCCACCGGGGAGTAGGGCGCCAGGCCGTACTTTATGCCGCTGTCGTAGTCCTCCTGGCCGTGCCCCGGGGCGATGTGCACCAGGCCGCTGCCGGCCTCCAGGGTGACGTAGTTCGCCAGGATCACCCGGCGCTCTTTTCCGTCTTTTTCGTCAATCAGCCAGGGGTGTTGATAGACGCGCGCCTTCCAGCTTGCGGCCTTTTATCCGGGTGAAGCCGGGGAGCTCGCGCCCCTCAGGTCCAAATGCCGAATCACCTCTAAAGCTGGTGGCCAGGTCCGAGGCCAGTATCAGCACTTCGCTCCCGATTTCAAAGGCGCTGTACTCTATATCCGGATGCACCGCGATGGCCAGGTTGGCCGGCAGGGTCCAGGGGGTGGTGGTCCAGATGACCAGGGAGACGTTTTCCAGTTCCCCCAGTTCCGGCAACTGCGGCGGCGGACTCACCAGGGGAAACTTCACGAAAATGGAGGGGGCCTGGTGCTCTTCGTATTCCACCTCCGCCTCGGCCAGGGCGGTGCGGCAGGTGGCGCACCAGTGGATGGGCTTTTTGCTGCGCTGGATGGCCCCGCTGAAATAGAAGCGCCCGTATTCTTCCAGGATTTCCGCCACGTAGGCCGGGTCCATGGTGAGATAGGGGCGCTGCCAATCCCCCAGCACCCCCAGACGCTGGAATTCGGCCCCCTGAATGGCGATGAATTTTTTGGCATAGTCCCGGCAGCGGCTCCTAACCTCCACCTGGGACAACCTGAGCTTTTGGGCCTTCAGCTCTTTATCCACCTGGTGTTCGATGGGGAGGCCGTGGCAATCCCAGCCGGGCCGGTAGGGGCAATCGAAGCCGGCCATCTGCCGGCTCTTGATGATGATGTCCTTGAGGATCTTGTTGAGGGCGTGCCCCAGATGCAGGTGGCCGTTGGCGTAGGGCGGGCCGTCGTGGAGGATGAACCGGGGGCGTCCGCGGCCCTGGCTGCGGAGCCGGGCGTAGAGGTCCGTTTCGGCCCAGCGCTGCAGCAGCGCAGGCTCCCGCCGGGGCAGGTCGGCCTTCATGGGAAAATCGCTGCGGGGCAGATTCAGGGTCTCTTTATAATCCACAGAACGGCCTCCCAGCCGAGGACAAAATAATAGCTTACCCCATCGCCGCAGAAAATCAAGAAGGTGCGCTCCCGGACAGCTAGCGCCGTCGTCTCGCCCGCGCCCCGCACCGGGGGCTTTTCTCCCTCCCCCTGAGAGGGGGGAGGGCTGGGGTGGGGGTGATTAGAAACGGTTCTCGGTTTTCAGTTTTCGGTTTTCGGTGAAAGGCAAAGTCAAAGTCAAAGGCCCGTTAGCAGAGACGCTTTATGTAGGGTGGGCACTGCCCACCAATTCTTTATCAGGCGGTTTTCGGTTTCCGGTGGGAGGCAAACTCAAAGTCAAAGGCAGTAGAAGCTATTTGCAAAACCTGATTTCACTGTCATCCTGAACGAAGTGAAGGATCTCAAGTCCATAAAAATACCTAGATTCTTCGCTTCGCTCAGAATGACATTTTTGGGCAACGGGGTTTTGCAGTAGTTTTCGGTGTCCGGCAAGGTTTTTGCTATGAGGCATGTAGGGTGGGCACTGCCCACCAAAACTAGGCAATTGTTTGAACTTAGGCATGCTCTGGTAGCCGCAGGCTTTAGCCTGCGTAGGAGATGCCCACTAACTAATCATTTCATGACATTTACGGGTCTTTTCCCTCTCTTTTCGGCTACGGGCGACCCAGCGGGTCGCCCCTACACATCAGATGGAATTTACAAGCTATTTCCCTCTTCCCCCTTGGGGGAGAGGGCAGGGTGAGGGGGGGATGGACTGTCCTGTCGGGGCGCACCCATGGGTGCGCCCCCTACGAAATGGTGGGCGGCAGGCGCTGGTTTTAAACCCGCCCCTAAAGGGCGGACACCTGGGTCCGCCCCTGCGAAACACCATGCGCAGCCACCCTCTCCCTATCCTCTTTCCTCACCGGCAAGTGGGGCCTCCGTGCCCGCCAACCAGGGCAGGCAGGGACGCCTGCCCCACCGAAACCCCGCCCCTACCGAAGAGGGGAGGGGGAGAGGGATTCAGTGAGCCTTGGCATAATATGTTGATATCGCTGAAAATACCAGGTGATAGAGTTAAGCTAGGGTGGGCACTGCCCACCGATTCCTTATCAGGAACTGGTGTTTGGCTCTGTTTCCTCTCGTTCCCCAGCTCCTGCCGGGGGACGCCATTTGCTTGCCAGGCTCCTGTGGCCTTTAGCCGCGGTGCCGCGGGGCCGCAGTAATCTCCCTCCCTGCGGCCTTGACCGCCCCGGGAAATTTCGGATATGATGAGCCATGCGCCCGCAGACGACCGCCTTCCTGCTTTCGGCCCTGGTCTTTCCGGGATTAGGGCAACTCTATAAACAGCAGCGCCGCAAGGGGGTGCTCCTGGTGCTGGCGGCCAACTTTCTTTTGGCCCTGGTGGTGCTCCTGGGCGCCATCCTGGCCTCCCAGGAATATACCACGGTCTTCTACCCCCGGCCCCTCACCTGGGAGATGGGCCGCCTGCTGCTGGTGGACACCGTTCGCCATCCCCTGTTCTGGCTGCCCTGCGGCCTCCTGCTGGCCTTGTGGGGTTATGCCGCGGTGGACGCGGCTCTCCAGGCCCAGCCCCGGAGTGAGCCGCAGGCACCTGAGCGGGTGCCTTGAAAAGTTGGGAAGAATTGGTGGCACAGGCGTCTCGCCTGTGCGGACTGAGAAGGCTCATGAGCGGCGGTTCGAAAAGTCTTCCTGTATGGTGCGCACCGCGCACCATAACTATTCATAACTTTCCATGGCTTAGGATGAGCCGCAGGCTCCTGAATTACTGCTATGAAACAATACTTGCTGGATGAAATCGCCCGGGCCGACCTTCCCCGGGTGCGGGAATATCTGTCGGAGCACGCCCTGGCCTCGAGCCTGGAAGACCTCTGGTGGGTGGACCTGCCGGAGGACCTGCTGAGTCCGGAGCAGTTCGAGCACCGGCAATGCCGGCCCTTCCGCTTTGCGGTGGAGCTGGGGGATGACTTCGTGCGCTTCGAATTCCTCATCCGCAGCCGCGAGACCATGCGCTGCACCTGCATCGGCTACGCCACCCGGCAGCAGCGGGACTTCATCCTGGCCTGCGCCGACCGGATGGTGGAGGAGTTGTCACTGCGGACGTGAATAAAATGATAGAAGCCCGTAGGGCGGGAAAGCGAAGCTCCGTAACCCGTAGGGCGGGAAAGCGAAGCGCATCCCGCCTTGGGTAATTGGGTAAGGTCTAACGTATGCCGCAATATATTCGCGCCTTTGTTCCGGGCGGCACGTTCTTCTTCACGGTCACGCTGCTGGAACGCCGCCGGAAACTCTTGACCGAAAACATTGACAAACTTCGGGAGGTATTCGAGGCGGCCCACCGACGCCGGCCATTCACCCTCGAGGCCATCGTTATTTTGCCCGATCACCTGCATTGCATCTGGACTTTGCCTTCCGGGGATGCGGATTTCTCCGCACGATGGCATGACATCAAAGCACGATTTGCCGCACAAATTTCCAGAGGGGAAAGACTTTCACCCCGGCGTTTGCAGAAGGGAGAACGGGGCATTTGGCAGCGACGCTTTTGGGAACACGTCATCCGTGATGAGGGCGATTATGAGCGTCATGTAGATTACCTCCACTACAATCCGGTAAAGCACGGTCAGGTTGCGAGGGTCGCGGATTGGCCGCATTCAAGCTTTCATCGATTTGTGGAACGCGGCATTTATAACCTGGAATGGGCGGCAGATGATAACGTTCGAAGTCTAGAGATGGAATAAGGCTCAAGGCGGGATTCGCTTCGCTTTCCCGCCCTACGGGCTGAAAGCAAGTTGGTGACAAACGTTAGTAGCCTCCTCCTCTGCCGCCACGGTATATGGGGGAGGGTACCTTAAGGGGACCGGCGGAGGCACACCGATGTCAAAAAATGATACATTTTTAGATTCGAGATAAGAAAAGGCCTGATCAATAGCTAAGTTAGCACGACCACTACCTGTACCAAGCCAGCTCATGAGGTTCCCTTGGTAGCAAAGTAGCCATTGATTCTCAAAGAGTCCTGAAGCGGGGCTAAAACGACTAAGGCCAGCTAAGTGCGCCATTTCTGCCAAACCCAAAGCTCCTAGACCAAGTCCCATAAGACCAACAACGGAATCCTCACAGTTGCCGACGACTTTGGCACCTCTTGCCGACAGTTTGATGTTGAGCAGTTTCATGAGCCACATTGACCATGCCGCCTCACTTGATTGTCCAAGTGGAACCCTTTCATACACGATCCGATTAAGGCAGTCCGACCACAGCTTCTTTGCCATTCGAAAACGCCTCGTTCGGTAATGCGTGATTTGCTCGCATGCCTGGGGAATACAAGCAGGTTCGATTAAGACACAGTGAATTAGGATATTTTCGAGAAGCGGCCAGTTTTGGCGATGGATCTCTTCGCTCCGCAAGCGTGCGATAGCGTATTTCAACAAGCCCTCTTCGGGAAATCGCTTAAAGCTATCAAATACCATATCAAAATAAGCCGTGAGATCATTCTTTTGGCCGGTAACGCCTGCATCACGAAATACGAAAACCCGTATTTTGGATGTCCAAGGAGGATCGAATTCGTCTGGCAACTCGATAATCGTAGTCTTGTGGGCGTTAAGTGCGAGTTCAAATTCATTTAGTAGGTGCTGTAAAAAACTCAGAACTTCCTCCGCCTCGGAGCGCGTGGCAAAAGCAAATTCGTAATCGTCAATGTACCGCAAGCCCCGAAGTTTCTTAAACTTGTTTGCGAGTTCAACGTCGATAGGCGAAAGCAAGACTTCTGCAAGAAGGCGTGATGTGTCTGGACCAATTGGGATTCCGACAGTCTGGTTGTTGTTTAAGGAGCGAGAAAGCACATCAGTTTTGTCTTCCCACATGCGGCTAAGCGTATGGGCAGCGTGGGCTGCCTTTGCAGCGGACTTACCCATAATGGCCCAGGGGATCGAATGAGTGTAAATCGACGGAAAGAAGCGTGAAACATCGGCCTTTAACACAAATCTGCATGTCGATCGAAGTTTTGCACGGATTACTGTACGTTCTGCAAAATCATGCTCTGGTGAAATTGCGCGATCTGGGCGTCCATCGACCGGTTTAGTCAATGAAAAAGGTGACGAGTTGGTGCATGCCGTGAGGTTGCCCCAATTTGCGACGACATGCTCCGCAAGGCGATAGAAGTGCTTTGGATTGGGAATTCCCAAGTTTCGGCGGAGTCCACCTGTTCTGACGAGGTTATGAACACACATCATTGAAGAAGCCGGAGCACTTAAAAACCGACCGGTAATCGGTGGCGCGTGTGGACCAGCAAGTGCTTGTGCAAAGCCGGAAGTGGTGAATGGAGGCGGAAGTTCTTTTGGGAAATAACCCTTGTCCAATAGGTCGAAGAGCTGTAGTGGCATTTTTCACAGTGCCTTTGTCACGGGGTTAAAATTTGCATCGACAGCCCCTGCGCGACATAACATCCCGCATACCCGGCGCAACAATCCATAGAGTACTGCCGGGAGTTCATCTCGCCAGATCTTTTTTTTAAATTTCACAATCAAGCAAGAATGTCAACTGGATTCAGGCGTAAATCATGAAGTCAGGAGCAGGGTATAGTGATAGAATACTTCAAATTTCCATATATCTTGATAGTATCGAAAAAATTCAGTTTTTCGCTAAGATGGATTGAATATCTATAACATTCCTCTAAAAAACTCCAAGAAATTGAATTCTCCTGTCAATATGGCGACAGGGTGTATTTCTGTTCGGCCCGGGGGACGTACCATTTGATGAAGTTGTAGTCGATGCCGGCGGGCGCGGGCTTGATGCCCCGGAAGCGCTTGGAGATGACCGGCAGGGCGTCGGGCCAGAAGAGGAAGGTGTAGGGCTGGTCCTCCGCCAGGATCTCCTGGAGCTTGAAATAGGCCTGGCGGCGCTTTTCCCGGTCGAAGGTGTGCCGCCCCTCCTCCAGCAGCCGGTCCACCTCCGGGTTCCGGTAATGCGTGACATTGAGTTCCCCGGGCTTGGTCTTGGAGGAGTCCCAGATGTCATACTGGTCCGGGTCGATGCCGGTGTTCCAGCCCAGGAGAATCGCCTCGAAGTTGCCCTTCTGGATGAATTCCTTGACGAAGGCGGCCCATTCCACGGTGCGGACCTTCACCCGGATGCCCACCTCCCGCAGGCGCTGCTGAATGATCACCGCGGTGCGCTCCCGGACGTCGTTTCCCTGGTTGGTGAGGATGGTGAACTCAAAGGGCCGGCCGTCCTTGACCAGGATGCCCTCGGGGTTGAGCTGCCAGCCCGCCTCGGCCAGCAGGGCCCTGGCCTTCTGGGGATCGTAGGAGAATTTGCGGACGTCGGGGTCGTTATACCAGGCGCCGGGCTTGTACGGTCCGTAAGCCTCCTGCCCCAGGCCCATGAGCACCCCGTCGATAATCTCCTTTTTGTTGATGGCGTAGGTCAGGGCCTGGCGCACCCGGCGATCGGCAAACCGCGGGTCCTCCAGATTGTAGCCCAGATAGATGTAGGAAAATTGGGTGTAGCGGTATTTATTGTACATCCGGGCGAACTTGGGATACTCGGTCTGGCGGGTGTACTGCATCGGGTTGAGGCCCATGCGGTCGAGATTGCCCGCCTTCAGCTCCAGGAACATGGTGGCCGTGTCCGGCTTCACCGAAAAGAGATAGCCGTTGAGATAGGGCCGGCCCTCGAAGTAGTCCGGATTGTAGGTGAGGGCGATCCTCTCCCCACCCTGCCATTCCTGGAATTTATAAGGCCCGGTGCCGATGGGGTGGCGGGCCAAAGGGGATTTGGTGAGATCCTGGCCCTCCAGCAGGTGCCGGGGGAGGATGCCCAGCCCCCAGCTCTCCAGGGCCGGGGCGAAGGGCTGGGCGTAGGTGACCCGGAAGGTGTAGTCGTCCGGGGCCTCGGCCTTTTTCACCTGGAGGTAGTTGCCGGCGTAGGCGGTGGGGGTCTTGGGATCCACCATCACCTGGTAGGTGAAGAGGACGTCTTGGGCGGTGAAGGGGGCGCCGTCGTGCCACTTGACGCCGTGGCGCAGATTGAAGGTGATGGTGAGGCCGTCCGGGGAGATTTCCCAGGACTCCGCCAGGGCGCCCACCAGGTTGAGGTTGCCGTCGTACTTCACCAGGCCGTCGTAAATCAGGCCATTGATGTCGCCGGAGGCGCTGTCCATGGCCAGGGGAGGCAAGAGGGTGCTGGCGTCGCCGATGGAGCCGTCGATGAACCAATCGCCGTAAGCGGGGCCGGTGTCGGGGCCGCCGTACTGCTTCTCCTCTTTGGCGGCCTTGCAGCCCGCGGCCATCAGGCTGAGGGCCACCAGGGCCAGGCAGCAAAATAGCCGCAGCCGGCGCCCGGGGATGGTTATATGGCAATGCCATTTTATTTTTTCCGTTAATCTATTAACAGGTTCTCGTTCCCAAGTTGTACTTGGGAACGCCTTTGGCCTAAGCTGCGCCTTGGAGTGCAAAGCAAACTTTTGCAAATCATGGGGTTCCCAGGCCCAGTAATGTAGGGTGGGCACTGCCCACCGCATTCCTTAAGGCAAGTCCGATTGTCTAGTGCGGCCCTGGTTTTCCACCTGGCCACCGGCTGGAAGCCGGCGCCACTAAAATCTCCCCGATTTTCTCTTGCCCCGGCCCCGCCTTTTGGATAAATTGACAGCAGGTCGGGACGTGGCTCAGCCTGGTAGAGCACAGCGTTCGGGACGCTGGGGTCGGAGGTTCAAATCCTCTCGTCCCGACCAGTCTATCCCGGAATATCCCGCGCCAACCAAAAACCCTCCTAGATGGTCTTTGCTGATCTCTCCCTTGGCGTAGCGCTTTTCAGGCTATGAACATGGAGCACGCCTGGCCTCTATAGTTCGGCGGCCACAGGCCGCCCTATAATCTGCAGGGGCGCACCCGCCTGTGCCTCATCGAACAGGGCGGACACCTGGGTCCGCCCCTACCGATAATTGTAAGGAACACAGGCGAGACGCCTGTGCCACTGGAATTCTCTTTAGGGCGACCGATCACCGACTTGAAGCCTGTAGCACTTTAAGGAAATGGTGGGCAGTGCCCACCCTACATTTGCGCTGGGGAAACTCTCGTTCCCAAGTTTAACTTGGGAACGAGAGCGAGATGCCGCGCGCCACCTGTGCTACTTTTTTGGGGCGACCCAGCGGGTCGCCCCTACTTACGCGGGTTGGGGGAGGGGGTTTGGGGGAGGGGGCAGGGGCGTTGCCCCTGGCCCCATCCCCCAAATAATTGCTTCCCCTCCCCCTCAGCCCCGGCGGCGCCAGTGGGGGCCGCCGGGGGTGTCGGTGATCTCGACGCCCTGTTGGGCCAGTTCTTGCCTGATCTCATCGGCGGCGGTCCAATCCCGGCGCCGGCGGGCCTCTTCCCGGGCCTGCACCTTCGCCTCGATCTCCTCGTCCCGGGTCGCGGCGGCTGGCGGCGGCGGGTTCATCACCCCCAGCACTTCGTCCAGCTCCCGGAGCCGGTTGCCGACCGCGGCCGCGGCTCCCCGCCCCAGTCTGCCCCGGTCCAGGTCGGCGTTGAGATCCCCCACCAGGGCGAAGAGGCCGGAGAGCACCCGGGAGATGTTGAGGTCGTCCTCCAGAGAGGCGACGAACTCCTTTTTCAACTGGAAGAGGCGCTCTTCGATGGCGCTGTCGGCGGGCCGGTCTTCGGCTGCCAGGGAAAGGCGCGCCAGGAAGTGGTCCAATCTGGCCCGGGCCTGGGCCGCGGCCTTGAGGTTCTCCAGGGTGAAGGCCAGGGGTTTGCGGTAGTGGGTGGCCAGCAGGAAGAAGCGCAGGTCCGCGCCGCTGAAGCCCTGGGCGGTGAGGTCCCGGACCGCGACCGCGGCCTCGTCCTTCAGGGGCCGGCCCTCCTTGAGCACCCGTTCGCAGTGGAGCCAGGCAGTGGGCCAGGGGGTTGCCGGTGGCCGCGCCGAACAGGGCGTTCTCGTTCTCATCGTGGGGGAAAAGGGACTCCACCCCGCCCACGTGGAAGTCCACGGTCTCCTTCAGGTGCTTCAAGGCCATGGCGGCGCTCTCCAGGTGCCAACTGGGGCGCACCTGGCCCCAGGGAGTCGAATGATAGAGGCCCTTCTTCAGCTCCGCAAGCTTGGCCCGTTTCAGCAGGGTGAAATCCCGGGGGTTTTCCTTGGCGTATTCGTCCAGGTCCACGGTTTTGCCCACCCGGATCTTGCTCAGGTCCACGCCGGAGAGGCGGCCGTAGTCCTTGAAACGGGAGATGTCGAAATAGACGGAGCGCAGCTTTTCATAGGCGAAGCCCCGCTCCAGGAGTTTGCGGGTGAGAGCCGACCATCTCCTCGATATGGTCCGAGGCCAGGGGATAAAGGACTCCCTCCCGGAGGCGCAAGGCCCGCAGGTCCTCAAAGAACTCCCGCTGGTAGCGGCCGGTGAACTGGGGCAAGTCCTGGCCCGCGGCTTCGGCCCCGGCGATGGCGCGGTCGTCCAGGTCGATGAGGCTCACCACCTGGCGCACCTTGAGGCCCCGGGAGGTGAGATAGCGGCCCAGGAGGTCGGCCAGCAGCAGGCGCCGGGCCATCCCCAGGGAGAGGTTGCTGTAAAGGGCCGGGCCGTCGGTGAAGATGGCCGCCTCCCCCGGGCGCCGGGGTTGGAAGGCCTCCTTGGCCCGGGCCAGGGTGTTGTAAAAGCGGAGGCTGGGGACCTCCTTCTCCACGAACAGTTGGGTGGAGAGATAACGTTCGCCGCCGTCCGGGGCGATGGCCACGATGAAGCCCTCCGTCATCTCCCGGGCCTGGCGGAGGGCTACGGCCACTGCGGCCCCGGAGCTCATCCCCAGAAACAGGCCCTCCTGCCGGGCCAGGCGCCGGGCGGTCTCATAGGCCTCTTCATCCTCGATATTGACGATGGCGTCGGTCCGGCCCTTGTCGAAGATTCCCGGCTTATAAGACTCCTTCATGTTTTTCAAACCCTGGATGGCATGGCCCAGGAAGGGTTCCACCGCCACCACCCGGATGGCCGGATTAAACTCCTTCAGATAGCGGTACAGGCCCATGACCGTACCGCTGGTGCCCAGGGTGGCCACCACCATGGTGACCCGGCCGCCGCTCTGCTCCCAGATCTCCTGGGCGGTGGCCCGGTGGGCCGCAGGGTTGACCGGGTTGTTGAACTGATCCGCCAGAAAATATTTTTCCGGGTCTTCCCGGCTCAGGCGATAGACCTCCTCGATGGAGCCATCGGTGCCCAGATGGGCCGGGGTGAGGAGGAGCTCGGCCCCCATGGCCTTGAGAATCCTTTTGCGCTCCAGGGAGGCGGATTCGGGCATGGCCAGCAGCAGCCGGTAGCCTTTGACGGCGCATACCAGGGCCAGCCCGATGCCGGTGTTGCCGCTGGTGGCTTCCAGGACGGTCTTCTCCGGGGTGAGCTCGCCCGCCGCCTCAGCCGCCTCGATCATGGCCAGGGCCGGCCGGTCTTTGACTGAGCCCCCGGGGTTGAAGTATTCCAGTTTGACGTAGATCTGGACCCGGGGATTGGGGTTGAGGCGGTTCAGGCGCACCATGGGGGTGCGGCCGATCAACTCCAGAATATTCGCGGCCTTGCCTTCCATAGATAACATCCCGAAAGTCGGAAACTAGCGTCTAAAAGTCTTCCTTCACCGTGAATTCGCCCGCTGGTCCCGCTGGCGGATTCGAGTTCGCCGGTTAAGAAATTGTTAATCAGGGTGATCAGGGTGGTAATGAAATGGCGCCTGGCCTCCGGGGCCTCTTTCAGGACCTCCAGCAGCCGGTAAGTCAGGGAGAGCACCACCATCCCGGCGTCCGCGGGTGAGACTTGCCGCTGGTTGAAGATCTCCAGGATTTCGTTCACCAGGGGCCGCAGGCGCTCGGCCATCTCCGCATCGATTTCCTCCGGCGAAGATTCGTTATCGGAAGCAGTCATGGGCGTCCTTGCTAACTTCCTAAGAGTCTAAAAAGATATGGGAAACGTAGCATATTCCCTGGCCGTTTGCAAACGCCGCCAACCGCCGGAGAGCTTCGGCAGTCGACTCCCGGGCGAGTGGAGAGGGAGGGTAAGGGGGGTGTCTGTTGCCGGTCCAGCGGGATGGGCAATTGTTTCTGCCGCCACGGCTAATTTTCCGCCCATTTCCCATTCCTCCCTTGCCAGAGGCTGAAACCGGATTATTTTCTTAAGTATCAGATTTATTTCATGGGAACCGCATTTCTTACCTACCTCAGGAGGATAAGATGGGACAGTTGATTGCTTGCGCCGCCCCGGATGGGGTCCTGGTTGCCGCGGACAGCCGCGCCGTGTTGTTTGAGCCTTATGGTGAGGAACGCTTCGTCACCCTGGACCGGATAGTGCCCGTTACTCCCCAGGCGCTCCTGGCTTCGGCCGGGGCCATCGAGGCCCACGATCTCTGCAAGGACTTTGCCGCCTTTGCCCGAGAGGAAGGGCTGGCGGACCTGAACGCCCTCATCGAGGCGGCCATCCCTTTCTTCAGCGGCCGCTATGATGAGATCCTGCGCCGCATGTGTGAAAAGGCGCCGCCGGACCCCATCGTCAATCTGTATCTGGTGCTGGCGGGTTACTCCGCCGCGGGCGGCCAGCTGTTGCGTCATTTGGGACCGGCCCCAGCCTCCCAAAATCGAATATAACCGGGTGACCGAGGTCTTCACCCTGCCCCGGCGGCTGGGACTGGAATTCACCCTCGACCGGCTCATTAAAGAGAAGGCCCCCCTTTCCAGCCTGGTGGCGGCGGCTCGGGCCGGCATGGAGAAACTGGCGGCCCGGGACGAATACCTGGGCCCCCCCTACCGGTATGTGACCATCACCGGGGCGGGGATCTCCGAGGCCTGAGCCGTTTACGGATCTCGACGCATCAGGGAAAGAGCGGCGGGGGGCTTAACCGCGCCCTTGCTGATTAGGGTTTGACAACCCGTCCCTCTTTTTCTAAGGTTAGCGGTGGAGGAGGAAGGTTATGGAGCGGTGGCGCCAGGCGTTGCCTCTTTTCCCGGCAGGACCTGGAGGGGCGCATCCGGGAGCTGGGGGCCCGCCTCAGCCATGACTATGCCGGCCTGAACCCGGTGCTGGTGGGCGTCCTCAAGGGCGTGTTCATTTTCATGGCCGACCTGGTGCGGGCCCTGGAGTTTCCGGTGGAGGTGGATTTTGTCCGCCTCCGCAGTTACGGGGGCGGCACCGAGACCTCCGGCGAAGTGCACATTACCAAGGACGTGGAGGTGCCCTTGCGGGACCGCCATGTCCTCATCGTGGAAGACATCGTGGACACCGGCCTCACTTTAGACTTCCTCAGGGGGCACCTGGCCAGCCACCGGCCCCGGTCGTTGAAGATCTGCTGCCTCATCGACAAATGGGAACGCCGGGAGGTGGAGGTCCCCCTGGACTACGTGGGATTCCCGGTGGCCCAGGGGTTCCTGGTGGGCTACGGCCTGGACTGCGGCGAGCAGCAGCGCACCTTGCCGGAGATCTATGTCCTGGAAAAGGATTGAGAGTGACAAGCAGTTAGCAGCTGAGCAGCTAAAGGCAAAGACCAAAGCGATGCCAATTGCTAACCCGTCCAAAAATAGCTCCGTAGGGTGCACACTGCGCACCTCTTAGGTTTAGGAAAAGCAGTATTTAAGCGCGTCGCACCCTGGCTGAAAGCTGACCGCTATTATGACCGGCGCCGGCCATTCTCCCTTAAAAAAAATCCGTTTCGCCGCCATCGATCTGGGCAGCCTCACCGTGCGCCTGGCGGTGGCGGAGCCCAGAGGACCCGGGCAATTCCAGCTCCTGCTGCACCTCCGGGAAATCACCGGCCTGGGCCGGGGCCTGGCCCAAACCGGCGAGCTGGCCCCGGAGGGCATGGCCCGAACCCTGCAGGCCCTGGCAGGTTTTAAGCAGGCGCTGGCCGACTATCGGGTGGAGCACTGCCGGGTGGTGGCTACCCACGCGGTGCGGGCCGCCAAGAACGGCCCCGTCTTTCTGAAGCGGCTGCGTGAGGGGCTGGGCCTCGAAGTTCGTGGTTCTGGCCCCGGAGGAGGAGGCTCGCCTATCCTTGCCGGGGGTGCTCACGGCGCTGGCCCCCCCATATCTGGCGGACCCCGGTCCTGGTGGTGGACGTGGGCGGCGGCAGCACCGAGTTCGCCCTGGCGCGGCCGGGACGGGAATCGCAGTTCGCCAGCCTGCCCCTGGGGGTCCTCACCCTGAGCCAGGCCCATCCCCTGGGGGACCCGCCGGACCCGGAGAAGGTGGCCGCCCTGAAGCGGCGCCTGGCCCAGGATTTGACGCGCTTCCGGGACCTGACCTTCCCGCCGGAGCGGCGGCGCGGGGCCAGACTGGTGGGCACCGCCGGGGCGGTGACCACCCTGGCGGCCATGCACCTGGGGCTGACCCGCTACGACCCGAAGCAGGTCAATAACCTGCTCCTGACCCGGACCCGGGTGGCGGAGCTGAGCGAGCTCATCTGCCGGCTGCCTGAGGCGGAGCGGGCCAGGCTTCCCGGGATCGAGCCCGCCAAGGCCGGGGTCATGGTGGCCGGGGCCTTGCTCATCCTGACCATCCTGGAGGTATTCGGCCAGGACTCCCTGGTGGTGGTGGACGCCGGACTCCTGGAAGGAGTTTTGGCAAGTTTTAATGAAGTTTCAATGAAGTTTCGAGTTTCGAGTTTCGAGTTTTGAGTTAAAATAGGCAGAATATTTTAAGAACTTCGCCAGGGGACGGCTGCGCCACTTGATTGCCTCGCTTGCAGTAACAGTTGGTTTTATTTAATAAAAACGGAGCAATTGAAACCTAAGCTCAAAACTCGAAACTGGGCGACCCGTCACAGGCGGAAGTCTGGCCACTGCACCCCTACAACTCGAAACTCAAGGATGCCCCCATGAGCCCAGACGCCATTCACTATGCCTATACCTTCGATGACCTCCTGTTACTGCCCGGGGCCTCGGCGGTGCTGCCCAGCGAGGTGGACCTCAGCACCCGCCTCACCCGGCGCATCAGCCTCAACATCCCGCTGTTGAGCTCCGCCATGGACACGGTTACCGAGGCCGATACCGCCATTTCCCTGGCCCGCCAGGGGGGGATCGGCATCCTGCACCGCAACATGGCCATCGCCGCCCAGGCCCTGGAAGCCGAAAAGGTGAAGAAATCCGAGTCCGGGATGATCATCGACCCGGTGACCATCGGGCCGGAGGCCCGCATCGCCGACGTCCTGCAGATGATGGAGCGCTACCGCATCTCCGGGATTCCGGTGGTGGAGGGACGCAAGCTGGTGGGCATCGTCACCAACCGGGACCTGCGTTTCGAGACCAACCTGAATCAGAAGGTCAAGGAGGTGATGACCAAGGACCACCTGGTCACCGCCCAGGTGGGCATCACCCTGGAGGACTCCAAGGCCCTGCTCCATAAAT
The DNA here is from genome assembly GCA_963808395.1 of uncultured delta proteobacterium. Taxonomy (GTDB): domain Bacteria; phylum Desulfobacterota; class Desulfobaccia; order Desulfobaccales; family 0-14-0-80-60-11; genus JAPLJC01. Next base: position 209,587 of record CAWEFJ010000031.1, on the reverse strand, counting down.
ATCGCATTGAGAAGCTGCTGGTGGTGGATGAAGCGGGCGACCTGAACGGCCTCATCACCATCAAGGACATCGAGAAGATCCGCAAATATCCCTGGTCCTGCAAAGACGAGTTTGGCCGCCTGCGGGTGGGGGCCGCGGTGGGGGTGGGCCCGGACCGGGAAGAACGGATCGACGCCCTGCTCAAGGCCGGAGTGGACGTCATCGTCATCGATACGGCCCACGGCCATTCCAACCGGGTGGTGGAGGCGGTGGCCGACGCCAAGCAGAATTTCCCCCAGATGGAATTGATCGCCGGCAACGTGGCCACCGCCGAAGGGGCCCGGGACCTGATGCGGGCCGGGGCCGACGCCGTGAAGGTCGGGGTGGGGCCGGGCTCCATCTGCACCACCCGGGTGATCGCCGGGGTGGGAGTGCCCCAGCTCAGCGCCATCATGGACTGCGCCCGGGTGACCCGGGAAGCCGACGTGCCCCTGGTGGCCGACGGCGGCATCAAGTATTCCGGAGACGTCACCAAGGCCCTGGCCGCGGGGGCGGAGGTGGTGATGATCGGTCACCTCTTCGCCGGCACCGAGGAGTCCCCGGGAGAGACCGTGATCTTCCAGGGGCGCAGCTACAAGATCTACCGGGGCATGGGCTCGATGGAGGCCATGAAGACCGGCAGCCGGGACCGCTACTGCCAGGAGGACGTGGACCTGGAATGCAAGCTGGTGCCCGAAGGCATCGTCGGCCGGGTGCCTTCCCGGGGCTGGCTCTCCGACGTCATCTATCAGCTCATGGGCGGCCTGCGCTCCGGCATGGGCTACGTGGGGGCCGCAAACATCCGGGAACTCCAGGCCAGGGCCAAATTCGTGCGCATCAGCCCCGCCGGCCTCAAGGAGTCCCACGTCCACGACGTCATCATCATGAAGGAAGCGCCGAATTACTGGGTGGATTAGAAGGAAGTAAGCAGTGAGCAGTGAGCAGAAAAAGCGTGCAGCTTTCAGCAAAAAGCCGGTCGTAACCAAAGACGTAGGGGCGGACCTAGGTGTCCGCCCATTTGTTTGATCTGGCGAGCAGGCTACCCGCGTACCGGGCAAGCGCAGGCTAAAGCCTGCGGCTACAAAGACAAATGAACAGGGAGGGCCATGGCCCTCCCTCTTCGATGGGGCGCGGTGCGCACCCTACAATTTAGGGGCGACCCAGCGGGTCGCCCCTACTTATGGGATTGGGGGTGGGGGTTTGGGGGAGGGGGCAAGGGCCTCTGCCCTTTGCCCCCTCCCCCAATATCATTTCCGCTTTCTTACGCCGCCTTGGCCTTCAGCCAGGCCTCCCGGGCCTGGTGGTTCATGGGGCTGGGGCCCAGTTTTAAGGCCCGCTCCACCATTTCCTTGGCGATGGCCGCGAATCTCGGCCCTTCCGAAGATGACAGGTTGAACATCTCCAGGCGTTCCGGCTCGAAGCCCATCTGGGCGAAGTCCTTCTTCACCTTGTTGACCCGTTTCCTGGCCTGGATATTGCCCGTCAGGTAATGGCACTCGCCCTCCAGGCAGCCGGCCACGAAGACCGCATCCGCCCCGGCCTCGAAGGCCTTGAGCAGGTGGAGGATGTCCACCCGCCCGGTGCAGGGCATCATGATGATCTTGATATCCGGGGGATATTGCAGCCGCATCGAACCTGCCAGGTCCGCGGCGCTGTATGCTCAGTAGCGGCAGCAAAAGCCGATGATTTTGGGAGCAAATTCGCCGGTCATGGCTCTCTCCTTTCCTTAACCCGCGGCCAGGGCCGTTTCCTGGGCGATGATCTGGGAGTCGGTGAAGTTTTTCAGGGTAATGGCCTTGGCCGGGCATTCCGAGGCGCAGACGCCGCAGCCCTGGCACTTGGCCGGGTCGATGTAGGCCGCGTCCACGGTGTAGTCGATGACCGGCACGTTGAAGGGGCAGGTGCGCACGCAGGTGAGGCAGACGGCGCACTTGTCCTGGTCCACCACCGCCACGATGCCGCCCACCTCCACCTGGTCCTTGGCCAGGAAGGTGGCGGCCCGGCCCGCGGCGGCCTTGGCCTGGGCGATGGACTCATCGATGGGCTTGGGATAGTGGGCCAGCCCCGCCAGGAAGATGCCGTCGGAGGGCAGGTCCACCGGGCGCAGCTTGGCGTGGGCCTCGTTGAGGAAGCCTTCGGCGTTGCGGGGCACCTTGAAGATCTCGCCCAGCTCCTCCACGGGGTTGGGCAGGATGGCGCTGGCCAGGGTGAGGAGGTCGGGCCGCAGGACCACCGGCAGCCCCAGGATGGGATCGATGATGGTGACCTTGAGCTGCCGTCGGCCGTCCTGCTCCACCTTGGGTTTGCTCTCCAGGTCGAAGCGGATGAAGATCACCCCCAGTTCCCGGGCCTCTTTGTAGAGCAGCTCCTTTTCCCCGTAGGTGCGCATATCCCGGTAGAGGATAAAGACGTCCAGGTCCGGGTTCGATGCCGTCTTCAGTTCGATGGCGCTCTCCACCGAGTGGGTGCAGCACAGGCGGCTGCAGTAGGGCCGCTGCGGCTCCCGGGAGCCGACGCACTGGATGAAGACCGCCTGCTGGGCGCCGGTCGACCCTGGGGTCCTTGGCCGGCGATGAGCTTGTCCAACTCCAAGGAGGTGAAGATGTTGGGGTGCTGGCCGTAGAGGTACTCCTCCGGGCTGGTAGGCCTGGCCGCCGGTGGCCATGACGGTGACGCCGTGGTCCACCTGGCGCTCGCCCTCCGGGGTCTTGATGGTGGTGTTGAAGTTGCCGATGAAGCCGCTGGTTTCCTTGACCTCGGAGTTGAACAGGACCTCGATGTTGGGGTGCTTCTCCACCTTGTTGATGAGCTCTTCCAGGTAGCCCCGGTAGTCGTAGCCCCGGGCGCTGGTCACCAGGTTCCAGGCATTGCCGCCCAGCTTGTCGCCCTTCTCCACCAGGATAGACCGGAAAGCCCATGTCGGCGATGGACACGGGCCGCTTCCATGCCGGCCACGCCGCCGCCGATGACCAGGGCGCTCTTGGTGACCGGGAAGGCCTGCTTGTGCAGGGGTTCCAGATTGCACCACCCGGGCCACCGCGCCCCGGATCAGGTCCTTGGCCTTTTCCAGGGCCTTTTCCGGCTCGTGCATGTGCACCCAGGAGTCCTGGTCCCGGATGTTGGCCATCTCGAAGAGGTAGGGGTTGAGGCCCACCTGCTGGATGGTCTCCTGGAACATGGGCATGTGGGTCCGGGGCGAGCAGGAGGCCACCACCACCCGGTTCAGCTTGTGCTCCTTGATGGCGTCCAGGATCTTGTCCTGGGTGTCGGCGGAGCAGGTGAACAGGTTCTGGTCGGCCAGGACCACGCCGGGCAGGGTGGCGGCATATTCGGCCAGGGCCGGGACGTTGATGACCCCGCCGATATTGATGCCGCAGTTGCAGACAAAGACGCCCACCCGGGGCTCCTGGCCGGCTGACGTCGATCTCCGGCGGCAGCTCCCGCTTCTTGAGCTGCGGTGCCCCGGGCCGGAGCCAGGAGTTCGCCCGGCCGCGGCCGCGGCGGCGGAGGCCTCCATGACCGACTGGGGGATGTCCTTGGGGGCCTGGAAGACGCCGCAGACATAGATGCCCGGCCTGATTGGTGGCCACCGGCGTGAAGGGCGAGGTGTCGGCGAAGCGGGTGTCGGGCTTGACCTCGATCCACCCATGGTCTTGGCCAGTTTCAGGGCGTCCGGGGAGGACTCCAGACCCACGGACAGGACCACCATGTCGAAGACTTCCGTCTTCATTTCGCCGTTCTCCGCGAGGTAGCGGATGGCCAGCGTCGTCGGTGCCCGGCACCGCGTCGATGGTGTGGATCCGGGAGCGGATGAAGCGCACCCCGTGTTCGTCCTCGGCCCGCCAGTAGTATTTCTCGAATTCCTTGCCGTGGGTGCGCATGTCCATGAAGAAGATGGAGGCGTCCAGGGCGTATGTCCTTGCAATGCTCCTTGGCGATCACCGCCTGCTTGATGGCGTACATGCAGCACACCGACGGAGCAGTAGCTGTTGTCGCAGTGGTTCAGGTCCCGGGAGCCCACGCACTGGAGCCAGGCGATCTTCTTGGGCTCCTTGTGGTCGCTGGGCCGGATCAGGTGGCCGGCAAAGGGCCCGGAGGCGGAGAGAATCCGCTCGAACTCCAGGCTGGTGACCACGTTGGGAGTACTTGGCAGTAATGATAGGCCGCATATTTGCTGGGATCGTAGACCGTAAAGCCCGGGGCCAGCACCACCGCGCCCACGTCCAGCTCCAGTTTCTCGGGGCCCAGGTCGTGGGCCACGGCCTTGGCCTGGCAGGCGATGGCGCACTGCATGCATTCGGAGCAGACCCCGCAGTTGATGCAGCGGGCCGCCTCGGCCACGGCCTGCTTCTTCGTCGTAGCCCAGGTTGATTTCCTTGAAGCCCTTGAGCCACTCCTCCACCGGCAGTGGTGGCATGAGGGCCCGGTGCTTCTTCTGGTGTCGGCTCCTGGGGACGGGGTTCCACTTGCCTTCTTCCTTGGATGGGGCGCAGCGGCAGCTGCCGGCCGGCCTTCAGATCCTGGCCCTGGAGGTAGCGGTCGATGGAGATGGCCGCTTCCCGGCCCGCGGCCACCGCGGCGATGGCGATCCAGGGGCCGGTCTCCACGTCGCCGCCGGCAAAGACGCCTTCCCGGCTGGTGGCCTTGGTCTCCGGGTCGGCCTGGATGAGGCCCCGGGGGGTGAGCTCGATGCCGTCGGCCTCGGTGATGAACTTCAGGTTGGTCTTCTGGCCGATGGCCATGATGACCACGTCGGCGTCCTCGGTCTTGGTCTGATCTTCAAAATAGGTGGGGGCGAAGCGGCCCTGCTCGTCGAAGACCCGCTCCACCGCCTTCAGTCTCGATGCCGGTGACCTTGCCGCCCTGCGGCCAGTTGATCTGCTTTGACGCCCCAGCGGTGGACGATGGCCACGCCTTCGTGCTTCGGCCTCTTCCACTTCCCAGGAGGAGGCGGGCATCTCTTCGCGGGTTTCCAGGCAGATCGAGGGTGACGTCTTGGCGCCCTGGCGCCGGGCGGTGCGGGCCACGTCCATGGCCACGTTGCCGCCGCCGATGACCAGCACCTTCTTGCCCTTGACATCGGGCTTCTTGCCCGATGGCCGAGTCTTTCAGGTACTCGACGCCCCAGAGCACCCCCTGGGCCTCGGAGCCGGGCACCGGGATGCGCACGCGAATCCTGGGCGCCCACCCCCAGGAAGACGGCGCTGAAGCCGTCCCGGGTCAGCAGGTCGTTGATGGTGCGGTCGCCGCCGATGGGGGTGTTGCAGTGGATCTCCACGCCCAGCGCTTGGATGTAATCCACTTCCCTTCCAGGACTTCCCGGGGCAGGCGGTAGGCCGGGATGCCGTAGCGCAGCCAGCCGCCGGCCTCGGGCGCGGCCTCGAAGATCACCGCCTTGATAGCCCTTCAGGGCCAGGTGGTAGGCGCAGCTCAACCCGCGAGGGGCCGGCGCCGACGATGGCCACCGTCTCGCTTCTGTGGGGGATTTCGGGCACCGGCAGGGCGTCCCAGTCCACCTGGTCGGCCACGAAGCGCTTCAGGTTGCAGATGGCGATGGGCTCATCCACTTCCTGGCGGCGGCAGTCGGTCTCGCAGGGGTGGGGGCAGATGCGGCCGATGGTGCCGGGCAGCGGCAGCCGGTCCATGATGAGGGCCAGGGCCTCCGGGATATTTGTGCTCCTTGATGAGCTGGACGTAGCCCTGGGCGCTGAGATTGGCCGGGCAGGCCCGGACGCAGGGGGCCCGGTCGAGCTTCTTGATGGCGAAGGTGGCGGGAATGGCCTGGGGATAGAGGCGGTAAATGGCCTTGCCTTCGGCTCAGCCCCAGGTTGAATTCGTCGGGCACCCGCACCGGGCAGACCTCGGTGCAGGCGCCGCAGCCGGTGCACTTGGCCGGGTCGATGTAGCGGGGCTCCTTCTCCACGGTGACCTTGAAGTTGCCCGGGCTCGCCGCTGATGGCCTTCACTTCGGACAGGGTGAGGATCTCGATATTCAGGTGGCGGCCGCATTCCACCAGCTTGGGGGAGATGATGCACATGGAGCAGTCGTTGGTGGGGAAGGTCTTGTCCAACTGGGCCATGACGCCGCCGATGGCCGACTTCTTTTCCACCAGATGCACGTAAAAACCGGCGTTGGCCAGGTCCAGGGCGGCCTGCACCCCGGCGATCCCGGCCCCCACCACCATTACCTTGCCTACCGGATCTCGCTTTTCGGCTGCCATAATATTACCTTCCGTCAGTATTTATATACGTAATTTTGTTCTAGTTTTGTGAAATTCCCCACTTTCCATCATAAAAAATATTGCCCGGGTTGTCAAGAAAGATTGCACCGGGAAGGCAGGGCCGATCCCCGCTTTTCTTAAGGGCCCGCCTTGACCGGGCCGGAGAAATGCTTAATTATCTCTTATGGATAAATGGGCGGGGCGGCCGGGTGCGGCCGGGAGCCAAAGGCCACAAAATTCTTGAGCCCGGGTTACCTTTTTATCCGGGGTTCCTGACCTTTATCGCCCTTAGAGGGCGGGTTTCTCACCCGCGCCTGACGACTCCTTGGGGGCGCGCTGCGCCAAGATCTTGTTCAGTGTTGTGCTTCGTAAATAGTATGGCATTAAATTAGGTGAAAATCTAAGTTCCCAGGGTATTAAAGTCCCCCTTTGGAAAAGGGGGATTTAGGGGGATTTCAGGAGGTTATTTTAAATCCCCCCTGCCCCCCTTTTCCAAGGGGGGTTAAAAAACCGTAGTTTGAATGTCCTAGCAATCATGAAGCATCACCTTAGGCGGGACGCCCGAGCTGGCGGGGCAGGATTTTTCTAAAAAGGAAGGGCGGCAAATGACCATTCAAGACGATCTTCCGGAAATTCAGGCCTTCTGCGACATCCTGGGTCTGCGGGAAGAACCCCTGGGCCTGTACTACACCCCGGTGGCCCCCCGGGAGGCCATCTCCCCCCAGGCCGCGGTGCTGCCCAGCGCGGAGCAGGAGAGGGCCGGCGAGTTGGATTGGGAAGCGGCCTTCGCCAATTTCTCCTGCGTCATCGGGGTGCTCTGGCGGGCCCGGAAGCTGAAGCGACCCGCCTGCTTCGACCAGACCCGCTTCGGCTGCCTGGGGGGCGCCTTCTATTTGGGGTTCCTGAAGCCCCAGTTGGAGCGCATCGTCCATTACGTCTCCACCGGCCAGCCCGGAGTCTTCGAAGGCGAATGCTACCTGGACTCCCCCGCGGCGGTGCGCCGCTTCTTCGAGGTCATGGACCCCAGGCCGGCCCCGGAGCAGTTCTGCGTTTTCAAACAACTCAGTCAATTCAGCCCTGACGAAACCCCCGAGGTGGTGATCTTTTTCGGCCGGGCCGAAACCATCTCCGGCCTCCACCAACTGGCCACCTTCGTCACCAACGACTTTGAGGTGGTGCAATCCCCCTTCGGCGCGGGCTGCACCAACATCGTCGCCTGGCCCCTGAAGTACCTGGAGCGGGGCCAGCTCAAGGCGGTGCTGGGCGGCTGGGACCCCTCGGACCGCAAGTTCCTCAAGCCCGATGAGATCACCCTGGCGGTGCCCTACGCCTTGTTCGCGCCCATGGTGCAGCGCTGGCGGGAGTCCTTCCTCACCAAGGAGGCCTGGAAAACGGTGCGCCAGAAGATCGAGCTGAGCCGCAAGACCTGGAAGGAGCAGTAGCAGAGTAGAGACCTCTCTAAAATCATTGGTCATCCTGAGCGAAGCGAAGGATCTGGTATTTACTTATAATTATGAGATTCTTCGGTCGCTTCGCTCCCTCAGAATGACAGGTGAGGGACTTTCACCGGCTCTAGTAATCAGAAGCCAGTAAAAATGTGGCACCGGCCTCCGGCCGGTGAATGGCAAGGTTGTTAGTTTCTAATAAAACCAAGATTCCCCCATCAAACCGGGAAGGGCAAGATGAACAACCAGTGTGATGTCAAACTTTATGCATTGAGTACCTGCATTCATTGTAAAGATACCAAGGAATTTTTGAATCAGTGCGGGGTTGCCTATAAATGTATAGACGTTGATAAGTTAGCTCCCGAAGAAAGAAAGAAGGCTCTGATGGAACTTAAGGAGTTAAGTCCGGAGTGCGCCTTCCCTACCATCGTTATCGGCGATAGCGTCATTGTCGGCCTGCAAAAAAAAGAAATCAAGGAGATACTCGGAATCCAATGAAGGTTGAACAACTTTACGAGGTTCTAAAGAAAAGCCAAGAGGCCCAAGGCTACTATTTTAATAAAAATAAAAAGAGGGTGTTTGATCTCTTGGAAGGGTTGTTGGTCAACCAAAAACGCTATGGCTATATGTGCTGTCCTTGCCGGCTGGCGGCGGAGGATCGGCATTGGGATCAGGACATTATCTGTCCGTGTGTGTACCGGGGGCCGGATGTGGCTGCATATGGCAGTTGCTACTGCAATCTTTATGTGTCCCGGGAATGGAACGAGGGAAAGCTGCCCCATGCGTATGTGCCGGAGCGCCGCCCCCCGGAGAAGAGATTTCGGCTGTAGTCCTTGCCTGAAAGCAGCAGGCATCTAAAACCACCCTCTCCCCAAAATATCTTAGAGCATCTAGAGATCATCTCGGCAATTTTTACCCCTCTGAGCATATGTGCCCAGTTTGGCAACTTATCCCACAATCATTAATCCCCAAAATTTAATAGATATCAGATCATTACGACGCTGGAGCATCATTGATCGCATATTAGAAAGATATGGGCGATTGTCGTTGTCCCGTTAGGCGGGGCTTTATCAGCCGGCCGGCGATGTTCGGTATCAAACTCGGCCGTGGACGGGACGGCCTTTGAGGGCTTACGGATGTATCGGCCTGTTGCGTCGCTTACCATCTGTAATTCACTGCGGACATCGGCTCCTAATAAGGAGTTATATAAGGCGTCGACCACATCCTCGTAATTGCCCTTTAGAATAATACCAACCATGAGCGCAAGCGGCTTTTGTGGGGCATAGTTGCCATCGATGAAGCGGCGCATGCCTTCTTCGCCTCGATAAGTTGCGAGCGAGAGAGCGTGGAGCTTCTTGAACTCGAAAATTAGCTCAAGACGCAGGATGAATACGTTCGAATAGTAGGTGATGTCTTTTTTAATTCGCCGCAATTCGCCATTGTCGTCAATGTGCGGTTCCTGCGCTTCATTTACCCAAAAACCAGTAAGTCCTGATTCTGCCCTGAGCTTGTTAAGATAAATGTAGAGCAGTTCTGTCAGTTTTGGCTCATGTTTCGCGTATTGGATATCTTCAGGACATGATTTCGCGAGTAAATTCCAAGTCGTCACCAGGAATCTTGCGGCGGCGTGAGTTTCGTCAACAGGTATCATCTCCTCCCATGAATAGCGCCGCCTCACCGAAATGTCTCCCTATTGTAACCGTTTGAAAGGACACTGAGAACGATACGTTCAGCGTCACGATAAGCCTCGGAATGAAGCCAAAGACCACGCGATAAGCGGGCTTCACGAGGTAGATTGTCTCGCCCGAAAAAATCACGCTATCCGTTGCTAAGTGCAAATTGCGCTGGATTTCGTAGTGGAAGTAGCCTTTCCTGGCTTAGGCGTTCTAACAGAGACTTAACGGCCTTATCGCTGGTGGTGGTCCGAACCATTGAGAACTTACTGCCTCTAGTTTTCATGACAGGCTCTACCCGTATAATACCCAGCGGACCACACGTTACCTTCGAGTTCACACTGATTCCGACTTTTACATCGCCGACACCGCCACGAAATTCGGACCAGGAATGGATCTCGCCATGTAGCGCTTTGGCAAAGTCCTCAAGCTGCGCTTGGCTTGGCCGCCGCTGCAAAGGCGTATCCAAACTGAAAACGGAGCTGGGCTGCAAGTACGGTGCAATCGCCTGCGATACTTCCTGTACGGAGACTGTTGTAGGCGGTTCATACCAAAGTATTCGAGTATCAGCGAGTCGCACTTGTGAGGATTATATGGCTGACGTAAAAGCCCGTGACGTTGCTCCAAAGCCAGTGTCTCATCCACGATGGAGTTAATAATCTGCCAGGCACGCCTCGGTTTCGGGTGTCGGTCCGGATGGATGAAAGGCAGTTGCCGGATATTGTTGAGCGTGACACGCTCTCGTTCAAAGTTGATCTGATAGGCCGTCAGCAGCAGCACATATTGCGCAAGACTCGAATGAAGGTAAGCCGCCACAAAGCGCAACAGGCGTTCGTCGCCTTTCGGACCAGTGATGACGCCGATGCTGCTGGTAAAAGAAAATACTTCTTTGGAGAAGGCGGCTCGAATTCTGCGATGACTTGTGATGCCGTCTGTGAAGACGATTTTCGGATCCTTAAACGCCGTAATAAGATCCTTGGGCAAATGCGGAACGGTCTCTATTTCGGTTGGAAAGTCGGTCAATAGTTCGCGATCGAGAACCGGTCCATCCACATCAAAGTGTTTTGCATCTAAAAACTGCAGGTCGCGCAACGGATCAGCTGAAACAGGATCGTCGATCGTCGCATCATGCCTGTGAAAGCCCTTGCCGCGTGCGCCATGCGCCCTTCTGGCCGATGAGATTGTCCAGTCGACCCAGCAATCGTAGTTCTGTAATAGTGGCGACATCGCGTGCGGTGCCCCAGAAGAGGGAGGTGAGCAATTCACTGTCCTGACGCACGACCCGTGTTTGCAGCACATGACGGTCCGAACTGTGTAACGTCAGTCTACCAAACGCGAAAATTAACATCGGCTTTAGGTACCCAATATTCAAATGTCTCCTTTCCAGGTATTTGCCCGAGCGATGTTTCCATCCGAGGCCGACCGACCGCTACCGCGCATGGTTGTTTGGCCGTGTTAAACAAAAGTTTGCGCAAATCTCCAAAGTTAATTAGCGTCTCGATCCGATCAGTAATCTCAGCCCAGGTTTTAAAGAATGCGGCACATAGTTGGTGCAGCAAATATGCTGATCGGCAGGATCAGGCAGACCCGGCCATTTGGAGCGAGACTATCTCGGACGCGCAGCATGAAGGCCCCAGCGGTCTGACGGCGGGGGATCTGGATATCGTGGTGAATGGCCCAGCGATCACTGCTGAGTTCTTGATCTTTTCTTGGTTCGACCCACGGTGGATTCGACAGGAAGATTGTGAATCGCCGGCTGTTCGCGTGTGGATTCTCATCTGAGAAGAAATCACCCTGTCCTGGACCACCTAAAATGTTCTTCTGGCTCAATGAAGGCAGCTTTACGTTTTCGTTGTCCTGTAGTTCCGCGATATCCGTTGGCTGCAAACCTTCCAGCATGGACAGATAAAGGCTGAAGGCGGTGACTCGGCAGGCTGAGACGCTCAGATCAGAGCCGAAAATGTGCTCCTCAAGCAGCTTGCGGCGCTCTTCGAATCGAAGCGGGCGCCTATGCCGGGCTGCGGCATAAGAGAGCATTCGACGGTATGCCGTTGTCAGAAGAATGCCTGATCCGCATGCGCCGTCATAAATTAGTTCCGCAAGAATATCCGGGAATTTAGCCAACGCCCGATCGACCACGAAGTTTGCGAGGTGCCGGGATGTGTAATAGGCACCAACTTCCCGTCGCTCATCAGAAAGAAAGGACTCGTAAATACCAGAAATAAGTTCGACTGGAATGAAGCGAAAATCGTAATGCCATAGACTTCGTTGTCTGGTTCCTAAGTCAACCCCCTCCAAGAATTCGTTAAGACGGGCGAACGCCGCATTTGACAGCGTGTTCCACAGGGCCGAACCATTGGTTGGTTCGAGAAAATCTCCGTTGAAGTCATGTTTGAGCTGTGTGAGCAAGCGCGCCATGCCCACACTATCTCCTCCGCGCACCAGATTCTCCAAGCGCTCGAGTTTGTGCTTAGCCCGGTATGTATTGCCGATGATTTTCCGGTGCTCCAGATAGGAGACAAAGAGGACCTGCGCCATCAGATATTGGGCGTTGACTTTATTCAGGCCGAAGCCAACGAGGTCCTGTACTATGCAATGGAGGTTGCGCAGCAGGACCCGATCAACACGGTCCTCCGGCGCAAACCACGCGGAATGACGCCAAAAAATCTCACCGGATTGCACGTCGCGACGAGAGAATGGCCCTGCCTCATGGGCCTGCGACCACCGCAGGACCTTTGGCTCCAACTCACGCTTGATTACCGGGACGGCGAGCGCATCACTCTCGCGCACCACAAATACGACGCAGATCAAGTTTTGGTTCCAGATCTTCGCGCGGATTCGATCAAGTGCGGCTGAATTCTCAGCGAGTTGGCCATCATCCTCGATAAAACAGACTGTTGGGATACCCTCGACATCGTACACCGCAGTGGCGCGGATGATGCCCTTCGGGTTCAGAGAGCTCCCAAGCTCGTTACTGTAAGCGTAAGAGGCAGGCAACTCAACGCTATGTCGGTGCAGACCTTCCGGGGCGCTCGCATATCCCCAGGCCTCAAGCCAACGTTGTGTAGTCAGGCGGTTCACCGGGTTAGGCTTCCCTTGTTCGAAGCAGTTCTGGTTAGGTTACCATAATGCTTGATAAAATCTCCATTCTTTATTTCATCCTAATATCCGATTTAATCCGAACTAAAAGCCAGCAAAAAATGCGGGTCCAAATTACCCGGTGCTTTACACCAGGACCGGTTATGCCGGGGCCGTTGCATATCCAAATCATATCACACGATTTTCATAACTTGTGATAACTGCTATATCTACGCAGCTTCAACCAAAATTAGCGCCTGTCGATCCGGTTTTCATACCGGAATTCCAGCTCATCCGGCTTTTTCGGGCTCAGGCTGGATGCCTTCGCCCCCACCTCCCTCCAAAATTTCTTGCAATGACCGCGCCAAACCGATAAATTTCAAAGATATCGATTCCGGCAGCGTCTGACTTGCCCTGTCGCCTCGTTACCTGGTAAATCGCCTGAATAAGGAGTTTTGGATGGATATGGATGAAAAATGCCCTTCGGGCGCGGACCCCAAGACCTGCGGGGCGGAGCCCCAATCCTGTACTGGGTGCAGCCCCTCCCATCACGCTGAATCGTCCCCGGAAGAGAAGAATCTCACCCGGGCCCTGAAGCGCATCCGCCACAAACTGGTGGTGATGAGCGGCAAAGGCGGGGTGGGCAAAAGCAGCGTGGCCGTCTCCCTGGCCCTGTCCCTGGCCCGGCGGGGCCACAAGGTGGGCCTGATGGACGTGGACCTGCACGGCCCCAACGTCCTGAGGATGCTGGGCCTCAAGGATCCCCTGGACCTCCAGCATGGCCAATTCCCCCTGCCGCCGGACCTGTTCGACACCCTGCGGGTCATCTCCATCGAGATGCTGATGCGCAACCGGGACATGGCCATCATCTGGCGGGGCCCCCTGAAGCACCAACTGATCCGCCAGTTTCTCACCGAGGTGCAATGGGACGACCTGGACTACCTGGTGGTGGACTGCCCGCCGGGCACCGGGGATGAGCCCATGAGCGTGGCCCAGACGATCATCGACGCCAAGGCCGTCATCGTTACCACGCCCCAGGAGATCTCCCTGGCCGACGTGCGCAAATCCATCAATTTCTGCCAGAAGATCGACATGGAGGTCCTGGGGATCATCGAGAATATGAGCGGCTACCGCTGTCCCCACTGCGGCGGGGATCTCCCCCTGTTCAAGCAGGGCGGCGGCCAGGTCATCGCCCGGGAGGCCAAGGTTCCCTTCCTGGGGGCCCTGCCATTCGACCCTCAGATGGTGGAGGCCGCCGACCAGGGGCGCCTCCTGGAGATCAAGGACAGCCCCTTTTTCCAGGCCCTGGCCCCCATAGTGGAATGGGTGCTGGCGGCCTTGCCTCTCTCGGTGAGCCGCCGGCAGCCGGGGGTCCTGAAGTTCGCCCTGCCGGTGAGCGGCGGCAAGCTCTGCGACAAGTTCGCCGACGCCTCCCACTTCGCCCTGCTGACCGCCAGCAACGGCAATCTCCAGGCCCAGGAGCTGGTCCCCGCCCCTCCCCAGGAGCCCGGGGGCATCCCCGAGTGGCTGGACGAGCTGGGGGTGACCCACGTCATTGCCGCCGGCCTGGGAGCCAAGGCCCAGAAGCTGCTGGCCCACAAGGGCATCGAAGTCATCGCCGGCGCCCCCCAGGGGGACCCGCGGGAACTGGTTAAGCAGTACCTGGAAAAAACCCCGGGCCCCGGGGCCCGCTGCGGTTCAACTTGCACCACCGCTTAAAGCGAGGGGGAAAAGGGAAAGAGGGTAAAAGGGTAAAAGGTAAAAAGCTTTTCTCTGCCTTTCCTTTCCCTTTTTCCCTTTTCGCCTTTTCCCCACTCTTTACTCTCCCCACTCCAACACCAGCATAATGGCGTCTTCCTGGGTATCTTCGTAATACCTGGGACGGCGCCCCACTTCTTTAAAGCCGAAGGAGCCATACAAGGCCAGGGCCGGGGTATTGGAGGGCCGCACCTCCAGCCAGGCCGCCTTGGCCCCCAGGGCCCGGGAGCGGCGCAGGGCCTCCTGGAGCAGGACCCGGGCCACGCCCCGGCGCCGCTTCTCAGGGTGCACCGCCAGGTTGAGGAGGTGCATCTCGTCCACTACCAGCCAATAGATGATATAGCCCCAGAGTTGCCAGGGCTGGGGAGGAGGGGGGCCGGCCACCAGGAAGTGGCCCAGGGACTGGGTTAGCTCCGCCAGAAAGGTCCAGCGGGACCAGGGGGTGGGAAAGGACTCTTTTTCTATGGCAAAGACGGATTTAAGATCCGTCAGGCCGGCCTCGCGGATGGTGAGTCCGGGGGTCATTTCTTGCGGCGCAGCACTTCGCTGGCCACGGTGATCCCGGCCTGGCCGGACTGCTTCAAGGCAACGGCGGCCTCCTGCAAATCGGCTTTCTGGCGAACCTGGGGCAATTTCATCAGCATGGGCAGGTTCACCCCGGTGACCACCTCCACCTTGCCCTCCTTGAGGAAGGGCAGGGCCAGGTTGGAGGCGGTGCCGCCCAGCATGTCGGTGAGGATGATGGCGCCGGTGCCGTTGTTGATCTGGGCCAGGCCCCGCTGAATCATCTGACGGGAGACTTCCGGGGGGTCGTTGGGGTCCAGGGAGACGGCCTGCACCCCTTCACCGCGCCCCAGGATCAGATCCCAGACGCTCATCAGGGCCTCGGCCAGTTCCTTGTGGGTGACGATTAAAATACCGATCATTAATGATCTCCTAAGATCCGCGGCAGGTCGCGATGGCTGAGGGTAAAGGGAAAATTCCCCTGGGTCAGGTGCTCCGCCAGGAGGTTGATTAGGACCACCGAACGGTGCTGGCCGCCGGTGCAGCCCACCGCCAGGGTGAGGTGGGCCTTGCCTTCCTTCTGGTAGCAGGGCAGCAGGTAATCCACGAAACTGAACAGGTGCTTCAGGAAGGTCTGGGTTTCCGGTTGCTTCAGGACATAATCCCGGACGGGGGGGTCCTCGCCGGTGAGGGCGGTCAGGCCCTCCACAAAGTAGGGGTTGGGCAAAAAGCGGACGTCCAAAACCAGGTCGGCCCCCGGGGGGATGCCGTTTTTGTAAGCGAAGGAAACCAGATGGAGCCAGAGGCGCTGCTGGAAGGGGATCTGGGAATACTCTTTTTGGATCAGCTCCCGCAGTTGATGGGGGGTGTAGGAGGAGCTGTCGATAAGGCGCTGCGCCAGGCGCCGCAGGCCGGCCAGGGCTTTCCGTTCCTCCCCCAGGGCCTGGGAGATGGATTCCCGGTCCGCCAGGGGGTGCTGGCGCCGGGTCTGGCTGAACCGCCGGATGAGGGATTCTTCATCGGCCTCCAGGAAGATGAGGTGGAGTTTGAAGCCCTGGCCCTCCAGGCGGCGGGAGACCCGGGTATAATTCTGCAAAAACCCCTGGGTACGCACGTCCATCACCAGGGCGATCTTGCGGCCGTCCCGGGAGGCGCCGGCCTGCATGTGCAGGAACCGCGGCAGCAGCCCCAGAGGGAGGTTGTCGACGCAGAAATAGCCGACGTCCTCCAAGGCGTGCAACACCGTGCTCTTCCCCGAGCCCGACAGCCCGGTAATGATCAGCACCGGGGCAGCCAGCGGCGGTAACTCCGGCCGCCCCGGGGTTTCGGTCTCAGCCGCCATGTCTCAGAGTTGCCCTCCTGCCTGGGAAAACCGGGAAACGCCACGCAGTAGCGGAGACTAACCTAAAATTCCGCATCTCTCTCGGCGATTAGACGGTAAATCTCTTCGGCTCCCGGAGCCTTCATGAGGCTGTCCCTGAAGGGCTGGCTCATGAGCATCCGGGAGATCTTGGCCAGGATCTTGAGGTGCAGGCCCGAGGCATCGACCGGAGCCAGCAGGAGAAAGAAGAGGTGGGACGGTTTGCCGTCCATGGAGTCGAAGTCCACTCCTTTGAGGCTGCGGCCGAAGGCCAGCTTCAACTGGGAGAGCTGGGGCAGCTTGCCGTGGGGGATGGCAATGTGGTCGCCGATGCCGGTGCTTCCCAGGCGCTCCCGATCCAGCAGCACTTCCATGACGCTTTTCAGGCTCAGCCCGTCGGCGCCGTCCGTTATGGTCCTGGCCAGTTCCTCCAGGGTCCCCCGTTTGTTGCTGGCCTGCAGGTCCGGCATGACCCTTTCCGGCGGCAGAATCTCGAGGATTTTCATAGGACCGCCGCCTCTCCTATTGCAAATCGGGTTCCACCAGGACGAAGGAGCCATCCTGACGCCGGTACAAGATGCTCAAACTGCCATTGGCCACGTTAGTGAACACCACCAGGTCTTCCCCCCCGGTTTGCATCATCTCCAGGGCATCGTCCACCAGCAGGGGCGGCACCTCCACCCGCTTGCGGCGCACCGCCGGCAGGGTCGAAAACTCCTCGGCCTCCTCTGCCACTGCCGCCGCCGACCGGGCGCTGCGGTCCCCTTTGGGCCCCCGCTGTTTATCCCGGAACTTCTTCAACTGCATGGCGATCTTGTCCATCACCAGGTCGATGGCCGCGTACATGTCGTTATTTTCTTCTTTGCCTTTGAAAACCCGGCCATTATTGTCAATGGTGACGTCGGCCAGGTGGCGGAATTTCTCCAAACCCAGGACCACGTGGGCCTCCACCGGTTCTTCCAGATAACGGTTAAACTTGCCCAAACGGTCGGTGACGTAGTTCTTCAGGGCCTCGGAGGGCTCAATTTGCCGGAAAGTGACGGATATCTGCATATGCTCCTCCCGTGAGATGGCCTGGGGCCGCGGCGGGATTAAGGGGCCGGATTCTCGGGCGCGCCTTTACGCCGGAATCCGGGCTTCTTGCGTTTACTGGAGGAGAGCACCCCCAACATGCCGCGGTATTTGGCAACGGTGCGCCGGGCGATAAGGATGTCCTGCCGGCGCAACAGGTCGGCGATCTCCTGGTCGCTCCAGGGGTTTTCGGGGTTTTCGGAGTGGACGAGCTGCCGGATCTTATCCTTGACGCTCTCCGAAGCGATCTGCTCCCCCAGGTTCATGTTGATGCCGCTGTTGAAAAAGAACTTCAGATCGAAGATCCCCTGGGGGGTGTGGACGTACTTATGGGTGGTCACCCGGCTGATGGTGGATTCGTGCATCTGCACGTCCTCGGCCACCTGGCGCAGGGTCAGGGGTCTGAGATGCGACAGGCCGTGATCCAGAAACTCCTGCTGGTAGCGGACGATGCTCTCGGTCACCTTGTACAGGGTCTTCTGACGCTGGTGAATGCTGCGGATGAACCACAGGGCATTGTCCAGGTGTTTCTGGATGTAGCTGCGCACCCCCTCCGGCAACTGGCCGGGAGCCCGCATAGCCTCCAGGTAGAAGGAATTGATCCGCAGCCTGGGCAGGCCGTCTTCGTTCAGGCGGATAACGTAGTCGCTGCCCACCTTCTCCACGTGGACGTCGGGGTTGATGTAGTCGACATCCTCGCTGTCGAAGCCCCGGCCGGGCTTGGGTTCCAACTGCATGATGACTTCGCTGGCCCGGCCTACCTTTTCCAGGGAGACTTTCAGCTCCCGGACGATGGCCTGGTAATTTTTGTTGGCCAGATTGTTCAGATGGCCGTCGATGATGGCCAGCACCAGGGGATCGGGGTTCCCCAGCAGCCGGACCTGAAGTTGCAGGCACTCTTTCAGATCCCGGGCCGCCACTCCCGGCGGATCGAAGCCCTGGACCACTGCCAGGACCTCTTCCACCCGGGCCGGTTCGACTCCCATCTCCCCGGCGATCTCCGCAACTTCGGTCCGCAGGTAGCCGTCCCTATCCAGGTTGCCGATGATCAGGGCGCCGATGGTCTCGCCTTCCTGGTCCAGCTCGGCCATGTGCAACTGCCACATGAGGTGGGATTTCAGGGTGGTTTTCTGGGGGTTGAGGCTCTCGAAGGGCAGGGCCTCCCGCTCTTCGTATTCGCCCATGGGCGGCGGCATGAGCCGGTCTTGCAAGAAGCCTTCCCAGTCCCATTCTTCCTGAGATGACTTGGCTTCTCCGTTTTCGCCGGCTCCTTCCTGGGACGGCTCGCTCTCCCCGGAAAAACCCGGAGCCTCCGGCAAAAGGTCCCCCTCGGGCTTCTCTTGACTCTGGGTTTCGGAGTCTTCCAGGACCGGATTGCCTTCCAGGGCTTGCTGGATTTCACCCTCCAGCTCAAGACGGGAGAGCTGCAGCAGCTTGATGGCTTGCTGCAGCTTTTGGGTCATGATCAGCGACTGAGTCAGCTTGAGATTCTGGCGAAGCTCTAAGGGCATTGATCAATCTTCGGGTTGCGATGAGATGCGATTTACTCCAAAATTATAACTTAAAGGTTTCTCCCAAGTAAATTCTTTTGGCCAGTTCGCTGTTCACCAGCATCGCAGGCGTCCCTTCCTCCAGGACCACCCCTTCGTTGAGGATATAGGCCCGGTCGCAGACCCCCAGGGCCTCCCGGACGTTGTGATCCGAAATCAGCACTCCCAAACCCCGTTCCTTCAACTGCCGGATGATGTTCTGGATATCGGTGACCGCCATGGGTTCGATGCCGGCAAAGGGCTCATCCAGGATGATGAAATGGGGCGCGGTGACCAGGGCCCGGGTGATCTCCACGCGGCGGCGTTCTCCGCCGGAAAGCGACGAGGCCTTCTGCTGGGCCAGGTGGCCGATGCGCAACTCGGCCAGGAGCTGTTCCAGGCGCTCCTGGCGCACCAGGGGGTCCGGTTCCAGGGTCTCCAGGATGGCCATGATGTTCTCGGCCACCGTGAGCTTGCGGAACACCGAGGGCTCCTGGGGCAGATATTGCAATCCCTGGCGGGCCCGGCGGTAAATGGGCAGGGTGGAGATATCCTGGCCGTCCAGGTAGATCTGGCCGCTGTCGGGCTGCAACAGCCCCAGGATCATGTAAAAGGTGCTGGTCTTGCCGGCGCCGTTGGGACCCAGCAGGCCCACCACTTCCCCGCTGTTAACCTCCAGGCAGACCTGGTCCACTACCTTGTGGCCGTTATAACTCTTGGTCAGGGTCTGAATGCGGAGGTGGTGCATACCTTAAGGCCGGCGATCCTTCCGGGGTTTGGCCGGCAAGGGCGCCGCTTGCTGGCCGCCGGCCCCCGGTTGTTTGGCGGGGTAGAGATCGGCCTCCACCCGCTTCTGGGGAGAGCTCTCGGCCCGCATGGTGTTATCCGTGAGGTTGAAGATGATCCGCTCCCCCTTCAGGTTATTCTCTTTCTGCCATACCTGGGGGTTGCCCACCAGCACCACTTCGTTCTTATTCTTGTAATAAGTGGCCTCCTGGCCGGTGGCCACCCGGTCTTCCTGGACATAGCGCACGTGGCCGGTGGCCACGATGTGGTCGATCTGGTCGCCTCCCAGCTCATCCAGGGGTGAGCCGCTGGCCGCCTTGCCGGCGGCTGCCCCGGGGGCGGTCCCGGCCGCGGCCTCTTTCCCCCCGCTGGTCCGGGCCCCGGCCTGCTTGGGGATGAAATAGACCTTCAGTTGATCGGCATACAGGATGGAGTCCCCATAGGTGGCCTTCACCTGCCCCGTGAAAATGGCGATCCCGGCATTCTGGTCCGCTTCCAACTTGCTGGCGATGATGTGCAGGGGGAATTCTTCGCCGGGTTTGGCCGGCGGCGGCGGCGCCCCCTGGGCCGCCCCGGCAGCCGGGCCAAGCCAGGCTGCCAGCATGATGATGGCCAGGGTCAGGTAAGTTCTCAATGTTTCCATACCCCTTCTTGCACCTTGACTTCCGTTAGGCGATGTTGGGAGAGGACCATCCTTTTTTCCGCCAGCCACACCCGCAGCCCCTTGCCCTCAATCCGGAGGGTCGGTTCGGTCAGGACCACGTCTTCCGGGGACACCAGGACGCGGCCGTTGGGGTCGTAGGTGGCGACGCTGGTCTTGACCAGCAGGTCCCCTTGCTCCATCTCCACGTTGCCGGTGAGGGTTAAAATCCGGGTCTTGGTCTGGAACAGGCCTTCGTCCGCCTTGACCTTAAGGTGTTCCCCCGGCCCGAAGAATTCCACCCGCACCCCGCTGAGGTTCACCCGTTCCTGGTCTTTGCTGATGTCCGCCTTCTTCCCCTCCAACACCCAACGTTTGTCGCCTTCCTGGATCTCAGTGAGGGACAGGGTTTCCATGCGGGACGGGGCCTCCGCGGGCGGGGGTTTGGGCGGCGGCGGGGCCGGGCGGTTCAGCTCCCCCAGACCCCAGGCGCCCAATCCCACCAGCAGCACCAGAAGGGCCAGCCAACTCCATCTCGGAAGTCTCCCGGCGCCGGTACCGTTCTTGGGGGTCCAAATTTTCATGCCAACTTAGTCGTCTTTTTAAAAGAATTATATTAACCCCAGGAAAAAGTGTAAAGGCTAATCTGGCGGGGCGAGGGCGGGCCGGGGGGGGTGCCGGGGCGGGGAAAACCTGGCGCAGCCGTGCTCGGCAGTGACTTTCCCAAGTATTTTCAGGAGCGGCGCCCAGCCGCCTTATCCGGCGGGCCCGGTCCTGCCTAGAGGCTCCCGGCCATCCCCGGGCTTACCGCCGCGGGCCATTTTCCCTGGGCCTTGAGGAGCAGGTCGCAGACCTCCCGGACCGCGCCGCGGCCCCCCGGACTCTGGGTGACCCAATGGGCCGCGGCCGCCACCTCCGGGGCGGCGTCGGCCACCGCCACTGCCAGCCCGGCCCGGGCCATGATGGGCAGGTCCACCAGGTCGTCGGCCACCACCGCCACCTGGGTGGCGGAAATCTTCAGGTCGGCCTCCATCTCTCGCATCACCGCCAGCTTGTCCCGCAGGCCCTCAAAAAACCGGCTGATCCCCAACTCCCTGGCCCGGTGGTAGGCGGCGTCGGAACGGCGCCCCGACAAAAAGGCTACTTCAATCCCGGCCCCCTGCGCCATCTTGAGGCCGTGGCCGTCCCGGACGTGGAAGACCTTGTGGGTCTCCCCCTGGGGCCCGAAGTAGAGGCGCCCGTCGGTGAGCACCCCGTCCACGTCCAGGAGCAGCAGGCGGATGGCCTGGGCCCGCCGCCGGATATCTTCCGGATAGTCCTGAAAATTCATGCGGCCTTCATTCGGACAGCCGCAGCAGGATGCCGCCCCGAAAGGCGGACCCCAAAGTGTAATGCAGCAGTCCGTAGCTGATTAGCAAATATACCATACTCAAAGAGAAGCCGTAAAGCAGAGGCCGGCTGGAGTGCAGCGGAAAGCCGTAAAAGTGGCGGAAGTAGTCCAGGAAATAGGTGAGCGGGATGAAGCGGGCCAGCGCCTGGGCCCACGCCGGCAGCACGCTGACCGGATAATAGAGGCCGCACAACAGGAGCATCAGGTAGGAGAAGGCCCAGGCCGCCACTTCGGCCCGCTGGCCGAAGCGCAGCACCAGGGCCAGGACCAGCGCCCCGATGATGGCGGCATTGATGAACATCCCCGCCAGGAATACCGCCAGGCCCCCCGGCCCGGGGCGGCCCAGTTCCATATGGAAGAGCCAGACGCTCAAGACGGCCATGCCCACAAAGACCAGCGAAGCCCCGGATCAGCCCCACCAGGCCGCAGCCCAACAAGATGTGGATCAGGCGGATGGGGGCGATGAATTCATGCTTCAGGCTCTTGGACCAGACGGAATAGAGCAGGGCGTAGGACAGGTCCAATTGGGCGATTTGCACCGTGTTCATGGAGATGGCGCCGATGAGGATGAAGCTCACCGTCGCTCCGGAAAGATTGAGGAAGCGGGTGAGCAGCCCCACCGAGAAGATGCCGATGGCCGGCCAGAAGAGCATCTCGAAGGCCGCGAAGACGTTGCGGCGGTTCACCAGGCCGCTGCGCACCGAAAAGGCCCAGATTTTTCTTGCAGAAAACTAGTGGGTAATTTCACGGTAGATCTCTTCCAGGTCCACGGGCTTGAGCTTCACCTGGGCCAGTTCCCCGCCGCCGTGGGAGACGGCCTCCAGGACCGCGGCCAGGCGGACTTCAGCCCGGTCCAGCACCAGGTCCACCCGGGCGTCCTGAACCCGGTGAGTCAGGACGCCGGGCAGCCGCGCGTACTCCAGGGCCGCCGGGGCCCCCCGGAAGACCAGGCTCAAATGGTCTCCCAACCCCAGGCGCTGCTGCAACTCGGCAATGCTGCCCCGGGCCGCCAGCCGCCCTTCTTTCAGGAAGGCTACCTCGCTGCAAAGCATCTCGGCCTCCCGCAAGTTGTGGGTGGTGAGCAGGATGGTGAGCCCGGTCTCCCGGTTGAGGCGCAGGATTTCTTCCCGGATATGCTGGGCCATCTCCTGGTCCAGGCCCGAGGTGGGTTCGTCCATAAACAGGAGTTCCGGGTCGTTGATCAGGGCCTTGGCCAGCATCAGGCGCTGTTTGAGGCCGGTGGACAGGCGTTCGAAGACCACCCGGCGCTGGTCTGCCAACTGGAAAAGGTCGAGGAGGCCCTCCACCTTGGCGGTCAGGGCCCGGCCGCCCAGCCCGTAGAGACGGCCGTAAAAACGCAGGTTCTCTTCCGCGGTGAGGCACCAGAGGAAATGGGCCCCGGCGGCCGCCAGGTTGATTCGCTGCCGCAGCCTCGCCGCCTCCCGCACCACGTCCAGGCCCAGCACCCTGGCGCGGCCCTGGTCCGGGTGCAGTAAGGTGGCCAGGATGGAGATGAGGGTGGTCTTGCCGGCGCCATTGGGCCCCAGGACCCCGAAGATGGCCCCGGGGGCCACTTCCAGGTCCACCTGACTGAGCACCGTCTTCCAGAGGCCGAACCTCCGCTCCCGGAACGACTTGCTGATACCCTGGGCCGAGATGGCAGTTTCCATGGGTTGCAGGGAATTTGAGGAGGGGGCAGGGCCGGCGGCCAGGGTCCTCGTCTGCGATAGGTCCCGGCCCTCTCCCTCAATTTGCTCAGTCTATCAAACCCGGCCCCGGGGGCCAAGGGGGCCGGCTTGCAAATCTGCCCGGGGTGCGATAAATTAGGGCCAATGGACCAGGAAGAGCGCATCGTCAACCCCCGGCCCCAGGTGGAAGACCTGGGTCTGGAGGCGGGGCTGCGGCCCCGCACCCTGGCGGAGTTTGTGGGGCAGGAGGAATTGCGCCGCAACCTGGAAATCGCCCTGACCGCGGCCCTGGCCAGGGGGGAGGCGGTGGATCACATCCTGGTGCACGGCCCCCCGGGCCTGGGGAAGACCACCCTGGCCCATATCATCGCCCAGGAGATGGGGGCCGGTATCAAGGCTACCGCCGGGCCGGTGGTGGAGCGGGCCGGGGACCTGGCGGCCTTGCTCACCAACCTTCAGGCCAGGGACGTCCTGTTCATCGACGAAGTGCACCGCCTGCCCACGGTGGTGGAGGAGATTCTCTACCCGGCCATGGAGGACTTCAACCTGGACCTGATCATCGGCCAGGGGCCCGGGGCCCGCTCCGTGAAGCTGGAACTGCCCCATTTCACCCTGGTGGGGGCCACCACCCGGGCCGGCCTGCTCACCCCGGCCCTGCGGGACCGCTTCGGCTTGATGCTCCGGTTGGACTTCTATAAGGTGGAGGACATCGTCAAGATTGTCCGCCGGGCCGCCCAGGTGCTGGATA
Source organism: uncultured delta proteobacterium (assembly GCA_963808395.1). Lineage (GTDB taxonomy): Bacteria > Desulfobacterota > Desulfobaccia > Desulfobaccales > 0-14-0-80-60-11 > JAPLJC01. The sequence goes on along the minus strand of CAWEFJ010000031.1, from coordinate 185,678 downwards.
TCGAACTGGAGGCCGAGGGCGCCTGCGGAGATCGCCCGCCGTTCCCGGGGCACCCCCCGCATCGCCAACCGCCTCCTGAAGCGGGTGCGGGACTACGCCCAGGTGCGGGGCGACGGCCGCATCAACCAGGAATCAGCCGACGCCGCCCTCACCCTCCTGAGCATCGACACCCTGGGGCTGGACCGCATGGACCGCCTGATCCTGCGCACCATCCTGGAAACCTACGACGGCGGGCCGGTGGGCCTGGGCACCCTGGCCGCGGCTCTGTGCGAGGAAGAAGGCACCCTGGAAGACGTTTACGAACCCTACCTGATCCAATCCGGCTTCCTGCAGCGCACCCCCCGGGGCCGCGTGGCCACCGGCCGGGCCGCCGAGTATTTTCGCATGATGCCGGGAAAGGGACCACATCCCAAGCTTTTTTAACGAGACCGCCTTCCCGGCCTGCCGAGGATCTTGCCAGGAATTCAGGGGCGACCCGATCAGCCGCTGGAAGCCTGCGCCACGGCCGCCCCCAGGTGTTGAGAAGCCCTCCTTAGGGCTGCGGCGGGGCGCTCCAGACCTTTCTTGACATCCGCAGAAGCTAGGTATATTAAGGAACCTGTGAAGACCAAACTGATCTTTATCACCGGCGGGGTGCTGTCTTCCCTGGGCAAGGGAGTGGCGGCGGCGGCCATCGGCGCGCTTTTGGAGTCCCGGGGCCTGCGCATCACCTTCCAGAAGCTGGACCCATACATCAACGTGGACCCCGGCACCATGAACCCCTTCCAGCACGGCGAGGTCTTCGTCACCGAAGACGGGGCCGAGACCGACCTGGACCTGGGGCATTACGAGCGCTACACCACGGTGACCCTGGGCCAGGAAAACAACTTCACCTCGGGCCGCATCTACCACAACGTCATCACCAAGGAGCGCCGGGGCGACTACCTGGGGGGCACGGTCCAGGTCATCCCCCACATCACCGACGAAATCAAGCAGGCCATCCTCCAGGTGGCGCCCGACGGTGGACGTGGCCATCATCGAGATCGGCGGCACCGTGGGCGACATCGAGAGCCTGCCTTTCCTGGAAGCCATCCGCCAGCTCAAGGGCGACCTGGGCAAGGACAACGTCTGCTACATCCACCTCACCCTGGTGCCCTTCATCAAGACCGCCGGCGAGGTCAAGACCAAGCCCACCCAGCACAGCGTCAAGGAACTGCGCTCCATCGGCATCCAGCCCCACCTGCTGCTGTGCCGCACCGAAAAGCTCCTGAGCAAGGAGATCAAGGCCAAGATCGCCCTCTTCTGCAACGTGGGGCCCGAAGGCGGTGATCACCGCCCAGGACGTGGACAACATTTACGAGATTCCGCTGCTCCTGCACCAGGAAGGGTTGGATCAGCAGTTGGTGGAGATCCTGAACATCTGGACCCGGGAGCCCCAGTTGGAATCCTGGCAGGAGCTGCGTGCAGCGCATCAAGCACCCCAAGGACCGGGTGGAGATCGGCATCGTCGGCAAGTACGTGGACCTGCGGGAGTCCTACAAGAGCCTGCACGAGGCCCTGGTGCACGGCGGCTTGGCCAACGAGGTCCAGGTGGCCCTCACCTACATCGATTCGGAGAAGGTGGAGCGGGAAGGGACCGAGGGCTTGCTGGGGCACCTGCACGGCATCCTGGTGCCCGGCGGCTTCGGGGTGCGGGGGGTGGAAGGCAAGATCCAGGCCATCCGCTACGCCCGGGAACACCGCATCCCCTACTTCGGCATCTGCTTCGGCATGCAGTTGGCGGTCATCGAGTTCGCCCGGCACGTGGCCGGCCTACCCGAGGCCACCAGCGAGGAGTTCGACGCCGAGGCGGCCGAGCCGGTCATCTACCTGATGCGGGAATGGTACGACTACCGCCGGGACGCCATTATCCACCGCGACCGGGAATCGGTGAAGGGCGGCACCATGCGCCTGGGAGCCTACCCCTGCGTCCTCAAAGAGACCTCCCTGGCCGGCCGGGACTACGGCCAGACCCAGATCATGGAACGCCACCGCCACCGCTACGAGTTTAACAACTCTTACCGGGAAAAACTGAGCGCCGCCGGTCTGGCGATCACCGGCACCTCCCCCAACGGCGAACTGGTGGAGATTGTCGAACTCCCGGACCATCCCTGGTTCCTGGGCTGCCAGTTCCATCCGGAATTCAAATCCGGTCCCATGGACCCCCACCCCCTGTTCCGGGGCTATATCCGGGCCGCCCTGGAATATAAACAGCGCCACGTCAAACCTGACGAAGAGATCTGAACGGCAGGGCCAAAGGGGACCCGGTGGACACGCAACGATGGTTGACGGCCCTAATTCTGCTGCCGCTCCTGCTGCTGGCGCTGCTTAAGGGCGGGCTGGCCATCTTCGTGGTGGTGATCCTGGTGGCCAACGCCTTGGGCCACTGGGAGTTCCTGGGGATGTTCCAGGCGGAGGCGGATAACCCCCGGCGCTTTAAGGCGGTGTTGCTGGGTTCCCTCATCCTGCTGAGCTTTTGCACCGTCCATCCCACCCACCAGGGGGGCGCTCCCTCCAGCCTCCTGTTCTGCAACCCCGGCATCGTCCTGTTCGCTCTTTTCTGGTGCCTGTTCCTCTTGTTTCTCTTCTACCTGGTGAGCTACGAGCACATTGCGCAGGTAAGCCAAAATTTGGCGATCAACAGCCTGGGCCTCCTCTATCTGCCCTTCCTGTTGGGGCACCTCATCTGGCTGCGGTTCCTCGTGGATGGGGAGTGGTGGGTCCTGTGGTTCCTCATGGTGATCTTTACCGGGGACACCGCGGCCTATTACGTGGGCCGGACCCTGGGAGAGACCAAGCTCTACCCCGCGGTGAGCCCGGGCAAGACCTGGGCCGGGGTGGTGGGCGGCCTGGCCGCCAGCCTGGTGGTGGGGGTGGCGGCGGGGAAATGGCTGCTCCCGGGGCTGGGGGCGCCGGCCCTGGCCGCCCTGGCCGTGGTCCTGACGGTGGCGGGCCTCTTGGGGGACCTGTTCGAATCAATGCTGAAGCGCCAGGCCCAGGTGAAGGATGCCTCCAAACTGCTTCCCGGCCACGGCGGGATGTTGGACCGCCTGGACAGCATTCTGTTCAGCGCCCCGTTGCTGGTTTACGCCCGCCTGTTCTTCATCGGCCGCTGAAGGCTGAGCCCGCGGCCGCTCCTCCATTAAGGCTCCCAGCCACTGGCTAAAGCCCTTATTTGGGGACCGGGAGGCTCGCCGGTTTGATGGCGGGAGCCTCGGACGGCAGTTTCCGGCGGTAGGCCCCGGTGGCTTTGTCCAGCTGGGCCACCGACAGGTTGTATTGATACAGGGCCATCAGGTAGTCGCCCCGGAAGACCCCGTACCGTTCAAAGGCCTGAAAGATGTCATCCATCTTGCCCAGGCCCATGTCGAAATTGTTGAGGGAGGTAACCAGCCAGCGCCGGGAGTTGACGTAGGCCTTTTCCAGGCCCACCGAAGACCGGTAATATTGCCGCACTTCCCCGTAGCTTTTAGCCACTTCCACCGGGATGCCCATCAGGGCAGCTCTTTGCGTTTCCTGCAACTGCTCCAGTTCCGCCTTGGCCTGGCCGACCTTGGCCTTCAGGATGCCGAAGTCGAAGTGCCATTTGGCCCCCACCATGGGCAGGGCCCCATTGTCGTTGAAATAATCGTTGATATAGGGGTCCGGGTTATAGCGGCGGCCCGGGGCGCCGGCCAGTTGGCCCACCACCGCAAAGAAGAAGGAGGGCAGGCGGTCGGCCTTGGCGGCCTCCACCAGGAGTTGCCGGGCCGCCAGCCCCTCTTTTAACTCCTTGAATTCCGGGCGCAGTTCCAGGGAGGTTTGGATATAGGTATCCAGGGTGCCGGCAGGGGCGCTGGGGGCGGGCAGGTCCTGGGGAACCTGGAAATTCTGGCCCTCGCCATAGCCGATGAGGGCCTTCAAGGCTCGATAGGCCGTCTTGGAGCCCTCATCCGCTTCGGCGCTGGATTTTTCCAGGGCCCCTTCATAGGCGTCCAGGCGGTATCGGTCGGTTTCCTTGGCATTGGGGGAGTTCATGGCCAGGAGCCGGTCGACGCGCTGGCGGGTGTCGCTCAGGTAAGATTTGGCCTCCTTCACCGCCTCTTTGCCCTGATCCGCCAGGATCAGTCCATAGTAAGCCTGGGAGACCTGGATCGACGATCTCCCCCTGTTTCGCGGCCACCGCTTCTTCCTTCACCTTGACGTTGTGGGCGGCGGCCTCCTCCCGGAAAGCGATCTTGCCGAAGGTGTACAGGGGCTGGATCACACTAAAATCGAGGTGGCCGAAGATATTGACCCCGTGAATCTTGTCTATGGGGTCGGGATAGAAGATGCGGCCCGGCACCTTAAGGACCTCGCCCAGGTGGGCATTGGGCACCACCCCGGCGGTCGCGGTAGTGTCCATTTGGGGCCAGCGGTAACCATGCGCCTCATTCTTCTGTTCCTGGGCAAACTTGACCTCACTGCGGCTGGCCTTGACCATCGGACTATATTTTAGCGCCATTTCCTCCAGATGAGGCAGATCCAGTACCGGCTCCGCACCTTTTGCCGGCTCTGCGGCTTTTACCGACGCCGCCGGCGCCAGCAGGATCGCCAGACCCAGGATCAGGCCACCCAAACGGGCCCGTGCAAACATGGCTCCCCCTCCTTTTTGGTATCAATTACTTTGTACATTAGGGGTTATAAGCGTAATGTCAAGCAGGATTTCCGCGGGCAATGCTATTATTCCTTGATCCCCTTGGAAAAAACCGGACTGAGGCCGGACTGAAAGATTGCCATGGCGGCTCCGGATTAGATATGATGAAGGCGAGGTAAGCGAGGATGCCGGGACCGAAAAAGATTTTGCTCACGGGCGGGGCTGGCTTCATCGGCTCCCATCTGGCTGAGGCCTTTCTCAGGCAGGGCCATGCAGTGGCGGTGGTGGACAATCTCAGCAGCGGCCGGCGGGAGCAGGTGCCGGCGGGGGCCCAATTCTACCCGTACGATATCCAATCCCAGGAAACCTCCGACCTCATTGGCCGCTGGCGGCCCCAGGTGTTGGTGCACCACGCCGCCCAGATGAGCGTGCGGTTCTCGGTGGAGGATCCGGTAATGGACGCCCGGGAGAACATCCTGGGGTCGCTGAATCTCTTCCAGGCCGCGGCCCGGGTGGGGCTGGAGAAAATCCTCTTCGCCTCCACCGGCGGCGCCATGTACGGAGACCAGGCCCCGGTGCCGGCCCGGGAGGAAGACCGGCCATGCCGGAATGCCCCTACGGGGTTGCCAAGCTGGCGGTGGAACACTACCTCCACTTTTATCAGCGGGAATACGGCATTATCCCCCTCTGCCTGCGCTACGCCAACGTCTTTGGGCCCCGGCAGAACGGCCTGGGTGAGGCGGGGGTGGTGGCCATTTTTATTGAAAAGTTCCTGGCCGGGGAGCAGCCCCTGATCAACGGCGACGGCCTCCAGACCCGGGATTTCGTTTGCGTGGAGGACGTGGTGGCGGCCAACCTGGCGGCCCTGGATTATCCCCGGGCCGGGGTCTTCAATATCGGCACCGGCCGGGAGACGGACATCCTCACGGTCTATCGCCAGCTTCAGGGGATCATCGGCTCTCCCCGGGGGCCGGCGCATGGCCCGGCCAAGCCCGGGGAACAGCGCCGCAGCGCCCTGGACAGCACCCGGGCCGGGAAACTGCTGGACTGGCAACCCCGCCTGTCCCTGGCCGAAGGGCTGGCCCGCACCGTGGCCGCCTTCCGGGAGCGGGGTTGAAGTCTGAGCCAATTTTCGGGTCGCATCCTCCCCAAGGTTTATCTCCCCTTGTCAGACCAAAGAAAAAGATTTAAACTCAAATCTGTTTGCCATCCAGGGGCGACGCACAGGCTTCCAGCCTGTGATGGGGCCGCCGGGGGCCCTGCAAGGTTTGCAATCCCCAAGAAGTCTTGAACGGATGGGAAAGGCATGGAAATGATGATCGAAGTCCGGGACCTGACCAAATATTACGGCCCGCTGCTGGCCGTCGAACACCTCGACTTTCAGGTGGCGGCCGGGGAGATCGTGGGGTTCCTGGGTCCCAACGGCGCGGGCAAAACCACCACCCTGAAAATGCTGGCGGGTTATCTAACCCCCACCTCCGGCACCGCCCGGATCAACGGCTTCGACTGCGTCGAGCAATCTCTGGAGGTGCGGCGTTCCCTGGGGTATCTGCCGGAGAACGTCTCCCTCTATCCAGACCTGACGGTGGTCCAGTTCCTGCGGTTTGCCGCCCAGGCCAAGGGGGTGGAGGCTGCGGGACAGGCGGCGGAGATCCGCCGGGTCATGGCCTCCTGCGGCCTGGAGGAAGTGGCGGGCAAGCTGGTGGCCGCCCTGTCCAAGGGCTTCCGGCAGCGCCTGGGGCTGGCCCAGGCCCTGCTGCACCAGCCCCCGGTGCTCATCCTGGATGAACCCACCATTGGCCTGGACCCCTTCCAGATCGTGGAGATTCGCGAGCCTCATCAAAAATCTGGAGGGCGCCCACACGGTGATCCTGAGCAGCCATATCCTGCCGGAGGTGGCCCAGTTGTGCCACCGGGTGATCATCATCAACCGGGGCCGGATCGTGGCCAGCGATACCCCGGAGAATCTCTCCCGGCAATTGGGCCAGGGCGCCCGCATCAGTCTGGCGGTGCAGGGCCCGGAGGCCCAGGTTGCCGCAGCCCTGCAGGCGGTCCCGGGGGTGGCCCGGGTGAATAGCCGCGGAGAGGGCCGCTACCTGGTGGAGGCCGGCAATGACCAGGACTTGAGACCGGAATTGGCCCGGTTGCTGGTGCAGCAGGGCTTCGGCCTGCTGGAGTTGAAAGCCCAGGAATTCACCCTGGAGGAGGTCTTCCTAGACCTGGTGACTGAGGAGAAGACCGAGGCGGAGTCATGAAAAATTTCAGCGGTTTTGCGGCCTTGCTCAAAAAGGAGCTCATCATCTATTTCGCCGGCCCCATCTTTTACATCACCGGCTTCTTCTTCCTGGTGCTGACCGGATACTTTTTTTACGCCAACGCGGTCTATTATGGGATTACCAGCCTGGCGGCGGCGGCCCAGGCCACCAACCCCGAGGTGGCGGCGCAACTGAATCCCCAGAACATGGTTTACCAGCCTCTGTTCATGGTGCTGGCCATCGTTCTGATGTTTTTGGTGCCCCTGCTCACCATGCGCCTGTTAGCCGAAGAGAAGCGGTCCGGGACCGCGGAACTCCTGTTCACCTATCCCCTGGCGGACTGGTCCATCATCCTGGGTAAGTTCGCGGCCGCCTTCCTGATCTACCTCATCTTCCTGGCCTTCACCGCCAGCTACTCCCTGGCTTTCTGCTTCATGACCCGGGTGGATTTGGGCGCCCTGGCCGCCGGCTACCTGGGGGTGGCGCTGCTGGGGGCTGCTTTTCTGGCCCTGGGCCTGTTCGCCTCCAGTCTCACGGAAAATCAGATCATCGCCGGGGTGATAGGCTTTGCCCTGCTCCTGCTGTTCTGGGTGGTTGGCTGGGCGCAGGAGCTGGGGGCGGGAGGCGCTCTGGGCAGGGTTATGCAGTTTTTGTCGCTGACGGAGCATTACGAGAATTTCAGCAAAGGGGTGATCGATACCCGGGATCTGGTATATTACGCCAGCTTCATCTTCTTCTTCCTCTTCCTCACCAAGAGGCAACTCGAATCCCGGCGCTGGAGAGCATAAAAGTGGACCCACTGGACGGACTCAAGAACCGCAAAGTAGTTTACGGCGCCGGCTCCCTGGCCTCGGTGCTGCTGGTGGCGGGAGTTCTCATCGTGGCGGCCTTGCTGGCCGATTGGCACCAGGTGCGCTGGGACCTGACCCGGGGGCGGAGCCAGTCTCTTACCCCGGTCACCCGGAACCTGCTGAAACAGGTGGACCGCCCCCTGGCCATGACCGCCTTCATACCCGAGGGCTCCCCCGGGCGGGAACGCCATCAAGGACCTGCTCCAAGGTATGCTTACTACAACCCCAAGGTGAGTTGGCAATTAGTGGACCCGGAGCGGGAACCCCTCAAGGCCAAGGAGGCGGGCTACCGCTTTACCGGCAATGTCCTCCTGGAATATGAGGGCCGGCGCCAGATGGCGGACCGCCCCGACGAGGACAGCCTCAGCAACGCCCTGCGCCGCGTTTTGCAACCGCGGCGCCAGAAGGTCTATCTCCTCAGCGGGCATGGCGAGCGGGACCCGGCCGACCAAGGGGACAGCGGCCTGCAAACGGCCAAACAGGCCCTGGATAATGAGGGCTATGAGGTTGCCGGCCTCAACCTGGTGACCCAGCCCGAGGTGCCCCAGGATGCCGCGGCGGTCATCGTGGCCTCTCCCCACAAGCCACTCCTGAGCGGCGAGGTGGAGGCCCTGAAGGGCTACCTGAACCGGGGCGGCCGCCTGCTGGTGATGCTGGAGCCCTTCCAGGATGCCGGGCTGAAAGATTTCCTGGCGGGCTACGGCATCGTCCTGGATGACGGCGTTATCCTGGATGTCAACCAGGTCAGCCAATCCCTGCACCTCAGCGCGGTCATGCCCCTGGCGGTGCACTATGGTCCCACCCGGATAACCCGGGATTTTAAGAACACCCTGACCATTTACCCCATGGCCCGCCCCCTGGCGCTGGGCAAGGATATGCAAGGGGTGGTCTTGCAGACCCTGGTGAACAGTATGCCCAGCAGCTACGAGAAACTAGGCCAGGCATGGCTGAAGAGCGGCAAAGGGAACTTCGATCCCAAGACGGACAAGAAGGGACCCTTCATCATCGGGGCCCTGGCAGAAATCAAGCCGGAGGGGAAGCCCGGACCTCCGCAAAAGAGCCGCAACCGGCCGCCGGGCAGCCGGCGGAAAAGGACCAGGGCTACCTGGCGGTTTACGGCAGCGTGGATTTTGCCTCTAACCCCTACTTCAATCTGTTGGGCAACGGCGACCTGTTTTTGAATACCGTAAACTTCCTGGCCGCGGAAGAGCAGCAGATCATGGTGCGGCAAGCCTCGAAGGCCCAGCTCCTGGTGTTAACGGGCCGCGAGCTCTGGATCCTGCTCCTGGCCAGCATGGTGTGGGCCCCGCTGGTGATGCTGGTGGCGGGAATCCGGGCCTATCGGCTCCGGAGGTCCAGGAAGTGAACCCCCGTCGGCTGATTCCCTATGCCGTGGTCTTCCTGGTTCTGGTGGCGGCCTACGTGGGCCTGAGGTGGCAGCAGGTCCAGCGGGAGGCCCGGGAGATCAAGGCCAAACAGGTGTTTGCTTTCAAGACCGGCGAAATCAGCGCCATTACCCTGAAAAGGCCTGGCGGGGAGATTCAGTTGACCCGGCAGGGAAAGGACTGGGAGATCACCCAACCCCAGCAGGCCAAGGCCGACGCCGCCACGGTGGAGGAGATGCTGCGGCAGTTGGCCGACCTCAAGATGGTGCGGGACCTGGGGCCCGGGGATCTCAAAGTCTTCGGCCTGGACCAGCCGGCCTTGCAGGTCTCCTTCATCGCCCAGGGGCAAGCAGCACCGCCTGGCCTTGGGGGCAGCGGTCCCGGCGAGCCAGGGCTTCTATGCCCGGAAGGACGAGGCCCCCGGCGTCTTCATCATCGCCACCGGAGCCCGGGATTCCCTGAACCAGCAACTGTTTGCCCTGCGGGATAAAAACCTCTGGGCCTTTAATGCGGACCAGGTTAAGTCCCTCAGGATTCGCAACGATCAGAACCAGGTGGATCTGGAGAAGGGCAACGGCAATACCTGGAGCTGGGTAGGACGGCCCGAGATGCGGGTGAGCTCTCCGCGGCTGGAGCGGTTGCTGCAGGAGCTTTCCGGGGTGCAGGTCACCGAGTTCCCGGCGGCCCCTCCCCCGGACTTGCAGGCCGCGGGCTTGGCCCCCCAGGCCAGGATGGAAGTCACCATCGCCAGCCCCCAGGGGAGCGAAAGTCTAGATTTGGGGTCCCAGACCCCTAATGGAGTTTATGCCCGGCGGGGGGCCCAGGGCCCGGTGGTTCTGGTGGCCCGGGATCTTCCGGAGAAGATTCAGCAAGGGGTGGCCAACCTGGAAGACCGGCGGCTCTGGACCGGCCTGATCCCGGAAGTGGGCCAGGTGGCCTGGGGGCCCCCAGGGCAAACCTGGACCGCGCGGCGGGAAGGGGAGGGCTGGAAGATCACCGGGCCGAACCGGGCCGCAGTGCAGCAACCCGCCTACCGTTTGGAGATGGCCCTGAATGGCTTGCAGAAGCTGGAATCCTCTCGGCTGGTCAACTTGCCCCAGGCCGGCGCCCCGGCCGCCCCGGTCTTCGTGGTGGATCTCTCGGACCAGACCGGCAAGCCTCTCTTCCATCTGGAGCAGTTGGGTAATCTGGCAAAGGGCCAGGCGGAGACGGAAGTCCGCGCCACCTCCGGAGGAACCACGGTGACCGCGGTCATCCCCCCAGAGGCCTTCGCCCGGTGGCAGGAGGAGATGACCCGGCTCACCGCGCCGCCGCCAGCCGAAAAATGATCATCAGATCCGGGATAAGCCTAAAGATCGGGCCGGGCGCCTCCGCCTTTTACCGGGCAAATTTCCCGGGCCGGCGCCGCCCCTCCCCAAGCCAAGACATGCTATAATTTAACCTATGATTCTGCTGACCAATGACGACGGCATTTACGCCCCGGGCCTGTGGGCCCTTTATCAGGAATTGCGCCAATTGGGAGAGGTGTCGGTGGTGGCCCCGGAGAGCGAACAGAGCGCCGTAGGCCACGCCATCAGCCTGATTACCCCCCTGCGGGTCAAAAAAGTCAGCCTGGACGGCGGGGTCCAGGGTTGGGCGGTGAGCGGCACCCCGGCGGACTGCGTCAAGATCGCCCTGTCGGAGCTGCTGCCGGAGCCCCCGCAAATGGTGGTCTCAGGCCTCAACCTGGGTCCCAACGTCGGGATCAACGTCCTTTACTCCGGCACCGTCTCCGCGGCCACCGAGGCCTCCATCCTGGGGGTGCGGGCCATGGCAGTGTCTCTCAATTCTTATAAGGACGAGGCGGATTTCGCCGCCGCGGCCCGGCTGGCCCGGGAGACGGTGGCCCGGCTGCGTTCCTGGCCCGGCTGGAAGAATGGGGTCTGCCTCAATATCAACCTGCCGGCCCTGCCGCCGGACCGGGTCCTGGGGCTCAAATTCACCCGGCAGGACGCGAGTCCCCTGGTGGAGCACTACGAGCGCCGGGTCGATCCCCGGGAACACGTCTATTATTGGCTGGCGGAGATCAATGAACGCCGCCCCCCGGACCCGGAGACGGACTACGGGGCCCTGGCCGCCGGCTTCATCTCCGTTACCCCCATTCACCACGACCTCACCGATTACCGCACCCTGGAAGCCCTCAAGACCCATAAGTGGCAGTAAGGATTTTTTCGGGGGCGCCGCCTGACGCACCCGGGGCCGCGGCTGCAGGCCCGGGGACTCATTCCCTAATTTTACGGATTTCGCGGCGGAAGGTTTTATAGGCGGGTTCCCGCGCCTCCAGCTCCGGGAACTCTCCTGGGGAGTTCTAGCTTTGCGGTCTGCCAGAAGAACTAACTTATGTTTCCATTACCACTTGGCGTCAAAGAGCTTGGCCACCGGGGCAAAGAAGCCGCCTTCGGGCTCCTTGTCGGGGCGAGCCAGGATCTTCTGGCACTCGGCGATGCGCTTCTGCACGTCGATTTTCTTGGGGAAATCGGGATATTCATCGGCCACGGTCTGGTAACGTTGCAGGGCCGCCTGATAACGTCTGGTCTTGAAGTAGAACTGCGCCACGTAATACTCATGCTCCGCCAAGTCCCGGCGGCACTGGGCCGTGAAGCCGTCCGCCTTGGGGACGAATTCACTTTGGGGATACTTCTTTTTCAAGCGGCTAAATTCTTCCATGGCCTTGGTGGTGAAGGTCTGGTCCCGGTCGATGGTGGAGCGCTGCCGGTAGAAACAGAGACCCTCACGATAGATGCAATAGGGCACCGCCTTGTTGGTGGGATGCAGCTTTTCGAATTCCTTGTAGGCCTGGAGGGCCTCGTCGTATTTCTTCTTGTAAAAATAGGCGTCCGCCAGTTTGATCTGGGCCAGCATGGCCTGGTCGCTGTAAGGATAACGATCCCGCACCTTCTCGAAGGTTTCGATGGCATCTTCGTACTTCTTCTTTTGCAAATCCTTGATGCCTTCAGTGGCCATCGTATCCGCCGAGCCGTCGGGTTTCTTGCTCGAGAACCAGCCCTTGACGGTGGAGCAGCCAAAGGTGAAGGTTAGGAATACCAGGGGCAGAAGCAACCTGGCAACGCGGGGGGCATAAGTCTTGCTCTTCATAATTTCACCAAGCCTTCCAGTTAGTTTGCCTCAGTCTGGGCGGCTCCTGCCGCCCCGGGGGTTTCTCCATCTGGCTGCCGCTGGTGATCGAGCGATGTTACCAAGAAGACGTGGGCGCTGCAGCTTATAAGGCTTTTTTCAGGGCATTCTCGATGATGGAACGGGAAACCGCGCCGGTGATCTGGTCCACCACCTGCCCGTTTTTGAAGATGATCAAGGTGGGGATGGCCCGGATGCCATATTTGGCGGGAGTCTTGGAATCTTCGTCGACGTTCATCTTGGCCACCTTGACCTTGCCCGCGTAATCCCGCGCCAGTTCTTCCACCACCGGGGCGATGGCCCGGCAAGGACCGCACCAGGCCGCCCAAAAGTCCACCATGGCCGGAATATCCGACTTCAAGATTTCCTGTTCGAAATCGGCATCGCTCACCTGCAGAAGTTCGGACATCTTACTCTCCTGAGTTGGATTGGCCGCACTGGTCAAATTTTATATGTTAACCGCTTTTTGTCAACGACTTTTAGAACCGCCGGGGAGCCGCGGCTCCACCTCCAGAAAAAAAGCCCGGTCCGGGGACCGGGCTCTGGCGGGCGGGAACCGCCCCATTTTTCCATCCTGGCGGCGATTACTGGGCCCGCCGCACCCTGCCTTTTATTTAGGGGTTAATCGGCTTCCACCTTGGGCCGGGGCAGCAAGCCGGCGGCCTCGACGATCTCCGGGACGTGGTCTTCCCATTCGATGGCCATCAGGTGGATGCCGGAGACGCCCTTGAGGGACAGGCACTCGTGGATCTGTTCCACTGCGATCTTGATGCCTTCCGCGGCCACCTTATCCTTGGGTACCCCCTTGAGCCGGGTGATGTAGTGATCGGGCACATCCAGGCCGGGGACGAATTTCTTCATATAGTTGGCCATGCCCACGGATTTCAGCGGGGTGATGCCGGCCATGATAAAGGTCTTTTCCGTGAGGCCCATGTCATTAGCCGCCTCCATGAACTTCCGGAAGCGCTCCATGTTGTAAATGCACTGGGTCTGGATGAACTGGGCCCCGGCCGCGATCTTCTTGCCCATGCGCACCACCCGGAACTCCTGGGGATCGGCGAAAGGGTTGGCGGCGGCGCCCAAGAACATGCGGGGCCGGCCCTGCAACTCGGTGCCGCTCACCAACTTGCCTTCGTCCCGCATGGTCTTCACCGTGTGCAGCAGCATCACCGAGTCCATGTCGTGGACGTTTTTGGCCTGGGGATGGTCGCCGAAGGACTGGTGGTCGCCGGTGAGGCACAGCAGGTTCTTGATGCCCAGGGCGGCGGCCCCCAGGACATTGCTCTGCAAGCCGATGCGGTTCATGTCCCGGGTGACCATCTGCATCACCGGCTCTATGCCCATTTCCAAAAGGATCTTAGAGGCGGCCATGGAACAGAAACGCACCACGGCGGTCTGGTTGTCGGTGACATTCACCGCGTCCACGACGTTTTTTAGGTAATTGGCCTTGTGCCGGAAATGCTCGGCGTCGGCCCCACGGGGGGGGCCGCATTCGCCGGTGACTGCCTTCTGGCCGCTTTTGAAAATCTTTTCCAGTTTGCTTCCCGCAGCATATTCGGCGGTCATTGTTTCAACTCCTCCCGTATCGAAGTGCGCAGCCCGCCGTCGCGGCTGGTGGACCAATTCTTGGATAAATGGACTTCGGTGAGTTTGTGAAGCTCCCCCAGGTTCTGCAGACGATCATAAATGAGCTGCCAGATGCAGGGGATGCTGCCCTTGCCCACTTCGCAGAGGCCCTGGGAAGAGCCGCCGCAGGGGCCGTTGAGCAACTGCTTGGCGCAGCGGGTGATGGGGCAGAGGCCGCCGAAATCGTCGATGATGCAGTTGCCGCAGGCCTGGCAAAACTCCTTCCAGACCCCGTGCTCCACGGCGCCGCCAATGCTGGTGGTGTTGACCCCGGGAAAGACCTTGAGGTAGGGGTAGCGGGCCACGATGTACTGGGGCCCGACGCTGCAGGCGATGGAGACCACCGCGTCGGCGTTGGCCACCAGGTCATCCAGAGCCTCGATGTATTCCGGGTCGCACTGCCGTTCGCAGGTATATTCCTTCACCTCCAGCTCGCTGCCCGCGGCCTTGCGGGCAATCCGCAGTTCGGAGGCCAGGATCGCCACTTCCTTCTCACCGCCCACGCAACAAACCGTGACGCAACCTTTGCAGCCGGCCACCACAATCTTTTTAAAATCCTTGACCTTTTCCAGGATTTCCGCCAGGGGCTTTGATTCCCCGATGACCATAGGGTTCCTCCTCTCCCATTAATGCAGAGCAAAAAAAAAGAACTCCTGCCTCCCCCTCCCTCTATTCTATACCGGGTGCGGCGCCGCCCCGGAAGCCGCGGGGTGGGGAAATCGCGGTTGCCGGGCCGCTTCCTGGAAAATCGCGGGGATGGGCCTGCCCTCGGACTTGTACATCTATTCACTTAATCTTATGGAGAAAAAAAGGGGTTGTCAAATATAAAAATCCACCGGAATTTCGCTCCCCTGGCTTTCCCAGAGAAAAAAATTTATTGACAAATCCATGGCCGGGAGTTTAAAAGGGAGGCTATGTGAAAAAAAGTATGAGCCCTGGCGTGACTCCATCCAGGAGATGGCCCGCCCAGGGTCGAGTCTGCGATCACCCCCGGCGTTTCTTCATGTCCGGAAAAACACAATTATTATAATACCTTAAGGAGGCGGTTTTCATGGCGAAGTACGATCCGGTTAAGCAGAAAGACTGGCAGATTGCGGAAATTGCCGAAGCGGAGATGATCCCCTTTGACGCGATGTGCGATAAGCTGGAAATCCCCAAAGATGAGCGCATCCCTCACGGCCAGAAAATCGGCCGCGTTAACTACATGAAGTGTCTCGAACGCTTGAAAAGCAAACCCGACGGCAAATACATCGAAGTCACCGCCATCACCCCGACTCCCCTGGGGGAAGGGAAATCCACCACCTCCATGGGCCTCATCGAGGGCCTGGGCAAACGGGGCGTGAACGTGGGCGGCTGCATCCGCCAGCCTTCCGGCGGCCCCACCATGAACATCAAGGGCACCGCCGCGGGCGGCGGCATCTCGCTTGCTGATCCCCATGACCGAGTTCTCCCTGGGCCTCACCGGCGACATCAACAACATCATGAACGCCCACAACCTGGCCATGGTGGCCGCCACCGCCCGGCTGCAGCACGAGTTCAACTATGACGACGCCCAGTTGGCCAAGCGGAACCTGAAGCGCCTGAACATCGATCCCAAGAACTTCGAAATGGGCTGGATCATGGACTTCTGCGCCCAGGCCCTGCGCAATATCACCATCGGCCGGGGCGGCAAGATGGACGGCTTCTTGATGGATTCCAAGTTCGGCATCGCGGTGTCCTCGGAAGTGATGGCCATCCTGGCCGTTTTCACTTCCTTGCCGGACTTGAAAAAGCGGCTGAATGAAATGGTGGTGTGCTACGACAAGAAGGGCAACCCCATCACCACCGGCGACCTGGAAGTGGGTGGCGCCATGACCGCCTGGATGCTGCCCTCCATCAACCCCACCCTGATGCAGACCGTGGAGAAGCAGCCCTGCTTCGTGCACGCCGGCCCCTTCGCCAACATCGCGGTGGGCCAGTCCTCCATCGTCGCCGACCAGATCGGCCTGAAGCTGTTTGATTACCATATCACCGAGTCCGGCTTCGGCGCCGACATCGGCTTTGAGAAGTTCTGGAACGTCAAATGCCGGTTCAGCGGCCTCATCCCCCACGTGTCGGTGCTCACCACCACGGTCCGGGGCCTGAAGCACCACGGGGTCAACGCCGGCTCCCTGCCGTGTCCCGCCGGGCAAACCGGTTCCCAAAGAATATTTCGAGGCCACCAAAGAAAACTTTAAATGGCTGGAAGACGGCGTGCAGAACGCGGTGCACCACGTCCGCACCATCAAAAAAGTCCGGCATCAACCCGGTGGTCTGCATCAACGCCTTCCATTTCGATACCAAGGAAGAGCACGACTTGGTGCGCCGGGTCTGCGAGGCCGAAGGCGCCCGGGTGGCCGTGTCCAAGCACTGGCAGTTCGGCGGCGAAGGCGCCCTGGAATTCGCCGACGCGGTTATGGACGCCTGCAAAGAAAAGCCGAAATTTAAGTTCCTCTATCCCAACGAGCTGCCGCTGCGGAAGCGGGTCGAGATGATCGCCAAGGAAGTGTACGGCGCCGACGGCGTGGACTTTGCCCCGGAGGCCGTGGCCAAGGCCAAGAAGTTTGAAGCGGATCCCAAGTACAACGAATACGCCACCATGATGGTGAAGACGCACCTGTCCCTGACCGCCGACCCCAGCAAGAAAGGCACCCCCAAGGGCTGGCGGCTGCCGGTGCGGGACTTCCTCATTTACGGCGGCGCCAAGTTCATCTGCCCGGTGTGCGGCGCCATTTCCCTGATGCCCGGCACCAGCTCCGACCCGGCCTACCGGCGGGTGGACGTGGACACCAAGACCGGCAAGGTCACCGGCCTGTTCTAACCAAGAACCGAATAGTCTGAAACACTCCAGGCCCTCCGGGGCCTGGAGTTTTTTAGGCGAATCCGGTCTTCCGGGTTTCTGCGTGGAAGGCAGGATTTTTTTCGGACCGGGTCGCGGCCGCACTCTTTGCGAAGGTGATTTTGTGATATTTATCACTTGCTTCTTGCGCCGCAGGCGTGGTAAAAATTCAAAGATAGGGATAGACCAGGTCCGGCTCAGCTAAGGGCCGGCAGTAATGGCGCGGCAGATAAATTTTTCCCGAAGTGAGGAGAATGGTGGCTATGTTTGAGATAGTGGAACGCCAGGAAATGGCCCAGGGGACGGTGATCAGCAACTGGATCAAGGCCCCCAAGATCGCCCGCAAGGCCAAGCCGGGACAGTTTGTCATCCTGCGGGCCGATGAGACCGGGGAGCGCATCCCCCTGACCATGGCCGACACCAACCCGGAGAAGGGCCTGATCAACATCATTTACGCGGTGGTGGGCAAGAGCACCGCCCTGTTCAAGACCCTGCAGGTGGGCCAGGGATACCTGGACGTCATCGGCCCCCTGGGCCAGCCCACCCACCTGGACAAAGTGGGCAAGGTCATTTGCGTGGGCGGCGGCACCGGGGTGGCGGTGCTGCACCCCATCACCCGGGGTCTCAAGCTGGCGGGCAACTACGTCTTCTCGGTCATCGGGGCCCGCACCAAGGACCTCCTCATCCTGGAGGACAAGATGCAGGCGGCCTCCAATGAACTGATGGTCTGCACCGACGACGGCACTTACGGCCACCAGGGTTTCGTCACCGATAAGTTGAAGGAAACCCTGGAGAAGCACCGGGACATCGCCCTGGCGGTGTGCATCGGGCCGGTGCCCATGATGAAGTTCTGCTGCAAAATGACCAAGGAGTATGGGGTCAAGACCCTGGTGAGCCTCAACCCCATCATGCTGGACGGCACCGGTATGTGCGGCTGTTGCCGGGTGAGCGTCGGCGGCCAGATGAAGTTCGCCTGCGTGGACGGCCCGGAATTCGACGGCCACGCCACCGATTTCGAAGAGCTGACCCTGCGGCTCCGGGCCTATTGCGCCGAGGAGAAGCTCTCTTATGACCAGTTCCAGGGGACGCCCACCACCTGCTCTTGCGGTACGCCCGGATCCTTGCCTAAATAGCAGCCACCAAGGAGACACGAGAATGACCGAAGAAGTCCAAGCTCCCAAGAAAGAGAAGATTCCCCGCCAGAAGATGCCGGAGCAGGAACCCAAGGTGCGGGCCCGCAACTTCGAGGAAGTGCCTTACGGCTACACCCCGGAGCTGGCCATGCTGGAAGCGCAACGCTGCATCCAGTGCAAAGACCCCCGCTGCAAACAGGGCTGCCCGGTGGAAATCGATATTCCCCAATTCATTGTCAAAATCAAGGAAGGCGAATTTGAGGGCGCCATCCGGAAACTATGGGAAAAGAACTCCCTGCCGGCGGTGTGCGGCCGGGTCTGCCCCCAGGAGGTGCAGTGCGAAGGCATGTGCATCCTGGGCAAGAAGGACGCCCCGGTGGCCATCGGCAACCTGGAGCGCTTCGCCGCCGATTATCAGAGGATGCAGGGTAGAAACATCCTGCCCCCCAAGGCCGAGCCCACCGGCAAGAAGGTGGCGGTGGTGGGCGCCGGTCCCGCCGGACTCACGGTGGCCGGCGACCTGACCCTCAAAGGCCACGAAGTGAGCATCTACGAAGCCCTGCACGCTCCGGGCGGGGTGCTCCTCTACGGCATCCCCGAGTTCCGGCTCCCCAAGGCCATCGTCGCCCAGGAATGCAACTTTCTGGAGCGCCTGGGGGTCAAGATCGAGGTGGACTCGGTCATCGGCGCCAGCGAAACCGTGGATGAACTCTTCGACCAGGGCTTTGACGCCATCTTCCTGGGAGTGGGCGCCGGTCTGCCGGTGTTCCTGAAAATCCCCGGGGAACACTTCATCGGGGTTTATTCGGCCAACGAATACCTGACCCGCTCCAACCTGATGAAGGCTTACACCTTCCCCAACTACGACACCCCCATCGTCCGGGGCAAGAACGTGGCCACCTTCGGCGGCGGCAACGTCGCCATGGACTCGGCCCGCACCGCCCTGCGGCTGGGGGCGGAGCACTCCTATATCATCTACCGGCGCTCCATGGACGAATTGCCCGCCCGTACCGCGGAAGTCCACCATGCCGAGGAAGAGGGCGTCGAGTTCCTGCTGCTCGCCAACCCGCTCCGGTTCCTGGGCGACCAGGATGGGCGGCTCACCGGGGTGGAATGCCTGAAAATGGAGCTGGGCGAGCCCGATGCCTCCGGACGGCGGCGCCCGGTGCCCATCCCCGGCTCCGAATTCCTGGTGGAGATCGATACCGCGGTGATCGCCATCGGCTCCGGCTCCAACCCCCTGCTCACCAAGAGCACCCCGGGCCTGGCCCTGAATAAGTGGGGCTACATCATCGCCGACCCCAAGACCGGCAAGACCATGAAACCCCGGGTCTGGGCCGGCGGCGACATCGTCACCGGCTCCGCCACCGTGATTTTGGCCATGGGCGCCGGCCGCCTGGCCGCCAACTCCATCCACGACTACCTGACCATGGGGTGGTAAAGAGAGAGTGATTTGGGGAGGGGGCTAAGGGCCGACGGCCCTTACCCCCTCCCCAAACCCCACCCCCAATCCCCATAAGTAGGGGCGACAGTTACTGAGGGTGGGCACTGCCCACCATTTCCTTAAGTGGCACAGGCTTCCAGCCTGTGATTGGGTCGCCCCTTTTTTATGGTGCTTTAGTGGCGCCGGCCTCCGGCCGGTGAAAAATCCTGGGTTAGTTCCCGCCATTCCACGGTGGGGCAGGCCTCCGTGCCTGCCGCCCCACCGCATCACTTCCCCAGCTTTTCCACCCGGACCCCGATGAGGCGGATCATTTTCCGTTGGGGGTTTTCCCGGCGGTCCAGAAAGGGCATCAGCAGTTTCATGGCCTCGAAGCGCAGGGTGCGGGGTGATTCCGAGGGGTGGGGCAGGGTATGGGAGCGGGAGTGGGTGGCGAAGTCGGCGAAGCGCACCGTAACCACCACGGTGCGGTAGCTGTGAAACCCCTCGGCCTGCACCCGCTGGAAAACCTCCCGGCACATGACCCAGAGGCGGGTGAAGATGAACGGCAGGTCCAGGTTGTCCCGGGCGAAGGTCTCCTGCTCTCCCACCGATTTCGGCTCCCAGTCCAGCACCAGGGGGCTCTCATGGCGGCCGCGAAGGCGCTCGTAAAGTTCCGGGCCCCACTTGCCGAACATCTCTTTAAGTTCCAGGGGCGAAAAGCGCTTCAAATCCCGGACTAATTTGATCCCCAGGCCGGCCAGGAACTTTTCGCTTTGGGGACCGATGCCCGGGATCTTGCGCACCGGCAAAGGGGCCAGAAAGTCCTCCGCCTCCTCGGCCGTGACCACCGTGAGGCCGTCGGGCTTTTGGAAATCCGAGGCGATCTTGGCCAGCAATTTGTTGGGGCCCAGGCCGATGGAGCCGGTGAGCTGTTCCCGGGCCTGGATCTCCTCCTTGATTTTCCGGCAGATGGCCACCGCGGCCTCCACGGAACCGGCGAAACCCAGGTCGAAGTAGGCCTCATCGACGCTGGCCTCCTCCACCTCGCGGGGCATGGCGGCGCAAGATCTCCATGATGCGCCGGGAGGCTTCCGAATACTTCCGGTAGTTCACCCGGAGGAAGGCTGCCGGGGGCAAACCCCGGCGCCGGGCCGCCTCCGAAAGCTTCCAGGCGCGGGAGATGGGCATGGCGGAGTGGATGCCGTATTGCCGGGCCGGGTAGTTGGCGGTGGAGACCACCCCCCGGCCCCGGCCGCCGGCGGGGTCGGCCCCCACCACCAGGGGCCTTCCTTTGAGCTTAGGTTCGTCCCGCTCTTCAATGGCGGCGAAAAAGGCGTCCATGTCCAGGTGGCCGATGAGGCGCATGATTCCCATTTTAATCCTTGGGGCCGCGGAGGAAAAGGGGAGGTAAGGCGGCTGGCCAGGGTGAGCCGCCGGCTCTGGCGGCCCCCATCCCCATCCTCAACCCCAAATTTTGGGGTGGAAAATATTATTAAATGTTTAATAATTAATATACGGAGGTGGACGCCCGGCCAGGGTTCATCCGGCAGCCCGGTGAAGGTTGGGGCAGCCCGCAAATTACGCTGATGAAGAACATCATTGACATTAAACGGGCCCAGCCCCAGGGCCAGGCGAAAAGATGGCGCCAGGTACACCGGCCCTGGTGGCGTTTATGGTTCTGGCCCGCGGCCTTGCCCCCGGAAGATTTGCGGCGTCTGGCCCCGGAAGAGCTGCGGCGGGGCTGGGTTTGGGGGCCCGCGGTGGACCGCGGCCGGCAAAGCGGGGCCGACTTGAGACTGATCTAACCGGTGCGGACTGGGGCCAGGCGCCGCAGCCGGCAGGCCAGCCCCCCCGGCCTCTCGAGGTCTGATAACATGACGAGGTCGGCAACTCTGGATTGCCGACCTCGTCTTTTTCAGGCGATTACTGAGGATGGGTGATTTTCGCCGAATTTAACCGAATTGCGGACCGGTAAGGAATTGCACCGCCACCCCGAAATTATCCGATCCCGCCACCCGGGATTCGACGCGCTTAACCACCGCCTCGGCCCGGATGGGGCTCTTGATAAAACTGTACTGGGGGGGAATGGTGTTGAAGGTGAAATCCGCCACGCTTCCAGGTTTTACCTGAGGCAGGGTTTCGCACTCAAAGAAGAGGCCACCTTGACTGAAATTTTTTAGAACAGCCGGGCTTTTCCAGGATTCGTCAGAATCCTTGGGCTGCACCTGGAACTCCATGGGCAAGGAGAAATAGATGCGGGTGTGTTGCCGTCTTTCAGTCATGTTTCCATCCCCCCCATGCTGAAATTAGCCATGCCATAATTTAGCACAACCTATTTGCCAGGTGAAATGATTTTTTCGCTGTTAAAAATAAAGATTATTTGAGGAGAAGGGCAGCCATGAAGGGCAGACTGGCCAGGATTTTTGGGGTTGCGGCTTTGCTGGGGCTGGCGCCTTTCTGGGCCCAGGCAGAGGGACCCATCAAGATCGGCGCCTGTTTTGCCCTCTCCGGGCCGCAGGCGCCCAGCGGCATCCCCAGCCAACTGGTGGCGGAAATGGCCAAGGACGAGATCAACAAGGATGGGGGCATCAACGGCCAGCCCATTGAGCTGGTGGTGGGAGATACCGGGAGCGACCCCAACCAGGCGGCCAGCATTGCCAAGAAATTCATCCTCTCCGACAAAGTGGCGGCCATCATCGGGCCTACCTCCACCGGCGAAGCCATGCAGGTGAAGAACATCGTGGAGAAGGCCGGCATCCCCACCGAAATGACCGTGGGGATCGATCAGCCCATCATGAAAGAAACCGGCCCCTTTAGCTACATCTTCAACACGCCTCCGCGCCCCTCCACCGCAGTGAAAAAGCTTTACGGCTATCTTAAGCAGAAGAGACTGACTAAGGTGGCCCTGTTCACCGCCGCGGACCCCTTCGGCTTGGTTGGCTCCAGGTGGCTCACCCGGCTGGCCCCGGATTACGGGATCACCCTGGTGGCCGAGGAATCCTTCGACCCCAAGGACACCAACCTGACGCCGCAGCTCACCAAGATTAACACCGCCCGCCCCCAGGCGATTGTGGTCTGGACCAGCGGTCCGCCCGGGGCCATCCTGGCCAAAAACAAGGCGCAGTTGGGCATTAAGGCGCCCCTGTTCCAAGGCCACGGCCAGCCGGGACCGGATTATCTCCACCTGGCGGGCCAGGCCGCCGAGGGGGACCGCATGCCCGCCGTCCGGCTGCTGGTGGCGGACGACTTGCCCGACACCGACCTCCAGAAGCCGGTGATCCAGAAATTCCTCCGCCTCTATAAAGACACTTACCACTTGGACCGGCGCTTCCCCATCATCCCCGATTCGGGTTGTGCCTGGGACGCCCTCTATATCATCACCAACGCCATGAAGAAGGCGGGCACCAACCCCAAGGCCCTGCGGAGCGCCATTGAGCAGACCAGGGGCTACGTGGGGGTCACCGGCATCTATAACCTGACGCCCGCAGATCACAACGGCCTGGACGTGGACTCCCTGGTCATGGTGCAGGTGAAGGACGGCAGGTTCAGGCTGGCGGATTAGGGAATCGCGGTTAGCGGTCAGCTTGCCGCCAGATTTTGCAAGAAAATCAATACGGTTATCCATTCCCCATTAAAGGAAGCAGATGAAGGAGCTTGGACATGGCCGAACCCCTCGATGAATTGGCGGCGTTGCGCCGGAAGGTGGCGGCCTTGGAAAAGGAAGAATCCAGGTTGCATCGGTTATCCGAGGCCTGGAGGGATTTATGGGCCCAATATGAAGCTATCCTGGAAGCCTTCGATGGCCTCATCTATATCTGCTCGCAAAATTATGAAGTGGAATTTATGAACCAGCGCTTCATTGAGCGGACCGGCTATTATCCCCTTGGACAGAAATGCTTCAAGGCCCTGCATGGCCTGGAGAAGGTCTGCCCCTGGTGTGTCAATAAAAGAGTCTTTCGGGGAGAAAAGGTAACCTGGGAAATACTCAGCCCCAGAGACAACCGCTGGTATCATGTGATTAACACTCTTATTCGCCATCCTGACGAAACCCTGTCCAAGTTGGCGGTAATTCAGGATATCACTGAGCGAAAGCAGGCGGAAAAGGCCTTGCAAGAGGCCGAGGCGAAATACCACAGCATCTTCGAAAACGCCGTGGAAGGCATCTTCCAGAGCACTCCCGAGGGGCGCTTGCTCAGCGTCAACCCGGCTCTGGCCAGGATGCATGGCTATGATTCGCCGGAAGACATGCTCACCAGCATCATGGATCTGGGCCACCAGGTCTTCGTGGATTCGAAGCAACGGGATGAATTTAAGCGCGAAATCCAAGAGTCAGGGTTCATCCGGGGCGCGCAATATCAAGTAGTATCGCAAGGACCGGCACTACCTTCTGGATATCGGTGGACGCCCGGGCCGTGCCTGACGAAAATGGCGCCATTAACTACTACGAAGGTTTTATCCAGGACCTTACGGATCGCCAGCAGGACAAGGATCGTGGCTAAGTCCAGGTTTCCCGGTTCTCTCAATAGTTACGGCGGTAGCTAACTGTAACTGGTCAGCGCCACCATCCCAGGATCCCCCAGAGCCCGGCGCCGCTGGCCAGGAGGGACAGGAAGGTGATGGCCGCCATCAGGAGGGAAGCGGCGTATAGGAGGCGGATGGCCTGGCGGTATTTCTCCCCGGAAAGGGGAGAGATATGGGGAGGATCGCCGATGAACGGCTTGTCCAGCCGGTGGCCGGAGTAGGTGGCGGGCCCTCCCAGGCGCACCCCCAGGGCCCCGGCCATGGCGGCCTCGGGCCAGCCGGCGTTGGGACTGCTGGCCTTGG
Source organism: uncultured delta proteobacterium (assembly GCA_963808395.1). Classification (GTDB taxonomy): domain Bacteria; phylum Desulfobacterota; class Desulfobaccia; order Desulfobaccales; family 0-14-0-80-60-11; genus JAPLJC01. Next base: position 161,517 of record CAWEFJ010000031.1, on the reverse strand, counting down.
CCGCATCCCGGCGCAGGATGCGCCAGGCTCCCCGGGGGTCCGGCCCCACCGCCGCCGCGGCCGCCACCAGCAGCAGGGCGGTAAGGCGGGCCGGCAGGAAGTTGAGGATGTCATCGGCCCTGGCCGCCACCTTGCCGAACTTGCCATAGCGATAATTCTTATACCCCACCATGCTGTCCAGGGTATTGGCGGCCTTATAAAGTATCAGGCCCGGCAGGCCCAGGAGCAGGGTGAAGAACATGGGGGCCACCACCCCGTCCGCCAGATTCTCCGCCACGGTTTCCAGGACCGCCCGGCGGATCTCCTCCGGGCCCAACTGGGCGGTTTCCCGGCCCACGATCATGGCCAGGCGAGCCCTGGCTTCGGGCAAATCTTCCCGGGCCAGGGCCTCCTCCACCTGCCGGCTTTCCCGGTGCAGGCTGCGGGTGGCCAGGCCGGCGTAAATAAAGTAAGTGACCAGGCCCAGGCCGGCCAGCCGCGGCAGGAAGGCCGCCGCCACCAGCAATCCGATGACCCCGGTTAAGGCCGTCCCCATCACCGCCAGCCAGAAGAGGGCTCCCGCCGCCACCCGGGGCTGGTAGAGGACCGACTCCCAGTATTCGCTGGCCCGGCCCAGGAGCCGCACGGGATGGGGCCACTGCGGCGGGTCCCCCAGCAGCAGGTCCAGCAGGTATCCGGCGAGAAAAGGCAGGGCCAGTTTCACGGGCGCTCCTAAAGCAAGAACTGCCCCAGGGCTTCCAGGAGCCGCTGGTTTTCCTCCCGCCGGCGCACCGCCACGCGGAAGAACCGCTCATCCAGGCCGCGGAAATTGCCGGCGTCCCGCACGATGATTTTCCGGGAGAGCAGCGCCTTTTGCAGGGTGGCCGCGGTCCATTCCGCATGGGTAATCTTCACCAGAAGGTAATTCACCGCCCCGGGGAACGGGGAGAGCCCCGGCAAGGATTTCAGACCATCCAGGAGGTACTGCCGCTCCCGGCTGATCAGGGCCCGGGAACGGACCATATAGTCATGGTCCTGGAGGCAGGCCTGGCCCATGGCCTGGGCCAGGGTGTTCACCGACCAGGGTTCCTGGACCGCGGCCAGGCGCCGGATGAGGGCCGGGGCCGCCAGCAGATAGCCCAGGCGCATCCCCGGGATGCCGAAGAACTTGGTGAAGGAGCGCAGGATCAGGAGGTGGGGAAACTGGGCCAGGCGCGTCTTTAGAGAGGCCTCCTCCACGAAATCCACGAAGGCCTCATCCAACAGCAGCCGGACCCCGGCGGCCGTAAGCCTGGCCGCGGTCTCCAGCAAGAGTTCCGGCGGCAACAAGACCCCGCTGGGACTGGCGGGATTGGCCAAAAAGACCAGGTCCGCGCCCTGGGGGTCCGGGGGCGCGGTCAGGGTAAAATTGTGCGCCTCGCCAGTGTCCTGGAAGACCACCGGCACCCGGGCCGCCGCCAGGGCGTGCTCATATTCGCTGAAGGCCGGGGCCACGATTAAGGCCCTCCGGGGCGTGAGGGCCCGGGCCGCCAGATAGAGGAGTTCCGTGGAGCCGTTGCCCACCAGAATCTGATCCGGGGCCAGGCGGTGGTAAGCCGCCAGCTCCTGCCGCAGCTCCAGACAGTGGCGATCCGGGTAATGGACGATTTCCCCCAGGGTCTGGCGGATGACCTCGGCGACTGCCGGGGGAAACCCCAGGGGGTTGATGTTGGCCGAGAAATCCAGGAGGTCCCGGGGATGGAGTCCCAGGGTGCGAGCCAGTTGGTAGACCTCACCCCCGTGGGGGAGGACGGTTTCCGGTAGGTTCGTATCAGATTGCATAGTTGGTTGAATTGGCTGGAAGTAGTGTGTAGGGTGGGCACTGCCCACCAATTCCTTCTGGTTTTTAGCCCCTTTTTCAGAGGGGATCAGGGCGGCAACCCGGCCTCATGGTTGAATCAAGGCCCGAATTCGGGCCAGGTCCAGGTGGGTGCGCAGCAAATCGGCCAACCGGTCCAATTGGGCTTCCTGAAAATCCCGGAAGGACAGGGATGGGCGCCGCCGCCCCCGCTTGACTGCCAGCCTCGGCCAAGATGCTCTCGGCCAAGAAACCCCGGCGGAACTCATCATTATCGAACAGGCCGTGGAGATAGGTGCCCCAGACGCGGCCATCGGGACTGGTCCAGCCATCCGGGACCTTAACCTGCCGGCCGTTGCGGCTGCTGATCTCAAAGGCCGGCTGTCCCTCGCCCTGGCCCCTGGTCTCCCCCATGTGGATTTCATAGGCCTCGATGAGCAGCCCGGCGGTCCGGCCCTGGAGTGCCCGGGCCCGCACCTGGGTGGTGGCCTTAACCCCGGCCATGGTGGTGACCACCGGCAGCAGCCCCAGGCCGGCCTCCGAGCGGGGAGGGCCCTCCACCCCCAGGGGGTCCAGGACCTCCCGGCCCATAATCTGGTAGCCGCCGCAAATGCCCACCAGGCGGCCGCCGCCCCGGGCGTAGGCCTGAATCTCCTGGAACAGCCCGGTCTCCTTGAGATAAAGGAGGTCGCTAATGGTGTTCTTGGTCCCGGGCAGGATGAGGAGGTCCATTCCCTCCAGGCCGTGGCGATGGTCCAGGTAGCTGAGGGACACGCCGGCTTCCTGTTCCAGGGGGTCGAAATCGGTGTAGTTGGAGATGTGGGGCAGGCGCACCACCCCCACCCGCAGGGATTTTCCTGCTGCCGGCCGGGAGCCCGCCACCTTCCCTTTGCGCCCCAGGGCGACGCTGTCTTCCTCCGGGAGGGCCAGGTCCGGGGCGTAAGGCACCACTCCCAGGACCGGCCGCCGGGTCCGGCGTTCGATGATCCTTTCCCCCTCCTGGAAGAGGGCCGGGTCCCCCCGGAACTTGTTGATGATGAAGCCCGCCAGCAGCCGCCGCTCTGCCGGGGTCAGGAGATGGAAGGAGCCGATGGTGGCGGCGAAAACCCCGCCCCGGTCGATGTCGGCCACCAGCAGGACCGCGGCCCCGGCCTTCCTGGCCATCCGGAAGTTGACCAGGTCGTTCTTCTTTAAATTCAGCTCCACGGCGCTGCCGGCCCCCTCCAGAATGACGAGTTCATGGTTAAGGCTAAGGCGGCGGAAGCTCTCCATCACCTTGCGGGTCAGCCGCGGTTTGTGCCGGTAATATTCCTGGGCCGAGAAGTTGCCGTAGACCTGGCCGTGGACGATCACCTGGGAGCCCACCTCGCTGCTGGGCTTGAGCAGGATGGGATTCATGTCCACGTGGGGGGCCAGGCCGGCCGCCTGGGCCTGCACCACCTGGGCCCGCCCCATCTCCCCGCCCTCCGGGGTGATGAAGCTGTTCAAGGCCATGTTCTGCGCCTTGAAGGGGGCGACCCGCAGGCCCTCCTGATGGAAGATGCGGCAGAGGCCGGCGGTGATGATGCTCTTGCCTACGTCCGAGCCGGAGCCCAGGATCATTAAGGGACGGTATTTCATAAATACAGTTTTCGGTTTTCGGTTTTCGGTTTCCGGTAACAGATCATCTCTACTGCCCTTCCAGCACCTGGTACTTGCCCAGATAACCCCGGGGGGTGATCATATAGGGGCCGTAGGTGAAGGTCTGGGACGAGCCCACGAAGATGACCGTTTGCATGTCCACCGGGTGTGCCAGGAGATCTTGCAGGCTGGTGATGACGCTCTCCTGGCCCGGGCGCATGGCCCGGGAGACCAGGCCCACCGGGGTTCCCGGGTCCTTAAACCGGAGCAGCAGCTCCCGGACCGCCGCCAGTTGCCAGTGGCGCTTCTTGCTTTGGGGATTGTAGAGGACGATGACAAAATCTCCCTGGGCCGCCAGCTCCAGACGCCTCTGGATGGTCTCCCAGGGGGTGAGGAGGTCGCTCAGAGAGATGGCGGCGAAATCGTGCATCAGCGGCGCGCCCAGGAGGGCGCGCCCCGGCGGCCAGGGCCGGCACCCCGGGAATCACCTCCAGGTGAAAATCCACCCCCTCCTCCCCGCCCTCCGGCGGACCGATCTTCAGCCCCCGGGCGGCGCAAATCTCCAGAACCAGCCCGGCCATGCCGTAGATGCCGGCGTCGCCCCCGGAGACCAGGGCCACCCGCGCCCCCTGCAAGGCCCGGGCAATGGCCGTCTGGCAGCGCTGGATTTCGCCCTTCATGCCGGTGGCCACCACCTCCTGGTGGGTCAGCAGGGGTTGCAAAAGCTCGAGGTAAGTGCGATAGCCCGCCACCACCTGGGCCTCATCCAGGGCGGCCCTGGCCCGGGGGATGATATAGTCCGGGAACCCGGGTCCCAGACTCACCACCGTCAAGCGCCCTCGACGTGGGCCACCGCCAGGGTGAGGTTGCCCCTTTTCCGTTTGGTCAGGACCAACTCCTGCCCTCCGGCTTTCAAGGCCGCAGCTTCGGCGACGCTGACCACTCCCACCAGCCGGATCACCTGCGGCGAGGGGGTCGGCACCGGGACGCTCTGTAACTCTTCCTTGGTGAACCATATGAATTCCACTCCCAGCCTGGCGGCTGCTTCTATCAAGCCGGGTTCCTCTTTTCTGGTCTCGATGCTGGCCAGGGCCTTCAGGGAGGCCAGGGACAGTCTTTCCTTCCTAAAGGAGTCCTTGAGGAACCTCAGGATTTCGTCGGCGGCGGCGCCCGGGTGGCATCCCACCCCGGCCACCAGATTTTTGGGACGGAGCACCAGCCAGGCCTGAGGCCAGGCGCGCTCCCGAAATCCGGCGTACACCCCGGGCCCGCCCCCCGCCAGGGCGGTGTCCAGGTCTGTCTCCCAGATGAACCGCTCGGGATACTCTTCGGCGAGTTCGGCCAGGAAGCCGTCCGGGTCCACCAAACGCAGGCTCAAACCGGACAGGAGGCTCATCTGCACCTGGCTCAGGGCGGCCGGGTTCTCGATGGCCAGCCCCGTGCGCATGGCGGCCAGGTCCAGGGCCGGCAGCCCCTGGAGGTCGCTGGCGGTGGTAATGACCGGCGTGCCCTTAATGATTTGCGCCACCTGGCGGGCCAGTTGGTTGGCGCCCCCCTGGTGCCCGGAGAGCAGGCTGATGGCAAACTTGCCGGCCTCATCCACCACCACTACCCCGGGGTCCCTGGCTTTGCCCCGGAGATGGGGGGCGATGCTGCGCACCACGATGCCCGCCGCCATGACCGCCACCAGATTCTCTCCCTGCCGGAAGGCTTCCCCCAAGACCGGGGCGACCCGGTCAAAGGTCCGCTCCTCAGGATCCTCCCCGGCCAGGGCCCGGGGCAGCCAACAGCGGGCCCCGGCCAGGCCCCGGCTGATTTCCCGGGCCAGGGAGGCGCCCCGGGGGGTGAGGGCCACCACCCTAATCGCGGCTTCCGGAACGGAACCCATGGTCGAAGTCCTGGTCATAGAGTTTGGAGTGCGCCTTGAGGCCCTCCGGCCTGGCGGCCAGGACCGGCCCCACCAGGATCAGGGCCTGGCGCTGGATCCCGGCCTGCCGCACCCGGGCGGCGATGTCGGCCAGGGTGCCCCGGATGAGGAGCTGATCCGGCCAACTCACCCGGTGGGCCACCACTACCGGGGCCTGTGCTCCGTAGGCGCCGGTGAGCTCCGCCACCACCTGGTCGATAAGCCGGATGCTCAGATAAATGACCATGGTGGCCCCATGGCGGGCCAGCTCCCCCAGGGCCTCCCGGGCCGGCACCGGGGTGCGCCCGGCGCCCCGGGTCAGGATGACCGTTTGGGTCACCTCCGGCAAGGTGAGCTCCTGGGCCAGGGCCGCGGCCGCGGCCGAGGCGGCGGTGACCCCGGGAATCACCCGGCAAGGGATGGCCTCTCGTTCCAGGATTTCCAAGTGCTCCTGGATGGCGCTGAACAGGGCGGGGTCCCCGGAGTGGAGCCGCACCACCCGTTTGCCGGCCAGATGGGCCCGGATGATGCCTGCGACGATTTCCCCCAGGTTAAGGGGCGCGGTGTCGATCAGTTCCGCCTGGCGGGGGGCCCAGCCCAGCAGCGCCGGCGGCACCAGGGAACCGGCGTAGAAGACTACCTCCGCCTGGGCCAGGGCCCGCTGCCCCTTGACCGTGATCAACTCCGGGTCGCCGGGGCCGGCCCCCAGAAAGATGACGGGATGGCGCTCAGTCATGTTATTCTCCTGCCCAACCCGAGACGATCCATACCGGGTTCTGAGCTTGCATATAGGCGCCCCCGGCCAGGGGGCGGGAGCGGCTCACCTGGAGCAGGGTCACCTCCATTCGCCAGCCGGCAGCGGCCAGAACCCTCCGGGCCGTCTCCAGGGTGTCCAGCAAGGTGGCGGTGAGCACCACCCTCTCATCCCCCCGCTCCAGGCGTCCCAGGACTGCCGGCAAAATTTCCCCCAAATCCTGGCCGCCACCCCCGATGAAGACCCTCTGGGGGACGGGCAGCTCCGCCAGGCAGGCGGGGGCGCGGCCCCAGACCACCTCCAGGTTGGCGACCCCGAATTTTTCCCGGTTGGCCCGGATCTGGGCGGCCCGCTCCTGGTCCTGCTCCACCGCGATGATCCGGCCGCCGGGCAACAGCAGGCTGGCCTCCAGACTCACCGAACCGCAACCGGCCCCCAGGTCCCACAGGGTTAAGCCGGGAGCCAGGGCCAGCTTCGCCAGGACCACGGCCCGCACCTCGGCCTTGGTAATCAGGCCGCCCTGGCGGGCCAGGGCCTCTTCGGGGAGCCCCAGGTGCAAGGGCGCCTCCTGCCGCGGCCCCGGGGGAGCCGGCAGGATGACCACCAGGTTCAGGGGGAAAACTCCTGCCCCCGGGCCTCCCGGGGGCTGAGCCAGGTGAGGCGCTCGGTGGCCTGGCCCAGGTCCTCCAGGACGCAGAGCCGGGCTTCTTCTTGCCCCCGGGCCAGCAACCACCGGGCGATGGCCCCGGGGGTATGCTCCGGATCGGTATAGACGAGGACGCGGTCGGCGCCTCGGCCAAAGGACTCGGCCAGGGGTTGGAAGCTGCGCCCATGCAGGCTGACCACCGTGGCGTCCTGCCAGGCCATCTTGAGGCGGGCGCAGGCGGCCTGGACCGCGGTGATATTGGGGTGCACCACCACCTGTTCCGGCCCCAGGAGCTTCAGCACCAGGGGGCCTACCCCATAGAAGTTGGGGTCCCCGGAGGCCAGCACCACCACCCGCAGGTCCGCGGCCAGGGCCGGGAGTTGGCCCAGGGCGCCTTCCGGGTCCTTGCCCAGAGTAATTTTTCTGGCCGGATGATCCGGGAAATAGGAGAGGAGGCGCCGTCCGCCCACCAGCACCTGGGCTTCCCGGATGACCTTAAGGGCCCGGGGCGTCAGGTCGTCCGGCGACATTCCCAATCCCACCACCTGCACCGGTATCATGTTAAGCCCTCAGCAGCAGGGGGCGCGCCCCCTGGTTGTCGGGAAAGGGCAGCCCGAGGCGGCTGTCCCCAGTTAACCTAAAATTTTCCCCCGGATCTTCGCCCCGCCACAGGGACTGCCCGGCAAAATCGAGGATCACTGCGGCCAGCTTGGGGCCGGGCCGGGCATAGCCGCGCAAGGCCGCCAGCATCCGCGTCCCCACCTCCGCCACCACCTGGGGCGCCCGGCCGGTCCGCAGGATCTCCAGGGCCTGCCGGGAGGTGTTGGCCCGGGAAATTTCCCGGGCCAACCGGGCGTCTCCGGTCTGCTCCCGGACCAGTCGGGCCAGTTGCCCCAGGTCCGCCAGGCCCCGGGCGGCATGGGTGTGGCCCCGGCCCTGGGCGATCTTCAGGGCCTTGCCGAAAAAGGCCGCGGTGGTGATCTCCGCAAACCCCAGATTAGCCGCGGTCCGCAGGGCAAAGCGCACGTAATCGCCCATCTGCACGAAGGCCGCTTCCGGCAGCTCCGGCAGCAGCAGGCGCAGGTGCGACTCGCTTTTGCCGCCGGTGCTATAGGCGATCTGTTTCAGCCCCAGGGCCTGGGCCACCCGCAGGCTGGCCACAATGGTGGCCCGGTAGGCCTGATGGGAAAAGGGCTTCACCAGGCCGGTGGTGCCCAGGATCGAGATACCGCCCACGATCCCTAGACCGGGGGTTCAAGGTATGGCGGGCCAGCTCCTCGCCCCGGGGCACGAAGATTTCCACCCCCAGCCGCAGGGGCTGGCCGGGGAAACACCGCTCCCACACCTGGCTGAGGCTGCGGCGAATCATCCGCCGCGGCACCGGGTTGATGGCCGGCTCTCCCACCGCCAGCGCCAGTCCCGGTTTGGTCACCCGGCCCACCCCTTCCCCCCCCAGGAAAATCACCTGCTCTTTGGCGCCCTGGCCGTCAAGGCGCCAGACCCGGGCCCCGATCTGGGCCCTGTTGGTGACGTCGGGATCGTCCCCGGCGTCCTTGATCACCGCGGCCTCGCCCCGCTCCCCGGAACGGCGGTGGTAGAAGAGCGGAATAGTCAGGCAGCCCCCCCCGGGCAGGGTGACTTCCACCCTTTCGGGGGCTGGGGGTTCCAGCAGCTCCCACAAGGCCCCCTGGGCCGCGGCTGCGGCCGCGGTGCCGGTGGAAAAGCCCTGGCGCAGCTCTTTGCGAGGCCTGGTTGGCAGGCTATCGTTATTATCTAAGTCCATAATCTCATGGATCGGTAGCCTAGGCCTCTGGCCTGGGTGAACTAAACTCCCAATTTAACCTATACAGGCGGGACGCCTATGCTACCTGGACTTGATGGCCTAGGCCTCCGCTTGCCGCCTCTTACGCCCAGATGGCATAGGGCGCGGCCAGCAGCACCAGGCTCAGGAGCCGCAGTCCCTGGCTCAAAAGCAGCAGCTCGGTTCCCACCTTAGGGGAAAAGATCCCCACGTTGCTGGACAATTGATGACGCAAGGCCCGGATGGGGGTGGCCACGATGTTCCCCAGGACCAGGGCGATCACCGTCTGGGACACCGTCAGGGTCCCGGCCTGCAGGAAGGCCCCCGCGGCCGCGATCCCCGAGGTGAATTCCGCCGCCACGCTGAAGGCCACCACGCTGGCCGCCTCCATGGGCAAGAAGCCCAGGGTCACGTGGGTTTTGGCCGCCGCCTCGAGCCACTTGAACACCCCCCAATCGTTGAGCACGAAGATCAATAGATAAATGGGTATGGTGTAAAGGATCACCCGGGAAAACCGCCGCTGGAACTTTTGCCAGATCTCCCGGAGCAACTTCTCCTTTTTCCCGGGGACCGGCATGGCCACCTCGCCCCCGCCCCCGCCCTCGGCCGGCAGCAGCCAGCGGGAATAAACCAGGAGGAGGGCGCTGCGGAGCATTGCCGCAGCCAGGGTGAGCCCCAGATAAATCAAGCCCGCCTGCCGGGTCAGGGGCACGATGATAGAGACGGTGGTGGGCAGGTGCGAGAAAAAAACCGGCAAACCATTGTTGAGCAGATAGGTGATGGTCATCTCCCGGCGGCCGATGCGGTCTTCCTGGTAAAGGGTGACCAGCATGGTGTTGGCCAGTATTCCGGAGAAAAAGGCCGCGGTGAAACTGGCCCCGCTTTCCTTGTGGAGGTGCCCCCAGCGCAGCAGCGGTGAGGCCCAGCTCCCCAACTTGGCGGCCCAGCCCAGGGACTCGATGGCCTGCCCGACCAGCAGGCCCACCCCCAGGTAAACCAGCAGCCGTGATAGGGGCCAGGACAGTTGCCGGTAAAGCTTGTGGACTGAGAGCCGATGCGCCTCGGGCCAGAGGCCCAGCCAGTAGGAGGCCACCAGGAGGCCAGCCAGGAGGAGCGCCAGCCATCGCCCCCAGCCGCCCGCGGTTGCAGTGGCGGTCTTCAATATCCTTTGCCTTTCTTTTTGATAATGATCATGGAGAGATAGGGCAAGGGCTGCCCTTGATAATCCCGCAGGTTCTCCACCACCGTCTCTCCCTCCAGGCCGCAGCGGCTGATGCAGGTGGCCCGGTCCAAGAGATCCAGTTCCTCCAGGGTCCGGTAGATCTCCCGGAAGTTGCGGTAGGTTTTCAGCATCACGATATTGTCGCTGTTCTCCACCACTTCCCGCAGCCGGGCGGCGCCCAGGGCCCCGGACACCAGCACGAAGGATTCCTCCCCTTCGGTCAGGGGGATCTGGGTGCGGGCGGCCGCGGCGCTGTAAGAGGTGATCCCGGGAATGGTGACCACCCGCACCTCCGGGCACAGGCGCTTCAGGGTCTTCAAGAGATAGCCGAAGGTGGAGTAGGTGAGGGGGTCCCCCAGGGTGACGAAGGCGGCGTCCACCCCGGTGCCAGAACTTCCAGGACCCGCCCGGCATTAGTCTCCCAGGCCGCTTGCAGGACCTGGGGGTCCCGGGTCATGGGGAAGGGGAGACGTTCGATGCCGGCCCCGTTCAGGTGGCGGCGCACGATGTTCAGGGCCAGGCTGTAACTGTTTTTGGTGGAGCAGGAGGCAAAGAGGTGGGGGATGCGCGAGAGCACCTGCAACGCCTTCAGGGTGATCAAATCCGGATCACCCGGTCCCACGCCGATCCCGTAAAGAGTCCCGATCTTCCCGGTCATGCCTCGGTCTCCTCCAGGGCCATAATGGCCAGGGCATTAATTACCGCGGCGGCCACCGCCGAGCCTCCCTTGGGCCCCAGGGCCGTGATGAATGGACAATCCTGGCGGCTCAAGGCCTCCTTGGATTCGGCGGCGTTGACCCAACCCACCGGCAGCCCCACCACCAGGGCGGGCGCCGGGGCCCCGGCGGCCAGCAGCTCCAGGAGGCGCAGCAGGGCGGTGGGGGCGTTGCCGATGGCCACGATCCCCCCGGCCAGCCGCGGCAGGGCGGCTTCCATGGCCGCGGCCGCCCGGGTGGTCCCCTGGCGCCGCGCCTCCCGGGCCACCTCCGGATCGTCCATCAGGCAGAAGGGGGTTACTCCCAGCCGGCTCAAACGGCCGCCGGAGACGCCCGCCAGTAACATCCGGGTATCGGTGGCCAGCGGGCCTCCCTGGCGCAGGGCCGCCACCCCCGCGGCTATGGCCCCGGGATGCAGCCGTACGCTGCGGAGGTAATCCAGGTCGGCGCTGGTGTGGATCATCCGCCGCACCACCATCCAGACCGGCGGCGGAAATTGATGGCTCCCCGCCTGGGCCTCGATGCGGCGAAAGCTCTCCGCCTCGATCTCTTCGGGTAGCCGCGGCCCCCAGCTCATAGCTTCTCCTTATAAGAACGGCAATGGTCCACCAGATGGCGGGCCACTTCCGGGTTGCTGCCGAAATGGAGGTGCACGTAGCTGGCCAGCACGCTGCCCAGGCAATAGCCCTCCGCAGACGGCGCGGTTCCCTGCCGGTCGGCAATCAGGTATAGCCGGGGCAGGTCTGCGGCTTCCGCCTCGATTTCCGAGTAGTGGAATTCATGGCCCCGGGCCCGGGTACCCGCCGGACCCAGCAGGCCGGCGGTCCTCAGGGTGACCTCCCGGTAGCCCATAGCCTTTAGCCTTGGCAGCATGCGGACCCGGAAGGGGAGCAGCCCGGCCATGGGGTGGCCCTGGCCCTGAAGATCCCGGATCTCCCGGGACAGGTACATCAGCCCCCCGCATTCGGCATAAATGGGCAGGCCGGCGGCGGCCGCCTCCGCCAGCTGGCGCTTGATTCCCTCATTGGCCGCCAACTGCCCGGCAAAGAGCTCGGGGTAGCCGCCCCCCAGGTAAAGGCCATGCAGGTCGGCGGGCAGTTGCCGGTCCGTCAGCGGGGAAAACGGCACCAGTTCGGCCCCGAAATGCTCCAGCCACTCCAAATTTTCCGGGTAATAGAAACAGAAGGCCCGGTCCCGGGCCACCCCCAGGCGCACCCGGGGGGGGTGGGGAGAGGCCGGCGGCGCCGCCGCCGGCGGCCGCGGCAGCAGCGGCAGGGACGCCAGCAGCCGGTCCAGGTCCAGATGGCCTTCCAGCCAGATAGCCAGGCGCTCCAGATATTCCTCCCCCAAGGGATGATCCTCGGAGGTGACCAGACCCAGATGCCTTTCGGGGATGGACAGTTCCGGTTCCCGGGGCAGGCCGCCGAGGCATTTCACGCCCGGCAACCCCGCCATGGCCTCCTGAAGATATTGCCAATGGGCCGCACCGGCGACGCGATTGAAGACCACCCCGGCCAGGGCCAGGTCCGGGTCGAAGGTGGCGAACCCATGGACCAGGGCCGCGGCGCTCCGGGCCATGGCCCGGGCGTCCACCACCAGGAGGGTCGGCAGCCCCAGCCACTTGGCCATTTGGGCCGTGGAACCGGCTTCGCTGGCGCCGTCATAGCCGTCGAACAGGCCCATAACCCCCTCCACCACGGCCACCTGGGCCTGGGCGGCGTGGCGCCGGAACAGGGACAGGTTGGCCTCCCGGCTCAGCATCCAGCCGTCCAGCGAGCGGGAGCTCGCGGCCCGCGGCCCGGCCATGGTGCCCCGGGTCAATGAAGTCGGGACCCACCTTGAAGGGCTGCACCGCCAGGCCGCGGCGCCGCAGGGCAGCGAGCAGCCCCAGGGTGACGGTGGTCTTGCCCACGCCGCTCTGGGTGCCGGCGATCACCAGGCCGCGGCAGCCCATCATTTATGGTCCTCCCAGGCCTCGGGGTGGAGAAAGCGGGCCAATTGCTCCACCGCCGCCGCGGAGCGGGGGCCGGGGTGCGAAAAGAGGCCTTCATCCACCAGCAGCACCCGGCGCGCCTTCACGGCTCGCAGCTCCTTAAAGTAGGGCCGGGAATAGATATCTTCGGGACTCTTGTTCATGGGGCCCTGCTGGATGACGTAGACCTCCGGGTCGGCGTGCAGCAGGGCCTCCAGGTCGAAGCGGGTCAATTCTTGGGGGCTCTCCACCACATTGACCCCGCCGGCCCGGGTAATGATGTCGTTCACCATGGAGCCGCGGCCCGCGGCCAGGAGATTGAGAGAGCGCACTTCGAAGAAGACCCGCACGGGCCGCAAGCCCTGAAGACGCCGGGCGGTTTGCGCCAGTTGGTCTTCCATCTTCCGGATCAGGGAGGCCGCCGCCTCGGACCTGCCGGTGAGGGTCCCCAGGCGCTGGATCATGCTGAACAGCCCCGGGAAGTCGTGGGGCGCGAACATGGCCACCGGCACCCCTTCCGCCTCCAGCTTCCGCAAGGCCGGCAGGCCCTTGGCCACGCCCCCCTGGACCACCAGGTCGGGTTTCAAGGCCAGGATCATCTCCACGTTGGGCTGGAGATGGGTGCCCACCTTGGGAAGGTCGGCCAGGCGGTGATCCCCCTGGATCCCAGCCACCAGCTTGTCGGCCAGCCCCAGGGCCGTCAGGACCTCCGTCAGCCCCCCGTACAGGGAGATGATGCGCTGGGGCGGGGCCGCCAGGGAGACCTCCTGGCCCAGGTCATCCCGGATCTGGGCGGCCCCGAGGTCCTGCACCACTAACGGCGTCAGGGAAATAAACAAACAGATGGAAAACCATAAGGGGAAGCCCCGAAGTTTCCAGCCTCCTTGACGGAGAAGGGCTAGGGGGTGAGGGTGCGGCTGCCGGGTTTTCATATGTGGGCCACCTCCAGGGTTTCCTCTGCTTCCTCAATCGCCGCGGGCAAGGGCAGGAGCACCGCGTACGGCCGCTGATGCGCCGGGTGGCGGCTGACCTCCATGGGGGTATCAAAGACCTGGGCCAGGACTGCCGGGGTGAAGACCTCTTCCGTGGGGCCATCCCGGAGGATGGCGCCGTCCTTGAGGAACATCAGGCGACTGCAGTAAAGGGCCGCCAGATTCAGGTCGTGCATGGCGCAAAGCACTGTGAGGCCCTGGGTCTGGTTGAGCAGCTTGAGGAGTTCAAAGATCTCCAGCTTCTTGCGGACATCCAGGCAGGAGGTGGCCTCATCCAGCAGCAACAGCCGGGGGTCCTGGGCCAAGGCCCGGGCGATTATCACCCGCTGGCGCTCCCCGCCGGAGACCTCGGTGATCAGCCGTTGCTGCAGGTGGTCGGTGGTGGTGCGGCGCATGGATTTCAAGGCCCGCAGCAGGTCGTCGTCCGCCAGGGATTCCAGCCTCTTGCGGTGCGGATAGCGCCCCATGAGGACGATCTCCAGGCAGGTGAAGGGAAAACGCACCTCGCTGGACTGCAGCACCACCGCCCGCAACTGGGCCCGGCGGCGGCTGCTCAGGCTCTCCAGCGGATGGCCCCCCATCAGGAGACGCCCGCCCCGGGGCGGCAGCAGGCCGGAGAGGGTGTTAACCAGCGTGGATTTGCCGCTGCCGTTGGGGCCCAGGAGGCCCACGAATTCTCCGGGGCCCACCTGGAAATTGAGGCCGCTCAGGACGGCGCGCCCGCCATAACCCACGCAGAGTTCGGCTGCCTGAATCACCACATCCCCCTGGCCCGCCGGGATTTCAGCAGGTAAAAGAAAAACGGTCCACCCAACAGGGCGGTGACCACCCCCACCGGCAGTTCCTGGCCCCCGGGCAACAGGATTCGGGCCAGCACGTCGGCCCAAATAAGGAGCAGGGCTCCGGTCAGGGCCGATAAAACCAGGAGACGGCCGTGGCTGGGGCCGGCCAGGACCCGCACCAGGTGCGGCACCACCAGGCCCACGAAGCCGATGACCCCGGAGACCGCCACGGCCCCGGCGGTGAGCAGGGAGGCGCCCAGCAGCAGGCGGAGCCGCACCTTGGAGACGGCCACCCCCAGGTGCTCGGACTGCTCCTCCCCCAGGGCCAGGAGGTCCAGCTCCCGGTGGTGGCAGGCCGCCAGGGCCAGGCCGGCGGCGGCATAAGGCACCAGAAAACCCACGTGAATCCAGCCCCGTCCGGAGAAGCTGCCCATGATCCAGAAGACGATGGCGGACAAGGACTCCTCGTCCAGGCTCTTTATCAGGCTGATCAGGGCCGCCAGGAAGGTGCTCACCACGATCCCCGCCAGGATCAGGGATTCCTTGCGGATGCGCCCCGATTCCCGGGACAGGACCACGACCGTCACCATGGTGGCCAGAGCCCCCACCAGGGCCCCCAGAGGCAGGGGGCTCAGACCCAGATAAGAACCGCCCACCCCCAGCATCACCAGCAGGGCCACCCCCAAGGCGGCGCCGGTGGATACCCCCAGGGTGAAAGGGTCGGCCAGGGGGTTCAACAGCAACCCCTGGAATACCACCCCGGCGGCGGCCAAAGAGGCGCCCACCAAGCCGGCCAGGGCCACCCGGGACAAGCGGATGTCCCAGATGACCACCTGGGTGGTGTGGTCCGGGACCGGCGCCGAGAAGCCCAGTTTTCCCAGGATGACTGCGTTCACGGTCTTCCAGCCGATGTCCATGCGGCCGATGCCGGTGGCCAGGGCCAGGGAGATCACCAGCCCCAGACCCAGGGCCATGAGGGCCGCGGCATAACGGCGCCGGCCGGCCCGCCGCTGGCGGCTAACCGCCATCAAGTCCAAGGAATCCGGCGCAAAGATGGAAGAATCCTTCAATCCTGCAACCTCCTCAGGCCCCACAAAAAAAAATCCTCAAGTCCATATGGACTTAAGGATGCACCCAGTTTCTTAATCCTTAAGGGAAGGAGGCGCTTGTCCAGGGCGTCTCCAGGGTCTGGGGCCTTTTACCAAAAAGCTCCAGACCTCCGGGCAGGTCTTCTGGCTCCCGGATCGACCTAATGCCTGCGCCTTCCCATCCCACTCCGGTGGAACAGTGGCTCGTGCAGGGTTCGTCCCCGGTCACAGCGGCGGGACCGCGACGGCTAATTCTCCGTCTTCCCTATTAAACCCCGAAGGGTGCCTCGGATAACCAATCATACCCGGCGCCGCCGGGTATGTCAACCATAATCAGGCTGGCGGTAAGCCAGGGTAAAAAGGCCTTGCCGCCGCCAGTATTTTGTGCCGCCTCAAGACGGCCAGCAGTAATAATTATTCAGCAATAATCCCGCGGCCTCTTGCCAGGGGCCTTGTCCGTGCCTAAAAGAGATTTCAGATAATGCGGAAACGGAGGACAGCTCGCCATGGACGTCCTGATGCTCTCCCGCCTGCAGTTCGCGGCGGCCACCATGTTTCATTTCCTCTTTGTCCCGCTCACCCTGGGACTGTCCGTCCTGATCGCCATCATGGAGACGGTGTACGTCAAGACCGGAGATGAGGAATACCGGCGGATGGCCAGGTTCTGGGGGAAGATCTTTATCATCAATTTCGCGGTGGGGGTGGTGACCGGCATCACCCTGGAGTTCCAATTCGGCACCAACTGGTCCCAGTATTCCCGCTACGTGGGGGACCTCTTCGGCTCCCTGCTGGCCATCGAGGCCACCCTGGCCTTCTTTCTGGAATCCACCTTCCTGGCCGTGTGGGTCTTCGGCTGGCGGCGCCTCTCTCCCCGGCTCCACGCCCTCTGCATCTGGCTGGTGGCCCTGGCCTCCAACCTCTCGGCCTTTTGGATCCTGACCGCCAATGCCTGGATGCAGCATCCGGTGGGCTACGTTCTGCAGGAATGGCCGGGCCGAACTCCAGGATTTTCTGGCGGTGGTCACCCAGCCCTTCGCCTTCCAGATATTTTTCCACACCATTTTCGGGGCTTATATCCTGGCCGGCTTCTTCGTCATGGGAGTCAGCGCCTACCATCTGCTGCGCCGGCAGCACACCGCCTTCTTCAGCAAATCCTTCCGCCTGGCATTGAGCCTGGCCCTGGTCTTCTCCCTGGGAGAGCTGGTCCACGGGCATATCCATGGGGCGGAGGTGGCCAAGATCCAACCCGCCAAGCTGGCGGCCATGGAATCCCTTTGGGAGACCACGGCCGAGGCTCCCGAGACCTTGTTTCTCATCCCGGACGAGAAGAACCAGCGCAACCTGGTGGAGTTCGGGCGGCTGCCCGGGGTTTTGAGCCTGCTGGCCTACCATTCCACCCAGGCCACGGTCAAGGGGCTCAAGGACTTCCCGCCGGAGGACCGGCCCCCGGTGACCTTGACCTTCGTGGCCTTCCGGCTGATGGTGGGCCTGGGTTTCCTCTTTGCGCTGCTGACGCTGGTGGGCTGGTTCAAGCGTAATAAGCTGGAATCGAGCCCCGGCTATTTAAAGGTGATGCTCTATGCCATGCCGCTCCCCTATGTGGCCTTGCAGGCAGGCTGGATAGTCACCGAGGTGGGCCGCCAGCCCTGGATCGTTTACGGGCTGATGAAGACCGCGGCGGCGGTCTCTCCCATCGCCGCCTCCCAGGTGGCCATCTCTTTGGCGGCCTTCATCGCGGTTTACGGCCTGCTGGGAGGAGTGGCCTTCTATCTGATTACGCAACAGGTCCGGCGGGGGCCGGAGCCGGCCACGGCCGCCGCCGTCCCGGGGGAGGGTTGAGAGATGCTGGGAGCCATCTGGTTTTTCCTGTGGGGAATCCTGTGGGCCGTCTATTTCATGCTGGACGGCTTCGACCTGGGGTCGGGGGCCTTGCTGCCCTTCATGGCCAAGAACGACACCGAGCGTAAGCTGGTCTACCGGGCCATCGGGCCGTTTTGGGACGGCAATGAGGTCTGGCTGATCACCGCCGGCGGGGTGACCTTCGCCGCCTTCCCCACCACCTACGCGGTGATGTTCAGCGGCCTCTACTCCGCCTTGATGCTCATCCTGTTTGCCTTGATCCTGCGGGGGGTCTCCTTCGCCTTCCGGAATGAAGTGGACCGCCCCGGTTGGAAGGCCCTCTGGGATTTTTGCCTCTGCGGCGGCAGCTTCTTGCCGGCTCTCCTCTTGGGAGTGGCCTTCGCCAACATCTTCCGCGGCCTCCCCATCGATGCGGCCGGGGTTTACCAGGGGGGCCTGCTCACCCTGATCAATCCCTACGGCCTGGCCGGGGGCGTGCTCTTCCTCCTGCTCTTCCTGGTGCACGGCTCCCTGTGGCTGGCGGTTAAAACCGAGGGGCCGCTTAAGAGGCGGGCCGCGGCCATGGCGGTCAGATTGTGGTGGCCGCTGTTGCTGGTGGCGGCCCTGTTCCTGTTCGCCAGCCTGCGGGCCACCTCTCTGTTCGACAACTACCGGAGCCACCCGGCCCTCCTCCTGATCCCCGCCCTGGCGGTGGCCGCCCTGGTCCTGGTCTATCTGTTTATGCGCCGGGGCGCGTGGTGGCGGGCCTGGTTCGCCTCCTGCGCCACCATCGTCGGAGTTACCCTGTTCGGGGTGGTGGGACTCTATCCCAGGCTGCTGCCCTCCAGCATCGATCCGGCTTACAGTCTGACCATCGCCAATTCCGCCTCCAGCCCCCTGACCTTAAAGATCATGCTGGGGGTGGCCCTGACCTTTGTGCCCATCGTCATTGCCTACCAGGTCTGGGTGCATTTCCTCTTTAAAGACAAGATCAAAGAGGAGGACCTGGCCGGGGAAGGAGGCTATTGAGTTTCGAGTTCAGGGGCTACAGTGGCACAGTTTCGAGTTGTGAGTGGGCGACCCGCTGGGTCGCCCAGTTTAATATTCTCTTAACCTTATCTGCAGATCTCCCTTCAGTTTCGGTCGCCGCTAAACTTGGTCGGATGACCGGCATCATATCTGCCAATGATATTCGTGATGCCCTATTCGAGAAAATCTGTCCCGTTTGGTCATCGCCAAGGATATTTCCAACCCCGGTATAGTGCCGATCTAAAATTGATTCAAACTTCGGAAGAAATGCATTATTTTGATAAAGATGCCAAAACCTCGACCCTGGGAGGCTTTCTGGGATTGCGGGGCGATATGTTATTTCTTGTAAAAAAATTAATGTCTTAGGACATATGCATGAATGGAAGATTCTTCCGGTTAATCAAGAGTGGTATCGCCCCGGAGAGTTATGGGTGGGCCGGCCATTTTCGTTGGCCGCTAATGAGTATTGCGGTGGGGGTAGTGTCAGGATTCGGAGCAATTCTTTTTGAAACACTGCTGCGGCGGGCACTGCATTTCTTCCTCTATCTGCCCACGGGTTACCTGGAACCTTTGAAAGGGGCGTCAGTCTCAACCGTGGCTGGATCGGTTATCCATTCCTGGTGGTTTCTCTTGATTCCGGCGCTGGGGGGATTAGTCTCCGGGGTAATAGTTTATTTACGTCGCTCCCGAGGCGGAGGGTCACGGCACCGATGCCATGATCGAGGCCTTCCATCGAACAGGGCGGCTATATTCGCAAGCGGGTGCCCCTGGTCAAGATTCTGGCGTCCGCGCTTACCATCGGCAGCGGCGGTTCTGCCGGCAAGGAGGGACCCATTGCCCAAATCGGCGCCGGTTTCGGGTCCTTCCTGGCCACGGTCTTGAAGCTCAAGCCTCGCGACCGGCGCATCCTGGTGTTGGCGGGAGCCGCCGGCGGCATCGGCGCCATCTTTCACGCCCCCTTGGGGGCCGCGCTTTTCGCTCCGGAGGTCCTTTACCGGGAAACGGAATTCGAATCTGAAGCCATTCTCCCCTGCATCGTCTCGGCAATCGTGGCCTCGTCCATCTTTGACCAATATTTTGGACGGACCGCCTTATTTTTTCCGGGACCGGTTGATTTCGCGCCGGTGGAACTGTTGCCCTATGCCATTTTTGCCATAGTTTGCGCCCTGGTGGGCTATGTATATATAAAGCTGTTTTACAGTGTCTCCCGGGACCGAATTTTTAGAAAGATTCCAATCCCCAATGCCTTGAAACCCGCTTTGGGGGGACTGATGGTGGGAGTGTGTCGCTTTCATGGTCCCGCAGGTGATGGATGGGGGTTATGGCTGGATCCAGGCGGCCATGGAGGGGAAAATCTTTTGGGGGACCATGTTTCTCCTGGCTTTCATGAAGGTGGTGGCGACGTCCTGCACCATCGGTTCCGGTGGCAGCGGCGGAGTCTTCGGCCCCTCGGTATTCATGGGGGCCATGTTGGGAGGGGCCTTCGGCTTTATGGGCCATCAACTGGCGCCGGGGTGGGTGATCCACCCCAATGCCTTTGTCCTGGTGGGCATCGGCGGCTTCTTTGCCGGGGTAGCCAAGGTGCCGGTGTCTTCCATCATCATGGCCTGTGAAATGTGCGCCAGCTATACTCTGTTGGTCCCCTTGATGCTGGTGTCCACCATCTACTTTCTGCTCCTGAAAAAGGTCAGCCTGTATGAAAAGCAGGTAGTTACCCGGTTGGCCTCTCCGGCCCATATGACCGAATTCGCCCGGGGCCTGTTGGAAGGGATGCATGTTGAGGACGTGGTGAAACCGCAGCCAGTAATGGTGATTCCCGAGAATATGCCTCTCAGCCAGCTCATCCAGGTTATGGCAAATTCCCGGCAAATTTACTTCCCGTTAGTCGATGGGGGCGGCAGGGTGACGGGAATCCTCTCCATTAACGACATCCGGGAAGTGATGTTCGAGGAGAGCGTTCAGCGCCTGATCGTCGCCAAGGATGTGGCCACTCCCAATGTGGTGCGGGTATTTGGGCAGGATTCCTTGCAGGAGGCCCTGGATAAGATGGTGCGGTTAAACGTGGACGAATTGCCGGTCGTGAAGGAGGAGGCCCCGGACGAGATCGTCGCCATGATCTCCAAACGAGATATCATCGGGTATTACCATTCTCGAACCGGGACCGTGGGGCCCGGCATTTAATAAATCTTTTTAATTGACCTGCTGACCCTGGTTAAGCGGCTCTCAGCCTCTGACTCGGGCTTGGCGGGCCATCTTCCAAGACCTTGGGGATCTTGAGGAATTCAGGGACTGACCAGCCGCACCTTCACCTTGACGCCGCCCACTTGGTCACTGATCTGCTCTACCTTGGCGATTAACTTCTTTTCGCTGGCCCTAGGCGCCCCCGATCCTGACCACCAGTTCCCCGCCCTCCACTTCCACCTTGGCCGAGGGTATTTCCTCCATCAGGGCCGCCTGCACCTGGGCGGCCCGGAACAGGTTTTCCATGGCCTTCTGGGACTCGGGCGTGGTCTGGAAACTGGGCCGTTTCAGGGTGCACTCGATGATACTGACAGCATCATCTAACCCCATGGGCTTAAGGTGAATTACCAGGTCATAAAGTTGGGGGTCCCGGGTATCAATCCCATAGAGATGAGAGCTCCAGCGCTAGCGCTCCTCATCATCCTTCTGGATGAAGGCCCGGGCCTCTTCCGCGGAGATGCCCTGACGCTTCATCCTTTCCGCCACCCGGTCTTCGAGGTCCGCTAGAATCCTGACCTTGAGGACATGGGGAACGCCCTGAACGAAGAAATGACCGGCCAATCCGTGATAAACCACGTTATCCTTGACAAGTGGTGCAGCAGCGCCTCGCGTATATAGGCGATATAACGCTCCTTGCCATAGGTCAGGCGGTCAAAAATTGACGGGGCATCGTGAATGGCCCGGGCCAGCTTGATTTCGGGAACATTGAAATGCTCCGAGGCCCGTAAGATAACTTCCCGGGAGAGGCATTCATATCCCAATCTCTGGGCCAATTTTTCGGCCACTTCCTTGCCGTGGCTGTAGGAACCTCGGGAGATGGTGACTATGGACATGGAGTTCTCCCCTCTTAACCTGGCCCCGGTGGCGACTTTGTTTACTACCTAGCCTCTTAAGGCCGCGCTAAGCATCCTGATCCCTCTATGGGCACTTTGCTGTTATTTCTTCTCGGTTTTTTCATATTTCTCTCTCTCTTCATGGTGCCACTTTCTTAAAGCCACGAGAAACTTCCCCCTCTGCACGGGAGTCAAAAGGGCCATCTCCTCCTGGCGCTGAGCCTTAAAAGTTGCGAAGAGCTGCTCTTGCCCTGTGACGGCCGCGGCCACCAGTTCATTGATTTTCCCTTCATCAGGCTGAGGAACGGCCAGGGCTTTTTCCAGCTCGCTATCATTTTTTTCAATTTTCCCGATGATTTCTGCTCGACTTTTTTCGTATTTCCCACCCACCGCCTGAAATTCTTTGGCTTTCTCAGGCGTCAGGTTCAACTCCTTTACCAGCCTTTGCTGCAACTCAGAGTAGCTGCCCTCGCGTTGCTCCTGCGCCTGCCCCAGGCTGGGCGCCATGAGCGCGGCCACCAAAAGGAGCCCCAAGCACCTCAGGCGGAAGTCCGTTTTCCTTTTCATGTTTTTCCTCCTTGGCCCAAAATTGTTTTAAGCCCTGCCGAGCTGTAGAAGTCTCCCGTTTAGTCCGGGATTTAATCCGAGATTTTGCGACAGCTTTAGCTGCGTCCGCCCCGCGTTTTATCGGCCATATGAACCCGGGTGGACGGGGCGCTGGCGATGACCCACTAAAGCCAATACCAGGTCAATGATGGCCACCGCGCCGCCGCCGCCGCCGCCACTACCACCGTGCCCACCGCCGCCACCGCCACCGCTACTGCCAAACCCACCGCCGCCGCCGTACCCACCGCCGTGGCCGTGCGCACCGCCGCCGCCTGTTCCACCAGAGCCCCCCACCTGTCCGAAAGATCCCGCCTTACCCGGGTAATTGCTGCCAGAGGGATAATAGTAGTAGGCATGTGGATAATAGGTATAAGGATAGTAATAGTTGGGGTAGCAATAGCCGGAGGGACAATAGTTCCCATAATAGCCCCCGTAGTAGCCCCCATAACCCCCATAGTAGCCTTCATCATAACCCCCATAAGGCACGCAGGCGGCCAGGGTGGCCACGAAACATAAGGCAAGCAAATAGCGGGTACGCATTATCCTCACCTCAAATCCTTACCGGGTTCCGCCCCGGGCCTTGGATTGATACCGACCCGGGGAGCGCACCGCCCACCGGGTCCCGCAAACTTTCTCTTGATGGCTTACCTTTCCTGGTGAAAAAATTACTGACTCCGGTCTAATTTAAGACCTGGAGGGAAATTTTGCAACTGTCCCTGCGAAAAAGGAAATTTGTTTTTCCAGGGAAAGTCATGCTATCATGCGGCTGATGAGCGGATTCGGCCCCCAGAACAGAAACCTTCGGTTGTGGTTCCCGGCTTTGGATCATCCTGGCCATACTGCTGAACCCTGGTGGTCCGGCCGCGGCGCATGGGGTGGGTTGGGGCGGGGTGGCGGACGAGACGGGGGCTCAGGGGCGCATGGCCGCCTGGAATACAATCCCCAGACCGTGGCGACGGTAAAGGGGCAGGTGGAGAGCCTGGGAAGTTATGGCATGACAGGATGGAAGGCCATGCCAGGCATGCAGGTCCAGGGATTGCTCCTCAAGACCGATAAGGGCAATATTACCATTTACCTGGGGCCACCCGCGTATGTCAGGAAGCAAGGCTGCGATTTAAAACAAGGGGACTTCTTGGAAGTGACCGGTTCTCAAGTTACCAGGGACGGCCGGACCCTGCTTCTCGCGGCCCAAGTCAAGAAAGATGGGCAGACCTTGAAAGTACGGGATGAGCAGGGGGTGCCGCTTTGGCAGGAGCAGGATCATGGCGGGCGAGGGGCCGGAAGCAGGGTCCGGGGAGGAGCGGGCTCTGATGGGCGTAATACCGGCGGCGGAGGGCTACTCAATTTCAATTGGTAACCGAAGTGCCCGAACCTTATCGAGATCACCGCTATTTGCCAATTTCTTAATTAGCCGAACCCCATATTTTGATATTGTCGTCCCAGGTTGTGCCTCGGAGCCGGTTGGCTCGCTCTGGTAAAAAACCCCATCTTGGCGGGGGCGCGGTGCGCCCCTCTAAATTCCTGAGAACCTTAATTGCCGCCATCTTCCCGCTCGGCTGTCAAGCCCGGAGGCCGAGAAATTCCAGACGCCGGCCTTGTCTCCGTGATTGACCCTCCCTAACTTTTTAGATAAAACTAGTGGCGGGTTCCCTGGTGGGAGCTTTCGCAAAAACTTAAAGATTCCGAAGTTATGGAAAAGATCTTGTTGACCCGGTCGGGCTATGAGAAGCTGGTGCGGGAGTTGGACCTCCTGAGCCGGGTGGAACGGCCGCAGCTAGTCCAGGAACTCCTGGAGGCCGCCCAGGAAGGGGGGGAGAAGAACCCCGATTTCCTCTCCGCCCTGGTCCAGCGGCAGCGCCTGGACCGGCGGATCCAGCAGTTGCAGCAGACCCTGGCCAACGCCGAGGTCCTGGTGGGGAGTAACCTGCCCCCTAATCGGGTGAGATTCAATTCCCTGGTCCGGGTCCGCAACCTGAGCAGCGGCCGGGAACGGGAATTTAAAATGGTGTCCACCCTGGAGGCCAACGTTGCCCTGGGGCATCTCTCCACTTCGTCGCCCCTGGGCCGGGCCCTGTTGGGGCGGCGCCCGGGAGAGCGTCTGGAGGTGTACACCCCCTCCGGCCTGAAGTTTTACCAAATTCTGGAAATTCGCCTGGATAAAGGATGAATACCGGCCCGCCCCCCGCCCACCGCCAACGGTTCCACAGCAGCCAGACCCGCCTGGGCCTGGCCTTCTGGACCCAGTCGGCCTTTTTCGTGGTGGAGCTGGTGGCTGGGATTCTGAGCGGCAGCCTGGCCCTGCTGGCGGACGCCGGCCATATGTTCAGCGACGTGGCGGCCCTGGGGCTCAGCCTCTTGGCCCTGAGCTGGGCAGAGCGGCGGCCCACGGCCCGCAAGACCTTCGGTTACCGCCGCCTGGAGATTTTGGTGGCCCTGATCAACGGCCTGGTCCTGTGGGCCATGGCCGGCTATATCTTCTATGCCGCCCTGGACCGGCTTTTCCAGCCCCGGGAGATCAGCGGCAAACCCCTGGTGATCGTCGCCAGCCTGGGCCTCTTGGTGAACCTCCTGGGGATGTACGTCCTCAGGCCCGCCCGGGAGCATGGCCTCAACCTGAGGTCCGCCTTTATCCATCTGCTGTCCGATTCCTTCGCCTCCCTTGCCGCGGTGTTGGCGGGCCTGGCCATCCTCTGGCGGCGGCTGGCAGTGGTTCGACCCCCTGGCCGGGATGGTGGTGGGGGTGATGATCGTGGCCAGCAGTTGGCAGTTGGTCTGGGAGGCCACCGAGATTCTGATGGAAGCCACCCCCAGGCACATCGATCTGGCTCAAGTGCAAAGGGCCCTGGAGGGGCACCCGGAGGTGAAGCTGGTCCACGATCTGCACGTCTGGACCATTGCCTCGGGGATTTTTGCCGCCAGCGTCCATGTGACGGTGGACCACTCCCCGGACCGGGACTGCCTCACCTGGGAACTGGAAGAGATCCTGCGACGCCGCTTCGGCCTGGAGCACAACACCATCCAGTTGGAAGGCCCCGGTTTTCACGATCCCCAGGTGTGCCCGTTGACCCGCTTGGAAGAATTGACCGGCTAAGCCGCCGCCCTGGTCCCTGGCGGCCCCTTAAAGAAATTTCTGATCAGAGCTAAATTTAAGGAGGACTCATGGCAGCAAAAGCTAACCGCTGGGAACTGAAGCCGGAAAGTCTGCGAGCCGTTTGTAATCCCGACAGCCTGGGTTTCGAAACCACCCTGGAGCTCACTCCCTTGAAGGAAAGGGTGGTGGCCCAGGACCGGGCGGTGCACGCCCTGGAGTTCGGCCTGGGCGTCAAGGACCTGGAATACAACATCTTTGTGGCCGGGCCGCCCCGTGCCGGGAAAACCGAGACCATCATGGGCTACCTGGCGGAGCTGGCGGCCAAGGACCCTTCTCCCCCCGATTATATCTACGTCTATAATTTCCGCGACCCGGAGAAGCCCCAGTGCCTCAATCTGCCCAAGGGCCTGGGCCGGGTCCTCAAGGCCGACATGGAGGAACTCATCTCCACCCTGCGGGTGCAGATCCCCGAAGTGTTCGAAAGCGAGGATTACTCCAACCGCCGGGAAGCCCTGATGCACACCATCACCCAGGAACGCAACGCCATTCTCCAGGAATTGGACGCCAAGGCGGGAGAGGAGGGCTTCATCCTCAACATCTCGCCCACCGGACTGATGATCTTCCCGGGCAAGGAGGGCAAGCCCTTGAGTGAAGAGGAGCTCAAGGCCCTGAGTGACGAAGATCGGGAAAAGCTGCGGCAGAAGTCCACCCAGCTCCATACGGTGATGAACGACGCCATCCGCAAGATCCGCAAGATGGAGAAGGAATACCAGGAGAAGGAGAAGAAGCTGGACCAGGACGTGGCCCTCTATGTGGTGGGACACCTCATGGAGGAGCTGCGGGAGAAGTATAAGGATCTTCCCCAGGTCCTGGTCTATCTCAACGATGTCCAGGAAGATGTCCTGAAGAATATCGAAGACCTGAAGCGGCGGCCGGGGACCCAGGGCCCCTTTCCCTTCCCCATGCCGGAGCCCAGCTTTACCCAGTACCAGGTGAACGTCTTCGTGGACCACAGCGAAACCACGGGCGCCCCGGTGGTCTTGGAAAACAATCCCACCTATCCCAACCTCTTCGGCGCCATGGAACGCCGGGCCCAATTCGGCGCCCTGGTGACGGACTTCACCCTGATCCGCAACGGCTCGCTGCACCGGGCCAACGGCGGCTACCTGGTCCTGAAGGCCCTGGACCTGCTGCGCTGGTTCATTTCCTACGAGGCCTTGAAACGCTGCCTGAAAAACGGGAAGATCGGCATCGAGGACCCCATGGAGATGTACGGCCTGATCACCACCCGCACCCTGCAGCCCCAGCCCATTCCCCTGAACATCAAGATCATCCTCATCGGCGACCCTTACATCTACCAGATTCTCTATACCTACGATGAAGACTTTCACAAGTTCTTCAAGATCAAGGCCCAGTTCGACTGGCGGATGCAGCAAGACCGAGGACCACCTTAAAAAGTTCTGCGCCCTGGTGGCCGGGTATTGCCAGGAACAGGAGCTCCTGCCCCTGCACAAGACCGGCATGGCCCGCCTGATCGAGTATGCCGGCGAGTTGGCCGGGCACCGGGGCAAGCTCACCCTGCAGCTCATGGAGGTCCTGGACACCTTGAAAGAGGCCAACTACTGGGCCCGGAACAATACCCACCAGGAGGTCTTCGGCACCGACGTGGAAAAGGCCATCCAGGAGAAGACCTACCGGGCCGACCTGCCGGAAGAGAAGCTGCAGGAATTCATCGACGAAGGCATGCTCTTCATTGAGACCTCGGGCCAGGTGGTGGGCCAGATCAACGGCCTGTCGGTCTATGCCCTGGGGGACCACGCCTTTGGGCGGCCCAGCCGCATCACCGGCACCATCGCCCTGGGCCGGGAAGGGGTGGTGGCCATCGACCGGGAGTCCCAACTCTCCGGCAACATCCACAACAAGGGGGTGCTGATCCTGGCGGGCTTCCTGAAGAGCCGCTTCGCCCAGGACAAGCCCCTGACCCTGAGCGCCAGCCTCGCCTTCGAGCAGAGTTATGGCATGGTGGAGGGCGATTCCGCCTCCATGGCGGAGCTGGCCACCCTGCTCTCCGCCCTGGCGGACGCGCCCCTGGCCCAGAATATCGCCATGACCGGTTCGGTGAGCCAGCGGGGCGAGGCCCAGCCCATCGGCGGGGTCAACTGGAAGATCGAAGGGTTTTATAAGGTTTGCAAGGCCCGGGGTCTGGATGGGACCCAGGGGGTCATCATCCCCAAGGCCAACGTCCAGGACCTGATGCTGAAAAAAGAGGTGGTGGAGGCGGTGGCAGGCGGGGCAAGTTCCACGTCTGGGCCGTGGGTCACGTGGACGAGGCCCTGGAGCTGTTAACCGGCCTGCCCGCGGGCCAGCGCCAGCCCGACGGCTCTTTCGAGGCCGGACACCCTCAATGCCCGGGTGGACCAGAAACTGCGCGCAGATGATGGAACTGGCCCGGGAGCTGATGAAGGGCGAAGAGGAGGCCGGCAAAAAATCCGAGACCGGCGGCCCCGGCCCCGGCCTGCGGCAGATGAGCGCGCCGGCGGCGGGAGCAAGCAGTGTGCCGCCCAGCCTGGTGGCAACTGGTCAGCAGCTGAAAGTGTTATACCTAGAGCAAGCCGGCAGTGCAATCCTGGAGCGATTTTATCTGAAGGCAATCAGCCTGGTCGATGCCTGATTCTGGTGTCGCCGGCGGCCCTGGCGGCACCCGCCGCTGGCGACGACCCGGCGTCGGGGATCTCCGCGGATGAGGCCCTGAAGATCCTCCAGGACGGCAATGCCCGTTATCTGGAGGGAAAGCCCCAGCATCCCCATCAGGACCGGGAGCGCCGGGCCCTGACCGCCGGGCCAGGGCCAGCACCCCCTGGCCGCGGTGCTCTCCTGCTCCGATTCCCGGGTGCCGGTGGAGCTGATCTTCGACCAGGGCATCGGCGATCTCTTCGTGGTGCGGGTGGCCGGCAATGTAGCCGCCACCGATGAGATCGGCTCCCTGGAATACGCCGTGGACCATCTTGACACCCCGCTGCTGGTGGTCCTGGGTCATAGCCAGTGCGGGGCGGTGACCGCGGTGCTGGAAAACGCCAAGCTCCCGGGCAGCATCCCGGCCCTGGTGGCTCCCATTAAGCCGGCGGTGGCCAGGGCCAGGGAGGAGAATCCCGGGGCCGCCGGGGAAGCCCTGTTGGAGGCCGCCATCAAGGACAACGTCTGGCAGGCCATGGAAGACATTCTGCAAAAGAGCCCCCTGATCAAGGCCGGGGTGAAGGCCGGCAAGACCAAACTGGTGGGGGCCTTCTATGAGCTGGACACCGGCCAGGTGCAGTGGCTGGGGCCGCACCCCGACCAGGAGAAGCTGCTGGGCGGCAAGGGCAGGGAAGGCCCCAAGACCCGTGCCAGGAAGGGAAAAAAGCGGCCAGAGCCGGAAGAATGAGGTAAGGCTTGCCGGACCCTGTAGGGTGCGCAGCGCACCCGAGATGTCTGCTTCGTAAGCTACTGCGGCGCAGGGCGCATCTTGCCAAGCCTGTCGGGCCGGCTGCGCCCGACCTTACCAAATAATGGCGCGATGCTCATCTCTAAATAGGGCGACCCGCTGGGTCGCCCGCATTAGCTTTCGCTTTTGGCCATTGCCTTTAGCTGATCGCTGATCACTGATCACTAAAAAATTGGGGAAGGCCCGGAACCTAATCCGAACCTTCCCCGCTGGCCGACTCCCAGGTGGATTCCTCAGCCCGCCGCTCCCGAGGCCATTGCGGGTGACGGTAGCCGGCAATTCCGTAAGGGCGCACCCAGATGCGCCCTCAGGGCGACTGGTGGCACCGGCCTCTGGCCGTGCTTTCACAGGCTGGAAGCCTGGCCACTGTGCCCCTTACAGAACCAATCAGCAGCGCTTACAGCCCTTATCCCTCTTGCTATCTCCACCACCGGCCGTTCGCAGGCCGACTCGGAGCTGGCGCACCAATCCGGCAGGGGTTCTCCGGTGCCCTCCACGGGGTGCTCGAATTGGGTCACCACCTGCCAACCCTTGCTGGTCCAGGCGGACAGGGGCGGCGGCGGGGAGCCCCCGAACTTGAAGTTCTTGGGGCCCCGGGTGTCCAGCATCTGCACCTCCACCTCGTGGCCGTCCTTCTTGACCTTGTAGCCCCACTCGTAGTTGTTGCTGGTGTTGGGCGTGGTATTCTTGCCGAAATACTTGAGGGTGTCGCCCGCGCTTTAACCCGGGAATAGGTGAAACAGCAATCACCCGTGCCGGAGCCGCCGGGGCCGGTTAACCCCCCGCAGCCGCAGTTGGCGGCCTTCAGCTCCAGGCCGTCCACCTTGTAACCGCCGTGCACCTTCTCAAAGCAGCTCATATTATTCTCCTTAATTAATCTTTGAAGTTTCTTTAGATGAAAGTTGGCGTGGCAGGCGCCCAGCGCCGTCAGGTTAGCCACGGCGCCCGAGATGGCTAACCAATTAATTTAACATACATTATTATCATTTTCTCCAGCTTAAAAGTTAATAATCCCCGGGAGTAAAGCCAATAGGCAGAAATACCTATTCCTCGACCTAGGCAAAATTACCTAAGCGGAATCAGGAGAGGGAGGAGGGGTCTGGCTAGTTCGGGGGATTCGATGACGTAGGCGTAGGCGGAATGGTTGTGAATGGACTCGAAGTTTTCCGATTCCACCGCGTACCAGCTGAAGTTGTCGTTCTGGCCGAGGCGGTGGGCAATCTCCCGGACCACGTCTTCCACAAACATGGGGTTGGAGTAAGCCTTTTCGGTGACGAACTTCTCGTCCTGCCGCTTCAACAGGGCATAAACCTCGCAGGAAGCCGACTCCTCCACCAGGCGGATCAGGTCTTCGATCCAGAAGAATTTGCGGTAACGCACCTGCACCCGCACCTCGCCCCGCTGGTTGTGGGCGCCCACCTTGCTGATTTCCTTGGAGCAGGGGCACAGGGTGGTGATGGGCACGGTGATCCCCACCACCAGGTCCAGGCGGCCGTCCTCGTTAAGGGCCCCGGTGAAGGTGCAGATATATTCCATCAAGCCCCGGGCCCTGGTAACCGGCGCCTCCTTGTCGATGAAATAGGGGAAGGTCATCTCGATGTGGGCCGATTGGGCGTGCAGGCGCCGGCGGGTCTCTTCCAGGATGGGGCCGATCTTCTTGAGGCTGATGTCCCGGCGGAATTCGCTGAGGATCTCGATGAACCGGCTCATGTGGGTGCCCTTGTGGCGATGGGGCAGGTTGACGTACATGTTGATCCGGGCCACGGTGTGCTGGGTGCCCTTGAATTTATCCAGCACCACGATGGGGTAGGAGATGTTTTTCACCCCCACCTTGTCGATATCGATGGTGCGGGGGCTGACGTGGTTCTGGACGTCGGTGAGGTCCGTGACGGTGATGATCGTGGGTGGGAGATTTATCGGTGGGCATGGCTTTTATCCTCGCAGGCTCGGTTGGGCGCTAACGAAAAATTCCCAGGTCAGGTGTACCGGAAGCGCTCGGCCACCGCCCGGGCGTGGAGCGGCAGCCCCTCATTCTCCGCCAGGGTGATCACCGTGTCCTTCAGGACTGGCCAGGGCCTCCCGGGAGAGATGCTGAAAGGTGGGCTTCTTGATGAAATCGTCCACCGACAGACCGGAAAACATCCGGGCGCAGCCCCCGGTGGGCAGCACGTGGTTGGTCCCCGAGGCATAGTCCCCCACCGGCACCGGGGCGTAAGGCCCCAGAAAGATGGAGCCGGCATGGCGGATGCGGGGCAGGAGGGCGAAGGGCTCCCGGGTGACGATCTGCAGATGCTCGGCGGCGTAAAGGTTGGCGAACTCCACCGCCTCCTCCAGGGTCGCCGCCACCAGCACCGCGGAGTATTTTGAGGGGGCCAGGGCCGCCTCGATGATCTCCCGCCGGGGCAGGTGGGGGAGCTCCGCGTTGATGATCTCCACTACCTTTTGGGCCAGCTCCGCCGCGGGGGTGACCAGGACCGCGGCGGCCTCGGGGTCGTGCTCCACCTGGGAGAGGAAGTCCATGGCCACAAACCGGGGCTCGGCGGTCTCATCCGCCAGGATCAGGACCTCGCTGGGGCCGGCGGGGGAGTCGATGTCCACCGCGCCGAAGACCAGGAGCTTGGCGGCGGTGACGTACTTGTTGCCCGGCCCCACGATCTTGTCCACCCGGGGCACCAGCTCCGTGCCGTAGGCCAGGGAGCCGATGGCCCAGGGCCCGCCGATCTTGAAGAGGCGGCTGGCGCCGGCCAGGTGGGCCGCCACCAGGGTGGCGGGGTTCACCGCCATCTCCGGCCCCGGCGGGGTGGCGGCGATGATTTCCTGCACCCCGGCCACCTTGGCGGGGATGATGGTCATCAGGGCGCTGGAGGGGTAAGAGGCCAGCCCCCCGGGGATATAGCAGCCCACCCGCTCCAGGGGCCGGCTCAGGCGTCCGGCCAGGATGCCGGGCTGCACTTCCATGGCCCACATCTCCCGGTCTTGCTGGGCCCGGTGAAACTTTTCGATGTTGGCCGCGGCCGCCTTCAGGGCCGCCAGCACCTGCGGGTCCACGGCCCGGTAGGCGGCCGCGATCTCCTCCGGGGCGGCCTCCAGGTCGGCCAGGGTGAGATCGGCCTTGAACTGCCGGTGCTGCCGCAGGGATTCGGCGTCCCCCTCCCGGCGCAGGGCGGCCAGGATGGGAGCCACCTGGGCCAGCACCTCGCTCACGTCTCCCCGGGAGCGCACCAGGATGGCCTGCCGCCGGGCCGGGGAAAGCCTCTGCAAGTATTCGATCTGCAAACCTGCCATGCGCAGGCGCCGCCTTTCCGGGCAATAAGATCCTGCTAGCAAAAATTATATAGAATTGTTGGTAAAATCACAAATTTTAACGCAGCCGGAATAGGGCGCCGGCTGGAAAGGCAGCTCAGCGGCTGAATTTGGTGGGAATGAATCGACCTTTATAGAGGGATACGATAAAAACAGGCGCGATATGCAATGTAAAAAGGAAAACCTGCCTGCTTGCCTTAAGCTGATCAGCGGCATTATCCTGCTGGTTGGCTTGGTTAGCGCCCTCCTGATTTATCTGACCGCTGGCAACTATACCAGCGCTGGTTTTGGGTTACGAACAAGGGAACGGATCGGTTTATCCGATGAACCCTGAAGATTACAAGACGTATTCCCGGGATATGGAACTCTACGGCGGCACGGCCAATGTGCTTCTGGATGAGTTAAGGCGATGGTTTGACGGGTTATGGCATGGGAAGTCACTCGCCTTCATAGTAGCCTGTGCCACCATTTTATTATCTTCCGGTCTTTTCTATGCTGCTAACCACTTGGCGCCCCTGTTAAAGAGTGAGGACAGCAGTGAGAGCCATCGGGATGGAACCGGGTAAAATTATCCTGGCGCGGCCGTGAAAACAGGAGAGGTCATAAATGGTACACAGCAAAGCCCCGGAGCAACCGGCAGAGGTTAAGAAATGAGTCCCAGAAGACGGCAAAAGCGGCGGCCCTCCCGGGAAGAGCAGGTGATGCACGCCTTTCAGGAGGCGGCCCGACCCTTGCTACCCACGGAGTTGCTTCAGGCCATGAAGGCGGACGCGGCCCAGGCCGAGGCGGTCAACACCGCGGTGGAACTCCTGGTGGCCCAGGGCCGGCTGGTTTCCCTGAAGGGCGGCCGCTATGGCCTGCCGGAAAAGATGAACCTGATGGCCGGGGAGCTCTCGGTGCATCCCGACGGCTACGGCTTCGTCACCCCGGAGAGCGGCGGCGGACAAGACATCTACCTTACCGCGGTGAACCTGAAGGAGGCCTGGCACGGCGACCGGGTGGTGGTGCGGATTGAGGGCCGCCGGGGCCGCCGCCGGGAGGGCAGGGTGATCCGCATCCTGGAGCGCCGCCTCCAAGAGGTCCTGGGCCTCCTGTGCCTGGCGGACCAGGTCTATTACGTGGAACCGGAAGACGAGCACCTCATCTTCAACCTGATCATCCCCCCGGAGCAGTTGGCCGGCGCCGAGCCCGGGCAAATGGTGCGGGCCGCGGTGACCCACTATCCCACCGCCCACCTCAACCCCCAGGGGGCCATCACCGAGGTCCTGGGAGCGGTGGAGGACGCCGAAGTCCAGACCCGGTTGGTTCTCCTTAAATACGGGCTGCCGGATGAATTTCCGCCGGAAGTGTTATCCGAGGCCGAAGGCATCCCTGCCGATTTGCCCGCCCGGATTCTCAAGGACCGTCTGGACTTGCGGCGTCTGCCCCTGGTGACCATCGACGGCGAAGACGCCCGGGACTTCGACGACGGCATCTGCGTCGAGAAGAAACCCGGGGGCGCCTTCACCCTGCACGTGGCCATCGCCGACGTCAGCCACTACGTGGCCCCGGGCTCGGCCCTGGACCGGGAGGCCTGGGAGCGGGGCAACAGCGTCTATTTCCCCCAACGGGCCGTGCACATGCTGCCGGAGCGGCTGGCCACCGACCTCTGCAGCCTTAAGCCCGACGTGGATCGCCTGGCGGTGGTCGTCATCCTGGATTACGACCGCCGCGGCCGGCTGCAGCGCTTCGAGTTCGCCCGGGCCCTGGTGCGCAACCACGCCCGCCTCACCTACCGCCTGGTGCAGCAACTGCTGACGGAAAAAGACCCTAACCTGCGGCGGCCCTACCGGGATTTTCTCAAGATGCTGGGATGGATGGCGGAACTCTGCGCCCTGCTGCGGGAGCGGCGGGAGGAGCGGGGCAGCCTGCTGCTGAGCCTCCCGGAGGCGGAGGTGGTCCTGGATGAGCGGGGCTGGCCGGTGGACGTGCGCCGGGTGGACCAGCTCACCTCCCACCAGATTATCGAAGAATTCATGATCGCGGCCAACGAGACGGTGGCGGTCTTCCTGGGGGAGCCTTCCCTGTTCCGGGTGCACGAACGGCCCAGTGCCGACAAGATGACCGCCTTTGGCGCCTATCTCAAAAGCCTGGGTTTCGTTCTGCCCAAGGGGGCCCAGAGGGACCCCCGGGTGTTGCGGGGCTTCCTGGAGGAGGTGCGCCGCACCCCCCTGGCCCCCATGGTGCAGCTCATGCTGCTGCGCTCCCTGAAGCAGGCCCGCTACGCCGGGGAGGCCCTGGGCCACTACGGCCTGGCTACCGAGTGGTACACTCATTTCACCTCCCCCATCCGGCGCTATCCCGACCTGTTGGTGCACCGGCTGTTGCTGGCCAGGCTCGCCGGCGGCAAGGGTAAAACACCCTCCCCGGAGCCGGAGGACCTGGAGACCGCGGCCCTCCACCTGAATAAACGGGAGCGCATGGGGATAGAGGCGGAGCGGGAGATGCTGGCCCGCATGCAGGTGCGTTGTCTGGCCCAGCGGGTGGGGGAGACCTTCTCCGGGATGGTCACCGGGGTTAACGCCTTCGGATTTTTCGTCTCCCTGGACGAGGTCTTTGCCGAAGGGTTGGTGCGCCTGGTGGACCTGCCCAACGACTACTACCGCTACGATGAAGTGCGGATGCGCCTGACGGGCCGTAAAACCGGGGCCAGCTTCGCCCTGGGGGATCGGGTGCAGGTCAGGGTGGCCCACGTGGACCTGCGGCGGCGCCACGTCAACCTGGTGCTGGCCGGGGAGGCGGCGGAGAATATGTAACGCCGCGGCCCCCGGCGGCGCCTCCTGGAAAAAAGAGAAAAAACGGTACGGATGAACCGCGGTGGGCGGCGGTTCCACACAAAGCAGTGTAGGGTGCGCACTGCGCACCATTAGCGCGCCCCATAACCCCCGCCCGCCCCGGCGCCCCGCCCGGGTCCCGGTCTAACAGCCCCGCAGTTCCACCCTCGGATTGAGGGCCTGGAGCCTGGTCAGAAAGTCGTGGAAATTGTCGAATTGCACCAGAAGCCGGATCGTGGGGCCATCGGTTCTCACCAGAAAAAATCCAATATGGGATGAGGGTTTGATGGACCTGATTTCCTCGACCCGCACCACCCGTCTCCGCAAGATACTGCGAAACTCTACGGCGCCATCCGGGGCCAAGGTTATCCGGTGCGGCAGGCGGAGGAAGGAAAACAGCACTAGGCAGATAACGGCAAGAAAAAATACCCCGAACAGGGGAGGGGGAGCCTTGGGCGAGCGAACCAGCAACGGCACCCCTATCATGGCGAAGCCGGCCCCGGCTAATGCCAAAGCCACGAACCCCAGCTGCAGCTTCAGGCCAGGCGACAGGTATAACTTATAAACCCCCGGCTCTTCCATGCTTCCCATCTCCGTTTCCTCAGATTGTCCCTCATAATTCCGGGGCCCCGGAGGGGACCAGGCAGACGACGATCAACAACTCCTCAGCGGGGTTGCGGATTTGATGTTCCTCCTGGCCCGGGATGAAGAGCACGTTGCCGGAGGCTACCCGGCGCCACTGGCCCGAGCCGTAGATCTCGGCTTCCCCCGCATGAATGAACATCTCATGCTCCCACGGGTGGGCGTGCTTCGGGGTATGCCCTCCCGGGGCGATCTCAAAGACGCGCATGCAAAAGTTCTGGGCGCCGTCCTGCTTGCCGATAACCACCCGGGCCGCGATTCCCTGGGCGGCGCCCTGGGAGAACCGGGTTGCCGGGGCGGCGGTATAGGGCATGATCTTCATGATCTCCTCCTGGTCAGGCTAATAGATGTCCTGGGGGGCTGATAGTGGTACGTTTCGCCATCGATTATCCATTGAGATTGACTGATTTTAACCCCTATTGGGAATTTGGGAAAGTGGGGAAGGGAGGATTTGGTAACCATTCGGGACATCAACATAGAGGCTATTGCAAACCTCGTCTCCCCTCACCCCAAAAGTTCCCTCACATGGAGTGTCAATCTCATAAACGCCTCCTTTGGTGCATTTTGATCACTTCGATCTAAGCATAGATAGCATTTCTTCTCTTTTTAACCATAGAAGAAAAGAACATTTTCATTGCCTGTTTTAATTCCCCAGACAGCATCCTATCCACAAGCCATTTGCTCTTCTCATTTGTCAATGGCTTATATTCCCCATGCATATCCAAAACAATTATGTTTGGAAATTTTAACCTTTGCTCTCTCTAAAATTAACGAAACGCGCAGCTCTTTCCTGAACCTGTACTCCCCAAGTATGAAGCGTGTCGCTGAAAAAATTTATCTCCATCGGTAACTGCCATAGCTGTTTGATCAGCGACAAAATGTCCAAGATAAAGTCTTCATTTTCCTTATTGAGCACCTAATAGTCCCATAAAACGTTGCAAATTTGCCCCTTCAATAACAAAACATTCTCGATCTATTTGAGGAAACGAATCAGCCCACGTTTAAAATCATTTTCTTAAATCCTTGCCGTACGATATGTCCCAACAAGAAGGCACGCAGCATGTCTTTAGGCTAAATCCTAAGGTTATTTCCTCCTCAATTTCTTTTTCTTCTTGTGAAATATTTTCAGCGAGCGTCTTTCACTCGTTCGGTTATTACAGTCAAATATTCGCTTTCGGTTGGCCCCTTTGTGGCTATAAGGTTACCGACGCCAGCTCTGGTTAAAAGGAGTGGATTATCAACATCGATCCTAACTCTGCTTGTATCGACCGCAACAACACGCCCTATATAATTATTGTCTGAAAATTGCAATGATAGTTCTGTCATGCTCTAATACCTCCTGAATAAAAATATCCAAATCCCAAATATCGGGACCGTGATGAATGAATCATTCACTTTGCATACCATTTTAGCACTACTAAGTATCTCATCGCAGTAATCGCTTTTATACCAGAGCATTCATTTATTAGGTTAACCGCATTTGCAAAAAAATTAGGGATAAGATTACCCTATTCCGCAATTAAACCCTACACCATAATATAAAAGAAACAAATATATATCTATACAACTATATCCCCTCTACCCTGGGCAGTTTTTTGTAAGTGATACACTTAGCGTTGCTTCGCATAGTTCTTCGTAGAGCAACCCATTGTCCTCCCTGTAGGGGCGCCCCTACCACACAGTTCATAACCTCCCAAGTGGTTAGCGTGAGAGCTCGCGCCATGTTTCCCGCAGTCAGTCCCGTTTCTCGACGGGCGGGGACGCCGGCCCCACTGGCGCCTGCCCGCCCAGCAATTTAAGGGATTGTAAGAAGGCCTCGGTCTCCGGGCGGCTTTTCTCATCCCTGGGGGCCACCACCATGATTTGGTACATGCGGTCGCCGACGATGAACAGCCGCCCCTGCAGCCGCCGCGCCTCCGGCCCCGTTTGGCTGCCGGTCTCGATGACCATCTCCCGGCCGGGGTTGCCCATCAGGGTGAGCTTGCCTTCCCGGATCAGTCTGCCGCTAACCTTGGCCACCGAGCCATCGCGGCTCGCGTCCAGCATCTTCTCCAGCTTGTCCGGCTGGATCAGTCCCGGGGGATAATCCCAATAACTCACAAAGTACCCGGTATCCCCCAGTTGGCCCGAGAAAATATGCAGGTCGATCTTGTCGCCCTGGGTCTCCAGCGATTGCACCATCTCCTCCAGCGGCGTCGGCGTCATCACCGAAAAGCGGCCGGCCTCGGATTTTAACTCCCGGGGTTGGGGGGCCCGATTGCAGGCCGACAGGCAGAAGGCGAGCAGCAGAGAGATGAAGATGATGAGGCTCTTCCTCATTGGATGGCTCTCCCGCGGTTTATTTGAATTTCCCATGTGGCCTCTCAGGTCTTCTGCTTATTCCAAAGCCCGCATGAACTCTTCCAGAGAGATCACCCCGGCATAAAAGGAAGCCAGGGCTGCCATGAAGGCCCCGTGCACCTGGCGGGCCGGGATCAGCGTCTCGGCAAACACCAGGTCCCGGGTGGCGCAGGCGTCCTGAATGACCACGCAGGCAAACCCGTGGTCCACCGCGGCCCGGGTGCTGGCATCGATGCACATGTGGCTCATAGCCCCGCAAATTACCAACTCCCCCACCTGGGCCGCGGCCAGGCGCTCCTTCAAGCCCGTGTCCCGGAAGCTGTTAGGGAAGTGTTTGTTAATGACCGTCTCCCCCGGCTGCGGGGCGATACTGGCATGGATTTGCACCCCCGGGGTGTCGGGAAGGAAGAAGGCCGCGCCTTTTCGCAGCGAAACGTGCTGGATATGATAGGTGGGCCATTGCCGGCGGCGGAAGGCGGCCAGCAACGCCTGGGCCTGGGAGGCCGCCTCCTCCATCCCCACCAGCTCCATCCGGCCGCCGGGAAAGTAATCGTTCTGGATATCCACCAACAGCAAGGCTTTTTTCATTCTGACCTCTCAAGCGCCCCGGGGATACTGGTGGCCGCCCCCCTGGTTCTCGAGGCGCTTCCCGAGGCTTCCTTATTTTTCCGGGGCCACGGATGGCGGCCGCGGGTCGCAGAGGGGCGCCGGCAGCCGCCGACGCCCTTCCACCCGGCGGATCAGGTAGTCCTGCCACTCCTCCCAGGAGGCCAGAGGGCCAGGGCTGAGGCCCAGGTTTTCCAGGGAGACCTCGGCCCGGGCGCTGGCCAGGTGGCCGCCGGCGTGGCCCATCTGGGCGAAGGCCTTGACCGCCAGGCGGTTGGCGTCCTTGTGCAAGCCGTCATTGCGAAAGATCACCACCAATCGCTGCTCATAGATGCCTGCCACGATGCTCCAGGCGATCCCCTCGGTCCTGAGGAAGAAGTCCGCCAGGATGACCAGGATGTCCGGGGTGGCGACCTCTCCCAGAAAGGCATAGATGCGGTTTTGCCGGATGCAGTAACGGTTCAAGGCCAGTTGGAAGGAGCGCAGCATGCCCAGGTCGAATTCAGAAGATTCGAGACGCCGCACCAGGGGTTGGCGGGTGAACTGGAAGAGGTAGTGAAAGGCCCGCATGTCAGCTTCCACCGCGGGACGCTCAAAATTGGCGGTGTCGGTCTTAATGGCGTAATAAAGGACGGTGGCCAGCTCTGGGGAGGGTTTGATGCGGGCCTCCCGCAAATACTCAGTCATGATGGTGGCAGTGGCCCCATACTCCGGCCGGATGTCCACAAATCCCCCCCGGGTTTCGGGCAGGCGGGGGTGGTGGTCGATGATCGCGTCGAAGGGAAAGGCGCCGAAGGCCTTCCGGTGCCCCGGCTGGTTATCCACCACGGCCTTGCGCGGGAAATCCCCGGGATCGATCTCCTGGAGGGGGGTCAGGGTGATTCCCAGGAGTTTCACCAGGCGCTGATTTTGGGGACGGGTAATGGGGCAGATGGTGGAGATGGTGCAGGCCGCCAGGCGGCGCCAAAGGAGGCGCTTCAAGGCCAGGGCGCTGGCGATGGAGTCCGGGTCCGGGTTGATGAGGATCAGCAGGCGGTCCCCAGGGGAAAAGACCTGGTAGAGCTGCTGCACCGGCTTGCGCATGGGGGTGGCCGTCCTGGCGCCTCATTGTAACCCAGGTAAGCGGCCCCAGGCAAATTCAATTTCACGGTTTTTCTTTGCCATCAGGGTTCCGGTGCCATATATATATCGGATAAGTCTGGGCTTGGGGATGCGGAAAAGTCTCGCTCCCCCGGTAGATGGGAGGCTGCATGGACAAGACCCCCAAGGTGGTGGAGCAGATCCTCCGGGGAGAGGTGCGGGCCGCGGCCCGGCTGATGCGGGAGCTGGACGACGGAGAGCCGGCGTCCCGGGAGGTTCTAAAAACCTATACCGTCATGGCGGCCGGGCCCATATCCTCGGAATCACCGGGTCTCCAGGAGTGGGCAAGAGCACCCTCACCGACCGCATGATTCAATATCTGCGCCGGGAAGGCAAGACCGTGGGGGTAGTGGCGGTGGACCCCACCAGCCCCTTTTCCGGCGGGGCTATTTTGGGGGATCGCATCCGTATGCAGCGCCACGCCCTGGACGAAGGGGTCTTCATCCGCTCCCTGGCCACCCGGGGCCATTTCGGCGGCCTCACCGCCTCGGCCCGGGCGGTGATTACGGTGCTGGACGCCATGGGCAAGGACTACGTCCTGGTGGAGACCGTGGGGGTGGGCCAGGATGAGGTGGAGATCGCCGCCACCGCCTATACCACCATCGTGGTCACCGTACCGGGTCTGGGGGACGATATTCAGGCGATCAAGGCCGGCATCCTGGAGGTGGCCGATATCCTGGTGGTGAACAAGGCGGACCGGGAAGGGGCCTCCCGCGCTTACCAGGATCTGCTGCGGATGCTGGAGCTGCGGGCCCCGGGAGGGGAATCGGCCTGGCGTCCCCCGGTGCTCCTCACCCAGGCCAAAGACGATCAGGGCATCGCGGAACTGATGGCCGCGGTGCAGCAGCACCGGGAGTTCTTGCAGGGGGACCCGGAGGCCTTCCAGGCGGCCCGGATCAACAGGGTGCGCCAGGAGTTTCTGGAACTTCTGAAGGAAGGGGTCTTCCGCCGGTTGCTGCGGCAGCTCACCGCGGATGGCCGCCTGCAAGGGCTCCTCCAGGAGATCCTGGCCCGGCGGGACGACCCTTACTCTGCCAGTGAAGCCTTGATCCGGGATATCTTGGGAACCGGTTGAGGGATGGCCCGGCGCCGCCGGCAGGGCTCTCACCCGGAGCGCGCCCCGGGGCCCCCGGCGGCGAGGCCCGTCTGGAGCTACATAATCTCCGGTTCTGGCGTGGTTTCGTTAGGGTTTAGGGGTTGGTGCCTGGTCTTTCTCGGCTTCTCCGGGCGTGGGTACCGGGCCGGCGCGTCCTCGAGAGCGCGAGCCGGGACCCAGCCCTCCGCGCCGCTGGCCGACTGGCGGATCTTGAGCCAGCCCTCCGGGGTCTGGTCCAGTTTTTCCACCTGGTCATTAAATTGCAGCACCTTGATCACTTCGGCGTTAATCAGCGGCTGCCCGCAGCAGCTTCAGGCGTTTCACGGCTACATATAAATAGGGCAAAGCTGCCAGCCCCTGGGCCTGGGATTCCTCCAGGCTCTCCACCAGGGTATTGGCCGGCAGCCAGCCGATATTCCGGGTCTGGACCACCAACACTCGCCACCAGCCTTGGGTATTCTGTTCCAGCTTTTGCACCCGGTCGCCCCGGGAGAGTAGTTGCAAGGAAGGGCAAAGATCCTTGGGGCATTCCCGCAAAGGGATGGTTTGGATCACGTAAAATTCGGGCACCGGCGGTCGGACGGCGCTGTATAATTCGCCGGGGACCCAACCGAGCTGTCCGGTGCGCCCGGAACGCACCCGCCACCAGCCATCTTTGACCACCTCCAGCCTCTCCACCTGGTCGCCTTTATAAAGCTGCGCCACCACATGGCTGTCGTAGACCGCCGCATCCCACATGTAGCTCATATTGGAGGTGAGATAATAATCACCTCTCGGAGCGTGGAGGGCAGAGGAGTGTTTCACAGGCGCCGCCCAGCCCGATAATTAAGGCGCCAAGAAGGATGAGCCTGCAACCCCATGGCCGCCTCAAGATTTCCCCCCCCTTTCGGGTGGGCTTGGGGGCAGGCCCATTTTTGCCGAAGCCGTGATGCGCCACTGTCCCTGGGCCTTGGTGAACCGGACCTGATAGGCTATGGTGTAATTTTTTATTTCCTGGGTGGTGCGGTTCCTGGTCTCCACCTCCCAGATGACCCGGGCCAGGGCCTCATTGGGAGACGGGGAGCTGATCTCTCCAATATGGAACCGGATGCTGCGATAGTCATAAATGGTCCAGGTGCGGGAAATTTCCTCAGCCTTCCGCACCAACTCCGGAAACGCCGGATCGTAAACGTTCAACAATTGGGAGAGGTCTTTCTTTTCATTGGCCTCTGTCAGCCTGGCCAGGACGGCCTCGAGTTCTGCCTTGAGAATGGCTGACGGCTGGGCCGTGGCCCCGGGTGGGGGCGTGGCCTCGAATACGGGAGCCGGGGGCGCGGCTGGATTTGCGGGAGCCTGTGAAAATGGGGGCTTCCCGTTCTCTTGCCGGTTCGCCGTGCCCCAAGGCCAGCCCCAGATGAAAGACCAGATCAAGAAGATGGCGATCAACACCCCAATTCCGGCCAGGAACCCGTTCAGCCAGAGAAGCTTGGCATTGGCCTGTAAAGGCGAGTTTTGATCAGCCATTTTTACTTGCACCCAGGTAGATTTTGTCCCGATTAGCTAACTATTCGATATTACGAGGCAGAACTGATATTGAATGATACGGATTTATCCCCAGGAATATGGGCTTTTGCGCCATTTTTGCATTTTAAGTCCCGCATCGCAACAAATAACCCCTCAAGACTCTCTTCTTTAGGCTGCAGCAGGGTCCTCTTGGATTAAGATCCCTTGGGCCCCGTCTAAATGGTACAGTCGATCAACGGCGAGTGCCGGATGGCGCTCATGGGTTAGAATTAAAATGGTTGCGGTACTTTTGCAAGCGTTGATGACCTCGGCGAGGAGTTTGCGTGCCCTGTCGTCGAGGTTTGACCATGGTTCATCCAGAATCATGATCGGCGACTCTCTCAATAGCAGCCTGGCAATGCAAATCCGCTGCCTCTCACCGGTGCTGGCCCCTATGCCGCGCGGGTCCATTACTGTTTCAATGCCCTGAGGCAAACGCGCCAAAAAGTCCTTTAACTGGGCGCGTTCAAGGGCCTGCAAAATCTGTCGGTCACTCGCGTCCGGCTGAGCGATGAGGAGGTTGTCTCTCAGCGTCTCCTGGAAAATAAAGTGATTCTGGGTGACAACCCCAACTTTCCTCCGAAGCTCAGTGCGTGAAATCCGCCGGATGTCGATCCCGCCGATGGAGATGACTCCTTCCTGGGGTGCATAAAGGCGTAGGAGCAAATTGATGAGAGTGGATTTGCCGCTGCCACTTTCGCCACCAATGACGGTGACGGAATTGGCGGGAATAAGCAGGTGCGCCCGGTTGTAGAGCCGCCGCCCTCCCGGGTAACCGAAGGTCAGATCGGATAACTCGATGGCGACGGATTGGCTTGGCAGAGTTACCGTGGGGTGGCTATCTTCCGCCTCAGGGGCTTCAGCTAGAAATCCGGCCAGATGTCGAATCCCGGTGAATTCGGTCTGCACGGTGGCCAGCAACCTGGTGAGTTGGGTGACCGACATCTGCAATAGGGTGGCATAAAAGAAAAAAAGCAAAAAAGGCTCGAGACCCATCTTCCCGCGGGCGATCAGGTAATAGGCCAGGGCCACCAACCCTAAGCCGCCCAGTTGGGTGAGAAGCTCAATCCCGGGGGAAAACACCGAGAGCACCGCCCCGGCTCGTACAGAAAGCTTCTTTAGTCCGGTGGTGTACCTCTGGAATTGTGCTGCTTGCTGCCCCTCGGCAGCCAGTACCTTGACTGTGTCGATCCCTTGAATGGTTTCGTCGAAGACCCGCTGTATTTCGCTCCACGTGGCCCGCTGAGCCCTCGCATAAACACCCATAATTCGGTTGAGGACGGTCACTATCAGCGCGGTGATGACCACGATGCCAAGGGCCGCAAGGGTAAGCGAGGCTGGGCAGAAATAGAAGAGGACGACCGTCACCGCCATCGCGGTGATGAGTTCACGCCCGACACCTGGAAGAAAATCCGCGAAAAACCGCTGGGCTTGCCCAATATCGTTGGTGAACTTGGTGAAAAATTCGCCGGCAGATTGCGTCTGGAAATAGGGCAAGGGCAGGTGGCTTGCCTTATCGAAAAAATCGGTTTGCAGCTGCTTGAGCAGGTTGAAAGAAAAGACGGTGCCAGTATACCCGCTAATCCCTTGCAGCACTGCGATGGCCAGGAAGATAAGGGCCAGTTGCTTGAGCAAGGGCAGCCCCGAGGTCCAAAGATTGGCGTATTGGCCATTTATGGCAAGGCTTACCAGCTGTTGATAGTAGCGCGGCTGCAGCGCGATGAGCACCCCGCAGCCGAGCTGCAGGATAATAAGCAACGTCAAAGGCCAGCGATAGCGTGAGATGATGCCGGTAATCCAGGATCTCATGGCTCTGGGTAGGCGTGGGACTTTCTTTGCAGGTCTGCCAGGGCTCGATGGATTCTGGCAAATATGAGCTGATAATCTTTGCAGAAAGGGTCCTTTGCCATATGGTCATGACAAAACACCAAGGCGTTGAGGGGGCAGCCGCCGTGGCAGATTGACCAGTGCCTGCAGGTGTGGCAGTCCTGAAAGCGTCTCGGCTCGCCGCCGAAGATCTTCACAAAAAGGTGAAGCCAGCAATTCCTGGATTTCACTGTCGTGGATATTACCTAAGAGGTGGGTCTCAAACCGGCTGCACAGCACGGCATCCCCAGAGGGTTTCACTCCGAGGTGCGACCCGGCACAGGTTTCTTGCTGCTGACATTCGTAAGGCGCACCGCCAAGAATTGCCTCCAGGTACAGGTCCAGCGGCGACACCATGACCCGCTGGCGTTCCGTACTGGCCCATTCGTCGAATAAGCGGCAAAGAAACGAGCCATATTCCCC
The DNA here is from genome assembly GCA_963808395.1 of uncultured delta proteobacterium. Lineage (GTDB taxonomy): Bacteria > Desulfobacterota > Desulfobaccia > Desulfobaccales > 0-14-0-80-60-11 > JAPLJC01. The sequence goes on along the minus strand of CAWEFJ010000031.1, from coordinate 117,311 downwards.
GGGCTGAAGCAAATATGGCGCAGAGGTCTCCGGGTTGCGCCCCGGAATCATCGGGTTAACGCGGAAACCGTACCCTAGGCCCTGAAAGTACCGGTAGATTGCCTTCTCCTGGCCCAGGCTCCGCCGGGTAACGACCGCGTTGAACCCCGCTGAAACGCCCTGTTCTTTCAGAAGGCGAACTTTCCCCAAAACCGCCGCGTGGCTTCCCTGCCCATCTGCACCGATTCGCATCGAGTCGTGCAAGACTTGGGGGCCGTCGAGGCTAATACCAATCTGGAACTCGTGGTCATGGAAAAAGGCACAAAAGTCATGATCGAGGAGCAGGCTGTTGGTCTGGAGATAATGATGGAATCTCAGGTCCGAGGAAAGCCCTGTCAAGAATTTTCATCGCGGCCCTGAAGAACCCGAGGCCCGCCAGGAGGGGTTCTCCCCCGTGCCAGAGGATATGGATTTCCCTGAACCCATACCGCTCGGCATAGCGGGCCGTTTTTTCCAAGGCCGTCTGCAGCGTCTGCCGGCTCATGACCGCCGGCCCCGGCACCGTCCGAATAGCAATATAGGCACCTTAGATTGCAGCGCTTCACCGGCTCCAGGATTAGGGTGAAGGCGTCGTTGGCATCAACCGGCATTGGCGAGCTCCCGCCGGACGGCTTCCCGCAGGTGGTGACGGAAAGCTCTCAGCCCCTCACAGAAGTACGTCTCCCCGCGGACCTCATCCCAAGCGGGGGGGAGGACGGCGTCGGCCCAGCGGTTGTCAGGCAGTCCCTCTGACCGGGCGCGGAGCAGCATAGCGTTGTATTTCATGCAGGTGAAACACCCGCCGCCACACTGCCGGCCCCATTCACAGCCTCCACAGGCCATATGTTTCCCGGACCGCCGAATCCTCTGCTTGATCTTTTCCCACAGGACGGCCTTGTTCGTCAAAATGGTCGCCAGGGAATCCTGGTGGATATCTCCCAGGGCCGTCTTCTCATCATTCACCCACTGGTCACAGCTGAACACCCTGCCATTGGGGGCGAAAATAAGGCGCCGGAAGTCGCACCGTTTCTTGTGGAATGGGTCGCCCAGATCGATTTCCGGCTGCAGGACCATCTTGACTTCTTGCCGCAACTCTTTGAAATCCACCTGCCTCTCCTGGTCCCAGAACCAGAGATCAAACAATTCGATCAGAAACCGTCCCACTTCTTCCGGCCGAGGGGCCAGGTCTGACAACCCTGAAACCTCGCCGGCCCCCGGGATCAGGTCCAGCCAGCGCACATCATAGATATCCAGCTGGACCTCTGCCCTCAATTCCTTGAAGAATTCAAACAGGTCGAAGGCGCGGTCGATGCCCGCCCGGGTAACCACGGCAATCACTGCCACCCGGTCTGCCTTGGCGCAACCACGGTAACATTCAATGCCGCGCCGGGCGGCATCAAAAGATCCGGACCGCGAGCCGCGAAAACACCGGTAACGATCGTGAATCTCCTTGGGCCCATCGAGGCTGAAGCCCACCTGAAATTGATATTCGGCGAGCAATCGAGCCATATCATCGCTCATGAGGGTCCCGTTGGTCTGAATCCGGTTTTCAAAAGAAAGCTCGGGATACTGAGCCTCGAGGCGGATGATGGCGCGAAAAAAATCGAGGCCCGCCAGGAGGGGCTCACCGCCGTGCCAGTAGATCTGCATTACCTTGGTGAGAGGATCAACGGTCAGATTATGGGCGATGACGCGGCGCAGAATCGTCTCAACCGTGGAGAGGTCGATAATCCCCCCGGAATGCTCCTGGAAGCAATACCCACACGCCAGGTTGCAGTTCCGGGTTACCTGGATTTGGGGCACCACCGGCAGCTGTTTTTCACAATCGGGACCGTATGGTTGTATGGGAGAGAGATTTTCCACCATGGGAATGAAAAGGAATGTGAGGCACTGGACGTATTCTACAGTTTTGGAAAGCCTAATGCCAGGTGATTTGCGTGATCAAAATACTGAACGACGAGAAGTCATTTCAAAACCGAATTTCGACGTCAACTTGAATCATCCAGAGGGGTTAAGTTATAAATAATTACCCCTTTCTAAAGGGGGGTATGGGGGGATTAGATAATAGCTTGCCAATCCCCCTAAATCCCCCTTTAGGAAAGGGGCGCTTCAAATCTCCGTATCCCAACCGTTAAATGGGTGAGAAACGTATTTACCGCCTAAGACAAGTTTTGCAATAGGCTCTAATATCACGTCCACCAGTTGAACCAGTTGTGCCAGTTGCGCCAGTTGCGCCAGTTGCGCCAGTTGCGCCAGTTGCCCCAGAACGGGAATGCTACCCGCCTCTTCTTTTCCTGGCGGATTTCCTCCAGGATTTCACGGAGGACCTCACTTTTAGCTTCTGCCATGGCTTCCTCTCACTGTCTCGATCTCGGCAGACAGGCGTTCCCGTAAGGTTAAATAATTGATTCCTTCTGGTCCTTTGATAGAGTTCCCTATGATTCTATTTAGTAATTGGTATACATACTTTTGGCATACATTGCTGGCGCCATTTCTCCATGGCAACCAGATACTTGCCTTGCTGGACCGGGCTCATTTGGGCCAATTCCTCGTCCATCTCACTCCTAAAAGAAGTAAACAACTTAGCCTGCGCGGCCAAGTAGGCGCTTACCGCCCCTTGACCTTCGCCTCGTCAGGCTTGGCCGCGGCTAACGCGGCCTGCAAATCATCCCAAGCCTTCTTCGAGCTGTCGACGATTTCTCCGCGCATTGCCGAATACTTATCTTCCACCGCCAAAAGTGACTTTTCTTGATCCGGGGTAAATTTCAATTGCTCGAAAGTCTGCGCTTTATATTCCTTGAGCTGTTTCCCCAGCTCCTCATCCGTCTGACCCAGGGCGGGGACCACCAGCAGAAAGCTCAAGATGGTGGAGAGTGCCCCCAGCTTGAAAATGAGCTTACCTTTCATTTTATCCTCCTTTTGAAAAGATGCTGGGCAGATAGCTGCTGCACTTAGCGTGCTTGAAAGGTTGCTGGTGGCAGTGGCCCTGCTTTATCCTGACGCCCTGCCTTGGCTTTACCCCGCCGCAAATCCTTGCGGTCCGTGAATCGGATATTTCTTAGAGCAAACCTGATAATGCTGTCAAGATAATTATGAAATATGTCAATAGCCAGGGGACCCATCTACGATGAGCAGATCAGCACGCCAAACCCCGGGTGCTGAAGTGCGGAAATATAACTAAGCTGTCTGACCTGCCCCCAGTAGTTGTACCAAGTATTAAGTTAGGATTGGGGAAACTTGTGGATCAGTTTTTGGAGGGCAGGTCAAATGGGAGCCGAAAAGAGATTAATTTCCCCATCATCCTTGCCCTGTTCCACTCCAGGGGGACAGGGGATAAAGCTGGAACCCCTTGTGCTTCCGTGAATAACTGCCTACCCAGGCCAGGGCCCTACGCTACCAAGTCCAGGTACCTGGGGTCCCGCCTGGGTACCGAATTCAGGGGTGCGAAACTCGAGTTGATTATATCAAATAATAGGAGGGACACGTGGTTGCCGCGTCCCTCCAGGATTCTCAGCCGACTTGCAAGCCTACATAACCTTGGGGTGGGCCGGGGCCGGTGTCGGTGCCGGCGCCGGTGCCGGGGCCTGCTCTTCCTGCGCCGGTTCGCCCTTCTCCTTCGTGGCCGCAGGCCGTCTCCTGGGGACCGGCCTGGGGTAGTTCCCGGGGAAGGATTGCAGATAGCGGGAGGCCGCCCAGCCGACCGTACCGGTGCCCGGGTCCCGCACCTGGAACCAGCCGCCGTCACTCGTGCCCATCATCTCCACCTGCTGGTTGAATCTCAGGGTGGTGAGGATGGGGTTGCTGGTGCTGGGTCCGGCCCGGAGGGCAAGGCCGTCCACCGTCACATAAAAATAAGGCGGTCCGGGGCTGACGGGCATGTAGGCCTCGGGCTCGGGGCCGGGGGGCTCCGAGTAGTACCGGGCTCCTGACAGGCGCTCACCAGGGCGAGGATCAACCCTAACAGCAGCGGGCCGCTAACGAGCCGTAATTTCATGATTCTCCTCCCTTATTGCTCCTCTTTGAGATCGATGATGCGCCAGTTTCCCTTCTCTTTGACGAATTTAACCTGAAATCTCTGGGTGCCGCTGGAAAGCTCCTTGGTCTCGCGGTTCCGGGCGTCCAGGTACCAGATGACCGAGGCCAGGGCATGGTCGGCATCGATGGCCTGGACTTTATCCACCGTGAACACCAGGTTGGTGAAATCGTAATTCTCCCAGTATTTCAGGGTCTCCTGGCGCTTCAGATCGTAGGTGGGAAAGGTTTGGGAATACACGCTCATGAAGGCGTTGATATTCTTTTGCATTTGGGCATTGCGCAAGGTTGACAGCACGGCTTCCAGTTGGTCGTTCAGGTCTTGGGCCGGCGCGCCGGGCGTTGCCAGAGCTGGAGGCGCCGGGGATTCCGCCGCCGGAGGCGCCGGGGTGGTGCCGGTCCGGCTGAAGATCACGATCAGCAGCAGGATGATGATGATCCCGGCCCCGGCCAGGGCGCCGCATGACCCAGGGCGGCAGACTTTGGGGCGCCGGCGGGGGGCCCGGCGCCGGCAGCCGGCCCGGGCGGAGAGGCCTCGCCGGCCGGCGCCGTCACCCCCGGGAGGAGGGGCGCGTCGCATTCGTGGCAGTACTGCTGGCCGGGCGAAACCCGCACCCCGCATTGGGGGCAGAAGGTGTCCCCTTCCTCCGGATGCATCAAAAAACTGCCGCAGTTATTGCAATAACGCTGGCCTTCTTCATACGCCGCCTGGCAGTGGGGACATTGGGGCATAATTCACCTCCGGCGCCGGATTCGATACCGGGATACGGTTGGCACAGGGCCATGTAAGCCCAAAACCCCGAAAATGTCAATAATTATTCAAGTTGAAGGGATTCGGGGATTCGCCAGGGTGGCTGAGCTCCCCAGGGGCGGCGGCAAGCAGCCCCATCTCCTCCCAGGCAGCAGCCGGGCCACCCGGGTGAAGCTGAGGCCCGGGGGCGGCCCGGCGGCTTTTGCCTTGAGACCCGCGTCCCGATACATTATAATTTATGAAGGCTGCCTTCCTGCGGCAGGCGAGAGGTGGTCGGCCAACTGAGGAGGTTCACCAGCAATGGGACGTATTCTGGCCGTCGATGACGAACTGGACATGCTGGCCTTGCTGAAGATGATCGTCGAGGGCTATTCCGACCATCGGGTGGTGACCACCAACAACCCCCTGGAAGCCGCCGGGCTCCTGGAAAAGGAGACCTTCGACCTGGTGCTCACCGACCTGAAGATGCCCGGCATGGACGGCCTGGAACTCCTGGCCCTGGCCAGACGGCGGGATGAAGACGCCCTGGTGCTGGTCATCACCGCCTACGGCTCTTTAGAGTTGGCCGAGGAGGCCATGGCCAAAGGCGCCTTCGATTACCTCACCAAGCCCTTCCGCAAGGAGCAGATCCTGCTGGCCATCGACAAGGCCATGCGCTGGCGGGAGATGCAGCGTCAGAACCGGGAGCTGAAGCGGCATCTGGAAGGGGCAAAATAGGGTCCCGGCGCACTCTCGCCTGCATCGGGCCGCAAGGAGGAAATAAGATGATCTGGTTCATCCTCATGTTGGTCGCTTTGGTGGCGCTCTATCTATTTTAAAGGCGGCTGCTGAGGCCAGTGATAACCGCGGCTTAGTTTAAGCCGCCCGGAAAAGCAAAGGCGGACCAACAGGTCCGCCCCCGCTTGCCATAAACCGCAACCCGCAACCCGCCTCACCCCCTGGCCTGGGCCTCCGCCGCCTCGGAGGCCGGCACCACCAACACCGGCACCGGCAGGCCCCGGTGGGCCACCTCCCGGATTACCCGTTCGGTGACCGAGCCGATGATGTGCCGGCTGACGAAGCCGTGGCCGTGGCTGCCCAGGACCAGGAACTTCACCGGTCCAGCCTTTTCCAGGAAAGAGAGGATAGCCTCGGAGACGTCCTTTTCCCCTTCCAGCAGGTGGGGACGCACCTCCACCCCGGCCTTTTGCCCCCGCTGGCCGGCCTCCTCCAGGACTTTCTGCCCGTAGGTGTGCTGCTCCTCTTCCAGATGGCGGTCGATGAAGGCGAAATAGCCGGCCTTGCGGCGCTGAATGACCGTCAGGACATATACCGGCCGGTTCAGGAGGTGCGCCAGATAGAGGGCCGTTTCCATGGCCTCCCAACCCGGAGCGGAGCCGTCCACCGCCGCGACAATGGGCTTGCCTTTTGCTTCGGCCATCAATGCCCTCCTTTCTTGAAGATCATGCCCACCAGCAGGCCGGCGGCTAAGGCGATGAACACCGCCATGAGGCCGAAGAGCAACGGTTGGTTCTGGGAGACCGAGGTCAGCCAGCTCTCCAGGCCCACCTTTTTGATCTGGATGACGTCCCTGCCGTACCCCACCTGTTGCCCTTGCAGGAAGGCAAAGGACTCCACCACGTAGCGGCCCTCGGTGGCTGCGGGGGGAAAGCGAAAATAGTGTTTGAAGAGCCGGCCTTCGGCAACCTCCAGGCGCTGGGGATCGGCGACGATGTTATAGAGGTTGGCCTCTTCCTTGATCTTTACCAGCCCCTTGAAGACCCGGTCCGCATCAGCGGCCGCGGCCTCGCCCCGGATGAGGTGCAGCTTCATCTGTTTCTGCACCGCCCCATACCCCAGTCCCAGTTCCTGGGCGGTTTCCGGGGAGACGATCTGCTCCACCGGCTTGGTGCTGTGAATCTTGTAGATGAAGGGGGCGTGGCTGACTTGGTACTGCTTCACCGTCATCCAGAAAGGCCCCACCCGGCCCTTGACCGAGAGTTTGACCTCCTCGCTCTTTTCCGCGGTGAGCCGAATGATGAGGTCGCAGTCCTTGACGGGGCTGACTCCGAAAAAGTAAATCTGATCCCCCTGGTAGGAGAGGCCGATTTCGATGAGGTTTTTGGAGGCCGCGGTGGCCACCTTCTCCTGGGCCCCGGGGGTGACGGCCAGGGCCGCCCCCGGGCTGCCGCCGGCCAGAAAGAGAACCACTAAGCAAAGCATGAGCCGTTTCATCTTAGTGCCCCCCTCCGCCCGTGGCCAGGCTCACCAGGTCGCTGGGGGTGAGGACCAAATCCAGGAACATTTTTACGGTCAGGACCAGGACGATGATGGCCAGCAAGATGCGAATCTGCTCCCCTTTGAGGCGTCTGCCGGCGATGGCCCCGAACTGGGCGCCGATGGTGGAGCCGCCCAGGAGGATCAAGGCCAGCAGCAGATCCACGGTCTTGTTGACCATGGCCTGCTGCAAGGTGACGTTGGCGGAAGTGAGGACGATCTGGAACAGGTCAGTGCCGATGGCGGCGATGGTGGGCATGCCGATGATATAGATCATGGCCGGCACCATGATGAAGCCGCCGCCCACGCCCAGCAAGGCCGCCATGACCCCCACGGTGGCGCCGATGCCGAAGGGGAAGATGGCGGAGGTGTGCAAACCGGAACGGTGGAAGTGCATCTTCAGGGGCAGTCTATCCAGGATGCGGCCCGACGGCGTGGGGCCCGCCATCCCCTCGGCCGCCGCGGCGCCGCTGCGGCTGCGCCTGATGGTGCGCCAGGACTCGATGAACATGGCGCCGCCCACCAGCCCCAGCATGAGCACATACACCAGCTTCATGACGAATTCGAAGTTGCCCATGGCCCGCAAGCACCTTGACCAACTGCACCCCGAGGGTGCCGCCGGCGAGGCCCCCGGCCAGGATGATCAAGCCCATCTTAAAGTCCACGTTGCCCAGGCGCCAGTGGGCGAAGGCCCCGGAACTGGCCCCGGCCACGATCTGGTTGGAGTCGGAGGCCGCGGCCACCGCCGGGGGGATGCCGATCATCATCAGCAGCGGGGTCAGCAGGAAACCGCCCCCCACCCCGAAGAGCCCGGAGAGAAAGCCCACCAGGCCGCCGATCCCCAGGACCAGGAAAATATTAATGCTCATGCCTGCTATGGGAAGATAGATCTCCATGCCGCCTGCTCCCTCCCGGTCAAAGATGGAAGCTAGTATGTTAAATTTCTCACAAGCTGTCAAGAATATCTTTTTGGCCCGGTAATTTTTGCCCAGGAATTGTACGAGGGGATGAGGGGAAAGGGGAGAAGCCCTTGTCCCGGCTTTTCTTTTACTTAAGGGATGAGGGGGAAGGATTGGGTGAGCCAAATAATGGGGCGACCCCGCGGGTCGCCCCTACGGGGCGCAGATGATTCACACCGGCGAGATGCCTGTGCTACCAATGATTTGCTAGATTGGGCCTAAGTGTCCGCAGCAGTTAGCCATTTTGCCCTTTTTCCCTTTTAACCCTTTTCCCTTTTCCCCCGGCCCTTCACTTCGGCAGCAGCACCAGATCCACCAGGGTTTCCAGGTTATCGGCCAGGACGATCTCCAACCCTTCCTTCACCTCGGCTTCCAGGTCGGCAAGATCCGCTTCATTCTGCTTGGGGAAGACCACCACCCGCGACCCCGGCCTGCTGGGCCGCCAGGATCTTTTCCCGGATGCCGCTCACCGGCAGGAGGCGTCCGGAGAGGGTCAGTTCGCCGCTCAAGGCCACGTCCCGGCGGGCCGCCCGGCCGCTGAGGAGCGACAGCAGGGCGAAGGCGATGGTCAGCCCGGCTGCGGGGCCTTCCTTGGGGATGGCGCCGGCGGGCAGGTGGATGTGGATATCACTGTCGCTGAAAAAATCGGGGTTCAGGCCGAACTGCCCGGCGTGGCTGCGGAGGTAGCTCAGGGCGGTTTGGGCCGAGTCCTTAAGGACGCTCCCCAAGGAGCCGGTTAAAATCAGTTGCTTATTCCCGCTCATGCGAGAGGCTTCCACGAAGATGAGCTCCCCGCCGAATTCGGTCCATACCAGCCCGGCGGCCACCCCGACCTGGTTGCCCGCCTCGGCCACTTCCTGGACGAATTTCCGGGGCCCCAGAAATTCTTCCACCATGGCCTGGTCCACGGTGAGGGCGCAGGATTTCCCCTTGTCTTGCAAACAGATGCGGGCCAGCTTGCGGCAGATGGCGGCGATCTCCCGCTCCAGGTTCCGCAGGCCCGCCTCCCGGGTATAATCCCGGATGATCTTGGTGATGCCGTCGTCGCTGAACCCCAGGCCCAATTGGTGCAGGGCATGTTCCCGCAACTGCTGGGGGATCAGGTATTGCCGGGCGATGTTGAGCTTTTCGTTCTCGGTGTAGCCGGGGAAATGGATGACTTCCAGGCAGTCCAGCAGGGGCGCCGGCAGCTTCTCCACCACGTTGGCGGTGGTGATGAACATGGCCCCGGAGAGGTCGAAGGGCACCTCCAGGTAATGGTCCACGAAGTGGCCGTTTTGCTCCGGCTCCAGGATTTCCAGAAGGACCGAGACCGGGTCGCCCCGAAAATCCTGGCCGATCTTGTCGATTTCATCCAGCATGAAGACGGGGTTGCGGACCTCCAGGCGCTTCAATTCATTGATGATGCGTCCGGACCTGGCCCCGGCGGAGGTGCGCCGCTGGCCCCGGAGCTCCGCTTCGTCCTGTAGTCCCGCCAGGGACAGGCGCACGAACTTGCGTTCCAGGGCCTCGGCGATGGCGCGGCCGCAGGAGGTCTTGCCGGTGCCCGGGGGGCCAACGAAGCAGAGGGGGCGCCCCCGGCTCATCTGCAGATGTCTTTTCTTTTCGACGATGTCCCGCACCGTGGCGCGCAGCTCTTCCAATTTGATGGGCTTGGAGAGATAATGGGCCGCCCCCTTCTTCAGGGCGTCCACCGCGGTGCCCACCGAGGGGTAGCCGGTGACCATGATGATCTCAGTGTGCGGCGACACCTGCTTCACCGATTCCAGGAGCTGGATGCCGTCCATCTTCTCCATCTTCAGGTCGGTGAGGATGATGTCGAACTCCTGGGCCTTCACCTTTTCCAGGGCTTCCAGGCCGTTGGCCGCGGTGGCCACCTGGTGCCCTTCCTTCCGCAGGATGTACCCGAGATTGGTGCGGGCGATCTCTTCGTCGTCCACCACCAGCACCTGGGAGGCCTGGAGGCTGCAGAGGGTGCGCATCGCCAGGTATTCCAGGATGCGCTCCTTGACCTGCTTCAGCCCATAGAGTTGGGACTCCAGGAGGCGTTCGGCTCGTTTCAGGTCCAGATTGTCTTCGGTGACCCGGTTCCAGGGCAGGGAGATCAGGAAGTCCAGGTAATTGAGGCCGAGGTTATATTCCGCCACCGCCGGGTCGGTCTTCTCCAGCCTTTCCAGCTCCTTCAGCGCCGCGGCGGCCACGGCCTCGGGCAACATGGCCTTCTCCACCGCGGCCCTCAGCTCCAGCAACTCCTGAGGCTGCCTTGGGGGGGCGCTCCTCTTCACTCTTCCGAAAAAAGGGCATGTCTGAAGCCTTCCCGAAAGTAATGATTTCCAGGGATCAGTATAAAGGAAAACCGCGCCTGGGGCAATCTTAGCCCGACGGCAGCATAATTTCAATTTAATGATTTTCTTAAGAAAATTTGGTGGCCGGCCCTCACCGGGGACCGGGCTTCTGGGCTTTTGGCCGAAAATCGAAAACCGTCTTTAACCCGCGGCCTCCTCCGGCCGCAGGCACGAGAGGCTGTAGTCTTCCGTTTTGAAGGCGTGAAGGCAGCGTTCCATGACGGCGTCGGAGGACAGGGCCAGGTCGAGTTGGCGGCAGAAGGCGATGAGCAGTCCGGCCAGTTCCAGGGTCTGCTTCGGTTTCCAGGAGGGAGAGCTTGACCAGGCGGCCCTGGACCAGGTCGCCCTTGGTCTGGGCCTTGAAGCCCAGGTCGTCCAGGAGCTGCTTGACCAGGCGGGCCCGGCGCTCCCGGCGGTCGATGGCGGCGGCCCCGCCCTTGAACTGGAAGCTGATGTAGTTGTCGTTGCTCTCTTCGGAGATGAAGGCGTCCACGATGCCGAAGTGGTAGCCGATGCGGGAGTTGAAATTGAGGTAGGACTCGGTGACGATGGCGAAGCTCTTGCCCCCCAGGCCCCGCTCCGCCTTGGCGGTATCGTACATGGTGTTGGCGAAGACCGAGATGAAGCCCTTGAGGTCCGGGGCCACCTGGCCGGCCCAGCTCACCCCGGGGTGGTGGAAGCCCCGGAGCAGGGCCTTGAAGGGCCGGCTGACGATGTCGTCTTCGGTCACCTGCGTCCTGGCCGCGTGACCTTCAGGCCGCCGCCCAGGTCCAGGATGAACAGGTTGAGGGGCAGATCGGTGTTCAGGCGGCTGACGTGGTTCGAATCCAGGGCCCGCTCCATGTCCGGGATGAACATGGCGTCCATGGCCTTTTCGTGGCAGAAGCGGGTGAGGTCGTGCAGGGTCCGGCAGTTGCCGGCCAGAAAATCCGGGCTCTCCGGGTCGAGGAGATTAAGCGGGGTCGGTCACTTCAGGATGCGGCGCAATTTCAGGAAGACCGGGGCGCTGCGCCGTTCTTCGGTGGTCTCTGGCTGGCGCTCCAGCAACTCGGTGACGATGCCGGGATAGACCAGGGCCGCGTCGGCGTCCACGGTGACCATCTGGCCGGGGCGGAGCACCTGGGTGGCGCCGCCCACGTCCACCAGGGTGGGGATGCGGAATTCCCGGGCCAGGATGGTCATATGGTCCGTGGGGCTGCCCACTTCGGTGATGATGGCGGCGATGCGGTCCATGGCCAGGACCAGGCGGGCCGAAGGCTGGCGGGCCACCACCACGGCGCCCGGGGGGAATGTCGGCCACATCTTCATCGTGGAGGAAGAGGTGGACCCGGCCGGCCACGGCGCCGCCCACCGCCCGGACGCCGAAGCTGAGGAGCGGCGGCGCCGCCGGTTCCGCCGGGCGCTCCCGGGGGGCGGCGGCAAAGGCCGGGGTGCTCACCCTGAGGGGCCGGGACTGGAGGATCACGAGGTTGCCCGCCTCGCCCACGGTCCATTCGATGTCCTGGGGCCCGCCGAAATGCTCCTCCAGGGCCAGGGCGATCTCCGCCAGGGTCCGGGCCTGGAGTCGGTGAGGGAAGGGGAGCTGCCCTGTTTCGCAGGCAGGGCCACTTCCGCCACCCCGCCTCCGGGCTGGCAGACCAGGGCCGCGGGCTTTTCGCGTCACCCGCCGCTCTTTGATGGGGTAGGCCTCCTGGCGGCTCACCACGTAAAGGTCCGGGGAGATGGCGCCGTCCACCGCGTACTGGCCCAGGCCCCAGACCGAGCTGATTAAGACGCGGTCCGTCTTCCGGGGCCTGGGGGTCCAGGGAAAACATCACCCCGCTGGCCCGGGCCGGCACCATGGCCAGGACGCCCACCGCCATGGGAAGTTCCGAGACGGAGAATTGCTGGTATTTCCAGTAGAAGATGGCCCGGGAGGTGAACTTGCTGGCGACGATCTCGCTTGTAGTGTTCCGGCAGCCCGGCGGCGTCGACGTTGAGGAGGGTGGCGAACTGGCCGGCAAAGGAGAATTCGGTGTCCTCCCCCACGGCGCTGGAGCGCACCGCCAGCCAGGGGGTCGGCAGGTTTTGGCCCGCCTGGCCATGGCCTCCTCCAGGTCCGGGGGCAGGGGCGCCTGGCGAATCAGCTCCTGGATCTCCAGGCTGATGGTCTCCAGGCTTTCCAGGTCTTGGATGTTGGCCTGGGAGAGCCTGGCCTCCAAGTTCGCCGGCGAGGCTGGGCCCCCTCCAGAAAGCGCTTGTAGGCCGTGGCGGTGATGGCAAATCCCTGGGGCACCGGCAGGCCGATGCGGTTGCCGATCTCCCCCAGGTTGGCCATCTTGCCGCCCACCGCGGGCGCCAGTTCCCGGTTCAGGGCCGATAAGGGCAGGATATAAGGGGTTTCCGGGATGCTGGGGACCGCCTCCAGCTCCGGCCAGATCTCCTCCGCCAGCCGCTGGTAAACGGAGGTCAATTCCGATAGCGGTTTCCGTCGAGCATTAGATCGAGCTCGGTCACCACCCCCCAGACGCTGCCCAGCATGCGCACCTGGGTCTAGGTAGCCGGATGTCGAAGAGGTATTCGCCGGAGAGCTTTTCCTCCATATCCGCCATGGTTTCCAGGGCCTGGTTGTTTCCGTCAACAGGCGGCGGAAATGGCCGAACTGCTCCTCGCAAGGAGCGCGAGGAATTTAAACGTCGCAGCTTAGCCAGTAGTCAGTTGTTAGGAATAAGCTGATCATGGTTTTTTCATCGAACCTATCAGGCCATTTAATATCCGACCACCTAGAGTACGCTCCATTAATCCGTCTGCATCGGATTCATTAAGATAATTCAGTTTCCGAGCATCAGTTTGGGTTTCCAGTTCTGAAAGTGACCCTCTGGCGTTTCCTAAGAAAACCGAAATTCTCCTCTGGTTACCGTCCTTGCCCTTCAGCAATGTTACTCGGGATCGACACCGCCGACCGCCTTAATTGACTAGGAGGCCGAAAATTTCCTCTTTCGGAAAAGCCTGGGTCATCGGTAAATCTCCATGACCAGTTCCATGGCCTTATCCAGACTACTAAATCCCGAATGACTGAGCCATTGGCAACTCCCTACTGCAACTGTCGCAACTGCTACTGCTACTGTTTCTTCAACGCCGCCAGTTCCTCTTGCATCCGCTTCCACTCCAGGGCCCGCCGGATGGTGATGAGGATGGTCTCCTTGCGGAAGGGCTTGGTGATGAAATCGTAGGCCCCTTTCTGGACGGCCTCCTCCGCGGTCTCAATGGTGCCGTAGGCGGTGATCATGATGATGGGCATGGCGGCGTCGATTTTCTTGATGATCTCGATGAGGTCCATGCCGTCCACCAGGGGCATTTTCAGGTCGGTGATCACCAGGTCGTAATGGTCCTCCTGGAGCAATTTGCTCACCTCCAGGGGGTTATTGGTCGTGGTCACCTCATAGCCGGTCTTATCCATCAGGATAGTCTTCAATAATCTGAGCATATTGGGTTCATCGTCCACCACCAAGTATCCGTTCCGGCATATCGTCCTCCTGGAGGGTTGGGGCCTTAACTTCATGATATGGCTGCTGCCGCTACTCTCTTTCCCGTTTCTGCTTGCTGGCGGTCCCTCCCCGGCTTCCTGGCCTCGGGGCGATGGGCAGGTAAACGGTAAAGGTGGTGCCATGTTTTTCGGGATATTCATCCGCCGGGAAGGTGGTGAAGATGATGTTGCCGCCGAATTTGGTGATGATGCCGTGGCTCATGGACAGGCCCAGGCCGGTGCCTTCGCCGGTCTTCTTGGTGGTGAAGAAGGGGTCGAAGATCTTGGCCTGGGCCTCCCGGGGGATGCCGTTGCCGGTATCGCTGAATTCGATGGCCACCCGTTTGCCGTCCGGGGCCGGCTTGGTCTCCACCTTCAGCACCCCCCCGCCCTTCATGGCGTCCCGGGCGTTGTTGATCAGGTTGATGAAAACCTGTTGCAGTTCCTGGGGGTCGCCCTCGGCACTGGGCAGGTTCGGGGCCGAAGTGGGATTCCAGGCGAATCTTTTTGGTCAGCAGGGTGTTTTTCACCACCGCCAGGGTCTTTTCCAGGAGCCGGTTGAGGTCCGCGGCGTTCTCGGTGCGCTCCGGGGCCCGGGCAAAGGTGAGGAGATTCTCCACGATCTTCTTGCAGCGCAGGCCCTCCTCCTCGATGACCTTCAGGGTTTCGTGGATCGCGGGCAGCTCCTCGGTCTGCTCCAGCAGGTGCTCGGTAAACCCGAGGATCACGGTCATGGGATTGTTGATTTCATGGGCCACCCCGGCGGCCAGGGTGCCGATGGAGGCCAGCTTCTCCATGTTGATCAAACGGTCTTCCATGGATTTGCGGCCGGTGATGTTTCGGGAGATGATCTCGAAGGCGAAGATCTGCCCCTGTTCGTCCCTGATCCCCACGATGTTGGTGGAAAACCAGAACTCCCGCGGGCCGATGGTCACCTGGTGGCGCAGGCTCCTGGCTCCGGCCGGTCGCTTTCGTTTCCCGCAGCCATTCCATCTGGAAGTCTGCGGATTTTTGGGCAAAGACCTCGTAGAGGGTGCGGCCCAGGAAGTCTTCGGCACGGCCCTCCACCGCTCCGGGAGCCGGTCTTCCGGGGGCCTCGGCCAGGGCGGTGGCGAAGAGGTTGGCGGCGTAGCGGTTGATGGAGAGGATCCGGCCCTGTTCGTCCACGGTGTAGATGAGGTCGGCGGCATTTTCCACCAGGCCCTGGTAGCGGGCCTCGGACTTCTGCAATTTCTCTTTCTGGCGGCTGACCTCCTGCTCCAGGTTTTCGGAAAATTGCCGCTCATAACGGAAGTTCAACATGACGATGGCGCTGGAGATGACCAACAGGCCGATAAGCACCTGCATGAAGAACTGGCGCAGATAGAGAGAATGGACCACGCCCTCCACTTCGCTGGCCGGGGCCACCACCGCCACCGACCAGATGGGCGCCGGGTTGGCGGTTGGCCCCAAGGCCGGGTCTGCCAGTCTCACCGGCGCATAGGCGATGAGCTTCCGGATCTCGCCGGTGAGACCGCGATGCCAGCCGGAGATGTAGGTGCCCCAGCCCTCCTGGCCCTGCAGCATCTTCTCCTTCTGGATCCGGTTGATGGCGTCAAAGGAGATGGCCGGCGCCCGTTGCTTGCGGACGGTGAAGGCGTTTTTGCCGACGAAGTCGGGCTCCGGATGGCTCAAAAAAGTCCCCTGGTTGTCCATGACCCAGGCATAGCCGGTCTTGCCGCTCCTGATCTGCCGGGTAAACTTGTCGGCCAGGCGCTGGGCGTCAATATAAAAGACCAGAACCCCGGCGAAGACCCCGGCGGGGTGGGGATGGTTCTCGTCCACCGATACCTCATAGGTGGGCACGGCCATTACCGCGATGAGGCGCCCCCCATAATCGGCGACCTGGGTGGACACCGGGCCTACGTAGACCCGGCCCCGGTTTTCCGGGTTGGCGGCCCAATCCAGGTAAGGGGCGTCCTGGAAAGAGCCGCTGATGATATGATCCAGACCCCGGCCGTCCACCAGGTAGGCCCGGCGGTCCTTGGCGTCGATGCGGAAAATCTCCACCACCCCTTCCTCCCGGACGCTGGCCAGGGTGGCCCGCATGCGGTTGGCCCAGGTGAGGGGCTCCAGGTACTGAATGGCAGGGGAGTAGTTAAGGGTGTTCAACTCCCGCTTCAGGAAGTTGATGTCCTGTTCCAGGAGGCTGGCGGTGTGCCGGGCCAGCACCAATTGCTGCTGGTTGAAGTCTTCCTTGACGATTTCCAGCATCTGTTTGGCGCTCATGAGCCCCAGGTAGATGCTGATCCCCAGGAGGGCCACGTTCAGCGCCAGCAGCAGGGCCAGGGCGTGCCGGGTGATGAGGAAGGGGAAGCGCCGCATGTGGCCGTCATCCTCAGGTGTCAGGCGGCAACCGGACCAAGTGGTCCATCGCCGGGGTAAATTGCAGTTTATCCTTAAATTTTAGCTTAATCCGGGGCATCCGGCAAGCAAACTCCCAGAGACTCCCGCGCCGCCGGACGACTTCTTCCCTGACCGTGACCTAAAATCCGCGGACCGCTACCGGGGCCTGGTTCATTCGCGCTGACACCACGGATAAGGCGAACCCCTCGATGAGTCATGGGGTGGGGTGGGCGCGGGGTTCACCTGCGAACTGGTAGTTTTCTGCCAGGAAAGCCTCTACGTACCAGTCAACCTGCGTACCATCCGCCATGACCATATCCCGCTGGCGGGCGCAGCCCATGAGCCGGCCCACCAGGTCGAGTTTTTCTTCCATGAGGGGACGGGGATACTTCCAAAGCTTGGCGACCACCAGGTCTCCGGTGACTTCCACCTCGAAATCGAGCCGGGCCATAACCGCGCCCAGAAATTGGGCGCGGAGCCCTCGCCGGGCCTGGTCCGCGGCGCCGCCCTGGAACCGGAAACTGATGTAGTTATCGTTGCGCACCTCGCTGATAAAGGCGTTCAGGGTGGCAAAGTGATAGCCCAGGCGGGAGTTGTAATTGAGATAGTTCCGGGAAACAATGGCTAAGGTCCGGGCCCAGAAGTCGGGCATGGGGGCGGTTAGGGAACGGGAGACTACGGAATAAAGTCCCCTCATATCGATGGGGATGGGTCCGGCCCACGAAATCCCGGGATAGCTGATCCCTCGCCACAGGGCCTTCATGGGGATGGAGGTAATGGCGTCGGGAGAAACGAACTTGGCCCGCCGGTCTGCGTCAATGCCGCCTCCCAGATCAATCAAATGGAGATTCAAGGGGATGGTGGTCTTGAGTTGGACCATGTTCACCTGGTCCCGGCCGACGCGTTCCCCCAGATCAAACATCTCGTTTATGGCCATCTGGTGGGCGAAGCGGGCGATGTCGTGGAGGGTCTTGCAGGATGCCGGTGTAAAGTTACTCAAGGTCGGATCGGTTAAATTAAGCGGGGTGATCCAGCGCAAGACCCGGCGCAGGGTGGCGTAGATCGGGGTTTCCGCCAGCAGGGAAGGTTTTTCTCTTTTGGCGGCCAGCAGTGATTCTACCCGCCCCTGGTACACCCGCAGGTGATCGGCGTCTATCGTGACTTCCTGCCCGTTTTGCAGGACCTGGGTGGCCTTTTGCGTATCCACCAGAGATGGGACTTTAAATTCCCGGGCCAGGATGGCCAGATGTGAAGTGGCGCTGCCAATGTCCACGACCAAGGCGGACGCTTTATGGAGCACCACGCCATAGCGGGAGGAAGTGTGGCGGGCCACCAGCACCGCGCCTGGGGGAAACCGGGCCAGATCTTCATCCTGGCGGATGATGAATACCGGGCCGGCGGCCACGCCGAAGCAGGCCGCGCTGCCGTGGTCAATCAAGACGGGGTGGCGCTCCTGAATTTCCGGCGGCAGCTCGGGTTCGCCTTCGGGCTTCAGCAACGTTAAGGGGCGGGATTGCAGGAGCAGTAACCGTCCCTCCGAATCCACCGCAAATTCAATATCCTGGGGCCCTCCGAAATGTTCTTCCAGTTGCACCCCATAGCGTCCCAGCTGCAGCAGTTCCTCCGTGGTCAGGGCCGGTTGGGAATGGTCCGCGGCCGGCACCGCTTCCGAGGTAAGCCCCCTTTTATCCAGGGCCGCGATCAGACGGGTGGGTTTGTTGCCGAGGCGCCGCTCTAAAATCTTAATTTCCGGTTTTTTGGCCAGGGCATAGTGGTCCGGGGTCACGGCGCCTTCCACCACGGAGGGCCCCAAACCCCAGGCGGCGTCAAGGACCATGGCTTCGGCGCGGCCCCCCAGGGGATCGACCGTAAACAGGACGCCGCTGGCCCGGGCCGGCACCATTGCCAGACACCCCACACTCATGGCCAACTCCTGGCGGATCAACCCTTTCTCGTGCAGATACACCAGTGCGGAAGGCGAGAATTGACTTGCCAGGACCTTGAGATAATTGGGGAAGAAATCGGCGACCGCTACATTTAAAACCGTCAGGAACTGCCCGGCAAAGGAAAGTTCCTGGTCTTCATATAAACCGCTGCTTCGCAAGGCCAGTTGAGGTTCGTAACCCAGTCTCTCCGCTAAATGGAGATATTGTTCATGCACTGCCGCGGAGAGTTGCGCCGGGATTTGCGCCGCGAGGACCAATTCCCGCAGCAGCCGGCTTTGGTCCATCAACGGCGCGACATCGTTTACCTCCACTTTTTCGAGAATCCGGCCTACCCGTTCGGCTAATTGATTTTCGGCCAGAACCAGATGGTAGGCCTCGGTAGTTAGCACAAACCCATCCGGGGTCGGCAGGCTCAAGCGGTTTTTGATCTCCCCCAGGTTGGCATTTTTCCCGCCCACGGCCATCAGCAGCCTCCGGTCAACCCGGCTTAAGGGGAGCACCAGCGGTATTTTCTCACCGGAGGTTGTGCCGGCCTGAATTTCATCCTGTATCCTGGTTTGGATATTTTCCAAAACGGGGTGCAATTCAGCATAACGATTGTCCCCCAGGGCATTTAACTGCTCAACCAGGGTCTGACTGGCATGCAAAACTATCTCACTGCGAGAACGGATGTACTCCATATCGAAAACAAAGTCGCCCGCCAATTTGGCTTCCATGCGCGACATGACCCGGAGCGCGGCGTTATTGGCTTCTAACAGGTCCTTAAAGCTCTGGTGTTTGTTTTTTAAAAATTTTTCCCACCCCTCGGCTGGGGGCGTTTTTTTTCTTTTTAAAAAATCCAATATTTTCAAAATATTACCCCAAAACCGCGGCAGCTTGCGCGGGTCAGGCCGGAAGTTGGGCCTCCCGCCATTTCAAAGCCTTCTCCACCGTCGTCAAGATCTGCTCTTTGCGGAAGGGTTTGGTGATATAGTCAAAGGCGTTATGGCGCATGGCTTCCACCGCGGACTCCACCGTTCCGAAGGCGGTGATGATAATTAAAGCTAAGTTAGGATCGATTTCTTTGACTATCTTTAATAATTCGATGCCTCCGATCTCCGGCATTCTCAAATCACTGATCAATATATCGGCATGATATTCCCGGCACCAGTCTATGGCCTGGTGGGGGTCACTGGTGGTCAGCACTTTGTAATCCGTGTTTTCTGTAAGGATAATTCTTAGCAACAGCAACAAATCCGGTTCGTCGTCCACGATTATGATAGTCGCCGGCATTTTGACGCTCCTTTCAGAAGGTGCTGAACTCGTGCGAAAAATGCTCCAGACATTTTTGCAAGCTGATTCCAGACCTGCTTTTGGGGATGTATCGGTTAGAGAAGTGAAGAATTTACTGAGTTGAGACCTTCACTGGCCCCTCTGGTTAAGCGGCCGCGGCTGGTTACCTCAACACCTTCAAGAACATTGTTAGGATAATGGCACAAATAATACCGGCAAACAAGAGCTGGAGCCGGGCGCCGGGCAATTTTTTCCGCAGCCACACCCCGCATTGAGAGCCGGGTACCGTGGCGACCAAAAGAATGACCATCAGCAAGAGATCGACATTCCCTTTGACGCTGTGAGTCAAGGCCCCGTATAGAGCCAGGATCAGGTAATTGAAGAGATTGGTGTCTATGGAGATCACGGTGGGGATACCCAGTATGTAAATTAAAGCCGGCATGCGGATGAAACTGCCGCTCACCCCCAATAATCCGGTTAACAGGCCGGTCACCGCGCCAACCCCCAGGATCACCCATAAAGAGACGGCCTCCACCCCGGACACCGGCAGCGATACCAGCGGCGGCAGGGCTACCCGCTGCAACCGGGAGGTTATGGAACCCGGGGGAACGCCCGGAGTTCCACCCGAGGGTGCAACCTGGTGGACGCTCCTGGCTTCCCGATAAACCTGATTCCCGATCCAGGCCAGCAAGCCGCCGTAAACCATAGTCATGACCAGCTGCACCAGGCTGATTTTTCGGCCCCACAGGGTGATCCCCCCGGCATAAGTGAGATACTCCAGTAGTTGGGCGCCTATTTCCAAGCCGATGACCCCTCCCAGGAAAAGGAGGATTCCCAGCTTATAATCAATGTACCCCAGACCCCGTTGCCGTAAATTGGCGAGGGTGGCGGTGCCCACCATCATGGAAAGTTCGGTCCCCACGGCCACATTGTAAGGGATGTTGCCCACGAGATTGAGCAGCGGCGCCATTAAGAAACCGCTGGCGCCCCCGAACAAGCCGCCTAGCAAACCCAGACAGAACCCCAAGATGAGCAGGACAGCCAGGCTGACGGCAAGATCCCCATTGGTCTGGATGGCATAAAACCAGCCATGCATAGGCTCAGCCAGCCGGCCTAAATCAGGATTAAGGATTTTCTGCCAATAGCTGGCGATAGGGAGGGTGATGGCCATGAATAACCCAGGGTGAGTGAAGCTAAACGTCGCCTCCGCCGAGTTTAATGCCGAAAATATTTTCAATACCCTTCAGGATCAAGGCCAGAATGAGTCCGAGGGCCGCCGGCAGCGCCAGGGCCATGGCCACGTAAGCCCAGTGGGGAGCAAAAGGCTCCCCGGCTGGCGCCGTGCTTTGGGAAATCGCCGTCAACCACTGCCAAAAGGTCATGATTTCACCTGGAAAAAATGAATGAAGCGCTTGTCAATAAATAGATAAAGTCATTCCTTCTGTCAAGGGATAGGAATCCTTACAAACTGTAAAAGGATTTTCTAGGGGATATTCTACCTTAACAATCGACCATGCATCTAAACTTCTTATCATTTTAAATAGATAGCTAATTACCCGCCTGCGGCATAGAACTTGTAAAGATATGGCAGCGAATGCGCCCAGACCCTTGAGACGCCTCCCTAACCAAAACCACTTATATGGAGGTTTAACGATTATGAAGTTTGGGACTAAATTATTCACCATGATGCAGGCGGCGGCTGAGGCCCACGCCCGCTGGGACATCGAGGCTTCCCTCGATATCCTCCAGAATCGGAAAAAACTGCTGCTCTTGCTGGCTTTTTGTCTGCCGATCCTCGGCGTTATCGGCGCCGCCTGGGCTGCCCCCGACGTCTTGGGAGGCAAGGAGGCCTATGCCCCGGCCTTTTATTCCACTTCGGTTTTTCTGGTTTCCATTCTCATCGGTCTGGCCTCGGGTTTGATAACCGGCTGCATCGGCGCCGGCGGCGGCTTTGTCACCACCCCGGCCCTGATGAGTATGGGGGTCAAAGGCATTCTGGCGGTGGGCACCGACCTCTTCCATATCTTTGCCAAGTCGATTATGGGAACCGCGATCCATCGAAAGTTGGGTAACGTTTCAGTCAAACTGGCGCTGGCCTTTGTGGTCGGCTCCACGGGCGGCGTCGTGGTCGGCGGCACTTTAAACCGGGCCATTTATGACTTTAATCCGATCTTGAGCGATCTCTTTATCAGCCTGGTTTATGTTTTGCTCCTGGGGTTTTTGGGAATCTACTCCGTGATGGATTTTCTCAGACTTTGGCGGGCCGGCCGGGCCCATCGGACCCTGGCTCCCGAGGAACAGCAAGCCGCCGCCCCCGTCCTGGTAACCACCACCGGTCTGGCTCAGAAGCTGCAATCCATCCAAATTCCCCCCATGATCACCTTCGATGAGGACCTGGTTCCCGGCGGCAACCGGATTTCCGGCGTCTTCGTCGCCATCTGCGGTGCTCTCGTGGGCCTGGTGGCGGCCATCATGGGGGTGGGCGGCGGCTTTTTGACCTTCCCCATGTTCGTGTACATGTTGGGCGTGTCGTCCTTCACCACGGTGGGCACCGACATCCTGCAGATTATCTATACCGGCGGGTTCGCCTCCATTACGCAATATGCCATCTATGGCTTCATCTTTTATACCCTGGCCATGGGCTTGCTCCTGGGCTCCCTGCTGGGAATCCAGATAGGGGCGCTGACCACCAATGTGGTTAAGGGTATGTACATCCGGGGCTTCTTTGCCATTACCATCATTGCCGGGTTTCTCGACCGGCTTTTCGCCCTGCCGAGAAAACTGAGTCAGATGGAAATTATCCCAATCCCGACTGGGATCACTACGGTTTTGGATCACATCGGCACGATCGTCTTCTTTACGATTATTGCCTGTTTCGGCTTCTGGGTATTCTTCATGTTCTTTAAGAACCTTAATAAATTAAGGGGGATAGAATCCCCCAGCCAAGCGGGCGTGAAGGGGGCTTAAATCATGAAATCCATGAAACTCGCTCAAGGAATAATCCTCCTGGCAGTTTTTGCGGTTATCCTGTTTCTGATCTTCATGCCGATATTCGGCGGTGGCCAAAATGGGCTGGCATTTTCGGATAAGTTCTTCAACTCCCTGGCCAAAGGCTCCAGCAATAACATCGCCAGCATGCGCAAGCTCGCCCAAACCATGGTGGGCACCCAGTTTGCCGCGGAAATCAAAATGACCGACCCGGCCCAGGCCAAAGAAACCGAGACCCTTTACAGTCAGGCCGGAGCCCAGGCTGAGGTGGCGGGGCCAAACTTAAAAATCAGCGGCGATCTCGGTAAGGTTCTGCTGCAAGCGGTGGATGACTCCGACGCCCTGTTCAACGAGCAGGGTGGAAAACTCGAGGCGCAATATCACTATGACCCCAAAAAGGTATTGAAAAACTGGTGGTCCTCTTTTAGTAAGCTGGGCGCCGCCATGACCAAACAGAAAAAATTTAGTCTGGCCAAGGCGATTACGGAAGTCCAGGCCCGGGCTTTGGAGCCCGGCTACAACTTCGCCGGCATCGCTGCCGTACCAAGTGAGCGATAAAGCGGTGTTACTCGGCGTAATGCTGGTATTTTATGTCTTCTACACCCTGTTTTATGGCTTCGGCATCTATCAGCTGTTCGCGGGCCTCGGCCTGCACATGGAAAAAACTACCAAAGAAGAAGTCTGAGCGGGGGAAGCGGCAAGAACTTCCCTGGGGAGCGGTCGGCCAGCGGGTCCGTCAGCGCCGGAGCCTCTGGCCGACTTCCTCTCCATATGATATGTCTCAACATAACAGGACCTTAAATCCTTCGATTACCTGTCACATCCTGGCCTCTGGAGTGTGACCTTGTCCATTTGGCGCCGCTTTTTTCGGAGAAGTCCTTCCCAGCCGCCGGCCTCCAAGCCGCTGAGCCTCAGAGAACAATATCAGCGCAAAGTACAGCGCTATCTGGGAATTGTCGCGGCCGGCAACGCCGCGCTCAGAACCCTGGCCCAGTTGCAGGCAGACCTGGCGGAGGACGTCTATATTACTCCGGCGTACCTGCAGCTCCAAATCGAAAGCGTTCTCTGCCATACCCGCCGGGCCGTCTCCGGGTTAAATGAGTTCAGCAAAGGGAAAGACCAAAATCTGGTGGAGATTTTTATTGGCCCGGGAAAAATCCCTGAGGGAGGCCTTATCTCAAACCCTCGACGTCGAAATTCCCACTCTTCCTCTCCCCTTCGAAAGGCAGATGCTCCCCCAGGTGGAACTGCTGGCCAGCGGCATGGCTTATCCGGATGATGGACCGGAGGTCCCTGGGCAGTTCAGCATCGAAGGAGTATGGGGGTTGGGGGCCGCGGTGGGCGATATCGAGGCGCGGCCCTGGAAATATAAGGTGTTCCCGGGGAAGGGGCCGGAGATCTCCTCTGCAGATTCCGGCGTCCAGGCTTCCTGGCTTACCTGGGACCTCCAAAACGGGTTTAAACGGGAACCTTTGCCGGCAAACCTCCAGGGCCGGTCCTGCCTCCAGGAAGCAGAGCTGCGGACCATAACCGAATATGTGGCATTATTGTCCTCCGGATTGCCTGGTCCTCAAAGAGTTGTCTGGGGGCTGCGGCCGGATAAAGAAATTATCATCCTGAGAAGCGCCCTCATCGGCGAGCCTTCTTTACCCGGATCCCCCAGGCCTGAAAATCAGAAGGGACTGCTCATTTCCAGAGGGATGAAGATTTATCCTGGCCGGGCCTCGGGACCGACCCTCCGGGTTGATGTTAACCGGGTGCCCGATCCTGAGAAGGTGCCTGCCGGCACGGTGCTCCTGGCTGACCGGCCGGCGCTCTCCCTGGCGCCGCTTTTGAGCCAGGCTGCGGCCCTGGTAGTGGGCGCCGGTGAAGCGCGCAATCATCTGGCTTTTTTAGCCAGAGAGGCGCAGGTGCCCACGATCTTCCACTATGGCGGGGATGGAGCTCTTTCCCTGGTGCCGCCTGGCGCCTGGGTTGGTGTAGATGCAAACAGCCTCATGGTTTTCGAAACCGACCCTGAAAGTCCGTGGTCCAAAGCCGAGTCCAGTGCCGCCTCCCGGCAACCGGCGGCGAAAAAGGTTCTCCAGAGACTCAGTCCCTATCTGTTTCCCTTGGCCGCGCCGGTCTTGCCTGACCAGCCTCTCACCCCTGATGCTTGCCGTAGCCTCCACGAAATCCTCTTCTGCGCCGCGGCAGGCCGCCTGCAGGAAATGTTCACTCTCAGCCTGCGAGCCCAGGTGACCCCCAAAGACGCGGTCAGCCTGGTAACCGGGCGCATGGTCCCCATTTTGGTAATTGATGCCGGAGGCGGGTTGTCTGAGCAAACCCCGACGGTTAATTTCGAGGCAGTGAGCTCCCTGCCTTTCCGCACCTTTCTCAACGGCTTGATGTCGATCCCCTGGCCCAAGGCCCGCCCCCTGGATCTCAAGGGGTTTATTTCGGTCATTGGCGTCACCTCCACCACTCCCCGGGCCGAAGATCAACTGCGGAAAGTCAGTTTTGCCCTCATCTCGAAGGATTACATGAATTTCAGTCTGTGTCTGGGCTACCACGCCTCCACCATCGAGGCCTTTATCGGGGAAAATCTGGACGACAATTACATCCGTTTCCATTACCAAGGCGGCGCCGCGGCTCTGGAGCGGCGGTTGCGAAGGCTGCAGCTCATCGGCGGGATTCTCTCCCGGCTCGGCTTTACGGTAACCCTGAAAGGCGATTTGCTTGACGGGATGGCGATTGGCGACCCACTTCCGGCGCTGCTGGAAAAATTGGAAATCCTGGGGCGCCTGGAAGTTTACACCAAACAGATGGACATGGTGATGGCCGCTGATGAGCTGACCTATGGATATATCGAGGATTTTTTCAAAAAGCACGTAATGGTTTGGTCAAAAATTCCTTTGGACCCCGATTTGGGTCCCATTCCGGGAGGTGTCTAAGCGGATCAGCATACCCGGCCTTTCCCCCCTGTGTCCAACCTGGCCATAATCCGGGATTAATCTGAAAATTTTCACCGGTTAAAAAAATTTATCTGCCAGGAAACATTTTTTATCTATCTGTTTTGTAAGAAATTTAAGATAGTTAAAATGATGCGGACCGGACTGCCAGGGTGATGCCGCGAATCATAAGTTACTCGCTGCCTTAAAGTTTTCTGGCTCCGGAAAAATTGTTTCCATCTTGGGCAAGTCGCGGTAAATTTTGGGCAGGAAATTCTATGGGCCTGCGTAATCCCTTGCGGCGGAAAAAGAAGGCGGCGACGCCCTTGCCTCCTTCCCTGGAGGACATCTGGGGGGGCTTTCAACAGGTTCTGGCCCTCAATCACGAGGTCATGGCCCGGATGGGGGACCTGGAGGAGAATCTGTCCTCCCCTGAGGGGCTGGACCTGAACGCCTGGCGTTCCCAAATCGACCTCCTGGGCGGTAACTTTGCCAGACTGGTGGCCGCCCTGCAAAGCATGTCCGGCGGGCGCTGGCCGGAGCTGGAGGCCTCCCGGCTTCGCATCCGGGATGCCATCCAGCGGCGTCTGGACGAAAGGCCTGCGGTTGCCGGCCCCCTGCTGGTGAGCCTGCAAGAGGCCGGCCCGGAGCTCCTGGCGGCCCTGGGCGGCAAGGCCGGCAACCTGGCTCGGGTCAAGAACCAGTTGGGACTGCCGGTGCCCGACGGGCTGGTGGCCACGCTCACGGCCTATCGGGTCTTCATGGAGCAGGGGGCGCAGGATGAGGGCGGCCCTCTGGCGGACCGGATCAGCGCCCGGCTGGCCTCCATGGATCCCGCCGATCCGGCGGCGGTGGCGGACGCCTCCCGGGAGATCAAGGCCATGGTTGTGGCCCAACCCCTTCCCGCCGCCTTACAGCAGGGCTTGCTGGAAGAATCGCAGAGGTTGGCGGCCGGCCCGGAGTCCCGGCTGGCGGTGCGCAGCAGCGGCGGCCGCGAAGACCTGGGCCTCACCTTTGCCGGGCAGTACGACAGCTTTCTGGGGGTAGCCCCGGAGGAGGCGCCTCGGCGCTGGCGCCAGGTGGTGGCCAGCCAGTTCGGGGAGCGGGCCCTGGTCTATTTCAAGATCCAGGGCCTCTCGGCGGAGGGCGCGGCCATGGGGGTGCTGGTGCAGCGCCTGGTGGAGGCCCGGGCTGCCGGGGTGATGTTCACCACCGATCCCGGAGGCTGCGACCCGGACCAGGTCTTGGTCAATGCCGTTTGGGGGTTGGCCGCCGACCTGGTGGGCGGCCTGGTGAGCGCCGACGAATTCATCATCTCCAAAAAGAGCGGCCGGCTGCGGCAATCCCGTCTGGGACGCCAGGAACAGTGCCTCACCCTGATGGAGGGACGGCTCACCCGGCTGCCGGTGGCCCCGGAGCAGGAGTCGGCCCCGGCCCTGGATCAGGGCGATCTGGAGCGGCTGGCCGAACTGGCCCGCATCCTGGAAGGCGCCTTCGGCTGCCCCCAGGGGGTGGAATGGGCCCAGGACCGGGAAGGACGGCTCTATGTCATCCAGTCCCGGCGCTTGCAGCCCCAGGAGGCCGGGGCCTCGGGCCGGCTCGAGGCTCCGGCGCCGGTGGCCGGCGCCGAAATCCTCTTGGCCGGCGGCCGCTGCGGTTCTCCGGGGGTGGCGGCCGGCCCGGTATTTCACCTCCCAGAAGGAGCCGACCTCTCCCAGGCGCCCCGGGGCGCAGTGCTGGTGGCCCCCCGGACCATGCCGCTTCTGGCTCCGGCGCTGCCCCGCCTGGCCGCCCTAATCACCGAGGTGGGATCGGTCACGGGCCACCTGGCCCTGGTGGCCCGGGAATACGGGGTGCCGGCCCTGGTGGACCTCCCGGGGGCCGGCCAGGCCTTGCCGGAAGGCCAGGTAGTGACCGTGGACGCCGGGCATGGCCTGGTTTACCGGGGGCAAGTGGAGGAACTCCTGGGCCGTCAGTGGCGGTGGACCCCTAAACCCCCGGTGCCGCCGGTCCTGGAGAGGTTCCGGGCGGTGCTGGACCTCATCAACTCCCTGACCCTGGTGGACCGTCGCAGCCCCAGCTTCCGTCCGGAGAACTGCCAAACCTACCGCGACCTCAGCCGCTTTGTCCACGAAAAGGCGATCCAGGTCTTGGCGCAGCGCTTCCTGGCCGGCCATTATGAGACCCCCGGTTCCGGGAAGAGACGGAGCCGGCAGAAATCGAGCCGCTAAAGCTCTGAATCAGGTTTTTTTTAATTTTCCTTGCAGAACTTATGGTTAAACCAGCCCCAAGGCCTTATCTTGTGGTTTAAAGAGGCGACGCCATCATGGTGGAAAATACCTTAAACTGCCCCGGCCCCTGGGAGCGCCTGCTGGCCTGCACCGACGGCTCCGAGGAAGGCCAGCACGCCGTGGCTCAGGCCTTGGCCCTGGGCCGGGCTTGCGCGGGCAAGGTCTACGTGCTGCAGGTGGTGAAGATCATCCCGGAATTCGAGGCGGTGGCCCCGGACCTGCGGGTCTGCCTGGAAGAGGAGATCGAGCGGCAGAAGGCGGCTACCGCCGCCGCGGCTGCTCAGCGGGGGGTGGAGTTGGAGTGCCGGATACTCCACAGTATCTCGCCCTTTGCCGCCATCGTCGCCGAAGCCGAAAAGCTCATGCCCCAGCTCATCATCATCGGCCGCTACGGCCGCACCGCCATGGAGCGCCTCTTTATGGGCTCGATTACCGCCCGGGTCATCGGTTTGAGTCCCATCAACGTCCTGGTGGTCCCCCGGGAGGCCTCCCTGGCCTTCCAGCGATTGCTCATCGCTTCGGACGGCTCTTCCTACAGCGACGCGGCCCTGACGGAGGCTACCGCCATGGCGGCCCGGGCCGGCAGCGAGCTCCTGGGGGTGGCGGTGGCCCGGGAAGAAGGAGAAATCTCCGAGACCCAAGAAATCCTGCACCGGATGCTGACCGCGGCCAACCGGGAAGGGGTTTCCTTTCAAGGCTTCTCTCCCCAGGGACTGGCGGCCGACGAGGGCATCATCCAGGTAGCCCTGGAAAACCGGGTTGACCTGATCATCATGGGCAGCCACGGCCGCACCGGGTTTAAGAGGCTGCTCATGGGCAGCGTCACCGAGCGGGTCATCGGGCAGGCTCCCTGCCCGGTGCTGGTGGTGAAGAAGAAATGAAGTTCCGAATTCCGGTTTTCTGTGTTAAAAAAAATAAGGTATCAGGGCTTATAATGCAGAACCCCTACGGAAGACCTGAAGTCAACTTTCAACTCTGAGGATATTTTTTCCACCGAAAAACGAAAACCAACCATCTGGAGTCCCCCATGGCCACCCCCGCCCATCTGGAGAAATTGCTGGTGTGCACCGATGAGTCCCCGGACAGCCAGGGGGCGGTCACCGCTGCCCTGGACCTGGCCAAAGCCGCCGGTTGCCAGGTCTTCCTCCTGCAGGTGCTCAGCTTCATCCCCTTATATGAATTGCAGGCCCCGGACCTGCTGCCGCCGCCCATGGTCAATCTGGAATTGCAGGCGGCTCAGGAAGCCGCGGTGCGAAGCCGTCTCGACGTCCTGGCAGGAAAAGGCCGCGGGGATGGGGGTGCACCTGGAGCCCCGCATCCGCACCAGCGTCTCCGCCTATGAAGGCATCCTGGAGGAGGCCGAGGTGGTCCAACCCGACTGGATCATCATGGGCCGCCACGGCCTCACCGGCCTGCCCCGGTTGCTCCTGGGCAGCGTTACCGCCCGGGTCATCGGCCACAGTGCCTTCAGCGTCCTGGTGGTGCCCCGGGGCGCGGCCCTGGAATTCAAGCGGGTCCTCATTGCGGCCGACGACTCGCCCTTCAGCGCCGCGGCCTGGCAGGAGGCCCTGAGCATTACCCAGAGGATGGAGAGCCACTTGACGGCCATTGCCGTGGCCGCCAGCGACGGCGAGGTCAAGGCCGCCGACCAGTTGGTGCAACGCATGGAGGCTGAGGCCCGTCTGCGGGGGGTGCCCCTGGAGACCGCGGTGCCCTCCGGGCCATCCCTTCGAGGCCATCCTGCAGGTGGCCCAGGCCAAGAAGGTGAACCTCATCGTCCTGGGGAGCCACGGCCGCACCGGCCTCCGCAGACTGCTGATGGGCTCCACCGCCGAACGGGTCATCGGCCAGGCCCCCTGCCCGGTCCTGGTGGTGAAGAAGAAGTAAAGACTCCGCCGGGTGGTCTTATTAGCATGAGTGAAAACCCGATTAAAGTGCTGCTGGTAGATGACTCTGCAGACGATGCCTTTCTGGTCCGCAACATGCTGGAAAATCAAGGTGATTTCCTTATCGACCATTGCTGGACACTCTCGGAGGCGTTTGCTTATCTTGCCTCGGAAAATCCCGAGGTCATCTTGCTGGATTTAGGACTTCCGGACAGCCTTGGCGGTCTGCAAACCTTGGAACAAGTCTTGGAGGTGACCTCCCAGCTGCCTATTGTAGTATTAACCGGCCTGTCAAACGAGGATTCGGGCATCAGTGCGGTTCAAAAAGGAGCCCAAGATTATCTGGTAAAGGACCAGGTAAATTTGTATTTAATGGTGCGTTCCCTGCGTTACGCCATCGAGCGCAAACGGTTGGCCATTGATCTCCAAAAGGCCCTGTTGCAGGTCAAGATTTTGAGCGGACTTTTGCCCATTTGCTCCAGTTGCAAGAAAATCCGTGATGGTCAAGGGCATTGGAGGCCAAATTGAATCATATATTAAAGAACATTCAGAAGCTGAATTTAGTCACGGTATCTGTCCGGATTGTGCCAAAGAACTTTATGGGGAGTATCACCGTGACGATAAATAACCTGGGGGGCCGGTAAATATTTGCTGAAAGCTGAAATTTGAGACCCGGTTTCACTTCTGCTGAGATAAGGCGCGGTTAATGCTCTCCGGCAGATCCCTGGCCCGCCAGGCTGCATCGATGGCCACCAGGTGGGCGGTGCCTTCCGCCAGCAACTCCTGCCCCGTCTCGGGAAAAAATTCGAACCGGAAGATCATGGCCTTGGGCCTGACCTCCAGGACCCGGGTCTCGAGGCGCAGCAGCTCGCCGTAGCGGGCCGGGCGCCGGAAGCGGCACCAGGCCTCCACAATGGGCAGGCCGAAGCCTTCCCGGAGGTTCTTGAAGGTCTCTTCGGGCTTGAGGCCGCAGGCCCGCAGATACTCCTCGATAGCCCGATGGCAGTAGCGGAAGTAGCTGACGAAATAGACGATGCCGTAGGGATCGGTATCCCCGAAGCGTACCCGCACCGTGGTGCGGTGCACTCCATCCCTGAGATCATCTTGTTGGTGGCGCGGTTGGGCCATGTTCCCTCTCCCTGGTATCGTGTCTCGGGAATATCTTTAATATCATTATTTACGGCGCCAGGCACGATCAGTGGCCCGGACCCTTTCCAGGGCGGATTAATTTTTTCCCGGCGCCCCGGGATTTTTTATTTCCCACCTCCTAAAATCCCTTAACTTTTTTTCCCCGTTCCTGGTCTAAATGTCAGGAAAGAGAACCATACCTTTATGGGGAGGATCGGGTTGTGGATAAATTACAGCTCTTTTGGAGATTTTTCGTAAGGGTGAGGGCCTCCCATCTCCTGGTGGGGGTGGTGCTCGTGAGTTTTCTGGGGGGCTGTGCGGGCACCAGCATGGGGCAACAGAACCCCTACCTGCTTACCGGTGCGGGTTTGGGGGCCGCCGCGGGTGCGGCTCTGGGGATCGCCGCCAGTCCCAACAATCCTTGGAAGGGCGCGGCCATCGGCGGTTTGTTAGGGACCGCCGTGGGTGGCGTGGCTGGAGAAGCCTATGGGCGCTCGGTCGCCCCCTCTCAGCCCACTTATTATCAGTCGCCGCCGCCCCAGGCCTATTATCAGGGGCCGCCTCCGTCTGGCTATCCGCCTCCGCAACAGGGCTATAGCTACGCACCGCCCCCTCGGGGCTATTGATTGCCGGCGGGAGCCGGGGAGAATTGGTTATGAAGGTGCGGACCGGCCTAATCGTGGCCTTGATGACGCTTAGCCTGATCATGGGCTGCGCCTCCAGTCCTTACGTGGGTACCGGCGCACTCCTGGGGGGCGGGCTGGGGGCCATCACCGGAGCGGCCATCGGCCATAGTAACCCCTGGGCCGGGGCCGCCATTGGCGCTGCGGCCGGCTCCGCCCTGGGGGCCGCGGGCGGCTATGTGTTGCAGCAGGGGCAAACCGGCCAGCCACCGCCCGGCCAGCCGCAGCAGGGATATAACTACCCGGCCCAGCCGAATTACGGCGCGGCGGCTCCGCCCGGCTATGGCTACGGCCCCCCGCCGCCTGACGCCGCCCCCGGTCCGGCTTACGGTGACAACGGCGGATACCCGGCGGCCCCTCAGGGGCCCCAGGAGACCGCCCCGCCGCCGCCGGATTCTTACGGCCAGGCGCCGCCTCCACAGAACCCCGGGATGGCGGAGGCCCCGCCCGGCTATGGCTACGGCGCGCCCGTCGCCTGACGCCGCCCCCGCCTCGGCTTACAGCAACACCTGGGTCTCGGTGGACCCTCAGGGACCCCAGGAGAGCGCCCCGCCGCCGCCGGGATCTTACAGCCAGGCGCCGCCTCCACCGGACTCCGGGATGCGGGCGCCCTAGACCAATGGCCAGTATTACCCCCAGGAGTAACCGCCGCCCGCCTGCGGGCGGGCCCCGCCGCTCCCCGTCCCTGCCTCGGCAATGGAAAGGGCAGGGAGCGGCTGAGTTAATCAGGGGACGGCGAGCCCTACCCTTATTGCTCCCCTGCTATCCCCCCCCGGCAACGAGGGAAAATTAGTTAGCTCTCTCGCCCGGCGCTCCTTAGGCAGGCGAGCGCCTGCCTTACCCCCACCTGCCGCGGAAATTAGTTAAGCGCTCACCCCCCGGCTGTGTTATGATCCTTTCCGGCCATCGGCCCCACAAACCTCTCATCCCCGGGAATGACCTTGGCTGCGCCGATCCTCTTCCAGGAAATCCCCCTGGCCGCGGTGGACCTGAAGGACCATACCTTCGTGGTCCCCGGCCACGGCTCCGATTTGACCAGGCTCCTCGCCTCCATGGAGGAGGTGGGCCTGCTGGCCCCGCCCTGGCTGCGGGCCCGCGCCGATGGCCGCTGGCAGGTGGTGGCCGGCCTGAAACGCCTGCAGGCCGCGGCCCAACTAGACAAAGAAGACAAAAAAGGTTGGGAGAGACTGCCGGCCCGGACCCTCCCCGCCTCGGCCCCGGAGTCCCACTGCTTGCTGGTGGGGCTCTACGACAACGCCTTCACCCGGGGGTTCAACCTGTGGGAGCAGGCTACCCTGGCCCGGCGGCTCCTGGACCATTGGGACCGGGCCACGGTGGCGGGCAAATTTCTGCCATACCTGGGATTGCCGGCCTCCAGGGCTCATCTGGAGCGGCTCCTTCAGGTAAGCGCTCTGGAGCCGCCTTTCCAGGAATTGTGCGCCCGAGGCCGCCTGGCCCTCACGGCCGCGGCCTCGCTGTCTCAGTGGCCGGCCGCGGACCGGGCCGCGGCCCTAGCCTTTTTTGCCGGGCTGCCCTTCAGCCAGAGCAAGCAGGAGCAATTCCTCGAGGACGTGGAGCTCCTGGCCCGGCGGGAGGACACCTCACCCGGGGTGATCCTGTCCCGGAAGCTCCTGCGGCAACCCCTGGATGATTCGGCCCTCACCCCGTTGGAACGGGCCGAGGCAGTGCGGCGGCTCCTGCGGGGCTGGGTCAACCCCCGCCTTAACGCGGCGCTCACCGCCTTTCAGCAGGCCTTGGGCCGCCTGGGCCTCAAAGGCCACCCCCGGGTTCACCTGCAGCCGCCCCCGCGTTTGAGGGCCCCGATTTCCATCTGGAAATCAAATTTCGCGATCCCCCGGAGCTGCAAGGGCTGCTGGCGGAAATCGCCCGTCTCAGCGCCAGGCAAGAGTTTAGCGACCTGACCCGTCTGTAAGAACGCGGGATTAGCTGCGTTCAGTTTCCCTTCCCGCTCATTCTGGGCCTTAAAGCTAGCTGGAATGACTGGAAATTTATCAAATCCTTGAAAACTTTCCTTATCCAGCCCATATCTGCATTTTTCCCTGGTCCACCGATAAGTGTTTATTATGGCAAGATAGTCGCTATCCCCTTGTTTTCCAAGCAGGATAAAATTCTTTTTCGGCAAAGCCCATGCTAATATGGTTTTATCAAAACCAAATCCCAAGATTTATGGTCATCGGAAAACGCCATACAATGGCGTCTTATACGGGCAGGAAACCGAATCTCCGCATCTTATACGGATCAATCTAATTATTCTTGGCCATAAAGAGAAAAGGACGCAGCATATGTTTACGCTGTATGTAGCCCCAAGAAAAATTATCTTTCGAAGGACGCCAAAATGAAGCGCAGGAATATTGTCTATGTCATAGGGGCTGGGGCGTCAAAGGATTTTGGCTTGCCACTTGGAAATGAAATATTCGACTATGCATACCGTATATCTTACGCTCAACAAAGAACCTATGCATGAGCAGCTCAGAACTGTGATAGATGAGGTCGAAAAGAGTCTAAGATTGATTTTTGTCAATTTGCCGCAAGACAAAAAATCTTTACCGCCGTTTGAAGAAGTCCTAACGTTTATTTGGGACAGTAAAAGGAAAGAATCCTTCGATTATGAAAAGAACAAATTGAAATCCCTATTCAATACGGATATCGGTGCCGAAGAAGTATTGTCACATTATATCCGAATGCTGGTACTGACCATTGCCGGGAGCATGCTCTATAATTTTCGCAGACGTAAAAAAAACATTGATCTTTAGAGAGAATACATCAAATCGATAGACTTCCGGAACAATGATGTCTCATTTATCTCTCTAAATTATAACTTAATATAGATAATCTTCTCAAAGAATGCTTGGCTGAGAAGATAATTGAGGACTATACATATGGGGCACCGCTCCTTGCTGATGCATCCATAAGGCTTGATTATTCCAACCGGAATCGAGAGGTCATAAGAGACAAAGGAATATTTCTCTTGAAGCCTCACGGGTCGATAAATCTGGTTTACTGTTCGCACCATCAACAGGCGCGATATGGAGCAGGGTACTTCTGTATAACTGATGATTTGAAGATCGTTAACGGTGATGGAATATTTTGTCCGTGTTGCGGATACGAGATGAAGTGGCTAATAATACCTCCCCTTTACAACAAAAGAGACTTCATAGACGATACCAAACCTAAATCGCAGCGCCTTATTTGGAGGAGCACGCCAGAGGATTATCGTCCAGTATGTCGATCGCCGCATCAAGGAAGTTCTCATGAAGGCTGACGAAATAATAGTGATTGGTTATTCAATGCCCGCTTATGACTTTTGATTTCAAAAGCCTGTTGATAACTAGCTTGATATCAAACAGCAAGAGGAAGGATGTTAATCTCAAGATAATCACGAAAGGCCGCAAATCCCAACTGGAAGCTCTGAAGGCCCAATATAGATACTTGATTGGCACGGTCACAATTGAGGGAGGAAATGGATTCTACAACTACTTGAAAACAAGAGAGTTGAAGTGGCAACGGCCATAGAGTTAGCTAATCGACAGGATTAATACTGGACGGGAGTATTCTCTGAGGGAGGCCAACAAATCATTCAAGCGGACTCCGCGGCCACGTGGTGCTATAACATTCATCGGTGCAAACATCACGTCAGTGCCAGTAACGCGGAGCCGCCTAATTTAAAATTGGCCTTCTCCCATACTTTCGCTCAATCGCCAGGGAATGTCCTTGGCCCCTCGACTGAATAATCCCCCTATAAAATATCTGCTATATATCGGCTTCTTGTTCACCAGATACATTGCTTTTGATAGGCAAATCATCTATCTGAATCCAATCCCGGGCAGCAAGAAAGGTCTGCCTCGGGGTCCTTGCTTTTTCCCGGGTGCGTCCTCAGGCTTATGCCAAGGCCTCTCAGAAGGCCTCCGGGTACGCCGGCAACGACTCTCCCCGGTAAATCTTTTTTCGGAAGCCGTTATTAATGGGAGCGGAAAAGAGATTAAATTCCCCCTCACCCTAACCCTCTCCCCCATCGAGGGAGAGGGGATTAAATAAAACCTCCGTAGTTAATCAATTTTTCGCCCTGAGTAATCAGAAAGAGAGGGTGAAATTATTCGAGATAAATGCGCACTCGCCCCCCCCGGCCCCCTGACCCCAACTTGCTCACCGGCGCCGCGGTAATTAACTTAAATAATATTCCGGTGAGCCCGGGGGCCAGCGCCAATCCCCGGGCCTATCCAGACTATTTTTGGGCAAAGGAATCCCCCATGGCCGAACCACGCCCCAACCACTTGCTCGACAGCGCCAGCCCCTATCTGCAGCAGCATGCCTACAACCCGGTGGATTGGCACCCCTGGGGGCCTGAGGCCCTGGAAAGGGCCCGCCGGGAAGACAAGCCCATCTTCCTGAGCATCGGCTACTCCACCTGCCACTGGTGCCACGTCATGGCCCACGAATGTTTCGAAGACCAGGCCATTGCCGCGGTCTTGAACGAACACTTCGTCTCCATCAAGGTGGACCGGGAAGAGCGCCCCGACCTGGACGAAACTTACATGAACGTGGTCACCGCCCTCACCGGCCGCGGCGGCTGGCCCCTGAGCGTCTTCCTCACCCCGGACTTGAAGCCCTTTTACGGCGGCACCTATTTCCCCCCGGAGGACCGGGGCGGCCTGCCCGGGTTTCCCCGCCTGCTCCTGGCCCTCGAGCCAGGCCTACCGCAAGAACCAGGAACAGATCGAGGAACTGGCCCGCCGGGTCATCGGCCACCTGCAGGCCCTGGGGGAGGTTCCCGGGGCCGGCGGCCGAGCCCTCCCGGGAGGCGCTGGACCAGGCGGCGCGGCGCCTGCTGCAGGAGTACGACCCGGTCCACGGCGGCCTGGGCGGCGCCCCCAAGTTTCCCCGGTCCCTGGAATTTGGCTTCATGCTGCACTATTACCACCTCTCCCGGGACGCCGCAGGTCCTGGAGAAGCTGGGCTTCACCCTGGAGAAGATGGCCCGGGGCGGCATCTACGACCAGTTGGGCGGCGGCTTTCACCGCTACACCGTGGACGCCGCCTGGGTGGTGCCCCATTTTGAGAAGATGCTCTACGACAACGCCCTGCTTACCTCCCCTCTACCTGGCGCACTACCAGCTCACCGGCAGCCCCCTGAGCCGGCGGGTCGCCGCCGAAACCCTGGATTTCGTCCTGCGGGAGATGGAGGCCCCCGAGGGCGGCTTCTATGCCGCCTGGGATGCCGACAGCGAAGGGGTGGAAGGCAAGTACTACGTCTGGAGCCTGAAGGAAGTGGCACGAGGTGGCTGGGGCCGGATAAGGCCCCGCCTGGTGGCTCGCGGCCCTGGGGGTGACCCCGGCCGGGAATTTTGAGGGGACCAACGTCCTGACCCGGCCCCGCTCCCGGGAGGAGCTGGCGGCGCAATTCTCGCCTCAGCCGGATGGAAGTGGAGCAAAC
Source organism: uncultured delta proteobacterium (assembly GCA_963808395.1). Lineage (GTDB taxonomy): Bacteria > Desulfobacterota > Desulfobaccia > Desulfobaccales > 0-14-0-80-60-11 > JAPLJC01. The sequence continues at coordinate 80,484 of CAWEFJ010000031.1, read as the reverse complement.
CCTGGCCGCGGCCATGGAGGCCCTGCGCCGGGCCCGGGCCGGGCGGGTGCCGCCCCACCGGGATGAAAAGATCGTGGTCTCCTGGAACGGCCTGATGCTGGCGGCCCTGGCCCAGGGGTCCCAGGTCCTGGGGGACCGGCGCTATTATGAGGCCGCGGCCCGGGCGGCCCGCTTTATCCTGACGGAGCTGTTCCGGGAAGGCCGGCTTTACCGGAGCTGGACGGCGGGCCGGGTAAGCGTCCCGGGTTTTTGCGATGATTACGCCCACCTGGCTTACGGCCTGCTGGAGCTTTACGAGACCGACTTCGACCCGGCCTGGCTGGAGGCGGCCCGGCGGCTGATGGACCTGCATGGATGACCTGTTTCTGGACCCGGATTCCGGGGTCTATTTCTTACGTGGCCCGGGACCAGGAGGCGCCCCTGGTGCGCACCAAGAGCATCTATGACCAGACCCTGCCCTCCGGCAGCTCCATGGCGGCCAGGGTCTGTCTCAAGCTGCACCGCCTCACCGAAGCAGACCGCTACCAGGAGCGGGCCCTGGGCATCCTCCAGGCCCTCCAGGCCCAGGCCCGGGAGATCCCCTGGGCCTTTGCCCACCTGCTCACGGTGCAGGCCCTTTATCTCACCCCGCCGGTGGACCTGACCCTGGTGGGCGACCCCGGGGACCCCGGCATCCAGGAGATGCTCCAGGCCGCCTACCGGGTTTTTCTCCCGGAACGGCGCCTGCTCCTGAAGAACCCGGCCGACGCCGCCGCCCTGGAGGCCCTGGCGCCCGCGGCCCGCACCTACAGCTCTCCGGACGGCGCCCCGGTGGCCTACCTCTGCCACCATTTCACCTGCCTGCCGGGGATCCGGGACCCCCAGGAGCTGGCGCGGCAGTTGGCCCAGATCGGCGCCGGAGAGGGGACCCGCCTAACTGAGTAAGAAGGGCGACCTGCACGGCCCTTGGCTTCAATGCCTTAAAAGAATATCTAGGGAACAGCTGCAGGCTGTTGCCTGCGCAAGTCTCCATTGTTTACGCAGCTAAAGTGGACGGGCATCGGATGCCTACACCGACCGGAGAAACGCCAAAGCCACCGCCGCCGCCAGGCAGATGACCAATACCAGGGCGGTCACCCGGTTAAGCATCTTAAATTCCATGGCTCAGGCCCTCACTTACAGAGAAAAATATTCAAAATGGATGCGGGAGTCGGCCACGGCCAGATCCCGCAAGATCGGCACCAGACTAAGGATCAGCGGCGGCGGACAGCAGAGAAAGAAGGAGGCCGTCCCCAGGCGCTCGCCGCAGAGGCGGGCCAGCTTTTCCCGGTCCAAATGGCCTTTTTCGCCGGGCCAGGCCTCTTCCGGCCGGCTCAGGACGTGCACCACCTGAAGTTCGGGCCGTCTCCCCTCCTCCTCCATCCGGGCCAGTTCCTCCCGAAAGACGATGTCGCTCTCGGTCTGGTTGGCGTAGAGCAGCAGGACCCGCCTCTCCGCCTGGGTATCCCGCATATGGCGCAGGTTGCTCATCAAGGGGGTGATGCCGATTCCCCCGGCGATAAAGACCAGATCCTGCGATTGGGGATACAGCACGTAAGAGAAGCGTCCGAAGGGGGCGTGAATGGCGGCGGTGTCGCCAACCCTGGTCTGGCCGATGGTACTGGTGAAATCCCCCGACTCCTTGATGGTGGAAGCATGGTAGCCGGGCTCGCTGGGGCTGGAGGAGATGGTGAAATGGTGTTCCTCCACCGGCAGCCCCCGGCCCCGGAACAGGGTGACGAATTGGAACTGGCCCGGCAGGAAATCGAACCGCCGCTCCCCCGGGGGCGGGGCGAATTTGATGGTCCAGACCCTGGGGTTCTCCTCGCGGACCTCCTGGACCCGGTAAAGATGATTCCGGAGCAGCCGCGGCCTGATCAGGCGGTGATAGCCGAAAAGCAGGAGGGCCGCCGCCAGGAACACCAGCCACAGGACCTGCATGGGCCGCACCTTGAAATCGTCACTGGCGTTCCAGCTGTGCAGAAAGACCAGGACCAACACCAGGGGCCCTAAGATGTCATGGAGCAGGCGCCAGGTTTCGTACTTGATCCCCAGCCGCGCCCGCCAGAGGCTTAGCGCCACATGGATGAGCAGCAGCAGGAGCGCCACCTTGGCAATCAGGATGTACCATTTGACGTCGAGTCCATAGAGCAAATGCCAGCCCCCGCCGCCCAGGGCCATTAACGGGGGATGCAGGATCAGGAGGATGGCGGCCACGGTCCCCATGCGGCGGTGGAACGGGAAGGTGAGATTGAGGCCGAAGGGCGCCTCCACCCAATGGAGGCGGGCGGCCAGGACCACCTGCATGATGAGAATGGCAAAAGCCAGCAGGGCAAAGCCGCGGCCGACATTATAATAGAATACGTCGTCGGTCTTCAGGTGGAATGCCGCCACCACCAGTAAAGGCGAAAGGATAACGGCCAGGTACAGGATGATCCGGGAGCGGGCGGCGTTCACGGAAGGTCCGGGGAACAATCCGAGTGGGTGCAGTGTAGAGTAATAATCTGGGTAGTTGTACGCGGGGCGAGGAGGAGAGAAATTTTCGGAGGAAGCAAAGGCCCATAACCCCCACCCGGGGCGCAGGCCGCCACCAGCCACAGGCTGCTCAGTATGAGCCAGAATAGCGTTCTCTTTAATTTCGAGGCCACAGTGAGCCGGTTCTCCGCCATCATCAAAACCCCCATTCTCCCATAAAGGCAGGCTAAGGATTGTTGAACCAGTTGCAGAGCTTCCAGATATTTTCTGGACCGAAGATAAGTACCAGAGGCGCCATTGTCAATCCCCGCCAGGATTCGCCCCATCAGGAGCTTGCTAGCACTTGCCGGGGCCCATGGCATATCCTGGGGGCGGACCCATGGGTCCGCCCCTACCTCCTGATGCAGATGTTTCCTTACCGGCTAAGACGGTCTTGCCCCTTGGGGCAGTTATGCCTTATAATCGGGCCGAGCCAGGGAGGGCTTACTAATGGACCGGGAGGGCGTTCTGGGTTTAGTGCGGGTCCTGACGGAGCAGGTCATCACCGCGGCCTGTCCCGAGAAGTTGGCCGATTTCGCCGACGATTTCGGTGATTTCACCTTGCAGGCCGGGGCCTTGCAGGTCTGCGACCGGCTGGCCTCTCAGCCGCCCCCGGGCTCGGGCCTGGACACCACCCTGGTGGCCGGCATGTTTTTCGAGGTCTTGCTGGACGCCTCCCGATTGCCCGCCGGGCGCCGGGAGCGGGTCTCCTTTGTGCGGAAAAGGGCCAAGGATTACCTGGTCAACCGCCTGTCCGGGCAGATCACCCTGTCCCAGTTCTACCGCCTCCTGAACCTCATCGAAGAGCAGGTGGAGCATTATTTCGAGCACTTGACGGATGACTGGACCGCCCCGCCCCGGGACCGGGAAGCCGCGGCGTCCTCCCCGGAGCCGCAGGCCGTTGACGGCGAGGCCTTGCGCCGGGCCCTGTCTTGCCTGTCCCTGCCTCTGGAGGGCAGGCGCAAGCTTACTTTCGAAACCCTCTGGGACTTTCTTCGCCGCAGCGGTGGCCGCTGGTTCCGGCTGCTGGATTTTGAGGAGCACTTCCGGATCAATAAAAAGACCGCCTGGGGCTATCTGAACCTGCTGCAAAAGGAGGGGGTCCTGGAACACAACGGCGAGAAGGCCAACCGGGTGCGCTACGCCGTGGCTCCGGCCTTTCGGGCCGAACCGGAGAAGATTTTCCCCAGCTAACCCTCAGGGAGTTTCGAGTTGCAGGGGCGACAGTGGCACAGGCTTCCAGCCTGTGATCGGGCCGCCCAGTTTCGAGTTTTGTTTCTATTTTTGGAGAACATCCCTCCCTAATTCTGGAAGGCCTGAGTCACGTCCTGGTAAGGCGTGCCCCCGTAGATTTCGACGGTCTTGACGGGATTCCCTTCTTTGAAATCGAGTTTCTTAAGGTCGATCATCCGGAGATTCGGGTTGGCGTAGGTCCGGTAATAAAAGCGCAAGTTACCATGGTCAAAGAAGCTGTGCCATGGCGTAAACTGCGCATGTCCGGTCTGGCCGATGATCCATAGCTGCGGGCCGTAAGGAATATCCACCGTGTTGATCAGGTGAATGCCCAGGTTAAGGGCTTCATCGGCGTCTTTAGGCGGTTGGGAAAAAAACTTCAAGGCCGAAATCCTCACGAATCTGCTGGCATTGGTGTAGTCGCCGGGGAGTCCCTTCATATCCGAGCCCAGCGCCCAACGATCGTCCTTGAGCTCGGGCACCGGGAAGGCAAAGGCCTTGAGATTGGAGTAGAACCGCAGATTATCCAGGTGCCACCCCAGGTTAGGATCATTGGTCAGGACGCCGTTCTGACGATTGTCCCAGATCTTCAATCGCCCATCCAGGTATTCAAGTACGACCGAATTGCCGCCGGCATCGGTGACCGGCCAGTGTAGAGGAACCACTTCCCCCTGGTTGAAGCCCTCATCGGCGCGTCCATAGACCTTCACCTGGCCCAGGGCTTCCTTCAGTTCAGCAACCGTGGCGAAGTTTCCGGCGACCCAGGCGACAAAATTCTCAGTATCGATCACGGCATCGCCGGGCTTGATCTCAGGATACTTGACATCATCAAACCACAAGGTTGAGATGTAAAGGCCTTTCTCGTTGGCCGCGTCGGCCAGCAGGTTGTTCTTACCCAACACCGAGATGCCCACCACCCCATACTTGGATTTCCACTGCAACCCCCTGGCGCCCTTGGGAGCCTCACTGGCGTAAGCGGTTCCCCGGGGGATCATTTGCAGCTGGGCGCCGAGATCGCTGTAGAATTCCATGGAGCGGGCCGAGACGATGCTGCCATCCTTGGCCTTCAGGAAGAAGTAAGTGCAAGCCCTGGTTACCCCAGGAAGGGCCAGGAAAAGAGTGGCAATTACCACTATTGCTAAGAGCGGATACCTTTTCATGGAGATACTCCTCAGCCGGCATTGGTTTCCTTATCGGCATTGGTTTCCGTATCCTATAGCACCTCTACCGGGGCCGGACAAGAATCTTGCTTTTCAGGACCTTCCGGCGGGGCCGGGGATTCGGTCCGGGTCAGGGCGCCAAAATATAAAAAGTATGGCGAAAGCCGCCACCAGGAGTTAAATTAAAAAGTTGGGGAGAGTTATTTAGCAAGCGCCGTTGGCCAGTCGCCCACCTCAAGCTCGTGAGCCCCTCTTGCGCCAATTTAGATAACCAAGGAAGATTTTCATGCCCAGAGGAAAAGAACCCCCCAAAATGGGGCTGAAATTGGAAGTCACCGTGATTCCGGCTAAATATTTGGGATGCACCCTGGCCGAGATTGTGCGGCAGTTGGGAAACGGCCCCCTGCTTTGGGCCGGCGGGGCCGGCCGGGCCCAGGGGATCAAGTTTGTCCCCTATGAGACCAAGAAGAAGCGGGGCCGCAAACCCAAGCCCAAGGAACCGCAGCAGCTAACCTCAGCGCCCGCCCGGGGAGGCGACGCCCTGACCTCGATTTGACCCCGCACCCCTGGGGTTAAGCAACTACCGATGCCCACCAGCAAGATCATCATCCGGGGCGCCCGGGAGCATAATCTCAAGAACATCGACGTGGAGCTCCCCAGGAACCGGTTCATCGTGATTACCGGGGTCAGCGGCTCCGGCAAGTCCACCCTGGCCTTCGACATCCTCTATGCCGAGGGCCAACGGCGCTACGTCGAAAGTTTATCGGCTTACGCCCGGCAGTTCCTGGAACTCATGGACAAGCCGGACGTGGAGTATATCGAGGGGCTGTCTCCCGCCATCGCCATCGAACAGCGCAGCGCCTCCCGCAACCCCCGCTCCACCGTGGCCACCTCCACCGAGATTTACGATTATCTGCGGGTCCTGTTCGCCCGGGTGGGGACCCCCTATTGCTACCGCTGCGGCCGGGCCATCTCCTCCTTGAGCGTCCCCCAGATGGTGGACCAGGTCATGGGGCTGGCGGAGGGCAGCCGGATCACCGTTTTGGCCCCGGTGGTGGTGGACCGCAAGGGTGAGCATCACAAGCTCCTGGAGCGCCTGCGCCAGGAGGGCTACAGCCGGGTGCGCCTCAACGGCGACATCCTGGAGCTGGAAGAATTGCCGCCCCTGGACAAGAACCGCCGCAACACCATCGAAGCGGTGGTGGACCGGTTGGTGATCAAGCCCGACCTGGGGGCCCGCCTCACCGACTCCCTGGAGTTGGCCCTGAAGCTGGGCGACGGCCTGGTGCGGATCATTGTCCAGGGCGGCGAGGAACTGTTGTTCTCCGAACGCTTCGCCTGCGACCACTGCGGGGTCTCCTTGCCGGAACTCACCCCCCGGCTCTTTTCCTTCAACAGCCCCCAGGGGGCCTGCCCGGGCTGCAGCGGCCTGGGCACCCGGCTGATCATCGACCCCGACCTGGTGGTCCCCAACCGCTCGCTGAGCCTCCGGGAGGGGGCGGTGCGCCCCTGGGCCACGCGCCACTCCCTGCGCCACCAGCAAATGCTGGAGGCCCTGGAACAGCATTACCGCTTCTCCATTCACACCCCTTTCCAAGACCTGGCCCCGGAAGTCCAGGAGGCCGTTCTCTACGGCTCCCGGGGAGTCCCCATCAACTTTTTCCATGAGCGGGGAGGGCGGCGCTTCTATGAGGCCAAGAGCTTCGCCGGGGTGATCCCCCTGCTCCAGGAGCGCTATCGGGAGACCGATTCCCGCCTGGTGCGGGGAGAGATCGAGCAGTACATGGGGGTGCGCCCCTGCCCGGACTGCGGCGGGGCCCGCCTGCGGCGCGAAGCCCTGGCGGTGCGGATTAACGGGGCCAACATCAGCGAGGTCACCGGCTTTACCGTTTCCGGGGCCTTGCGGTGGTTCGTCAGTCTGGACCTCACCCCCCGCCAGGCGGAGATCGCCCGCCGCATCCTCAAAGAGATCACCGAGCGCCTGGGGTTCCTGGAGGAGGTGGGCCTGGACTATCTCACCCTGGACCGGACCACCGGCACCCTGGCCGGCGGCGAGGCCCAGCGCATCCGGCTGGCCACCCAGATCGGCTCCAAGTTGAGCGGGGTCCTGTACATCCTGGATGAGCCCAGCATCGGCCTCCATCCCCGGGACACCCAGAGGCTGCTGCGCACCCTAAAGGCCCTGCGGGACCTGGGCAACACCGTGGTGGTGGTGGAGCACGACCCCGAGACCATTCTCCAGGCGGACTACGTGGTGGATATGGGCCCGGGCGCCGGCCGGGAAGGGGGCCGGCTGGTCTTCGGCGGCACCCCGGAGCAGCTGCTGCGGAGCGAACGTTCCCTCACCGGCCTGTTTCTCTCGGGCCAGCGCCGCATCCACCTGCCCCGCTGCCGCCGGCTGCCCCAAAATTTTTTGCATCTGAAAGGCGCCGCCGGCCACAACCTCAAGAATCTGGACCTGGACATCCCCCTGGGCGTCTTCATTTGCGTCACCGGGGTCTCCGGCTCCGGCAAGTCCACCCTGATCATGGACACCCTGTACCAGGCCCTGCGCCAGAAGCTCTATGGGGCCAAGATCGCCGCGGCGCCCTATGCCGGGCTCCTGGGCGCCGAACACCTGGACAAGGTGATCAACATCGACCAGAGCCCCATCGGCCGCACCCCCCGCTCCAATTCCGCCACCTACTCGGGGCTGTTCACCACCGTCCGGGAGCTCTTCGCCCAGGTGCCCGAGGCGCGCCTCAGGGGTTACCGGCCCGGGCGCTTCAGCTTCAACGTCAAGGGCGGGCGTTGCCAGGCCTGCCGGGGCGAGGGCATCAATAAGATCGAGATGCATTTCCTGGCGGACGTTTACGTCCGCTGCGAGGTCTGCAAGGGGCTGCGCTACAATCAGAGCAGCCTGGAGATTCGCTACAAAGGGAAGACCATTGCCGAGGTCCTGGAGATGACGGTGGACCAGGCCCTGGAGTTCTTCGGGCCAGTGCCGGCCCTGCGGGATAAGCTGCGCACCCTGGCGGACGTGGGCCTGGGCTATATCCAGTTGGGGCAGTCGGCCACCACCCTCTCAGGCGGCGAGGCCCAGCGCCTCAAGCTCTCCCGGGAGCTGAGCAAACGGGCCACCGGCCGCACCCTCTACATCCTGGATGAGCCCACCACCGGACTCCACCTGGCGGATATCGAAAAGCTGCTCCAGGTGCTCAACCGTCTGGTGGAGGACGGCAACACCGTCATCGTCATCGAACACAATCTGGAGGTCATCAAGACCGCGGATTGCCTCATTGACCTGGGCCCCGAAGGGGGCGACCGCGGCGGCCGGCTGGTGGCCGCCGGCTCCCCGGAGGAACTGGCCCGCCACCCCGAGTCGCACACCGGCCGGTTTCTGCGGAACCTGTTGCAGGAACCCTCTGAGGGTTTGCTTTCCAACAAATAGACAGGTGATTTTAGAAAGTGGGTCTGCAGATGTCTTTAAGCGTCCTGAGCCGATTGGAGATAGATGATTTGCCTATCAAAACCATGGTTGGCGGTGAGTAAATAGATGATTTATAGCAGCTATGCTCTTATTTACTCTCCAACTGGAGGCACTAGAAATCACTCCTACGTCTCCCTTAGTGCCTTATATTAATTGGCTTTACCCAAGAACTCAGGCCGAATTTTGAATTCTTTCTCTCTTGTGGCATTCCCGGAGAGATGGAAGGCGAACGCTATAAGAAGTCCCCAGAATTGCTTCTTCAGGCGGTCAATCACATGCCCAAGATGGAAGCGCCTTGCCAATTTATTACCTGGAAGCGGTGGGATAAGCTGGAAGAGTATGATGCGCCGGAAGTAGTCGTCTTCTTTGCCACTCCAGATATATTATCGGGATTGTTCACCTTAGCCAACTTTGAGGAAGCAGAACCCAATGGTGTCCTCGCCCCGTTTTCTTCAGGGTGCGGCTCCATCGTCTCCTACCCTTATCTGGAAAAAGATTTCGACCGTCCACACGCTTTCCTGGGCATGTTCGATGTCTCAGCTCGCCCTTTTGTCCCGAAAACCATGCTCACTTTTGCTGTGCCCATGAAAAAGTTTACCAAGATGGTCAGGAATATGGCTGAGAGTTTCCTGATCACTTCTTCATGGAATAAGGTGAGAAATAGAATATCTTCCGTTTAATATCAGATGCCCCAGGAGACACGAGCGGGGTGAGGCGAGGTTTCCCACTCCTTTCCGGGCGGCATACAATCCACCAATATGAGTTTCGTCACCTCACAAGTCTGGAGCAACGACAGTAAACTTGTTCGCAAAAGCTGGCATAACCTTACGCCACTCATGACCTGCTATTTGTTTCATTCGCGTGTAAACATTTCTTCCCTAATACCTGCCAGATAGCCTTTAGTTTTCCGGTTTATAAGAGTACCCCCTATGATGGTCGCTTCGTAGGTGTCGCCACCGAGGGGCCATTGGTAATCAAGAATTAATTTATTCCCTTCTTGGCGCTTCGCCAATATAGGGAATGTTAATCGCAAAGGGTGACTAAACCTTGAACTTCAATTATCAGGGTTAACTCATTTATCTCACTTAACTTATCTCCCCGAATAAATATCACTTGTGCCAAGTTGCAGCCTCTATAGACATATTTCCCCCCCGGGTTTGGATCATTATAGACGGGGTCTTCGGCGCTCTGGGCCTGTCCGGTGGACGTGGCCGCCAACACCAGCATGAAGGCCGCCATCAATGCAATACTTAGAGTTTTCATGTGTTGCTCCTCCTTAAACGTGCAGCAGGTGCCTGGCCTTACTGTTGGCTGTTATGCTCCAGAACGCTCCTATGCGTTGCCGTATCGCCCACGTAGCTTCCTTTTTCCAACTTCTTCGATGTTTGCGAGAAATGTTTTCCATTCCTGGACGAAACCGTTATGTTCTACTGAATCCATGATCTTCCCCCAATGTTTAAAATTAAGTAACCTCAAGTTGTTTAGTAAACGGCATGTTAGCACAAGATCCATCAAAAACCGAGATTATGCGGCAACCTTGGCCACCGCAGTCAAAAAATGGTTTTAGTATCTCTATGCCCGAAGAAAATCCCGCAAAGTTTCTGTTTTTGAAGCCGAATACTCTCAGCGACGTCATGATAGCACAAATTTCCCTGAAAAAGTTAATTTTCCCGGAATCTTGAGCATACCTAACCATCATAACCCGAATACTTCACTGCGATGGAGCTAAAGGACCCCAGGCCAGCACCGCCCGATAATGGTGAGCCAGAGGAAAAGCCGAGGCAACATGCACATACCACCGCCGGGCGTGATAAGAAACTCTGGCCTCCACTTCGATCAGTCGTTTGATCTGCCAGTCCAGCGCGAGCGAAGGTGCGCATAACTTGCCAGGATCGGTAGTTATCGTTTGAGCAGGGAAAATGATAGGTATGATCTGAATATGGGAAGTTTTTGGCCCCGTGATAAGTTTTGGGTCATGGCAGAAAATACTTCAAGCGCTGTCTTCCTGGTTGATTCCTTATGCAGATAAGCTAGCAGCTCCTTGACATCTAATTTATAGTGATTATTTATAGAAAAAAGGTATCAGGATGAATTTTGGCTGATCCTCAAAAGCGTCTGGAACAAATAATTAGGATGCTGAGGGATAAAGGGTGCCGACTTACTCCTCAGCGCCTGGCTATGCTGCGGATCTTATCCAAGAGCGAAGGACACCCCAGCGCAGAGCAGATTTACGAACAGATTAAAGTCGATTACCCCACGACCAGTCTGGCCACAATTTATAAGACTTTAAGCCTGCTAAAGAATATGGGCGAGGTCTTGGAGCTTACTTTTGCCAGCGTGGGTAGCCGTTACGATGGCAATAAACCCTACCCACACCCCCATGTCATTTGCACCAAATGCGGCCAGATCCTTGATCCAGAGTTCGAGGCCGTGGCTGGTATTTCTCAAGAAATAGCCCGGCAGACCGGCTATAAGATCACCCATCAGCAATTGAACTTTTTTGGCCTTTGCCCCAAGTGTCAGAAGGAAGGGCAATCGCCTGAATAAAGAGATTTCTTGTCCCTTACCCCGGAATCGAACCAGCACGGTGCATAAGTTCAGACAACGAAAGGAGGAAACTTTATGAATGAAGATAGCAAGTGCCCGGTAACGGGCGGAGCTAATAAACCCACTGCCGGCAGAGGCACGTCGAACCGGGACTGGTGGCCGAACCAGTTGAACCTGAAGGTTCTTCACCAGAACTCTCCCATGAGCAATCCGATGGGCGAGGAGTTCAACTACGCTGAGGAATTCAAAAAACTCGACCTGGAGGCCCTGAAGAAGGACCTCTATGCGCTGATGACCGACTCGCAGGACTGGTGGCCGGCCGATTTCGGTCACTACGGGCCGTTGTTCATTCGGATGGCGTGGCACAGCGCGGGCACCTACCGCATTGGCGACGGCCGCGGGGGCGGGGGATCCGGCACCCAGCGCTTTGCGCCCCTCAACAGCTGGCCCGACAACGTGAACCTCGACAAGGCGCGCCGGCTGCTCTGGCCGATCAAGCAGAAATACGGCAACAAGATCTCCTGGGCCGACCTCATGATCCTCGCCGGCAATTGCGCGCTTGAGTCGATGGGCTTCAAGACCTTCGGCTTCGGCGGCGGGCGCGAGGACGTCTGGGAGCCGGATGACATCTACTGGGGGACCGAGAGCCAGTGGCTTGGCGACAAGCAGCGCTACTCCGGTGACCGGGAACTCGAGAATCCTCTCGGCGCCGTGCAGATGGGCCTGATTTACGTCAACCCGGAAGGCCCGAACGGCAACCCGGATCCGATCGCGGCGGCCAAGGATATCCGTGAGATTTTCGCTCGCATGGCGATGAACGACGAAGAGACGGTGGCGCTCATCGCCGGCGGTCACGCCTTCGGCAAAACCCACGGCGCCGGCCCTGCGTCCCATGTGGGGCCTGAGCCGGAAGCGGCCAGTATCGAGGAGCAAGGCCTCGGCTGGAAGAGCAGCTTCGGCACCGGCAAAGGCGGCGACACGATCTCCAGCGGCCTGGAGGTCACTTGGACCGCCACGCCAACGAAGTGGAGCAACAACTTCTTCAGGAACCTGTTCGGCTACGAATGGGAATTGACGAAGAGCCCGGCCGGTGCGCAGCAGTGGCAACCGAAGGGTGGCGCCGGCGCCGGCACGGTGCCGGATGCCCACGACCCGTCGAAGCGTCACGCGCCAAGCATGCTGACCACGGACCTTGCCTTGAGGTTCGACCCGGTCTACGAAAAGATCTCAAGGCGCTTCTATGAGAACCCGGACCAGTTAGCAGACGCCTTCGCCCGGGCGTGGTTCAAGCTGACGCACCGCGACATGGGCCCCCGCTCGCGCTATCTCGGTGCGGAGGTGCCGGCAGAGGAACTGATCTGGCAAGACCCGGTGCCCGCAGTCGATCATGAGCTGATCGACGCGCCGGACATCGCAAACCTCAAGGGCAAGATCCTGGCCTCGGGCCTGTCGATCTCGGAACTGGTCTCGACCGCCTGGGCCTCGGCATCCACGTTCCGCGGTTCCGACAAGCGCGGCGGTGCGAACGGGGCGCGTATTCGTCTGGCGCCGCAAAAGGATTGGAAAGTCAACCAGCCTGCCCAACTGGCGAAGGTCCTCAAAGCCCTTGAGACCATCCAAAAGGAGTTCAACGGCGCGCAGTCCGGCGGGAAGAAGGTGTCGCTTGCTGACGTGATCGTTCTGGGCGGTTGCGCCGGCGTCGAGCAGGCCGCGAAGAACGCGGGTCACGATGTGACCGTACCCTTCACGCCGGGACGCACGGATGCGTCGCAGGAGCAAACCGACGTGGAGTCATTCGCCGTACTCGAACCGGCTGCAGACGGGTTCCGTAACTACCTCAAAACCAAATACGCCGTATCGGCAGAAGAACTGCTGGTTGATCGTGCGCAACTGCTGACGCTGACCGCTCCTGAGATGACGGTTCTCGTTGGCGGTATGCGCGTCTTGAATGCCAACTTCGGACAGTCCCAGCACGGCGTCTTCACCAAGCGGCCAGAGACGCTCACCAATGACTTCTTCGTGAATCTGCTCGACATGAGAACGACGTGGAAGGCAACCTCGGAAGACGAAGACGTATTCGAGGGTCATGATCGCGCCACGGGCGAACTCAAGTGGACCGGCACCCGTGTCGACCTCATCTTCGGTTCGAACTCCCAACTCCGGGCCTTGGCGGAAGTCTACGGATGTGAGGACTCCCAGGAGAAGTTCCTGCACGACTTTGTCGCGGTGTGGAACAAGGTAATGAACCTTGACCGCTTCGACCTCGCCTGATCGTAGCATAAACGTCTTCGAGGGCTTCTGAAGCGTATTCTGAACTGCAAATCGGATGATCAGAAAGCGCAAAGGAGTAAAGCGATGCGAACTATCCGGTTTCTATTGTTGATTCTGCTGAGCCTCACCGTGACCTGTACCTGGGCGGATATAATTCCCGTACCGTGGACGGGACCGGGACCTGGGCCCCGAAACCCGAACTGGCCGCCGAAGCCGGAGGAAAAACTGTTGGGAGCCCCGCTGGATTTGAAAGGCCCCGGGGCCACAACTTCCGCCAATCCGCCGGCGACGGCCTCGGAAACCGGGGTCGCGCTGGCCGCGGCCAATGTGCAGATACGCATAAAGAAAATGGCAGCCGCCCCGGGAACGCGCGAGAAAATCCCACGGCTGGTCGCCTATGTCAAGGGCGAATTCGACCTGGTATGTTCCGCAGTGCCCCAGGGGGCAAGGACCTTGGCGTGTTCTTCCCCCTGGCTTATGAGGATGAAGGGCCCCCCGCGACCCTGCGTTTCGCGGTCGCCATCGATGGCAAACCGGCTGCGGAGGTAAAAAAAGATAATTTATCGGTAACGGATGAGAACCATAGACCGCGGACCCTGTCGGGCTATGCCTGGCGCCTGACGGGTCTCAAAGGCGGGGAAAAGCGGCGGATCGCCGTACAGTATGCCATTGTCCTGCCACAGAAGGAAGGGAAGGCGCAGTTCATTTACTTCCTGCGCTCGGGCGCACGTTGGGATGGACCCATCGGCAAGGAGGTAGTCAACGTTACGGCCGATCCGGGATTGCGCCTGGAAGTACTCAGCCCGGTGGCGCTCCAGCCTTCGCTGCGGTCCGCTACTTCGCTCACCTGGAGAATCACGAACGCCAAACCGGCCGAAGACCTGCGGCTTATCATTGTGCCCGCCGCCCAACCTTAAAAGGGACGTGATGGACCTGGAGGAAGCCGGACTGGGCTGGAATCGCCTCAGGGAACAGGCCTGGCGCGCCCTGGCGGGCAGGAGCGCCATGGGGCTGGCGCTAAGGCTCGGCCTGATCCACGCCCTGGTCGATGCCACCTGCGCGGCGATCCTCTATGCCGAGGTGGCGCTCGACAGGCTCCCCTTATGAAACGCTCGTCGCGCTGGTGCTTCTCTATAACTGCGCTCGCCTTCGGTTCCCAATGGCTGGTTGGCATCCTGGCTGACCTGAGGGGCGCCTACCGGTCCACCGCCGTTGTGGGGACGCTGCTCATCGCGGCGGCTGCCGTTGCCGAACCGTTAAATCCATGGACGGGCGCAGTCCTGGCCGGGATCGGCAACGCCTGTTTCCATGTGGGCGCCGGGGCCGCGGTGTTGCGGCAGTCCTACGGGCGCGCCGCCGAGTCCGGCGTTTTTGTAGGTCCAGGCGCACTCGGGCTGGTCACGGGCCTCTGGCTTGGCCTCAACTCAGCTCTCTGGCGCCTGCCGCTCGTTGCCCTGCTCGTTTGCTCAAGCCTGTGGTTGCCGCGTCTCATGCCGTCATTTGCCGCTCCTGCCGGGCCGCGGCCCCGAGCTTCGGCATCCTGGCTCGCTCTCCTGGTCGCTCTGCTTCTAGGTTCCGTAGCGGTCCGCGCCGCTATTGGCGGCTTGTTGAGCGGTTCCTGGCGGACTCCGGCCTTTGCCGCCTTTGCGCTTGCCGCGGCCGCCCTGACCGGCAAATGTATCGGAGGGCTTTTCGAGTGACCGCCTCGGCTGGCGAAGCTCCAGCACGCTCGCCCTGCTGCTTGCCGCGCCGCTGGTTGCCGCCGGGCTGCAGCGGTTCGATACCGCCCTGACCGGCATGCTGGTCTTGCAGTTTACCATGCCGGTCACGCTGGCCGCCGTCTACCTCGCGCTTCCCCGGTGGCCCGGGTTGGCTTTCGGCCTCCCCTGCCTGGCGTTGCTGCTCGGCGCACTTCCCGGCCTTACCGGTCTCCTCGACCCCGTTGCCTTTAAGCCGTTTGCTGCGCCCTTGGTCATTTTCTCTGCTCTGCTGCTTTTTGTGGGGTTGAGGAAACACCTGGACACCAGTAAAAATATGGGTCCAACCGGACCCGTTGATTTTTCCCTTCCCACCACCGAGCCGCGATAAATCTGTTCACTTACCGGAGGCGGGTCGGGACCTCTCTTAATAGTCAGGTGGAATGGAGGTCGGACCAGCTATTGCAAGCGCTGGATCACTCCGGCTTGACCCCCCACATTCCGGCAGATAGCAACTCCCCTCCTTTAATCCGCTAATCCGATTATTTCGTAAAGGGTGTATTGCCCGCTTTTGCCAGGAAGAGTGAGGCGAGTCCTTTGACCCAGCCGCACGTGTTCTTTCACCAGCGCATAGACATCTGCCGAGATGAGAAATTGGGTGCCTACCCGTTTATTGGCCGCCTCGATACGGCTGGCGAGGTTTACCGCATCGCCGATGACCGTCATCTTCTTGTTCCCGGGAGCGCCCAAGGTTCCGGCTACCACTTGTCCGTAGTGTAAACCTATACGGATCTCGAAGTTCTCCTGGTATAGCTCCTGCAAATACGGACCAAGTTTCTGCACCGCCTCGATCATCTCCAGTCCGGTCCGGATAGCCCGCAAGGCGCCATCGACCGGATCGTCGGCCTCGAAGAGGGCCATAAACCCATCCCCCATGTAAGTGTCGATATGACCCCCATGGCGGACGATCACCTCCCCCACCCGATGGAAATAACGATTCAAAACATGGATCACGTCATAAGGGAGCAGGGACTCCGCGAACGAGGTGAACCCGGCGATATCCGCAAAGAGAATCAGGACATGTTTCTCAATCCCGGTTAAGCCCGGCGAGACGCCTCGGATAAAGAGGCTGCTTAATTCGACATCTTCATCATCCAGGACCAGTCTCCGGAGGGTTACCCCGCCAGTGACCGTCGTCTGGCAAGCCAGGCGAATCGTGGGATCAAAATGCAACTGCTGCGGCGATGGCTTGTTCTTTGGGATTCCGGGGCGCACAATTCTCCAGGCCCTGGAGAATGATGACCCGGCAAGTGGAGCACCGGCCATTTCCCCCACAGATGTGCGCCAGGGCAATGCCGGCCCGGACGGCGGCCTGCAGGATGGTTTCACCTGCCTCAACCTCGATCTCCTTGCCGTCAGGCAAATACTGGATTATAGGCATATCAAGGGCTCCTGTGGTCTCCGCCTTTTGAGGTTAGCCTTATTATTTCTCCTCCTGCCAATGAATGCATTGGACTGGACACTGGTCTATAGCCTCTTGAATCTTGTCCTCCGCGGCCCCGTGAGGGTTAATCACCTCGGAATGCCCCAGGGATTCATTGAGGCGGAATACTTCCGGACAGACCTGCTCACAATTGCCGCAGGCAATGCATTCTTCCGTCACAATTATAGGGATGCGCCGCGCCATTTCAATACCTCAAGATTTACCGGACATGGAGCCCGCCCTCAGGTCCCCGGAGACGAAGTACTTTCTCCCCGGGTGATGGTCCAGTAGGTTAAGGCCGCGGCCATCACCATGGGGACCACCCCCAGGAAAATGAAAACCAGATCGCCGGGCATCCGGCACCATTCGATGAGACGTGCGTAGCTTCGTCCCGTGTAAGCCAGGCTGCGGGCGTGCCAATAACCGTTGGCCAGAACGTCGTAAAACTGCAAGACCCCGCCGGGGAAGAGGTTGCCCACCACCATGAGGGCCAGGCCGATATTCAACCCCCAGAAGGACACCCGGATGTATTTTTCCGGACGGGCCCACTTCTCGTCCGGCAAAACCTGGCGCAGGGCCATGACGGTCAGGGCCATGGCCTCCATGCCGAAGGCCCCCATCAGGGCGGCGTGGGCGTGGTTGGGGGTCAGGATGGTGCCCACCTCGAAATAGCTGACGATGGGCAGGTTGATGAGAAATCCGAAGATGCCGGCCCCCACGAAATTCCAGAACCCCACCGCCATCAAAAAATAAAAGGTCCATTTATGGGGCATGGTCGTCCCGCAAACCGCGCACTCGCCTTGGGTCAGCTTGACGAAGTCCCAGGCATCCAGGGTCAAGAGCGTCAGGGGTACCACCTCCATGGCCGAAAACAAGGCGGAGAGGCCATGTTGATGTTGGTCTGGCCGGTCCAATACCAGTGGTGGCCGGTGCCGACAATGCCGCTGCCCAAAAAGAGGATGGCATCCAGGTAAATCACCCGGGCCGCGGTCTGGCGGGAGACCACGCCCAGTAGGAAGAAGGTCACGGCCACCATGGCGGTCACCAAGAGCTCAAAAAAGCCTTCCACCCAGAGATGGATGATCCAGAAGCGCCAGTTGTCCACCACGGTGATAGTTGGTGGTGCTGCCGAAGAAAAAGGCGGGCAGGTAAAACACCGGGATGGCCAGGGCGGCCAGCATGAACAGGCCCGAGATCTCCCGGCGCTCCGGGTTCTTGAAGGCCGGGGCCAAGGCCCGGAACAGCGAGCACCACCCACAAGACCAGCCCCAGGGCCAGCAAGAACTGCCAGCCGCGTCCCAGGTCCAGGTATTCCCAGCCCTGGTGCCCGAACCAGAACCAGAGGCTGCCCAGGAGTTGATTGATGCCCAGGATCTCCCCCAGGAGGCTGCCGGCCACCACCACCACCAGGGCCCAGAAGAGCAGATGGATGCCCCGGACCTGCCCCTTGGGTTCCGTTCTCCCCCAGGGACGCGGCCAGAACCAGGCCGCCGGCCACGTAGGCGGTGGCGATCCAGAAAATCGCCAGTTGCAGGTGCCAGGTGCGCAGGATGTTGCTGGGGAACCACTGGTAGAGAGTCAAGGCCGTAAAAACTCCCCGGCTCCGCCCGGTTGTGGGCCGTGGCCGCGCCCACCAGGACCTGGGCCAGAAACAGCAGGGTGACGACGAGGAAAAATTTGATGGTGGCCTTCTGGGTGGCACTGGCCCGGCCCGGGAGCATCTGGGGATGGGCCGGGGCGCCGGTCCCTTCCAGCCCAGATAATCGAACTTGCCGAAGGCAAAGAGGATGGCGGCAGTCCCGGCCAGCAAGGTGATGAGGCTCAAGGCGCTCCACAGATAGGCCGCGGCCGGGAGGCGTGTTGCCCGCCAGGGGATCGTAAGGGAAATTGTTGGTGTAGGAGTAATCCCGACCCGGGCGATTGGCCACCGAGGCCCAGGCGGTCCAGGCAAAAAAGGCGGTCAGCTGCCGCAGTTCCTGGGGGTTGTCGATATATTTAGCTTTCAAGCCGCCGTTTTTTTCGGGGTGGACGAAATAGTCGGTCCATTGGCCATCTGCTTCTGATAGGACGCGGCTTCCGGTTCCGAGAAGACCAGGGTCTGGGTCTGCGGGGTCGTAGCGATTCTCTTTCAAGCAGGCGCCGGACCGCGCCCTCCACCGCATCCCGCTGGGCGGCGTCGAGCTCCTGCCAGAGAACGGCCGTAAACCTGCCGGGCTTCCGTCTCTCGCGGCCTCCAAGCGCCAGGGCGTGGAGGTAGGCGGCGGAAAAATCCGGCCCCAGGTAGGCCCCGTGCCCCCAGATGGTGCCGTTTTCCATGAGGGCGTATTTCAGAAAGACTTGCTGCCCTGCCAGGATATCCTCCCGGGTGAAGACGGTTTCACCCCCGGCATTGACCACCTTGAGCGGAATGGGCGGGGCGTCCTTGTAGGCCTTTACCGCGATGAAGATCAGAACGGAAAACCCGACGAAGATGGTGAAAATAACCCCTATTTTCCACCAAGGCGAGAGTTCTTGGCCGGTCTGCTGCGTCGTCGCCATCGGGAATGCCCTCCTTAACCGAGATTATGCCACATCCATAGCCGCTTCTATCCCATCGAGGTTTTTTGGACCTCTTGGCCCGTTGAAAATCCCTAAATTGATCTTCTTCTCGAAGGCATTTTTCTATTAGGGCGAAGATTCATTGAGGCGGAATACTTCCGGACAGACCTGCTCATAATTGCCGCAGGCAATGCATTCTTCCGTCACAATTACGGGTAGGCGCCGCTCGATTTCGACACCTCAATATTTACCGGACATTAAAATATCGGGCCTCTATTTGGCCTTCAGTGAAATCTTATAAAACCTAACCTGGTTAAACTTCCGGGTCAAGTGGTTCTTCCAAATGCTCCCCAACGAAAACGGCTAAAGGGAAGGGGTCAAGTTCCCGGAAAAAGACCATCTGATGTTCACCGTCCTCATCGTAAACCATAACGTTGATGCCGTTGCCGTCAACCACTACCTTGGCATACCAACCCTCATTGCCTGGGATGCGCATCTTCACCCGGGCCAGCATCGGGACTATTTCACCACGAAGGTCTTCGACGCGGGGGTAATTCTCGTAATCGGTTTCGTCAAACTTTTTTAATTTCAGCATAGTTTACCCCTTTTGGGCTTCATTATCTTCGACCAACGTGATTTGGTTCACCTCACTTTCCCACCATTTGGGTGTCGGCGTTCCACCAGCCACCACCCAGAGCGACGAATAACGCCGCGGTATCCTGCAAACGCAGCGCCTGGGCCGAGATATAGCCGAGCCTGGCCTGCTGGTATTGGTTGTCGGCCGTGAGCACCTGCAAATAGTCGGCCACCCCGGCCTGATAGTTCGACTGCAGCAATTTCAAGGCCTGCGCGGCGGCGTCCAGAGCGGCTGCTTGGGCCTGCAGGGTTTCGGCATCGTGTTCCACGGCGCGCAGGGTATCGGCTACTTGCTGGAAGGCGCTGACCACCACCTGCCGATAATCGGTGAGGGATGCCTGATAGGCTTCGAGGGCGGCCTTCCGCTGATACCATAAGGTCCCGCCGCGCAAGAGGGGTTGGGCCAGGGCCGCACCCGCACTCCAAAAATTTCCACCGGTGGCGAAGAGCTTGCTGATATCAGTACTCGTTTGGCCATAGCCGGCGCTCAGGGTGAAGCTGGGGAACATGGCCGCGGTGGCCACGCCGATATTGGCGCTGGCCGTGTGCATTTGGGCTTCGGCGGCCAGGATATCCGGGCGCTGGCGCACCAGTTCGGAAGGCAGGGTCACGGGCAGTTCCCTGGGCAGGGTGATTTCTGCCAGCTCGACCTGGGGCGGCTGCCACTCCGCCGGGGTGCGTCCCACCAAGGCGGCCAGCAGATGCTGAGTCTTATTGAGGTTCTGCCTGATGGGCGGCAGGGTCGCGGTGGTGGCGGCGAGCTGCGATTGCACGCTAAGCACGTTGGCATACGGCGCCGTCCCCGCCTTGAACTGGGTTTCGGTGAGGCGCAGTTGTTCCTTTTGAAAGGCGATGAGTCGTTCCGTGGCGTCGATGGAGGCCCGGTAGGCCGCCTGGGCGATGGCGGTGTTGGCGACGTTTCCCAGCAGGGTCAGATAGGTGGCCTGGGCGGTGTATTTCTGATAATCCACTTGAGCCGCCAGGGCCTCCACGGTTCGCCGCGTGCCGCCGAATACGTCCAGGAGGTAGCTAACGGAGACCGAGGTGGTGAAGAGGTTGAAGATGCTCCCCTGGGCGGTGCTGCCGAATTGGGCGGGGTTAAACTTCTCCCGGCTGTAAGAGAAGTTGCCGCCGACCTGGGGGAAAAAGGCGCCATAGCCCGCCAACAGGTTGTCCTGGTTTTGCCGCAGCCGGGCCTGGGCCGATTGCAGGTTAGGATTTTGGGCCACTGCTTCCTTGATCACCCGGTCTATCTGGGGTGATTTGAACAACTGCCACCAATCTGCGGCGATCTGGGCGCCGTATTCAAAGCGCTGCGCCCGGCCGGCTGCCGTCACCGTCTCGGCCGGTTCCTCCCCTTGGGTGTATTGGGTGGCCGCCGGGGGCTGGGGCCGGACAAAGTCGGGTCCCACGGCACAGCCGGGGACCAGCAGGCCGGACAGCAGGCCCAGGCAAAACCACGTCCAGATCCGCCTGTACCGCCGACCGCCATCGGGCCACGCCGGGTTCATCCGCCGTCTCCATCTGCTCCGGTCTCCTGGCGGCTCATTGGGTTTCCACATAGACGTCCACCAGTTGCCCCGGATAAATATTCATGTCTTGGGGCGGCTTGAAGCGGAACAAGACCGGCAGCACTCTCACGTCCACCCTTTCGGTCCTTTGATCCGACAGCTCGATCTTGGGGCCCACATAGGGCTGGATGCGCTCGAACTCCAGGGGGATGCGCTCGGTCGTCCCTCTGATTAACATTTGGGCGTTCAGCTTAGACGCCGGCGACATCCTGGGAATGAGAATCTCGTCGATATAACATCTGACCTCAAGATAAGGTTGTTGGGGATAGCTCATGACCATGACGGGATCAGAACCCTGGGTGTAAGTGTCATAAATTCCCTGGGGCGACGCGAAGCTGCCCACCGCGGCGTTGATCGCCAGGACCACGCCGTCCACCGGCGCCCGCAGGGTGTATTTGGCCAGCAGGGCGGCCCCGCTGGCATAAGTCTTGGACAATGCCTCATAGAGGTGCTGCTGGTTTTGGATGTCATAGATCCAGGCCCCGGCCTTGGTCAGTTCGTACTGCCGCCGCGCCACTCCGAGATTGGCCTGATTCGCCTTGGCCGTGTTTTCCGCGGTGTCCAGCTGATCCTTGCTCACCGATTTGGGGTCCAGGGCAAAGGATTTCCTCAGTTTTATCATGGTATCCCGGGAGGTTCTCAGTTGGGCGGCGGCATAATCTACCTGGGCCTTGGACACCCGGAGGACTTCCGATCTCGGCTGGGCCTTGAGTTCGCGCAGCATGGCCAGGGCCGCTTCGGCTTGGGCCTTTTGCTGCTCCACCGTGGCCTTCTGCACGGAATCGTCCAGCAACAGCAGCGGGGTCGCCGCATTTACCTTGTCCCCTTCCTTTACCAGGATCCGGGTGACGGTGCCCGGGACTTCGGGATAGATATTGATGTTGGCCCCGTTCGACTGGTAGCTTTCAATGATGCCGTTGGCATAAATCCCTTTGGCATAAGGGTTCTGGGCCGGATTAAAGGCCGGCGGCAGCGGTTTTCCCCGGATGCCGTAAACGTAGGCGCTGACCAAGCCGCCCACCAGTCCCAGGATCACCAGGGCTAATAAAAATTTAGGCTTCACTCATGCCTCCCATGCCTCCGCTGACAATCTCCACAATCCGGCCATCTTCCATCTTCAGGTTCCGGTCGGCATATTCGAAGATCCTGGCGTCGTGGGTGACAATCAGGATGCATCGGTGTTCGTTCAATAAGTTTTCTTTAATAAACCCGATAATCTTTCTGCCGGTGGCGCCGTCCAGGGAGGCGGTGGGTTCATCAAAGATTAAGATGTCCGGACGGCTGACGATGGCCCTGGCCAGGGCCACCCGCTGCTGTTCACCGCCGCTTAACCTGGAGGGGGGCAGCTCCGCCCGGTCCTTGATTCCCACGACATCCAGAAATTCCAGGGCGAGGCGCATGGATTCATCCCAGTCTTGCTTCTTGAGAATCAGGGGGAGAGCGACGTTCTCCGCGGTGGTCAGTTTCGGGAACAGGTGATAGTCCTGAAACACAAAACCGACGGTATGCAATCTGAAATCGGCCAGTTCGTTGGGACTGAGCCTCCAGATTTCTTTGCCCTCCACCACCACCGTGCCGGAATTAGGTCTCAGAATCCCCGAGATCATGCTCAACAGGGTGGTCTTGCCGCTGCCCGAAGGGCCGGTGATATAGAGCATTTCGCCAAAATTGGCCTCAAAACTGACCTCCCGCACCGCGTAGGTCCTGATATCCTCAGCTCCGAACCATTTCACCAGTCCGACGGCTTGCACTGCGACCTCGGCCATGCTTAACCTCGGAAAATATCGAAGGGCTCTATTTTGATCACTTTTCTCACCGCGATGAAACTGGAAACCCCGGAGATGATCGAGCACCATGATGAAGGCCATGCCGAGATTGAAGTAGGTGATATCCGCGGCGTAATTCGGCACCCTATTTTTGGCCACGGCGATCAGCAGGGAACAGAGGCCAACCCCCAGGCCGTACCCGGTGAATCCGGTGAACAAGGTTTGAAAGAGGATCATATAGACGAGTTCGTAACCCTTGGCGCCGATGGCTTTCAGGGCGCCGAATTTATCCAGATTTTCCAAAACGAAGGTATAGAAGGTTTGGCCGCAAATGGAGAGGCCGACCAGGAAACTGATCAGGGTCATGATCAGGATGTTGGTGCCGATGCCGGTTTGATATTTGTAATAGTTGGCGACCAGTTGCTGGAATTCGGTATTGGTCAGCGCCAAATAGCCGGCCTTGGCCACCTGATTCTTGATATAAGGGATGTCTTTATCACTCTTCGGTTCCACTAAAATATAGGCAATGGTGAAACGCGTGGAAGGGATATACTGGATTGCCCGGGTGAAGGTGGTGTACAGGGTCGGGATGCCGAACAGGGTGCTGCTGGCCACCTTGGCGATCCCGACGACGACCCCCCGGTGGTCATTGATCTCAAAAGTTGTGCCGATGCTCGGGATTTTCTAATTTGGAAAATTCTTCGTCTTTTACCACGATAAAGCCATTGTCGGCAAAAATATCGTCAATTTTCCCGGCGATCAGTTCGGGCCGGCCCACCAGGCTGGCGTCGTCCAGTCCCATAACGGTGGCCGGCTGATAAACGCCGTCATGGAGCTTGACCAGAGCTACCCCGGAATATAACGGCACCGCGTATTTGACGCCGTCGATACTGCGCACCGCGTCCAGGATGTAATCAGGCAACTGGATGCTGTTGAGCGGATTATTGACGGCCGGGTCCATGACCCAGACGCTGGCGCCCACATTGATGATGGTAGCCGAGGCCTTGGTCAGGATGCCGGAAAATACCGAGGTCAGTTGGACCATAAGAAACACGGCGAAGGTGATGCCGACGATCAGGGCGGCAAACTTGCCCCGGTCATTGACCAACAATTTGAAGGCGACTCGCAAGATTCCTCTCATGGCTGGCATCCCTCGCCCGGAGGCAGGTCGATACCATCATCCTCCCCCTTCGCCAGTGCACGCAGGGCGCCTAAGGAAAACCGGGTGATGTGGTCAGCCAGGGCGGCAATATCTTCCGGTCCGTACTGCTGCTGGGGAAAGAGCCGTTGGATTACCGGGCGGGCGTTACGGTGATGCAGGCATTGACCGATGATGCTTAGCTGGCAGAGGCGAATCTGCTCCTCGGTCATCGCCGGCTCCCAGCAGTTCTCCCACGATGGCCGCCAACTGCTCTGCCATCGGGCGAATCGTCTTTTCCACCAGGGCATCCAGGGCGGCGGTGGGTTCGATCATTTCCTGGGCCATCAACTGGCCGGGCCAGGACGGCACCCCCTCAGCGAAGAGGCTGAACATAACATGGTGGATAAAGGCGTGCAGACGCTGCGCCGGGGGGAGTATCCGCACCCCCGCCGGCGGCCAGGGGGTATTTCTCCCTGGCCCGGGCATGCGCGTATTCCATGACCGCGGCATACAGACGTTGTTTATCGCCGAAGTGATAGTTCACGGCCGCGAGGTTGGCCCTGGCCCGACGGCAGATTTCGCGGATGGTGGAGTTGCGAAACCCTCGTTTAGTAAAGACTGCCCCCGCCGCGTCCAGAAGGCGCTGACGGGTTTCGGCGCCGGTAGAGCTTTCTGAGGGGATATCCGTAAATGGAACCTCTAAAAATAAAACAATTGTTTTAAATTTTAGTATCAATCATTTGTTTTAATGTCAAGCAAAAAATTTAGTCATAAGGAGGGAAGCCCTGAAATTAAAAAACCCCTTGAGATCTCAAGGGGTTCTTGTTTAGGCGCACCTTTCGGGTCAATCCAGGACCCGTAATTTAGGCTGGCGGGCGCCGGGGGAGGGGGAGGTTGGATAAAACCTCTTGCCCAGCGCCTTGGCGTTGGCCCCGCCGTTGGCCACCCTCACCCGGTCGCGGCCTTCGGCCTTGGCCAGGTACAGCGCGTCATCCGCGGCCCGGATCACCTCCTTGCCGGTGGCTCCGTGATCCGGGAAGACCGCCACCCCGGCGGAGATGGTGATGGGTTTCAGAGAGGTGTTCCGGATATGGAGGTCTTTGACGCTGCGGTTCAATTCCTCGGCCCGGTTCAGGGCGGCTTCCAGGGGCGCCCCCGGCAAAATTAACAGGAACTCTTCGCCCCCATAGCGGCAGGCGATGTCTTCCTCGCGATTCTGTCCCTGGATCTGCTCGCCCAAGGACATCAGCAGTTCATCTCCCGCATGGTGGCCATAGGTGTCGTTGTATTCCTTGAAATGGTCCAGGTCCAGCATAATGATGGCCAGGGGGCTCCCCTGGCGTTTGCTCCTGCTTAACTCCCGATTCAGGGTCTCTTCCAGATAGCGCCGGTTGAAGAGGCTGGTGAGGTCATCCCGGATGGCCTGGTTGCGCAGGGTCTCCCGGAGTTTCAGGTTGGCCAGGGCCAGGGCCATGGCCTCAGCGACGCTGGTGGCAAACTGGGCGATGCCCGCCATCTGTTCCTTGCTCTCCTGGGTCATTTTGCACAAATGGAGAATACCCATGACCTCTCCTTGGGCCATCATGGGCACGCACAGGTAAGCCCCGGGCAAGGGGGCGCCGACCACATGCCGGCAGTTCATGGAGCTTCCGGAATCGGCCACCGGATAGGCCCGGCTCCGATTTATGGACCAGCATTCATCTTTGCCGAAGGCCATCTCCATCCGCGGGGCTTCACCCCAGACGGCGGTCATCTCGAAGAGATCCGAGGTGCTGTTGAGGAGGTAGAAGGCCCCGGCATAATCCGGGAAGAATTTGGGCCCGAAGTGGGTGATGGCGCTATAGGTTTCGCCGGAGGTCTGACAGGACAGGAAGATTTCACTCATTTCCTGGAGCAGGAGCAACTGGCGGCTGCGCTCGTTGGATTCGTCCACCAGGCCCCGGAGTTGGTCATTGGCGGCACGCAACTTCGCCTCCTTCTCCTTCAGCTCCGTCAGATCCCTGGCCACCGTGACGCTGCCCAGATTTTTGCCGGCCTCATCCCGCATCACCTGGATGGACAGACTGGCGGGGAAGGTGCTGCCGTCTTTCCGCTTCATGGTGATTTCGTAATCCTTGACCGAACCATCCCGGCGCAAGGGGATTATCATCTTCGCCATTTCATCTTTATTCGCATAGAGATCAAAGGCCAGCTTTCCGTCCAGCTCTTTAAAGGTGTAGCCGTAAATAACCTCGGAAGCCTTGTTCCATTTGGTTATATGGCCGTGGGAGTCGACCAGGCCGATGCTTTCGGCCGAGTTGTCGATGACATTCTCCATGAATTGACGGGACCTCTGAAGTTCAGCTTCGGCTTCTTTACGCCAGGTGATGTCCCGGAAGGTCCCCACCATGCCGACCACCGCCCCGTCTTCGACCAGGGGGGTGGTCCTACAGGCCACCGGCAGGACATCGCCTTTCTTGGTCCAGAAGGCCTCGTCCCCCAGGTAGTGTTCCTTGCCGTCCCGGAGGGTAGCAAGAATGGGGCAGTCCGCCTCGGCATAGGGGCTGCCGTCCTCCTTCTTGTGATGGATCAGCTCGTGCAGGTTTTGCCCCACCACCTCCCTGCCCTGGTATCCGAGCATCTTGAGGGCGGCCGGATTGATGAAGGAGACCTCGCCGTTCCCATCCAATTCAAACAGGCCGTCGCCCAGGGAGTTCAGGACTATCTCATTTTGATGCCGCATCTTTTCCACGGCAGCCGTTATTTCTTGCTCTTTGGTAATATCGGAACAGATCCCGGTGATATATTCCACCTTGCCGTGGACATCGCAGTTGATATGACCCCTTTCCCGGATCCAGCGAATGTTCCCGGACGTGGTCTTGATCCGATACTCCCGCAGATAGAAGCGATCGCCAATCAGGGCCTCCTTGAAGGCTGCCTTGGCGTGGGCCACATCCTCGGGCAGGATGATATCGCGCCATTTCATCCGGTGGGAATTGAATTCCTCCACCGGATAGCCGGTCAGCCCCTCGAACTTATCGTCAAAGAACTCGGCGCTGCCATCCAGATAGCCTGTAAAGACTATGGAAGGGAGGGTTTTGAGCAACGAACGGGACCTTTTCTCGTCTTTCTGCAAGGACGCCAGTTTCTCCTGCAACTGCCCATCGTCCTGCTGCAGGGATGCCAGTTCCCGCCGCAGCTGCCGGTTGGGTCTCAGGTTCAGGAGGTACATGCACGCCAGCAGGATGAAGGTGATCCCGGAACTGATGATAATGGTGGCCATTTGCGGAAGGTTCATTTTTTTTCTTCCAGCAGTGCCTGAGGTGCTCAGCCGACATAATCGGTCTCCGGTCTTGGCGCGAAAAAAACCCGGAGCTCGACTAAGGACGGCCCCAGGCAGGTTTGCCCTCACTTCGGCAATCCCGCTACCGTAGCCCGAAGGCTTTAGGCCGGTGATTTTGCGTCCTACCCTTTCGAGTAGTTTGCCCTTTCGTCGATGTTGCGCTTAGCTTGCGGGATTTCTCTAGCCTCGTAAATCGGGGATTCCCTGATTCTTTAGGGAGAATTTGCTTAATTTTTAACAAATTTGGCTTAAAAATGGGCTCAAATTAACCTGAAAAATCGTCGCCCCCGGCTGAGAGCCGGCCGGGCGGCATTGAGCGCGTGGCGCCTTATCCCCTGGCCGGGCCGCTCACTCCAATTCCAGGAGGAATCTTGCCGAAGTTTTAGGGAGCCCCATAAAGAGGGCGGACCCGCAGGTCCGCCCCTAAGGAAAATACCACGATTTATGGAAGAATACCGGGAGAATGCAACTAACTTAGCCGGTTGCCGCGATTATTTGGGCTTGGCCGCCTTATGATGGGTGCCCCGCTCACCAAATCCCCGTTGTTTGGCCATCTTGCTGCGCTGCTTAGAATATTCCTTGCAGACCAGAGGAAATTTCTTGGGATCCAAGCAGTATCTCTGGAAATATTCTTTGGGCTGCAACTTGTGGGCCTTGCGGATGTGGGCCTTCAGGGTGCGCATCTTTTTCCCGCACTCCAGGCAGACTACGTGTTTCTCCGTGACAATCTCCTTCAGGGGCACCGACGGTTTCTTCACCAGGCCGGCCTCTTTGCCCTTTGCCGGGACCGGGGCCTCCGGGACAACGGCGCCGCCTTCCACGGCAGCCAGGACTTGGAAGACTTCTTTAATTTCCTCCACCAACTCTTGGGGAGTCAGTTCGCTCATGGAGGCGTGGGCTATGACAATCTGCGACGTTAACCTTAACACTTCGCTGGCCATGGGTCCCTCTCTTTCTTCTCAAGTTAGTTAAGACCTCTGTAAAAGGCCGGCCGGCCATCCTGAGCTCAGCGAAGCATCTGGTATTCTTAGATCCTGCGGCCGCTTCGCTCCCACAGCATGACATGTTGGGGCTCTTTTTTCAGATGTCTCTATTTGTAAATTCAGTTAATAAATTTATTATTTATCATAGTCAAGAATTTTATTCGTTTCTAATTTAATTTTTTACTTTTTGAGAGATGAGATCCTTTGAGGGGTTAGCGACCTCCAGGGCTCGATGAGGACTGCGAGGTGGAACAAACCCGTGCAGCAAGGCGGCGCTTAGCGTAAGGATTTGCCGGATGCCCCCCATTGTGCAACCCAAAACAGTTATTGACCTGAAATCTCATTAAAGATCGATAATAACAAGGTGATGCCTTTCAGCCGCAGCCCGGGGACGCTCACCCCGGCCGAGATTGACATCGCCTCCCCGCTGTGGCATGGTAACTCAGGAAAAATCCATACCGGCAGGCCCCGGCCGGTTCCAGCAGCTCGACTCACCCGAGGGTTCTGCCGGCGGCCCGGGCTGGAGGCCTGGGTTTTGGCCGGTGCGCCGGGAGAGCCTTGTTTTATCGGGGTTTTAAAGGGAGGGGAATGAGCCGATGAGGATTTTCGCCATCGCCAACCAGAAGGGCGGCAGCGGCAAGACCACCACCAGCGTCAATCTGGCCGCGGCCCTGAGCGAACAGCAGCGCCGCGTCCTGGTGATGGATCTGGACCCCCAACACTCCAGCACCGACTGGTTCGGCATCAAGAACACCGGCAAAGAGGTGCTGGGCATCTTTACCGATAACGGCGACCCCGCGGATTTCGTCCGGGAGGCCGGGGCTCCGGGGGTGGACCTGATCCCTTCGTCTTCCTGGCTGGTGGGGGCGGAGAAGATTCTGGCCGGGGAAGTGGGGGCGGAAACCATTCTGCGGCGCAACCTCCAGCGCCTGCCGCCGGACCGCTGGGACTACCTCCTCATAGACTGCCCCCCCACCCTGGGGATCCTGACCATCAGCGCCCTCGCGGCCGCGGAAGAGCTGCTGGTGCCGGTGGAGGCCCATGTCATGGCCCTGAGCGGCCTGGCCCAGCTCCTGCAAACGGTGGAACTGGTCCGGGAGCGCCTCAACCCCGGGCTCAAAATCTCCGGCATCCTGGCCTGCCGGGTGGACAGCCGCACCCGCCACGCCCGGGAGGTGGTGGAGCAACTGCGGGAGCGGTCCGGCCGCCTGGTCTATCAAACGGTTATCCGGGAGAATATCCGCCTGGCCGAATGTCCCTCCTTCGGCCGCCCCATAACCCAATACGATCCCAAGAGCGCCGGGGCGGCCGATTACCGGGCCTTGGCCCGGGAGATCATCAACCAGGAAGGGAGTTAAGTGATGGCCAAACGCAGCACCATCGGGGAAAATCCCCTGGATGCGCCGGTGGCGGAGAATCCCCTGGACACCGTGTTGCCGGGACCGGGGGCGGCCAGCCGGAGGGTGGAAGAGCGCCTGGATCTGCTGGAAGCCGGGCTGGCGGGATTGCAGGCGGAGGCGGCCAGGGTCAAGGGGCTGGGGCCGGAAATTAGCAAGGAGGCGGGGCAACTGAAGACCGAGGTGGCCAGTCTCAAAGGGGAAGTGGCGCGGCTGCAGGCGGCCTTGCCGCTCCTCCAGGCGGAGGTGGCGCCGCTTAAGGCCGAAGTGGCCGGACTGAAGGCGGAAATGGCGCAGCTCCGGGCCAGCAAGACCCCTTCGGACCTCCCCTGGTGGATGGGCGGCGGGAAGAAATGAGGCGCACCCGGAGGTGGGGCGGCGCATCTGGGAACCGCCCGCCCCTGGCCGTCCGGTTCGGCTAACCAAAAGCTCAGGTCCCCAATCTAAATGGATAAAGATGGGTCCTGGAAGAACAAATGTTTTTATCCGGGATTGACTTTTTCTAAACAGATGGTTAACGAAACTCTAACAGTATGTTGAAATCGGTGGGAGATTAAATTAGCTAGATATTGCGCCTTATTCCAGTTGGCAAGGATGCCCGCCAGACCCCTTAGGGGAGGAGGAGGAATGCTGGCGCTGGCCACCTCACCGGTGCGACGCCTTCTCAAAGCTAACCGCCAGCCAGGCGATTTCCAAAGATCCCTCTTAACCGGACGTGCTCGAGAGTATCCCTGCCCCGCGGGTTGCCTTTGGCAGGCTCCAACCTCCGGGAGCAGTGGCCAGGGGCTGCAAGGCCTTGAAGATATCTGGGAAGACGGTCAATGCATCGCGATCATTTTTATAAAATCATCCTGGCTGATGACCATGCCCTGGTGCGCCAGGGGGTCAGGAAGATCATCGAGGAAGACGGCAACCTGGAAGTCGTGGGGGAAGCCGGCGATGGCATGGAACTCCTGGAGATTCTGAAAACCATCCAACCGGACCTGGTTATTGTCGATATCGCCATGCCCCGGCTCCGGGGCCTGGAGGCGACCAAAAGGATTAAGCATCTGTATCCCCGGGTCAAGGTCATAATTCTCAGCATGCACCGCAGCAAGGAGTATCTGCGCCAGGCCGTGGCCGCCGGAGTCAGCGGCTATCTCCTCAAGGAAGACGCGGATACGGCCCTCCATACCGCCATCAAGGCGGTCCGCAACGGCAAAGAATTCTTTTCCCCCCTGCTCGCCATCTCAGCCCCCACTTTCTTCCTCAAGTCCTCCAACATTTCCGGCCCAGGTCATCGGGAGCCGGGGAGCCCCAGGTTTTTTATTGGCAAAAATCTAGCAAAGCGTGTTAAATTATCAAGTTCGGATAATAATTTCTCTTTAAGAAAAGACCATGCCAGAGATATTGCGGGGAAATCCGGGAGAACGGCGCCTGTTTTTAGGGAATGAGGCCATCGTGCGCGGGGCCCTGGAGGCCGGGGTAGCCCTGGTCACCACCTACCCCGGCACCCCGGCCTCGGAAATCGGCGACCGCAGCTATGAAATCTCCCGGCAGACGGACCTGGCCTTTGAATACTCGGTGAACGAGAAGGTGGCCCTGGAGGTGGCCGCCGGGGCCGCGGCTTCGGGCTGGCGGGTGCTCACCGCCATGAAGCACGTGGGCCTGAACGTGGCCGCCGACACCCTCATGACCCTGGCCTACACGGGAGTCAAGGGCGGCCTGGTCATCGTCAGCGCCGACGACCCCTCCCTGTTTTCCAGCCAGAATGAGCAGGATAACCGCTATTACGCCAAAATGGCGGGGCTCCCCATGCTGGAGCCGGACAGTCCCCGGGAGGCGTTGGTGATGGCCAGGGCGGCCTTCTCCCTCTCGGAGGAACTTAACCTGCCGCTGCTGCTGCGCACCACCACCCGGGTGAACCACACCCGGGGGCCGGTGACCCTGGGGGAACTCGCCTCCCGGCCGGGTCCGGGCCGCTTTCTCAAGGACCCTTTTCGCCGGGTGATGGTGCCGGCGGTGGCCCGCCTGGCCCACGCCCGGCTTCTGGAGGCCCAGTCCCGGGCCCGGGTCCTGGCGGAGGAGAGCCCCTTTAACCGGGTCCGGGGCCAGGGCCGCTGGGGGATCATCACCAGCGGGGTGAGCCGGGGCTACGTGGCCGACGCCGTCCGGGAACTGGGACTGGCCGCGGAGTTCAAAATCCTGGAACTGGGATTCACCCATCCCCTGCCCGAGGAGCTGATCGGCGATTTCCTTCAGGGCCTGGAAAAGGTTTTGGTGGTGGAGGAACTGGAGCCCTACCTGGAAGAGGCGGTCAAGGCCGTGGCCCAGGGCCGGGGGCTGACGCTGGCCATCCGCGGCAAGGCCCCGGACCTCTTCTCCCGGCTCTACGAATACCACCCCGGCCTGGTGCGGGAGATGATCGCCCGCTGCTTCGGGGTCGATTACCGGCCCCCGGCCATCACCGTCCCGGAGCAGTTATGGGGCCGGGCCTTGCCGGACCGCCCCCCCAACCTCTGCCCCGGCTGTCCCCACCGGGCCATGTACTACGCGGTGAAGATCGCCCTGCGGGACCTGGGGATGGAAGGAGTCTTTCCCACGGACATCGGCTGCTACACCCTGGGGCTCTTGCCTCCCCTGTCCATGGCCGACTTTCTCATTTGCATGGGCTCCAGCATCAACACCGCGGCCGGCATCTCCCGGGCCACCGGCCAGAAGGTGGTGGCCTTCATCGGGGATTCCACCTTCTTCCATTCCGGGCTGCCGGGGCTGGTCAACGCGGTGCACCAGAGGCACGATTTCCTGCTGGTCATCCTGGACAACGGCACCACCGCCATGACCGGCTCCCAGCCCCACCCCGGGGTGACCCTGACTCCCCCCGGCTATCCGGGGAAGCCCCTGGATATCGCCGGAGTGGTGCGGGGTCTGGGGGTGGAGGCCCTCTGGGTGGTTAACCCCTTTAAATATAAAGAGTCCCTGGCGGCCACCAAGGAGGCCCTGGGCGCCTCGGGAGTGCGGGTGCTCATCTCCCAGGCCCCATGTTATCTCTACGAATCCCGGATTACCGGGAAGAAAAGGCAGGCCCGCTTCCAGGTCACCGGGGAGTGCGGGGAATGCCGGGATTGCCTGGACTATTTCGGCTGCCCGGCCATGTACCTGAAACCCGGAGGCCAGGGCAACCAGATGCTCATCGACGAAGACCTCTGCAGCGGCTGCGCCTTCTGCGTGCAGTGGTGCGAGCACATCCGGCCGGTGAAGAAAGGGAGCAGTGAGCAGTAAGCAGTGAGCAGATTCTTGGGAGGCCATGCCTACCGTGGTTTAACTGGTGGCACAGGCGTCCCGCCTGTGCAAAGAAGAGTGAGGAATAGAAGTGCTGATGGAAGAATTTGATGATATTGGCTTTTTCGAGAAATGCCTTTAGCAATGGAATGTGAATGGGATGTAGATGAAGATGCCATCTGGTGGGATTTTGAGAACCTACTGGTAATCCTTTAATAAACCATGACCGCCACCGAAAACAGAAAACCGAAAACAGGAATCAGTGCGAAGACCGAAAACCTGCGCATCTTCCTCACCGGGGTGGGCGGCCAGGGGACCCTGCTGGCCAGCCGGATCCTGGGGGAAGCGGCCCTGGCCGCGGGGTTTGATCCCCTGGTGAGCGAGACCCACGGCATGGCCCAGCGGGGCGGCATCGTGGTCTCCACCGTGGTCCTGGGGGAGTTGCAGAGCCCCCTCGTTTCCCCGGGGGAAGCCGACATCATCTTGGGTTTTGAGGCCCTGGAGACCTTTCGGGCCCTGGACCGCTGCCACCCCGGCACCCTGGTGATCGCCAACACCGCGGCCATTGTCCCCTATCCGGTGGCCATCGGCCAGGCGCCATATCCTGAGGTATCCCGGATGCTGGACCTCATGGCGGCGCAGGTGGGGAGCCTGCTGGCCTTTGACGCCGGGGCCGGCGCCCGGCAGGCGGGCAACCCCCTGACGGTGAACATGGTCCTGTTGGGGGCCCTGGCGGCGTGTGGGCGCCTGCCGTTCGCCGCCCCCCAGATCCTGGCGGTGATCCGCACCCGCACCAACCCCAAGTTCCTGGAGGCCAATTTGCAGGCCTTTGCCTGGGGGCAGGCGGCGGCCCGGGATGACAGGAATTGGCGGCGGCGGTGAGCCGGTTAGGGCAAAAGTAAAAAGCCAGAGGTTTAACTTTTGCCGCGGCCGGGGGGCGCAACCATGGCTTTTGCGGACCCTGGCGGGAATGAGATAAGTTTGCGGCCGGGCTTGAATCACCCTGGTAAAATTCTTACTTTTTAACGATGAAACCGGGGGTAGCCGCCCAACGCCAGGCCGCCAAGTACCGGCAACTGCCGCATACCGCCGACCTGGCCTGGCGCATCCGGGGGCAGAGCCTGGCGGAGCTCTTTGAAAATGCCGCCGGCGCCTTGACGGCCACCATGGTCGACCGCCGTTACTTAAGGCGCCGGGAAAGACGGACCGTGGAGCTGGAATCGCCGGACCGGGAAGCCCTGCTGGTTGACTGGCTCAACCACCTGCTTTATCTTTTTGATGTGGAAGGGTTTTTGGGACGGGAATTCCACCTCACTTCCTTGAGCGAGCGGCGCCTTAAAGCCACCGCCTGGGGAGAGGCCTTCGATCCCCAGCGGCACCCGGAGAAATCCGCGGTCAAGGCCGCCACCTATCACCACCTGGAGATCAAGCCCTGGGGGGATGGCTGGCAGGCCACGGTGATCTTGGATTTGTAGTAGCCAGTAGCCAGTAGCCAGTAGTCAGTAGCCAGTACCTAGCTATCAGGACTTATACCAGAGGCGGGCTTTAGCTGATAGCCACTTGACACTTAAGCGGTTAGTAAATGGTTAAAGTCACCCTTTTTAAGCCTGTAGCCGTACTGGCTACTGACTACTGGCTACTGGCTACTGACTACTGGCTACTGATATGAAGCTGCGGCAGGTGGACGAGTACCGCTGGGAGATTCCCCGGGAGGGCAAGATGCGCACCCGGGGCCTGGTCTTCGCCTCCGCGGCGATGATCGCCAAGATCAGGGAGGACCAGAGCCTGCAGCAGGTGGCCAACGTCGCCACCCTGCCGGGAATCGAAGGCCCCTCCCTGGCCATGCCGGACATCCATTGGGGCTATGGGTTTCCCATCGGCGGGGTGGCCGCCTTCTCCCTGGAGGAAGGGGTGGTTTCCCCCGGCGGCGTGGGCTACGACATCAACTGCGGGGTGCGGCTGCTGCGCACCAACCTGCAACGCTCCCAGGTGGAGTGCTGCATCGAGGAGCTGGTCAACGTCCTGTTTGCCAATATCCCCTCGGGGGTGGGCTCCCGGCGCAAAGAATTGAAGCTGGCCCTGCCCGCCTTGAAAGAGGTGATGCGCCAGGGGGCCGGCTGGGCCGTGAAAAACGGCTACGGCGCGGCAGCCGACCTGGACCACATCGAGGCCCAGGGCTGTATCGAGGGGGCCGACCCGGAGCGCGTCTCCCAGTTTGCCATGGATCGCGGCAAGGACCAGTTGGGCACCCTGGGTTCCGGCAACCACTTCGTGGAAGTGGGCTATGTCCAGGAAATCTTTGACGAAAAGCTGGCCGCGGCCCTGGGGCTCTTCCAGGACCAGGTGACCGCCATCGTGCACACCGGTTCCCGGGGGCTGGGCCATCAGGTGTGCGATGACTATATCAAGGTGATGCTCAAGGCCGCGGCCAAATACGGGATCGAGCTGCCGGACCGGCAGCTATGCTGCGCCCCCTTGAACTCGGCGGAGGCCGGGAACTATCTGGCGGCCATGGCGGCGGCGGCCAATTTTGCCTTTGCCAACCGGCAGATGATCACCCACTGGGTGCGGCAGTCCTTTGAGCAGGTCTTGAAGATCGGCCCCCGGGACCTGGGGATGGAGCTGGTTTACGACGTGGCCCATAACATCGCCAAGATCGAGACCCATGAAGTGGGGGGGGTCCGGAAGCGGCTCTGCATCCACCGCAAGGGCGCGACCCGGGCCTTTCCGCCGCACCACCCGGAGACCCCGGCGGCCTATCAGGAGACGGGGCAGCCGGTGTTGATTCCCGGCGACATGGGGCGGTACTCTTTCGTCCTGGTAGGGACCGAAAAAGCCCTTACCGAGACCTTCGGCAGCACCTGCCACGGGGCCGGCCGGGAGATGAGCCGGCACCAGGCCTTGAAGGTGGCCAGGGGCCGCGCCATCGTCCGGGAGCTGGCGGCCCGGGGCATCGTGGTCCGGGGCGCGGGCCGGGCCACCATTGACGAAGAGATTTCCGAGGCCTACAAGGACGTGGCCATGGTAGTGGATGTCTGCCAGGGCGCCGGCATCTCCAAAAAGGTGGCGAAGCTCAAACCCTTAGGGGTGATTAAAGGATAGTTTTTGTTTGAGTTCCCAATTGAACTTGGTAGACCAGGGGCTAAAAGAAGAAATATGTAGGCAGGCTTAGCCTGCGGGTTTTCACCTCGTTCCCAAGTTGTACTTGGGAACGAAAATGATTGCCAAGTTTAACTTGGCAGGTAAAGAATGCGTTCCCAAGCGCAGCTTGGGAACGAGAAATAAAACTAAAAACTAAAAACTAAAAACTAAAAACTCGAAACTCGAAACTCGAAACTCATATGTTTGATCGTCTAACCGACAAGTTGGCGCAGGTCTTCAAGAAGCTGAAGGGCCACGGCAAGCTCACCGAGGTCCAGGTGCAGGAGGCCCTGCGGGAGGTGCGCCTGGCCCTGTTGGAGGCCGACGTCAACTACAAGGTCGCCAAGTCCTTCATCGAGCGGGTCAGGGAGCGGGCCGTGGGCGAAGAGGTGATGCGCTCCCTCACCCCGGCCCAGCAGGTGGTGAAGATCGTCCATGAGGAACTCACCGGCCTGCTGGGGGGCGAGTCCCCGCGGCTGGACCTGAGCGGCCGGCCTCCCATCGCCCTGATGCTGGTGGGTTTGCAGGGATCGGGCAAGACCACCACCGCGGCCAAGCTGGCCCGGCGCCTCAAGAGCCAGGGCCGCCAGGTCTATCTGGTGCCCGCCGACGTGCAGCGCCCCGCGGCCATCGAGCAGCTCAAGCGTCTGGCCGCGGACTGCGGGGTGGCGGCGCATCCCACCGAGCCCGACCAGAACCCGGTGGCCATTGCCGCGGCAGCCATGGAGGCGGCCTACGCCGTGGGCTACGACACCGTGATCCTGGACACCGCCGGGCGGTTGCACATCGACGCCCCCTTGATGGAGGAGCTCAAGGCCATCAAGGAGAAGGTGGCGCCCCGGGAGATACTCCTGGTGGCGGACGCCATGACCGGACAGGACGCGGTGCAGGTGGGCCAACGTTTCCACGACCTCTTGAAGCTCACCGGGGTGATCCTCACCAAGGTGGAAGGGGACGCCCGGGGCGGCGCCGCCCTCTCCATGCGGGAAGTGGTGGGCAAACCCATCAAGTTTCTGGGGGTGGGGGAGAAGCTGGACGCCCTGGAGGTCTTCCACCCGGACCGGCTGGCCTCCCGCATCCTGGGGATGGGGGACGTCCTGACGCTCATCGAGAAGGCCCAGGAGTCCTTTGACGCCGAGCAGGTGAAGGCCCTGGAGCAGAAGCTGCGCCGGGAGGCCTTCACCCTGGACGATTTTCGGGAACAGTTGCGGCAGATCAAGAAGATGGGCTCCATGGAGCAGTTGCTGGGCCTGATTCCCGGCCTGGGCAGCAAGATCAAGGCCATGAAGGACCTGAAGCCCGACGACCGGGACCTGAAAAGGGTGGAGGCCATCATCGGCTCCATGACCCCGGGCGAGCGGGCCGACCACCAGATGATCAACGGCAGCCGCCGGCGGCGCATCGCCCTGGGCAGCGGCACCTCGGTGCAGGACGTCAACCGCCTGCTGAAGAATTTTGTCATGACCCAAAAGATGATCAAGCAGATGGCCCAGGGCGGCAAGAAGATGAAAGGTATGATGCCCAAGTTTTTTTAAAGGAGATAGGTGGAACCGCCGCCCCCGGCGGTGAGAGCATAGCCCGGGCGCCTGTCCCACCCAAGCCCGATCACATTCGAAGGAGGAGAGAGCAGCTCTAATGGCGTTACGTATCCGTTTGGCCCGTTTCGGCGCGAAAAAGCGCCCCTACTACCGCATCGTGGTGGCTAATAGCGAGTCTCCCCGGGATGGTAGCTTCCTGGAAATCATTGGCACTTATGATCCGCGCCAGGACCCCGTCGCGGTCACGGTGAAGGAAGACCTGCTGGCCCAATGGGTCAGCAAGGGCGCCACGCCCACCGACACCGTGGCCAGCCTTCTGAAGAAGCGGCCTCAAGCCGCGGCGGCGCCGGAGCCCTGAGCCCTCGCCCAGGGACAAGACCCTGGGAGGTTGGTTGATCGCCCCATCCCTTGACAGAGGTGGCTAATATGAAAGAGCTGATCAAGTTCATCGCTCAGGCACTCGTGGATAATCCCGAAGAAGTGCAGGTCAAGGAAATCGAAGGGGAGCAGACCTCGGTTATCGAACTCAGGGTGGCCAAGGAAGATCTGGGGAAGGTGATAGGCAAACAAGGGCGCACCGCCCGGGCTATGCGCACCATTCTCAGCGCCGCCTCCACTAAAATTCGTAAGCGGGCGGTCTTGGAAATCCTTGAGTAAAGGGCAGGATTTCCCCTCCCATCTCACTCGGCTTGGGACGGATTTCCGGAGCCCATGGCATGCGCGGGGCCGTCAAGGTCCGTCCCGATGCCGCGGCCGCCACCACCGACCCGGAGGTCTTTGCGGCCCTGGCCGAAGTGGTGATCGGCGGGCAAACCTATGCCATCCTCCAGGCGGACCGCCTCAAAAACCAGGTGCTGCTGCGGCTGGCCGGCGTCGATACCCGGAGCCAGGCGGAGCAGTTGACCGGCGGGGAGGTCCTGGGAGACCGCCGGCGTTTTCCCCCGTTGCCGCCGGGGGAATACTATTGGTTCCAACTGCTGGGGCTGCCTGTCTACGACGCCGGGGACGGGGCCCTGCTGGGGCGGCTGCAGGAGATCCTGCCCACCCCGGGCCACGACGTCTACGTGGTGGTCCAGGGCCCGCGGGAGATCCTCCTCCCCGCGGTGGCGGAGGTGGTGGTGGAAATCAACCTAAAGGAAGGGTTCCTGAAGGTGGCGCCGCCCCCGGGATTGCTGGAAAGCTATGCGCATTGACCTGCTGACCCTGTTCCCGGAATTTTTCAGGTCACCGTTGGCTCAGAGCATGCTGCAGCAGGCCCAGAACCGGGGAGCCGTGGAGTTCAGGGTCCTGAACCTGCGGGATTACACCACGGACCGCCACCAGGTGACGGACGACCGTCCCTACGGCGGCGGCCCCGGCATGGTGATGCAGATCGCGCCCCTGGTGGCGGCCATCCGGGCGGCCCGGGGGGAAGACCCGCAAGTGCGCATCCTCTTGCTGAGCCCCCAGGGCCCCCTTTTTACCCAGGATAGGGCCCGGGAGCTGGCGGCCTTGCCCCATCTCCTCCTGATCTGCGGTCATTATGAGGGGGTGGACGAGCGCCTCAAATACTATATTGACGGAATGCTCTCCATCGGCGATTATATCCTGACGGGGGGAGAGATCCCGGCCCTGGCCGTGCTGGACGCGGTGACCCGGCTGCTTCCCGGGGTGTTGGGGGGCGAAGGGGCCGCGGCAGAGGACTCATTTCAAACCGGGTTGCTGGAGTATCCCCATTACACCCGGCCCCGGGATTTCGAAGGCCACCGGGTGCCCCAGGTGTTGCTGGAAGGCGACCACCGGCGCATCCGGGAGTGGCGGCGACAGCAGGCCCTGCTCCGCACCCGGGCCTGCCGGCCGGACCTCCTGGCCAAGGCGCCCTTGGCGCCGGAAGATCTAAAGTTTATCAAAACCCTGGCCGAGACGCCGGAAGAAGACAGGTGAAAATTATGGAGCGGGTCAATCAATTGGCCCGGGAGCAGATGCGGGGGGATTTGCCCGCCTTTCGCCCCGGGGATACCGTGGAAGTGCACGTGCGCATCGTGGAAGGTGACAAGGAACGGATTCAGATCTTCAAAGGGGTGGTCATCCGGAAACGGGGCGGCCTCACCGGGGCAAGCTTTACGGTGCGCAAGGTCTCTTACGGAGTGGGGGTGGAACGCATCTTCCCCACCCATTCCCCCAATATCGACAAAGTGGTGGTTCTCACCCGGGGCGACGTCAACCGCAGCCGCCTCTACTACCTGCGGCAGCGGGTGGGGAAGGCGGCCCGCATCAAAGAAAAGCGGACCCCCATCGCATGAACCGGCTCCCGGGCAGCGCCAAGGTGTTTGCTGACCCGGAAGCTTTTTGGCGCCTTCAAGGTTTAAGCCTGATCGCCGGGGTGGACGAAGTCGGCCGGGGCCCGCTGGCCGGACCGGTGGTGGCCGCGGCGGTGATCCTGCCTGCCTCTGTCGAGGTCCGGATTCCCGGACTCCGGGATTCCAAGTGCCTCACCCCCGAGGCCAGGGCCGCCCTGGATCAAGAGATCCGGGCCGCCGCCCTGGCCTTTGCCATTCGGGAATTGGGGGCCCGCCAGATCGAAATTCTGGGGATCCTGAAGGCCTCCCTCAAGGTCATGGCCCTGGCGGTGCAGGCCCTGACCCCCATCCCCCAGATGGTCCTGGTGGACGGCCACCAGCCCTTGCCTCTGACCTTTCCGCAGCAGCCGGTGATCAAGGGGGATGCCCTTTGCCCCTCCATCTCCGCAGCCTCCATCCTGGCCAAGGTGTACCGGGACCGGCTCATGGAGCAGTGGCACCGGCGCTATCCCCAATACCATTTTGCCCGGCACAAGGGCTACGCCACCCCCGAACATCTGGAGGCCCTGCGCTGCTGGGGCCCCTGCGACCTGCACCGCCGCACCTTCCGGGGGGTGAAGGAGTGGGTGGAAGGATCGAAGTAATTTATTTCTATCCCCCTAAAATGAAATAATTATAGTTAAACTTACCGGAGGGGCTTATTGTAGGGGCGGACCCCTGTTTCTGCCCCTCTTTTTACGGTTTCTAATGCGGTTTTTAAGAGAGGAATGTGGTTTTCGGTAATCAGGACAAAGGTGGGCTCGTGCCCACCCTACATTTTAAAAACAAAATGGGTGGGGCGGCCGTCCCTGGCCGCCCGGAATTAGGCGGGCACGGAGGCCCGCCCCACCAGGTATTTTCATAATAAAGGAATGAAAGACCTGAGACGCCAACTGGGCGACGCCGGGGAGGAACTGGCCGCCTCCGCCTTGAAAAGGCAGGGTTATAAGATCCTGGAGCGCAATTATCTTGCGCCGCTGGGCGAGATCGACCTCATCGCCCGGCAGGGGAAGGCCTTGGTGTTCATCGAAGTCAAGACCCGCCGGGGGGAGCGCTTCGGCGCCCCCCAGGAGGCCGTCTCCCTTAACAAACAGAACAAATTGCGGCGCCTGGCCGATTATTATTTGAAAGAGAAACGTCTGGGAGCGGAGGAACTGGTGCGCTTCGACGTGGTGGGCATTACGGTTAATGAACAGGGACCACAGATTGAAATAATTCAGAATGCCTTTTGAGATGTAAGTCAGGCACGGCGGTGTGGGGTGGGCACTGCCCGGCAAATAACTAGCTAACCTCTCAGGAAAAAGCCGGCCATCCCCGGTCTGCGATCCCGCCCCCACATGTAGAGAAAATGGTCTCCGGAACCTTATACATCGTCGCCACGCCCATCGGCAACCTGGAGGATATCACCCTGCGGGCCCTGCGGCTCCTCAAGGAGGCGGACCTGATCGCCGCCGAGGACACCCGGCGCACCCGAAAGCTCCTGAGCCACTACGGCATCGCCACCCCCCTGATCAGCTACCACGCCCATAACCGGGAGAGCCGGGGGCCGGAGCTGATCAGCCGCCTGCAGGACGGCCAGCAGATCGCCCTGGTGAGCGACGCCGGCACCCCCGGGTTTTCGGACCCCGGCGCCGACCTGGTGGCCCTGGCCTGGGAGGCGGGGGTAAGGGTGGAGGCCGCGCCCGGCCCCGCCGCCGGGGTGGCGGCCCTCTCGCTTTCCGGCTTCAAAGGCGATATACTCTTTCTAGGGTTCCTGCCCCGGGGGGAAGGCCGGCGTCTCAAGCTCTTTGCGGAGCTGGCCCGGGAGCCGCGGGTCCTCATCCTTTACGAGTCCCCCCGGCGCCTGAGCCGCACCCTGGAGGAACTGGCCGCCGCGATGCCGGATCGCCAGGTCCTGGTGGTTAGAGAACTTACCAAAAAATTTGAGCAGAGCTGGCGGGGGCCGACGCCCCAGGTGGCGGCGCAGCTTAAGGACGCGGCCATCAAGGGTGAATGCGCCCTGGTGCTGTCCCGGCCCGGGGAGCTCGCGGCCCCGGCGCTGGACCTGGAGGGCTGCCTCCTGAAGACGGCCCGGGAACAGGGCCTCAGCGGGCGGCGGCTGACGGAGACGGTGGCGGCAGCCCTGGGCCTGCCTCGCCGCCCGGTCTATCAGGCCTACCTGGCCTTAAAGGAGCAGGGGCGGCTGCAGTGAATGAACCGGGATAGCCGCGGTCCGGCTTTCAGCTCTGCAGCTCCGGCCAGGCATGGCAAAGGCAGGCCAACCTAGGAAATCTCGGGTGGGCGCCGGCGCGTCACCTGTGTAGGGCGCGCCCGCGCCTCTAAAACAAACAGTGGCGGCTGTCCCCCTTTGGGGTGGGCAGTGCGCCCCCCAGAGGGCGGGCTCGAGCCCGCCCTGTAAGTGAGCCGGCGAGGCGCCGGCTCCATCTTTACGAGAGGATCATCAAGAAATTCCATGAGTTCCAAGCCCCAGCCGGATTTCCCTGAGAAGACGCCGCAGCCGGAGCCGCCGGCGCCCGCCCCGGCGGTGGAGCGGGAACTCTGGGTGGAAAACCGCCTGGGCCTCCATGCCCGGCCGGTGGCCAAGATTACCGCCCTGGCTCAGGGCTATGAGACCACCAGCATCACCCTGGAGAAAGACGGGGTGGTGGCCGACGCCCGTGATCTGCTGGCCATCCTGTCCCTGGACTGCCCCCAGGGAAGCCGCATAGTGTTGCGGGCCAGCGGACCCCAGGCCCGGGAGGCGGCCATGGTGATAGCCTCGCTGTTCGCCCGCAAATTTGGAGAGACATGAGCCGGCAAAACCGTTTCCTCCAAGGTATCCCCGCCTCCCCTGGCATCGTCATGGGGCGGGTCCAGGTCCTGACGGAGGCCGCCCAGGTCAGCTCCCGCCTCCTGTACACCGAACAGGATGTGGCCGAGGAACAGGAGCGTTTCCGGCAGGCGGTGGACCAGATCGAAGCGGAGCTGACCCTCCTCAAGGAGCAAATTTCCGGGGACCTGAAGGAGCACGCCCACATCCTGGAGCTGCACCTGTTGATTCTCCGGGACCGGATGCTCAACTCCGAAACCCTGAGGCTCATCCAGGAGGAGAACCTCAACGCCGAACGGGCCTTGCACCAGGCCTACCTGAAGATCAAGGAGCTATTCCAGCGCATCGGCGACAAACACATCCGGGGCCGCCTCGCCGACGTGGAGACGGTCTACCGGCGTCTCATGGGGCGGCTCACCGGCAAAGACTCCGGCAAACCCTTCTCCTTCAAAGAGCCGGCCATCGTGGTGGCCCGGGACCTATCCCCGGCGGAAACCACCCAGATGACCAAGGCCCAGGTACTGGGGTTCATCACCGAGCGGGGCGGCAAGACCTCCCACACCGCCATCATCGCCCATTCCCTGGATATCCCCGCGGTGGTGGGGCTGGATAACGCCACCCTGGAGATCGAATCCGGGGACCTGATAATCCTGGACGGCATCACCGGTCTGGTGATCCTGGACCCGGATGACGAAACGCGGCGGACTTACCAGGCCCGGCGGGCGGATTTCGAGGTCTTCAAGTCGGAGGTCTTCCTGGGCAGCAGCCTGCCCGCCACCACCAGCGACGGGCTGCCCACCCGGGTGCTGGCCAACATCGAGATGCCGGAAGAGGTGGCCATGGCCTCCAAGTGCGGGGCCGACGGGGTGGGACTGTACCGCACCGAGTTTCTCTATCTGCGCCAGCGCCACCTGCCCACGGAAGAGGAACTCTTTCAGGATTATCGGCAGGTGGTGGCGGCCATGGCCCCCCGGGTGGTGACCATCCGCACCCTGGACATCGGCGGGGACAAGTTTCTGTCGCCCCTGGAGTACGCCCCGGAGATGAACCCGGCCTTGGGGCTCCGGGCCATCCGCTTCTGTTTAAAGGAGCCCAAGATCTTCCGCACCCAGCTCAAGGCCATCCTCAGGGCCTCGGCCTTCGGCCAGGTGCGGGTCATGTTTCCCCTGATCTCCAGCCCCCGGGAGATGCAGGAAGCCCGGCAGCTCCTGGAGTCGGTAAAAAAGGAGCTGAAAAGGGAAAAGGTCCCCTTCGACGCGGCAATGCCGGTGGGGGCCATGATCGAGGTGCCCGCCGCGGTGACCCTGGCGGATCTGCTCACCCGCTATGCCGATTTTTTCAGCATTGGCACCAACGACCTGATCCAGTATGCCCTGGCCATCGACCGGGTCAACCAGCAGGTGGCGGACATGTACCAGCCCCTGCACCCCGCGGTGATGCGCATGGTGCGGGACGTGGTGCAGGTCGGCCACCAGGCCGGCATTCCCGTGGCCATGTGCGGAGAGATGGCCGGCGACCCCCTCTACATCCCGGTGCTCCTGGGACTGGGGGTGGAAGAATTCTCCATGAACGCCACGGCCATCCCGGTGGTGAAGCGGGTCATCCGCATGACCTCC
This sequence comes from uncultured delta proteobacterium, assembly GCA_963808395.1. Classification (GTDB taxonomy): domain Bacteria; phylum Desulfobacterota; class Desulfobaccia; order Desulfobaccales; family 0-14-0-80-60-11; genus JAPLJC01. The sequence goes on along the minus strand of CAWEFJ010000031.1, from coordinate 36,055 downwards.
CAGAAAGAGGCCAGGGAAACCGCCGGGCGGGCCTTGGGGCTGCACACCGTGGAGGAGGTCAACGCCTACGTCACCCGGGAGATGGACCGTCTCTTCCCGGAAATCTTCAGGTTTGGCCGCCCTCTGGCCACTAAGCTGGTAAAATGAGCCAAGAAGCCCTCAAGATCATCTGCCGCAACCGCAAGGCCTATTTCGAATACGCCATCGACGCCCTTTATGAGGCCGGCCTGGTGCTGAAGGGCACGGAAGTCAAATCCCTGCGCCAGGGCAAGGCCAATATCGACGACGCCTTCGCCAGCTTCCGGGGCGGCGAGATCTTTCTCCACAACGCCCACATCAGCCCCTATTCCCACGCCGGGCCGGAGAGCCACAACCCGGAGCGGCCCCGGAAACTCCTGATGCATCACTGGGAGATGCGGCGCCTGCTGGGCAAATTGCAGGAGCGGGGCTATACCCTGATTCCGGTGCGCCTCTATTTTCGGGACCAACACGCCAAGGTGGAACTGGCCCTGGCCAAGGGCAAGAAGAAGTACGATAAACGGGAGACCATCAAACGCCGGGAGCAAGAGCGGGAAATGGACCGGGCCCGGTCCCGGAGACGGCGGTGAGGGGGGATACGGGCGAATTACTGCGCCCCGCCCCACCCACCCGGACCGCGGTGGCCCAGTTGCCGGCTCACTGGCATTAAACCTCAGTATCTAGGGCGGCCGGTGGCCGCCGGAATCCGGCGGGCCCGGAGGCCCGCGCCACCTGGGATTTGCTATGGATTTTTTTGAGAGGATCGCCGAGTGCCGCATCCAGGAGGCCATCGAGGCCGGCCTCTTCGATGACCTGAGAGGCAAGGGCCAACCCCTGCGCCTGGAGGATGAATCCCATATCCCGCCGGAGCTGAGGATGGCTTACAAGATCTTGAAGAACGCCGACTGCCTGCCCCCGGAGCTGGAAATGCGCCAGGAAATCCTGACCTTGCAGGACCTGGTGGCCGGCCTGGAGGACGAAGCCGAGAAGCTGAGGCAGATGCGCCGCCTCAATTTTTTGATGATGAAGCTGGGCATGATGCGTCCGGTATCGGCCCAGATCACGGAGCACGAGTTTTATACCCCGAAAATCCTGGAGCGGCTGGAGAGCAAGAATAGGTAGCGGTAAGAGGTCAGCTTTCAGCTAACCGAACCCTGGGCGACCCGATCACAGGCTGGAAGCCTGTGCCACGGTCGCCCCTACAACTCAAAACCCGAAACTCATGAAACTCCGTTTGGATCACCCCCTAGCGCGGCGCCGGTTCCCGGCCCTGGCCCGGAGCCTGGTGCAGGCCTATCTGCGGACCTGTCCGGTGGAGCTGGTGATCGAGCCCGGGCTCAAGGCGCGGTTACTTTCAGGGCAGCAGGCGCTCTACACCATCTGGCACTGCCACCTGCTATTTCCCCTCTTTTATGTCCGCCACCACCGAAGGGCAACTGTCGCCCCTGGTGTTGATGGCCAGCCCCAGCCGGGACGGGGAATTCATCGCCGAGGTGGCCCGGGGGTTGGGATTCGCCATCTGCTCCGGGTCCCGGCGCAAGGGCGGGGTGCAGGCCCTGCAGCAAATGGCCGGCTATTACCGCCGCGGTTATAGCTGCGGCCTGATTGCCGACGGTTCCCGGGGACCGGCCCGGGTGGCCCAAAACGGCCCTCTCTATTTGGCCCGGATCACCAAGGCCCCCATCGTGCCCCTGGCGGTGGCCGCCAGCCGCCGGAAAACCTTCCAGACCTGGGACCGCTTCGTCCTTCCCTTGCCTTTCAGCCGCCTGGCCCTACTGGTGGGCGAGCCCCTGATGGTGCCCCCGGAGGCCAGGGGAGCCGCCCTGGAGCCCCTGCGGCAGGAACTGGAAGCCCGCCTGAATGGACTTTTCCACCAGGCGGCGCATTACTTTCTTTCCTAAAAATTTTCCTGAAAAATCTCCCTGGAGGCGCAATAATTGATTGCCAAGCCTGGATAAAATGTTAAATTTTAAGAAAATAAACTGATTGGCACGACGGACTAAATATGCGTTTTGAAGAATTAGAGGCCCAGACTCTGGACCAGATCGGCAGCCCGGAAGGTCAAGCCCAGGCCAAGACCATGGTCCAAAATCATCAGGTTCGGCATGGTTACCGATTGCCCGATCGCCTCCGGGGCGTGGTGTTCGACCCACAGCCCTACGCGGTGGAGGTCAAGATTCAGGATGACCAGCTCACCTACCAGTGCGACTGCCCCCAGGCCGAGGAGGAGGAGATCTGCCCCCACGTCCTGGCCCTGCTGCGGGCCTGGGTGGAGGAACCGGGGAAATTTTTGAGCCAGCAGGAGCTCAAGGACCGCCTGAAGAAATATTCCAAGAAAGAGTTGCTGGAAATCATCCTGGACTTGGCGGACCGGGCGCCGGAGGTGCGAGGCGTCCTGAAGGAGGAGGATCAGGGACTCGACGATATCTTGGAATCCATCGACCGGGTGGTGGAGGAGACTTCGCCGGAAGCCCAGTCCGTGGCCGATGCCGAAGGCAAGCTGCGGCGGGCCCAGGCCCGGGCCGATCGGCTGGCCCAGAGCGGCCGCCTGGCGGAAGCCCGTTCCGTCTATTTCTATCTCCTGGACAGCATCCTCAGCCTGGAGGAGAAATTCAAACGGGCGGACCTGTTCGGGGCGGACCTGAAAAATGAATTATTCGAGGAATATTGCCAGTTTATCCACGAAGACCGCCACCTGGAAAAAGAACTGGTGCAGCAGGAAATCGAGCAATTGGAAAGCCGGGCCCCGGTCTTTTTTCACGGGGGGCAGGACCTCAGCGAAATCAAGCGAGAGTTGGCGCTGTAAGGCAATTTTCGGTTTCTGATAATTTCTGGTAATTCTTCCTGGGGCGGGTGAGCCAACCCGCCCCGATTTTTTTAACGCGGGTCGGGGCGGAGCCAATATCCGGTCCCGGCCCCTCCCAAAATCGCGCCATGGACTGTCAGGACTCGGGCCCCTAAGGGGCGCCGGGTCCTTTTGGCTTTGGCGGCTGGGCGGGGACGGCCGCGGCGTGCGGCGCCAGGATGGCCTTCTGGTAGATGCGCAGCAGCGACAGCAGGAAGGAGAGGATCAGGGGTCCCAGGATGAAGCCGATCATCCCGAAGTAGGTGATGCCCCCCAGGATGGAGAAGAGAATGAAGATGCTGGGGGTGGAACCGCCGCCTTTCACCAGGATGGGCTTCAAAACATTGTCGATGATGGTCACCAGCACCCCGCCCCAGATGAGCAGGCCCACCCCTGCGGCGATATGGCCGGTGCACAGGAGATAGATGGCCGCGGGCCCCCAGATGAGGGTGCTGCCCACGATGGGGATCACCGCCGCCGGGATCATCACCGTGCCCCAGAAGGCCGGCTGGGGCAGCCCGAAGACCAGGAAGCCCACCCCTCCCAGGATCCCCTGGACAAAGGCGACGATCACCGTGCCCCAGAGGGTGGCCTTGATGGTGGCCTCGGTCTCCCGGAGGATCATCTGGTTATGGGAGGCCTCCAGGGGGGAGAGTTTCAGGAGTTCGGCGATAAAGGCGTCCCCCTGGAGGAACATGAAGAAGGCAATGAACAGCACCAGCAGCAGGTCCAGGAAGAAGTAGGTGAAGCCCTTGATCAGGCCGATGGCATTGTCGTAAACGAAGGAGCTGGCGCTGTTCACCACCGTCCGGACGATCTGCTCCAGTTTGATCTCTCCCGGGGGCAGCGGCAAATTCAAATGAACCAGATAAGCCTCCAGGGCGTCGGTTTTGGCGGCGATCCAGACCCAGAGCTGGCCGCCTTGCATGCCCCTGGTCACCTGGTTGGAAAAGTCCAGGGCCTGGCTGGCAATGATGCTCATCAGACTGAAGAGGGGGATCAGGATGAGCAGCAGCAGGATGAGGCAGGTGAGGGCGGAGGCCGGGGCCCGCCGTCCCCGCAGCAGCCGGGTCAGGGCCTGGAACAGGGGTCTGGCGGTAAAAAAGAGCACCAGGGCCAGGAAGATATCAATCAGATAGGGTTTGATGATGAGATAGGAAAAATAGAGGACCAGAAGGGTGATGGCCCCGAAAAACAGCCGGGCGAAATGGCTGGGAAAGGCGGTTTTTTCCTCCGGGGGCGGGCAGGGAGGGCAGGCCGCGGCCGTCTCCGGGCGCCCCTTGGGGCTGGGGCGGGGGTGGCGCGGCCGGCGTCTTTGGGGTTCCCGCTTCTTCCATGGCAGTTGTTGGAGGCTACTATACGGCAAAAACCGGGGTTTGCAAAGATGAAAAGGAGGGCCCCATTATTTCCCCTCGTTCCCAAGCTGGACTTGGGAACGAAAAGGGTTAGTTCTGGTTCCAAAAAGCACAGGGTTTTCTTCTCGTTCCCAAGCTCCAGCGTCCCCTCTCGTTCCCAAGCTCCAGCTTGGGAACGTTATTTTCCGGCAAACCTCTGGTTTGCCACCTCAGACTAATGGGTCCAACTCAATCAGGCCTTTCCCCCCGGCATAATCCCTGGCGCTGGAATAAACCCAATCTTCCGGCCGCTCCACCACCCCGGCACGCACCGGATTGTGATGCAGGTAATCGATCTTCTGATGCAGCATCTCCTGAGAGACAATCTGCTGGGGATGAAACCCTTCCTGCCAGACCTGATAATCGCTCCTGGTCTTGGTGGGCTGCTTATAATACTGCAATTGGTTCAGGACCCAGGTCTTTTGCTCCTGCTCCAACCGGGCGATAAGACCCTTGGCGGTGTAGCTTTTAAAATCCCGGATGATATCCGTTAATTGGTCAGCCGCGGCCACCAGGTGCAGATGATTGTCCAGGATGACATAGGCGTAAAGCTTCAGGCCCTTATGCTGACGGCAAAACTGGAGGGAGTCGAGGAGAATATCGAGATAGGGCTTCCGGGTGAAGATGGGGAGCCATTTGACCGCCGTGCAGGTGATGAAGTGGAACCCCTGGTTCCCTAATGGTATAGCGGGTTCTCATGGGTCAAGGAGGCGCAGAGGGGGGCGAAGCGGAGCTTCGCCGGAAAATGGCGTTCCCAAGCTGGAGCTTGGGAACGAGAGAGAAAAAATTTGCACCGATTTGAGGCCGGTGCCACGATTTTATGTTGGTTAGGGTGCAGCCTATATCAGTTCTAACCTCGCTATGCAAGTTTATTATTTAAGGGGCAACTTACCCCATGTCTGTATCTGGGAGATGAGCGACGAAGCCAAGGAAGTTTGAATCGGATGGGGTCCAGGTTCATCAATTTTTTCAACAGCCTGAGACCTATCCTCCTTTCTAACCCTTGAAGAATATGATTGGGAACAATGCCCCGATACCCAACAATTTCCAATAAACGCACAAGATACAAGGATTGTTACCATTTAAAAACTCCTTAATTCTCTAACTGCACCTCGAAAACCCGCAACTGCGGCAGACCAGGCAGCCGCCTTCGGGTTCGATGGAGCCGCCGCAGTCGGGGCAGGAGCCCATGGTGGCCAGGGTTGACTCCGGCTGGTCCACCTGGGCCACGCTGGCCAGGACCTTGGCGATGGCGTCGGGGCAGGAGAGCACCTGGCAGCCGTTCTGCCAGTTGGGGCTGGGGCAGCGGATGCCGGTGATCTGTTTGATGATGGCGTCGATCTTGACCCCGGAGCGCAGGGCCAGGGAGATGAGGCGGCCGGTGGATTCGATCTGGGAGCTGGCGCAGCCGCCGGTCTTGCCCATCTGGGCGAAGACCTCGCAGAAGCCCAGGTGGTCGCGGTTCACCGTAACGTAGAGTTTGCCGCAGCCGGTGTTGATCAGCTCGGTGGCCCCGGTGGTCCGCTCCGGCCGGGGGCGGGGGGTGATGTATTGCAGCTCGGCCTCGGGGCTGGCGCCGAAGCTGAGGACCTGATCATCCCGGCTGCCGTCCCGGTAGATGGTGACCCCCTTTAAGCCCAGCTCGTAGGCCGACAGATAGACCTGGCGCACGTCGTCGGGGGTGGCCTGGGGGGGAAGTTAACCGTCTTGGAGACCGCATTGTCGGTGAACTTCTGGAAGGCCGCCTGAATCTGGATGTGCCAGAGGGGGGAGACCTCGTGGGCGGTGACGAAGAGGCGCCGCAGGTCCTGGGGGATCTCCTTAATATCCCGGATGGAGCCGCTCTGGGCGATGCGCTTCATGAGCTCCGGGGAGTAGAAGCCCCGTTGTTTGGCGGCTGCTTCGAAAAGGGGGTGGACCTCCACCAATTCGGTGCCCTCCAGGACCCGGCGGACGAAGGAGACCGCGAACAGGGGCTCGATGCCGCTGGAGCAGCCGGAGATGATGCTGATGGTGCCGGTGGGGGCGATGGTGGTGGTGGTGGCGTTGCGCATGCGGCCCAGGCCGTTGCCCTCGAAGCGGCTGCCGGGGTAGGCGGGGAAGTTGCCCCGCTGGTCGGCCAACCTGGCGGAGGCCAGCCGCGACTCCTCCTGGATGAAGGCCATGACCTGTTCGGCCACCGCCACCGCCTCCTCGGAGTTGTAGGGGATGCCCAGCTTCAGGAGGAGGTCGGCAAAGCCCATGACCCCCAGGCCGATCTTCCGGGTCCGCAGGGTGCATTCTTTGATCTGCGGGAGCGGGAAGCGGTTGGCGTCGATGACGTTGTCCAGGAAGTGGACCGCGTCGTGCACCAGGTCCGCCAGGGCGGGATAGTCGATCTGGCCGTCCTTGACCACCGCGGCCAGGTTCAGGGACCCCAGGTTGCAGGACTCGTAAGGCAGCAGCGGCTGCTCGCCGCAGGGGTTGGTGGCTTCGACCTCCCCCAGGTGGGGGATGGAGTTGTCCCGGTTGACCGCGTCCAGGAAGATGATGCCGGGCTCGCCGGTGGCCCAGGCGCTTTGGACGATGAGGTCGAAGAGGGCCGCGGCCTTCACCTGCCTCACCTCCCGGCCGGTGCGGGGGTTGATGAGGGGAAAGAGCCGGTCCTCGCTGACCGCCTCCATGAAGGCGTCGGTGAGGCCCACGGAGATGTTGAAGTTGGTGAGGCGCTTGGTGTCGTTCTTACAGGTGATGAACCTTTCGATATCGGGGTGGTCCACCCGCAGGATGCCCATGTTGGCGCCCCGGCGGGTGCCGCCCTGCTTGATGGTTTCGGTGGCCACGTCGAAGATGTTCATGAAGGAAATGGGCCCCGAAGCCACCCCTTGGGTGGACATCACCGGGTCGTTGGCCGGGCGGATGCGGGAGAAGGAGAAGCCGGTGCCGCCCCCGGACTTGTGGATCAGGGCGGTCTGTTTCACCGCGTCGAAGATGGAGTCGATGTCGTCCGCCACCGGCAGGACGAAGCAGGCGGAGAGCTGGCCCAGCTCCCGGCCGGCGTTCATCAGGGTGGGGGAGTTGGGCATGAAGGCCAGGGAGGACATCATCTGGTAAAACTTCCGGGCGCTGGCCTCCACGTCGGCTTCCGGATCGTAGTTGCGGTCGATCTCGGCGATGGTGTCCGCCACCCGGCGGAACATCTCCTGGGCCCCCTCCAGGGGCTCGCCCTTTTCGTCCTTTTTCAGGTAGCGCTTTTTCAGGACCACGACGGCGTTGGCGGATAAAGGCAGTTCCCCGGCGATTTCCCTGGCTTCACCCTGCTGCATCATTCCCTCCTGAAATTAACGAGTTCCCTTTTTGGGGCTTAATTAGCAATATCTTGTATTTTTCTGGCACCACGATACTAGATATTGAGATTTCGTCAAGGGAAATCAGAATAAAATGGGGCAGTCTCAGAAAAAGTCGGAACCCCTTTTAGCGCGCCAGAGCCGGGTTCCAATGGGGGGGCAGGCGATGATAACTGACTGAAAGCTCACTTTTTCTAAGGTTTTCTCCATTTGTCGGTTTTCAGCCGCAGGAGCATAACTTTTCTATTAATTATCTCACAAAGAGCCTCCGGCCGAAAGGCCCTTTTGCCGGCAGGATGGCAGCCCTTTGCTTCTTCCCTTCCCAGGCCCGTCCGGGCAATTCATTTGCCTTTTGGGTCCGGCTGCGGTATAAATTATGTCAATACCTTATGGGAGACAGGAGAATCCTTGAGCAAAAAAATGATCGGCATCCTGGGCACCGGCAGCTATCTGCCGGAAGCGGTCCTCACCAACCAGCACCTGGAGAAGATGGTGGACACCACGGATGCCTGGATTGTGGAACGGAGCGGGGTGCATGAGCGCCGCATCGCGGCGCCGGAGGAAGATGCGGTCACCATGGGAGTGATCGCCGCCCGCCGGGCCCTGGAGAATTCCGGGATCGAGCCGGAACAGCTGAGCTACATCGTTTTGGGGACCAACACCCCGGCCTATTTCTTTCCGGCCGGGGCCATCCGCATCCAGGAGGAACTGGGACTGGGCGGCCGGGCCGCGGCCTTCGACCTGCAGGCGGGTTGCTGCGGTTTTACTTATGCCTCCTATGTGGCGGAGCGGCTGGTGGCTCCGGAGGGCAAATACGCCCTGGTCATCGGCTCGGATGCCTGCTCCCGGTTCACCGACTGGACTGACCGGAGCACCTGCCTGCTCTTCGGGGACGGGGCCGGGGCGGTGGTGCTGGGTCCCAGCCGGCGGAACCGCATCCTCACCTCCTTCATCGCCTCCAGCCTCAATCTGAAGCTGTCTTGCGAAACCGAATTCAACAAAGAGGTGACCCCCTTCCAGCCGCTGCCGAGCCACACCGGCAAACACTATCTGCAAATGGACGGCCCGGAGATTTTCAAGTTCGCGGTGAACGCGGTGAAGATGTCCATTCCGCGCCTCCTGGAGTTGGCCGGACTGGAGCAGGAGGAGCTGGACTATCTCATCATCCACCAGGGCAACTACCGCATCCTGGAGGCCGGGGCCAAGTTTGCCCGGGTGTCCATGGACAAGGTGTTCGTCAATATTCACAAGTACGGCAATACCTCGGCGGCCTCGGTGCCCATCGCCTTGGACGAGGCCCTGATGGCAGGCAAGATCAAAGACGGCGACAAGGTGATGCTCGTCAGCTTCGGCGCCGGGGCCACCTGGGGCGGCACCTTGCTGCAGTGGGGGGAGTAGCAGGATTAGCAGTCAGCTATCAGCTTTCAGCAGTCAGCTTAAAAACTTAATACAAAAAACTCGGGGACGGTCGGAAGACCGCCCCCGTTAATTTTCAGAAACTTGGTAAGGGCACTTTATCCGAGCATCTGCTTCGAAGAGTTCCTGGAATTGGTGGCACAGGCGTCCCGCCGGTGCGGATTAAAGCCGCTGGCGAGGCGAGATAAGGTGCGCAGTGCGCACCCTACACGGCTGACCGCTATCACATAATCCTGATATTCTGGCCGGGCGCCGGTGGTCGGGGCCGGTTTTTCTTCCTGGGGGGCCGGTTTTTCCTCTTTGGGAGCCACGGTTTCTTCGGGCTTCGCCTTGGCCGGTTTCGCCGGTTTGGCCTCCTCCGGTTTCTGCTTGGCCGGCGGGACCGCTTCTTCCGGTTTAACGGGTTTTAACTTTTCCACCGGGCGGCGGGGCCGGCCTTTCCGGCAGCGGCGGCGGCTGAATCCTTTCCGGGAGCGGCGGCGGTGGCACCTCCTCTATCGGCGGCGGCAGCACCTGCACCGGCGGCGCAGGCGGAGCCGCTTCCGGAGCGGCCATCGGGGTGGGGGAGAGGTAACGGGAATCTACCCATCCCAGGCGCCCGTCCCGTTTGACCCGGATCTGGAACCAATCCTCGGCAACCCCCACTTTTTCCACTTCTTCGCCCCGTTCCAGCAGGGAAACCTTGGGGCAGTCCATGCCGGGACAGGCCCGGAGATTGAGGTGATTGACCTTGACATAGAAGACCGGCCGGCTCACCTGGGGCGGCAGTGCCGGCGCGGGCGGCGCCTCGGGCAGCGGCGGCGGCACATACCTGGTGGGAGCGCAGCCGGCCAGGGCGAAGGCCACTACCAGGGCCGGAATCGCGACCCGGAGCCATCTGTTGGCGGCAAGGGGCTTCACTTAACCAGACCCTCCAGCGTCTTCTTTACTGTCCCGGATCTTCCAGTCATTGCCTCTTTTTTCCAAGGTGATTTTATAACTTAGCCGGCGGAGGTCGAAGTCATGGGTGCTTTGGTTATATAATTGAATGTTCCAGACAATATTTGCCGTAGCCTGCGTATCGCTCAGGCGCTGAACATTGGAAATCCGATAATCAACACTCTTGATATCGTAATTCTTCCACAGTTCCAATAGTTGATTCTCTAACTGTCCCAGATTGGGATAGTCGGAGGAATAGCAACTGAGCCACTTGTTGATGTCCTTGTTGAGGTGGGCGGCCCGGATCTTTTCCGCGATCTTTTCCACTTCCCGTTTCAGATCCTCCTGGGGGGCGGTGGTGGTGACCGGGGACCGCTCCAGGGGGGTCCGGGCCGGCAGCTGGCGCCAGACATACCAGACGCCCATGGCCACCAGGAGAACGCCGAGCAGGGAGATGAGGCGGCTGGAGCGCCGCGGCCGGCGGTGGGGCATTGGTTCGGTCCTCCGGGGATAAAAGAGCGGCGGGCGCTCCGTTTGAGTCTCTTCCTCCTGGGTTACCCGGGCCACCCTCAGGGGCAGACCGCAATCGGTGCAAAATTTTTGCCCCGGGAAGGTGGGGGTGCCGCAACGGGTGCAGCCGCGGCCCGCGACGTTCCTGGAGCTCTTCAGCAACTGGCCGCAGCGCTGGCAGAAGCGGTGCTCTTCCCCATGAATTATTTGGCATTGCTCGCAAAAAGGCATATTCTCGTTCCGTTGGCTGATCTCTCACAGTTTGTCTAACACATTCTCCGGGCAAAGAAAAGCATAATCAACGCCGGGCCGCCGTGGTCCCCCTGGCGAATTATGCTATAATTTACAGCAATTATACCGGCGAAAACCCCGAAGCAGAGGCGCCCGACGGTGAGACGCCTGGTTGGTCGATTTTTTCAGGAAAAACCCAAGATTCCCCGGCAAATGGGGGCGCCACCCCCTTGACAAGGGCAGGCGCGGCCCGATATATTTTCAAGATTGAAATTGGGAGTGCTTTCCATGAAGAGTTATACCGCCGGTGGCGGGGAGGTTCCCCGGCAATGGTACATGGTGGATGCCCGGGACAAGGTCTTGGGCCGCCTGGCCAGCCGCATTGCCATGGTGCTCCGGGGCAAGACCAAGCCGGTCTTCACCCCCCACGCCGACACCGGGGATTTCGTAGTGGTGGTCAATGCCGCGCAGGTGCAACTGACCGGCAGGAAACTGGACAACAAGATGTATTATCGGCATTCCGGCTACGTGGGGGGGCTGAAGGAGATTTCGGCCCGGCACCTGCTGCAGAAGAAGCCCACTGAGGTGCTGCGCCACGCAGTCCGGGGAATGTTGCCGAAAAACAGCCTGGGAAGGCGGTTGCTGAAGAAGTTGAAGATTTATCCCGGGGGGGAGCATCCCCACCAGGCCCAGCAACCGACCGCCCTAACTTGGGAGGATTGATGGCGGCCCCAGCAAGCATCCACGCCAGCGGCAAGCGCAAGACCGCCATAGCCCGGGTCTATCTGCGGCCCGGCAGCGGCCAGATTCTGGTGAATCAGCGGAACTTTGAAGAATACTTTCCCGGGGAGACCACCCGCAATCTGGTGCGGCAACCCTTGCAACTGGTCAACATGGGTCCCGAATTCGACATATTGGTGAACGTCCGGGGCGGCGGCCTGGAAGGGCAGGCCGGGGCGGTGAAACACGCCTTGAGCCGGGCCCTGGTGGCCCTCAACCCGGAATTGCGCCCCAGCCTGAAAAAGGCGGGCTTTCTCACCCGGGACTCCCGCATCAAAGAGCGGAAGAAGTACGGTCTCCGGGGCGCCCGCCGCGGTTGCCAGTACTCGAAGCGCTAACGTGTCGGTATTCAGTTGCAGGATTGCGTTGCCGGTGCCACCCTGAAAAGGGCGGAAAGCGAAAAGGCGAAAAAGGGAAGGCCGGGTTAACCGTTTGACTTTATACCTTTTCACCCTTTCCCCTTTTTCGCCATTTCCTCCCAGCAAATTTCAGCCTAACCTTTTTCAAGGCTGAGGCCAAACCATGCGAAAGATCAAAGTCGCGGTCATGGGCGCCTCCGGCTACGCCGGGTTGGAACTGGTGCGGATTTTGGCCCGGCACCCGGGGGCCCGGCTTACCGCGGTCACTTCCCGGGAATGGGCCGGGCAGCCCCTGGCCTCGGTGTTCCCGGCCTTAACCCGCATCTGCGACCTGGATTTCATCCTCCCGGACCCCGAGGCTGTCGCCGCCGTAGCGGAGGTGGTCTTCACCAGCGTGCCGCATCAGACCGCCATGGAAGTGGTGCCCCGGCTGCTGGCCCGGGACTGCCGGGTGGTGGACCTGAGCGCCGATTTCCGCTTCAAGGACGCCGCGGTCTATGAAAAGTGGTATCAGCCTCATGTCGCCCAGGAATTGCTGGCCGAGGCGGTCTACGGCCTGCCGGAGATCCACGGCTACGCGGTCAGCCGGGCCCGCCTGGTGGGCAACCCCGGCTGCTACCCCACCTGCGTTATCCTGGGACTGGCGCCCCTGGTGCAGAATAAGCTGATTCACCTGGACTCGCTGATCGCCGATTGCACCTCCGGGGTCAGCGGCGCCGGGCGGCAGGCGTCCCTGGGCACCCAGTATTGCGAGGTCAACGAGGGGCTGCGGGCCTACAAGGTGGCGGAGCACCGCCACAACCCGGAGATGGAGCAGGAGTTGAGCCTCCTGGCCGGCGAACCGGTGCTGGTGACCTTCAGCCCTCATCTGGCGCCCCTGAGCCGGGGCATCCTGGGGACCCTGTACGCCCGGCTGCTGCGGCCCCAGAGCGAAGTGGAGATTCTCAACTTCTACCAGAATTTCTATGAGGATCAGCCCTTTATCCGCTTGCTGCCCAAGGGCAGCCTCCCCAATACCGTCAACGTCCGGGGCAGCAACTATTGCGATCTCGGGGTGCGGGTGGACGGCGCCCGGGGGCGGGTCATTGTGGTGGCGGCCATCGACAACCTGCACCGGGGGGCCGCCGGCCAGGCGGTGCACAACTTCAACCTGATGGCCGGGTTTCCCGAGACCACCGGGTTGGATTTAGTGCCCCTTATCCCTTAAAGGCAAGAGGGGTAAAAGAGGTAAAAGGGGGAAAGGGGAAGGGAATTCAGGTCGATTTGCATTTATAATGTGCTTTGGCAGTATCAAATAATTAAATTTATAATAATCGGGGACAATTCGTCTTTGTTTTTCCTTTTTTCCTTTTTCCCCTTTCGCCTTTTCGCCCTTTTCGCTTTTTTCCCTGATTGACCCTCCCGTCCGATGACAACTCGCAATATCCGCCTGCTTCTGGAATACGCCGGCACCCGCTACCACGGCTGGCAGCGCCAGAAGAACGCGGTCTCGGTTCAACAGGTGTTGGAAGAGGCCCTCGCGCGTCTCACCGGGGAGGAAGTCAGGCTCATCGGCTCGGGGCGCACCGATGCCGGGGTGCACGCCCTGGGGCAGGTGGCCAATTTTCACACCGGCGGCGCCCTCCCCCTGAAGGCCTTTGAGGCCGGCCTGAACTCCATGCTGCCCTGGGATATCGTGGTTCTGGAGGCGCGTGAGGTCCCCCCGGAGTTCCACGCCCGGAAATCGGCCCTCTCCAAGACTTACGAATACCGCATCCTCAACCGGCCCCGCCGTTCCCCCCTGCATCACCATGTGGGCTGGTGGATTTCCGGGAAGCTGGATCTGGAGGCCATGGCCGCGGCCGCGGCGCTGCTCCCCGGGGAGCACGATTTTTCCGCGTTCAGGGCCAGCGGCAGCGGCTCGCGGAACCCGGTGCGGCGGATTGCCGCGGCCCGCTGGCGGACCCACCCCGGGGGCTGGCTCATCTTCACCATCACCGGCAACGGCTTCTTAAGGGGCATGGTCCGCAGCCTGGTGGGCACCATGGCGGCGGTGGGCCAGGGGAAAGCCGCCCCGGACCTGCTGGGCGATTTGCTGCGGAACCGGGAGCGCCATCTGGCCGGACCCACCGCGCCGCCCCAGGGACTGTTTCTGGTGGAAGTGGTTTACTGATAGTTTTCTGTTTTCGTTTTCTGTGAAAAACCATTGCGCCAGGTAGATTTTGTCGCGGTGGCTGATTAAGTTAAAAGAATAAGGAAGAAAAGAAAAATGGTGCGCAGTGCGCACCCTACGCGTCTATCTCGTTCCCCAGCACCCGCCTTGAAAAGTTGTGAAGAATTAGTGGCACAGGCGTCCCTCGAAAAAAACCTGTGCGGACTGAGTGGCGGGCGGGACGCCCGCCCCACCGGTCTTCTCATAGACGGGGATTTAACCATGGACGACAGAAAACGGAAAACCAAAAACGGCAAACAGGATCTTAACATCATCCAGGCCATCGAGCTGGCCATCTCCCATGAGCTGGAGGCCCGGAAGAGCTACCAGGCCCTGGCCCAGGAGTCCGAAGATCCGGAACTCCAAAGACTCCTCCGGGAGATCGCTTCGGAGGAGGCCCATCACGAGGCGGTCCTGCGCAGCCGCTTGCGCCTCTATCAGGAGAAACACCTGCTCCGGGACACCATCTCGCGCTACGTTAGCCCGGAGATGTGCGAGGAGATCCTGAAAAATCCGGCCCTGCTGCAACTGGGGGGCCGGCGCCAGGAAGTCACCGTGCTCTTTGCCGATATCCGTAATTTTACCGCCATGTCCGAGCCCCTGGACCCGGAACAGGTGGTGGAGGTGCTCAACGTCTTCTTCACCGAGATGGTGGACCTGGTCTTCCAGCACCAGGGGACCCTGGATAAATACCTGGGCGACGGGCTCATGGCGGTCTTCGGCGTGCCGCTGCCGCTGGCCGCGGCAGCCACCCGGGCGGTGGAGTGCGCCTGGCTCCATGCAGCGCCGCCTGGCCCAGATGCAGGCCCAGGGGCGCACCCCTATCCAGGGGATGCGCATCGGCATCAACACCGGGGAGGCCATCGTCGGCAACATCGGCTCCTCCAGGCGCATGGACTTCACCATCATCGGCGACACGGTAAACGTCGCGGCCCGGCTCCTGGAGGCGGCCAAGGAACTGGGCGCGGACACCCTGGTGAGCCAGGCCACCTATGGCCAGGTGGAAGGGCAGTTCCCGTTCATCCCCCTGAAGCCGGTGGTGCTGAGGGGACGCCAGGAACCCACCCCGATCTACCGGCTGCCCGTTTGAGCGCCCGGCCTTGTTTGATTAACTATATGAATTTATGGAACTATTTCCTCTGCTCGCCGGGGCCGCAGGACCCGCTCATGAAAATGAGCAGTTCGTGAAAAAATTATTGACAAGCCGCGAGGAATGGATTATTTTGAACAACTGTATAATATGTGAAATATTTCACATTTTTTACGCCAAAACTCTTAATTCCCGAGGAGGAAGATAGATGGCCTTAGTAAATCCCCACGGTAAAGAGAAAAAATTAAAACCCTTGCTGCTCTCCCCGGCCCAGGTGGCTGAAGAGAAAAAGCGCGCCAAGGAACTGACCGTTGTTACCATGACCTCCCGGGAAACGGCCGACCTCATCATGATGGGGATCGGCGGCTTCACCCCCTTATCCGGCTTCATGGGCCATGACGACTGGAAGGGGTCCTGCAGCGATGACATGAAACTCACCGACGGCACCTTCTGGCCCATCCCCGTCACCATGTCCGTCAACCAGGGCAAGGCCGACTCCATCAAGACCGGCCAGGAAGTCCTCCTGGTGGATGCCGAGACTGAAGAGATGATGGGGACCATGAAGGTCACCGAAAAGTACAAGATCGACAAGAAGTGGGAGTGCAAGCAGGTCTTCACCACCGATGACATGGAGCACCCGGGGGTGCAGCTGGTCATGGGCCAGGAGGCCGTTAACCTGGGCGGGGTTTGCAAGGTCTGGAGTGAAGGCCCTTTCCCGAAACAGTACCCCGGCCTCTACATGCGGCCCTGGGAAACCCGGAAGATGTTTGAAGACAAGGGTTGGGAAACCATCGCCGCCCTGCAGCTCCGCAACCCCATGCACCGCTCCCACGAGTACCTGGCCAAGATCGCCATCGAGGTCTGCGACGGCATCCTGATCCACCAGCTCCTGGGCAAGTTGAAACCCGGTGACATCCCGGCGGAAGTGCGCACCGAGGCCATCAACGTCCTGACCCAGTACTATTTCGTCAAGGACACCGCCATCCAGTCCGGCTATCCCCTGGATATGCGCTATGCCGGTCCCCGGGAGGCCCTGTTCCACGCGGTGTTCCGCCAGAACTTCGGCTGCTCCCACCTGATCGTGGGCCGGGACCACGCCGGGGTGGGCGAGTACTACGGCCCCTTCGACGCCCAGAAGATCTTCCATAGGATCCCCAAGGACGCCCTGGAGCTCAAACCCCTGCCCATCGACTGGACCTTCTACTGCCATAAGTGCGACGGCATGGCCTCCATGCGCACCTGCTGCCACGGCAAGGAAGACCGCCTGATGCTCTCCGGCACCATGCTGCGCAAGATGCTCTCCGAAGACATGGAAGTGCCGGATCACTTCAGCCGCCCCGAGGTCCTGACCGTCCTCCGGAAATACTACCGGGGCCTCACCAAGAAGGTGGAGGTCAAGGTCCACGGTTTCGCCACCGGGGATATCAGCGCCAAGAAGTAAGGCGTAAAGTTGGGGGGGCAGCCCTGGCCGCTTCTCCCCCAGGTAACTAGTTAGGATAACCGCTTAACCCTAATGAGGAGGTTTTAAGTTATGCCGAGTTTCGTAATCGTGGAAAAATGTGACGGCTGCAAGGCCCTGGACAAGACCGCTTGCCAGTACATTTGCCCCAACGACCTGATGATCCTGGATCATCAAAGCATGAAGGCCTTCAACCAGGAGCCGGATCAGTGCTGGGAATGCTACAACTGCGTAAAGATCTGCCCCCAGCAGGCCATCGAAGTCCGGCACTATGCCGACATCATGCCCCTGGGCTCCAGCACCTCCCCGATGCGCGGCACCGATTCCATCATGTGGACCATCAAATTCCGGGATCAGAAGACCGTGAAACGGTTCAAGTTCCCCATCCGGACCACCGCTGAGGGTTCCATTGACTGCTTTAAAGGCAAAACCCTGCCCAGCGACGTGGCGGCCCTGAAGCAGCCCGGTTTGTACACCGGCCCGGCCCGCAAAGAGTAGTTTGACCAACCATCGAAAAAGCGAAGGAGAGAAATATCATGTCGGAAATGGAAACTTGTCGCTGGTCTTTTTGTGAGAAACCGCCGGTAGAAACGATCGAAACCGACCTGCTCCTCGTGGGCGGCGGCATGGCTTGCACCGGCGCCGCGGTTGAGGCTGCGGCCTGGGCCAAGGCTACCGGCCTGAAGGTCACCCTGGTGGATAAAGCCGCCCTGGATCGTTCCGGCGCCGTGGCCATGGGCCTCTCCGCCATCAACACCTATATCGGCCCTGAAAACAAGGTGGCTGATTATGTGAAAATGGTGCGCACCGACCTCATGGGCATTATCCGGGAAGACCTGGTCTATAGCCTGGGCGCCCACGTCGACCAGAGCGTACAGGACTTTGAGGATTGGGGCCTGCCCATCTGGAAAAAGGACGCCGAAGGCCACACCGTGGACGGTCAGACCGCCAAAGACGAGGGCATTCCCCGGCTGATGGACGGTGGTAAATGCGTCCGCTCCGGCCGCTGGCAGTGCATGATCAACGGCGAGTCCTACAAGGTGATCGTGGCCGAAGCCGCCAAGAACGCCATCGGGATGGACAACATCTACGAGCGCGTCTTCATCGTGAAGCTGCTCACCGACAAGAACAACAGCAACCGGGTATGCGGCGCCGTGGGTTTCAGCGTCCGCGAGCACAAGGCTTATGTCTTCAAATGCAAAGCCATGATCATCGCCTGCGGCGGCGTGGTCAACGTCTTCCGGCCCCGGTCGGTGGGTGAAGGCCAGGGCCGTGCCTGGTATCCCGTCTGGAACGCCGGTTCCACCTATGCCATGCCCGCGGAAATCGGCGCCAAGATGGTTCTGATGGAAAACCGTTTCGTCCCGGCCCGCTTTAAGGATGGTTACGGCCCGGTGGGCGCCTGGTTCCTGTTCTTCAAGGCCGTGGCCACCAACGCCTACGGCGAAGACTACATGGCCAAAAACTGGGACCGGGTCAAGAAAGAATACCCCGGTTACGCGGATAACCCGGGCACCTGCCTGCGTAACCATGCGGCCATGATCGAGATGCGGGAAGGCCGCGGCCCCATCATGATGCAAACCCAAGACGGCCATGGCCAAGCTGGCCGAGACCCTGAGCAAGAAAGAGCTGAAACACCTCGAAGCCGAAGCCTGGGAAGACTTCCTGGATATGTCCATCTCCGCCGCCTCCCTGTGGGCCTCCTTCAACATGGAGCCTGACAAGGTCCCGTCGGAAATCATCCCCTCCGAGCCCTACCTGCTCGGTTCCCACGCCGGCTGCGCCGGTCTCTGGGTCTCCGGCCCCTCCAAGAACTACATGGGCGCCCCCGACAAATGGTTCTGGGGCTATGACCGCATGACCACCGTTGATGGCCTGTTCACCGCGGGTGACGGGGTCGGCGCCTCCGGGCACAAGTTCTCCTCCGGGTCCCACGTTGAGGGCCGCATGGCCGCCAAGGGCGCCCTGGCCTTCATCCTGGACCACAAGAACGACAAGCTGGAAGCCGCCCAGAACATCGATGACGTGATCGGCCAGATTTACCTGCCGTACGAGATCTTCGAGAAGTACAAGAACTACACCTCGGCTCCGGACATCAACCCCAACTACCTGCGGCCCAGACAGATCCAGACCCGGCTGCAGAAGCTGATGGACGAGTACGTGGCCGGTTGCGCCACCATGTATATGACCAACAAGCCCAGCCTGCTGGAAGGCCTGAAGCGTCTCACCCTGCTGAAGGAAGACGCCATGAAGGTCGCGGCGGGCGACCTGCACGAGCTGATGCGGGCCTGGGAACAGTATCACCGCATCCTGGCCGGTGAGGCCCACCTGCGCCACATCCTCTTCC
Organism: uncultured delta proteobacterium; assembly: GCA_963808395.1. Lineage (GTDB taxonomy): Bacteria > Desulfobacterota > Desulfobaccia > Desulfobaccales > 0-14-0-80-60-11 > JAPLJC01. The sequence goes on along the minus strand of CAWEFJ010000031.1, from coordinate 17,171 downwards.
GGGAAGAGAGCCGGTATCCCGGGTACTACTATCGTTCCGACTTCCTGTCCATCGACGACAGCAAGTGGAAGGTGTTCACCATTTCCCAGTACGACAAGCCAACACCAACGAGTGGAAGTTCGAGACCGAGCCTTACAAGGAACTGGTGAAGTAAGCAACCTCTGAGGCGTCCTCGGGGTCCCGGTCCTGCCGGGGCCCCGGGCGCCGTGTTTCCGGCCGTGGTCTCAGCCCAGCCACGGCCATTTTTTTAGGGGGAGGTTCGAAATTCCCGCCCCGGCCCGGGCAAAATTCGCTTGCACCTCTATTCACAATGTTATATTAGTGGGGTATCGCGTTTACGGGGCTGGGCCGGAATTTTCCATGAGGCCGAAGCTCCGGCTCGCGAAATGTCCTGAAGGAGGACTTGTGTGAACGCCGAAAATCGCAAGATTCTGGTCATCGGGGGAGGCATGAGCGGCCTCGCCGCGGCCCTGGAGGCGGCGGAAGCCGGGTCGGAGGCGATCATCACCGAGAAGGCCCCCTACCTGGGCGGCAGGGTAGCCCAACTCCACCGTTATTTTCCCAAGCTTTGCCCGCCCACCTGCGGTTTAGAGATCAACTTCCGGCGGATCAGGGAAAATCCCAACATCCGTTTCTTCACCATGGCGGAAGTCACCCAGATCAGCGGCACGGCGGGTAACTTCGAGGTCACCGTGCAGGTGGCGCCGCGCTATGTCAATGACCGCTGCGTGGCGTGCGATGCCTGCGCCCAGGCCTGCACCGCCTGGCGGGTTAACGATTTCAACTATGGTCTGGACAAGACCAAGGCAGCCTACATCCCCTTTGATTTCGCCTTTCCCCAGAAGTACGTCATCGATGCCGGGGTATGCAGCGGCGACTGCGGCCGGAAGTGCCTGGAGGCTTGCAAGTACGAAGCCATCGAGCTGGACATGTTGCCCCAGACCCTGAAGTTCCAGGTGGGGGCCATCATCCTGGCCAGCGGCTGGGAACTTTACGATGCCGCCAAGATGGACAACCTGGGGTTCGGCCAGGTGGCCAACGTCATCACCAACATGCAGATGGAGCGCCTGGCGGCCTCCAACGGCCCCACCGGCGGGGTGATCCTGCGGCCTTCGGACCAGAAGCCCCCCAAAAAGGTGGCCTTTGTCCAATGCGCCGGTTCCCGGGACGAGAACCACCTCCCCTATTGCTCCTACATCTGCTGCATGGCCTCCCTGAAGCAGGCCACTTATCTCCGGGAGAAAGACCCGGAGACCGAAGTTCATATCTTTTACATCGATATTCGCACGCCGGGCCGCTATGAGCAGTTTTTTTGGAAGGTGCGGGACGACGCTTCGGTCCATCTCATCCGGGGCAAGGTGGCCAAGATCACCCAGGCCCCCGGGACCGACGACGTGGTGGTGGTGGCGGAAAACACCGCCACGGGCGACAAACAGTCCCAGACCTTCGATATGGTGGTGCTGGCGGCGGGCATGGTGCCCTCCACCAAGTCCTCCCCCTGCCCCCTGCCAATCTCCTACACCCCCGACGGCTTCATCATCGAGGAGCTCCTGCCGCCGGGTGTCTATGCCGTGGGCACTTTAAAGGGCCCCCTGGATGTGACCAAGTCGGTGCAGGACGGCACCGGGGCCGCGCTTAAGAGTCTCATCGCCCTGGGCAGGAGGTCATAATGGAAAAGAAATACGGTGTCTATCTCTGCAAGGGTTGCGGTATCGGTGAGGCCATCGATTTCGAGAGCCTGGCCAAGGTGATCAAGAAAGAGGGCAAGATCCAGTTCATCAAAGAGCATGATATCCTGTGCTCCCCCGAGGCCCGGGCCATGGTCCTGGAAGATATCAAGCCGGAAGGCGAGGGCATCAACTCCCTGGTCATTGCCGCCTGCTCCCCCCGGGTGAAATACGAGGAACTCGATTTCCCCAACGTTTTGGTGGAGCGCTGCAATATTCGGGAGATGGTGGCCTGGACCCAGGAACCCAATAACGAACATACCCAGGCCCTGGCCGAGGACTACCTGCGGATGTACTGCGCCAGGGTGAAAAAGTCGGAATTGCCGGAGCCTTACCAGAGCGAATGCGACAAGACCATCCTGGTCATCGGCGGCGGCGCCGCCGGCCTGAGCGCGGCCCTGGAAGCCGCCAATAGCGGCTATGACGTGGTGCTGGTGGAAAAGCAGGCGGAGTTGGGCGGCTATGGCGCCAAGCTGCACCGCCAGACTCCTTCCAGCTATCCCTTCACCACCCTGCAGGAGCCTACGGTCTTCAAGAAGATCAAAGAGGTCCAGGGCCATCCCAAGATCCGGGTCTTCACCAACGCCCAGATCGAGAAGATCGACGGGCAGCCGGGTCTATTGGATACCACCCTCACGGTCAACGGCAGCGAAGAAACCATCCGGGTGGGCGCGGTGGTGGTCGCGGCCGGCTGGCGGCCCTACGACGCCACCAAGCTTACCAAGCTGGGATACGGCCTCTCCAAGGACGTGATCACCAACCTGGAGATGGAGGACCTGGCCAGGCAGGGCAAGATCGTGCGGCCCTCCGACGGCAAGCCGGCCAACCGCGTGGCCTTCATCCAGTGCGCCGGTTCCCGGGACCCGGAACATCTGCCCTACTGTTCCGACTTCTGCTGTCTGGCCTCCCTGAAGCAGGCCCTCTATGTCCGCCAGCAGAACCCCGACGCCCTGGCCTATATCCTCTACAAGGACATCCGCACCCCGGGGCAGACGGAGCTGTTCTATAAGGAAGCCCAGTCCGACCCCGGCGTCATGCTGACCAAGGCGGAGATCGACGGCATCGCCTTGGGGGGCGACGGCAGGCTGCAAATCTCCGCCAAGGACACCCTGCTGGGCGAGCAGGTGCTCCTGGAAGCTGACCTGGTGGTCCTGGCCACCGGCCTGGTGCCGGTCACCAATGATGAGCCGGTGCTCAATCTCGGCTACCGGCAGGGCCCGGGTTTTCCGGAGATCGAGCCTTACCAGGGATTTGCCGACTCCAACTTCATCTGCTTCCCCTATGAGACCCGGCGCACCGGGGTCTATGCCGCGGGCGCGGTCCATCAGGCCATGACCATTCCCATGGCCATGAACGACGGCGCGGGTGCGGCCTGCAAGGCCATCCAGGCGGTGGAGCACGTGGCCGCGGGCATGGCGGTGCATCCCCGGGCCTGGGACGAAACCTTCCCGGACCCCTTCATGCAGCGCTGCACCTCGTGCAAGCGTTGCACCGAGGAATGCCCCTTCGGCGCCATCGAAGAGGATGAAAAAGGCACCCCGTTCTATAAGATCAACCGCTGCCGCCGCTGCGGCACCTGCATGGGGGCCTGCCCCGAGCGCATCGTCTCCTTCAAGGACTTTAGCGTCGATATCATCGGCTCCATGCTCAAGTCCCTGGACGTGCCGGAACTCGAGGATGAAGAGGCGGAAGACGCGCCTTTCCGGATCATCGGCCTGATCTGCGAGAACGACGCCATGCCGGCCCTGGACGCGGTGGGCTTGCACAAGCTGCAGGCTGGACCCGCGGGTCCGCTTCATCCCGCTGCGCTGTCTGGGGTCCTTTAATATGGTCTGGGTCTCGGATGCCCTGTCCCGGGGTGTCGACGGCATGATCCTCCTGGGTTGCAAATTCGGGGACGATTACCAGTGCCACTTCGCCAAGGGCAGCGAGCTCTGCGACTACCGTCTGGGCAAGCTTTCCGAAACCCTGGACAAGCTGGGACTGGAATCCGACCGGGTGCAGCAATACCAGATAGCCCACTCCGATTTCGATAAGCTGCCGCAAATCGTCAATGATTTCGTCAAGCGGATTTTGGAGATCGGCCCCAACCCCTTCAAGGAATTTTAGGAGGTCTGATCCATGGCAGACGAAACTGTTATCAAGCCGGACCTGCAATTCGTCAACCGGGTCATCGCCGCCGGGGGGGACACGGTAAAGAAATGCTATCAGTGCGACACCTGTTCGGTGGTCTGTAACCCCACTCCGGATAGCAAGCCCTTTCCCCGCAAAGAGATGCTCCAGGCCCAATGGGGCCTGAAAGAGGTGGTGCAAGACCCGGATATCTGGCTGTGCCATCAGTGCAGCGATTGCACCGTTTACTGCCCCCGGGGGGCCAAACCCGGCGAAGTGATGAACGCCCTCCGGAAACTGTGCATCGAGGAATACAGCGCCCCCCAAGTGCTGGCCAAGATGGTGGGCGACTCCCGTTATCTCCCGATGCTCCTGGCCTTCCCGGTGGTGCTGCTGCTGGCGGCCCTGGGAGCTATCGGCCATCTGCACCTGCCCGCCGGCCCCATTGCCTACCACAAGCTGTTCCCCACCCTGATGGTGGACTTCCTCTTTGTCCCCGCCTTCTTCTTTGCGGTGGTGGTATTGGGCCGGGGTGTCCTGCGTTACTGGGGGGACCTGAATAGCAGCAACCCCTGGAAGGTCCGGGTGGAAGGCAACCTGGTGGGCGACCTGGTGGCAACCCTCAAGGATATCGTGCTGCACAACCGCTTCCGGCTGTGTGAAACCACCTATAGCCGCTCCACCAATCACCTGGTCCTGTTCTTGGGCTTCATCTTCCTGGCCATGGTCACCAGTTGGGGCTTCCTGAACGAGTGGGTCTTTCATCATGAATCCCCCTACGCCATCTATGAGCCCATCAAGCTGCTGGCCATCCTCGGCACCGCGGGCCTGCTCTACGGAATCTATAACATCATCCAGCAGCGCCAGGCCAACGCCGAGAAGGCGGGCTTTGGCGGCTACTATGACTGGCTGTTGGTCTATGTGATCTTTGCCGTGGGGGCCAGCGGCTTGCTCTCCTGGCTGTTCCGGCTGATGGGTATCCACATCCTCGCCTATCCCACCTACTTTCTGCACCTGGTCTCGGTATTCTTCCTGTTCTTTTACGCCCCCTACACCAAGATGGCCCATATGGTGTACCGTACCGTGGCCATGCTCTTTGCCCGCATGTCGGGCCGGGGCTTTTAGGCGGCGGGTTTTTTGTTAGCCGCGCCGTTAACCGGAAGCCGGCCCCAGGCGGGGCCGGCTTTTTTTGGGGGCTGGCCGATACCCCACCAGGCAGATTATGGTTAATGTGGGGTATAATATCAACTGGCGCTCAAAGAAGTACATTGCGGCGAGCGAAGGTTTAGTTCTGCACTCCGACGTCGCCCCGTTCAGAATGACAATCAGATATTACCTCTTTGACGGCAACTTGCGTATGAGATTGAATTATCCTCCCAAACGAAGATGCTTGATTTTTCGGCGATTTGTGGGGTAAGCCATCCTGACAGATCGGGCAACCTTAGCATTGCCAGAGGAGCGCCTCATGGATATGAGCCAAATAATGGCCCTGCTCATCGGCCAGGGACAAAAGTGGGTTAAAGAGCAGCGACAAGCCTTCCGGAGCCGGGGGCGGGCCTTGCCGGCCGCCGCCCGGGCCCAATTTCTGCCATTTTTCGAGGAGCCGCTGCTCCAGGAGGTCCGGCTGGTAGCGGTGCCGGCCCTGGAGAATCCGGGGTTCCTGGAGGACTACCGGGAGGATTTATCGGAAAAGGCCATCCCCTTGTTGGATTTTTCCAGCATGGCCGCCATCACCTTTGTGGATACCATCCTGGTGGTGGAGGCTTTTCTCCGCGAGCCCCCCGGCGGCCTCATTTTCCATGAACTGGTGCACGCCGTGCAATATGATCTCCTGGGGCCGGATAAATTCGTAGAGTTGTATATTTTGGGCTGGGTCAATCAAGGTTTCAATTACGCCGCCATCCCGCTGGAAATGGACGCCTACGAGTTGCAGAACCGCTATGAAGCCGATCCCGCGGACCCATTTTCGGTGAACGCCGAGGTCTCCCGCAGCCTGGAGTTGATGATGGAGGATTAAAGCCCCGGGGAAGCCGGGGAGGGTTTATTAGGAAAGAATTTTTGGTAAAATAAATGACGAATAAGGAAACCCAAAAGGAGTAATCGCATGGTTGACCTGAACCTGAGGGTGGTGGAGCCCCGCAAGCTCACCCCGAAGAGCCGCTTCAAATTCCGCTGCCACCCGGGGGTGTCCTGCTTCACCGAGTGTTGCGGCGCCACCACCATTATCCTCACCCCTTATGATATCCTGCGCCTGAAAACCCGCTTGCAGATCCCCTCCGGCGAGTTTCTCCGGAAGTATACCCGCACCGAGCCCCACGACAAGACGGGCCTGCCCCTGGTCCTCATGGACATGCCCCGGTTTGAGGGCAAATGCCCCTTTGTCCGGCCGGTAACCGGCTGTGAGGTCTATAGCGACCGCCCGGCCGCCTGCCGTTATTACCCCATCGGCCAGGGAACCCTGATCACCGAGGAGGGGGTGGATGAGTTTCACTTCTACGTGCGGGAGGAACATTGCCGCGGCTATGAAGAGGACACGGAGTGGACCGTGGCCTCCTGGCGCGCCGACCAGGGGGTGGAGCATTACGACGTTATGAACCTGCCGTGGAAGACCATGATGCTGCGCCGCGGGGCGGACGGCGGGCCGGTGGCCGATGAGAAGGGCACTCGGCTGTTCCACATGGTGATGTACGATCTGGACCAGTTCCGCCGCTTTGTCTTCAAGAGCCGCTTCCTCCAGCTCTTTCAGGTGGATCCGGAGATCCTGGAGAAGATCTGGGATGACGATGAGGAACTGCTTAAGTTCGCTTATCAATATATCAAGACGGTCCTGAAGTTTGAGGAGGCCTTGAAACTCCGGGAGGCCCAGATCCCCGAAGGGACCACCCTCACTTTTTAGGAGGGGCGACAGTGGCGCAGAGGCTTCCAGCCTGTGATGGGGGCGCCCGTTCCCAGTCGCTCACGAACCCAGGCCGCCCGCAATCCTGAAAAGCAGGGGAGGGCAAGCCGCAATAGGAGCCGGAAAGATGACGGAGAAACCGGAACCGGAAACCCCGGCCGACCCCCGGGAAGTCGCCGCGGTCCTGAATGACTACCGGGTGGTGGCGGTGGTGGGGCTTTCCGAAAACCCCGAGCGCCCCAGCTACCAGGTGGCCCAGTACCTGCAAAATCACGGCTACCGCATCATCCCGGTGAACCCCGGCTGCCGCCAGGTCCTGGGAGAGCCCTGCTACCCCAGCCTCAAAGACATTCCCTTTCCGGTGGAGGTGGTGGATATCTTCCGGAAGGTGGAGGCCATTCCCGCCATCGTGGACGAAGCCATTGCCGCGGGGGCCAAGGCGGTGTGGATGCAGCTCGACCTGGAGGAGCCCGGCTCGGCCCGCAAAGCCAGAAAAGCCGGGCTTAAGGTGGTCATGAACCGCTGTATGAAGGTGGAGCATGCCGCCCTGGGCCGCGCTTGACCAACATTCATGTAGGGTGCGCACTGCGCACCGTTAATAGTATTTCGAAAACAGCCCCAGCCGGGTAGGGTGCGCACCTGCGCCCCATTAAGGGTATTTCGAAAAGGGGAGAGGATGGCCGCCATGGAAACCAGCCTGTTTAACCAGAACGGCAAGGCCGTGGCCTACCTGGCCGAGGACCGCCAAACCATCTACCTGTGGGACGGCCGGGCCGCGGCTTATCTCCTGGAACCCCGGGTCTTTGGCCTGAACGGCAGGCAACTGGGCTGGTTCGACAACGGCACCTTTTTCGACATTTATGGCCTCCGGGCCGGTTTCCTCAAGAGCAGGTCCCCCATCCCCACGGATATCGAACCGGTAAAACCCGGCAAAAAAGCCCGGAGCATCAGAAAGCCCCGGCAAGGCGGCCTTGCCAAACCCACCATGTGCTACGGCTATTCCAATAAATTTCTGGAAGAGATCCTGCTGGAAGGACTGGAGGGATAACCTCCGGGCCTGGCCCCGTAGGGCGCGCGCCTTACGCGCAATTATTGGTTGGTATACCCACGCCAGTTTCGCTCATCGGGTCGATCCCGGCCGAGACCTGAGCCAGATAAATTACTATCTTTTCTCCTAATTTTTCCGGTAAAATCTCCGGTAAGCTATCTGAAAGATTTAATACAAAAACAGGATGGCCATTCTGCGATTGGTCTTAGCAAATTTTATAAAATGCAATAAAATTTGAAGTGGAGGTAAGCCAACATGAGCAATGAACTTGATGCTAATAAAATAGCTGTCCAATTGCTGCAAAAAAACATAGGGAATATATCAGAAATTATAAAGAAATTGGGAAAATCCGCTGCCGATCATGTAAGGCTTCGATTGGATAGTACATATAAAGATTATATTACCACAATTTTAGAAAGACATTCAAAGGTTAAGTGCTCCTTTCTTTATAAGAAATGAACCAGTGAATCTTTATGATTTTTATGTTCCGCTTACTTTATTATTTCGCAAAAAGCAATTAGAGAATATAGGAATATTAGATATCATAAATTATCACCTTTTGCAATCATCACAGGTTCCGCAGGAAGCGGAAAATCGATATTGGTGCGCCACCTCCTCGTCAATACACTTGTTACAAAAGAAAAAGTTCCAGTCTTTATTGAACTTCGTCAAATGAATCAAGCCAGTGATGATCTTCGGTCAATCATCGACAAAGTACTTTTTGCAAACAAGTTCCGATTAGAAGGGGAATTCATTGAAAAAGCCCTTGAGGAGCGCGGCCACTTCGTCATTTTTACTTAGACGGTTTTGATGAGTTAATCTTGTCAAAAAGGCAATCAATTGGGCAGCAGATCATTTCATTCAGTGAAAAGTACAGCGCCAATTGGTTAATTATTTCTTCGCGGCCTGATAATTTATTGGAGGGTTCGCCCTGGATTTGTCGTATCTGAAGTGGCTCCTTTAAACATTAGATCAAGCTCAAGCACTTATAAAAAAGCTTTCCTATGATGTTGATTTAAAGGAAAAATTCATAAAAGACTTAAGTAAAGGGCTTTTCAAGCGGCATGAATCATTCCTTTCCAAATGCATTACTTCTCTCGATTATGCTGTTGACATATGGGCAATCGGCAAATATTCCCTCTAAATTAAATGTATTCTATAACCAGGCTTATGAGGCTTTATTTCAAAGACACGACGCTTTAAAAGGTGGGTTCCAAAGAAAACGATGTACTCGATTAGATATTCAGGACTTTGCCAAAATTTTTTCTGCCTTTTGTCTGCAAACATATGATAGGACACAGCTCGAGTTTTCAAGGATGCAAGCGCTTTGGGGATTCTAGCAGGAGCTAAAAAAATCACACAATTAGAGTATAACAGATGAGGACTACCTCAATGATGCCTTACAGGCTGTTTGTCTCCTTGTCCAGGATGGTTTAATGGTTGTATTCGCACATAGATCATTCCAGGAATATTTTACAGCGCACTTCATCGCTGAATGTAAACCCGAAATACAGGAGAAACATCTTATAGAAAAATATTTCGCAATATTCAGGAACTGACACAGTTATGAAGAATCTATATGAAATTAGGCCAGAGACGTGGTTGACTTTATTATATTTTACCTGGACTTGCAGAACTTCAAAAATTTATAGGATTAGAAGATAAAGTTGGCCTATCTCATTATATTCAGTATATGAAAAAACAATTTTCTCACTTTGAGCTAATGCCAGATGAAAGATTCTCTGGTTATTTAGTAGTAACCACCGGGAAGAATTCAGGAACTTAATTGATTTTATTCTTAAAAACTGTGGCCACTTAATAGGATGGAAAGAATATGGAAATCATTATGATAATTTTTGTAAAAAATATGGTGAGGCTAATTCGGAGCAAATGAAAACCAAATATTTCACTACAAGAAATCAATTTGTCAAGGAATTGGCTGAAAAAGGAAGGTACTTTTCTATTCATACCCTTCGAGCGGTACTTGAGATCGGTAAGGTTTTAAACAATAGAGAAAGGTTATCAAATGAATCACTCAAAAAATATTGGAAAGGATGGAGCCAAGCCCTGAAATTTAAAATTGAATTCAGGGCGTTTTTTTCAAAAATGGAAGTTTCTTTTCCTTCAAAGGAACCGTCATGCTGGCGCGGGTGAAGAGCGGCGCCCTGAAGGGCGTGGACGCCTATATGGTGGAGGTGGAGGTGGACCTGGCCCCGGGGCTGCCGGCCTTTACCACCGTGGGCCTGCCCGAGACCGCGGTCAAGGAGAGCAAAGACCGGGTCCGGGCCGCGGTCAAGAACTCCGGCTACCAATTCCCCGGCAACCGCATCACCATCAATCTGGCGCCCGCGGACGTGCGCAAGGAGGGCACCGGCTTCGACCTGCCGGTGGCGGTGGGTATCCTGGCGGCCCAGGGCCTGCTGCCGCCGGAGCCCCTGGAAAGGCTATCTGCTCTTCGGGGAGCTTTCCCTGGACGGCCGCCTGAAACCCACCCGGGGGGTGCTGTCCATGGCCCAGGCCACCCGGGAGGCGGGTCTGGCCCTGATCATCTCCCGGGACAACGCCCGGAGGCCGCGGTGGTCCAGGGGGTCGAGGTCTATGCCGCGGAGAACCTGGCCCAGGTGGTGGAGTTCTTGGGCGGCCGGCAGCCCCTGGCCCCGGTGGCGCCGGCGCTGCCGGACCTGGATGGTGAGCCCGCCCCGGATGAGGTGGACTTCCGGGAGGTCAAGGGGCAGGAGCCGGCGAAACGGGCCCTGCTGATGGCCGCGGCGGGCAGCCACAATGTCCTGATGATGGGGCCGCCCGGGCGCCGGCAAGACCATGCTGGCCCGCGCCTCCCCATCGATCCTGCCGCCTCTGCAGTTTCGAGGAGGCCCTGGAGACCTCCAAGATCTACAGCATCATGGGGCGCCTCAGGCCCGGCCAGGCCCTGATGCACGGCGCGGCCCTTCCGGTCCCCGCACCACACCATCTCCGACGCCGGCCTCATCGGCGGCGGCACCATCCCCCGGCCCGGCGAGGTCAGCCTGGCCCACCACGGGGTGCTCTTCCTGGACGAGCTGCCGGAGTTCAAGCGCTCCACCCTGGAGGTGCTGCGCCAGCCCCTGGAAGAGGGCCGGGTCACCATCTCCCGGGCGGCCAGCTCGCTTACCTACCCGGCCCGGTTCATGCTGGTGGCGGCCATGAACCCCTGCCCCTGCGGCTATTTACGGCGACCCGCGGCGGGCCTGCACCTGCACCCCCAACCAGATCAACAGTACCGCTCCCGCATTTCCGGGCCGCTGCTGGACCGCATCGACATCCAGGTCGCAGGTGCCGGCGGTGCGTTTCCGGGATCTGGCCGCAGCCGGAGGCCGGCGGAGGGCTCCGCGGAGATGCGGGCCCAGGTGCTGAAGGCCCGGGAGGCCCAGGCGCCGGCGCTTTGCCCAGGGCCCGCATCTATGCCAACGCCCACATGCCGCCCCGGCTCGTGAAGCAGCACTGCGCCCCTGGCCGCGAGTCCCAGCGCCTCCTGGAGGTGGCCATGGAGCGCCTGGGCCTGTGGCCCGGGCCTACCACCGCATCCTCAAGATCGCCCGGACCATCGCCGACCTGGAAGGGGCGGCGGGGATCTCCCCGGCCCACGTGGCGGAGGCCATTCAGTATCGGACCCTGGACCGGAAATTCATTGCCTGAGGCGCCGCCCGGCGGGCCTGCATGGTGCTATCTTTTGCCGAGGGCGGGAGGTAGTAGCACAGGTTTAAAACCTGTGCCACCAAGCGCATCCCGCCTTCAGTAGTCGTGGGCCGGAAGTGAACGCATCATGCTTGGGCAGTTGGGTCAGGCTTAACTTATGCCGCCATAGGTTCGCGCCTTTGTGGAACGCGACCATTTAAAACCTTGAATGGGCGGGAAGGGGCGGCAGGTGATAACGTTCGCAGTCTGATAGATAGAATGATGCTGATGGCGGGATGCGCTTCGCTTTCCCGCCCTACGGGCTGATCGCGGCAAGCTGAAGCCGGCCGCGACAAAGGCCTCCACAGCCCGGCGGGCGGAAGGCCTTTGGCGGGAAACCAGGGGATAGGAATAGATTTTTAAGGAATTGGTGGGCAGTGCCCACCCTACATTAACGGTAGGCGCAGGCTTTAGCCTGCGTTTATTGGTTTCCGTTTTCTCGCGGCAGGGGCGGGTTTAAAACCCGCCCCTACAGCGAGATTTTGCCTTTCACAGAAAACTGAAAACCGAAAACCGCCTTTATCAGAACTGCCAGCGCACGCCGGCGCTGACGTAATGGGCCGTGTAGTTGCCCCGGCCCACCTCGGCGTTGTAGTCCAGTTGCACCTTCAGGTTCTTCTTGGTGGCGATGGTGACGTCGGCGCCCAGCACCGCAAAATTCCGGTGCGGCGGCCGCTGAAGTCATCGGTCAAATAGTTGAAAGCGCTGCCGCGCCTGACTGAGGCGGGCGTCAATGATCCGGCTGCTGTCGGAAAACTCATGCTGATAGAAGGCGTAGGCCTGGGGGGTCACCGTCACCGAGTCCCGCTGCATCGGCACCGCGATCTTGCCGCCCACCCCGGTTTGCAGCGATTGGGCGTTCTGGGGGCCCACCGTCAGGTCCAGGGCCCCGGCGCCGCTTTCCGTGAAGCCGCCATCCAGAGTTTCGAGTAGGACAGGGTCACCGCCGGGGTCAGCACCACCGGGTTCACCTTCATGTCGTAGCCCGTCTCCCCGTAGGCGTTGAGCTGGTTGCCGGTGGTGGAGCTGTTGGCGGCGCGGGTCAGGCCGCCAAAGTTGAAGTCCCGCTCCAGGTTGATAGAGATTCAAGGCATAGCCCAGGGAGCCGTAGGCGTAAAAAGGCTTGGGCAGGTAAGCCGCATAGGCGTTGAGGGGCCAGGTATTGCCCTGGACATAGCCCCCGGAGCCGCGAAAACCGGCGCCGGTGTAAGTGTAGCCGGTATTTAACCCCAGCAGCAGATCCTGCCACACCCGGTAGTCCGCCCCGGCGGTGAAGCCGGCCATGGTAAAATCGAAGCCGGTCTGGTCCGCCGAGGACCCCTGGTCCCCCAGGATCAGGCCCGGGTCGAAATAGACGCCCCAGGGCTTCTCCAGGGCGTTGGGGTTTTTCTGGCCGGTGAGCAAGCCCGGTGAGGCTGGAGGCGCTGGAGGCCACCATCAGGCCCTCCCCCTGGGCGTAGTTGAGAATGGAGGAGCCAAGCCCCCCGGCGGCTGAGGCCGGCGTCTTCGGGGCCGAAGCGGAGGTCGGTGATCCGCCGGGACAGGACGCTCTTTTGCAGATTGGCCCCGGCAAAGGCCAGGGTGGACAGGGCCGCCGCCTTGTCCGGGGAGATCTGCTGGTAGGCGTTGGCCACGGCGCCGTTGTTGGGCAGGGTGGCGATGGTGTTCAGCACATTGGCCAGGTCGCCGCTGGCGGCGCCCTGCAGGCCGTTCAACATATTCCCCACGTTGGCCTGGTTGTGGGTCAGGTTAAGCCCGGGCCGGCGAAATTGCGCCTGGACCAGCAGGTCGAAGGTGGTGGCCGTATAGAGGGCCTGCCAGGACAGGATGGGGGTGAGAGTTGGCCACGGTGCTGAAGGCGCCGGTGACCCCCGCGCCGGTGGTGATCACCCCGTGGAAAAGCTGGCCGATGGCGGGAAGTATAGCCGCCCAGCAGCACGGGGGCCACCGTGCCGTTGAGGCTGGCGGTGCCGGGTACACCGCTGACGCTGATTTTGTCGTAGGCTGTCGGCGAGGCCACCTCAGCTCGGAGCGTGCCGTTGCTTGTCTGAGTATAGCTGCCCACTACGTTCAAGGTGCCGGGGGAGTTGCCCGGACTCACCGTGCCGCCGTTCGTCAGGCTGCCTACCACGGTACCGGTTCCGCTGAGGGTGCCTCCTGAATCTACGGTCACACCTGCTACTTTGCCGGCATCACCAAGGGTGGCAGCGGCCCCCGCTTGCACGGTCACCGGCGCCTGGGAATAATCTCCCTGGACATTAAGAATGCCTCCGGAAACAGTAATCGATGTAGGAGTAAGCGGTGGCGCCGGGATTGAGGGTGAGAGTGCCGCCCCCAATTTTGGTAATAGCGATGCCCCAGCCGGTGCCCTGATAAGAATTGGTCAGAGGTAGCGGGGTCTATAGACTGGTTGGCGTCGTTGGCGCCAAAATTTCTGGAAGTCATGGTGTAGGAATACGTATCAAAAGAGGACCAAGACCATAAGCCGGTTGAGGGGTCAAACGTGCCGCTATAATGAAGAACTCGGGTAAGCTGGTATTGCCGTCTACCGTCACCAGGTCGTAGCCATATTTACCCTCTTGATGACTTTCCGGGATAACCCGGGGATCGGGATAGGTTCCATCCCAGCCGCTCAGCGGCGCGCCGCCGTTACCAACTACTATCTGTTGGATCTCCGGCCCTCCGTTAATGGAGACCTCGGCTCTATTGTAGAGGTGGATGTGGCCACAGAAATATATGGGGACGCTGTTGTCAGCCAGGCTTTGCCAGAAGGCGTCGCGGGCGGCCGGATGATCCGCCCAGGAGAGTGACTCAGTACTAGGACCGAGGGAAAATGCCGGATAATGACCGTAAATAATGGTGAAGGGAAGGGTATTAGCTGCCAGTTGGGCGTTAAGCCAGGTTTGGTTAACCTGTTGGGGGGCAGTGAGATTATCCTCATCGAGTCCGATGATGAGGGCATTATTACTGGGGAAGCTATAGGTCATTTGCACTTCGTTGGGGGGGCCGTTTGTTGGCAGGTTCAGGGGCGTCGCCATGTCCTTTATCCAGTAATAAGGCGTAACCGCGGCTGTTGTCTTCGCCATAGGTCTCATGGTTGCCCCGGACGGGGTAGACGGGGTATGGTCCGTTTAAGATGGGAGCCATGGCTGTCATCCAGTTGGAATATTGAGTATCCAAAGGGGCATCCTTCGACACATCGTCGACTCCTGTGAATCTTATCGCCACCTAACAAAACTAAGGCCGGGGCCGGGTTTAGAGTGGCAATATGCGCGGCCATGGCGTTCACCACGTCATAGTCAACTCCAGTGGCGCCATCGTCGCGTTGATCGCCCATATACACAAAGGACCAGGATGCTGCCTTTACCGTATCGGGATAGGCCCCCCAGGAGAGCAGAGCCGTGAGGAGAATGGCGCCTAGGGTACGGAAGGGGATAATTAGGGAACAGGAACGCAGGCTAAAGCCTGCGGCTACATAAACCCCAGATATTTTTTTAAGATATTTTTGAAACATTCCACTATCTTCCTCTTTTGTAGCCGGATCGTCTTGCGGCAATGATGGTGGCAGATTTCCATGAAATTGTCAAAGAATCAGAAGAAGATAGTATTTTTTCATGGATATTGGCAACTTACCCATAAGAATCCTTATACCCCACTGCTGCTAAGCGTAAGGCCCCCAAGCCAATACTACCCGATAGCCGGTGCGGGTTTGAATTCTTCAAGATAATCCCCCTTCTCCTTGCCCCGGGGCCGCGGGCGACCTAT
The DNA here is from genome assembly GCA_963808395.1 of uncultured delta proteobacterium. GTDB lineage: Bacteria > Desulfobacterota > Desulfobaccia > Desulfobaccales > 0-14-0-80-60-11 > JAPLJC01. Next base: position 1,909 of record CAWEFJ010000031.1, on the reverse strand, counting down.
TTTTAATGGAGGCCCTGGAGGGCCCGGCGGCGCGGCTCAGGTCCCGCCGCCAATTTTGCGGACCGGGAGGGACGACCATGGGTTATACTATCGTGGGTTTGAAGGAAAAAATCCTGGAGATGTATCCGGAACTCGCCAGGAGGGGGGTGGTCTCCGCCCTCTCCTACGACGGCGACAAGAAGGCCTATGTCCTGAAGTTGAAGAAGGGAGCCCACGAGCTGGCCACCTATATCGACCCGCCCGACGCCAACCGCTGCATGGACGGGCACGTGTGCGTCGCCCTGGGCGTACAGATACGGCAATTTCTGGATAATTTTCAGGAAGAGGAGTAAAATTAATTAAATGCAAGAGCCGAGGGCGGCTGGGCTACATTCTAAGGTGATCCTCAGCGGAAACGGAAATGAAATTCTTCAAAGCCAACCCTGACCGGCTGGAGCATTACCATCGGCGGCGGCGCTGGGCCAGGCGCCTGACCGGATTCATTTATGGCCTGGTGTTCACCGGGCTGCTGGGAGCCGCGGCGGCCGGGGGCTTCATCTACTACCATTTCCTGAGCGACCTGCCGGACTTCACCTCCATTAAGGATTTCCGGCCCCCGGTGGTGACCCAGATCTTCGCCCGGGACGGCCAGCGCATCGGCGAGTTTTACAACGAGCGGCGCATCGAGGTGCCTTACAGCCGCCTGCCCCGGCACCTGGTCCTGGCCTTTGTGGCCGCGGAGGACGCCCGCTTCTTCGAGCATCCGGGAGTGGACATCATCCGGCATCGTCCGGGCCTTTTTCCGCAACCTGGAGGCCGGCCAGGTGGTCCAGGGCGGCAGCACCATCACCCAGCAGGTGGTGAAGCGCATCCTCCTCACCTCGGAGAAGAGCTTCGCCCGGAAGATCCGGGAAGCGGTCCTGGCCTACCGCATCGACAATTACCTGACCAAGGAAGAGATCCTCAACGTCTATCTGAATCACATCTTTCTGGGTCACGGGGCCTATGGGGTGGAGGCCGCGGCCCAGGAGTACTTCTCCAAGCACGTGGAGGACCTGAACCTGGCGGAGGCCGCGATGCTGGCGGGCATCCCCAAGGCCCCCAGCCGCTACGACCCCTATCTCAACCCCCAGCGGGCCAAGGAACGCCAGGCCTACGTGCTGCAGCGCATGGCCGAAGTGGGCTTCATCAGCCAAGGCTGAGGAAGAGGCGGCCCTGAACAGCCCATCAAGCTCAAGCCCTACCGCCCGGAATGGATCAAAGAGTGCGGCTATTTTAATGAGCACGTGCGGACCCTGCTGGAAGACCGCTTCGGCAAGGAATCGGTTTACAACATGGGCCTGAAGGTCTATACCACCGCGGACGTGGAGCTGCACCAGGAGGCCCAGAAGGCCATTGAGGCAGGGATCGACGGCCTGGTGCAGCGCAACGGCTACCGGGGCCCGCTGCGCCACCTGGCCGGCAAGGAACTGGCGGCCTACCAGTCCCGGCAGGTCAAGTATTACAACAAATACCCGCCCCGCAAGGGACTGTCGGTTACGGCCCTGGTGGCCTCCTCTGACAAGAAACGCCAGGGGTTGAATCTGCACCTGGGGGGGCTGTGGGCCGTCCTGCCGGAAAGGGCAAGGCGGCAAGGGTCCCCCCACCGCCGGCCTGCGGCCCGGGGACGTGGTGCAGGTGCGCCTGCTGAACCGGGACCGCCACAGCAAGATTTGGACCGCGGAACTCATTTCCGCCCCCATGGTGCAGGGGGCGCTGTTTTCCATGGAGTTGAAGACCGGCAAGGTCCGGGTGCTCATCGGCGGCAAGGACTTCGGGGATAGCACCTTCGACCGGGCCACCCAGGCCCGACGGCAGCCGGGGAGCGCCTTCAAGCCCGTCATTTACGCCGCCGCGGTCGAGAAGGGCTACGCTCCGATCCATTCTTAGC
>CAWEFJ010000030.1:0-18803 GCA_963808395.1 uncultured delta proteobacterium | reverse complement strand
CCATGTGGCTAGCGGACAGGCCATCCGGACATCCGGCCTCCTTTCGTCAGGCATCCCCCCGGGAGCGCATCGGGGTCCTCATCTCCCAGAATTCGGGAGAGGCGGCGGGTACACTCACCGATATCATTATTCGGGCAAACCTTTGCAGCATCCTCGCCGACATCAAAAGGGCCATGCCCCTCACGCCGGATCAGGAGAGCGCCATCCAACAGGAGATAAAGTCCGGACGCCTGGCTCCGGACGACACCACCCTCCTGGGCAGACTCAACTGCGCCGCGGCCGGATTCATCTGCAACCGTTATGGGTTCATGGGGCCCAGCTATTCGGTTTCCGCCGCCTGCACCACCTCACTGGTCGCAATGTACAGCGCCATCCAGATGATCCACAACGGCATCATCGATGCGGCCGTCGTCGGAGGGGCCGAGGAGTTTCTCAGGCCCTTGCATTTTCTGGAATTCTCCGGTCTGGGGGCACTTTTCGGGCTGTCCGGACAGGAAAGACCTGCGCACGAGACCTCCCGCCCCTTCGATGCTCAAAGAGATGGGATGGTTCTCGGCGAAGGCGGGGGCATAATCGTCATCGAGCGGGAAAGCCTGGCCCGCGCCCGAGGGGCGCTGGTCCACGCGGTCATTACCGGTATGGGCGCGAGCAACAACTATCTGGGCATGGTGGAGTCCTCCAGCGTTTCCCAAGAGATGGCCATCCGCGCCTCTTTCCAAGGGCTGCCGTATGGGCCCGATGCCGTGGACCTGGTGGAATGCCATGCCACGAGTACCCGGCAAGGAGACGTGGAGGAGGCCCGGGCCCTGAAGGCTTTCTTCAATGCCGCCAAGCGCACCGTAATCACTTCCTTCAAATCCCAGATCGGACACACCCTGGGCGCCTCGGGCATTAACAGTCTCATCCGAGGCGTGATGGCCATGCAGGCGGGGGTTTTTCCTCCCACCCTCAATTATCTGTATCCAGACCCGGAAATCGACCTGGAAAGATCGGGGCTCCTCATCGCCCCGGAGCCACTTGATTGGGAGTGCAGGAACGGCCGGCCCAGAAGGCTTCAGGTCAACGCCTTCGGGTTTGGAGGTTCCAACTACGTCATGCAGGTGGAGCAGGCCATGGATGCCGCGGATACGATTCTGGTCGCCCCCAGCCGAGAGAAGGGTTTGGGTTCTCCCGCACTCCAGGGCGTCTCTGTTTTCAAGACCGAGATGGGTGGCCATAACTGGCGGCTGGCCGTGGTAGCGGATTCCGAAGCCGAGGCGCTCACGGTCATCGAGAGGTCAGCCTCGCTTGCCGGGGACGGCGTGGTCTCACCCCAGGCGCTGAGGTCGTGGGCGCACCAGGGGATCTTCATGAACCGTGAAGATCAGCCGGTGCTACCGCTCGCCCTGGTATTTCCCGGGCAGGGGTCACACTATGCCGGTATGGGGCGGGAGCTCTACGAGTCCTTTCCCGTCATCAAGGAATGGATGGATCGGGCTGCCGCAGCCGCGGACTTCGACCTTCTGCACCTGCTGTTCCACGATCAAGAGGAGAACCTTCAGAAGACCCGGTGGCAGCAACCGGCCCTGTTCGCCGTGGAATACGCCGTGGCTCGATACCTCATCACCCTGGGCATCCACCCGGTGGCTATGGCCGGGCACAGTTTGGGCGAACTGACCGCCTTGTGTCTGGCCGGGGTCTATTCCCTGGAGGACGGGTTCCGCATCGTGAACCAGAGAGCCCTCTGCATGGATAAGGCCGCGACTATGGATCTGGACCCCGGCGTCATGGTGGCCGTGGACGCCCCCCTGGACCAGTTGCAAGAGATGCTCCAGGGACAGGAGCAGGTCTACATAAGCAATATCAATGCACCGAACCAGGTCGTGCTGAGCGGCAAGACTGAGGCGGTGGAAAATTTTGGTAACCGGCTGAAGGAGATGGGATACCGGGCCACCCGCTTAAGGGTCAGTATGGCTTTCCACTCGCCCATCATGAGGGTCATCCGGGATGAGCTCGAGGCGTACATTGCCCCCATCCCCTTTCATGCCCCACAGATCCCCGTCATCTCCAACACGACCATGGCGGCGTTTCCAGCCGATCCCACTGAGATCAAGCGCATCTTGATGGCCCACCTGGAATCCCCCGTCCATTGGCTGCATAACGTCCAGACCCTTTGGAGTGACTATGGAGTCCGGCTTTTCGCCGAGGTGGGCCCCGGCGATATCTTAAGCAGTCTCATCTATGACACGCTCCCTGAACCGGCCTGCATCCAGACCTGCCTGCCCGCCGCCGAGGGCCTCACGTGCAAAAGCGCCCTGGCTCAGCTCTTCGTCCAAGGGCATCTGCCGGTTCACCGGGAACCGAGGTTTGTTTCCCTGCCCGGATTCGGGAAGGCCCCCGCCTCTCCCCGCAACGCCCCGGCACCCGGGTTGCGCCCCCTGGAACCTGGGCCGGCAGGCATTAAACCGGTGGAAAGGATCATTCAAAGGGAAATCAACCGATTCGTGATGGAGACTTACGGCCGCTTCTTTGAACCCAACATCCTGGCAGCCATCCGCCAAGAGCATGACCCAACCTTCCAAGCAGGCGATCTAGCCGCCGTTATCCAGTCCATGCTCCGGGATTCCGGGCCCCCGCCCGCAGGCCAGCAGCCAATCTCTCTTGCAGAACCGGCACCCCCGCCTCCCGATCCTATCCCGGCGATTCTGGAACCGGCCTCTCCTGCCCTCGAAGAGGCGCCTGGCCACCAGGATCATCTGGAGACGCTTACTCACATCATCATGGATGCTACCGGGTTCAACCGGGACGAGATCGAACCCGGCATGGATCTCAGGCGGGACCTCTCCATCCGCTCCAGCCGTCTTCCGATCATCATGGATGCGGCGGAACGCCAATTCGGGATCACCATCGAATTGGAGAATTTCATCCATGTCCGCACCGTGCAGGACATCGCCCAGAGGATCTCCGAGATCATCGCCAGGCAGAAAGGCGCCGGCCTGCGGCCGGTCGCTCCGGCGGTTGACCCCGGCCCGGGGCGGGCCGAAAACCTGAACCCCTCACCGGATGAGGCGAGTTTAAAGCGGCTCGTATTCCACCAGGCCGAGGTGGAGCCGGCGGCCTCCATTCCCATGGAATTGAGCCCGGGCGAGTCAGTCCTTCTGCTCTCACCTGACCTGGATGACCGCCTGGCCGGAAGTGTGGGAGACATCCTCCGACTGGATTACGGGGTTGAGACGGTTCCCATGCCCTTCATGCCGGGAAACTTGAGTCCGGACGTAGAGAGCTACAACCTTCTGACTGATGCCGGGTCCTCCCGGGCTGCCAAGAGAATAGCGGGCCTGGCGTCCCTCGCCGGGATGGTCATCACCCTCCCTCAAGGCGGATCGGCAAGGTTAAGAGACCCGGCGGAGGTGGCGCGGCTTTTCAGGGGGCTCTTTCTCGTCCTGCAGGCATTTCTCCAATCACCGGCTAAGAAATTCGTCGTGCTGATCCATTCCAGGGAAGATACCGAAACTCTCGGTGGGCTGCCAGCGGAGGGGATGCTCGGACTGTTTCTGTGCGCCGCCCAGGAACACCCAGTCGGTCCTTTTTCGCACCTTGGCAATCGACCCAGATACCGACCTGCGCACCGCCTTGGGCGGGGCTCTGGACCGAGGCTACTCCGTGGTGGAGATGATTCATCGGGATGGCAGGGTCTTCACTTCGGAGGGGCGCGTCGCCCCGTCGGTCTTCAATGGTCCGGCAAGTCTGCATCTGAGCTCTGGAGACGTGGTAGTCATGTCCGGGGGCGCCGCGGGCATCACCGCCCACCTGGCCCGCAGCCTGGCGCCCTTCATGCCCCGCCTGGTCTTTCTGGGGAGGACACCGCTGGATCCAGGCATCAATCCCGTCAAGCCGCGCTCCAAGCCTGCGCCTGCTGAGACGTTCACTGCCGGCAACCGGGCCGTGGAGATGGCTCAGACCCTGGCGGATTTGCATGCCGCCGGGATCGAGGCAACGTACCATACCTGCGATGTAACCGACCCCGAGGCGGTCCGGGCGATCATGGGCGAGGTGGCAAGGCGTTATGGCAAAATCGACGGGATTATTCACGGGGCTGGAGTCCTCAGGGACGGTCCTCTCAGCCAAATGACCTTAGATGCCCTCTCCATGGTCACGGACGTAAAATTTTTAGGGGCGTGGAATCTCTTCTCGGCGGCGGCAGGGGGCGGGCTTGAGGTTTTTCGTGGGCCTGTCCTCGGGGGCGGCGATCCTGGGGAATCCTGGCCAGTCCAACTACGCGGCCGCCAACCGGATGATGTCGGCGCTATTCAGATACCTCGGGCGGAAAAATGGCGCTATCCGGTTCAAGGCCTTGATGCTGCCTCCGGTCGAGGGGGCGGGCATGGCCGAGGATCCGGCGGTTCGGGAGATGATGCGGCGGAATGGCGTGGCGTACATCCAGGTAAATGAGCTTGCCGGGCTTTTCTGCCGGGAGCTCTCGGTAGCCCCGGCCGACGACGATTGGGTGATGTTCATGCGGACCCTGCCACCCGTAAAAACGGCGCGGCTCAATAAGACAATCCCTCCGGCGGCCCGGGGAGAACTGGCTGGCGGCGCCGTGGCCTTTAGCCCCGAGGACTTCCCCCTGATCGATGGCATCTCTTCCCTGGACCTGCGCCTGGAACAGCTGGAAGCCTTCAGATCCTTTTCCCGGGAGAAGGACCTTTGGATCGAGGATCACCAACCCCTCAAGTTCGTCGAGCATCCTCTGGTCTCAGCCGCCATGGTTCTGGAGACCTTCATGGAAGCCGCCCGGATCCTGTATCCCCACCTGCAGGTGCGAGGAGTTCGCCAGGTGCGCTTCATGGACATGATCCAATGTCCTCCTGGGGCGCCGCGGACTGCTAAAATCTTCTGCCGCCGAGCCGACACCTCCCTGCGGGAGGTATGGTGCGAGGTCTCTCTATCAACCCCGGCGATCTCTCCCACCGGAAGATTGACGGACCGTTTCACCCCGACACTGCCAAGGCCAGGTGATCCTCGATGGTGGGGGCGGCCATCTCGGGGAGGGGCTTACGGATTTTCCGGTCCGGCTGGACGAACTGCAGACGCCGCCCATGGATCAGTGCCCAGATGCTTGCCTGGTACGAAGACCGCAGTGGCCTCAACGGCAGGTATCGGGTAATAGAGTTGTTTGACGGCGCCGGTCCGGGGGTGGCACGGGGCCGAACCACCTGCCGGGAGGCCGGTGATTTTGCCCATCTGCGGAACGCACGGTACCAATACTCGGTCTACCTTTTCGAAGCCCTGATGCAGTCGGCTTACCTCTCCATCGTCGCCATGGACCCGTCGGAGCGACGATCCATGCTTCCCGTAGAGATCGGGGAGATGAGGTTTTTGCGACCCTGCCGGGTGGGGGAACAGATAACCGTGGAGGCCCGCCTGCGGGCGCAGGACGAGGCAGGCCAAACCTGGGACGCCAGAGGGCTTGACGATCAAGGCCGCCCCCTCATGCAAGTTTGGGGTATGCGGATGCACTGGGTTTCGGACTGAGCCACGGCTCGGAAAAGATGGGAGTGGATGTGGCCAAGGCTTGCCAGGAAATAACTGTCCAGGCCGTGAGTTTCCTGGAGCGCCGGGGACCGGTCTTCTATGCCTCCTTGCCAGTTGCCCCCGAAACCCTCAAAGGTTGCAGGACGAACGGGGCCGGCGACCAGCACCGCTTAGTTTCCAGCCTGTGGGATCACCTGGTGGCAATGATGGCAAGAGAAAGTCCTCCGGGGAAAGGCGGTCATGCCTCCAACCGCGCGGCTGTCCCGATCCAGGTGGTCCACGACCCGCTGGGCAGGCCCCATCTCCGGTTGGGAGAAAATCGGGGCCCGGCCATCTCCTGCAGCAAGGGTGGTGGAAAAATCTGGGCCGCCCTCTGTGGAGATGAGTCTGATATCGGCATCGATGTGGCCGAAGCCGATGAATTCCAAGGAGAATACCCCGTGCACCGGGTCTTCCATGGACCTGAGCTGCATCATGCCTTGAGGTTGGCGGGTGGAGATTTGCCAAGGGCCGCAGCCCTGCTCTGGTCTGTCAAGGAAGCCGTGGCCAAGGCCCTGGGATGCGCCTTCCACCTGGTTTCGCCGCGGCAAATCAACGTCTGTCCGGCGGTAGGCAGGGACGGCGGGTATACCTTTCCCGTGGGCTTATCAGGGAAAGCGCTGGTGCGCTTTCCCCTCAACCCCGGCCGGTCCATCTGGGTGCGTTCGCTTCCCCGGGCGAAGATGTGGCTTTCCATCGCCCTCTTGAATCGGCAAGATCGATGAGGCGATGGGCGGCAGCGGACTATGCGGCGGTTCCGGATTAACCGCAACCCGAAAGCCGGCGCCGCGGCAGGGCCACTCTTAAGGATGGGCTCCGGGCTCGGCGCGGTCTGCGGGGAGTACCGGGAGTCTGGCTTTTTTGAGGGCCTCGTATTATATTTCTGCCAGCGGAGGTTCAGAAATGAACGCTGAGAATCTATCTCAGAACTTCAAGCAGGCCATGGCTAAATCCGCCCTGATCGCGGCAGCCCTCCTGGTTTTGAGTCTGGCGCCAACTGCGGCGCAGGCTATTTTAGGCACAGGTGAGCCGGCCCCATCTTTCTCACTGGTATCCGGCGATAATAAAAAACTCACGCTCAACATGCTCAGTGGAAAGGTTGCCGTATTGTTTTATGCAACCAGAGTTACCGTCAATGTTAACGATGACTTACAACATTATCTGGATGCGCTTTACGATACTCAACCGAAAAATATTCAAGATCAAATCTTCAGATTGCTGGTCGTAAATGCCATGGAGGCAACGGATTTAACCGCCTGGAAAGAAAAATTAAGGGAAACCTCCGCGAAGCTGAAGATAACTTGTTACGGGGATTTTACCGGAGCCATGTATGCGGCGTACCGGATGCGAGATAATGACAGCAATTTTATCATTATAGATAAGAAGGGCATCGTCAGATTTGCCGCCTCCGGCCGGATAGATAACAGCCGGTTTGAGGCCATAAAAAAACTCCTTTTAGAACTGGTGGCTGGCAGGTAAGAAGCGCCGGGGCCCGGCGGCTGAACTCCCCGGGCGGGTGGTGGGGCCGATTACCTTTGTGCCGCCCGATTGCGCCCTGTAGAGGCAAAATGGAAATCCATGGGGAACCCAGATAAACACGCCATCGAAGTCGAGAACCTGACCAAGCGTTACGGGGATTTGCTGGCGGTCAACGGCATATCGTTCAACGTCAGGAAAGGCGAAGTTTTCGCCTTCCTGGGCCCGAACGGCGCCGGCAAGACCACTACCGTGGAGATAATCGATACGATCCGCACGCCCACGTCGGGAAAGGTGAGACTTCTCGGGATGGACGTCACCAAGAAGAGGCGCGCCATCGTCCCCCGGATCGGCGTCCTCCCGCAAGACTTCAGCTCCTTCGACCGGATAACGGTCAGGGAAACCATGCAGTACTATTCGCGACTATTTTTCTCCCGCGCCAGGTGCCCCCGGCGGAACGCCGATATCGACGGGCTGATAGAACTCGTGAACCTCAAGGACAAGGCCGCGGAGCAGTATAAGAACCTCTCCGGGGGCTTGAAGCAGCGCCTCGGCATCGCGATTGCGCTCGTGAACGACCCTGAGGTCGTGTTCCTCGACGAGCCGACGACAGGGCTCGACCCCCGGGCCAGGCGCGAGGTATGGGAAGTCCTGCTGGGTCTGAAGAAGAAGGGGAAAACGATATTTCTCACCACGCACTACATGGAGGAAGCGGAGATTCTGGCCGACACGGTCGCCATCATCTCGAAGGGGATGATAATCGCCACGGGCTCTCCCGCAGAGCTCATAGAAAACAACGCGAAATACCTGGTCCTCACGCTGCAGTCCGTCGATGCCAACGCCTTTGAGATCATCCGGAAGATGGGCTTCGAGCCGGTCCATGACACCCACCAAGACCTCAAGGTCAGGGTGGAGCACACGGAAGACATCCTGAAGACACTCAATGCCATTAAAGATGCCGGGGGGTCGTTCCTCAGCCTGGACGTTCGCAGGCCCAACCTCGAAGAGGTCTTCCTGAAGCTCACCGGCGAGGCGCTCCACGCAGGCCCGGCCGAGGGCGGGGAGGTGTGATGAAGCTGCGCGTCATTAACGCCAATCTCGTCGTGAAGCTCAAGACCTTCTACCGGGAGCGGACCGCGATGTTCTTCACGATGGCGTTCCCGATAATCCTGATTCTCGTGTTCGGCACCATTTTCCTGGACCGGGACAAATTGAGCTTAGACCTTGCCGTGCAGGACCTCGACCACACCCACGCCTCGGCGCAGTTCGTCAAGGCCCTTCAGTTAGACGGGAACTTCAAGATAATTGAGGTCGATCCCGCCAGCGACGCCAGGGTGTACGCCAAGGACCAGGGGCTGAACCTTATCCTCGTTATTCCCCAAGACTTTGAAAACTTGCTCAATCAGAGGGTGGACCTCAAAGCCCCCAATGCCTCCGTTACCCTCACGTATATATACGACCCCAGCTCTACTTCGGTGAAGGCGAAGATGGACTACCTGAACATGGAGCTGGCGGGGATGAACCAGAGGATGTCCGGGAAGCCGCCGTTCTACCGGTGGGAGGAGACCTCGATACTCAACCGGATATACCGGTTTATCGAGTTCTTCATCCCCGGCGTCATCGGTATGGCGGTGATGACCGCATCCCTGTTCGGCACGGTGAATATGAACACCGAACTGTTGCAGAAGGGTATCATCAGGAAGCTATCCACCACGCCCATCACGCGTACCGACTGGATACTGTCGAACATCCTGTACCAGTTCACCCTCGCCATTATCTCCACGGCTGCGATGCTGCTGGTGAGCTACGGCGTGTTTCACATTGACCTCCAGATAAACTTCTGGCTCCTGGTGTTCATTTTGCTTGATGTCTTCGCGTTCGTCGGCATCGGGATGATACTCACCCGTTTTGTGCAGGAGGCGCAGAGCGCCGTCGCCGCCGCCAACGCCATCACGTTCCCCATGATGTTCCTCGCGGGAGCTTCTTCCCCATCGAGATGATGCCGCGCTTTTTGCAGACCTTCGCCCATCTACTGCCTCTGTATTATGTGAATGAGGGCTTGCGGGCCTCCATGATATATGGCGATAACCTGGCCGCCCTGCGTTACGCCGCCATAATCGGGGTTTTCGCGGCCGTGGTCTTCGCCTTGGGCATCATGGCCAGCAGATGGGAAGAGGGTAAGTGATTGCCAGGCGCCTCAGGCAGCGCCAGCCCTCGAGCCCCCTTTCCCGGCGCCCTTACCGCCTGTACCCGCGGTCCTCGCGCTCAGTGAGCGCGGTGGCCGGAAGGGGCTGCTACCCAGCCTTCCCCCCGGCATCCGGGTTTCCCGTCCGCACAATTTCCGCGACCCTTTTCTTGGAAAAGATCGGCAAGGTGGACCCCATATCCTGCCCCACATTTCCAGGGCGAAGGTTTGACCGGCCAGACGTTGATTGGTTTAACCAAAGATGATTCCCGGAAGGTGAAGACGTGAAAATAAAGCTTATCGCCCCCCATGAACAACTGGAAGACACAAGTAATTTCAAGCTACATAGGGTAAATCTTCCTCTGCTAGCCGCGCTTACTCCGCCTGGCCACACGATTACCATGGTCGATGAAGTTTTTGCTCCCGACGACCTCAATCAAGCGGTGGATTTGGTGGGTATCACCGTCATGACAGCCCTGGTGCCCAGGGCCTATCATATCGCCGACGCCTATCGCCAAAAGGGGGTGAAGGTGGTGATGGGAGGAATACACCCCACCATATTGCCTGACGAAGCCTTAGGACATGCAGACGCGGTAGTAGTGGGAGAAGCGGAGGGTGTCTGGCCCCGGGTTGTATCTGATGCCGCCTCGGGACAGCTGCAAAGACTCTATCGGGCCGGTAAAAAGACAGATCTCACCGGCCTGCCAAGACCACGGCGAGATCTCTTCCCCAGCACCGAACATCGGGGTTCTGCTCCTGTCTATGTCGGCGTCGAGGCCTCCCGAGGGTGTCCGCATGATTGCGAATTCTGTTGCAATGCCCAGACCATGGGGCAGCAATATCGAGTCAGACCGGTTCCAGAGGTGATTGCCGAGATCGAGTCTCTTGATTCCTCTCGCTTCTTCTTCGTCGATGACGCCCTGGGACTGAACCGGGAGGCAGGGAAAAGGCTTTTTACCGAAATGATACCCCTTAAGCGGCTATGGATGGGGCAAGGAACCGTGTCGTTAGCTGAGGATGTGGAGCTGCTAAAATTGATGCGACGTGCGGGGTGCCGGGGACTTTTGGTCGGGTTCGAATCGGTCCAAAAAGGCACTCAGCATGAGGTGAAGAAAATCAAGAACCTGAAGATCGATTTTTATGAGGCCATGCGCCGATTCCATGGGGAAGGTATCGGCATCCTCGGCGCCTTTATTTTTGGCTTCGATTACGAAAACAAGGATGTGTTCGAGCAAACCTTTGAGTTTATCATAAAAGGTTGTCTGGATTGTGTCCAGCTGCGGATTCTCACTCCCCTTCCAGGAACCCGGTTATATACGCGTCTCTTAAGCGAAGGCCGGTTGTTTGAGCCTGACTGGTGGCTGCGTGGATATCCTCCTGATACCCTCCTTTTTCAACCGCAGAGCATGACTGCTGACGAGCTCCTCAGTGGCTACGCCCGCTTGAACCGGCAAACCTATTCGTTCGGCGCCATGATCAAACGGTTCTTTGGCATGAGCCCCTGGAAACGGACTCTAGGCGGTTGTTTAATGTACGCTGGCATCAATATATCTACCCGCAACCGTTATTTCAGAGGCCTGAAGAAGCCCCAGCCATTTGTCGGGCTGCCAACGTAAGAGGCGAGCCCCAGTGTCATGTTGCAGATTTTTCTTTATTAAAAAATGTCATCATCTTTAAGCATTTAAAATGTAGCCGCAAGCTTTAGCTTGCGAAAATTCTTAATAAAATGAGCGCAGGCTAAAGCCTGCGGCTACAAGAACCTGTAAATATTTTTAAAGATATTTCTGAAACATGACGCTGGGAAGTTTTTGAAAAAGTGGGACAACCATTGCGCTACATCTGACGGCCTTCAGGAGATTCTCCCATTTTTGCCGGTCCAGCTTTCGTGGAGCTGCTCCAGTTCCATCAAGCCTCTCTTTTCTCCTGGCCGCCTCCCCCCTCCCACCAGCGGTAAAGCCCAGGGCCGATGATGCTGCACCCTGCTGCCAACGCCGCTCCGGCGAAGAGATCGATGACATAGTGATACCTTAGGTAGACCGTGGAAAGGATGAGAGCAGCGACGATCGGGCAAAAGAGATAGAAGAGCAGCCTGGCGTAACGATAGGAGAGAAATAAAACGATGAGACCGATCGCGGTGTGACCGCTGGGCATGCAATCCCGTTTGTTATTCTCCAGCAAATTTAGGAGATGGCTCACGAAATCGGCAATAAAATTACCTTCTAGGGGAACCGACTGGAGGTGGGCCAGGGTGAACCGCGGACCAATCGCCGGAAAGAGAATGTTGCCGACGAAAGACAGATACCAAACCAAGAGCAAGACAAAGACCGCCAGATCGAAATCCCGCCTCGGATTCTTCAGGTAGAGGGTATGAACGAGTCTGGCCGGAAGGAAAAAATAACTTAAATAAGCTACGGACAGGACGCCAGTTAACCAGGGAACGACCCAGCGCTCCATCCAAACCGTTGGATTGACGCCAAAGAGGAGGAAATCGATTCGGATCAACTGGGGATCGACGTCGGGATGGAGATAATGGCTCAGATCACCGAGGGATTGGTAGATGAGGAGAATGTAAAGGACGGGGGAAAAATCATTAATAAACTTAACTACCCGGCCCCCCACCTCTCGGTCGGAGCACCATTTCAAGACCAGGAGGACGCCTGCACCCAGGGCATAAAGCGAGAGCAGAGACCGCCAGCGTGGAATTTGGTCCCGAAAGAAGAGGACCAGCAAGATCAGCCCGACGAGAAGGAGAAGGGTCAGCCCTTGAATAGGATTGATGCGTCTCATCGGGGGAAAATATAACCGAAACCGGAGGAGAAATCAAAAATCCCTGATCAACGTCAATTATCGGGCCCTGCTCACCCTGATCACCCGGCCCCCCCAGCCCACCCGGTAGGCGATGCCACGCCAGAGCATCTCCTTGATGAACATTGACTTCAAGTGGCACCAACTGGCCATGGCCATGGCCGCAAAAAACGCCGCCAGCCACTGCCGCCGCGGCCCAGGCGCGGGATGCAGAGCCCGCAGGGCGATCCCCAGCCAGACGAGCCCCGCCAGGAACAGCACAGCCGCGGCGATTGGCAGGGTCCCGGAAACCAGACCCAGGAGGGCCAATAGCAGGGTCGTCACCGCCAGCGCCACCAGGGCCCAGAGGAGATGCACCACCAGGCCATGGACCAGCCAGTTGAGGGGCCAGCAAAACTTCAAGTAGAGCCACTGGCGGGTGTGCCAGCGGCTCCAATCCCTCAGGGTTTGCCCCTCCAGGTGGGTATAGAGGCGGGCCCCCCGGGGCAGCTCTACCCGAATGCCAGCCCGCGCCAGCCGGGCCGCCAGGGAGACGTCGTCCACCACGTTTTCGGCCCAAAGCGGCGCCACTCCCAGCTCTTCAAACAGGGAGCGCCGGATGGCGGTGGCCCCGCCCCAGGGCTGGTTTAGGCGGCGAAACCCTTTGTTCAGGAAGAGGGTGAGAACGGTGACCGCCTGGCCCAGGGCCGCCACCCCGAAGTTGGCGGCGATGACGTGGTGAAAGCCGCTGCTCACCCCCGCCTTTCCTGCGGTCAGGGGTGCAGTTAGCTCCCGCAGCCACCCCGGGGGCGCTTCCTGGTTGCTGTCGCAAAAAACCAGGATCTCCGGGGTCTGGCCCACCAACTTCACGGCGGCCAGCAGGTTGTGGTTCTTCTGGCCGCAGCTCCGGGCCGGGCCGGCCACCACGTGCCGGGCCCGGGGGTAGCGAGGCATCAAAGACAGGATCACCGCAGTGGCCGGGTCCTGGGCGTCCCGGGTGGCAAACACCACTTCATAGTCAGGATAATCCTGACGAAGCAACGCCTGCAGGCGCCCCTCAAGGCCGGCGGCAGCCCCGGTCACCGGCACCAGCACCGCCAGCCGGGGCCAGGGGCCCCTTATGCGGTCAACCTCAGCAGCAGCGGCGGCCGGCCGCAAGGGCCGCCCCCCCACGTAGATCAACACCGATAGGTAAGAGAGCATCAGGGCCATGGCCGCCGGGATGAAAACTTCCATCCCCATCTTAATTCAATCCGTGCTTATCGGCGTTCATCGGCGATTCCATCCCCGGCTCTTGAGGCGCACACCTACGCTAACCATTCCTTTAAACTAAAAACTATCAAGAACTTGATAGCCTTAATATGCTTATTTTACTGGGCTTGTAAAGAAATATCTTAAGGCGGAAAAAAGTATAAAAAGATTATGAAATTGAATGGCATTCAAGAGGTCAGGGGTTCAACTCCCCTCAGCTCCACCAGATATTAGCCAGAGATTATCAGGGGTTGGCAATTAAGAGATTGTCAGCCCCTTTCGCATGGGGGCCAAGGTTTACTCCAGCGCCCGCCCCTCCTAACATTGGCCCCCGGCCCGTTATCCCAGGAGTGTGGCACTTTAAACTCCCTGATTCCCCAAATTCGGCATAGTCTTGAAGACATGTCCCTTATTGGTAGGTACAGCCCATATACGAGCTTGCCTCTGTCCCCGTGGTAAAATATCTTACATCCACCTTATCAATCCAGATATTACTTACTGCGCCAGGAACTATTTTTAAGAAAGTCGCTCCACTATAATCGCTATTACGATTTATCGTAGAAACCAGCCGCCAATTACCATCACCAGATACGGGGACTGGTACTGCTCCTCCAACCCCAGCTGCCACTCCGATTACCTGATTTGTATCAGACTTTACATAGAAGGATGTAACATTCCACCTCGGGGCGCGAGGACCAGCCGTTAAAAATGCGGTTTGAGTGGCGTAAGCCCCGCTTGGGTTAGTGCAATTTATTTTCCAGCTATAGGTACCGCTCCATGATGTGGTGTTATCCCGGGTATTAGTACAATTATTCGCGGTGGTCCCCGCAAAGTTATTCGCGAATCTCGAATTCAAACAATACTGAGCTACCCCACTCAGGTCTCTGGTCTGCAATCTTGGGGGCGAGTTACGATAGCTTGACCACCTGTAAACAAGCAATCAACAAATTTAGCAAATGGTATATATGAATCGGTTATGTAGAGGTTTTCAATATAGACATTTTTAAATAAGATATAGTTATCTGTCGTATCCCCGCCATATAGATAGCAAGTTGAGCCACCGCAATAAATATCTATTCCTGAGACCTCTAATCTGCTGGCATTGGTTAGGTTAAACACTGAAGTAAGGCTGGCGTTGGGGCGACCAAACCCCCAATGTCCACCAATTATTCTTACTATCCGGGAAAGATCCAGGGTAACCGCAGAGGTTACGCCCACACCCGGAGAGCCTTCAACATAGCTATTACAAAACTCAGTATCTTTTACGTTAGAGAGTTGAATTAACTGTCCAGTATAATTTTCAAAATCAATGTGGTCGAAGTGATTACTAGATGAATTTGCTACATAGATACCAGCCGTATTAAAGTTTCCGACATAAATATTCTTAAAACAGTTAAAATTCGGAGAAGAGTGCCCGGGGGGTTTATCCAAATAAATACCATAATTACAATCCCATAATCGCAGATTAGTAAAATTGCCATGCAGAGTGGGATAACCATATATACACTTATCAAACCCAATAATCTGCACTTTATCCAGATTTACATAGGCTTCATTAAGTGTTATACCAATCCCTGTATTATTTGTGGGATTGTTTGAGAGGGTCGACGGCGTGACGATGCTCATATTTGAGTAACTGCGCAAGCCATCTGTGTCAGTCAGCACATTACCCGTGCCATCTTTCTGAACCAAATAACAACCCCTTCCATCAAAACTGAGATTTTCGCCATAACTATATATATGCCCTGCGCCTATAACAGTTAAAGGCCCAACTAAGTAAACATCACCTGGATTTCCCTCGATTACCCCGGCAGCTGTATTATTCCACGCCTTAAAGGCAGCTTGCATAGCTGCGGTGTCGTCTGCGCGGTTATTTCCGGCAGCCCCCCACCACCTTGGGTTTATGGTTATACCAGGGCCAGGTGTTTTTATGGCAAAATTAACCGCACCAGTGCCGGCACAAGAAAAGACTTGGTATGGCCCGGCCTGGAACGGGCCGTTAATGGTCAGGGTGACGCCAGAGCTGATGTTAACCAGGCCGCCGGGATCGACCGCCAACTCGATATTGGCAGGGATGGTGAGATTCGCATTTACGTCCTGCGGCGAACTGACCCGTAATTTGCAAACCATAGAGCCTAGATAGGCCACGGAACTCTGCAGGGTGTTTCCCAGGTCTGGATCACCTACCCGGTATTCCTTGCTGAGTCGGGTGTCGGCCTTCGTCCTGAAGTCATCAAGAGCTAGCGCTGGTCCTTGCAGAGCGATCAAAAGGACAGACAACAAAGTTAATAGAAGAAGGGCGAACTTGCCTTTAAAGTCTTTCATTGCTGGGCCTCCCAGAGCTTGGCGAGCAGATGGTCATGGTCTGCAAGGGCTTGGTCTATCATAGACGCATCAGGTTTCCGGTAATAGAAGAGGGGTATAGGCTCGAAGGTATTCTTAAGGTCTTACTCCGGTGTAACGCCAATTATCATCAGGTGGTCCCTTGGATCAAATATATGGCAATAAATCCAAAGCAAATCGTTTACCAAAAGTTTACCATTTACCCTTAATATACCCATTATCTGAGATTGCCGTTACTAGTTATACACCTTTTTTACAGTAAATTCAGCAAATTGTGATTGCGCCGGCATTGCCCAGAAAATCCCTGTCCCGCATGGCATTCCAGAGGTTGGGAGTTCACCCCCCCCACCTATATCAATGATATCAGTGGGTAAGCGGTAAGACGCAAACCTCTATTTTTCTGCCTGTGCCTCTCCGGGCTGTACTCCTGCTCCCGCCCTTAAATATGATCCGTCCGCAACTTTTGTGATTTTCTAGCGAGGGAGAGGCGCGAACCGATCTCCTGGTATGGGCTGGCCCCCAATGGTCTCTGGCGGATTTATTATTTTCCAATAAGAAATTCTTCTGATACAAGAATAAATTCCCAAAAAAAATTCTAATTATTTGGCCCAAGACTGCCGATCCTTTAACCTATCTACCGGATATCACAGATTATCTAATGCAGGACTCGTCCGCACCCTACTGGCACTATTCTTGATACCTCTAGGGGGGCCTGCCCTTGACGGGAAATGTCAAAAGGGGGTCAGAAACATGGATTACCTAAATCTCGATACCGGGGTCATCTGGACCATCGCCTTGTTGGCCGGCACCTTCTTGATCACTATTTTGGCGATCTGGGATGTTTTCTGAAAACCGAAACCCTACTAGGAGAAGCGAGATATTAGGGAATTCGCCCTAAAGAAATAGGGAATCCCTGATTTACTTAAGCTTGACAATCCAACAAAATAGGGGCAATATCAAAGGCAGGGGAAAATGATCCGAATTATGAGGAGGGGATAAGAGATGATCTTCATGGTTGGCTTTCTGGTGGGGGGGGTAGCCATTTTAATTACCATGTCCCTTCTTTTTATGGCGCATGATACTCAGTTGAGGGGATAAGAGGGGGAAAAGGAAGGTATATTGAAGGGTGGGTTGCCTGGAGGGACTGAATTCTTCAGGCCGTAAGCTGCCTGAACCCTTATCTTGCCCTTAACTGCTGACCCAGGATTTCCACAATCCGCCGGGAAGCGCAGCCGTCGCCATAAGGGTTTTTTGCCTGGGCCATGGCCTGATAGTGGCCCGGGTCTTCCATAAGATCTTTGACTTCCGCCAGGATAGTTTCCCGGGTGGTTCCCACCAGTTTCACCGTGCCGGCCCAGACGCCTTCCGGTCTTTCGGTGACCTCCCGCATCACCAGGACCGGTTTACCCAGGGCCGGAGCCTCCTCCTGAATGCCGCCGGAGTCGGTGAGGACCAGGTAACTGCGAGTCATCAAGTAAACGAAGGGGGCATAGTCCAGGGGCGGCAGGAGGGACAGGCGCCCGCCTCCGGGGTCCTCCAGATGAAGGGCGCCGCCGGTTCCCTCCCGGGCTGTTCCCGAAGCGGACAAGATCTCGTACACCGGCTTCTGCACCTGGGGATTCAAATGCACCGGGTATACCAGGTGTACCTGGGGATAGGTCTCCACAATCTGCCGCAAGGCCAGACAGATATTTTTAAACCCCGCGCCGAAATTTTCCCGCCGGTGGCCGGTCACCAGGATAAGGCGCCGCCCATCCAAGGCCAGACCGTGATGCCTGGCAAAATATCTCTACCCAGTGTTCTTTATCACTGTCTACCCGGGCCGCAATGAACTGCAAGGCGTCGATCACCGTATTGCCGGTGACCCAGATCCGCTCCGGGGGCACTCCTTCGGCCAGGAGATTGTCCCGGGCCCAGGGAGTGGGGGCAAAATGGTAATCAGCCAGGGCCCCGGTCAGGCGGCGGTTCAGTTCCTCGGGATAGGGCCGGTATTTGTCCCGGGTGCGCAGTCCCGCCTCCACATGGCCCACCGGCAGGCGGCAATAATAGGCCGCCAGGGCCGCGGCCAGGGTGGTAGTGGTATCGCCGTGCACCAGGATCAGGTCCGGCCTCTCCTGCGCCAGCACCTCCTTAAGCCCTTCCAGGACCCGGATGGTGATGTCAAAAAGGTCCTGGTCCGGCCTCATCAAATCCAGGTCATAGTCCGGGACAATCCCGAAGAGGTCCAGCACCTGGTCCAGCATCTGGCGGTGCTGGGCGGTAACCGCCACCTTGACCTGAAAGCCCCCCGCTTCCCTGAGGCGCAAGACCACCGGGGCCATCTTGATGGCCTCGGGCCGGGTGCCGAAAATGGTGAGAATATTCATTTCTATAAACTTGAGGGAACGGCTACTATTTCATCAGCAAATTCATAATTTATTATTAAGTGAACCATCAAAATTATATATTTTGTAATTAAACTTTCTTACAAAATCATAACATTATTAGCAACTTCAGGCCCATGTAAAGCTAAAAATAAAATAGGTTTCCCATTCTTTATTATATTTTCCATTCCCGTTAGGGCATGATATTCCGCCCCTTCAATATCCGATTTTAATTAATCCAGGTGGATTATTATTTTGTTGGTAGAACATATTCATCTAATAATAATAGTCTTTACTTTATATTTTGCTAATTTATCGTCCTTCGCTTATGTCTATTATACTTCCACTGATAACTTGAACCTATGAGGACAATAAAAAAAAAATCTCACCATTTGAATCACTTACAGCATATTCTTCAATTATTATATTTTCTTAATTTGTTTAAGCTGATATGTTTTTTTAAAAAAATAATATTATCAGGAAAAGGCTCAAAAGCGTAAACCATGCCGTTCGGACCGACTGCTTTCGAAATAATTAACGTATAGAAGCCCACGTGAGCACCAATATCATAAACAATCATACCAGGCTTTAGGTATTTCACTAGTTGGTTTTGTTTTTTTAATTCATAAGAACCCAACCAGCAACCATGATTTGAAGAGCCAACTATCCATTTCATCCCCTTAGCTGGCCCTTGAAGTATAGGGAAAACTAACTCCTTTAGGAATCAGTTTTAGAATATTCCTCTTAGGATTTTCCCGATCCGAACTGGCATTTATTCCTGAAAAATTTATCATCTTTATTGTCATTTTCTCTATTATTAATAGATGTTCTGACCGCCGAAGACATTC
>CAWEFJ010000029.1:0-49127 GCA_963808395.1 uncultured delta proteobacterium | reverse complement strand
CACGACGG
This sequence comes from uncultured delta proteobacterium, assembly GCA_963808395.1. Classification (GTDB taxonomy): domain Bacteria; phylum Desulfobacterota; class Desulfobaccia; order Desulfobaccales; family 0-14-0-80-60-11; genus JAPLJC01. The sequence goes on along the minus strand of CAWEFJ010000029.1, from coordinate 49,119 downwards.
GACTTCATTTCGCCGACATCGACCGCCTGCTGACCATCCTCGAGCGCCTGGTTGACATGGGCAATACCGTCGTGGTCATCGAACACAACCTCGATGTCGTCGCGGCAGCCGACTGGGTGATCGACCTCGGCCCCGATGGCGGCGACGCCGGCGGGCGCATCGTCGCCATGGGTCCGCCCGAGACGCTCACATCGATTCCCGAGAGCCGGACGGGCCGGTACCTGGAACAACGATTGCGGTCTTCCCTGAAGACCGGCTGAAGCGTGAACCGTGCGTGGCTTGACCGGCTTGACGACGGGATGATAAAAGCTCCGAAGGAATCGAATCACGAGCAGCGATGATCCGGAAAAACGAAATTGCTGCCAGTCTCCTCCACGATTTTATACAGGAGGGAGCGATCGAGGACTCGGGGCTAGCGTGGCTCATCCGGCCGAGGAAACAAAGTCGGTCAGGGCAAATTGCGACTGTTGCGCTGCTTTGCAGCGTATTCCTTCTGGGAGCCTGTCATTTCCCCGGAATGCTCCAGGCGCGTGCCACAGCGTCAGGACGGACTGTCCCCAATCTCTTGCTCATCATCGCCGATGACCAGTCCGGCCTCTGGCTCGGTGCCGCCGGCGACCGGCGAGGTGCGACGCCCCACCTGGACGCGCTGGCCCGGCAGGGTGTCCTCTTTGACCGGACCTTCTGCAATTTCCCGCTCTGCACGTCCAGCCGCCAGTCATTCATCACCGGTCTGCTTCCCCATGCCTCGGGTGTCACCCGGCTGGAAACCCGGCTTCCCGAGCAGGCCCTCACGCTGGGTCGTTGGCTAAGCATTCTGGGTTACCGGACGGCCGCCATCGGCAAGATGCATTTCAACGGCCCCTCGCGGCACGGGTTCGACATCCACATCGACGTGGCCCAGTGGCTGGCCCACCTCCAGCAACATCCGCCGGCGGGGGGCGACCAGCGCAAGGAATGGCGGCCCTTCCTCGACCCGGCCACCGTCTGGCTCAATGCGCGGTGGAGGATCATGGCCTGCCCGCCGCCGCCATCGAATCACCTTCTTCGTGGACCGCGCCATCGAATACATGAACCAGAATCGCGGCCACCCCTTTGCCATGATCGTCAGCTTCTATGACCCGCATGCCCCGTTCCGTTTTCCACGTGAGTGGCGGGGACGGTACCGGCCCAAGCAGTTTTCCGTTCCCCCGATTTCAGCGTGATCGCGAGGAACAGCCAGAGTCTTTCACGACCTGACCGACGACGACTCCCGCGGGATCCAGGCCGCTTACTACACCTCGCTCTCGTTCATGGACTTCCAGACCGGCCGCCTGATCCAGGCCCTCGAGGACAGCGGCCTGGGTTCAGACACTCTGGTCGTGTTCCTGAGCGACAACGGCTACCTGCTGGGACAGCATGGGCACGTCGAGAAGAATTGCTTCTATGAAGCGGCAGTCCGCGTGCCGCTGATCGTGCGGTGGCCCGGTCATCTGCCGCAAGGCAAGCGCGTCCACAATCTGGTCGAGCTCGTCGATCTTTTCCCGACCGTCTGCCACTTGCTCAACGTTCCGTTGCCGCAGGGCTTGAAGTAAGAGGACCTTAGCGGCGGGGCCTCGCCTCTGCCGGCCGGGTCCCCGGCGCTGCCTGCCGCGTATCTGCAGTGGGCTCGTGACCCGGCCCATCGCGGCCGCCTCTTTCTGAGCAAGACCTTCGACTATGCCGATCCCCCCTGGAAGGGGCGCCGGGTCATGCGTTTCCTCACCCCCCTTTATTGGGGAAGGGACCAGGTCTTTTCCGGGGTGGTGGAATTTCTCCTGGATCCGATGTTCATCTGTGAAAAGGTGACTGCCGGGGTGCGCTCCGGCCAGACGGGCTATGCCTGGATCATCGATCAGGACCAGATCTTCCTGGCCCATTATGAAAAGGATTTTGTGGGCCACGATGCCATGCAGGTCCGCATCACCCGTAATCCCGAGATCGTCTTCCGGGGCTTGCGGGAACTCAACGCCGCTCTGCTGGCGGGCAAGGAGGGGATGACGGAATACGACTCCGGCTGGCACCGGCAAAAGGTGGGGCTGATGCCCAAGCTGGCGGCCTACACCCCCATCACCTTCACCGGGGGCTTGATCACCGGGGTGACCGACCTGGAGGATCCGGGCCACAACCTTTGGGGGGTGGCGGTGGTGGCCCCGGAGGAGGAAGTCTTCGGGGAAGTGCAGGAGGTGCTGCACCAGGAGCTGCTTCTGGCGGGTCTGTTCCTGGTGGTGGTGGTGCTGGCCAGCGGCGTCTTGATCGCCGGCGCCCTGGGCTTTAGCAGGGCCTTGGCCCGCCAGGTGGAGGTCAAGACCAGGGAACTGGTGGATTCCCAGGAGCGCCTGATGCATTCGGAGCGCTTTGCCGCGGTGGGCGAAGCCGCGGCCTACGTCAGCCATGAAATCAAGAATCCCCTCATGGTTATCGGCGGCCTGGCCGGCCAGGTGGAGCGGCACCTTACCGATCCCGGCCACCGGGAGAAACTCCGGGTCATCCAAGAGGAAGTCAAGCGCCTGGAGTCGTTCCTCGGCGATTTGCGGGATTTTTTGCGGCCGGTGCATCCTCTAAAGCGCCGCGTCAACCTGAATGACATTATCCGGGAGGTCCAGGCCTTGATGGGCCCGGCCGCCGAGGACAAGGGCGTCAACCTGGAATTGCGGCTGGACTCCCGACCTGCCCTCGATCGAAGCCGACCCCACCCAGCTCAATCAGGCAGTGCTCAACCTCCTGAAGAACGCCATGGAGGCCACCACCGGCCCCGAGGGCCGCATCATCCTGGCCAGCGGCTCCGAGGACGGTTGGGTATGGTTTTCCATCCAGGACACCGGAAAAGGCATGACTCCGGAAGTGAGGAACAAGATCTTTCACCCCTTTTTCACCACCAAGGAAAAAGGCACCGGTTTGGGACTGGCAGTGGTCCATAAGATTATCACCGACCACGGCGGCACCATCGATCTGGAAACCGCTCCGGAGGCCGGCAGCATCTTCACCGTCAGGTTGCCGCGGAGAGGCTGATGCAAACCAACCGCGCTCCCACTTCGGAACAACTCCGGGAATCTCGCAAGCGCCGGCGGGAACGACTCCTCATCGCCCTCACCCTGGCGCTGGTAGTGGCCATAACCACCCTGGAAGTGCGCCTGGTGCACCAGGGTGGCCAGCCGGTGGCCGGCAATCTCCTGGCCTTTGGCCTCATGAATATCAACGTCTTCCTGCTGCTGCTCTTCACCTTTCTCATCTTCCGCCACCTGGCCAAACTCTTCCTGGAACGGCGCCGCAAGGTCTTCGGCTCCCGGCTGCGCACCCGCCTGGTCCTCACCTTCATCAGCCTCACCTTGCTCCCCACCCTGTTCCTCATTTTCATGGCCTGGCAGATCCTCTCCAGCCAGGTGGATTACTCCTGGGACCGGCAGGTGGAGGAGTCCCTGGACAAGGCCATCGGACTGACCCGCACCTTCTCCCTGGAGGTGGAGGACAACCTCAAGGCCTATGGCCGCAGGCTCGCTGAGGAATTGCAGGAAGGTGGCGGTTTGGCCGGCAGGGATCGAGATTATCTGCGGTCCTTCGTCCAGCGGCGGCGCGCCGATTATCACCTTACCGGCCTGGAGGTCCTGGACCGCCACGGGGCGCCGCTGGCTGCCAGCTACGATCCCCAACTGCGCGGGGCCCCGGAATTGCCGAGGCCAGCCCCCGAGGGCACGGAGACCCCGACGGAGGCGGTCCTCCACCAGAAGCTCGGCAAACAGGAAGTCCTGAGTTTCCTGACGCCGGTGGCCAACGCCGCCGGCGAGGTCCAAGGCTACCTGCTGGTGCGCCAGGCCATTCCCGAAACTCACCTGCTGCGGGTCGCCGCCGCGGAACGCAGTCTTCAGGAGCTGCGCCAGCGCCTTTTGCAATTCAGCCCGCTGAAGGTGAGCCATTACCTGGGCCTGATCATCGTCACCTTAATTGCCATGATGGCCGCCATCTGGCTGGGGTTTTACATGGCCCGGGAGTTAACCACTCCCATCCGGGAACTGGCCGAGGGCGCCCTGAAAGTGGCGGGAGGGGATTACGATTTCCAGATTCACCAGGAAGGGCGGGACGAGATCGGCTTTCTGGTGCAATCCTTCAACAAGATGACCCAGGACCTGCAGCAGGGCAGGGCGCAGTTGGCCGCGGCCTACGGGCAGTTGAGCGTCTCCCACGAACTCATCTCCACCCAGAAGCGGGACATGGAGATCCTCCTGAAAAACGTGGCCGCGGGGGTCATCGCCCTGGACGCCGCGGGCAAGGTCACCATGATCAACGACTCTGCCGCCCAGATGTTGCGCCTGAAAAGGGAGGAGGTGTTGGGCCGGGAGGCCCAGGTGCTGCTGCCCCCGGCCGAATACCACCGCATGGTCGAGGTGGTGGCCGCGGCCCGGGCCGCGGCCCGGGGCACGGTGGAGAAGCCCCTGCATCTGATCCTGCCCAACCAGACCCTTTATCTGTTGCTGAAAACCACGGTGCTCAAGGATGAAGCCGGCCGCGACCTGGGAGTGGTCATAGTCTTCGAAGACCTGACGGAACTGGAGCGGGCCCAGCGGCTGGCGGCCTGGCGAGAGGTGGCGCGCCGGATCGCCCATGAAGTCAAGAATCCTCTGACCCCCCTGAAGCTGGCGGCCCAGCGCCTGCAGCGGCGCTACGCCGACCGCCTCGGGGAGGACGGCCTGGTCTTCCAGGAATGCACCCAGATCATCGTCAACCAGGTGGAGGAACTCCAGAACCTGGTAAACAACTTTGCCCGCTTCGCCCGCCTGCCCCAACTGACCCTGGCCCCCCAGGATTTTAACGCCCTGGTCCAGGAGACCCTGCTCCTCTATCGGGAATTTCAGCCCCGGGTGGCCCTGGAATTTCACCCTGACCCCCAGCTGCCTCCCGTGCTCCTGGACCGTGAGCAGGTGAAACGGCTGCTCCTCAATTTACTGGATAACGCCCTGGCCTCCATTGAGGGGGTCGGGACTATCGAGGTCTTTCTACGGAGAACTCCGGCCGACGGCAGGGTGGAACTCAGCGTGGCTGACAGCGGCAGGGGCGTCCCGGACCGTGACAAGGTGCGGATCTTTGAGCCCTACTTCTCCACTAAGCGGGGCGGCACCGGTTTGGGCCTGGCCATCGTCAATTCCATCGTGGCCGAGCACCAGGGCCATATCCGGGTGGAAGACAATGTCCCCCAGGGGACCAAATTCATCATTGACTTTCCCATGCACAGGGCCGATTATGCCGGGAACCTTGCTAGTAGTTGACGACGAGCCCCAGATTCTGCGAGCGGTGACCGGGGTCTTGCAGGACGAGGGCTTCGAGGTGCTCACCGCCCCGGACGGCGAAACCGCCCTCAAAATGGTGGCGGCCGAGGCCCCGGACCTGGTCCTCCTGGATATTGCCTTGCCGGGCCTGGACGGCCTGGAGGCGCTTACCGAGTTGAAAAGGCAGCACCCCCTGCTGCCGGTGATTATGGTCTCCGCCTACGGCTCGGTGGAGAACGCGGTCAAGGCCACCCGCCTGGGGGCCTTCGATTTCATCGAAAAGCCACCCAACGCCGACAAGATCCTGCTATCGGTGCGCAACGCCCTGGAGTGGGCCCGGCTCGCCGAAGAGAACCGGAGCCTGCGGCAACAGCGGACCCCGGTCAAGGAGATCATCGGTGAAAGCGCCGCCATCAGCCGGCTTCGAGAGAAATTGGCCCTGGTGGCCCCCACCAACGCCGCGGTGCTCATCATCGGCGAAAACGGCAGCGGCAAGGAGCTGGTGGCCCGGGCCCTGCATGCCCAGAGCCGCCGCGCCCACCAGCCCCTGGTGGAGGTGAACTGCGCCGCCATCCCCGAAGACCTCATCGAAAGCGAGCTCTTCGGCCATGAAAAGGGGGCCTTCACCGGGGCTTCCAGCCGGCGCCGGGGCAAGTTCGACCTGGCCCATGAAGGCACCCTGTTCCTGGATGAGATCGGCGACATGAGCCTGAAGACCCAGGCCAAGATTCTGCGTATCTTGGAGGAGCAGCGCTTCGAGCGGGTGGGGGGGGCCGCCCCATCCAGGTGGACGTGCGGGTGCTGGCCGCCACCAATAAGAACCTGGAAGAGGAGATCGCCAAGGGGCGCTTTCGGGAAGACCTCTATCACCGCATCAACGTCATTCCCCTCAGCGTGCCGCCCCTGCGGGAGCGCCGGGAAGACATCCCGCTGCTGGCGGCCCACTTCCTCCAGGAGCTCTCCCAGGAGAACGGCGCCCCGGCCAAGACCTTCACCCCCGCGGCCCTGGAGGCCCTGGCCGCCATGTCCTGGCCGGGGAACGTCCGGGAGCTGAAGAACTTCGTCTTCCGCCTGGCCATCCTCAGCCCCTTCGATCTGGTGGACGTGCCCGATCTGCCCCTGGCCGCCTCCGGGCCAGAGCCGGCGGCCGGTCACGACTTTATCGACCCCTTTCTCCAGGTGCCCTCCTTCCGGGAGGCCCGGGCCCGCTTTGAGCAGCAGTTCTTGCGGCGCAAATTGTCGGAGTGCAAGGGCAACGTCAGCCTGCTGGCGGAGAAGATCGGCCTGGAGCGCTCCCACCTCTACCGGAAACTTAAGGCTTACGGCTTGGAACCCGGGAAGGAGAGGGGAATAGGGAGAGGATGACCAAGCAGAGCTTGGGCAAAAAAAATCGTTCCCAAGCGGAGCTTGGGAACGAGCAAATCTAGGCAGAAGCGTTACCGAGCGGACGATCTAGGGAGCGCTTCTTCGTACTTCTTCCTTTTCCCCGTTTAACCCTTTCCCCTTTTCCCCCCTATCAAATCTGGCCGCCCACCTCCGCCAGGGTCTGGAAGTAGATGCGGCGGATGCCCGCAAGGCGCTTCCGGAAGCAGAGGCCCAGTTCCATGCAGTCGGTGTAGAAGGAGGCGGGGCTGAATTCCAGGGCCATGAACCGGGCCATGGTCCCCTGAGCCAGTTCCTGGGGCAGCTCCTTCAACTTCTGAGCTGCCTCTCCCAGGCCCTGCCACATAGGCAGCAGCACCAGGTCGGCCTTTTCCTGCAGCCGGATAATTTCGCCCTTGACCGCGGCCAGGGGGCCGGTCTCCTCCGGGGCATCGCCGGCATCCTGCACCACCTCCGCCCCCAGGTGTTTCAGAAAGTGCAGCAGGAATTCCCGGGGACGGCTCTCCCAGGGGCCCAGGTTCCAGATCGCCGCCGGGATGCCCACCCGGGGCAACTGGTGGCCGCTGGGGCGCCAGTGGCGAAGTTGACGGGCCCGGATGAATAATCGTTCCCGGAGCTGCTGGAAGTAGCGGTTCCGCCGGGCGCTGGATTTCCACATCAGGAAGCGGGCGTAGACCCTGAGCTTGGCGTAGAACAGGTCCAGGGTGAGGAGACGCCTGACCACCGAGGGCCAGGAGTAAAACTTCTTCATGGCCCGGTTGGTCTCCATCTGCAGCTCAAAGGGAGAGAACTGGCGGGGCTGGAATACGGTGTGGTGGCCGTCGTACTGGCTCCAGTCCCGGCAGATGATCCGGTTTTGCGCCTCCATCTCCCGGTAGAAGGGGGTGCCCGGCACCGGCGTCAGGATCAGGTATTGCAAGGAGTCCAGGTCCATCTGCCGCGAGAATCTTGACGGTGTCCCGGATCACCTGGTAATGGTCCTCTTCGGCGCCAAAGACGAACATGCCGTGGACATTGATGCCGAAACGGTGAAAATTGACCACCGCCTCCTTGATCCCCTCCACCGTCTGGGATTTGTTGTAGGCCTTCAGGGTGGCCGGATTGATGGATTCCAGGCCCACGAAGACCGCGAAGCAGCCGCTGCGGGCCATGAGATCCAGGAGTTCCGGGTCCCTGGCCGCCTCCGCCCGCACCTGGGCGCTCCATTCGATCTTCAGATTTTCTTTGAGGAGGCGCTCGCACAATTCCTTGGTGCGGGCCCGGTCGGCCGTGAAATTGTCGTCACAGAAGAAGATGTGCCGGCCCTGGAGGCCGTTTTGCCGGATCTCCTCTATGATGCGGTCCACCGAGTGGGCGCGGTATTTCCGGCCGAACATGAGGATCACCGAACAGAAGCTGCAATTGAAGGGGCAGCCCCGGGAGGTGGAGATGGAGACGACGGCCAGGCGCCGCCGGGACTTCCTGCCGTGGATCAGGCCATAATCGGGAATGGGCAGGGCATCCAGGTCCTCCACCATGGGGCGCCAGGGATTCTGGCGGATGGCGTCCCCCTGCCGAAAGCAGAGGTTTTGAATGGGGTTCAGGTCGCCGCCGTTTTCCAAGGCGGCCACCAGTTCCGGCAAAGCCCCTTCGCCCTCGCCACAGATGACGTAGTCCGCGTGTTCCAGCCCTTCCAGGGGCAGAAAACTGGGATGGGCCCCGCCCAGGACCACCGGCGTGCCGCGGTCCCGGTAAAAATCCGCCAACTCATAGGCCCGGGGCGCGGTGGAGGAGATGCTGGAGATGCAGACCAGGTCCGGTTTAAAATCCAGGGTCCCGTAGTCCGGGGCGGCCATATCTTCGACCACCACCTTGATCTCCCGCCCCTGGCGCTGCAGGATGGTGCCCAGGAGCAGCGAACCCAGGCGAGGAATGGCCACCCGGCTGAAGATATGCTCCCGGGGGGCCCGGGGTTCTATAAAGAGAATCTTGTTCATGGGATGCGCCATGGGCATCTCCTCTTGCCATTATTCCAAGAATAGCCGGTAAATCGAGGACTCACGCCGGGCCGCCTCGCTGCGGTCAGTTAGTGGGGGCGACTGGTTTTGGGACTGGATTTAAATGACTCTCTGGTGGGAATGTAAAGGGAAACGAGGCCAATGTCAATCGAATCTTCAATGCTAGCCAGATCTTAACACGGAGAGCAGATTCCCCGGTGGGGGAATCTGCTCCGACCTATGCTCTTATGGAAAGGGAGGAATTAGCCTAGACGCAACCGGTGGGTTTCGCCAATCCCGCCATCTTACAGGCGCCTTTGCCCGGTCCGGAGGGAAACAACTCATAAATATGTTTCAGTTTGAAACCCGTCACCTTGGAGAGGATCCGCACCATGGGGGCGATGCCGTTCTTCTTGTAGTAGTCCTGGAGCATGTGGATAACCTTCCAATGCTCCTCGGTGAGTTCCGAGATGCCCTCGGAATCCTTCACGTAATCCACCCATTCCTGGGACCATTGGTCCAGGTTTTCCAGGAAGCCGTCTTCGTCTACCGAGAAAGTCTTCCCCTCGAATTCTATTGTGGCCATGCTGAGAAATCCTCCTTCAATATTTGGTGCAGGGTTTTTTGGGATTCAAAGTACGCGATTGTGAAAATTTTGTCAAGCAATAAAAATTGCTAACCCGGTCTTCATCTTTCAGAAATCTTGGAACCTTATAATTTAGCGGGACCTCTCCGGCTTAGGGGGCCGCCCCAGGTTTGCGGGCCACCTTCCCTCACCGGCCCCGGGAGCCCGGGAAGATCTTCCCCGGGTTCATGATGTCATGGGGGTCGAAGGCCCGCTTCAGGCGTTGTTGCAAGGCAATAGCCGCCTGGGAAAGCTCCATCCCGAGGTACGGGGCCTTGGTGAGGCCGATGCCGTGCTCCCCGGAGAGGGTGCCGCGCAGTTCCCGCACCAGGGCAAAGATATCCTCCACGGTGGCCTGGACCGCTTGCCGTTCCCGGTCGATCTTGCGGTCATAGAGGACATTGACGTGGAGGTTGCCGTCCCCGGCGTGGCCGTAACAGGGGATGATCAGGCCCCGCCGCCGGGAAATTTTTTGCAGGCCTTCCACCAGGTCCGGAATGACGCTGAGGGGCACCACCACGTCTTCACTCACTTTTTGGGGCTTCACCTTGAGGAGGGCCGGCGAGATGACCTGGCGGGCCTTCCAGAGGTCCTCTGCTTCGGCGGCGTTTCTGGCCCGGAGGACGGGCCGGGCGCCCTGCTCCTCGCAGAAGCGGGCGATGCCGGCGGCCCGCTCTTCCACGTCATGGGGGTGGCCGTCCACCGCCACCAGCAGCAGGGCCGCGGCTTCGCCGGGAACCTGAAAGGGCAGCATCTCCCGGACGCAGCCCAGGGTCACCGGGTCCAGGAATTCCAGGGCGGTGGGGGCGAGACCGGCGATGAGGATTTGGCTCACCGCCCGGGCGGCGGCCGTCAGGGTTTCGAAGCCCGCGGCCAGGGTCTGCCGGGCCGCGGGCCTGGGGCACCAGTTTGAGGATGATGCGGGTGATCACCCCCAGGGTGCCTTCGGAGCCCAAAAACAGCCGGGTGAGGTCGTAGCCCACCACCCCTTTCATGGTGCGGCTGCCGGCCTCGATGATTTCGCCGGTGGGCAGGACCACGGTAATCCCCAGGACGTAGTCCCGGGTGACCCCGTATTGCACCGCCACCGCGCCCCCGGCGCACTCGGCGACGTTGCCGCCGATGGTGCAGAAGTCGGCGCTGGACGGGTCCGGCGGGTAGTAGAGGCCCTGGGCCGCCACCGCGGCCTTGAATCTCCCCAGGATCACCCCGGGCTCCACCACTGCCAGCAGGTCGGCGGGGGCGATCTCCAGGATGCGGTTCAGGCGGGTGAGGACCAGGACCACGCCGCCGGCTATGGGCACGGCGCCGCCGCTGCGGCCGCTGCCCGCCCCCCGGGGAGTGACCGGGAAGAGGTGCTCGTTGGCCAGGCGCAGGATTTGGGAGATCTCCGCCGCGGAGCCGGGAAAGACTACGGCCTCCGGCATCCGGGCCTGGTCGGTGGCGTCATAGGCGTAGGTCCAGCAGTCCTCCGGGGCGGTGAGGAGGTGCTCCGGGCCGACTAGCGCGGCGATCTCATTAATTATCGAATAGCGCATGATGGTGGTTTTCGGTTTTCAGTTTTCGGTTTTCGGTAAATAAAATGTGAGAGCAGGCGCCTTCGCTGGCCCTCAGTATAGAGCGGCCTGTGGGCCGAAGTGGCGTAGCCTGTGGCCTCGCCCAGCTGTGTCTGATCACTGTCCTCGTAAACGGGTGACTCAATCTCCTTAGAACATGATACCATGCTAACCTTGCCACGTCGCGGTTGCTTGGCCCATAAGGCGTTCCCTGTACAACTTGGGAACGGCGTGGGGAACCCTGGCCCCCTCCCCAATTACTCCTCACTCACAACAAATTCTTCTCCGCCAGGCTGAAGTAGCCCTGGCGGCTGATGATCAGGTGGTCGTGCACCGTCAGGTTGAGGGACCGGGAGGCCTTCACCAGGGAGCGGGTCAGTTCCTGGTCCGCGGCGGACGGCGTCAGCGAGCCGCTGGGGTGGTTGTGCACCAGGATCAGGCCGCTGGCCTTGTGTTTCAGGGCCAGCTCCAGGACCTTGCGGGGATAGACCACCGTCTGGTTCACGGTGCCCTCCTGGACGATCTCTTCGGCGATGATTTCGTTCTGGCTGTTGAGGAAGATCACCCGGAACTGCTCATCCGGAAGGCCGCCCATGGCGGTGCGGCAGTAGTCCACCAGGGCCGAAAGGGAGGAAATGCGGGGCCGCCCCAGAACCTCTTCCTTCAAAGAGTATTCGGCGCAGGCCTTCACCAGCCGGATCAGGGTGGCGGAGTAGTCCCGCACCCCCTGGACCTCCATCAGGGCCTCCGGGGTGGCGTCCAACACCCGGGTAAAAGAGCCGAAGTGCTGGATTAACTGCTTGGCCAGGGGCTTGACGTCGGAATAGGGGATGGCGAAGGTGAGCAGCAGTTCCAGCAGCTCGTAATCCTGCAAAGCCCGGGGGCCGCCCTGGAGAAAGCGATTTCGCAGGCGCTGCCGGTGGCCATAGTAATGGGGTTTGCCGCTTTTGTCGCCAGGGTCCTTCATCGGCCGACGCAATCTTTTTTAAAGGGTTGGCTGGCTGCCCGGTGCCGATCTCATCTCCGGGGTTAACCAAGCTTGCCTGGGCCGATCCCTCTCTGGCCCGGTCCGTAGGGGCGGGTTTTAAACCCGCCCCTACATGCAACCATCTTGCCTGGGCATTTCTTCCCGTGTCCCGGCTTCTAGCTTTTCTAATGGATTTTTCCATTTTGCGCAAATAGAAAACCGCGCCTTGGCGCGGGGTGAAGAGAGGTGGGGGCTTGGCAGGGGAATTTGAGGGGAGGGCGGGGGATCCTGAAGAAAAAGGCGAAAAACCTCCCCGGCCCTCCCTCAAATTCTTTCTATCAATGCTCTTCGCCGGCGGCGGCTTCCAGTTTGCGGCGCATGTCCATATCCATGAGCACCCGTTCCCGGGCCTTATCGATGCCCAGGGCCTTCCGTTTCAGGTCGATGTGGGCGATCATCTTCCTGGCCGCCAGGAGCGGATCCATCTCGAAGTCCCACTTGCCGCCGTATTCCTCTTCAAATCCCTTGAAGAGGTAATCGGTCAGGATCTCCGCGCCCGTGGTGGGCCAGGTGACCCCGAAGAGGGTATAGACCCCCGAGGCCACGAAGTACTGGCCGATGGCGATGGCCTTCTCGCTCATCCACTCCGGGGCCGCGCCCGCGGCGGGCAGGTCGCTGATGTCGGTGCCCAGGCCGCCGGCCTTGACGCAGGCGGTGGCCGCCATCAGGATGCGGGAGTTGTCCACGCAGGCCCCCATGTGCAGCACCGGCGGGATGCCCACCGTCTCGCAGACCTCCGCCAGCCCCGGGCCGCAGTACTTGCTGGCCGCTTCCGGGGTCAGCAGGCCGTATTTGCCCGCAGCCATGGCGGCGCAGCCGGTGGAGAGCACGATGACGTCGTTCTTCAACAGCTCCTTGATCAGGGTCAGGTGGGAGCTGTCCTGGGTGGTGCGGCAGTTGTTGCAGCCCACCACCCCGGCCACCCCCCGCACCCGGCCGTTGATGATGTTGTCGTTCAGGGTGTAATAGGAACCCCGGATGGAGCCCCCCAACAGGTACTGGATGGTCTCATAGCTGAAGCCCACCACGGTGGGGGAGCTGACCGACGGGATCATCACCGGGGCCTTGCGGTTGGGGAAGTTGTCGATGGCCAGGCGGATGATCTTTTTGGCCACGTCCAGGGCGTGATGCTCGTCGAAGGGGATGTGCACGGCCAGCGGCATCTTGGCCCGGTCGTCGGTGGTGACGATCTTGGTGTGGTAGCACTTGGCCACGTTCTCCAGGGCCTGCATCTCGCACTGCACGTCCACCACCAGGGCGTCCACCGCGCCGGTGACCACCGCCAGCTCCTGGTGCAGGTAGTTGCCGGCCACCGGCACCCCGTGGCGCATCAGCACCTCGTTGGCCGAGCAGCACATGCCCGCCAGCTGGATGCCCTTGGCGCCCTTGTTCTGGGCGTAGGTGATGAGTTCCGGGTCCTGGGCCGCCACGTAGAGCATCTCCGGCAGCAGCGGCTCATGGCCGTGCATCACCACGTTGACGTGGTCCTCCTTCAGCACCCCCAGGTTGATCTCCCCGGCGATGGGCACCGGGCAGCCGAACATGATGTCCTGCAGGTCGGTGGAGATCATGGAACCGGCCCAGCCGTCCGCCAGGGCGCAGCGGGTGGACTGCTTCATGAGGTTGTGGTAGTCCTGGTCCACCCCCATGTGGGTGCGGTGCATCAGTTCCACCACCTCGATGTCGATGCCCCGGGGCACCACCCCGTTTTTCCGCCAGATCTCCTGGCGCTTCAGGGGGGCCCGCTTCACGTAGTTGATCTCGCCTGACTGCTGGCCGAATTCCGCCAAAATCTTGTCGGCCAGCTCCTTGGCGATCTCCAGCTTATCCCGGCCCTTGGCCTCCTCGCCTTCGCCCACCGAGATGGCCACCCCCCAGTCCTTGGCCACCCGCTTGAGCTTGGCCACGTCCTTGACCTCATAGCCCGGGGCCTCACCATGGGCGATCTCTTTGAAGAGCTTGGCCACCCCCCGGGAGTGGTCGCTGTGGGCCGCGGTGCCGGCCGCCACCATGCGGGCGAAGTTCCGGGCCACGATGGTCTCCGCGGTGGCGCCGCACAGACCCATGCGCTGCTTCTTCTCCTCGCCGCTCTCGCCCTCTTTCTTCTTGGGAGGCGGCACCCGGCAGGGACCCTGGGCGCAGATGCGGCAACAGGCCCCTTCGGCCCCGATGGGACAGGGCTTCATGGTCTTGGCCCGGTCAAAGATCGTCTCTACTCCCTCCGCCTGGGCCTTCTTCAGCATCTCCTGGGCCGCCACGTCCACGGATAGTTTTTCGAACTCTAATTCAGCCATTAAAATCTCCTATGAAACAGGGTTACGATGATATAAACCTGTCGATCCTATATTTATAAATTAATATCTAGACAAGAAATTGTCAAGGTGAAAGATTTCACAGCCTGCCCCCCCTATCGGTGAGATAAGGGGGTTATCAAACTACGGTTGTTTAACCCCCCTTTGAAAAAGGGGGGCAGGGGGGATTTAAAATAACCTCCTGAAATCCCCCTAAATCCCCCTTTTCCAAAGGGGGACTTTAATACCCTTGGAACCCAGGTTTTCATTTGATTTAATGCCATACTATTTACGAAGCATAACCCTAGAAGGATTGGCGGGCGAGACGCCCGCCCCACGGGGAAGCCCCGCATCCCCTGGAGCCAGTGGGCAATGGTGAGGGATTTCAAGGGGAAGGATTCGGCGGGCGCACCACCCGGAAGCCGATGCAGCCAGATCAAAAACATGGTTTAGGCAGCCGGCCGGAGAGGCGCCTGGCCTCCTTCTGGGCCCCGACTAGCCGTCTCTTACACCTCCACCGCCCGCCGGCAGGCGGTAAAGTAAAGAGCCAATCTGATCTCCTCGAACCGCAGCCCTTTGGCCCGGGCCGCCATCTCCCGGTAGGCCAGGAGTTGGGGCCGGTACTTTACCAGTTCCCCGGCGATGAAATCCTCCCAGTCAGCCGGATCCCCAGGCCGGGAGCTCTTGTAATCCAGGAGCCACCAGTCCTGGCCGTCGAACCCCAGCCGGTCGATCTTGCCCCGGCGCAGGGTGCCCGGGGCGGCCAGGTCCTCCAGGAGCCACTCGCTCACCGCGCCGGGCCGCTTCGGGTCGAGCAGGGCGCCAGCCAGGGGTCCCGGCGGCAGGCCTGCAGCTCCGCCAGGAGTTCCGGGGCCAGGGCGGCGGCGGCTTCCGGGGCAGGCCCATCTGGCGCAGGGCCGCGGCCAGGGCGGCCAGCCCGGGCAGTTCGCCCCCCCGGGCCAGGGTTTCCAGGCCCCGATGGATAATCTCTCCCCGGAGGCGAGGGATTTCCGGATCTTCCCCGGCCGCGGCCGGGCTGGCGGCCTCGTCCGGGCCAGCCTCGCCAGTTGGGAGGGGTGGATTATCTGATAGGCCGGGGCTTCGGGGTGAAGGCCCAGGGCGGCCGGCAGATTTCCGGGGCGTGGCGGCTCTCGCGGGCGGGGGCGGGAGTTCCTGCGGCAGTTCCACCTGGAGTTCCGGCGCCGGCCAGGTCACCGCGGCGCCGGCCGGGGGCAGGGTGGCCCGGTAATGATCCAGCAGCCAGGCCAGGGGGCTGACCTGCGGGATGGCCAGCTCCCCCCGGCTATTCAGGCTTCACTGCGGCGCTGAGGGTCAGATGCCGCCGGGCCCGGGTCGCCGCCACGTAAAAGACTCGCCGGGCCTCTTCCAGGACGCGCGCGCTCCTTCAAATTTCTGAGCAGCAGATAAAGGGAATCCTGGTGCTCCTGGGCGTAAGGCCGGGCCAGGGCCAGGCCCTGGACCCGGCGCCGCGCCCGGGAATCTCTTCCAGCAGAAAGGGGGGCAGTTTGTCTTCCCCGTGCAAAGGCTGCCAGTCCAGGAAGGGGATAAATACCCGGGTGAACTCCAACCCCTTGGCGCCATGCACCGTCAGCACCTCCACCGGCGAGTCCTGGGCCTTGGGATCGGGAGGCTGAAAGGCCTCCGGCAGGGAGAAGTCGGCCTGGGTGAAGGTGGCCTCCGGCAGGCCGGCCTCCGCCTGGGCCAGGAGTTCCAGATAGGCCCGGGCGCAGGCCACTCCCAGGGGGCCTTCCCAGGCGGCTATGCCTGGCCAGGCCTCCATCTCCGCCAGCCAGTCTCCGACGACTTCCGCCAGGGGCCGGCGCCCCACCCGGTCCAGGGCCGCCATCAGGTTTTCGGTCAGCCTGGCCAAATCCCCGGGGCATTCAGGGGTCCCGGCGAAGCGCCGCAGCTTCTCCGGCCACAACTCCCCCGGCGCGGTCCCGGCCACCCGGGCCAGCACCTCCAGAGGTTGAGAGGCCCAGGGCCCCCGGAGCAGGGCGGCCCAGGCCAGGTCGTCCTGGGGCCGGGTCAGGGCCCGGGCCAGGTTGTGGAGATGCTGCACCACCAGGCTGTCCTTCGCCAGTTTCAGCCCCTCCCGCACCCGGACCGGCAGACCGGCCGCCGCCAGGGCCTGGAGATAGACCGGGCAGGTGGCCGCGGGTGAACAGCAGGATGCCGATGGTCTCATTTGTCGCTGAGTCGGGCAGGCTTCGCCCACCTGCCGGGCCAGCCAGCGGGCCTCAGCCTCCCGGGCCTCCGGGCGGGAAGGTCGCCGCCCCGGCAAAGAGGGCCAGCCGCGGGGCCTCCCCTGCCGGGGCTCCGGGGCGGGGCGGCGGCGTGGAAGCCCAAGTCCGCTATTCCGCGGCCAGGACGTCACTAAAGACCGCGTTGGCCCAATGGATCAAGGTCCGGCTGGCCCGGAAGTTGGTGGTGAGCTGTAATGATTCCAGGGGAAACCGGACCTCCGCCGCAGGCCAGGCCCTGGCGAGATTCCGCAAAAATCCAGGTTTGGCGTCTCGCAAGCCGTAAATGGACTGTTTCGGGTCCCCCACCACCGTCAGGGTGCGGCCCTCCCCGGCCTGCCAGCCCGCCATGATACGGCACAGCAACTTCATCTGGTTCCGGCTGGTGTCTTGAAATTCGTCCACCAACAGGTGCCGCAGCTTGAGGTCCAGGCGCAACAGGATCTCGCTGGGGTCCCTGGTCGCCAAGCAACCGGAGAGTGGCCTGCTCCAGGGCGATGAAATCCAGGGCCTGCCTGCGGGCGCAGAGCTTTCGTAAGCGGCCAGCGCCTCCCCCAGGAGGATCACCAGGTCCTGGAGGGCCTGGGCCTCCTCCGGCAGGGCGGCGGCCGGCTGCAGTTGGCGGCATTGCCCCAGAGCCGCCCAGGCAGGCGGCAGTTCCCGGAACAATTGCGGCCAACTGGCTTTTGGGAAACCGGCAGGGAATCCCAGTTCTCGCGTCAGCCGTTTGCGGGGCTCGCCGCCCTGGGTGAGGAGCAGGCTGGCGATGGCTTGCCAGGCCGGCAAGTCGCCGGGCTCGGTCCCGGGGATCTCCGGGGGGAGCGGCCCCCCCTGGAAAGTCCCGCCCAATTCCTGCCAGAGGCGAGGCCATTCCCGGCCCAGGGCTGCGGCCCGGAAGCCGTCCGCCAGGGTTTGCAGCAGCGGCGCCAGCGCCAGCCGATAACGCTGCTGCAACAGGAGCTGGTAGGCTTCCGGTTGGCTGCTGCGGCGGGCCAGCTCCAGGAATTCTCCCAGGCTGTCCCGGCGGGAGAGCAAGGATAAGAGTTCCCCGGCCAGGCGGCGCCAGTCGTTGTTGAGGCGCACCAGGCGCCGCACCAGGGCCTGGCGCACCGGGTCGCGGGCGGGCCGGGCCGCCAGGTTCCGGCGGAGCTCTTCCAGGGCCTCCTCCTTAAGGAGGCGGGCCTCATCCTCTTCCAGGAGCCGAAATTCCAGGGACACCCCGGCCTCCTGGGGAGCCAGCCGCAGTAACTGGGCGCAAAAACTGTGAAAGGTCATGACCGGCAGGCGCTCGGCCGCCAGCAACTCCTGGAGGGCACCGGCTGGCGGCCGAAGTGCCGCAGGACCTTTTGGGCCAGGTCCGCCAGGCGTTGTTCCCAGGGGGACTCGGGGCCGGCTCCCCCTTGGACCAGAGGAGCTCCATGACCCGGGTGCGCAGCTCTCCCGCGGCCTTGCGGGTGAAGGTCAGGGCCAGCAGCTCCTCCGGGGCCTCCACCCGGGCCAGCAGGGTGAGGAAGCGGGCCAGCAGCACCGAGGTCTTGCCCGAGCCCGCCGGGGCTTCCAAATGGAAGCTCCCCAAGGGGCTCAGGGCCTGTTCCCGGGCAGCCTGATCGGCGGGCAGGTCGATCATTGCTCTTCTGGTATTCATTTAACAGCCTCGCTAGGGACGATTCCGTCGCCGATGTGATCGGCGGAACGGCCTACGATTGCCTCATTCTCTTCAGTTCCTCTCTCAGCGCTGAGGTAAAACCGCAGAGCAGGGCATAAGGGCAATACTTACAGGCCCCCAATTCTTTGCCCGCCGGGGCCGGCGCGGGTTGGGGGCGGAAATCTCCGGCCGCCAGGCGTTCCCCCAGGTCTTTCAAGCTGGCCGCCAGGGCCGCCGCCACCCGGGGCCAGTCCTGCGGCCCGGCCCTTAAAATCCTCATGTTTCAGGTGGTCCTGCCGCAGACTTTTGAGGCCGATGAACCCGGCCCGGAGTCCCCGGCGCTCCCGGGGAGCGGTGATCAGGCCGCGCTCCACCGAAAGCCAGTAGCAGGGTAACTGGAATTCCAGCAGCTCATCGAACACCTTTTTGGCATTGGGGAACGCACCGCTCTTATAGTCCCAGATAACGGCCTCCTGCGTCTCCGGGTGATAGTCCAGGCGGTCCAGGCGGCCGGTCAGGGCAAAGGGCCAGCCCTCCTCGCGCAGCCCGCCGAAACTCTCTTCCGTGAGCCACCAGCGCCAGCCCTGCTGGTAGCGCTCCCGCTCCTTAAGGAGCCATTCCCGGAGCAGGCCCGCGCCGCCTCCCTCTGCGCCCAGCCAGCGCTCCAGCTCCGCCTGCCAGTGGGGGTCTGGCAAGAGGTCCCCCAGCACCCGGCGCGCCGCGGCGTCCAATACCTTCTGGGCCTGGTCGTGGTCCCAATCATGTTCCTGCAGAATTTCCTTAAATTCCTTGACGAATCGGGCCAGGACCTGATGGAGCCGCTCGCCCCGCTCCCGGGGAGGCAGGCCCGCTTCTATCTCCGGCAGTTCCTGGAGCCTCAGGATGCCCTCCAGCAGAAAGCGGCACGGACAACTCAGGGCCGCGGCGGCCTTTCCCACGGAGAGCCGCTCGGGCAGATGGACGGACAGCGGCCCGTCGGGGTGGCCGGCAAAGGGAGCCCCGCGGCCGGCAAAGGCGGCCCGGACGGCCGGACTCCGCAGCCAGGCCGGATCCGGACGGCTCAATACCGGCATCTCTTGCGGGTCCCAGCGGCCCAGGTACAGGGGGCTGCCGGGCCGCGCCTCGTCCTCGACCACCCCGGGCCGGGTCAGGACCAGGTGCGGAGCGGCGCCCAGCAGGTTATCGTAAAGCCCCCGGGAAAATTCGTGCTGGCTCCGGTAAGTGCCGCCCAGGACGGCGCGATTTTCCGCGGCGGTAAGCAGGGGCAGGAAGCGGGGCGGCGGCGGCAAGGCCCCGGAGTTCATCCCCAGGCAAAAGACCTGGGAAAACTCCAGGCCCCGCATCTCCAGGAGGCCCAGGACCTGGATGCCGGCCCCCTGAATTCCCGGTCCCGGCAGCTCCACCTGTTTCGCCCCGTGCTCCAGCCATCCCAGAAACTCCCCGGCCATCAGGGGTTTTGTAAGGGCCAGGAGGGCGGCCGCCTCCTGCAGCAGGGAATTGAGGCGGCTCCACTGAACCGTCTCGAATTCAGCCCCGGGGGTGAATCCCAACTCCTGCCAGAGCTGCTCCAGGCGCCGGCGCCACTCCTGGCCATCGCCGGGGGCCTGGAGTTTGGCCCAGAGGCGGTCCAGCCGGGACAGCATAAGCCCCCCCTTAGCGGAATCGGTGAGGGCCGCCTTAAAATAAAACCAGCCCCGGTCCAGCCGGCGCTCCCGGAAGAGACGGTCCCAGGAGGCGGTCTGGTCCCGGTGGCCGCGGAGTTCGCGGTAAAAGGGCGACAGCAGCAGGGACACCAGGTCTTCCCGGTTTTCCCCGGCGGAGACGAACCGCAAGGGCAGGGTGGCGGCCAGAAAGAGGGGGGTTTCCGCCAGGCGCGGCCCCTGGGAGAAGTTGTAGGCAAAGCCGGCGGAGGTCTGCGCCGGCCCCAGCAACTCGGAGAGCAGCCGGGATAACTGGGGGAGATAATGGTCCAGGTCCGGGGAGGTCACCGCCAGCCGGTGCAAGGGGAGGCCCTCCCGGGCGGCCAGCTCCGCCAGCCGGGCGCCCACCCAGGCCAGCTCCTGGCTCCGGTCGGGGAGGAGCACCGCACCGTTGCACCGCCTGGGGATGGCCCCGCACCTGGTGGTGCGTAACCCGGGTGCGCCGGGCCACCGCGGTCAGGAAGGCGCCCTCCGCCGGGGCCGGATTCTCCAGGCCCACCACCATGATCCTCTCGGGCAGGGTGATCTTTCCTTCCTGCAAGCGGGCCAGGAGGAAGGCCGGCAGCTCTGCCGGCGCCAACCAGCCGCCCTCTGCCAGGAGCTGGCTAAAGATCCGGGTAACCCGGCCCCGCCAGGCAAACAGTGGGGCCTCATCCGTGGGGCGGGCGTCCGTGGGGCGGGCGTCCCCGCCCGCCATTAACGAATGGCGGCAGAGAAGATTGTAGGCCTCATCCAGGGCCTGGGCCCAGGAGAGGTCGGCGGCGGTCCCCTCCAAGCCCGGCGCCGCCTCGATGGCCCGGAGCCACAGGGACAAGCGCCGCAAATCAGGAGCCAGCGCCACCTCTGGCCAGAGGGCCTGGAAGAGGTCTTGCAACCAGCCCTGGAAGGTCTTCAGGGGCAAAGGTTCCCAGGCCGCGGCGCCGGACGCAAGCTGGGCCAGGCGTTGCCGCTGCCACAACTGCTGCGCCAGCCGTTGCTGCGGCACCAGCACCAGGGTCCCGGGGCCGGCTTCGGCCAGGAGATAATCTTGTAAGGCTGCGGCAGAGGGAAAGAACGGCATATTGCGAACCGCCAGGCATCCTAAGTACACTGAGCAGATCAACGGCCAATCCCAGGCCGGCAAAATTATGGCTGGTGTAATAGCCCGATAATCGGCGGCCATAGACCGCCCTATAAAATCCTCTCACCCTTGGGCTTATAGGGCGGGCTGGGCCCGCCGTTTTAGCGATCCGGGATAATGCCCGGGCGCCCCGGAACCGGTGCGAATTATTTTATGAGACCTCTGCGAAAGTCCTCATTATTGTCATTCTGAGGGAGCGAAGCGACCGAAGAATCTCATAAATACTTAAAAAAATACGAGATCCTTCGCTTCGCTCAGGATGACAAAGTTGTTTTTCGCTGAGGTCTCTTTATTAAGGTTCCGCCGGCGGGGTGGAATTTAAGATCTGCCGCAGTTCCTGGCCCTCCAGAACCTCCCTTTCCAGGAGAATCTTGCCCACCTTCTCCAGGGTGGGCCGCCTGGCCTCCAGGACCTCCCTGGCCCGCTGGTGGGCCCGGGCCACCAGGTCCGACACCTCCTGATCGATCTCCTGGGCCGTGGCTTCGCTATAATCTTTGCTGGGGGTGGGCATGATGCCTTCCAGGAACAGGGGCCGCCGCTCCCGCTCGAAGGTGATGGGGCCCAACTTCTCGCTCATGCCGTACTCCCGCACCATGGAACGGGCAATATCCGTGGCCCGGTAGAGATCGCTTTGGGCCCCGGTGGAAATCTCCTGAAAGACCAGCTCCTCGGCCGCCCGGCCTCCCAGCATCACCGCCATGCGGTCTTCCAGCTCGGTCTTGGTCATCAGATAGCGGTCCTCGGTGGGCAACTGCATGGTGTAGCCCAGGGCGCCGATGCCCCGGGGGATGATGGAGACCCGGTGCACCTTGTCGGTGGTGGGCAGGGCCTCGGCCACCAGGGCGTGGCCGCTTTCATGGTAGGCGACGATCTCCTTCTCCCGGGGGTTCATGACCCGGTTGCGTTTTTCCAGGCCGGCCACCACCCGGTCGATGGCCTCCTCGAAATCGTCCATCTCCACCGCCTCTTTGTTCTTCCGGGCCGCCAGCAGGGCCGCTTCGTTAACGATGTTGGCCAGGTCCGAGCCCACCATCCCGGGGGTGCGGGCCGCCAGGGTCTTGAGGTCCACCGTGGAGGAGAGCTTGATCTGTTGGGAATGAATCCGTAAGATTTCTTCCCGGCCCATGAGGGAGGGCCGGTCCACCAGGATGTGCCGGTCGAAGCGTCCCGGGCGGATCAGGGCCGGGTCCAGAATCTCCGGGCGGTTGGTGGCCGCCATGATGATCACCCCTTTGCGGGTGTCGAAGCCGTCCATCTCCGAGAGGAGCTGGTTCAGGGTGTTTTCCCGTTCTTCGGGGCCGGCCATGGGGCTCAGCCCCCGGGCCTTGCCCACTGCGTCCAGTTCATCGATGAAGATGATGCAAGGGGCCTTCTCCTGGGCGGTGGCGAACAGGTCCCGCACCCGGGCCGCCCCCACCCCCACGAACATCTCCACGAAGTCGGAGCCGGTGAGGCTCAGGAAAGGCACCCCGGCCTCTCCGGCTACGGCCCGGGCCAGCAGGGTCTTGCCGGTTCCCGGCGGTCCCACCAGCAGCACCCCTTTGGGGATCTTGCCCCCCAGCAACTGAAACTTGGCGGGATTCTTCAGGAATTCGATGATCTCTTTGAGTTCCTCAATGGCTTCATCCACCCCGGCCACATCCTGGAAGGTGGTCTTGGTCTCATCCTGGACGTAAACTTTGGCCCGGCTTTTACCCACCGCCATCAGGCCGCCGGCGCTGGCGCCGACCCTGCGGAAGAAATAAATCCAGATGCCTACCAGCAGCAAAACCGGCAGTCCCCAGGAGAGGATGTTGTTGAGGGTGGTCCTATCCGGAGCCGCGCTATACTTGATCCCTTGCTTTTCCAGAAGCGGCACCAGGTCCTTATCGTCCAACCGGTCCACGCTGAAGCCGGGTTCCTTTTTATCGGACAATTGGGCCAACTTTTGTGGCAGGTCCGGCTCTTTGCGTTCCTTGGCCAGTTCCTCGACGCCGGCCGGCAGTAGCTTGCCGGTGATGCTCCCGGTGGCGACGGTCAGGTCGTCGACCCCCTTGATTTGCAGCAAATGGCGAAATTCGCTGTAGCTGATCTGCGTGGTCGGTTTGACGCCGCTATAAATTTGAAAAACCAGCAAAATCAGGATGAAGGCCGCCAAGTACCAGATGAGATACTGGGCCGGAGCGCTGGTTTTGGGTTCATCGGCCATGACTACCTCTGGAGGGCGGATTTGCCAAATCTCTCCACATGCATAATAATATAATGACTGCACGTTTATTGGCAACACTGCTAGCGGCCGGCGGCTGCCGCGGGGAGGGGAAAATGAGGTTTAATCTACTTAAGAGCTTTTGGTGGTTGCTGCTGTTGGCTGGTGGTCTGGCGGCCACCGGGCCAACCGCGGCAGCAGCCGTTGCCAGTCCCACCATTGCGGTGGAGGCCGAGGGCAAGGTCGCCGCGGTTCCGGACCTGGCCCTGCTGACCGTGGAAGTGGAGACCCGGGCCCCCCAGGCGGAGGCCGCCGCCCAGGAAAACAGCCGCCGGGCCGAGGCGCTGATTAAGGCGCTTAAACAGACGCTGGGTTCCGAGGATCAGGTAAAGACCCTGGGATACCGCCTGAACCCGGTCTATGCTCCCAAAGATAAGACGGGGCCGCCGGAAATCAAAGGCTATCAAGCGGTCAATCGTCTTCAGGTTAAGGTCAAAGGGCCGGGGCGGCTCGGCGCGATCATCGACCTCGCCCTGAAAAACGGCGCCTCGGGGATTAACGGGCCATTTTGGGAGCATTCCCAGGCCGAGGAGCTGCAGCGGCAGGCCGCGGTGGCGGCCCTGGAGCGGGCCCGGCGCCTGGCCGAGGCCCTGGCCCAGTCCCAAGGCCTCAAAATCAAAGGGGTGGAGAAGATCTCCACCGGCATCCGTTTCCTGCCCTTGCGAGCTTCGGGCGAGGCCATGCGGCTGGCCTCCGGCGCCTCGGTCCCCGCCACTCCCATCGAGGCGGGGGAAGAAGAGATCACGGCCAGCGTCCAGGCGGTTTTCCTGGTGGAACCTTGAGGTGGGCGCTGGTTTCCATCTCGAATAAACTTTAAGAATTATAGGCGTCCGCCTTCCTGGGCTGCGCCGCGGTCCCTTTACAATCGGCCCTTATCTGGTTATCATTAATTTTATTAACCCTGGGAGGATACCCGTGAACGATTTAAAAGAATCAGTGTTACAAGCCCTGGCCAAGATCCGCCCCATGCTGCAGCGGGACGGCGGAGATATCGAACTCGTCGAAGTGACCGACGGCATTGTCAAAGTCCGGCTCACCGGCGCCTGCAAAGGTTGCCCCATGTCCCAGATGACCCTGAAGCAGGGGGTGGAAAAGCTCCTGATGAAGGAAGTCCCGGGGCTCAAGGAAGTCCAGGCCGTTTAAGGCGCCCTGCCGGCCAATCCGGGGTTGGCCCGGCGATTTGTCCGGTTCTCCCGGGCAATCCGGTCGATGGTCCGGGAAGGCGGCGAGCCGGGGGGAAAGCCCCCGGATGGCCCGGCGAGCCGCGGGGCGGCCCGGCGTAATTGTGCTTGACACGGCTCCTGGAGCCGGGATAATAGCGGCACGTGGGGATGTAGCTCAGCTGGAAGAGCGCCTGCTTCGCATGCAGGAGGTCAGGGGTTCAAATCCCCTCATCTCCACCACCATTAAATCCAGTATCATCTGATACTGTCCACAATGGCCTGATATATCAGGCCCTTCTCTTTTTCCGTTGTCCCATAACAGTCATATTGATATAGTGAAATCCGAAAGGTTTGGGGGTATGTGTAGGGGTATTTGCCCCTGCCCCCAACGGAGATACCCCCAAAAAGGAGGGAAACCCTATGCCTAAAAGGATTGCACCGCTTACTGACACCAAGGTCAGAACGACCAAGCCGACAGAAAAGCCCCAAAAACTTTTCGACGGTGGGGGTCTTTTTCTTTTGGTAACTCCGACTGGCGGCAGGCTCTGGCGGTTCAAGTATCGTTTTGGGGGTAGCGAGAAGTTACTTAGTATCGGCACATACCCTGAAACTTCACTTGCCGAGGCCAGGCAGAGGCGGGACCAGGCAAGTGCTCTGCTGGCCAATGGTATTGATCCCAGCGAGACCAAGAAGGCGCAGAAGGCGGCGGGCAACCGAGAGACAGAGACCTTCGAGATCATCGCTCGTGAGTGGCATGCCAAATTTTCACCTTCCTGGGCAACCAGTCACGCCAAGACAACCATCAGGCGGCTTGAGCTTTTCATCTTTCCCTGGTTGGGGGCCAGACCAGTCATAACCATTACAGCGCCGGAACTGCTGGCGGCTCTCCGACGCATCGAGGCGAAAGGAGCCCTTGAAACGGCTCACAGAGTGAAACAAGTATGCGGCCAAGTCTTCCGCTATGCCATAGCCACCGGCCGGGCCGAGCGCGATCCGTCCGGGGATCTGCGCGGTGCTATCCCTCCGGCCTCTGGTAAGCACATGGCAACCATCACTGACCCGAAAGAGATCGCCGGATTGCTCCGCTCCATTGACGATTACCGGGGTGGTATCGTGACCCGTTGCGCCCTGCAATTGGCGCCCTTGGTTTTTGTCCGGCCGGGGGAGTTGCGACAGGCCGAGTGGTCTGAATTCAATCTTGAGACGGCAGAATGGAGAATCCCGGCAGAAAAAATGAAGGCGGGCGCCGTGCACATCGTCCCGTTATCGAGACAAGCCATAGACATCCTGCGGGAGATCCATCCCTTGACCGGGCATGGCAGGTATGTCTTTCCGAGTCCCAGGACCGACTCAAGGCCGATGAGCAGCAACGCTATTTTGTCCGCCCTGCGGCGCATGGGGTATGCCAAAGATGAGATGAGCGGTCATGGTTTCAGGAGTATGGCCAGCACATTGTTGAATGAACAGGGGTGGAACCGGGACGCCATCGAGCGCCAACTTGCCCATGCCGAAAGAAACAGCGCGCGTGCGGCGTACAACTATGCCGAGTTCATGCCGGAACGGAAGAAGATGATGCAGGCCTGGGCCGACTACCTGGAAGGAATCAAGTCCGGAGCCAAAATCATACCGATACAGGCTATGGGGTGAAAAAAAGGCCGCTTAAAAGAAAATCACTTGTAATGACCTATACTTGAGCTGATAGTCATCAAACCAAGATCAGATCAACTATGACATGTGGGCAAAATTTAAAAAGTCGGCATGGTCTGAGATGAAGTTATGATAACTATATCGAATATAATTTGTTTTAGTTTGTTGGAGCGCAAATATAGTAGATATTAACACTTTTCACGCCCATAGGCCAGGACCAGAAAGCAAAGATACGCATTTTTGACATGGTGGCACATTAACCGAGGCATAATCGATCAGGTCAAAAGGAGCCTGACAATTTTTCCAGGCCGGGAAGTTTATTGGGGGAGCCCTATTTGACCAATTTCACGTGCTTACTACTTGTAGGTAATACCGTTGAGTGGCATATAATTAAAGGTACCATTACCAGATATAGTTAGGGAATTTCCCACAATACATCCATTAAATGATTGGTTGCCACTCATGGTTACATTACCCTTGGGAGCGAAGATTACTGCACTGGAATTATTACCGTAACTGACATTGCCAGAAACCGTAACATTACCATTTAGAGAATATAGACAGAGTTGGTCATTGCTACCAAGACTAACATTACCACTAATTGTTATGTTACCAGTAGCCACTATGGCTCCAGTAGTATTAATATTTCCGCTAAGAGATACATTGCCATTAACATAAATACTATTGCCTAAATCAGGAATATTGCCGCTCCAGGACTGATTGCCATTATAGGTAGTCATGTTCGGGAATATGGTATTTAGTTGGCTGCTATAGTCGGGCATGGCAATATTGGTGGCGCTGGCGTCTTCAGAGCCATAACTGATATTGCCACTGGTATGTATGTCGCTCAGGCTATCAGCGGAAATAGCCCCGCCCACATTCACGTTGCCAGATAACGTCACCCCGGTGGCGCCTTCGAGGTTTCCTGAAATGTGGACATTGCCACTCATGGTGGTCTTACCATTGGAATGCACCGACCCATTAACCGTGGGATTGCCGCTGGGGGTCAAGTTAGTGTTGGAAAACAGGGCGTAACCGAAAGCCCCGCCGCCGCCGCCGATCAGGATGGCTTTGGCGCTGGCCTGCAGGGGAACGGTCGAAATCCCCAAAACCCCCATGACATAGGTGGGAACGGTTTGGCTCATCCTAAGGTTAATTTCCGGAAGGCTGCCGGGATTGCAGGTGGTGTCCTTGGCAAAGTCTATGGTGGGGGTGATTGAGGGAAAGCCGTTCCGGTGAACTATGCTGGCTGCTTGTGCAGTCGCATCAGCAGTGTTCGGGAGGTTCAGGCCCCCGGCGTAGGCGGCGGCGTCCACGGCGTTTTGCATCATGGTCTTGGTGTACACCAGGTTGCCTACATCCATGGCTAAGCCGAGGAACCCCAGCAGCATGGTGATGCAAAATAATCCCACTACCAGCGCGGAGCCTTCTTCATTTTTCCAAAAAGGTCCATTAGTCTTCATTTTATCTTCGTCCATAGAGAGATTTATTCGGAGTAATCCATCCCAGGAACCGGTCTGCTAGTTTTCCACCTGCATAACGCATTGCCCGTAAACCGTCGTAGGGTTATTGGGAATGAATTGATTAATTACCGGGGTAAGAATGGTGACCGGGTTAGCAACCCTCGCCTTGACCGAGCCCCCGGTGGCCGGGGGGTTGGGAGTGAAGGTCAGAGTTAGAGAATTGCCGTATTCGCCCCGAATGGTGGCCTGAACGGTTGTGGCATTGTGCTTGGTGATGGCGCCGAGCCGCGCCGCCTCCCGGGCCGCCTCGTTGGCGATATGCAGTTGAAAATAGAGATTGCCGAAGTCCATGATGCCACAAACGATCAACAGCATGACCGGCAGCAGCAAGGCGAATTCGGCCGCCGATACACCGTCGGTCCGCTTCCGGAACCGACTCCAGCCGGATTGAGGGCGCCGCATAAAATTCCTCCCCTCCATGGGTAGATTAATCTGCAGGGTAATTAAACCAGGGTTTCTGGGAAAATAATCGCCCCTTTCTTTCGTAGGAAGCACATTTAATGCCAAATTCAACGAATTACCTAAAAGATACGTTAAAGAAGAAAAAAATCAGGGTTTCCCTGATCTCTAAATCAGGGTTTCTACTTATATAATGGAGTTAGAATGCAGTAACTGTAGGTTGATCTCTATTCCTATTGATTCATTATTTTGACATTCATATCCTAATATGTCCATTATATTGGACGCCCCCTTGGTCTTTCCCATTAGCCAGGCGAAATACCCGCAAACTGGAAGGAAAAAAATCAGGGTTTTTATGGTTAATTTTCAGGGAATCCCTGATATAAATTTGCATTAGATTATTTTATCTAATGAGCGGTATAGTTTAGAGAAGAATAAGGGTGTCAGAGTTCTTAGGGAATAATAGCTTGCCGTTACGGTCCAAAAAGGAAGATGGCTTATGACTTGGAAAGCTAGACCTCATATCCTGGGTTTTTTGCGTCAAACCAAAGGAGCCGTAGCGGTTGAGTTTGCCATTGTAGGCACGTTGTTCCTTCTCCTTATTGCCGGAGTCGTCGATTTCGGGCATGCCTACTACATGAAGCAGGTTATTACCAGTGCCAGCCAGGAAGGAGCCCGCTATGGGATAACTTACGCAAGTGAATACCAGCGGCGTGCGGATAGCCCCGAATGCTCTCAATCCGACTATCCAAAACTACATACTCACGCAATTGCCTATCTTAACGGGAGCTGCTGCCCAGCGATGCCAATCCCAGCGTAACCCTGGGAGGCGCGGGATTTACCACGGGAACCAAGGGAGCCGGCTTAGAGGTCACGGTAACCGCCACTAAAAACTGGTTTATTGTATCGGGTTTCATTCCTGGACTTGGCAACCACATAACGCTTACGGCTTAAACCGTAATGCTCTGTGAGTAAATTCGACCTTAATTGGAGGAGAAATATGGAGGGCAGAAGAAACCCAGGCTGCTGGATTAATTGAAACGGAATTGGCCCAGGGAAGGGGGCAGGATTATTAAGATTTAACCTGACAGGAGAACAGGAGGTTCTCATGAGCAAGGTAAAGGTATTCGGGACGTTAATCAGAAGGACGGAGGGATCGGTGGCCGTGATCACTGCCCTCGGCCTCGTCGCTTTTCTCGGGATAGCCAGTATGGCTATCGATATGGGCCACCTCTATACCACCAGAAATGAACTCCAGAATGTGGCTGATGCCGCGGCCCTGGCCGCGGCAGACAATTTAATCCATGACTACGGCGCCGGTGGCGGTGCGAGATGCCGATCGCAGCCCAACAGGCGGCCCTGACGGTGGCCCAGCGCCAGAGCCAGCTTTCCAGACAGACCGCCGTGGAGGATGCAGACCGCAATGATCTGACCCTCATCTTTGGGACATGGGATAACCGTACGGGCAATCCCGCAGTACGGCGTGGACGGCAATCGGCTCCACCTGCAGCAGCGACTCCAATGCCAATGCGGTGAAGATCTCGATTTCCCGGGCCGCGGGCACCGTCTATGGCCCGGTATCCAATTTTTTTGGCGGGATTTTGGGAATCAACACCTCACAGGTCTCGGCCACGGCCATTGCGTATTTAGGCTATACCAATGAGGTGCCAACCGGCGGCGTCCAGGTGCCCCTGGCCCTGCCGAGCACCGGGACATCCAGTCCTCTTGCATCCAACGGCCACACCGGCTGGTTGGCGCGTCTGTTTGGACCCAGCGAGGCCGTGGCCTCCGCCCCCAAGACGATTAAATTCAGGGATACCGGCGGCTCCACGGTCACCGTTAATTCCAGTAAAAAGATTCCTACCAGTCCAGTCGCGGCACTCGACCCAAATCAAGGGTATTTTTATACCCCGGCCGCCAACCCCTCCCATAACACGGTGCCCGATACCATCAAGAACACTATAGCAAAGATATATACCCCCAGTTTAACTGGGACCAGTAGTGTTCCGGTGTTTGTGGGCGATATCAAGGTGGGGGCAGCAAATCTACCCCGCAAGCGAGTATCCTTGGGGATCCAGTAATATGAAACCCATTTTCGATAATCTGAAGGCGGCCTACAATGCCAAGAAGAATACCAGCGGCAAATGGCGCACCACCTTGGTGGTTCACGGCCCCTTGAGCACGTCTTCTCTGCTTCAGAAAACGGGGTTCATGTCCCTGGCCCGGCTGCTGAGCCCCCTTCTGGCCCTCGGAGGCCTTCGCCTGTGCTACCATTCAACCTCCGACAACCTTTGTTAAGTCTTTTGTCAACGTGGATATCACTGCCGTTACTTCCGGTACCGGTGACGATGGCAACTATACTTACCCTAAAAAAATTACCACCCCGGCGCCAGCTTCAGGGAGTACTACGTATTCTGACCAAAAGGATTTCTTGAATCGTTATCCCAACAGTACCTGGAACGTCAACACCGTGACCATCCAGACGGTGACGAATGCCAGCACGGTATCGCCTCCGGGCAGCCAGTCCGGAGGGCCTTCGAACCAGGTGATCAATCCGAGTGCCCCGGGCAATACCGGAGCCCTTGCCAGCATTCCCGTATTGGTTAAATAGCTTTTTGGGGCACGGGGGTGGTATCTGCCGAACCAATCTCAGTTGGACCACCCCCTTTCCCATCGAAAGAGAATAATAATTTTTCATTCTCAGGAGGATAATTAAGATGACATTATCATTCTATTTGTTTGCAGTAGCTTTTTACCTACTCGGTGGTTTCCTCCTTTATTTTTGTTTTCGGCGGGCTATCCCTAGTATGATGAACAAGCAAAGGACCAAAATGATAATCCTGTCCGCCATTTCAGTTTTGACTTTAGGCGGGGTGAGCTTCGCGACCATCGCGTTCTTCTATTGATAAAAAACGAGAAGGGACAAGTACGCTCTTCGCCTGTCTAATGGGAAAGATCAAGGAGGCGTCCAATATGATGGACATAATGTTCAAATAATAAATCAACAAGAGTAAGGAATCAGAGCTACTATTATTGCATTTTAAACTCTATTATCAGTAGAAACCCTGATTTCTATATAGGGGAAACCCTGATTTTTTCTCCTTTATGGTGTTTTTTGTGTAATTCATTGCAGTTGGCATTGAAGATGCTTCATCTCTAATATAAATATTGAAGATATTTAGTTCTGGAGGGTAACAGATGAAACGAACTAAACTTATGGTGTTGGTGGCCTTGGCCACAGTCATCTGCCTGCCGGGGATGGCGTCTGCCGACTATCTCTATAACCAAACCTGGTATGAAAATGGCCTATATGGGACTCCGGCCACAACCCAAACCTGGAATATAGCCGAGGCCGTGCTGGAGACTCCCGGCGCCACTTGGACAGGCATGGGTTTAAGTGGCTTATCGGCTCCTGGCTGGACCGCCACGTTAATGAGCCCGATGATCGCCCTGGCTACGGGACCGACCTACAATGTGGGAACGAGTGGGGACTTTTGGTTCACCACCACCGCTACATTGCCGTCAACGTTTCCGTCGACTACTGATCTCATTGTTGACTGGCTCCTCTGGAACGGCACCGAATTCGAAGGGGGGCAACAAATCATCTTGACGTATGCTGGAGGCTCCCCCGGAGGCTACCCCGGAATCGAATTAGGTTATTCCCCGGACCCCGCCCCGGTTCCTCTCCCCCCCAGCGCCCTGCTCCTGGGCAGCGGCCTGCTGGGCCTGGGGCTGCTGGGGTTCCGGAGAGAGGCCTGATTTAGACTAATTCTTTACTCTTATATACTAAGGCAGGGCCTTCGTGGCCCTGCCTTTTTTATTGCCAATCGTAAAGCGAAAATAGTCGATATCTCCTATATGCAAAGTCAAGCTACTACTGAGAGCGTTTAATTGATTAATTTTTGAGAACCAGATGCTCCCTTGGTTCAGAGGGTAAGCGGGAATAGGTATCGAAAAGTTAATCTCTTTTTCGCTCTGAGTAATAGCAGGGTGTCCTGGTGTCCTTTTAGAATCCAAGCCAGTCTCCTATTCGTGGTTCCCCGCTGAGGTGGGACCGCCGCATAACTTGCCATGAGCAAACCTTCTCAAAAATACCAAATAGTTGAATATATGATCCGCATATCGAAATAAAGGATCGACAGGTCCGGGTGCAGGATCACCCTATTGCCGCATGAGAAGCTCCAGGAGGGGCGATAGAGTGGATGGAAGAGGATTTGGGCAACACCCCAGGTCATAGAGGCAGTGGCCCCTATCCCCGGGTTTGCCCCGCCATCTGCGGGATGAAGAGGTGACAGACTCCTTCAGGTCGTCCACCACCCGCGGGATCGGGCCATGGTCATGCTGATGCTCCGCTGCGGTTTGCGGGTGGAGGAGGTGGCCCGGTTGAAGCTGGCCGCCCTGGACCTGCGGCGCAGCCAGGTCTTTGTCCACGATGGCAAGGGCGCCAAAGACCGGGTGGTGTACCTGAGCGACGATGCCTATGAGGCCCTGGTCCAGTATCTCCGGGTGAGGCCGGCCAGCCGGGTCAAAGAGGTCTTCCTGGTGGATAAGGGCCGCTGCCGGGGCAAGGCCATCTCGGTGCGGGGCATCCAGAAACGCCTGGAGCATTACGCCCGCCAGGCCAGGCTCAAGGTGTCGTGCCATCAGCTGCGGCACACCATGGCCACGCAACTCCTCAATGCCGATGCCGCCCTGGTGACCATCCAGGACCTCCTGGGGCATACCCGGATCAAGACCACCCAGCGGTACTGCCGGGTGTCCAATCTCAAGGTGCAACGGGATTATCACCGGGCCATGGCGGCGATTCTGCAGATAACTGGATGATACAGACCATGAAAACCAAAGTCTCACGCATCTAACCCGGCAGGGGGCGCCTGCTCCGACGAGCTATTTAGGGCCCATTCTCGCAGGCGCCCCTGCCTGGACTAGCCCAGGCAGGGCAGCTCCATCAAACTTCTCTTGACAAACAGGAAATGATGAGAGAAAAGGAGTACCTAACTAACCACAATCTATAGAAAAAACAGACTTTATTACGTACAGCTTGCCAAAACTTTCCCTTATCCCCGAGCCAGCAAAAACTGCATATATGATCTTCATATCTTCCCAGGGCCTTTGTGGGGAGGATGGTTTCAGGCGCCGGCGAGTTTAGAAGAAGGCCAAATTACACTGCGAGGATAAGAGGGGGCCTCAGGTTGAAAAGAGTTGATATGAACCGGATATGGGATGGTTTCTGAGCTCGGTGATAAGTCTCGGATTATAGCAGTTAGCGAAACATTTGGCGGCGCGTCGTTGGATGATTACATAATAGCCAGTTGGCGTTGTTTCTCTTCTGTCTGCTTGCGCTCGTTGAGTTCTTGGGGTAGTCTACTCATTTAGTGTTTTTAATTCGGATATTTCTTCACGAATATCACTGCGATCCATTTATCAGGTCATCCAAACTTGAAATTCCTTTCATTGAAAAGCTTTATGCATGCATCAACAATTTCGCTATCATAAAGGATGCCTTTGTTTTTTGAGATTTCTTCCAATGCAGTACTTAAACCCAGGGCAGGTCGATAAGGGCGATTGGCAGTCATGGCTTCCACCACATCAGCCACTCCGATGATCCTTGCCTCTACAAGGATTTCCTGCCCAGCAAGTCCTTGTGGATACCCCGAGCCATTGAGTCTTTCATGATGCTGTAGAATCATTTCCGCAACGGGCCAGGGAAATTCGATGTTATTCATGATATCGTAACCTACCTGAGAATGCACCCTGATCAAGCCCATTTCATAATCTTTCAGGGTTCCAGGTTTGCTAAGGATCGATGCGGGGACGTTTATCTTTCCTATATCATGGACGAGAGCGGCTATGCATATTGCCTCAACTCTTCCCTCTTCAAGGCCCATTTCCCGGGCCAATCGCACAGGCAAGGTCTTTGACCTGACGTTGATGTCCGGCAGTATAGGGGTCCCGTTTTTCCAGGGTTGCAGCAAGGGCTCCAGCTGTGTCTCGGAAGAGGTTTTTGACCCTTGTCAAAGTTTGCTGAAGTTGCCTTTGGGTTTTCTTCTCTTTTTGGATTCGTAAAATCTTGGCTTTTAATTCTCCTAAAGAGAAAGGCTTTGCAATGAAGTCAGTGGCTCCAGCATTAATGATATCTTCATAAGAATATTCTGGAGCATAGCCTGTCATAATAATGAATGGTATATCGGGATAATCTTTGTGAGCCTTTTGCATCAATTCTATCCCATTTTTCCCTTTCATTCTAATATCACTAACTACCAAATCAATCTTATCTTGGCTAAGGATTTCCAAAGCTTCAGCAGCATCTGATGCACCCTTAAACAAATAACCCGTTATTTGGAAATAATCTTGGAGCAAAGATCTGCAACTCTCCTCATCATCCACTACCAAGATAGATAGCGGAGCCTTATCTAACGCCGTATGATGGATAACGGTATCGTTTGTGTACCCGGGCATGTAATGCAACTTAAATTCAGGGTACAGAGACGATATCGGTTCGAATAATTCTTGCTCACTTATCTGGCGCATCGCTTGCTCCTTCCAGCTCTCTATGGTGAGGCTCAAAGATTATCCCAACAACCAAGGCACTTAGATTTCCTTTAATAACTAAAGTGACACAGCTTCGTAATTATGCAATCGGGGAAATCCTGATTATAAGGCTCGAAACTCCTGAACCCCTTATGTACGCGGTGTTTCCACAGCTCGGTAACTAAAGCCTATCTATCTACAATATTTGCCTTTATCTCCCACATCCTACAGAAACTGGACATGAGCCTCTCGCCTGAAGGGGGCTCTCGATCAACATAAGGAAGTTTGGATCGGTCCCAGATCACTCCTATATGTAAAATCAAGTTTCAACGGTGGCGCGGTAAGGTCAGGCTCCGCCTGGGCCTCGATTTTTCTGGCAATGGAGATTATAGTTATCTAGGTCAAATGGGCCCCCTATTTGTAGGAGACCCAACTATCTTTAGTTGGCTAAAGTCATGCCCTTTATCGCAGTGCGCCACCACCACCCGGTCGCGGCCTTCCTCTTTGGCTCGATACAGTGCGGCATCCGCGGCCCGGATAACTTCTTTGGCGCTTGCGCCATGATCCGGGAAGATGGCCACGCCGGCAGAGATGGTGATGGGCTTGAGCGCCTGATTCTGGGTGTGCAGGCGCTTGACACTTTCGTTGAGGATTTGGGCGCGCTCCAGGGCAACTTCCAGGGGAGCGTCGGGTATAATCAGGAGAAACTCCTCACCCCCATAGCGGCAGGCGATATCTTCCCGGCGCACCTGGTCCTGGATCACACGGCCCAAGGCGACCAGGAGCTCATCTCCGGCAGTATGGCCGTAAGTGTCGTTGTATTCCTTGAAATGGTCCAGGTCCATCATGATGACCCCCAGGGGCGAGCCCTGGCGCTTGTTCCTGCTCAGCTCGCGTTCGAGAGTCTCATCCATGTAGCGGCGATTGAAGAGGCCGGTGAGGCCGTCTCGAATGGCCTGGTTCCGCAAGGTCTCCCGGAGTTTCAGGTTGGCCAGGGCCAGGGCCATCGTCTCGGCTACGGTGATGGCAAACTGGCCGACGGCCTTCATCTGCTCCTGGTCCTCCGGGGTATCCTTGCGCAAATAAAAGATGCCCATAATTTCACCCTGGGCCATCATGGGCACGCATAAGTAGCTGCCGGGCGCTTCGGAGGAGACGTGGTGGCAGTTCATGCAGGTTTTGGAATCATGCACCAGATAAGCCCGGGTTCGCCTCAAGGACCAGCACTCATCATGGCCGAACATCATCTCCAGGGAAGAATTATCGCCCCAGATGGAGGTCATCTCAAAGAGATTTTTGGATTCATTGAGGATATAGAGCGCCCCGCCGAAGCCGGGGAAGAATTGCGGCATGAAGTGGGCGATGGCGCTGTAGGTTTCTCCGGAGGTCCGACAGGACTGGAAGACATCGCCCATTTCCTGGAGCAAAGCCATATTGCGGTTGCGCTGTTTGGATTCGTCAACCAGAGCCTGAAGTTGTTCATTAGCCGAATGTAATTTCGCTTCTCTGTCCTTTACCTCTGTTAAATCTCTGGCTACGGTGACGCTGCCCATATTCTTACCGTTTTCATCACGCAACACCTTGATGGAAAGACTGCTGGGGAAAGTACTACCATCTTTCCGCTTCATGGTAATTTCGTAATTTTTGACATAACCATCCCGGCGCAGTTGTCTGATCATTTTATCCAGTTCTTCTTTATCCGCATATTGATCGAAGATCGGTTTTCCCTGAAGTTCTTCGAAGGTATATCCGTAGATTTCTTCCGCCGCCTTGTTCCATTTCCTGACAAGCCCCTTGGAGTCGACGATGCCGATCCCTTCAGTGGAGCCATCGAAGACTTTCTCCAGGTATCCATTGGACCGTTTGAGTTCCGCTTCCGCTTGCTTGCGCCAGGTGATATCCCGGAACGACACCACCACCCCCACTATCTGACCATCTTGGTTAATGGGGGTAGTCAAATAGGCCACCGGTAGTGGCGTGCCTCCCTTGGTCCAAAATACTTCATCGGTAATATGGTTTTTTTTCCCCGTCATGAGAGTGGCATACATGGGGCACTCCTCCCGGGGGTAAGGGGTGCCATCCGATTTCTTGTGATGGATTAGTTCATGTAAGTTTCTACCCATCACCTCGTTAATCTCAAATCCTGTCAAGGCAAGTGCGGCTGGATTGGCAAAAGTGACGTTATTTAATCGGTCTATGCCGAAAAGACCTTCTCCGACGGAGTTCAAGATCATCTCATTTTCTTGATGGGCCTTTTTGCGGGTAATGGTCCACCATGCAAATCCCCCCACCAGCAAGGAGAGAATTGACAGGGGAGCCAAGATCACCAGATGCCAGGGGGACAGAAACAGATAACCCAATAATTCATGGGCCGGTATGAATCCCACCAGGAACAAAGGAGTATTCTTGATCGGTGTCCAAGTGGAGATCATCTCCACCCCGTCAGCCATTTTAAAGTTATAGTATTCCCGCTCTCCCATACTGGCGATATCAGGCAGAACCGAAGAGATGGCGGGCCCATTAGCCTGGGTAGGCAAATAAAAGTCACCTTGACTGGAAAAAGTCCTGACGGTCTTTTTATGTAACTGGCTGTCGGTGCCGATGAGGTGTTTCTGCATCGTTTCGATGGAGATCCAGGCAATGATTTGACCGGAGTAGGTCCCCTTAAAAAAATACGGGCTGGAGACGATTAACTCCGCTATATTATTCAGTCGTTTGACCAGAATAACCGGGTCGGATCCTTGGGGGGTCAGAAATTCTTGGTATTTTGCACCTGGTTGGTCTAAACCGGGATTCCTCTTGACTGTCGATCAGGCATTCTCCGGAAGCGTCGACAAAAACGAAGCGGGTATAAATCCGGTCTTGGCCCAACATCCTCTCTTTCAAGACCAGATCAAAACTCTCTCGCATAGCAATGAGACTGGCCCTGAGGCCAAACTCCATGGACATTCCCAAGGCCTTATTCTCAAAGAAAATAGAGATTTCTCGTTTGGCGGGGAGATTCTTCAAATCATTTTTTCGTTCCGCGTAGAAGTAACTCAAACCCGCGGCATGTTTTTCCAGATCTTGCTTGAAACTTTTTAGGACAGAGTCGTGTAAATCAGCCTGGGCGCGGTAAACTTTCACCAATAAGACGGAAAAGCACATTGCAAAAGCAAGGCCCGCTAAGGTCATCTTTAAGTAGGGACTGCCTATAAGGTTTTGACGCCAGGTCTTCAAGGCTGATATTCCTCAGCGGTGGTTGATTCCGACTTAAGGTGACTCATAACTCAGGTCGGATTTGTGGGTGCCGACTCCTCGCTCTTCATCTTCCCCCAACTAAGAGGTCGGCACTATTTCTCTTCGAAAAAGTCGCGGTAATAGCTAAAGACCTTGGGATAATAGCGCTTTACTAAAGCCAAATAGGTTCCATCCGCTTTGGCCTGTTCCAGAAAGCGGCTGAAGGCGTCCCGCAATTCCGGGGCATCCTTGGCAAAGGCGCAACCCATGTATTGCTTTTTGGTAATGGGGCCGATGATCTTGATCTTGCCGGGAAATTTTTCCAGGGCCACCAGGGCATCGGGAACATCCAAGAGGGTCAGTTCTGAGTCGCCTTGGATGACGGCCGGCGCCAGATCATTGAGGCTCCCCGGGAACAATTTTATCCTGGCGCCCGTTTCCTTCAGGTTATATAAGGAAGGGTCGAGGCAGGTGTTGGTCTTGCCCAGGAGGGAATGTCCTTTGAGCAGGGCCCTGACCTCAACAATATTCTTCTCAACTGCATCATGGGGAACAATGGGTTTTATCGGTGAATCCGCTTTGGCCACCAGCCAAATCTGGCTGGGGAAAGTGGGCGTGGAAAAGTCCACAATTTTTTTCCGCCAGGGTAATATGGTGAAGCCATTGGCAATGATATCACCTTTGACTGGGACTTCCTCTATGACTTCGATCTCGTCGCCCTTGGCTTTCACCTTCTTACCGGTCAGGTCCCCAATGACACTCGCCCAGGAAGTCGCGACATATTCATACTTAACGCCCAGATGTTGAGCAAACAGTTTGACCATATCCACGTCCAGACCATCGCCGCTGCCAGTGACGAAATTGGCGTATGGTACGCCCAGATGCCGAATGACGCCTTTCTCCTTGATTTCCTTCAGATCGGCTGCGAAGGCGAAACTGCTTATCAGCAAGGACAGCAGCAGCGCCAGAATCACCTGGATTCCTGTCTGCAGGAGAGGTCCATTTTTCTTGTTCATTGGAAACTCGCTTATTAAAGGTTATTGGTTGTTACCGAGGCCGCGACCAAAGACCGACGGTGTGCCTGTCTTCCACTTTTCTGCCTTTTGCTGGTTTACCCCGTGGACGACTCATGGACATTAAGGTTGGAGCCTCGGGACCCTCATTCCTGACGGCAGAGCACATCCTTAGATTCTTTTGACCCCTTCTATCGCCCCCTCACCCCACCGCTCTCTTAAATAAAATGTTATCCAGAAGAAATTCCGATGGCGTCCATTGCCACAGAGTTTGCCATTATATTGATGAGAAAATAATCAGGGAATGCACGAAATGATTTTTCGATTTACCTTATTTATAGAGAGGGAAACCCTGAAATAGGAATGCCGCAGGAGCCTTCCCTGTACAATTGCCATTTCTCCAGCAGTGATGGGATCAGCGTTTTTAGTTGGGCGCGATACCACACCTGTATCACCTGTTGGCATCGTCACTTTCGTGGGAGAAGGGGTGTTGCAGGTTAGGACGGCGAGGTCCTGGGCTGCAGGAGCCAATGGAAGCTGATGGGGCTGTTTCTGCTTTAGGGATAAATAGGGGTGGCAGCAGCAGTTTGCTCTGAAGAAGCCTACCAGGAATAGCGAAGATCTGGCCATGATAGCAACTTATCTGATTTACTGAGAAAATATTCGATATGCATTGCATACTGAAACGTTATGATTCTTGAAGAGAAGAGGCTTATGAGAACGATATACCTGTGGGGTGGCTGGATATTCTTCCGGGAAAGGCGCATAGATTTTGTTCATCCGCTCGCGCAAGACTCCCGAAGCCTTGAACACCAATACCTTACGTGGCCTTAAGGTGAAAGCTTCCTTGGTCTGAGGATTTCTCCCTCGCCGCGCCTTCTTTTGCCT
Organism: uncultured delta proteobacterium; assembly: GCA_963808395.1. GTDB lineage: Bacteria > Desulfobacterota > Desulfobaccia > Desulfobaccales > 0-14-0-80-60-11 > JAPLJC01. The sequence goes on along the minus strand of CAWEFJ010000029.1, from coordinate 9,625 downwards.
CACGGAGAACTTTCCGAAACCGCTAATCAGCAAGTCATCCCCCTTGGCCAAGGTCTCCTTCATTATCCCCAAGAGCCGCTCCACTATCTGGCGGGATTCCTGTTTGTCCAGACCTACCTGCGTCTGGAGACGGGTGATCAGCTTATCTTTGGTGAGCGCCATGTTCCCCCTCTATTTGTAGAGTAACTCGTGCCGGAACTGGATGGATAACCTGGACAGGGAGCATGTAAATAAGAAAGCCGGGGATTTAGCTGCTCATCTTTTTGAAGATGGGCCTTCTAAAGTTCCCCGGCTTCCGGCCACGGAGAGCGATGCACCTTCCACTCTGCCAACGTCTGTCGACAAGTCCTCTCACTTTGTCCGAGACGTTCCGTGGCTCACAGATTGTTCAGCCAGGAGGGGCGGCCAACTTCCTCATTATCCTCACCTCAAGCTACCTTGCCTGAGCGGGTCAACCGGAGACCTTTCCGGAAATCAGGCTGAACGACCTGTCAATCATCTGATAATCATCTATGCGAGAAAGACAAGGTGACGTAAGTAAATAATTTAACCCTCTGACCAGTCCCAGGACGCACGATCAAGATAGAGTGAAGATATGATCCAGATAGGTAGAATTTTCAAGTTGATAAGTGTCTTTTCATAGCAGATGGCATCGAAAAGGGAGAACCTCACAGCCATTACCGGCGCGATCTTGAATTACCGCCGGTCTGAAGAGAAGGAACTACTCGGGAACCATAATTAAGGACCATGTGCACACTCTGAAGTAGTTCGTGGTTTGGACGGGTGAATACCCATGAAGAAGGAGCATAGGAGGATCGTTATTTTTTAGTGGCCTATGATAGTAAAGTAACAATATAAAAGGATAGAGAATAAAACGACACCAAAAATTGCATATCCAATAATAATTATTTTTTGTATCTTCCTTCCTCTCCGAATTTCTTTCATTATCTTGTCCATATTAACCTCATGTCAATTTAATCTTATTAGATTTAAGTCAGAACTATTCATTATCATCAATTTATAATTATATTTGTATAATATATCACATAAATTATAATCCAATGCCATGGGTTAATGCTCTATAGAATCATGGATAACCTACTTAGACTTGGATATGGATCAAACTCATATAAATATCAATGTTTATTTATCCATCTCTATCTTGGCCATGTCAGTATAATCCCTATAGAGACACGCTTCAGTCAGAGTAGAAACCTACTATTTTATTTCACGACGCCTCGGCTTTAGTTAGCAGTTTTTAGTCCTTGACCCGCTGGAGGCTCTATTAGCCGTCTTTAAGGCCACATGTGCCGTCTGCCACGGCAGCGGCTTTCACAGAGTAATTATTCTAAAAACCCTGGGAGAAAATTTTTATAAATTCTATCTCCTTTTCAGCGATATAATGAAATAACATGGGCTTTCCATTAATACCGCCAAAAAATTAGACGGAAAACCGGGAATTTTTTTAACCCGGAGCGCGGTTACCGCCAATCGCATGAGGAAAAAGATGGTTGAGTGATCAGAGGATGCAGAGTAGTGTTCCTCGGCCTCCTCCGGCTCTGCCGTTGGTATCTCACAACTGGACCGGGGCAGCATGGATTCCTTCACGATCCTCAGGGCGATTTGGGCCAGATGGCCGGCTGCCTTGCTCTGCTTGTTACTCAAGGAGAACTGGCTCATGCGGTTGGCCGCGGCTTCGAAGGCCGGATCATAGGCGACAGGGCCCATGACCTCCGGCTTGAGGCTCAGGAAGTCGGTGCACACCGAATTAATGATATCCGGCGCGGTCAGGTCGGAATTGGACTTCACCATATTGACCACCAGGAAGAGCTGGTAGTCGGCCAATAACTGCAGGAGGCGGTCGTGGGACCGGGGAGCCGATTCCCTGAGATGGGCCAGGAGTTCACTGATCGTCCCGATGCTCCCCTGGCCGCCTTCCTCGCTTTGGTACAGCAGGTCCATCACCGCCTGGTCTTTGGCCAGGTCCCGGGAGATCTTGCGGTAAAGGGCGCTCTTGATAAAGCCGTAGGCGTTCTGCAAGGAAGTCGTCTGAGAGGTAAACAGGACGATCTTACCAGGAGAATAGTTGAAGAAATCCAGTAGGTTGAAGGCGGTGCCCGCGCCCAGGTCCAAGAGGACATATTGGGCCGGCAGGGCTTCGATCTGGTTCAACAGCCTGATCTTTTGGGAATAGGTGGGGTTGGCGGACCCGAGGATGTCGTCGGCGCCGCAAATCAGCCCGATGCCCTCCACCTGGGTGGGGATAATGGTGTCTTCGAGGCGATCCACTTTCTTCATGAGAAAGTGTTCCAGGGTGACGTGGGGATAACGCACCCCCATCAGGGTATGCAGGTTGGCCCCTCCCAGGTCGCCGTCGATCAGGATGACCTTCTTCCCCAGACGGGCCAGGCTGATCCCCAGCCCCAGGGACACCATGCTTTTCCCGATACCTCCCTTGCCGCCGCCGATACTCCACAGTTTGATTCTGTTACCAGCCAATTTATCCTCCGCACATGGACAGGGTGTTTGCCCTCGGTCCATGAGAAGCTTGACGATTTTTCCAGAAGCACAGAGTCGGTAAGGCAACCACCACGGCCCCGCTAGATCCTCACAGCCAGCCCCAAAGTTTGGCTCCCGTGGCCCCCGTAAGCTGCAAGGCCAGGCCCGCCAAGAGCAAGGCCAGGGCGGCCAGGGCGATCTTGGTCACCAGCGCGCTCTTGGGACTCCGGCTTGACCTGCGCCTGGTCATACTGATTCCAAAAGCCCTTGATATCTTTGGATGTATGGGGAATATATTCGGCGAGCAGCCTCTGGGCGGCTGGATCCCGAATCGGTCAGCTGCAGGCTCAGGTTAAGATCGCCGCTGTCCTGTCCCTGCACGCAATACCGGGCCCAGTTAATGGTGGCCCGGAGGTCGGTAACCTTCCCGGTCTCGGTGAGCAGGCGCAGGCGTCCCTCCTGGCCCTTTAAGGTTTCCCAGTCCAGGATAGTCCACGGATTATTCACTTCCAGGGTAGCGACCCCGGCCGCCAGATTCCGGACCACGGCTGGAAACTGCAGCGGCGTTTCCTCGCCCGGTCGGTCGATCTGCAAGATCATGGCCGGTTTGAAGGCTCTGCTTTGGGCCGCAACAACAAGTTCATCGGGCATAAATGGCTCCTTCATAACCTCGTAGTCAATTCCGCCGACCGCCTCTTGGGCCTTGGTCGGATGGTTCAAGAAAGTCCTGGGAAACCGCTTCTTTGCTTATCTCCAATAACTTGTGGATCAGTTTCCGGGGGGCAGGTCCGATTTAGGTGCCTTGCACGCCGGACAGGGGACATATCCCTTTTGCCGCGCTTCCTCGACAGAGCTAAAGGTCACCAAGCTTTTCCGGCCTTATTTTTTTGGCAAATTTACAATCAGGATAATGATATTTGTTAGAGGTCCTGGAACCCACAAATTTGACCGTGGGGACAGGAGACGGGGCGGTGCTCCCCGTAGCCCCCGGCAGACCTGACACGGGACCGGGGCCTTGGTTGGCGGGCTGCCCGGCTGGAGCAATGGTGGCCGATTTGTCGTTGCCAGGGTTCTCTGGTAAAGTTGCCTCGGTTTTTGGGGCTTGGGAGACAGCAGTCTCGGACGCGGCTACCGCGGGAGCCGTGGTCGCGTTACCCGGCGCAACCGGCGTTTTGCTCTCGGGACCTAGCGGCAAGGCGGGCTTTTTAACCTGACGGAGCACCGGTTCTCCTTGCGGCCCCATTTTCAATTCCACCCGATTCTGTTGGAGTTCGTCAATCAGGCACAGACTGGGACTTCCGGCTGCATCCAGGGACACGTCGACCCTGGTCCTGCCCGCTTTATCCAATAGGCCTAGGTTTATCTGGCCGTCACGTTCCCCCAGCCAGGCGCGCCGCACCCCATCTTTCCCGCGGATAGTGAGCATACCCGTGTCAATTTTGCCGCCGCCCCACTGGGTTTGGGCCAGGAGGAAGAACAGACCTCCCGCGGTGGCAACCAGCAATGCCAGGATTGCCACATTGAAGAACTTTTGTCCCCAGCTTTTGGGAGGTAATTTCTTTGGGGGAGGTTCCAGTGCCGGGCTTGGAGGTGGCATTTCCACCTCGGGTTGCCCTGGTTCCAGAGCCTCGGGAATTGCCGGGCCTGCCTGGCAGCGGCTGTTGTCAGGCATTGATGGAGAAGGGCCCTCCTCGACATCTTGAACAGCTTCCTGAGGGACTAACCCCTGGTCTTGGCCCCTTGGGGCTGAGGGCTGCCCGCGTCCCTCCTTGATCAACTTAACCAGTTCTTGCCAATTTTGGTCCAGTTGGGCAAAAACTTCTTCGACATTGCGGCCTTTCGGCTGACCCTGCATCTTGACCTCCATCAAGCCCTGCAAACTTCCCATGATATTCGGGGATATTGCAGGCAGACTAGACTGCCCCATGCATCAGTGAAGATAATCCGTGGTCATTAATGTCATGGACTCTCGATGCCTCAGGCAAATTTAAAACCTTTTTCCACAAACAACTTTAGGGTAGCATCCACTACCTTAGGGTCATAAAGTACCCCCATCTCTTTGTAAACTTCTTCCAAGGCTTTTTCAATGCCCAAGGCCTCACCATAAGCTCTGGGAGAAACCATGGCTTCCACTACCTCAGCCACTGCCAAGATGCTTGCCTCGATAATAATTTCTTCCCCTGAAAGGCCGGAAGGGTATCCGGAGCCATTCCACCTCTCGTGGTGCTGCAGGATTGCCTGAGCCAAAGGCCAAGGAAACTCTATGTCCTTTAATAAATCATACCCCAATTGAGGATGAGTCTTCAAAATGTTGCTCTCGATAGCGGTCAACCGTCCCACTTTATTAAGGATACATAGAAGATATTGCGACATTGCCGATGTCGTGCAGTAAGCCCATTATTTCCAGGCCTTCAACCCGGTCTGGAGAGAACCCCAATTCCTGGCCTATGGCCACGGCAAGCTGCGCCACCCGCCTCTGGTGTCCGGTGGCATAAGGATCTTGCATTTCCGAAGCGGCGGAGAACGCCTTGACCAACCCGGTAAGGCAAGCCTCCAGTTGGGTAACCTGATCTTTTAAGACAGTTTCGCTTGGGCGGCTCTGGGTGTCGGGGTGCATCAGCCATTGGAACCCTACTACCTCGCCCGCCGTGTCCCTGCGCCCTGCGACTACAAGGAAGATAGACCGGGTACCTCCCGGTGGGCGCAAGTGGACCATTTTACCCTGGGTTTCACTTGTCTGCAACGCCTGGTCCATCAAGGCATAAACTGTCTCATGGTCTTCCTGGATTACAAAGAAAATTAAGCTACTACCCACCAATAAATCCTGGTTCGTGTGCAGCAGGTTGGCGGCAACCTGGTTACTCTCTTGAATAATGGCCTTGGAATCAGTCACCAAGTAACCACTGGGGGCGAAATCGAAAAGCTCCTTGTAATATTGCTCCGAGTCTTATATCGAAGGGCAGCGGCGGCCTCCATTTCTTTCTGATAGGTTAACTCCTTCATTATCTCCTTGAGTTCATTCAAGGCAGTGGAGTATCCCTCGATTACCTTGTCAAGAGCTGACCCCGGTTGTTCAGACAACTTGCGATTTGAGGGGACATCCAATACTCTTGAGCGCTGAAACATCTCGATCTCCTTCTTAGTCATGCTTGCTGGCCAGTTTAGAAAGAGGCTGCCTGTCAACCATTCCTCTCTCCGGGAAATGCAAAGGGGCTCTTTGGCAGTCCTGCCGCGTTGGGGTCTGCTGCAGAGCCTGGGAGGATTTCGGAGATGCTTCAGATTGGGATTGGCATAACAGTTTTTGGAGTTCTGCCCATCTTTCAGGTCGCTGTCGGGCATCGCCCAGAGGGGCATACCAGAGCAGAGCCAGGAGGGTGTCAGATTCTGTCAGCCCCGCCTCCTCTGCCGCCCCAAAAAGTTTCTCGTAGTAGTCATCTATGGACGCTTCGTGTCGGGCGAAGGCCTGAAGCACCGTCTCGAATGGGGATATCCGGCAATAGAGCTCTCGCCAGGAGACCCCGGGCCCGTTCTCGAGGTCAGAACCAGGAGCGGTAGGTCCCTGCAGGAAATTTAAGACTGATAATGGCACTGGAGACGGAGCGCCATCCCAGGGGGGGGTCTGCCACTGCCAGCACTCCTGGGTAAAGGGGTCTAGGGAAGGCGGCAATAGCGTGGTGTCTCCTTCGGCGTAAACCCGGATCTCGGGGTTTCCAAGAATAGACCAACGTGGCTGGAAATCCCGGGGCAGCAGATAAAAGTGTTTCTCATGACCGGCACCCGATTCCGCCACGCACAGTGACCGCCACTCACCCAATTCATCCAAGCAGAGTTTTTGCTCTTCGCTGGCTACTTCCAAAACCAGCAATCTGGATAAACTGCCAGTTTTAACTCCCAAGTTTATCTCGGGGGCGTTTCCAACTGGAAATTGAAGACGTTTTTCCCAACTGTTGACATCTTTAAAATCCAGGCCCAAATCGTCCCCGGTCTTGCCGTCAATGGCCACCAGGGCCCAAGAAAGGTCCAAACATCTAATGGCACAATCCTGCCAGACCTCGTAATAATCAACCTCGGCTTTAAGGTTTAAGATGCGGTCTATTTCCTGCTTCCCAATCCTGATATTCAGATCCCGGGTGTCCATCTCTAAATTTGGCATACGCTTAATTCCCGAAAATAGGGTTACGTTAATTTATTAGTCAACCAGAACATCAATGCAAACTACCTGGTTTCCAATTTTCATCAGCTTAAGCAGCTCTCCGAGCGAGAGCGGTTTCATGATCCGAAACTCTGGGAAAAAAGAAGGTATCCCAAATAGTTATTGAATGAATTCTCACCAGCGCATCCACCACCAAAGGATCGTAAAGGATCCCTCTATTTTGGCAGATTTCTGCTAAAGCCCTCTTAATCCCCAGGGAATCCCTATAAGGGCGATGAGAAGACATGGCCTCCACCACATCCGCTACCCCCAGAATCCTCGCTTCCAGCAGAATATCTTCTCCTGACAAACCGAATGGGTAGCCAGACCCATTTATCCTTTCGTGATGCTGCATGATGGTGAGAAATATCACCACCGGCAGTCTCTTCGCTTTCAACATATCGCAGCCCGTCGTGGGGTGGCTTTTAATCATGGCCATTTCGGGGACCGACAATTCTCCCGGCTTTGATAAGATGCCAATGGGCACCGAGATTTTCCCGAAATCATGAAGTCTCGCAGCCGTCTCCAGGTTGCTGATTTGTCGTTCCTCGAGTCCCATTTCCCGTGCTATAGCCGTTGATAGTTGGGCTACCCGCTGTTGATGGTTCACGGTATAGGGATCGAATGTGGCCATGACCGACTCAATCACCTGCACAAAGGAATCCATGTTTTTCTCCTGGGCCGGCGATGCCGCTATTGTGCTCCCTGGTGGTTTTCGTGGTCTACCGGCTGCCGTTCTCGGACAAATTCTAAAAGTTTTTCTATCCCCATGGCGCTTAAGAGGCAGTGCATTGACCGGAAGAGATTGGGGTCCAAAAAGCTGGAGGCTAACGTCCCACATGCTAACAATAGGAGCATAAAGTTGGCTTTTTGGCCGGTTGGGATGGCCACTTGAATTGCTTTGGTTTCGTCCCAAAGCTGCCGTAACATCCGAGTATCTGTGGAAGCAGTCCGCAGTGAATTTTCCAAAATAATGCTTGCCGCTTTATTTGCTTGTTCGTTCTTCATTTTCAGGGTCAAGTTTATTTTTTCGTCATACGTGGCTTGGGTCAAGTTCAAGGTGCCTTCGATATTCGCGGCTTTTTGGCTCTCCATGTCCGTCAAATGCAAGGTAGCTTTTTTCCCCTGGAGAGTTTGAGGATTATTTATGAACCCAAGGTTACTGAATTCCAGCTCAATCATTCCCTGGTACAGGCCCTTTAGTCTTACCGGGATAAGGGGCGCTTCCGCCCCTTATCCGCTTTAACTTCGAGTGAGAGAGACAACCATGGCACAGTCGCTTCGGTCTTCGATCTCTGCGAGTCTCGAGACATTTTCTCAATCATTCGCAGCACCGTTTCCGACTCTACCTGGTTCAGGTTGGTCAAGGACTTTAGGTTTTTAGGACTTTTCGACTTGCCTCGCTGCCCGAGAGATTTCTCTGAGGCAGGAAGGTTCATATCTTGACTCGAAAGGCGGTCTTGGCTCTCCTCTTTTCCTGGAGTAATAGCTTCTAGCGCGAAGATGGCCTGCACCCCTTCCACCCATTTGGCCATAAATACATCCAAATCCTCACTTTTTTTGGCCTGTTGGGGATTCTCCCAATCCTCTAATAGAGACTGAAAGAGGGCCTGCAAACTTTCTTCCCAGCCTGCCATTAAATTCTCGTCGAGACGTGTTCCTTGCATATAGTCCTTCCTTTCATTTTCAAGAATCAGCGAAGCTTTCTTGTAAATGAAGCACATTTAATGCCAAATTGTATGAATTTCCTAAAAGGACACCTTAAAGGAGAAAAAATCAGGGTTTCCCTGATATCGAAATCAGGGTTTCTACTTATATAATGAAGTTAACAATGCAGTAATAATAGGTCTGATCCCTGCTCCTATTGATTCATAATATGCACATTCAAATCCTAATATGTCCATTATATTGGACGCCACCTTAATCCAAGGTGCCCGATAGGTAAAGATCATTAATCCGACTAAAGCGTACCTGGTTTCGTGAAGGGCCAGGATTTTGAGTTTGAAGAATTCTTGGTCGCGGAAACCGTAGGCCTGGCGTTTCATGGTTTTGATCTTGTTATTGGTCCCTTCCAGGGGGCCGGTTGAGATCGGGTAATCATAGTCGGCCAGAATGCCCCGGCGATAGAGGCACAGGGTCTTGGCGAATTTAATCAGCATGGGGATGCCGGAAGCCGCAGCCCGGTCCACCCAATCCTGGAGGATGGCGGCGGCGGTGATCTTATCTTCTTGGAGCCAAAGCTGCCGCAAGTCCTCTTTCAGGTAGTAGGCCAGGGCCAGGGGTTGATTGAGTTGCAGAGCGGCTGCCAGTCGTGAGAGCAGGAGGGCGGAAAGCTACGGGTCTTAGAGGAGGAGGCCGGATTGCCTGGAAGGGGGCAGCATGGTCTTTTTTATTGTCTCCGCGCATTCAACACCGGAGCGGAACCCCCATGGTGAGCGCTGGCAGAAACCGGATCGGATTCCCCAGAATCCTGACAGTCGGCGCTAAGGTCATTCATTAGGACTGAAAACCAAAGGAGGGGACGCATCCTGGGATAACTTAAATGATCTCCTATGATGAGGGCATTTGTGGGGAGGATGATTTCAGATGTCGGTGATAGAGGAAGCCAGATTACCGGCGGGAATGGCAGGAATCCTTCAGGCCAAGATGTATGGATATGGTCTGGATATGGGAGGTTTTTGGTCCGTGATAAGTGTCGGATCATAGCAGGACTCTATAATTTTGGGTTGGCTACCGGGACCGTAAAGTGAATGCGAGTCCCATGGCCTGGCTGGCTCCATAGGTCTATATCTCCTCCCAGTATTCGCACCCGTTCCTTCACTGACACCAGCCCCAGCCCCCGGCTGCCGGGGTTTCCTTCGAGAACCTGCTGAAGGTTGAACCCCGCGGCCGTTATCTTCCATCCGGAAGTCCATGATTCCATCTTGCTTTTTA
>CAWEFJ010000028.1:0-52950 GCA_963808395.1 uncultured delta proteobacterium | reverse complement strand
CCCTGGAAGAAATCTCCAAGAATCGAGGCGTGCTCTATGATGGCGAGGTGGTGGATGCCTGCCTGCGGCTGTTCCGTGAAAAAAGATTTAGCTTCGACAGGTAATAAGCAAGGTCTTAAACTAAAGGCACGGTTATGAAACCTAACACCGGGAGAAGGCTAGACGTGGACATAAAAAGGATCTTCACCCATTGGCCTTTTCGCAGGAAATTGTTGCTCTTTTTGCTGATCATCTTACTGCCTGCCCTGGGGATTATCGTCGCCACTGGGGTTAGCCAGCGTCAACATGCCATAGTCAAGGCCCAGGACGATGCCCTGCTGCTGGTCCGGAGCCTGGCGGCCCAGCAGGAACAGATCGCCATCGCCACCAAGGCGATGCTGAGCACCCTGGCCCAGTTGCCTGAGGTGCAGAACCTGGATGCCCCGGCCTGTAATCGAATTTTCGCGGAATTGCATCGGCTGTACCCTTTCTACGCCTCCATCTTGGCAATGACCCCGGATGGTTACGTCTTTGCGGCCCACACGCCTTTAGAGCCGGGCAAGGTAAATCAGTCGGACCGGAAATACTTCCAGGATGCCATCAGCTCCCTCGATTTTTCTGCCGGGGAATATATCATTGGCAGGGTCAGCAAAACGAGCTCGTTCAACTACAGCTTTCCAGTCCTGAATGCGAACAAAAAGCTGGTTGCCGTCCTCACCGCCGGCTTGAACCTGCAAAAATTTGATCAGTTCATCTCCATGGCCAATTTGCCGGAAGGCTCCGCCGTGATCTTTGCGGATCATAAGGGGATACGATTGTATCGTTTGCCTGAGAATGAGGCCACGGCTATTGGCGGGCCGGTCTCTCAGGGTTTCTTTGACTTCATATCGGGCAAAGCTGAAGAAGGGTTCTTTGAAAGGACGGCCAGTGATGGCATAAAGCGAATCAATGCCTTCAAGCAAGTGCGTCTCCGGGAAAATTTGCCCCCTTATATGTATATCATTGTCGGTTTGCCCAAAGAGCCAATTCTCCACAAAGCAAATATGAATATGCTGGGCAATCTAGTCGATCCTGGGGATTGCCACCCTGCTTGCCCTGTCTCTGGCGTGGGTCTTCGGGAATGTGGTTTTCATTCAGCCCATTAATCGGCTGGTGGCGGCCACCCAGCAATTCGGCAGGGGCGAGATGGACACCCGTACGGGCCTGCCCCACAGCCCCGATGAACTGGGGCGATTGGCCCAATCCTTCGATGATATGGCGCTCGCTGCTCGAAACTAGGAATATTGAACGTGAGAGAGCGGAAGAAGCTCTGAACAAAGCTTATGCCGAGATGGAGGAGCGCGTGCAAGAGCGCACCGCTGAGCTAACCGCCTCTAATTCCGTCATGCTGGTCGAAATCAGCGAGCGTAAACAGGCCGAGGAGGCGCTGCGGGAAAATGAACAGAAATATCGTTTACTGACCGGCACCATCCCGGCGGTGGTTTTTCGGGGATACCGCGACGGCGCGGTGGAATTCTTCGATGATAAAGTGGCGGAGGTGGTGGGCTATGAAAAGGAAGCCTTCAACACCCGCCGCCTCAAATGGACCGACCTCATTTATCCGGAAGACCTGGAAGCGGCCAAGGCGATCTTGCGCCGCGCCCTGACGACCAATGGGTTTTACGTGCGGGAGTATCGGATCAGACATCGGGATGACCGGCTGATCTGGGTCCAGGAACGCAGCCGGATAGTCTTGAACCAGCAGGGGGAAATCGATTACATCAGCGGGGTCTTTTTCGATATCACCGATCGCCGCCGATCTGAGGAGGCCCTGCGAAGTTCCAAGGAGGAATTGACCTCCACGGTCCAGGCGCTGGAGAAGCGCAATTACGAACTCACCCTGCTCAGCGAAATGGGCGACATGCTGCAGAGCTGCTTCAGCACCGCGGAGGCCCACGGCGTCCTCGGCAACTTCCTCCAGCAAATCTTCCCTGAAGATGCCGGGGCCCTCTCCGTAATCGATGCGGGCAGCAATTTATTGAAGGTCGTGGTGGTCTGGGGGGGCATCTCCATCACCCAGGAGGTCTTTCCCAAAGAGGAGTGCTGGGCGCTGCGCACCGGGAGGATTTTGGGAACCAGCGAGCGCCACGCCGGTCTTTGCCGCCACCCCGATGCCCCCCGGGGGGTCGAATTTCTCTGCCTGCCGATGGTGGCCCAGGGCGACGCCCTGGGAGTGTTGCGCCTTCAATGCCGGGGTAGCAACCATTGCCTGGATGAATCCAAGAGGCAACTGGCGGTGACCGTGGCGGAGCATACCACCCTGGCCCTGGCCAACCTGCTGCTGCGGGAGACCCTGCGCCACCAGTCCATCCGGGATCCCCTCACCGGTTTGTACAACCGCCGCTACCTGGAAGAGGCCATGGAGCGGGAGATATACCGGGCCGAACGCCATCAAGGCTCCCTGGGGCTCATTATGCTGGACGTGGATCATTTTAAGCAGTTCAACGACCGATTCGGCCATGATGCCGGCGATGAGCTGCTGCGGGAGTTGGGTAAGTTTCTCATGGCCAGGACTCGGCAACCCGACTTTGTCTGCCGTTACGGCGGGGAAGAATTCCTGGTGATCCTGCCGGAAACCACCCTGAGCGGCGGCGGTCAACAAAGCCGAGCAATTGCGGGAAAAGTTCAAGCGCCTCACCATCGTGTACCAGGGACGGATCCTGGGCCGGACCACCATCTCTTTGGGGGTGGCCGCCTTTCCGGAACATGGGATCACCCCCAAGACCCTGATCCAGACAGTGGATAAGGCCCTCTACCAGGCCAAGGAGGAGGGCCGGGACCGGGTGGCGGCGGCGCCCATGGCTCGGGAGGAGGACGGAAGCAGCCACGGAATCCGGGGCAGCGGCTGCTTCTTAGACTGAGGGAAAATCGTGGGCTGGGTGGGGGATAAGAGGGATTCCCTGAGACCCCAGCCGTTCTCCAGAAACCTGGGGCGGGTGTTATACCCGCCCTAATTTTTTTGCCCGTCGGGACGAAATGCTCGTGATTTTCTGATATCGGCGGAAGTCTGAGCCACCTGAGGGGGTAAGATTTTCTCAACTATGATATCCTCCTGCTCAAGAGATAAGCGGCAGGGGATCGGCGACTTAACCGGTGAGGGGAATATTAGATGTTATGCTTAGGCAGGAGAAATACTGGCCGGCCCGGTGGCAGAGGCAGTCACCACGACCTTTTTTTTAAATAATATTAAATAGTAATCCCATTGATCTATAGAATTAAAGATATCGTGCTGTTGCTGGTGGTCTTCAGCAGTATGGCGGCAGGGGTGGCCTGGCCCGCCGAGACCCGTTTTTTAGGCGCCTACCTGTCATGGATGCTGATGGGTTTGCTGTTCTTGGCCTTCCTGAAGGTGTTTCCGCCGGCCATTTGGGAGACCCTGCGGCGCTATCCCGTAAAGCTGGCCATGTTGATCCTGGCCAAGTTGATTTTACTGCCCTGCATCCTTTACCTGGCGGTGGCCAAACTTATCCCGGCCTACGCCCTAAGTGTGTTCCTGCTGGCCGGGGCCTGCACGGGTTTGTCCGCCCCCTTTTTTGCCGGTATGGTCGGGGCCAACATTCCACTGGTGCTGGCCATGACCGTGGTGACCACGTTGTTGTTGCCGGTAACCCTGCCGCTGATCGTCAAAGTCCTGATTGGCCGGGAACTGCATGTCCACCTGGCGGGCCTGGCCGGATTATTGGCGGCCATGATCTTCGTGCCTTTTCTCACCTCGTGGCTCTTCCGGCGAGTGTCGCCGAAGCTGTCGGACTGGATGGAGGAGCACTCCTACCCCATCTCCCTGGTCCTGTTTGCGGCCCTGAACCTGGGCGCCTTTGGTCTCTATGCGCCGTTCCTGATAGCTCATCGGGCTCAGGTAGCTTTCGCCGTGTTGCTGGGCTTCGGTCTGGCGGCGGTGCTGGCGAGCACCGGGATGATCCTGTTCCGGTCCAGCCCGCCACCCGAAAGGATCGCGGCGGCCGGGGCTCTGGGCTGGATCAATAATGTCCTGGTCATTGTTATCGCCAGTTATTTCCATGATCCCCTCTCCTCAGTGATGGCCGCGCTTTATATGATTCCCTATTATGTCCTGATCATTCCCTTGAGCCATCTGATCCGGACCTTGAAGGATCGACGGGATACCGGCAATCTTCAGCAGTATTATTAATCCGGGCAGTTATCCAGCGCCCCCTCGAGAAACGACTTCGGGGCGGTTCTTCCTCCCGCCCCGATGACCCGCCCACTATTCCCTGACCAGATTACTGGCAGCCATAGAGAATGGCCCGGGGCACCGCTTTGACCTCCGGGGTTCCGGTTAAGAGCATTGCCTGAATAAGCTCGCTTTTCAGTTTATTGAGCAAAAAGGCCACCCCGGCGCGGCCGCCGCCCATAACCCCGATAACCAGCGGCCGGCCCACGAGAACCGCATCGGCCCCCAGGGCCAGCAGCTTGAGAACATCGCCGCCGGAACGCACCCCACCGTCGGCAAAAATCAGCAGCCGGCCTTTGACCCGGGCCACAATGGCGGGAAGGACCTCGGCCGCCCCCGGGGTGTGATCGAGAACCCGCCCCCCATGGTTGGAGACCACGATGGCCCCGGCGCCGGCGGCCAGGGCAATCTCGGCTTCCTCAGGGGTCATGATGCCCTTGAGGATAAAGGGCAGCCGCGTCGCGCCGATCAATTCTTTGATTTCCTCGAAGCTTTTGGGGCCCACGGGTTGGCCTCTGAGGGCCATGGTAATCAAACCGGCCCCGTCCATATCCATGCCCACCGCCAGGGCGCCCGCGGCTTCGGCCGCCCGGAGATATTTGCCGGCCTCCTCCTGGGCCCGGGGTTTAGCCACGGGAATGCCTTTGCCGTGATGCGCGGCGATGGCCTTCAGGCCGCCGGCATACATCTGCGGATCGGGGCCGTCGCCGCACATGCCCAGGGTGCCGGCCAACAGGGACCCGGCGATAATCTCCTGGAGGAAACCCTCTTCCGAAATTTTGCCGCCCATATTGTGGGTGGCGCCGGTCATGGGCGCGGCCAGGATGGGCATGGAGAGCTTTTCGCCCCACAGCTCGAAGGAAGTATCCGGCGTCTTGACCTCATGTAAGGTGCGCATATTGAAGCGATACCGGCCTAAGGCTTCCAGGTTGGCGGAAAAAGCACTGCCGGTGCCGGCCCCGCCCATGCCGGGCACTTCGCCGGCGCAAGCCCGGCCGTCGCAAACCGGGCAGACCCGGCAATATCCCTTCAATTTTTCTTTAGCCTGTTCCCGCAATTCCGCTAGGTCCATGCTTCATTCCTTTGGGTGAGGTTGGGGCTCACCCTCTCCGTGGTTCGGCCAGGCAGAGGCCGAAGGGTTGGCGGTTGGGGCTGGGCACGGTCTCGAGTTGCCAATTCTTCTGAGAGCCAAAGAAGGAAACCTCTTCTTTTCAATTTATCACCATTGGAAAGGGTAGGCAATTTGGTCGAAAATATGCCAATTTTTATTGGGCTTCAGTAAGATCGCTAAGGTCTGGAAATGCGGCCAGGGATGGTGGGAGGTTTAGGGCGCCCTAAAAATCGAGGCGCACCCCCAGGTTGACCATGTGGGAGGTGAAACTGCGGCCAATTTCGGCGTTGTAGCGGCCCGTGAGCGCCAGGCCGCTGGTCAGTTGGGCCGTGACTCCGGCGCCCACCAGCAAGGAGTCGGTGTCGCCGTTGAAGCCGTTGGTGGCGAAGGCTCCCCCCAATTCACTGAGGCTGGCGTTGATCACCCGGTTATCCAGGGCAAAATCGTGGGCCCAGCCTACCTGGACCTCGGGAGTGATCTGGCACCCGGCGGCGGCGCCAAAGGTCCTGGCCAGGCGCGCCCCCAGGGTGCTGCGCAAGGTCTGGGCCTCGTTGGCCCGGACGCTGAGGTCCAGGCTGTCGGCCCCGGTTTCGGTGAAAGGATTCTGGTGGAGGTAGATATAAGCCAGCCCGGCCATGGGGGTCAGGAACCAGTCCCGGAGGGAGAAGTTGACGCCGCTGCGCCATTGTGCCGTGAAGTCATGCCCCGTCTGGCTGCTGATGGCCTGGCAATTGACCATGGGCATCAACCCGCTGTCGCTGACGATAAGGATATTGCGGGTCGCCCCGGCCCAGTCGACCCCGCCGGAGAAGACGCCGTCCATGAACCAGCGAGGGGTGAAATAACTGCCGTAGAGGCCGAACTTGCCGTAGTTGACTTGCGCGTTGCCGCCGCTCTGATCCCAGTTAAGGGCGGTCCCCAGGTAGGCGGCCCCGAATCCCAGGATGACGTCCGGGCGGGGTTGCCAATCCACCCCGCCCACAAAGCCGCCGGTGTTGTAACCAAAGCCGGTGCGGTCGCCGGAGCTCCCCTGGCTGCCGAACTCCCCCACCCCCCGGCCCCAGATGCCGATGCCCCGGTATCCCACCTGGGCCGGCAACATGCCGGGACCAACCATCCGGGGGTCGCTGTAGCCGCAGACGTAGGCCAGTTGGGCCAGCCGGCCCAGACCTTCGGGGCACGGCGGCCGCCGACTCCCCGGCGCCGCCGGCCAGGCCCAGGCGCAGGGCCTGGCTGCGCTGCATCAGGGCATCGCCGAACAAGAGGTTGGCCCGGACCCCCAGGGTGGAAAACGCGTCATAGCGTTCGGGACTGATCTGCTGCATGGCGGCCCGCAGCGGCCCGGGGCCGTAACCGGAATAGTTCAGATAATCCAGCAGGGTATAGACATTCTCCAGATCGCTGTACGGCGGGGGGATGAATTGATCCAGATAAGCCGCCACCCGCCCGGGGTTGCCGCCGCCGGCGGTGGGCTTATACAAGAGGGCCTGGGGCCCCAGTGCTTGCCCGTGCAGATAATTGGCAGTGGAAATATAGTTATAGAATTGCCCGCCGTTATTGGTGTAATCCGTCAATGGCACTGCAGGGTTGGCCTGGTTATAATAATAAGTGGTCAGCCGGCTCATGATATAACGTCTGTTGTCCGCCGCCCTGGCCCCAATAGGGATTTAAGATGGGCCCGGCATAACCGGTCCACAGGGCCGCGACGTTGGGGGGCACCACCACCTCGGTAATCATGGTAGGCACCGCCGGCAAAGCAAAACGGTCCCGGATCTGCTGGGGAGTTAAACCCCGGACCTGATCGGCCCGCATGACCCAGCCGCCTACCTGATTGATATTCGCACCCGGAGCATACATCCGGACAAAATACAAAGGCTGCGACGGCATAATCTCCGGTATGCCCTGGTTCGCAGGGAAGGGGGCATAATAGGTTTGCGGCGCTTCACTAAAATATGAATTTTTATAAGCCAATATGGTATTGACCGTCCCCGCTTGACTAAAATCGGTGGCCCCTGATTCCCAGATCTTGAGGGTGGCGCCGATGGGCAGGACCAACCCCGGCGGCACCGGGGACACCTGGCCGGCGGCCGGACCTGGGAAGAAGGCCGGCGCAGCAAGCAGCGCGATTAGAAAAACGCCAAGCCCGCATCCCAGTTTATGCCAACCAGCCCTTTGCATATCCCCCTCCCCCCAATTATCAGCCTTTGCAGACTGGGAAAAAAGCCCCCCAACTCAGGTCCCCACCGGCGCTAGTTTTTTCCAGGCGTTATCGACAGAATCCGGTCAATCAATTAATCTCGAGTGAGACCAAAAGGTGCCGGCAGCCGATGGCTTGCCGGGTATCGGCGCCTGGCAGGGGGACGGGAAAAATTGCGGATCTGATCTGGATAAGGGAAGTTTTCAGGGCTGGATAGGTTCCCAGCCCCGGCAGCTGGCGAACCACTTTGCACAAATTTCTTGGCCCTTCTCACTTCTCCCTGGAGGGGAGGCAAGAAAACGGAATTAACCGAAGTTATGGATCCTTATGCCATCTTATCCTCAGAACTCCATCTGCACTCCTATTTCCAAGACCTTGGCCGGAGGGATATTTAAATAGGTTGACCGGCTGACCGCATTGCGGAGCATAAAGGTGAAAAGAAACCTTTGCCACCTGGTCATATTTTTTTTGCGGGCCGGAACGAGGTTTATGCGGCCCAGGTAATAAGTCACATTGTCAAGATCGATATTCACGCCCTGTCTGCGGGCTTTCGCCAGTATTTCAGGGACATCCGGAGTTTCCATAAACCCGATATGGCCGGTAACCCTGTATACTCCGTGCCCCAACCCATGGGTTTCCACCCGCTTATGTTCCTCAACTTCCGGGACATCAGCGGTCAGGACGGATAAGATTACCAGGTTTTCGGGCAAAGCCCTGGTCTGGGTAAGATAGCGGAGCAACATGGGCGGCACTTCTTTGTGGAAGGTGGAGAGAAAAACCCCGGTCCCGGGCAGGCGCAGCGGTTTTTCGGCCGCGATTTTTTCAATAAACTTGTCTCTGGTGATGGTCATGGTCATCACCTTCAAGGCCAGGGTTTTCCAGCCGTCCCACCAGGTGACCATGAGGAACATGATGACCAGGGCCATGCCCATGGGGAACCACCCGCCCGAGAGAAATTTGCCCAGGCAGGCGCTGAAATAGGTTAGGTCCATAGCCCAAAAAAAGAGGCAGAGGGGCAGGGCCTTAACCAGGCTCCACCGCCAAATCCGCCTGGTGATGAAATAAAACACCACCGAGGTGATGAACATGGTGCCCGTCACCGCAATGCCGTAAGCGGCGGCAAGATTTTCGGACTCCTTGAAGTAAAGAGTCAGCAGAATAGCGGCCAGCATCATCAGTACGTTCACATCCGGGGCATACACCTGGCCTTCGGCCATTTTGGAAGTGTGCAGGACCCGCATGCCGGGGAGGAAACCCAATTGCATGGCCTGCCTGGTTAAGGAAAAAACGCCGGAAATAATCGCTTGGGAGGCGATAATGGTGGCCACCGTGGCTAAGGCTACCATGGGATAAAGGAGAATATGGGGAACCAAATGATAAAAAGAGTCTGCGGCGCTTTGAGGATCGGCCAGAATGAGGGCTCCCTGGCCGAAATAATTGCAGAGCAGGGCCGGCAGCGCCAAGAAATACCAGGAAATGCGGATGGCTTTTACTCCGAAATGCCCCATATCCGCATAGAGAGCTTCACACCCGGTAATGCAGAGAACCACGAGGCCGAGGATGAAAAATCCATGCAGGCCGTTGTGGCAGAAAAAATTGGAGGGCGTGCTGAGGATTGAGGGCGGCCAGGATCTCGGGCCGCTTCGCCATGGCCATGACGCCCAGCCAGGCGAGGACCACAAACCAGAGAATCATCACCGGACCGAAAAATTTGCCGATGCGGCCGGTTCCATGTCTTTGGGCCCAAAAAAGGAGAATCAAGACCACGCAGGTCAAGGGCACCACCAGGGGCTTGGCCTTGGTGGTGGCCACTTCCAGGCCTTCCAGGGCGGAGAGGACGGAGATGACCGGAGTGATGAGCCCGTCGCCATAGAGCAGGGCCGGACCCGAAAAGCCCGCCCAGGACCAATCCCCGGCCCAAGTTGGGCCCCAGGTTCTTATGGAGCAAGGCCAGCATGGCAAAGACGCCGCCTTCCCCCTCATCGTCGGCGCGCATGATGAACAAGGCATACTTGATGCTCACCACCAGCATGAGTGACCAAAAAATCAGGGACACCAACCCCAGGACATTTTGGGGCGTAGGGGCCAGGGCGGAATGGCCGGTAAAGCATACCTTAACCGTGTAAAGGGGGCTGGTGCCGATGTCGCCGAAGACGACTCCCAGAGCCCCGATGACCAGGATGTGCGTTTTTTCTTTGAGCTTATGGCCCATTTTGCCCAGGATTTCTGTTATTGATCCACCAAGGCCTTCATCTGCGGCCGTTATTTCTTTTTCGTAGAACCCTCCCACCACACCGGGGCCGCCTCCATGCGCGCCGCCTCCACCAGGCTATTGATGGCCTCCTGGGATTCGGGGGTGGTTTGAAAACCCGGCAGTTGCACCACTTGGCAGAGGAGATTGACCGCATCATCCACCGTGATGGTTTTCAGATGGATGACCAGGTCATAAAGGGTGGCGTCCCACCAGTCGGCGCCATATAAATAGAGGGCCCATTTGCGCCTCTCCTCGTCATCCTTCATGATGATCTCCCGGGCTTTGGCGGCGGAGATACCCTCCCGCTTCACCTCGTCTGCCACCCGGGCTTCCAGGTCGGCCACAATGCGCACCTTGAGAACGTGGGGTATATCTTGCAGGAAGAAATGCCCAAATAACCCATGGTACACCACGTTGTCTTTTTGCACATGTTTCAAGAGGGCGGCGCGGATATAGGCCACGTACTTTTCTTTTTGCCGCGTGAGCCGGTTCAGGATCGAGGGGGCGTCCTGAATGGCCCGGATGAGCTTAATCTCCGGGATATTGAATTCTTCGGAGGCCTCCAGAAGAATGTCCCGGGAAATACACCGGTATACCCTAACTTTTTTGCCAATTTTTCGGCTACTTCTTTGTCCACGGAAGTAGGAGCCCCTGGAAATAGTGATGATAGACATCTACTGGTCCTTTCTGCCCGTTCGGGGTGCTTGTGTTATTGGCCCATGACCGGCGGCATAACGGTCGCAGGCGTCAGAAATGGCGCGCTCCTTCGGAAAAAACCTGGGGCTAACCGGTGCCCCAGGTTACCATAGTTGCCGAACTTTTCAAGAGTTCCTTTGAGGCCCATAGGCTACCGCAGCGTCACGGTGGAAATGCGGCGTCAAGAACGGAAGCTTTGTCGGGGTTTGCTCCTGGCCAAGTAATCCCCCAGAGGGTTTTTTTAACGGCAGTGGCCCAGGCGGCCGCCTAATCCCGGTTCAGGAAAATAATAGCCACGGGAGAGATGATGCAACGAAAAGGAGATAATCGGGACTCTGCCAGGGCTATCCTTCTCGTCAGCTTCATTTTTTTCGGTAGCGGCATTTGCGGCCTGATTTATGAGGTGGTCTGGCTCAGAATGTTGACCAGGATCATGGGGGTGACTATTTATGCCACCTCCACCGTGGTCGCAGCATTTATGGCAGGTTTGGCCCTGGGAAGCTTTCTGTTAGGGAGATTCATCGACAAGCGGGAAGACCCCTTAAGGGTATATGCCACTCCTGGAATGTATTGATCGGCGCCAGCGCTTTGCTGGTTCCCCTCATATTTTCCCTTTCCCTGCCTCTTTATAGATATCTCTATGCAACCAGTGGTGAAAACCAACTTCTGATTACCGTGCTGAGAACGTTTATCTGTTTTTTTGCCTTAGTTTTACCAACCACATTAATGGGAGGCACCTTGCCCATCTTAACCAGCTGGCTGGTTAAACGAGGCAATTTGTTTGGCAAAAGTTTTAGTCTCTTGTATGGGATTAATACCCTGGGGGCGGTATTTGGCGCATTGATCAGCGGTTTTGTAACCCTGGAGTTTTTGGGTGAATTACAGGACTATTCTTTTAGGGGTGTTTCTCAATTTCTTGGTCGCCGGTGTTAGCCTACACTATTTATAAGAAGGAGGTCAAAACGCCGGAGAGGCCCCGCCCTTGACCGAGGCGTTGCCTGGGGCCGAACGCTCCGCAAGATCTCTCCTTACTCGGATAAAATCCGCCGGGTGGTATTGCTGGCCTTCATGCTCAGTGGTTTTACCTCCCTGGCGTATGAGGTTATCTGGACCCGCCAGCTTATCTTATTTCTACAAACTTCAATTTACGCTTTTTCCGGGATGCTGGCCGTCTTTTTAAGCGGCATTGCTTTGGGCAGCATCTTTATGCGGAATAAGGCGGATAGATTTGTCCGTCCCCTGGTGATTTTTGGCATCTTGGAGTTAGTGATTGGTTTTTTATCCATCAGCCAATCTCTATCTGTTTCCGGTCTTTGATGGCTTTTCCATTCATAATGATGTGTGGCCGCATCTGGGTTTCTCTGGCCGCCACGGTTATGATTGTCTTTCCCTTAACTTTTCTTTTCGGCATGATCTTTCCCACCGCCAGTGTCTGCTATGCCAGAGATATTTCCAGGAACCGGGGCCTCGGTGGGTTGGCTGTATAGCGCCAATACCATTGGCAGTATTTTAGGGGCCTTGCTGGCGGGATTCTGGTTAATTCCCTTGCTGGGGCTCTACTAATGCGGTGGTGCTGCTGGCCTTGCTGAATGTGGGCTTGGGCCTGCTGCTTTTATGGATGGATAATCGTGGCAGCCCTGCGCACTAAAATAGGCTACTTAACGGTTATTCCCCTCTTGTTTCTGTTAATTTTCCAAGTTAAAGGAAAAGATCCTTTCCTGTCCACCCTATCGAGATGAGAATTCAAAAAATTAAACGAAGATAGTTGCAAGGAAAAAGATTGTCCATTTGGGATATTTTATAATAAAGAAGGGATCGAAGGAACCGTAACGGCGTTTGCAATAAATAATGAAAAGTATTTATGGATTAATGGCATAGGGATGACCTATTTATGCACCGAAACGAAATTGATGGCGCACCTGCCGGTCATCTATGCTCCCCAGCCTCCCAAAGAGATGTTGATCATCTGTTTCGGCATGGGGACGGTTCTTAAATCCGCGACTGTCTATCGCAGATTTAAATATCACTACGCGTAGAACTGGTCCCGGAAGAATATAAAATCTTTGGATTCTATCACAAGGATGCCGAAGAGATTCTAAAGAGGAAAAATGTTCACCCGGTCGTTAATGACGGGCGCAACTATATTTTATTATCTCCCCAGCGATATGACATAATTACCGTGGATCCCGCCCCCCCTACATATAGTGCTGGAACTGTCAATCTTTATACCAGGGAATTTTTTCAAATCTGCAAAGGGCGGTTATCCCCGGACGGCGTCATGTGCCTCTGGTTCCCCGGGGGGCGGGAATCCGAAGTAAAGAGCCTCATAAGAACCTTTTACTCGGTTTTCCCCAACATGAAAGTGTACGTCGGCCCACATGGATGGGGCTTTTATTTTATCGGCACCATGAAGGAGATTTCCGAAAGTGAGGTCCGGCAGAATATGGAGAAGGCCTTTGGCAACCCTGCCATTATCAAAGATTTGAGTGAGTATGATGACTCTTGCATAACGCGAGACACAACTGCAGCAAATGTTTCTCTGGGATAGTAATGAGATAAAGTCCATCGCTGCGGATGGAGTTTTAATTACTGATGATTACCCATATACGGAATTCTTCTTATGGCGGAATCTGCTTAAAAAAGAGCCATATTATCAACCCCTGCCACGGCTGATGCAGGAAAATAACTGGCCCGAGAGGGCCGGTGACGCCGAGGCCCATGACAACCTGGGGCTGGCCTTGGCGGCCCAGGGGAAGCTGGATCAGGCTATCGCCCAGTATGCCGAGGCCCTGCGGCTGAAGCCCGATCTGGCCGGGGCCCATAACAACCTGGGGCTGGCCTTGGCGGCCCAGGGGAAGCTGGATGAGGCTATCGCCCAATATACCGAGGCCCTCCGGCTTAATCCCGCTTATGCCGGGACCCATAACAATCTGGGGCTGGCCCTGGCGGCCCAGGGGAAGCTGGATCAGGCCGTGGCTCATTATGCCGAGGCCCTGCGTCTCAATCCCGATCTGGCCAAGGCCCAGAACAACCTGGGGCTGGCCCTGGCGGCCCAGGGCAAGCTGGATCAGGCCATGGCCCATTATGCCGAGGCCCTGCGCCTTGAGCCCGATTATGCCGAGGCCCATAACAGCCTGGGACTGGCCTTAACGGCGCAGGGCAAGCTGGATCAGGCCATGGCCCAATATACCGAGGCCCTGCGCCTTAAGCCCGATTATGCCGAGGCCCATAACAACCTGGGACTTTCCTGGCGAATCCCAGGGCAAGCTGGATGAGGCGGTGGCCCAATATACCGAGGCCCTGCGCCTTAATCCCGATCTTGCCGAGACGCATAATAACCTGGGGGTGGCCCTGGCGAAACAGGGAAAAATCGAGGCAGCCATTACCCGTTACCAAAAAGCTATCCAACTAAAACCTGCTTTCTCAGGGGCTTATACCAATTTAGGCTTGGCTTTGGCGCAACAAGGAAATATTGATCAAGCCATGATTATTTTTCAAAATGCTCTCAAAGAGAATCCTAATAACCCTATTGCTCAAAAAATGTTGACTAGTTTAAAGGCCCAAAGGCCTCATAATTGATAGCCTGAACTATCTCTTCAGCATTTTTAGCAGTGATCCGAAAAGGCTCAGCCTCCAGGTCACCATCGCCTGGAGGGGTGCTCTCTCCCTTATTTCCCACCCCGCCTTATTGCTCCAAACCTAAAAATAACCAATCATTAAATATAACCTAACAAAACCCGGCTATTATTTGGCAATTTCTTTAAAGAAGAGGCTGGTTTTACGGGACCATGATGATCTAAAGATTAATTATGGAATTCGTAACTTATTTCGTCACCAATTATGGCTATCTGGCAATATTTCTCTTACTGCTGCCGGGGGCCTTCGGCGTCCCCATCCCCGATGAATTACTATTGACCTTTACCGGCTATCTGGCGCTGCGGGGAGAATTGCGGCTCATCCCGACGCTGGCGGTGGCTGTCGCGGGCGCGGTCCTGGGCGTAACTTTGGATTATTGGGTGGGAAGGGCGGCAGGCGCCAGGTTAATCTGGAAGTCCGGGGCCTCATTCCGCCTCAGGCCTGACAAGTTTAAGGGCCTGCAGGAGTGGCTCCAGCGGGGCGGCGGCTGGAGATTATGCCTGGGATTCTTTCTCCCGGGGGTAAGGCACTGGGTGGTCATCGCCGCCGGGATCACCAAATTCCCGCTGGCAGGCTTCACCGGGTTTGCTTATTTGGGGGTCCTGGCCTGGTCCCTGTTCTATGTCTTATTGGGATATTTCTTGGGTCAGGAGGCGGGCCTCCTGGTGGAAAGGATTGGCGCCCACTGTCGCTGGGCCAGCGGGCTAATCGCCGTCCTGCTTTTGGGTTATGTGCTTATCCGGGGGAAATGGCTGCGGCTGAAATGGCCGAGAATCCCAGGTAAAGTCCCTCAACGGTTAGGTTACCCCTTGAAGCGGTAGCCCACCCCCCGGACGGTTTCGATATACTGGGCGGCGTCGCCCAGTTTTTTGCGCAGCGCCACGATTTTCACATCCACCGCCCGGTCCGTCACCGGATAATCATCGCCGTGAATGCCCTCGACGATATGAGCCCGGGTGAGGACCCAGCCCGGGCGGCGCGCCAGCAGATGGAGGAGGCGAAACTCGGTGGCCGTCAGCTCCACAGGCTGCCCCTGGAACAAAACCTCGTGGCGGCCGGGGTCGATGACCAGGTCATGGATCTTGAGAAGCGCGTCTGCACCCGGCGGCTCGGTGCGGCGGCGGCGCAGCACCGCCCGGACCCGGGCCAGCAAGACCCTGGTGCTGAAAGGCTTGGTGATGTAGTCCTCCGCTCCCAACTCCAGACCGGTGACGATGTCCGACTCTTCTCCTTTGGCGGTGAGCATAATAATCGACGCCAGCCGGGTCTTGGGGTCCATCTTGAGACTCCGGCAGACCTCCAGTCCGTCCACTCCCGGGAGCATCAGATCCAGCAAGATCAGGTCCGGCGTGGCCGAGCGGGCGAGGCGCAATCCTTCCTCCCCCGTAGTGACCGCGGTTACCCGGTACCCCTCCTTGCCCAGGTTGTACTTGAGGAGTTCCAGGATGTCCTCGTCATCTTCCACCGCTAAAATGCTTTCGTGGGCCATATATCCCCTTATCTAATTGTAATAAACTGCACCCGACCTGGATATCTTGAGAAAATATCTCAATCCAACTCGCTTTCACGTAACCACTACTTTAGGCGCGCCTCTATCTGATCCCGCACTTCCCGGAATTTTGCCAGCCTGGCTTCTTCCGAGCCCACAAAGGCCACCGGATCTTCAAAGGCCCAGTACAATCGGCGCCCAAAGCCGGGAAAGGTTATGGGACAATTTTCCTCGGTCTTCTGACAAACGATGATTAAATAATCAACGGTCATTTTGCCCATGAATTCTTTGAGGCTCTTGGACCGCTGCCCCTGAGATCCAGGCCCGCTTCCGCCATCACTTTTTGGACCTGGGGAGCGATTTCCTGCAGTTCATAGCCGGCGCTGAACACCTCAAAGCGGTCGCCGGCGAACTTTTTCAGGAAGGCCTCGGCCATCTGGCTCCGGGCGGCATTATGGGTGCAGAGGAAGAGGACCTTGGCTTTTTCCATGGCAGTTTTCTCCGCCAGCCTCGTCCGGGCAAGCCCGGCGCGGCCGGGTCAAAAGAAAATTTCGTAAAGGCCGACGCCAATGAGGATCAGGCCGGAGATCACCCCGGTCAACTTGCCCAGCCATTTAAATCCCCAAAGACCGCCTGAGATGCCAATCCAGATGGTCAGGATGCTGAATAAGAAGACCGAACCCGTCATTAAAAGGGCGCCGCAGCCCAACATCCCCGCGCCCACGCCATTGGGGATATTATGGCAGATAATCTCAGTGTTTACTCTCATTTAAATGATCTGTTCTATCCCGATCCCGATCAGGACGATGCCGCCCAGAAAGCCGGCCTTTCTATGTAAGTTATATCTCATAAAGAATTCAGCAATGTAGTTTCCTGCCCACAGGGCAATGAAATTAACCACTGCCGACAAGAACCCCATCGCAACCGCGTTTATTCCTATCATTCCTGCACTTAATCCACCGCCAATATTATTTATCGATAATGCAATACCAAGGAAAGTGGCCTCTTTAAAATCGATATCCAGCGACTTGTCCATATCAGCCTTTTCCGGCTCGGTCATAATCTCAATAATGCCCACCGGCTTTGCTTGGGCGGGTCCTGCTGGATTGTCTCCAGTATTGTGTTTACTGCCTTTCATATAAGGCTCAAAGATCATCCATAAACCGATAGCAGAGAGCAGTATCATCGCTATAATGGAAGTAGTTTTCTGGCTTAATAAATTTGACACGGTTGTCCCTGAATAAGCTGCCAAGCCTGATATAATAAACGTAATTACAGAGATGTAAATATTGATTGGAAGCGATATGTGTATCCCTTTAATACTGTATGCAATACGAGCCGTGATGTTGTCTACATTATTCGATAAGGCAATAAAGATAGTATACCAAAAATGAGGCAACGCAGTTTCCCCCTCTACCTCGATTCTCTCTGAGCTTTCCCTCCGCCGCGGGTAACCACCGCAATGAGCAGGTTGGAGGTAAAGGGAATGTTGATCTTCCTGATGCCATAGGAAACGCCCACCCCGACGTTGTCAAGATTACTGGAAAATGACAGCAACAGGATGGTCAGCAGATGCAGATTGGGCATTTAACGTCCCTTGAGCACCTCGGCCTTGTCGGTAACTTCCCAGGGCAGGTTAAGGTCGAGGCGGCCCACCTGGCCATAGGCCGCCAATTTCTGGTAAAAGCGTCCTTTATTCAGAGCGGGCAGGTGCCTCAGGTTGAAATCCCGCACGATGGCGGCCAGGCGAAAATCGAAGTGCCGCTCCAGCAGTTTGGCCAGTTTCTCGTCCGAGAGCTTGCCGGTGCCGAAGGTTTCCACCTGCAGGCTGACCGGCCGGGAAAAGCCGATGGAATAGCTCAACTGGACCTCGCATTCCTCCGCCAGTCCGGCCGCCACCACATTCTTGGCGGCATAGCGCGCCACATAAGCCCCCACCCGATCGATGCGCATGGGGTCCTTGCCGCTCAAGGCGTTGCCGCTGGTCCGGGCATATTCACCATAGGTGTCAACGTCGCTTTTGCGGCCGGTGAGCCCGGAATGCACCGCCGGGCCGCCTAAAATGAGGTGTTCCAGGGGGTTGACGAAGATCAGGGTTTGGTTATCCGGTTTCAGCTCTTCAGCGGCGAAGGCCGGTTTGATCACCGCTTCCCGGATATCCTGGTGCAATCGCTCCTCGGATACCTCATGGCAGGCTGCCCTGGAGCTGCCGGCGATGACCGTAACGCTATGAATCCGGAAAGGCCGGCGGTTTCTATACTCCACCCCTACCAGGGTCTTGCCGTCCGGCGACAGAAAGGGCGCCAGATTCTGAACCCGGGCGGTGACGATTTGCCGGGCCAGTTGGTGCGCCAACCAAATGGGCAGGGGCATCAAGGCCGCGGTCTGGCGGCAGGCAAAACCGAAGACGGTGGCGTGCTGCCGCACATGGAGGTTTTCTATTTCCCGTTCCGTCAGCCGGTTCTCGTTGAAAAAGAGATCCGCATCCGGCGGATATTCTTGCAGGCTGGTTAAAATGCTGCAGGTGGGGGCGTCAAAGTCAGGTTTCACATAGCCGAGCTGGCCGAGGAGCTTGCGGGCCACCCCGGGGATATCGACTTTAATTTCGGAAACAAACCGGGCGGCAATGAACAGGATGGAAGTGGCCACGGCGCATTCGGCCCGCACCCGGGCCTGGGGGTCTTGCGCCAGGAAATGATCCACGATGGCATCGCTGATCTGATCGCAGATCTTATCCGGATGCCCCTCGGTTACCGACTCCGACATGAAGATAAAATCATTTTTCATCTCTTGCGTCCCTCTCGCCCAAAGCCTGCCGCGGCTCACTCCGGGGCCGGCTCCGGGATTTCGTTGACGCCATCCGCCGGCGGTTTCTTGGTGGCTTCGTTCACCACCAGGGGCAGCAGGGCGCTGCCGGAAATCACCAGGCCGTCCAGCAGGCCCACGGGGCCAGGCCCAGCAGGCTTCTCAGTCCGGGGACCACCATGGTCAAGAATTGCACCGCCAGCGAGCCCCCCAGGGCCAGGTTCAGGTAGCGGTTGGGAGGCAATTTCCCCGGGCTAAAGATGCTGTGGGTATCCGAACGGCAACTGACAGCGTGCAGGAGCTGCCCGGTGGTGAGGCTGTGAAAGGCCAAGGTGCTGGTTTGCGCCCCCAGGCCATAGCGCATCAGGCCATAGCCGTAGGCTCCCAAAGCCCCGGTGGTGATGGCCCCGGACTCGAAGGCCATCCTCTTAAAGTCGCCGCGGGTGAAGATCGGCCGGGCGGGATCCCGGGGCGGGCGCTCCAGGATATCGGGCTCCGGCGCTTCCATGGCCAGGGCCAACCCGGGAAAGATATCGGAAATCAGGTTGATCCACAGAAGCTGGATCGCGGTCAGGGGAGACCCCAGGCCGACGGCTATGGCCACAAAGGTCAACATGATTTCGGTGAGATTGGTGGCCAGGAAGAAATGCACCGACTTGCGGATATTGATATAGATGGTGCGGCCGTCCCGGATGGCGAGGATCAAGGTATCGAGATTATCCTTCTCCAGGACCACGTCCGCCACTTCCCGGGCGATATCGGTGCCGGTGCGGCCCATGGCGATGCCCACGTCCGCGGCCTTGAGGGCCGGGCCGTCGTTGATGCCGTCGCCGGTCATGGCCACCACCTTGCCGGCCGCCTGCAAGGCCTGGACGATCTCAAGCTTATGGGAGGGGCTGACCCGGGCAAAGACCTGGGCCCTCTTGACCAGGGCCCGCAAGACCTCGCGGCTCGATCTCCGCCAGGTGGGTGGCGTCCAGGATTTCCAAGGGGCCCCCCTGGCTCAGATCCAGTTCCTGGCCGATGGCATAGGCGGTGGGACTCTGGTCGCCGGTGATCATCACCGTCTCGATCCCCGCCCGATGGAAGGCCCGAATCGCCTCGCCCACCCCCTCCCGGATGGGATCGGCCATGCCCACCATGCCCAGCCAGACCAGGTCATCGGGTTCCTCAAACACGGACTCATCCGGACCCAGGGCATAGGCCAGCCCCAGGACCCGCAGGGCGTCCCCCGCCATCTCCTCGTTCTCCGCCTCGAGGCGCTGCCGGTCTTCCTCGGTAAGCGGCAATTTCCGGCCATCCTGGAGATGCCAGGAACAGAGGGCCAGAACTTCCAGGGGGCTGCCTTTGATGGCAAAGAGCTTGCCGGCGGGCGGATCATCGTGCAACGTGCCCATAAACAGGCGGTTTTCCGAACGGTGATTGATTTTTAATAGGGGATAGCGCCTCCTCAGGTCGGTGACGTCGAGACCCACCAGGATGGCCAGATGGACCAGGGCGCCCTCGGTGGGGCTGCCCCGCAGGACATAATCCCCGCCTTCCTGATAGATTTCGATTTCGTTGCACAGCACCGAGACCTTGAGGAGCTGCTCCAATTCCTCACAGGCGAAGGGGGGAATCGGCCCCGCGGGACCCAGGAATTGCCCGTCCGCCACCTTGATAGTCCTCATGCCGGCAAAGATTTGGAGCACGGACATCTGGTTGCGGGTGATGGTCCCGGTCTTATCCAGACAGACGGTCTGCACCGAACCGAGGGTCTCCACCGCGTGGAGATGGCGGATCAAGACATGGTGCTTGCGCATGTCCCGGATACCCAGGGCCAGGGTGGTGGTGGCCGCGGTGGGCAGCCCTTCCGGCACCGCGGCCGCGGCCAGGCAGACGGAGATGCGCAGCATCTCCACCCAACCGAAGCCCCACATGAACCCCATGACGAACACCACCCCGCAGACCCCGCAACAGATGAGGACCAGTTGATTCCCCAACTGGCTGAGCTGCCGCTCCAGGGGGGTGTCGGGGCTGGCGGCTTCGCCGATCAGAGTCTGGATCAGGCCGATTTCGGTATAAATCCCGGTGGCCACCACCACCGCCAAACCTTCGCCGCCGGTCACCAGGGTGCCCATGAAGACCAGGTTGATCCGGTCTCCCAAGGGGATATGCTCCCGTTCCAGGGGCCGGGTGTCTTTAGTCACCGGCAGGCTTTCCCCGGTGAGGGCCGACTCATCCACGGACAGGTGGCTGGCCTCTATCAGGCGCGCATCCGCGGCCACGTAAGTGCCGGGGCGCAGTACCAGGAGGTCTCCCGGGGTCACTTCTGCGGAGGGAATTTCGCTCAGCCGTCCTTCCCGCAAGACCAGGGTGGCAGGCCGCACCAGGGTTTGCAGAGAGCGAATGATTTTTTCGGATTCGCTTTCGGTCTTATAGCCGATGAAGGCATTGAGGACCACTACGCCGGAAATCAACACGGCGTCGGCCAGCCCTCCGGTGACGACGGAAAGACCGGCGGCCACGCCCAGGAGGGCTACCGGGAGCGATTTGAACTGATCCAGGAACATTTCCCAGCCGGAGCGGGGCTCGGCTTCCGGCAAGAGATTGGCCCCGTATTTCTGGCGGTTTCTCTGGACGGCCTTGAGGGACAAGCCCATTTCCCTGGAGGTCTGCCAGGCGGCCAACACCGCCTCGGCTTCCATCCGGTGCCAGGGTTGCGCCGGCTGCTCTACCGGATAGGCAAAGAGACCTTTGAATCTGTCTAAGGCGGTGGCCTGATCTTCCGGCCCGGTGGCAGCCCCGGCTTTACCGGGGACAGGAAGAGAAGAGCCCGGCTGAGGTGGGCTCAGGCAATCGGAGACGATCTCTTCAATTAAGGCCGCAATGGTTTGGGGATTGTTACCCGAATTGTAGCAGACCAGGACATTGCCGGTGAGGGCATTGGCCGAGGCCAGGGAAATATCCTGCAGCCGCGCCAGTCGCGACTCCAGGAGCTTCTCCAGGGATTTCGAGCGGTACAGGCCCTCAACCTTAAACCTCGCCCTGCCCGCCACCGCGGTATGTATCGCCTCGACCATTGGGGCCGGATAACCTTACCTATGCGACTCTGTTCAGCTAATCGCGATACTGCGGCGCTGCTTAGCCCTTCGTCTTCTTTTCCGGAGGGGCTTCGGGAGCCGGCTTGGAGGCCGGGGGGGACCCCGCCTTGGATTTCGGCCAGGCGGCGCAAGCCACGTCCTTGAGGCCGGAGACCGCACCCACCAGGATGTCGCTGACGGCCTTGACCGCCGACTGACCCAGGCTGCCGGCGGCGTCGATGGCGCCGCCCACCGCCGCCTTGGCGGCCCCGCCCACATTGCCGCCGATCTCGGAAGTGGCCTCGATGACGCCGGTGACCACGCTTTTGGCCACCTGGGCCACGTCGCCGCCGACTTCCGCGGCCCCTTTGACCGCGCCTTTGGCCAGTTGGGCGGCGGCCTTTTCCACATCTCCGCCCACGTCGGTGACGCCCAGGAGAATGCCCTTGGCCACATCCTTGGTGGTCACCAGCAGGCCGGCGCCCATCTCTTCGGTGGCCTTCAGCGCCCCTTTAAAGACGTCCTTGCTGACATTGATGGTCTCGTTGGCCACGCTGCCGGTGCCTTTCAGGACGTCGGTCACGGTGTTTCTCGCCAGACTGACGATTTGGGCTTCAATCTCGTTTAGCCCCTTGAGGCTGCCGACGAGGCCGTCTTTCATGGTGGTGCCGGCTTCGCCCAGCATTTCCTTAATACCCTTGCTCTCTTTGGTTTCCTGGGGGGACATATGGACCTCCAAAAATTTTGGTTAACTACAAGATAGTAATTGAAAGATATATTTCCAGGTCTGTGACGCCATTCCGGCGATGAGCCGGCCTGGCTCCCTCCATGGCCGGCTTACAGGAAGGCTTTCATAGGCTGCGGCTTATCGAGGCAGCCAGTTCGGTGGCGCTGATTTCAGGAAATAGGGAGGAAAAGGCCTCCTTCAATTGCCACAGAAAAATCAGGGAGGATAACCGCTGTCTGTCATAGTCGATGGACACCAGCCCCTGGACCGCGTCCGCTTCCACCCGGTGAATCCCACTGATAGCCCCAAAGCGGTCTTGCACTTCCCGTGCCAGGACTTCATTGCCCTTCACCCGGGTGATGGCCAGACTGAGCTGGCCCGGCCGGGAGGCGATGATCTCGATGTCCTCCAAGTTATCTTCCGCCTTTCAGGATACCGTCACCCCGGACATAGAGAAAAATCGGTGTAAACCCAAAAATAGTTTAATGATTAAACATATAATGACCAATGCAAGGCATACAACGATGGGGCGACGATATATATCGGGAGACGATGCTGGGGGAAGCAATTTCCACTGAAAAGCCAAAGCAGGAAAGTGAACACTGGATTTTCCAACCGCCATTTATAACAATCTGGCCCCCAATTCAGCGACGCCGGACCTTTCCCCCTTTATCAGGGTTATATGGCCGGAGATCTGCTCGTCCTTAATCCTTTCCACCAAATAACTCAAGCCATTGGAAGAGGCGTCCAGATACGGGTGGTCGATCTGTTCCGGGTCTCCGGTGAAGACGATCTTGCTGCCCCGGCCCACCCGGGTAAGGATGGTCTTGATCACATGGGGGCTGAGATTCTGGCTTTCATCGCAAATAATGAACTGGCGGGGGATGCTGCGGCCCCGGATATAGGTGAGGGCCTCCAATTCAATCTTGCCGCAGCTGAGCAAATACTCGGTGGAGCCGTTGGGCCGGATATGCTCGTTACAGAGATACTCCAAATTATCATAGATGGGCTGCATCCAGGGGCGGATCTTGTCTTCTTTATCCCCGGGAAGATATCCCAGATCGTTGCCCAATGGCACAATCGGCCTGGTGATGAGCAGGCGGTTAAATTTGCCGTTATCCTCAAAAACCCTTTCCAGACCGGCGGCCAAGGCCAGGATGGTCTTACCGGTGCCCGCCTTGCCGACTAAGGTAACGATCTTGATGTGATCATCCAGCAGCAGTTCCAGGGCAAATCTCTGTTCCTTATTCAGGGCTTTGATGCCATAAGCCGCCTTGCCGTCATAAGCGAGCCGATGGATTTTTTGATCCCGGTATTTGGCCAGGGCGGAAATGGAGGGAATTTCACAAGATTTGATGATACAGAATTGGTTGGGATGCAGATTATCCTGGCTGGAGTCCAACGACCCATCTTGATAGAACCGGTCTATTTCGGCCTGGGAAAGAAAGGATTCCTGCACGCCGTTATATAGCTTACAATAATCCACTTTATCGCTATAAAAATCTTCAGTGGGAATCCCCAAGACATCCGCTTTTATCCGCAGATTTAAATCCTTGGTAACCAAAACCAGCGGGCTTTTTTCAGTGTTCTTGAGATGATAGGCCAGGGCCAGGATTCTATTGTCCACGATGTTCAAATCGACCCCGTTCAACAGGTCGTAAGTTTTAATGCCGTTTAATTCAATGCGGATGGAGCCGCCTCCCGGGAGTTTGACCCCTTCCGCCAGCCGCCCCGTCAACCTCAATTCATCCAACTTTCTGGAAGCGTCCCGGGCATTTCTGCCCACCTCATCCCCCCTCCTCTTGGTGCGGTCTAATTCCTCAATTACTGAAAGCGGCAAGACTATGGAGTTGTCTTCGAAAGCAAATAAGGATTCCGGATCGTGCAATAAAACGTTGGTATCCAAAATATAGATTTTTTTCATTTGCCCCCTCTGGCATCTACCGAGTCATTCGCTGCTATTTTCCCATATACCGGTTATTTTGGGAAGGGTTTTTCCCGGAAGAGAAGCGGGGCGGATAAATAGATATTTTCCTGATAGTTTAAGGCATTAGACAAAATTAACCAAATTTTAACATTAAAAATATTAAATCATAACTTTCATGGGTAACAATTCAGCTCAAGACAGATTGATTTTAAATCGGGAGGTTGCCATGACTGTGGATTCCGCCTACGTACACGCCCTGGCAGGGAGGCTGCGGATCAAGATTCCCAAGATTAAGGGGGCGGCCGACAAGGCCCAGGAACTTGAGCAGCACCTGCAGGAATTTACCGGGATAGAATCCGTTTCCGCCAATCCTATCACCGGCAACGTGCTGGTCCTTTACAATCCGCACCGCATCGACCAGTGGAACATCATCTTATCCTTGAGAGAATCGGGGTATCTGTCTCACGCCGGTGCGACGGCTAGCGGCCTGGTGGGCCCCCAAGCTGCTCCGCAGGGCGTGGTGGAAAAAGTGACCTCGGTGGTGGCCGCCACCTTGATGGAGGTCGCCCTGAGCCGGTTGGTGGGCGGCCTGATTTGAGCAGCTCCGCAGGAGGGGGATCATGTGGTACGTTATCAGTCTGATTATCGGGGGGGTCCTGGGTTTTTGGGGACGCTATTGGTTGATCGAGATGAAATGCCGGGACTGCGGCGCCGAATATCTCGAATATCCCTGAGACGCCGGGAGGCGGTTTCCTCCATATTTCCGCGAATCTGCCAGACCTTAGCATGGCCTCCGGGAACCACCCCGGAAACTAGCCCTTTCCCTGGGCTCTTAACTAGTCTTTAAGCCTCGTCAGTTCCTGCCGGTAATCCTTCCCCAAGAAACCTAACCTGACCCCATCAGGCCTTTTTTTCCGCCGCGGCGCCGCTGCCGCCTTCCACCAGGCCGCGGTTCAGCATGACAAAGCTGGCAAAGCCGAACCAGAGATAGTCGAACCAGGAAGGGGAAGTGGCCTTCTCGGCGGCCCAAAGCCGGCGCAAGCCGAAGAGGATCAGGGCGAGGGGCGCCAGGAGTTTCAGGTCCAGCCCCCCGGTAAGTTTGGCCAACTGCGCATTGGCGGCCTGCAAGGAACCGGTCAAGCCGGCGGCCAGGGGCGGGCCGGTCGCGGCGCCGGGAGTCTCCGCCAGGGAGGCCAACCCGGCGGCCAGGGTGAGGACTTCGATCTCGGGAAAGAGTTCCGCCAGGGTCTCCGAGAGGATTTCCAGGGAGGCCGCGGAGAATAACTGGTCCCCGTCGTAATGGATCAAGAGGCTCCCGGTGCCGGGTGTGGCCTCGACCTGCCGGATGCCCGGCACCTGGGCGAGTTTTTTTTGGGCCTGGCGGGCCAGGGCCGGGTTTCCCTTAACCTTGGCGACCCTGAGACGCACCCGCCCCGGCAGGGCATGGACGACTTTGAGGCCCTCGAGTTCCATTCTCCGCTCCGCTAAGGATCAACTGCCCGGTTTAACTTTGGATGTGGCTACCGCCTCGGCGGCTGCGGTGGTCTCGCGTTCGGACTGGACCTCGGCCATCAGGTCGCTGATCTGCTCCCCGGCCTCGGCCGCGAACTCCTTGGCCATGTCCGACAAGGTCAGATAGCCTCTGATCAGGGTCTTGGCCAGGGGGCGGGACACCGCCGCCACGGCGGGAAGAACGATGGGGGCCGCCAGGGCCACCCCTAACACCACCAGAATGCTGGGAACTGCGCCCTTCAGACCTTTATCCAAAACGGCCATGGCCTTCCTCCTTTTTCAAAGGCAGCATTTTTTTAAAAATTAAAAATAGTGATTATTTAACCAAAAATCAATGAGACCTTAATAATTTCCTAACAGATATATATCAATAATCGATATATGGATTTCCAAAGACAAATCTCCCAGGCCTTTTGGCAGGGTATGGTGAAACTCATCGTCCTGCACCAGGCGAATCTGGGGCCGGTTTACGGCGGCCGGCTGAGTAAGTATTTCCACGGCCTGGGCTACGAAATCAGCCCCGGAAGCCTGTACCCTTTGCTGCACAGCATGGAAAAGGCCAACCTCATGCGCTGCCACGTCAGGATCTTCAAGGGGCGGGCGCGCAAATATTATGAGCTGACTCCCCAAGGGCAAGACTGCCTGGAGGCCTCGCGCCGGGAAGCGGCAGAAATTGTCCGGGAGGTGATCCTGGGCGGCGAGCCGGAGGAAGCTCTGGTGAATTGCAGATTAACTTTTCCGGCCTGCCGCCTCTCCCCTCTTCCCCTGGCGGTGGATTTAAGCGGTTACCCCACCCAGCTCTCCCTTTATCCTCCCCCGGCAGAGACTTAATTATAGGCAATCTTTCCACTCAGGCAATAAGCTGGGGAGGGTATTTTTGCGGCAAGTTGGAATTAACTAAAAAATAACCTGATTGAAATACGCTAGTAATACGAATGTGAGAGTAATTGCGCAATTTGCACTTAGGAATTAACAATTTGTTTATCACATCATTTCAATAAAATTTAGGAGGTTCCGGAGATGGGAGATTTTAGCTTAAGCATTAATCTTCTCAAGGATATCCTAAAAGTTGCCAAGCCTTTTGGCCACAACGAAAAGACCAGGGAACTGAACATCGGGTTCGGCTTTATTTATTATGGGATAGTTAGGGCCTTAAGACCGGGGCATGTCTTAGTGATCGGATCGGGATATGGCTTCAGCGTCGTCTGTCTGGCCTTGGGTCTAAAGGACAACGGCCGGGGCCGGTTGAGTTTTGTCGATCCGGCCTATTCTTTATTGAAGAATGGGCCCCTGATGACCGTGGGCGGACGGGGCGTCTGGACCGATGAGTCTTATGTCAAGGCCCATTTCGGGCGCTTCGGGGTGGAAAACCTGGTCACTCATTATAAGATGCGGAGCGATGAGTTTTTCCCCAGTTTCCAGGAGCTAAAATTACCTCCCCTGGATATGGCCTTCATTGACGGCAGCCATGCCTACAAAGACGTGAAATACGATTTCATCAAGGTCCTGGGGCAGTCGCATAAGAATACCTATATCTTTCTGCACGACACCAACATTTACCTCCGGGAATTAGTCAAACATGCGGGGGTGAAGAAATGGTTGAAATTCATCAAGAGGGAGGAGGAATCTTTTGAGGTAATCGACTTTCCCTTTTCCTCGGGGGTCGCCCTGGTCCGGGTCCTGGACCCCTCCGCCTGGAAGAGACTCCATTGACTTACCTGACCATATCTCTCCTGCTGACCCTGCTTACGGGGTATCTATACTGGCGCTACGTCTGGTTTTTTCGCAATCCCTCCCGGGTGCCGCCGCCGGGAGAGAGCCTGGTCAGTCCCGCGGACGGCACCGTAGTCTATGTCACCAAGGTGGCGCCCCGGCAAGAGGTAATCATGATCAAGCAGGGGCTGCCGGCGACTCTCACCGACATCGTCCGGGAAGACCTGGCCCTCTCCCAAAATCCTGATCGGCATCTTTATGAGCCCCTTCAGCGTCCACTACAACCGGGCCCCGCTTCCCGGGAAGGTCAACTTTATCCGGCACTACCCCGCCAAGGTGAAGAATTTTTGCATGGCTCCCATGCATTGGCGGACCCTGCTGAAACGGGCGCCCTTTTATGAGAATTCCAGACACATCATCCACAATGAACGCCTGGTAACCAATATGGAGGGCCAATTTAAGGGAGAGGCGCTCTCTTACTATGTGGTGCAAATCGCCGGCAAGAGCGTCAGAGGCATTGATAGTTATTTTAATCCGGGAGAGCAGGTCACCAAGGGTGAGGTCTTCGGCATGATCCGCATCGGCTCCCAGGTGGACCTGGTGGCGCCGCTGCTGCCCGAGATGAGCATCCTGGTCCAGCCGGGGGATAAAGTCCGGGCCGGAGAGACCGTCTTAATCGCTTAATCCTTGCAAGAAAGGGGGGAACTATGAAGATCGATCTGCACGTCCACTCCAAATACTCCACCCGGCCCTCCCAATGGGTTTTGCAAAAGTTGGGCTGCCAGGAGTGTTATACGGAGCCCCGGACCCTATACCGCCTTGCCAAAAAGCGAGGCATGTCCCTGGTAACCATTACGGACCACAACGTCATCGACGGCTGCCTGGAAATCGCCGGCCTCCCCGACACCTTTATCAGCGAGGAATTGACCACCTATTTCCCGGAGGATCGCTGCAAGGCCCACGTCCTGGTTTACGATATTAATGAGAAACAGCATCGAGAGCTGCAGGAGGCCAGGGAAAATATCTTTGACCTGGTGCAGTATCTGCAAGAAAATCAGATTCCCCACGTCCTGGCCCATCCCTTCTGGTCCGTCAACGATCGCCTGACCCCGGTCCATTTCGATAAGTTTCTGCTGCTCTTCAAAAATTTCGAACTGAACGGGGCCCGGGATACCCGGTTGAATGATTGGCTCCAGGCCTTGTTGTCCCAACTCACCCCGGCTGACCTGGACGCCCTGGCTGAGAAGTATGGGATCGCGCCCTCCATTCATAACCCCTGGCAGAAGAATCTTACCGGCGGTTCCGATGACCACAGTTCTCTCAACATTGCCCGGATGTTTACCCAGGTGGAGGGGGCGGTCTCCTTGAGGCATTTCTTTCACGGCCTCAATGTCGGCCAGGCCAGGCCCCAGGGGCAGGCCTCCACGCCCTTAACCCTGGGTTACAACCTGTATAGCATCGCCTACCAGTTCTATAGAAAGAAATACGACCTGGGTAAGTATGCCGATTCCAGCATTTTCATCAATTTTTTCGAAAGATTTTTGCAGACGGACTCACAACCTAAAAATTTACCCACCAGGTATCAATACTATCGGGACAAGGTTAAATATTTTTTCAGGAGTTCTGCGAGAGGCAGCCAAACTGACCCGATCCTGTCTCTGATCATCAGTGAAACCACCAAGGCTCCGCAGAAATCGCCGCACCGGCCCGGGCTGCAGTGGTTCCAGATACTCAATGACATCTCCACCAACATCTTGAAGCAGTTTCACGAACATTTCGGCCAGGCGGTGACCGGGGCCAATCTCCTGGATTTGGTTAACTCCCTGACCTCTTCCGGGATAATTTATCTGGGGTTGACTCCTTACCTGGCGGCCTTCTCTTCCTTCTCCAAGGACCGGAGCCTGGGATCGGAAATCCTGCGCAGTTTTTCCGAGCGGGCCTCTGCGGGCCCCGGGGATGGGAAGAACCGACTCAACCTGGCGCACTTTACCGACACCTTTTATGAGGTCAACGGGGTGGGACTCACTCTCCGCTGCCAGGTGGAGGCCGCGGTCAGCGCCAAGAAGAGATACACCATTGTCACCTGTGATTCCGAGGTCCGGCCGCAACGGCCCGGGATTCGCAATTTCGCGCCCATCGGGGTCTTTCATTTACCGGAATATCCCGAACTGAAACTGTTCCATCCACCTTTGTTCGAAATCCTCAACTACTGTTATCAACAGAATTTTACCCATATCAAGACCGCCACTCCGGGCCCCATGGGACTTGCGGCCTTGGGGGTGGCCCGCCTGCTGCGCCTGCCCATCTGGGGCACTTATCACACCGCCCTGCCCCAGTATGCTCAATATTTAACGGGTGATCCCGCCATGGAGGAGATGATGTGGAAGTACATCATCTGGTTTTACAATCAGATGGATCTGGTCTTTGTGCCCTCCGGCAGCACCGCCGAAGAATTGCACCAGAAAGGCATCGACCCGGGCAAGATCCGCCTCTATCCCCGGGGAGTGGATGTCGAGCGCTTCCATCCGTCCAAACGCAACGGCGTCTTGGAAAGACGCTATCAGGTCAAGGAGGGCTTGAAGCTCCTTTACGTGGGCCGGATCTCCAAGGAGAAGAATTTGCCGCTCCTGGCCACGGTCTTCAAGACCCTGTTACACAGCCACCCGGAGCTCAAATTGATCGTCGTGGGAGACGGACCCTATCTGGACAGAGATGCGCCAGGTGATGGCGGGCCCCGCTTGCGCCTTTACCGGCTATTTGGCGGGGGAGGAGCTGGCCGAGGTCTACGCCTCCTGCGACCTGTTTGTCTTCCCCAGCACCACCGATACCTTCGGCAACGTGGTCCTGGAAGCGCAGGCTTCAGGCCTCCCGGTGGTGGTCACCGATTCCGGGGGGCCGCAAGAGAGCGTCATCCATGGGGAAACCGGCGTCATCATTCCGGGGGATAATGAAGCAGGGCTCTTCAAGGCCATCAATCTGTTGCTGGCCGATCCGGATAGGTTAAAAGAGATGGGGCGGGCGGCTCGGGATCACGTCAAGCAGCGCTCCTTTGCCGCGGCCTTCCAGGCCTCCTGGAAGATGTATGAGGAAAGGGCCGACCACCGGCAACCGGCCGGATAGGCTGCCAATCTTGCTTAAACCGGAGTGGCTGGGTCCAGCCATGACCCGATAAGCCGCCATCGCCTCGCTTCACCCCCCCCACCGCCCGAGAAAAATTCACTAAAAATTAACCAGACCTTAAATCAATATTAACCCAGTCCCTTTAAAGTTATGCCTGTGCGGGTCAGCAGAGGGCGACTCCGGGATTGGATAAGGGGCAGAGGGCTGAGGCCCCGGCTCACCTGGAAAAACCTCAGGAGAGAGATGGCTCTCTCCTGGAATTCAGGAGGAAAAGCCATGCATCACGGCGACATTTTATTAATCAGTGACGGCTCGAAAATTTTTCCGCCTTTGGCCCGGTTCTTAACGAAAGCGGGCCACCGGGTCATGACCACTTGCGAAACGCGGGAAGCCTTTCAGTCCCTGCGGGCCGGCAATTTCCGTCTGGTCATCACCTGCTTGAGCAATGGTTGGACCGACACCCGCCCCTTCCTGAAGGCGGTCCGGGAGCTGAATCGGGAGATTGCGGTGGTCATTTTGCGTCCCGGACCCGAGGTCAGGTCCCCGGTCGGCGCCTACCTGGTCAAAGATGAGGGGTATGACTTCAAGCCCTTCGGCTGGCCGGGGCTGCGCCACCTGGTGGCCAATTGCCTCAGTAACTAAGATTTCCCGCCACTAGGGGGATGATGGCCGCGGCGCCCCAGCCGCCGGCCGGATTCTCTTTTTTTTTAAATCTTAAAACTGACGGAAAAGCCGGAAGGACCTCCTTTGAAGAAGGGGGTCACTTTACCGGCATCTCTTCCGGCGGAGGCTCCGGGGCCGCCTTTAGCGGCCGGGCCGCATTGCCTGCCCTAGCTTTTGGGGAAAATCGCTGATGGTGCTGCTGCACCAGCAACAGCCGCTCCCGGGGCCGCAGATCGAAGTAGAAGGGGCTTTCCATCAACATGGCCACAAATTCTTTTCTCTCCAAGGAATGCTCCATCCTCAGCTACCACGCTGACCTTGGGTAATCTATCCTGGTTATCGAAATAAGGCTTAAAAAGGTCCTCATCCAGGCGCAGCATCAGACTGCCGCATGGAGCGCAAATGGCCGTCTGGTCATCCAGGCCCCCGACTCTCTGGTCCACCCCCCCACAATCCCCACATTGATCTGCCTAGAGCGGCATGAAGCCGTCCCCCCCCATAAAATTGGCTGCCTCCCATGACGGCCGGCAGCCATATTTGTTGGCCTTTCTTCACTTGCAGCTTATTCGGATCCATCCTTGAGCAATAATTTTCTAAATTTCTAGCGCCAGCGTATGGTCCATCTCCCGACGGCCAGGAATTTCGTCCAGCACCGCTCGCATTTATAATACCGGCTGGCAGGAAGCAGACGCATCCATAACTTGCGCCGCAAACGGGCGGGAGCCCCATTCCCGCAGCACGGACAATCTGTTCTGGCATGGTCATGGCAAAAGAGGGCCGCTCGGTTTAGCATTTAATTCATAACGTCTGTTCTTCCACAATAACTTTAATCCTGGCTGCATCTGGGCGCTGATCGGTATTTCTTCCAGGTTGGCTCACTCTCCGGGGCTCAGGCTCCCGGTGCCGTCACATTGGGGACACTCGCTTTCCAGCCAACCCTCGCCCTCGCAGAGCGGGCAGCCGCCCGGGTACTTCTCCGGCTGTCCCTGACACAGCGGACATGGTTCGGTGATTACTCGCGGCGCCATCACATCTGGGGCAAGCCCGGGTATCCATCAATCCGCTCTCCCTTCCGGTTCATCCGGATGCTACTGGAGCCCCTGGACCGCTCCCCCGCCAGGATGAGCCGGAGATTCCCGCCCACGGGCCAACCCGGAGGTCGGCGTCAATGGTTGCCGGTCACCTGGAACTGCCGCGTCTTTTCCGCCGGCGGACGCGGTTGGCTGGTCCCTGCCGCCACCAGAGTAAACGGCTGGGCGAAATATGAGGCCCCCGGATCAAGGGATCTCCATCAGCCCAGCCGTTTCTGCAGGGGAAAGGGAATGTGCCTGTAGGTTACCCTGAGTTAGTAAAAATAGGATTTGGGTTGGGTTAATATTTGATTAATTTGCGGAAACGGGTGCGGAGAGGAGGACTTAGGAGAACAGGGTTTTAAGGGCGCGGCGCGGCCGGTAAAGCAATGGCAAACCCTAGCCTCAAAGGACGAAATGGTCGGGACGGGCGGATTCGAACCGCCGACTTCCTGCTCCCAAAGCAGGCGCGCTAACCAGACTGCGCCACGTCCCGACTCTCACTGAATCGGGCCAACTCCCCCCGGAGGCCGGCCAGGATCCGCGGCAAGGCGGCCAGGGCCCGGGCCCGGTGGCTGATGCGGTTTTTCACCTCCGGGCCCAGTTGGGCCATGGTGGCCCCGATACTCCTCCACCCAGAAGACCGGGTCGTAGCCGAAACCCTGGGTCCCCCGGGGCGCCAGGGCGATGCGGCCGGGGCA
The DNA here is from genome assembly GCA_963808395.1 of uncultured delta proteobacterium. Taxonomy (GTDB): domain Bacteria; phylum Desulfobacterota; class Desulfobaccia; order Desulfobaccales; family 0-14-0-80-60-11; genus JAPLJC01. The sequence goes on along the minus strand of CAWEFJ010000028.1, from coordinate 20,060 downwards.
CTCCCCCCGGGTCCGGAAGAGGCGGCCGTCCGGCAGGGCCAGGGCGATTTCGCAGACGAACCGGGCCTGGCGCTGCTCCCAGGGAATCTCCCGCATCTCCTCCAGGAGTTTGCCCCAGTTGTCGGCGTCGCCGGGGGCCGCCGGCCGGGTGCGGTCCCGGGCGTAGCGGGCCGAATGGACTCCGGGGCGCCCCCCAGGGCCGCCACCTCCAAACCGGAGTCGTCCGCCAGGGCCGGAAGACCCGGTGAGCCGCACCACTTCCCGGGCCTTGGTCTCGGCGTTGGCCGCGAAGGTCGCGCCCTCTTCGGGGATCTCCGGCAGTCCCGGGAAATCGTCCAACCCCAGGAGGCGCAGCTCCAGGTCCGCCAGGATTTGCCGCAGCTCCCGGAGCTTGCCGGGGGAGCGGGTGGCCATCACCAGGACAGGGGCAGCCATGGGCGCAGGGCCTCCTCCTGGAGGTGGAACAGCTCCTTCAGGCCCTCCTGGGCCAGGGCCAACAACTGCGGGAGCTGGTGGGCCGGGAAGGGTCCCCCCTCGCCGGTGAGCTGCACCTCGATGAGCTCGCCCTGGCCGGTGCCCACGAAGTTGGCGTCCACCGCGGCCTGGGAATCCTCTTCATAGTCCAGGTCCAGCAACAGTTCACCCCGGCAGGCGCCGGCGCTCACCGCGGCCACCTGCTGGGAAAGGGGCAGGGCCGCCAGCAGGCCCTGGCGCCGCAACCCTTCCAGGGCCAGGCACAGGGCCACGAAGGCCCCGGTGATGCTGGCGGTGCGGGTGCCGCCGTCGGCCTGCAGGACGTCGCAGTCCAGGATGACGGTGCGGGCTCCCAGGGCCTTGAGGTCCACCGCGGCCCGCAGCGACCGCCCGATGAGGCGGCTGATCTCCTGGGTGCGGCCCCCCAGTTGGCCCCGGCGGGACTCCCGCTCCTGGCGGCCGTGGGTCGCCCGGGGCAGCATGGCGTATTCCGCGGTGACCCAGCCGCCGCCGCTGGCCAGACGAAAGGGCGGCACCGTCTCCAGCAGCGTGGCGGCGCACAACACCCGGGTGCGGCCCCAGGTAATCAGGCAGGAGCCTTCGGCAAAATCGAGGTAACCCGGGGTGAGGCTCACCGGCCGGAGCCGGTCCCGAGCCCGCCCGCCGCTGCGGCGCATTCTTCTGTTTTCGGTTTTCTGTTTTCGGTTTTCTGTCTCTGCCAAGGCCTTGGCTGCCTTTTTCACGAAAACAGAAACAGTAAACAGAAAACTGGCTTAATCCTTAAGGGATCGGCGCAAGGTGTCGATGACCAGGTTAAAGGTGTCGCTAAAGGAGGCGGGGGAGACGCGGCCCACCTCGATGAACTTGACCACGATCTCCTTGGCCGCCTTCAGGAGCAGTTCCTCCCGGGACGGCAGGGGGGCGGCTGCGGGTCGCTCCCGGCCCATGCGAGGCTCCCTTCTGCTGTGATTTTTTGGTATATTAACAGTGAGCAGTGAGCAGTGAGCAGTGAGCAGTTCCAAGTTTCGAGATTGTAGGGTGGGCACTGCCCACCAGATTCCACTCGAAAACTCGAAACTCAGGGCGACCCAGCGGGTCGCCCCTACGAACTCAAAACTCAAAAAAATGCCCCGCGGGCCAGAAGAAGGCCGTCTTGATGGCCGGCGGGGCGGGTTAAAGAAGAACCGGGTCACAGCCCTCCTCCAGAGGAAATGATAAACCAGTGACTGGGCCAAGGCAAGAGGTAAAAAGAGCGCGGGCCATCCGGATTCTGACGCCCCAGGTGGCGGCCCAGATTGCCGCGGGGGAGGTCATCCTGCGCCCCGCCGCGGTGGTCAAGGAGCTGGTGGAAAACTCCCTGGACGCCGGGGCCCGGACCCTGGTGGTGGAGATCGAGGAGGGGGGCGCCGGCGCCTGCGGGTGGTGGACGACGGCTGGGGCATGACCCGGGAGGAGGCCCTCCTCAGCCTGGAGCGCCACGCCACCAGCAAGCTCCGGGATGAGGCCGACCTCCTCAACATCACCACCCTGGGGTTCCGGGGCGAGGCCCTGCCCAGCATCGCCGCGGTGAGCCGCTTGACCCTGGTCACCTGCCCGCCGGGGACGACCCCCGGCTTCCGGCTGGTGGCCCTGGCCGGGGAATTGCAAGAATCCTCTCCCTGGGCCGCGGCGGGCGGCACCCAGGTGGAGGCCGCGGAGCTCTTTTTCAATACCCCGGCCCGGCGCAAGTTCCTGAAGAGCAAAGAAGGAGAGCAGGCTTACATCGTGGAGGTGGTGCGCCACCTGGCCCTGGGGTATCCGGAGGTCCATTTCACCCTGAAGACGCCCACCCGGGTGCTGCTAAGCGCCCCGGGCCCCCAGGAGCTGCCGGCCCGGGTGGCGGCCCTCTACGGCGCCGAGGCCGCGGCGCGGATGCTGCCGGTGTCCCTGGGGACCGGCCCCCTGCAGGTCAGCGGGCTGATCAGCGACCCGGATTTCTCCCTGGCCAGCTCCCGCTTCCAGGTCTTCCTGGTGAACCGCCGGGTGGTCCAGGACCGCATTCTGGGGGCGGTCCTGAAAGAGGTGTTCGCCGGCCTGCTGCCCCGGGGACGCCATCCCGCGGCGGTGCTCCACCTGACGCTCCCCGCCCCGGAGGTGGACGTCAACGTCCACCCGGCCAAGGCCGAGGTGCGCTTTCAAGATCCGGGGCGGATCTACGCCCTGTTGCTGGCGGCCCTGCGCCAGGCCCTGGGGCCGCTCTCCGGTGGGGCTCCCGGATACCGGGTGACCGTGCAGCCCGACCCGCCGCGGGCGGCCGAGGCCTCGCTGCTGGCGTCGTCCCCGGCCTCCTGGGGAGCGGCGGCCCCCTGGCCCCTGGCGCCGGCCCCGGCGCCGGGGGCGACGCCGGCCGCCTCCCCCGCGCCTGGCGCTTCCAGGACCTCAAGGTCATCGGCCAGTTGAAGCACACCTATATCCTGGCCCAGTCCCCGGAGGGCCTGATCCTCATCGACCAGCACGCGGCCCACGAACGCGTGCTCTATGAATCCCTGAAGGCCAGGGGCCCGGGGGCGGCCCGCCAGGCGCTGCTCTTCCCCAAGGTGGTGGAGGTGCCCGCGGCCCAGGCCGATTGGGTCCGGGAACACCTGGAGGTCCTGGCCCAGGCGGGCCTGGACCTCTCGGACTTTGGCGGGGCCAGCTTTCTGATCACCGCGGTCCCGGCCTTTCTCAGCCACGCCGATCTGGAGGCGGTGGTGGCCGAGGCGGTGGAGGCCCTGTCCCCCTTGAAGGGCGGCGCCTCGCCCCAGGCGATCCGGGAGCAGGCCTGCCAGTTCATGGCCTGCCGGGGGGCCCTCAAGGCGGGAGACCCCATGCAAGAGGAGGCCGTGCAGGCGCTGCTGGCCCAATTGGATGAAATCCCGGTATCCTCCCACTGCCCCCACGGCCGCCCGCTGTGGCGCCTGATCCCCTACGGCGACATCCACCAGAGCTTCCGCCGCCCTAAATAAAAGGGGAAAAGGAAAAAAGGGGAAAAGGCGAAACGGGGAAAGGAAAAGCTCAAAACCCCGCCTAAATTTAAGCTCTTCCCCCTTTCCCCTTTTACCCTTTTACCCCCAGTTTTGGAAAAGCCGGATATAATTCATTTAATGGCAGTTTCTGATGATAATAAGGTGGCGGTCTTATTAGGCCCTACCGCGGTGGGCAAGACCGCGGTCGCCCTGGAATTGGCCCTGAGGCTGGGGGCGGAGATCGTCAACGCCGACTCCCTCCAGGTCTATCGGGAGCTGGATATCGGCACCGCCAAGCCCAGCCCGGCGGAACGCCGGCGCGTGCCCCATCATCTGGTGGACGTGGCCGCCCCCCCGGAACCTTATGACGCGGCCCGCTACTCCCGGGAGGGCCGGGCCGTGCTGGCCGCGCTCCACGCCCGGGGCATACCGCCCCTGGTGGTGGGGGGCAGCGGCCTCTATCTCAAGTCCCTGCTCTACGGCCTCTTGGAGGAAGGCTCGCCCCGGGGGGAAATCCGGCGGCGCCTGAAGCGGGAGATCGGCGATCTGGGGCCCCTGCCCCTGCACCGGCGCCTGGCGGCCCTGGACCCCACCACCGCGGACCGCCTGCACCCCCACGACCGCTACCGGATCCTCCGGGCCCTGGAGGTTATGGAGGCCAGCGGCCGCCCCCTCTCGGAACTCTTCCAGGCCCATGGCTTCCGGGACTGCCCCTACCGCGTCCTGAAGCTGGGCCTCAGGCTGCCCCGGGAGGAACTCAAGGCCAGGATCGCCCGGCGTCTTACGGCCATGCTGGCCCAGGGATTTCTGCAGGAGGTGGAGGAGCTCTCGCGGCGTTATCCCCCGGACCTGAAGCCCTTGCAGTCCCTGGGCTACCGGCACTTGCGCCAATACCTTCAGGGGGAGCGGTCCTGGGAGGAGGCCATCGTCCAACTTGAGGTGGACACCCGGCGCTACGCCAAGCGCCAGCTCACCTGGTTCCGGGCCGACCCGGAGATCCACTGGTTTCACCCGGAGCAACTGGAGGAGATGGCCGCGGCGCTGGCAGGGTTCTTCGGCTAGGGCAGAGAACGAACCAATCTGAGATTAACTCTAAAAATTATTGCAAAACCCGTTTTGCCCAAAAAATTCATTCTGAGCGAAGCACGATGGCCTGACGGCCACAACGAAAAATGAAAAGGTAGAACCGCCGCCCTCGGCGGTTATCGCGTGCGGCGAGGGCGCCAGGCGCTACATTTTCATATAAAGCGAAGAATCTCGCATTTTTCCTAATCATTGCATCCCTAGCGGATTCAGGCTAAATATTAACCAAGTTTTGAAACCAAGAATTGGGCGACTCAATCGCAGGCTGGAAGCCCGTGCCGCTTTAAGGAAATGGTGGGCAGTGCCCACCCTACACCAATTGGGCGACCCGGCGGGTCGCCCCTACTCGAGACTAAGGGCGGACACCTGGGTCCGCCCCTGCACCTCGAAAACTCGAAACTCAAAACTCGAAACTCAGATATGTGGCTCTATCTCAGCAAAAGACTACTGTTGATGATTCCCATGCTCCTGGGCATCACCCTGGTCTCCTTCCTGGTGATCCACCTGGCCCCGGGCACCCCCACGGAGTTGCAGACCACCATGAACCCCAAGGCGTCGGTGGAGGCCCAGAAGCGCCTGCGGGAGCTCTACGGTCTGGACCAGCCCTTACAGGTGCAGTACTGGGATTGGCTCAAACGCGTCAGCCGCCTGGACTTCGGCCGCTCCTTCTCCCCGGACCGGCGTCCGGTATGGGACAAGATCCGGGAGCGCATCGGCGTCACCCTGGGTCTCAATCTCCTGAGCCTGCTGATCATCCTGGCGGTGGCCCTGCCCCTGGGGGTGCTGGCCGCCCAGCGGGCCCATTCCTGGTTCGACAAAGGCACCACCCTGCTGGTCTTTTTCGGCTTCGCCATGCCTTCCTTCTGGCTGGCCTTGCTGCTGATGCTGTTCTTCGGGGTCTACCTGGACTGGCTGCCCATCTCCGGCCTCACCTCCCTGGGCTTCTCCCATCTTTCCTTCTGGGAAAAGTTTAGCGACCTGGGGGCCCACGTCACCCTGCCGGTGCTGGGGTCCGCCTTCATGGGCCTGGCCGGCGTCTCCCGCTACATGCGGGGCAGCATGCTGGAGGTGATCGGCCAGGACTACATCACCACCGCCCGGGCCAAAGGGCTGCCGGAGCGGGTGGTGATCTTCAAGCACGCCCTGCGCAATGCCTTGCTGCCGGTGATCACCATATTGGGGTTCAGCCTGCCGGGCCTCATTGGCGGCAGCGTCATCTTCGAGGCCATCTTCGCCATTCCCGGCATGGGGCAGTTGCTCTGGTGGGCGGTGATGGCCCGGGATTATCCGGTAATCATGGGAGAGCTGGTCATCGTGGCCTTCCTCACCCTGCTGGGCAACCTGCTGGCGGACCTGGCTTACGGACTGGCGGACCCGCGGATCAGGATGGGATGATCATGAGAATCAGCGAATCCTGGATGCGGCTCTGGCGCAACCGCCTGGCCATCAGCGGCCTGGCCCTGGTCCTGGGGCTGTGCGCCGTGGCCCTGCTGGCCCACTGGCTGGCCCCCTACGACCCCGACTTTATTGACCTGAAGCAGGTGCTCATGCCACCCAGCCCGGCCCACCTGCTGGGCACCGACACCCTGGGCCGGGATGTCTTGAGCCGCATCATCTTCGGCGCCCGGGTCTCGCTGCTGGTGGGCTTCGTGGCGGTGGGGATCGCCACCCTCATCGGCGTGCTGGTGGGGGCCCTGGCGGGTTACTACGGCGGGGCGCTGGACCAGATCCTCATGCGCCTGGTGGACCTGATGCTCTGTTTCCCCACGATCTTCCTGATCCTGGCGGTGATCGCGGTGCTGGGGCCCAGCATCTGGAACATCATGGCGGTCATCGGCCTCACCAGTTGGATGGGGGTGGCGCGGCTGGTGCGGGCGGAATTTCTCTCCCTCCGGGAGCGGGAATTCGTGGTGGCGGCCCGGGCCCTGGGAGCCTCGGACGCCCGTCTCATCTGGCGGCACCTGCTGCCCAACGCCCTGACCCCGGTGATGGTCTCCGCCACCCTGGGGGTGGCCGGGGCCATCCTGGTGGAGAGCTCCCTGAGCTTCCTGGGCCTGGGGGTGCAGCCCCCCACCCCCAGTTGGGGCAACATGCTCACCATGGGCAAGGACAACATCGAGATCGCCTGGTGGCTCTCGGTCTTTCCCGGCCTGGCGATCCTGGTGACGGTGATGAGCTACAACCTCCTGGGGGAAGGCATCCGGGAGGCCATTGACCCCCGCCTGCGGGACTGATCTCCGGGGCGCCGGACTTGGTTTGCCAACCCCTTAAATAATCCACTTCTCCGGGTGCCCCCGGCGCTGGACCCAGAGGAATTCGGGCCGCCAGGGGAGAACTGCCGAAAAATCCACCCTCGGGACCAAAATTTCCGGGGATATTATTTGACAAGCGGAGGAAAGTAACTATATTGCGATGTAAGGGCGGCTCGCAGCTACCAAATTCGGCATCTTAACCTTAAGGGAGAGCGATATGAAACGGACGCAGATGAAAGTGATTTGCCTGGCGCTGGTCCTGGCCCTGTGCGGGGCGGGGATGGCCTTGGCCGCGGATGAAACCAAGGCCTTGAGTGACAGCTATACCATGATCTCTCAAGGAAAATACGCCCAGGCCCAGAAATTGTTGGATGGAGTCCTGGCTAAGGACCCCGGCAACCCTCTGGCCCTGAATAATCTGGCCGCGGTGATGGTCGGCATGAAAAAATTCGATAAGGCCGACACCTATTTGAATCAGGCCCTACCCAAGGCCCAAGGCTACATGGTTCAGGTCAACCGGGTGTGCAGCGTGGGCAACATCTGCATCGCCCTCAGCCCGGTCACCGGAGCAGCGGGCAATCAGGAACTGGCCCCTTTAATCAAGATGAACATCGAGATGGTCAAAGGGATGATGACCGCCAGTCCCATTCCCGGCAAGGGCCTGAGATAGACGATCCTTCCACTGCCGCCCCATCTTGGCCCCTTCCCGGGGCCTTTTTTTTGGGGGGCGGTTTTCGCTAAAGGCTGGAAGCGGGCGCGGGGGGCTGGGGAGATTGACAGTGGTCCTCTGCCCCCTTATTTTTAAAGCAGGTCCCCGTGAAAGTGAGGGAGAGAGATGAGGCTTCCCCGGCTAACCGTGCTGCCGCTCCTGGTGAGCCTGCTCCTGGCCTGGGCCACTGCTGCCCCGGGGCAGGGCGACCAGGCCAAGATCCAGCAGATGCTTGTTTCGAGCTATGATCTGCTGGAGGCGGGCAAGCTGGACCAGGCCAAGTCCATCTTCGCAAAGCTCCTGCAGCAGGACCCCGGTAACCCCCTGGTCCTGAACAATCTCGCGGCCGTCATGGCCAAGGAGCAGAAGTATGGGGAGGCCCTGAACTACCTGGAGCAGGCCCTGCCCCGGGCCCGGGGCTACCGGGTGAAGGTGAACCGGGTGTGCGGCGCAGATGACCTCTGCCTGGCCTTCCGCCCTGCGGCGGCGGTTTACGGCGACCAGGAGCTGGCGCCCCTGGTGCAATTGAACCTGGAGATGGTAAAGGCCAGGCTGGCGGCCGAGAAGTGAAGAGGGACGGAGTGCGGCTATTTCTTCCCCCGGGCCTCGTCGGCCCTTATCCTTTCCTGCAGGTAGGGAACCAGCAGGGGCGAGCCCGGGTTGATCCAGGAGCATTTTCCAGTAAACCGCGGCCTCCGGATAGTCGCCGGCCTGTTCCAGGAGGAAGGCCAGGCGCTGGGTGATCTCGCTGCTCAAGGCCCCGGGGAGCTGTGACTGTGCGGCCTTCAAGGCTGCCGCCGCCTTTTTATAGTCGCCCAGCCCCTCGTAGCAGTAACTGAGACTTTCGTTGAGCAAGGCATCCCAGGCGGGGTCGCCGCTGGGGAGCAGGGAGGCGTAGGCCTTGGCGGCCTCGGGGTAATTTTTCAGGTTATACAGGAGATTGGCCCGCAGCAACTGGGCCTCCCGAGCCCCGCGGCTGCCGGGGTAGTCCCGCACCACCCGCTCCAGGGCCTGGGCGGCCTCGGCCCCGGCCTCTCCGGCCAGCTTGGGACGGAGCTGCGCCAGGGCGGCGGCGGCCTGCCTTTCCTGGCGCCCCTTAATGCCGGCGTGGATGACCCAGGCGGCCAGGACCAGCGCCACCAGCGCCACCCCCAGGGCCAGCCACTTCCAGCGGAGTTTCCCCTGCTCCAGCAGGCGCTGGGCCAGGTTTAAGACCTCTTCAGGATTTTCCAACAGCGAGCGGCGCCGGGCGCTGATTTTGGCCATCAAGCTCTCCTAGGGGGCAGTTTTCCGTTTGTTACTTTCGGTTTCCGGTTTCAGATGCTCCAGCAATTCCCGCGCCCGGCGGCCGTGGCCCAGGAAGGTGAGTTGCCGCTGGCTCTCGTTGAGGATGGCCAGCCGCACTTCCAGGTAGTCCCGGGGAAGCAGCCCGGCCAGACGCTGGGCCCATTCCACCGCCAGCACCCGCTCCCCCGAGAGATACTCCTCCAGGTCCGGCAGCAGCTCGGCGGGGAGGTCCTCCAGGCGGTACAGGTCCAGGTGCACCAGCGGCACCCGGCCGGGGTACTCATGGACCAGGGTGAAGCTGGGGGAGGCCACCGCGGCCGAGGCCGGCACCCCCAGGCCCTGGGCCAGGCCATGGACGAACTCGGTCTTACCGCTGCCCAGTTCGCCATTCAGGGCGATGATATCCCCCGGGGCCAGCCGGGCCGCCAGGCGGGCCGCCAGGCTCCTGGTCTCCCGGGGTGAGTTGGGTCACATATTCAAGGGGCCTCACCGGCCCCCTCAGCGGCCCACTCCCGGGCCAGGCCCCGGACCAGGTCCATCTTGCCGATAATCCCCACGATCTTTCCCGCGTCCAGCACCGGCAGGGTGTGCACCTTCTGTTTGGCCATCAGGGCGGCGATCCGGGACACCGGGGTGTCCGGGGAGACGGTCACCGGGTTGGGGCTCATGATGTCGGCCACGGTGGCGCCCAGCATCTTCTCCACCTTGCGGAAGAGATGGGAGGGGACCTGCAGATAGAGGTGGAAGTCCAGGATATTAATGGCCGGAGGCAACTCCAACTCCTGGGCCCGCTCCACCAGGTCGCTCTGGGTGACGATGCCCACCAGGCGGCCGTCGGCGTCCACCACTGGCACGCCGCCGATATTCTTACCCACCAGGGTCTTGGCCAGGTCGCTCACCAGGGTCTCCGGGGAGACGGTGAGCACCGCTTTCGTCATGATATCACGCGCTTGTAGCATATGCCTTCCTCAACGAGGGGGATAAGGCCCCGGGCGAATTGGCCCAAGACCTCGGGGAACCGCGCCAGCAGATCTCCGGCCACCAGGCCCCGGGGGCCGTGTTGGGCCGCGAAACAATCGGCGCTGAGGCCGTGGAGGTAAACCCCCAGGCGGGCCGCATCCCAGGCAGAGAGTCCCTGGGCCAGGAAACCGCCGATGAGGCCGGTGAGGACGTCGCCGGTACCGCCGCTGGCCAAGGCCGGGTTGCCGGTGGGGTTAAGGCTGAGGCGGCCGTCCGGGGCGGCCACCAGGGTCTGGGCCCCCTTGAGGACCAGCACCGCCCCGTATTGGCCGGCGGTCTCCCGGGCCAGCGCCAGCCGCCGGGACTGCACCTCCTTAGGGGAGCAGCCCAACAGGCGGGCCAGTTCCCCGGGATGGGGGGTGAGAATGCGAGGGCCGGCGGCCCCCAAAGAAAAGTTTTTCCCTTGGCCTTTTTCCTTTGGCCTTTCCTGGTCCCCGGCCAGGGCGTTGATCCCGTCGGCGTCCACCACCATGGGGCGATCCAAGCGCTGCACCAGGGTCCGCACCAATTCCCGGGTCTCCGGGTGGGTTCCCAGGCCCGGCCCCAGGGCCAGGGCGGCGCACCCCCGGGCAAAGGCCTCAATAGGCTCCAGGGCCTGGCGCCCCAGGGCCCTGGCCCCTTCCGCCTGGGGCAGAGGCAGGGTCATGGCCTCGGTGACCTTCACCTCCATAATGTCGTTGAGGCTCTGGGCGACGCCCAGGGTCACCAGGCCGGCCCCGGCCCGGAGCCCCCCCTGGCAGGCCAGGGCCGCGGCGCCGGTCTTGCCCTCCGAGCCGGCCAGCACCAGGAGATGGCCGAAGGTCCCCTTGTGGCTGTCCCAGGGGCGGGGGGGCAGCAGTTCCCGCAGTTCCCGGGCCTCGGCCAGGGAAACCTTGGCCTCCCGGGCCAGGTCCGGGGGGATGCCGAGGTCCGCCTGCCAGAGGCGGCCCACGTAGTCCCGCCCCGGGGCCACGATCTGCCCGATTTTCGGCCAGCCGCAGGTCACGGTGACCTCCGCCTGGACCGCCGCCCCCAGCACCTCCCCGGTGTCGGCGGACAAGCCGCTGGGAAGATCCACCGCCAGGACCGGCCGCTTCAGGTGATTAACCTGCTGGATGAGGCTGGCCAGCAGGCCGGTCACCGGGGAGTTGAGACCGGTGCCCAGGAGGGCGTCGACGATCAAGCCGGCCCGGGCCAGGCGGTCCAGGGCCGCCTGGAGATGGGATTCCTCCAGGACCTCCACCACCTCCAGCCCCTGGTGGGCCAGGATCTCCAGGTTCACCCGGGCGTCGCCCCCCACCTGGTCCCGCCGGCCCAGCAAGAAAACGGCCACCGGGGTCCCGGCGTTGGCCAGGTAGCGGGCCACCACGAAGCCGTCGCCGCCGTTGTTGCCCCGGCCGGCCAGCACCGCGACCTCGCCGGCCAGCTCGGGAAATTCCCGCCGGAGCACCTGATAGATGGAGCGCCCGGCATTCTCCATCAAAACCAGGGAGGGAATCCCCACCTCGGCAATGGCTCGCCGATCCAGCTCCCGCATCTCGGCGGCAGTGAGCAGTTTCATGGCCCTCGCCTCATCAGGAAATTTTACCGGCTAAGATAACACACCTGGGGGGGGATTGCCAGGGCGCACACCTGGGTGCGCCCCGCAAGAGAGTCCGGCCAAAATCCCCTCGTACCCTGCCCTCTTCCCCAAGGGGGAGAGGAAAATAGCAGGTAAATTCCAACAAATGATATCTGGCGGGCCTGCCTGAGTTTAAAAAGATCTCTGGTTTTGGTGGGCAGTGCCCACCCTACATGCTCCCCTCCGCAGGGGCGGGGTTCCGGTGGGGCAGGGATCCCTGCCTGCCCTGGGTGGCGGGCACGAGGCCCGCCCCACCTGCCGGCGAGGGGACGACCCTGCCCCGGCCCGGCTGGATTTGGTCCAGGGCCATGACAAATCTGCTTGGAGATGTTAAACTTATCCTGCGAGGAATTTTGGCCCGGTAAGGATAAGCTTATTGACTCAGGGCGGCGCATTGGTTAAATTTCCACGATAAGGTAACGGATCCTTTTTTGGTTATCATCGATTATCAGGCGGGCAATCTCACCAGCGTGGTCAACTCCTTCCAAGGCCCTGGGGGTGGAGGGCCGGGTGACCCAGGATGCCGCGGAGGTGGCGGCCGCCGACCGGGTGGTGTTCCCCGGGGTGGGCGCGGCCGGCAAGGCCATGGCTACCCTGCGGGAGCTGGGCCTGGACCGGGCCTTGCAGGAGAGCTTCCGGAAAGGCACTCCCATCCTGGGCATCTGCCTGGGAGCCCAGATCATCCTGGAATACAGCGAGGAAAACGAGACCCCCTGTCTGGGGTTGCTCCCGGGCCGCACCCGGGCGCTGCCCGGGCAGCCGGGGTTGAAGATTCCCCACATGGGCTGGAACCGCGTCCGCTTCCTGAAGCCGCATCCGGTGTTTCAGGGGTTGCCGGAGGATGCCGAATATTACTTTGTCCACAGTTACTATCCGGAGCCGGCCGAGAAGGCCATGGTTCTGGGGGTTACCGAGTACGCCCTCCCCTTTCCCAGCGTCCTGGGATGGCGCTCGCTGGTGGCTACCCAGTTTCACCCGGAAAAAAGCGGCCGTTTTGGGCTGAAGATCCTGGAAAATTTCCTGGCCTGGGACGGCGCCGATGCTGAGTAAAAGGATCATTCCCTGCCTGGATGTCAGGGATGGCCGCACCACCAAAGGCATCAAGTTCCGCAACAACGTGGACGTCGGCGATCCGGTGGCCATGGCCCGGTTCTATTACGAAGCCGGAGCCGACGAGCTGGTCTTTTATGACATTACCGCGTCCAGCGACCGCCGGGAGATTATGATCGAGGTGGTGCGCCGGGTGGCCGCGGAGATTTTCATTCCCTTCTCGGTGGGCGGCGGCATCCGCAACCTCAACGACATGCGGGCCGTGCTCCTGGCCGGGGCGGAAAAGGTGAGCGTCAACACCGCGGCCATTGAGAATTCCCAGCTCATCAGCGAGGGGGCCCGGGCCTTCGGCAGCCAGTGCGTCGTTTTGGGGATGGATGTCAAAAAGGTGGGGGTCTCGGAGGCCATCCCTTCGGGCTACGAGATGGTGATCCATGGGGGCCGCACCCCCACGGGCCTGGACGCCCTGGGGTGGGCCAGGGAAGGCGAACGCCTGGGCGCCGGGGAGATTTGCCTCAATTCCATCGATGCCGACGGCACCCAGGCCGGATATGAGCTGGCCCTGACCCGGATGATTTCCCAGGCCGTGTCCATCCCGGTCATCGCCTCCGGCGGGGCCGGCGCCCCGGAGCATCTCTATGCAGTCTTGACCCAGGGCCGGGCCGACGCGGCCCTCATTGCCTCCATGGTCCATTACGAGAATTACACTATCCAAGAAATCAAGCAATATCTCCAGAAGCGCGGGATCCCCGTAAGGCTCGCCTGGTAACGGGCGGCCTTTCCTCGATCCGGGAAGCCAACAGTGAGCGACCAGTACGAACTGGAAATTTCTGAGTGTCCGGAAGAGCTGACGGAGATCCTGGAACCGGAGGTAGCCCCGGAAATAGAGGAGAAGGAAGAGCCGGAGGCGGACCTTCCCATCCCCGCGGATCTCGACCTGGTGCAGCGTTACATCCGGGAGGCGAACCGCTTTGCCCTCCTGACCCCGGGAGAGGAAAAGACCTTGAGCAGCCGGTTTCGCGAGACCGGGGACCCGGAGGCCGGCTCCCACTTAATCACCAGCAACCTCCGCCTGGTGATCAAGATTGCCCTGGAGTTTCAACAATATTGGATGAAGAACCTCCTGGACCTGATTCAGGAAGGCAATATCGGCCTGATGCACGCCATCAAGAAGTTCGATCCCTACCGGGGCATTAAGCTCTCCTATTACGCCTCTTTCTGGATCAAGGCCTATATCCTTAAATTCATCATGGACAACTGGAAGCTGGTGAAGATCGGCACTACCCAGTCGCAGCGCAAGCTCTTTTACAACCTGAAACGGGAGAAGGAAAAGCTCCGGGCCCTGGGCTTCGAGCCCGGCCCCAAGCTGCTGGCCGACGCCCTCAAGGTGCGGGAGGAAGAGGTTATCGAAATGGACCAGCGCCTGGGAGGCTGGGAGCTTTCTTTGGACGCGCCCCTGAAGGAAGGCTCCGACGAATACCACAAGAACTTCCTCCCGGCTTCGGAGCCCCAGGTGGAGGAGATCCTGGCCCAGGCGGAGCTGAAAGACCTGTTCCGCCAAAAGCTCTCCCAGTTCCGCCGGGAACTCAACGACAAAGAGCTGGATATCCTGGATTTGCGCCTGCTGGCGGAGAAGGCCCTGACCTTGCAGGAGATCGGCGCCCGGCATCGGATCTCCCGGGAACGGGTGCGCCAGATCGAAGACCGGTTGATTAAAAGACTGCGGCAATTCCTCAAGTCAGAAATCTCCGATTGGGAAGATTACCGCAATCCCCTGGGTGATTGATCCCGGGGTCTGGGGGGAGGTAGTTTGGCGGCATCGAGAGCCACTGGTCCAACCTCTGGGGGCCAACGCAGACGAACTCTTAAGGCCAGGGCCGGGCTGGCGATCCTGAGTCTCGCGGCTGGCCTTGAGCTTGAGCGGCTGCGCCAGCCTTGGCCTGGGCCCGCGGGCCGCCTCCCCGGAGGACCAGGAAACCTCCAACAAGGGCCTGTCCTATTACCACTATCTCCAGGCCCAGAAAATGCTGCTGGCGGAAGATGAACCCGGGGCCATCCGGGAATACGAGGAAGCCCTCAAAGAAGACCCCGAATCGGCCCGCCTGGAACTGGAGCTGGCTTCCCTTTATCAGCGCCAGGGGGACGTCAAAAATGCCCTGGCTCACGTGGAAAAGGCCCTGAAGCTGGACCCCCAGCAACAGGAGGCCTATTTCCTGCTGGCCGGCTTGCACGTGGGCCTCAACCAACTGGATGAGGCCATCCGGGAGTACGAACATATCCTGGTATTGGACCCGGAAAACCGGGAAGCCCGTCTGTTCCTGGCCACCCTCTATGCCCAGCAGGGCCGCTTTCCCCAGGCCATCCGCACCATTCAGGAGATCCTGCGCCTGGAGCCGAAATCGGTGGTGGGCCATTATTACCTGGGCCGCTTCTTCCTGGCCACCGACCACCTGGCGGAGGCGAAACAGGAACTCAATAAGACCCTGAGCCTGGACCCCCAGTTCGTGCCGGCTATTTTCGACCTGGCGTCGGTCCTGGAAAAGGAAAAACAGTACACCCGGGCCCTGGCCATGTACCATCGAGTCTTGCGCGCTCAGCCCAACAACCCCCGGGCCTGGGCCAACATCGGCCGCCTGCTGCTGATCCTCAACCGCTACGCCGAGGCCCAGAAGGCCTTCGCCACGGTCAAGGGATTTGAGAAAAACGACCCCGCGGTCCGCTTCAATGTCGGGATTATCTTCCTGGAACAGAAACTCCCGGACGACGCCATCAAGGAATTTCGGCCGCTGCTGGCCAATCCCCACTTCCAGGATCGGGCCCACTATTATCTGGCCCTGGCCCTGGAGGAAAAGGGCGACAACCGGGGAGCACTCCGGGAATATCAATCGGTGGGCCGCGAGTCGGAGCAATTCATCCTGGCCCGCATTCGTATGGCCTACCTGCAGTATCACCAGGGGGACAAGGAGCGGGCCCGCCAAATCCTGGAGGACCTCCAGAAAGTGGCCCCGGACCGGGAGGAGGTCTATCTCACCAGTTCCTACTTTTATGAAGAGGAAGGCCTTTGGGACCGGGCCATCGAGGTCCTCAAGCAGGGGCTGGACAAGGTGGAGCACCCCGAGGAAATCTATTTCCGGCTGGCGATGCTCTACGATAAGAAGCAGGATCGGAACGAAAGCATCATCTATATTAAAAAGGTCCTGGAGATTAACCCGGATAACCCCGACGCCCAGAACTTTCTGGGCTACACTTATGCCGAGCAAGGAATCAACCTGGATGAGGCGGAACGATTAATCCGGGCCGCCCTGCAAGCCAAGCCCGACAGCGGCCAGATCATCGACAGCCTGGGATGGGTCTATTACAAGAAAGGGCAATTGGACAAGGCCCTGGTGGAACTGGAGCGGGCCCATCGGCTAATGCCCCAGGATGGCACGGTGACTGAACATCTGGCCGACGTCTACTGGCGCCTGCAGCGCCACCGGGAGGCGCTGCGCCTCTACCGCCGGGCCCTGGGGCAGGAGGATGCCAATCCCGGGGAACTGCGGAAGAAAATCGACAAACTGGAGCATTTGCTCCAGGGATCGGTCCTGTGAAACCCGGCTGGCCGGCCCGGCTAATAGTGCTGGCGCTCCTGGCCTGGATGGGGCTGGCCGGCTGCCGCGCCCTGCCCCCGGCGCCGCCGCCCGCGGTCCTGCCGGCCGAGGAAGTCCTGGCCCGGCTCCATAACCGGCAACAGGCCCTGGAATCTTTACAGGCCCGGGGCCGCATCACCTTCCTGAGCCCGGAGCGCAACTACTCCGGCACCATCCTCATCAAGGCCCGCCGCCCGGAGAGCCTCCGGGTGGACATCCTGGATCTCCTGGGACGCACCCTCTTGGGCTTTGCCACCGACGGCAGCCGGGTCCAGGTATTGTCCCCCCATGAGGGGAAGCTTTTCACTGGCCCGGCCACCCCCCGAAATCTGGCGGTCTTTATCCCCCCGGCGGTCCCCCTGTCCCAGGTGGTGCCGGTGCTGGCCGGGGCCCTGCCCCTGACCCCCGGCCCCCCGGACCGGTTTGATTACGACCCCGCCACCGACCGTTACCTGCTGGAATGGGCCCAGGGCGGCAAGCTTCAGGAGCGCCTTTGGGTGGCGGGCCAGGGTCTTTACCCGGTGCAGGAGGAGTATTTCCAGGGCCAAAGCCAGCCGCGTTTCACCCTGAAGCTGGCGGATTTCGGCGAGGCGGGGCCGGATTTGCCCGGCCAGATCATCATCCAAACCGAGACCCCCAAGATGGAACTGCGCCTGGCCTATAAGGAACTGCGCCGCAACCCGCCCTTGACTCCGGCTGAGATGACCCTGGCGCCGCCTCCCGGGGTCGCGGTGGTTCAACTCCCTTAAGAGAGCGAGGTGGGCGTCCGGTTTTAGGTTGGTGGGGCAATCTTCTTGGGGAAAATGCGGCCGCAGGCGCTTACCAAAAACCCAAAAAACCAAAAGCCCGCGGCGCGGCTGAGCTGACTTCCAGGAGGGTTTGCGGGGCCATGAAATTCCTGGTGGACCAGCCCCTGGGCGGCCTGGCCAAGTGGCTGCGGTTTTGCGGCTTCGACGCCGACTGCCGCCGCCTGGCGCCCCCTGGCCCCGGCTCCCTGCCGCCGCCGGACCCGGACACCTTTATCCTGACCCGCCAGGAGCCCCTGAAACAACTGGAGCGCCCGGACCTGCTGTGTCATCAGGGCCGTCTCCCCCGAGGCCCAACTCCAGGAAGTGCTGTCCCTTCTCAAGGTCGCCCCCCGGCAGCTCAAGCCCCTGAGCCGCTGCAGCCGCTGCAACCGGAGGCTCAGCCCCATCCCCCGGGAGCAGGCCCAGGGCCGGGTGCCGGAGCACGTCTTCCACCACCATGACCGGTTCTTCGAGTGCCGCGGTTGCCGGCGCCTCTTCTGGCCCGGGAGCCACCTGCCCGCCATCCTCAAGACCCTGGAGACCACCCTGGAGGACTGAGCTTAAGCTGAGGGTCTTGCAAAAGTCCGGTTAAACCGGTTAAGGCGTCTATTCCCCCTCCCCACGGGGGGAGGGGGTTAGGGGGAGGGGGGCGTCAGTAGTTGTTAACTATAGGATATTACGTATCTCTTTTCACCACCCCCACCCGCTGTCGCCCCCTCAAGGGGGAGGGAATAGTGTTTTGCGTAGGGGCGGGTTTAAAACCCGCCCCTACCGCCCGCCTTGCCCCCGGTATCACCAGGGAGAAACCTAAGTTCCCGCTGCGGGTAACTGAATATGCCTTAAGGGGCGCCGCATTCCGCGGGGCTGCCGCCCAGTTTCTCCAGGGCGTGGGGCAGGGCGGGAAGGATGGCGGCCAGGTTTTCCCGGGCCCCCTTGGGGCTGCCGGGGAGGTTGACGATCAGGGTGCAGCCCCGGAGCACCGCCACCCCCCGGGAGAGCATGGCGTGGGGGGTCCGGGCCAGGCCGGCGGCCCGCATGGCCTCGGGCAGGCCCGGCACCTGCCGCTGGGCCACCGCCAGGGTGGCCTCCGGGGTGAGGTCCCGGGGGCTCAGGCCGGTGCCGCCGGTGGTGAGGATCAGGTCCAGCCGTTCCCGGTCGCACCAGGCCAGCAGTTGGGCGGTGATGGCCTCCAACTCGTCGGGGACCACGGCGGTGGCGGCCACCTGGAAATCCGCGGCCGGCAGCAACCGGGCCAGCTCCGGCCCGGAGGCGTCGTGGCGCTCCCCGGCGTGCCCCTTATCGCTGACCGTCAGAATCCCTACCCGGAACATTTAGCACCTCGATGGCGTCGCCCACCTTCACCAGGCCTTCCTGCAGCACCCGGGCGAAGACTCCTTCCCGGGGCATGACGCAGTCCCCCACCTGCTCCCGGATGGCGCAGCCTTTATGGCAGACCTTGCCGATCTGGGTGATCTCCAGCAGCGCCTTGGGTCCCACCCGGAGGCGGGTCCCCACCGGCAGGGACATCACTTCCAGGCCGTCCACCGTCAGGTTTTCGGCGAAATCCCCCGGGGCCACCGCGGCGCCCCGGGCCACCATCTTGTGGATGCTGGCCAGGGACAGCAGGCTCACCTGGCGGCAGCCGCCTTCGGCGTGGGCGTCGCCTTCCAGGCCGTGCTCCGCCAGCAGGCGGGCCGCCGGCACGTTGTGTTTTACCACCCCCTTGCGGTCGCTGAGGGAGACGGCATGAATTCGGCCTGGGGCGATGCGGGGGGATATCATGGTGTTGTCTCAGGAAAAGACGCCAAGCGCCGGGGATGATCTCCCCTGGTTTCCAAGCTAAGCTGGGGAACCAGGAAATTAAAGCACAGGTGGGACGCCTGTGCCACTTCAAAAATATCTGGGGTTGGGGGAGGGGTTTGGGGGCCGTGGGCCCCGGCTCCCTCCCCCAATTCCTTGCCTTCCTACTCCTTCTCCCTGGCGGCCCGGGCCTCGGCGATGACCTTTTCCGCCAGGTGCGGCGGCACCTCTTCGTAGTGGTCGAACTCCACGGTATAGCTGCCCCGGCCGCCGGTTTTGGAGATCAGGTCCGGGGCGTAGAGGAGCACCTCCGCCATGGGGACGTGGGCGGAAATCACCTGCAGCCGGCCCTGGGCCTCCACTCCCAGGACCCGCCCCCGGCGGCCGTTGAGGTCGCCGATGATGTCCCCCATATTATCTTCCGGCACGGTGACGCTCATCTTCATGATGGGCTCCAGCAGGGTGGGCTGGGCCTGCTCGCAGCCCTTCTTGAAGCCCATGGAGCCGGCGATCTTGAAGGCCATGTCGGAGGAGTCCACTTCGTGGAAGGAGCCGTCATAGAGGGTGACCCGGAAGTCCACCGCCGGGAAGCCGGCCAGGATGCCTTCCTGCTTGGCCTCGGTGATGCCCTTTTCCACCGAGGGAATGTACTGCCTGGGGATGGCGCCTCCCACGATCTTGTCCACGAATTCGAAGCCGCGCGCCCCGGGGCAGAGGTTCCAGCTCGAGCCAGGTGTCGCCGTATTGGCCCCGGCCGCCGGACTGGCGTTTGTATTTGCCCTGGACCTTGACGGTGCCCTTGATGGTCTCCCGGTAGGGGACCTTGGGCGGCTTGAGGTTGACTTCCACCCCGAATTTGCGCTTCAGCTTTTCGGCGGTGGCCTCGATGTGGACCTCGCCCACCCCGGACAGGAGGATCTCCTTGGTTTCGGCGTTGCGGCTGAGGGACAGGGAGGGATCCTCTTCGATCAACTTGAAGAAGGAGGAGAAGACCTTGTCCTCCTCCCCCTGCTTCTTGGGCTCCACCGCAAAGGTGACCATGGTCTGGGAAGGCATCAGGGGCGGCAGCAGGATGGGATTGGCCTCGGTGGCCAGGGTGTCGCCGGTCACCGTCTCCTTGAGTTTGGCCACCGCGGCGAAGGCCCCGGGGCCGAGGCTGGCCACCGCCTTCTGGCCCTTGCCTTCCAGCAGGAAGAGCTGGCCGTATCGTTCCGGGACGGCCCGGCTGACGTTGAACACGGTGGAGTCGGCGGTCATGGTGCCGCAGTAGATCCGGAAGATGGAGAGGCGGCCGGCGTAAGGGTCGGCCACCGTCTTGAAGACCTGGGCCGCCAGGGGGCCGTCCGGGTCCGGCGCCAGATTCAAGCAATACGTAGAGTGAGAT
>CAWEFJ010000027.1:0-7342 GCA_963808395.1 uncultured delta proteobacterium | reverse complement strand
TGAAGGTCCGGATGGCGCCTTCCCCGGACAGTTGGGTGACCTCCTGGTTGGTGGAGCCGCACTCGTCGCAGGTGGCCTTGGGAGGCACGGTGATGGTCCCGCAGTCGAGACACTTTAATCCCTTGAGAATATTCTCCTACAAGGCTGCGAAGTATTGGACGTGGGTTAGCTTGTACATGAAACCTCCCCCAGGTTAGCGGCCGAGGATGATATTAACCACCACGGTGCAGGTGCCGCCCAAGGTATCGGTCATGCCGATGCGGGCCCCCTCCACCTGCCGGGGGCCGCACTCCTCCCGGAGCTGCTTGGCAATCTCGTAAACCTGGGCGCAACCCGTGGCACCCACCGGATGGCCCTTGGACTTGAGCCCGCCCGAAGGGTTGATGGGGATGCGGCCGCCCAGGCGGGTTTCGCCGAGTTCCGCGGCCAGGCTGCCTTTGCCGAACTCGAAGAACCCCAGACACTCGCTGGCCACAATTTCGGCAATGGTAAAGCAATCGTGCAACTCCACCACGTCCACGTGCCTGGGTTCAATCCCCGCCATCTGGTAAGCCTGGGAGGAGGAGGCCGGGCTCGCCCGCATCACCGTGAAGTCTTTCTGCCGGGAATAAGGCCGGCCATTTCCCTGCCCTACCCCCAACACCTTGATGGGTTTGGCCACGTGCTTCTCGGCGATCTCCCGGCTGGCCAGGACCACCGCGGCGGCGCCGTCGGAGATGGGACAGCAGTCGAAGACCTGCAGCGGATCACAAACCATGGGGCTTCGAGAGCACCTTCTCCACGGTGATCTCTTTCTGAAATTGGGCCAGGGGGTTCATGGTCCCGTGGTAGTGGTTTTTGACGGCCACCCGCGCCATGCGCTCCTTGAGGACCGGCAGGGGAATGGAGTACTTGTCGGCATACTGGTGGGCCAGCATGGCAAATACCCCGGGAAAGGTCAGGCCGGTGAATTCCTCATAGAGGCTGTCCTCGATCATGGCCAGGGCGCTGGTCACCTGCGGGGTGCCCATGTGGGTGAATTTCTCCACCCCGCCGGCAATGACGATGTCATAGAACCCGGAGGCCACCCACATGACGGCATCGCGAAAGGCCACGGAGGCCGAAGCGCAGCCGCCTTCGACCCGGGTGGCCGGCACGTTCGGCCCCCAGACCGATCTCGTCGGCCAGCAAGGGGGCCAGATTCATCTGCCTTTCGGCAAAATCGCCCAGAACATTGCCGATGACCAGGGCCTGAATATCTTTGGAGGTCAGATGGGACTCCACGATGGCCTCCAGGGCGGCTTCGGCAAAGAGCTCCTTGAGGCTCAAGCTGGACGGCCCAAACTTGGTCATTCCCACACCCAAGACCGCTACTTCTCTCATAATTTTTCCTCTCGCCTCCGCCCGGCGACGCGGCTTCTCACCCCAGGCGGCGGCCAAGTGGCCGCATCAGCCCATGGGGCTAGACCCAATATATTTTTGCAAGGGCTATACCAGCAGAGTTTATTGGGCTAATAGGATGATATATAACGTAAAAATCTGCTTAGGGAAGAGTGGGGCCCCGAGCCGGCTCCAGCATATGCTGCATTTTTTTCGTAGAGGTCCGGCCAGCCGGGAGAGTTAGCGATAAAGGCAAAGGTTACCGCAAGTTATGTCAATAGGAGGATTAGCTTCACCTCTGTAGCATATCAGACAGTGCCCGCGGCGGGCGCAGGCGCCCCCAGGGGGGCGATTGAGGTTGCGGAGGATTTATTTTATAATAATTTCATCGGGTTTTTCTCAGCGCCGGCCTTAAGCCGCGGGACGCCAGGGTGACGCCATGTCCAGGAAGATCAGCGCAACCAATTGTCTGAGTGAGTTAAAAACCAAAGAACGGCTCCTGTCTTCGATTCATAAAATCAGCAGTCTGCTGACCCGCCCCATTTCTCTGGACAAGATCCTGACTTGCATCGTCCAGGAGACCGCTCAGGTCTTCGGCTTCATCCGGGTGGGCATCTTTCTCACCGACAAGGACCGGGGCCTGTTGGAATGCAAGTACCTGATCGGCTTCAGTCCGGAGGAAACGGAGCGGGCCCTGACCAAACCTTATCGCCTGGCGGACCACGACTGCATGGACACCAAGGTGGCCCGCTACGGCAAAACCATCTATTCCCGGGATATGGTGAACGATCCCCGGGCCACCCCCCTGGACCTCAAGATCAGCGGCTACATGAAGCGGCTGGCCACCGTCATCGCGCCCCTGAAGATCAAGAAAGATACCATCGGGCTCATCGTGGCGGACCGCCGGGACCAGAAATTGGAGATGACCAAGAAGGACATCGATTCCTTCTCCACCTTTGCCAACCAGGCCAGCATTATCATCGAGAACGCCCGGCTGCAGGAGCAGAATCAAAGAAAGATCCAGCAACTGCTGGCGCTCCAGGAAATCAGCCGGAAAACCAGTTCCGCCATTAACCTCAAAAAACTGCTCAGTGTCATCAGCGCCAGCGCCCTGAAAATCACCAAGGCTTCCAGTTGCGCCCTGCTCCTGGTGGATAACGACCACAAGCACCTGCGCGTTGCTTCCCAAATCGGCTACCCGGGACTGGACACCGCCAAGTTCAGATTGAAGGTGGGCGAGGGCATCGCCGGCTGGGTCGCGGCCAACGGCGTGCCCCTCCTGGTGCGGGACGTGAGCCGGGAGCCGCGTTACGTGGAGGCCATCAAAGAGGTCAAATCCGAGCTGGCCGCGCCGTTGATCAGTGATAACAAGGTGTTGGGGGTCCTGAACGTTGACAGCGTCAACAAGGCGGCCTTTTCCGAGGACGACTTGAAATTGCTGGTGATTTACGCGGGGCACACCGCCAGCCTGATCAAAAACGCCCGGCTCTATGGCCAGGTCATGACCGAACGGAACTTCCGGGAGTATATTCTCGAGAGTTCCCCCAACAGCGTCATTGCCATCAACATGAAAAAGGAAATCACCTCCATCAACCGCAGGACGGAGGAATTATTCCGCCTGAAGCGGAAAAACGTTCTCGGCCAAAAGGTCGCTGACGTTTTCGGGGAACAGATAGTACAATTGGTGGATCAGGTGGTGGATCAGGGCGAACTGATTGATCGGGAGATCCGCAAAAGCCGGAAAGACGGCAGCCCGCTGACCCTGGGTATCACCTCTTCCTGGCTGCGGGACCATCAAGACAATCGGTTCGGCGTGGTCTTCATCGTGCGGGACCTGACCGAGGGCAAGAGGACCGAGGAGTTGATCCGGAGGATGGACCGCCTGACCTCCATCGGCCAGCTATCGGCCGGCATCGCCCACGAGATCAGGAATCCCCTGGCCAGCATTAGCTTAAATGTTCAGATACTCTCGAAAAAATTGGCCCTGGATGACGCCGCCAAAAATATCGTCTCCGACACCTTGGAAGGCATCGACCGGATCAAGAGCCTGGTGAAGGGGATGCTGGATTTTGCCCGGCCCTCCACCCCGGCGCTGAAGCGCGGCTCCATTGCCCGGGTTTTGCGGAATTCCATTTTATTGTTGGATTCCCAACTCCGGAAGAAGAGAATCGAGGTCAAGCTGGACCAGGCGGAGGACCTCCCCGAGATCGTGTTTGACGAACACCAGATTCAGCAGGTCCTGGTCAACCTGTTGCTGAATGGGCTGGAGGCCATGTCCGAGGGAGGCGGCATCAGGATCAAAAGCACCATCGGCAAGGATCAGAAGAAACGCTGCCGGCACCTGGCCCTGCACATTATGGACACCGGCTGCGGCATCCCTCCGGCCAACCTCTCCAAGATCTTCGATCCCTTTTTCACCACCAAGTCGGAAGGCACCGGGCTGGGCCTGTCCATTGTGCACAAGATCCTGGAGCAGCACCATGCCTCCATTGACGTGGCCAGCGAAGAGAACCGGGGGACCACCTTTATCTTGAGGTTCCCACTTCCATCCAGCCGGGGGACTAGATGTCCCGCTATAAAATCCTGATTGTGGACGACGACAAGCTGCTCCAGAATTCTCTCAAGAATGTCCTGGCCGAAAAGTATGACACCCTGGTGGCGGGGAAAGGAGAGGATGCCCTGGGCCTGCTCCGGAAGAGTTCCGTGGACCTGGTGCTGCTGGATGTCCGCCTGCCCGGCCAGGACGGCATAGAGACCTTGAAACAGATCAAGGCCCTGGCGCCGGACCTCCTGGTGATCATGATGACGGCCTATGAAGATGTGAAAACGGTCATCACCTCCATGAAAATGGGGGCCTATGATTACCTGGTGAAACCCCTGGAAATTGAAGAGCTGGAAATTATTATCGAAAAGGCCCTGGAGAATCTGAAGCTCAAGAAGGAAGTGGAGGAACTGCGCCAGAATTACCTCAAGGAATTCAACGTCGGCAATATTATCGGCGAAAGCCCGGCCATCAAGCAGGCCATCGAGTTTGCCAACAAGGTGGCCAAGAGTTACGACACCACGGTGCTCATCGAAGGGGAGACCGGGGTGGGCAAGGAGGTCATCGCCAGGACCATCCAAAGCCGCAGCGCCCGGTTCAATAAGCCCTTGGTGATCATCAATTGCGGGGCCATCAGCAAGGACCTGGTGGAAAGCGAAATGTTCGGTTATGAACGGGGGACTTTTACCGGCGGCCTCCAGGAAGGCAAGAAGGGCAAGCTGGAAATGGCGGACGGCGGGACCTTGCTCCTGGACGAAATCAGCGAACTCCTGCCTGCTTCCCAGGTGAAGCTGCTGCGGTTTCTGGAGGAAAAGGAATTCTTTCCGGTGGGCGGCACCAAGAAAAGGAAGGTGGACATCCGCATCATCGCCCTCACCAACAAGAGCCTGGAGCTGGAATGCCGGGCCGGGCGCTTTCGCGAGGATCTCTATTACCGCTTAAATGTGGCCCAAATTACTATTCCGCCCCTCAGGGAGCGCCAGGTGGACATCATCCCCCTGACCTTGTTTTTCATGAACAGTTTCAATGAAAAATTCGGCAAAAATTTTCGCGCCATCTCCCCGG
The DNA here is from genome assembly GCA_963808395.1 of uncultured delta proteobacterium. GTDB lineage: Bacteria > Desulfobacterota > Desulfobaccia > Desulfobaccales > 0-14-0-80-60-11 > JAPLJC01. The sequence continues at coordinate 2,376 of CAWEFJ010000027.1, read as the reverse complement.
CGGCCCGGGAAATGTTGCTGGATTACCCGTGGCGGGGCAACGTCCGGGAACTCCGGAATGCCATTGAAAGGGTGGTCCTGCTGGAAGACGGCCAGGAAATCCAACCGGCCCACCTCACCTTTTTGGGCCTGACGCAGCCGGAAAACCGCGTCCAGGCCGCGGTGGAACCGGGGATGAAACTTCCCGCGGCGGGTCTGAACCTGGACGGATTGATCAAGGGCTTGATCATCCAGGCCCTGAAGCTGAACAACGGCAACCGGACCCGGGCCGCCAGGTTCCTGGGCATCTCCAGACCCACCCTGATCTATCGCCTGGAAAAATATGGCATCGAGCTTTAGCGCAGCATAATTTTCTTCGGCGCCCATACCGCAGGAGGAGGCAAGTCCCATGGCCCTGATGACCCCTGAGCAGTTCGAAGCCAGTCTGAAGGAGATCAAACCGAAGGTCTTTATGAACGGCAAGCGGGTGGCCGACATCCTGAAAAATAGAAACACCCGCACCGTGGTGGAGGCCAATAAGGCCAGTTACGCCTGGGCCCTGGACCCGAAGTATAGGGAAATCATGACCTGCTTTTCGCCCCTGGTGAATGAGGTGGTGAATCGCTACACCTATGTCAGCGCCAGCATCGAGGATTTGGTGAAAAAGGCGGAAGCCGGGACCTTTACCGCCGAGATGCTGGGGACCTGCATTTACCGGTGCGTGGGCTACGACGCCTTTCATGCCCTGGCCAGCACCACCTGGGAGATGGACCGGGACCTGGGCACCGAATATCGGGCGCGGTTCCTGGAATTCCTCAAGAAGGTGCAGCGCCAGGATCTCTCCGTGGCCGGGGCCCTGACCGAGCCCCGGGGCAGCCGCAGCCAGAAAATCGTGGATTGGCCGGACCCCTATCTCGCCCTCAAGGTCGTGGAGAAAAACGCTAAGGGCATCGTGGTGCGGGGGGCCAAGATCAACATCAGCGGCGCCTACGCCTCCCATGAACTGGTGGTGCTCCCCCAGGGGGCCCATTCCGAGGCGGAAGCCGATTATGCCGTGGCCTTCGCCACCCCCAGCGACGCCCAGGGCCTCACTTATGTCTGCCAATATTCCCCTTATTCGGCGGAGCGGGACCTGGCTGACGATCTGGAGGAATTGGGCAATCCGGTCTTCGGACAGCGGGAGACCGCCATGGTGATCTTTGATAATGTCTTTGTGCCCTGGGAGCGGGTCTTCCATTGCGGGGAGTTCAAATATTCCGGCAAGCTGGTGGCCCGCTTTGCCCGGACCCATCGCATGACCTGCGGCGGCACCTGCAAGGTGGGCTTCATGAACCAGATCATCGGGGCGTCCAAATTGATCCAGGAATACAAGGGCCTGGAAAAGGTGGCGCACATCAACGAGCAGATCACCGAGATGGTGGTGCTGCGGGAGACCGGCCGGGCTTGCGGCCAGGCGGCCGCCCGCCAGGGCCGGGAAGAGCCGCCGGGCTCCGGGGTCTTTCTGCCGGACGAGCTCATGGGCAATGTGGCCAAGTTAAACATCTGCCAGGCCTTTTGGCGGGTGATGGCGCTGGCCGGGGACATCGGTGGCGGGCTGGTCGTCACCCTGCCCTCCCTGAAAGAGTTGCACAACCCCGAAGTCAAAGACTTTGTGGAGGAGTTTTACAGCTTCGGGTCGGAGGAGCCGGCGGTGAATATCATGAAGGTGCACAAACTCCTGCAGCATTGGACCGCGGGCCAGCATGGGGTGGGCACCTGGCATGGCGCCGGGCCGCCCATGACCCAAAGGATCGCCATCCAACGGGCGGTCAATTTTGAGCATGAGAAGGAATTGGTGAAAAGGACCTTAAATCTCAAAGAAAAAGAGAAGCAGGAGGACGGCGGCTGATACCAGAAAAATCTAGCCGCAGGCTTTAGCCTGCCGCGGCATTCCGGTTCCCCAGCCGGAGCTGGGGAACGAGAGGAAAAAGGCGAGACCTATTGCGGCATAAGACTGTGAAGGCGGGATGCGCTGCGCTTTCCGCCCTACGGCCTACGGCCTGGAGGAAACAAACATGGCACGAATCGGCATTATTACTTGTTCAAACTGCACTCAAGAATGTAATTGCGCTTCTATCGTGTGCCTGGGCGATATGAGGAAAAGAAAGGGTTTTTTGAACGCTATGCGGCGGACGAACCTCTGGAATTAATCGGTATCATCAATTGTGCCGGCTGCCCGACTCTCGCCGCCCCTGAGAAAATATTACGAAGAGTAAGGCGGTGGCAGAAATTAAAATAGATGCCTTGCACCTATCATTTTGTATGACGGCTCTTGTCCTTTTATTAAAAAATACCTGAGATAATTAAGGAAGAAATCCAAATATAGAATTAGTTATGGGAACCCATAGACCTGGAGATC
>CAWEFJ010000026.1:0-74534 GCA_963808395.1 uncultured delta proteobacterium | reverse complement strand
CGAGCCGACGTCGCCGATCACGTCGGCCTTCAGCAGCCGCGGGTTCGGCGTCAGCTTCGCATCGTCGAACATCTTGGTGCTGAAACCGGGGAACGCGCGGAAAGCGGGTCAGCGCGACCGGCAGCAGCCGCGCCATCTCGGCGGACGCCTGATCCAGCGTCGCGCCCGGCTTCAGCCGCGCGACGCCGGTGAAGCTGAAGTTGCCGAGGCGCACCTTGTCGCGGTCGAACCGCAGCGGCAGGATCATCGACGGCTTCTGATCGAGGAAGCGGAACGACGTCGGGCAGCACGCCGATGATCTCGCGCGCCTTGCCGTCGAGCAGGATGCGGCGGCCGATGGCCGACGGATCGCCGCCGAATCGCGACCGCCAGTAGCCGGCGGTGAGAATCACGGTTTCCGCGCCGGCTGGCGAATCGTCTAGTTTCGTGAACAGCCGTCCGAGCGCGGCGTGACGCCGAGCATCGGCAGCATGCCGTCGGTGACGTCGATGCAGCGGACCTCCTCGGGCTCCGCCAGGCCGGTGACGCTCACCGTGTCGCCCGGTCCACATCGCGACGTCCTGGAACACGCGCCCGTCCTCGCGGTACGTGTAGTAGAGAAACGGCGCGGCGCCCGTGTGCGGCAGGTTCAGTCCCAGCGCCGCGTGATCGAGCACGACGAGCTGATCCGGCTGCGGATATGGCAGAGGCTTCAGCAGCACCCCTTCGATGACGCTGAAGATCGCCGCGTTCGCGCCGATGCCGATCGCCAGCGTCAGGACCGCCACGGTCGTGAAGACGGGAAGTTGGATGAGGCGACGGAGATATGGGACAGACGCATACTCTTCTACATACGGGAGATGCTGCTGCAAAGTTCGAAAAAAGTGTGGCGCTTCACGTTTCTTGTTCGTCTCAACGCCAATCTGTGGTCAACTGGAAGTCTTGATGAAATCCTTCTGTCTCTGGGCCGCGCTGCTGGCGGCCGTGCCGCGCGGGCGTGCGCGCGCAGGACGCAGCCCGATCCGCAGCCGCCGGCTGTGGCCGAGCGGCAGCAGCCGTCCGACGTTTCGAGCCGACGCTCGACGCCGGCGATCTGTGGCACTTCCTGCGCCACGGCCGCGCCGATCCGCTGGCGGGCGATCCCGGCGCGAACCTGCCGACGCCGTCCAAGGAACATTTCTTCGTCGCGGCGCCGACGATCGGCTCGAAGCCGTCGACCGGCCTCAGCGGCGGCTTCAACAGCAACCTCGCGTTCTTCAGCGGCGATCCGGCGACCACGCACATCTCGTCCGTGTCGGGCGGCCTGCGCGTGTCGCAGAAGGAACAGGTGCTCTCGGGCGTCCGCTTCGCGATGTTCACCGCCGACGATCGCTGGTTCCTCCAGGGCGACAACCGCCTGTCGTGGACGTCGCTGAACACGTACGCGCTCGGCGCCGACGCGCTCGCCGTCGAGCGGCGGAGAACCTGAAATACGACGCGTTCGAGCTCTACGAGACGGCGTACCGGACCGTCCGCCCGCACCTGTTCGTCGGCGCCGGCATCAACGTCAGCGCGCACGCGGACGTGCGGCCGGGCGACGGCGCCGCAGGCCGCCTTCGACCAGTCGGCGTACGACGCATACAACGAGCAGCACGGCTTCGCCGCCCGACCACCAGACGTCGAGCGGCATGAGCGTCGGCCTGCTGTTCGACACGCGCGACAACGGCATCAACGCGCAGCGCGGCTGGCTCGCCAGCACCGCCTACCGCACCTTCTTCGACGGCTTCCTCGGCGGCGACTCGACGTGGCAGGAGCTCTACCATCGACGTGCGCACGTACCGCAAGCTGACGCCGGACGGCCGGCCAAGCCTCGCGTTCTGGTTCCTGAGCGACAACGTCGTCAGCGGCGCGGCGCCGTACTTCGATCTGCCGGCGACCGGCAGCCGACGGCCGGTCGGCGCGCGGCTACGGCGAAGGCCGCTATCGCGGCGAGCACCTCGCGTACGGCGAGGTGGAGTACCGCGGCACGCTGACCCGCAACGGCCTGCTCGGCTTCGTCGCTGTTCGCCAACACGACGACGCGTCGACAACGCGACGCGGGGACGAAGCTGTTCGACGAGTTCGCGCCGGCGGCGGGGCTCGGCCTGCGTGTGCTCCTGAACAAGCAATCGCGGACGAACCTCTGCGTCGACTACGGGTGGGGCAAGGACGGATCGCGCGGGCTCTACCTGGGGATCCAGGAAGCGTTCTAGCGCGGCGCAGCGCCGGAGCCCTGCGGCGTCTTCTCGGCCAGCAGCCGCTCGACCAGCTCGCGCATCTCCTGCTTCAGCCGCACGTGCTCCTCGCCGGTCGCCGGGCTCGCGAAGCCGGCGTGCACGCTGCGGACCCGGCCGTCGCGCCCCAGGTAGATCGTCGTCGGATACGCGCCGAAGTTGACGAGCTGCGGCAGCTTCTCGCGCGATGGCGTGCTGCGTCGTGCCGGCGAATCAGCAGCGGATACTGCACGCTGTAGCGCTTGATGAACGACTGCACGCGCGGGCGGAGCCGGCCGGATCCGGATCGTTCTCGAACATCAGGCCGACGATCTCGAGCCCCTTCGCGTGGTAGTCCCTGTACAGCTCGGAGAGGAACGGCGCCTCGTCGTGGCAGTTCGGGCACCAGCTGCCGCCGATGGCGAGCATGACCACCTTGCCGCGAAACCTCGCGTCGGTGTCCGAGACCATCTTGCCGGTCGACGTCCGGGAAACGCTGAAATGGAACGGCGCCGTCGGATCCTTCACGTTCGTGTAGCGCGACGGATCCGGCGGCTCGGGAATGCCCTTGGCGCGCGCCTCGGCTGCTGCGCGACGACCAGATAGTGCGCGTTGCCGTTGAGCGTGACGGCGAGCGTGCCGTCCGGGTTGGCGCGTCGCCTCGAAGAGGTTCGGACGCTCGCCGGCGAAGTGGCTCAGCACCAGCTTGCCGTTCTGCCAGTGGCCGACCAGCGTGCCCGTGTCGCCGTCGACGCGCAGAATCGCGCCCGACACTTCGGCGCCCGACTGCCGCAGGAACAGGTGCCACGTGCGCGTGTCGCGCGGCTGCGGTGGCCTCTTCCGCCTTGCGCCGCATCTCCCAGTTGCCGGCGAGCTGCGGCGGTTCGCGTCGGATCCGCGGCGACCGGCGTGAACCGGCGCGTCGCGGACCTCCTGCGGCCGCGCGTTCGGGCGCTTGTTCGATGTACGTCCCGCTCAGCTGATCGCCCTCGAGCGTCGGCTCGAGCGTCGTGTTGAGGAAATCGTAGTCGAGCTTCAGCGTGCCGTCGGCGAAGCGTGCCCGACGTCGACCCGACCTTGCGATCGCCCTCGAAGAAGAAGCCCTGCGCGCTCGGCGCCCTTCGTCGCGATCTCGAAGCGGAACGGGATCTCGACGCCGCCGGCGACGATGGTCGCGTCCCAGAGGCCGTCGAGGCCGACGCGGCGCGAGGCGCCGCGGCGGGAGCAAGAATCGGACGACGAGCGCCGCCGCGAGTAAGGCTTTCATTCAGGGCTCCTTAACTCCGCGCGTTATAATCCTGCAAAGTCTACACCTGTTACCGTCCGAATCAGCGTTGGAAGGTCCATTGTCCCGCAGATTCCGCCACAAGATCCGGGGACCCGATCCCGACGGCCGCGCTGGTCTGCTGCTCGGTGCCGATCGCGTTCGCCGCGCGTCAGCCGTCCCCCGCGTCCGGCCGATTCGTCCGCACGCTACACCTCGCGCCGGGCACGCCGATCTCGATTCGCGCCACGGTCGGCGACGTGACGCCGATCGGTGATCGCCCGACGTCGAAGTCGACATCGTTCGCAACAAGGCGGCGCTCGACGCCGCGTCTGGCGTTTCGCCACATCGACGCCGACGCGGCGGGGCTGCGCATCGCGGCGGTCCAGGACGGCGACGGGAAGGACGCGCAGCGGCGTGGTTCGATATCGTTCACGCTCCTGCCGCGTCGCCGATCGCCTCGGCCGATTTCTTCGAAGGCGCGATGTCGCTCCGCGACCTGCGCGGCGGCGTCCGCGCCAGCCTCGATCACGGATCGATCGCGGCGGCCTCGCTCGGCGGCGCCATCCGCCTGACGACCAGCATCGGCGACGTCCACCTCGATCGCGCCGAGCTCGCCGACGAAGGGATATCCACCTGCGCGCGTTCAACGGCAACGTGACGCTCACCTTCGCGGCGCCGCCGCGAACGCGCGCATCCTCGCGCTCGCGCTCGGCGGCGCGATCCAGTCCGACATCCCGCTCGCACCTGAAGACGACGTTCGGGCCGCGCTTCGGCGAGGCGACGCTCGGCCGCGGCGCCCCGGTCGTGTCGATTCGACGTCGTGAGCGGCAACATCCGGATCGGCGGCAAATGACGCGCGCCTCCCGCCTCCTCGCCGCCGGACTCGCCGTCGCCTGGCTGACGATGGCGCTCGGCGCGCAGAGCCCGGCGCCGCCCGCGGCGTCGGCCTACGCCGGCTCGGAGAAGCTGCCGCGCGTGCCACGCGGCGCAATACGCGGCGTGGAAGAAGTCGCTCCACGTGCAGATGACGAAGCCGATCGACCAGGCGATCGTCAAAGGCGACTTCCGGCAGGGCGCGCCGTTCACCCAGCACGGCCGGACGTTCGGCGTCAGCGAGGCCGGCGGGCACTACGCCGTCTCGATCACGCGGCCGGCGGCGCCGGCCGCCAATCCCGAACGTTCCCCGTCGACTACACGCTCGGCGCGAAGCGGTTCCAGGGCTACCTCTCGAGATGCCCGACGGGCGGATCTACGTGCTGCCGCTCTTCTGGAACACCGCGTGGCAGCGGTGGCTCGACTGGAAGGAGATCGTGCCGGTCCCCGACGGAAACCGCGATCTCCGGCAGCTGTGGAACATCAACTGCTTCAACTGCCACGCCACCAACATCCAGCGCAACTTCGACCTCGGCTCGCGCACGTTCGCGACGACCTGGACCGAGATGGGGATCGGCTGCGAATCGTGCCATGGGCCTGGCGCGGCGCACGCCGCGAACCCGCCCGGGCACATCGTCTCGATGAGGAGCGCGACGCGGCGGCAGGTGTTCGACACGTGCGCCTATTGCCACGGCAACAAGACGAACTACTTCCTCGGCTTCACGCCCGGCGAGCGGCTCGACGACTTCGTGGAACCGGCGCTCATCAGCGATCCGATTCCGGAGAGCGATCCCCAGGGCGAGTTCTGGCCCGACGGCCGCCCGAGCCGCTTCAACCGGCCGCAGGCGCTGGCGCAGTCCGGCTGCTTCCGCGCCGGCGCGATTGCCTGCACGAACTGCCACGTCGCGCATGGTTCGGCGAACGCGCATTCGCTGAAGCTGCCGATCGAGGAGAGCGATCGCCTCTGCACGCAGTGCCACACGGTTGGCTCGGGTGGGGCAGGTAGGGCGGGTGGCTGCGGCCGCGCTGGAGCGGCTGACGTCACCGGGACGGCGAAGACGATCGCCGACCTGTCGACGCACACGCATCATGCGCGCGACATCGGAAGGCAGCCGCTGCATCGCGTGCCACATGAGCGACGTCAACTGGCGCATGCTCACGCGGCGGCGGATCACACCTTTGCGCCGCCGGTGCCCGAGCTGACGGCGCGCTACGGGATCCCCAACGCGTGCACGACCTGCCACGACGACCGCTCGCCCGAGTGGGCGGCGACGACGATGGACGGCTGGTACGGCCACGGCACGCGGCGCGACGCGGCGGTCCGCGCGACCGGCGCCATTTACGGCGGCGGCAGCGGCGACGCCGGATCGGTCGATGCGCTGGCGGCGCTGGCGATCGACCTGGCGCAACCGGCGTTTCTTCGCGCGAGCGCGGCTGGATTCCTCGGACGGCTGCCCGCCGCGTCGTCGAGCGAGGCCGCGCGCACGTCGCTCGCGTCGGCCGTCGCGGATCCCGACGCGATGGTCCGCATCGCCGCCGTCCGCTCGCTCGGCATCGTCGGCGGCCCTGCGGTAACCGGCGCGCTCGTCGCGCGCCTGGAGGACTCCTCGCGCGTCGTCCGCGCGAAGACGGCGGAGGCGCTGCTCGGTCTGGGTGTGGTGGCGCTCGGCGGGCCGGCGGGCGCGGCGCTGACGCACGCGCAGGCCGAGTACGGACAGAGCCTGAGGGCGTTTCCCGACTCGGCGTCCGATCAGGCGTCGCTCGGCTGGCTGCAGGCGTCGATCGGGCTGACGCAGGCGGCGACGCGCAGCCTGCAGGACGCGCGCACGCTCGATCCCAACGACGCCCGTCCGCTGGTGTATCTTGGCGTCATCGCCGCGAAGGCGGGACGCTACGCGGACGCGATCGCGAGCTGGCAGCAGGCGAAGAAGCTGAACCCGGCGTACCCGAACCTCGATCGCCTGATCGGCGAAGCGACGCAGCGCATGACGCCGCGCTGATTCTGCGGCCCCCGTGCGTCCCGCTCCTTCGAGCGGACTATAATCCCCCTCCATGTCCACCGCACCGCATCCTCCGTCTCCCGAATTGTTCTTCACGACCGCCGGCGCGTATCAGCAGACCGCCGCGCTGCGCGCCGCGGTCGATCTCGATCTGTTCACCGCGATCGGCGCCGGCGCGCACGACGTGCCGGCGATCGCCGCCGCCTGCAAAGCCTCCGAGCGCGGCACGCGCATCCTCTGCGACTACCTGACGATCCTCGGCTTCCTCACGAAGGACGGCGGGCGCTACCAGCTGACGCCGGACACCTCACTCTTCCTGAACCGGCAGTCGCCGGCGTACCTGGGCGGCACGCTGGCGTTCCTCGCCTCGAAGGAGGTCGTCCACCATTTCGACGACCTGGCCGCCACGGTGCGGCGCGGGTCGGTGCCGAAAGCCGAGAGCACCGTCGCCGACGAGAACCCCCTGTGGAAGACGTTCGCGACCGCGATGGCCCCGATGATGATGCCGGCGTCGCAGGCGATCGCCGACATCCTCGACGTCGCCGCGGCGGTGCGGATGAAGGTGCTCGACATCGCCGCGGGCCACGGCCTGTTCGGCATCGCCGTCGCGCAGCGCAATCCGCAGGCGGAAGTCGTCGCGGTCGACTGGGCCGGCGTGCTGGAGGCGGCGGTCGAGAACGCGAACCGGATGGGCGTCGGCGCGCGGTACTCGACGCGCCCCGGCGACGCCTTCGCCGTCAGCTGGGGCGGCGGGTACGACCTCGCGCTGGTGACGAACTTCCTCCACCACTTCGACACGCAGACGTGCACGTCGCTGCTGCGGAAGATCGGGGCGTCGCTCAACCCCGGCGGGCGCGTCGCGATCCTGGAGTTCGTCCCGAACGAGGACCGCGTGAGCCCGCCGGCCGCGGCGTCGTTCGCGATGCAGATGCTCGGCGGCACGCCGTCCGGCGACGCCTACACGTTCGGCGAGCTCAGCGCGATGCTCGCCGCCGCCGGCTTCGCCGTGACGACGCGCCACGCGCTCCCGTCGCCGGAGACGCTCGTCATCGGGGAGAAATAGGGGTCCGGGGGGTCCTTGGTGCGCGGGCTACGGGGACGATGGACGCAGGACCACGAACGGACCGAGCACCCGGAACGAAGGACTCAGGACGACACGTCAGGGGATCTCGATGACGATGCTGACGTCGCGGTCTTCGAACGCGTCGAACTTCTGCGCGATGACCTGGTCGTCGGTCTGGAACGTGACGGCGCCGACGCTGCCCGTCTCCTCGTCCTGCAGAAACATCATGTGCATGATCGGCGACTCGGACGGCACCGTCTGGTGGATCAGCCGTCCGGTGAGGATGCGGATGTTCTCGCCGGTCGCCGTACGCCTCGGGATTCCGCGTCAGGATGATCGACACGTCCCGCGATGCCCTTGCGACAGCCAGCGGTGAAATGCCTGTCCGGCTCACCTGCATCCAAAGCTCGTCGATGTGGAACAGCTCGTTGGTCAGGCAGTGATGCGCGAGCTCCCCCGACACGACGACGACGTCGCCGCCGAAGACCACCTGCGGCGATCTGCGCGGCGACGCGGCCACAGTGCGACAGCCGCAGCGCCCGCAGCGCGATCGTCATTTGCAGACGTCGCCGAGGTAGCCGCCGCCGCCGCAGTAGCTTCGTGTCCTGCAGCTGCATCAGCAGCCCGTCGGGATCGGTGAAGTACAGCTCCGGCGTGCCTTCCGGCGCGCCGCCGCGGTTCTCCATCCGCATCGAGATGTAGTGGCGCAGCGGACCGACCGGCCCCTGCGCGCTCTCGCGCGGCTTGAGGCCGAAGCTCTCGAGCGTCTTCGATCACATCGTCCGGCTTGAAGGCGTCCATGTTCATGCACGCGTGGTTGATGCTCGCCGGACGCGGCGGCGCGCCGGCGCTCCGCCGCGCGCGGGCGCCCCGCCGCCGGTGAACATCAGGAACTCGCACCGTCGGCCCGACCGCCAGCGTCGGCGCCGTCGGCCCCTGATACGAACGGATCGAGAAGCCGAACAGATCCTGATAGAACGCGTTCGACCGCTGCGCGTCGGTCGAGAAGATCGTCAGGTGGCTGTAGTCGCGCAGCGCGAGCAGCCCCTTCGGCGCCGGCTCCGGCGCGCCGCACATGTTGCCGAGCGGCCCGGCGCCGCCGCAGTAGCCGGCGTCCTGCAGCTGGCAGACGATGCCGTCGGGATCGCCGAAGCTAGCTCGGCGGTGCCTTCCTTCGCGCCGTTCATGTCCGGGCCGCGCGACTCGACCAGCGCCTTCATCGGCCCGATCGCGCGCTGCGCCTTCTCGCACGCCGCGCGCCGCGAGCGCGGCGAGCGCGCGATCGACGTTGAAGCCTTCGACGCCGAGGCAGTAGTGCGTGATGCTCGGCGCCGCGCCGCCCGGCCGCCGGCGCGATCGCGAGGAACTGCGGGCCCGGCGCCGATGCTGCAGCAGCGTCATCGCGCCCTGACGTCCGCGCACCGGCATGCCGAACAGCCCCTGGTAGAAATCGACCGAGCGCTTGACGTCGGACACGGCGAGCCCGATGTGGTTGATCCCGCGCACGCGCAGCGGCGGCGCGGCCGCCTGCGCGAACAGGCGCGGCGCGAAGCGCGGCGCGAGGGCGAGGCGCGGGGAGCGAGAGCAGCAGATGGCGTCGGCTGATTTCGGTCATGGCGCATTATCATCGAGCCGGCAGCGCGAACGCGATGTACTCGCCCGAGTAGTTGCCGCCGCTGACCGCGACGATGATGTACTGCTTGCCGTCGACCATGTAGGTCATCGGCGAGCCGCTCTGCGGCGCCGGCATCCAGACCGCGCCGACTTCCTTGCCGGTCGTCTTGTCGTAGGCGCGCAGCATCGCGCCGCGCGGATGCTCCGGCGTCGTCGTCACCTGCGGATCGCCGATGACGACGAGCGTCTTGGTGACCATGCACGCCGACGCTGCCCTGCTGGCCGGTCTTCGGGATGTTCATGCCCCTTCAGCGCCGGGTGATTGCGCACGTTGTCCGGCGTGTCGCCGTGCGGCACCTGCCACATCGAGCTCGCCGCTGTCGAGGTTGATCGCCGAGAGCACGCCGTACGGCGGCTTGACGAGCGGCAGGCCCTGCGACCGTCGAGCCGCCGCCGCCGCCGCCGCCGGCGGCGCGCCGCGGCGCCGGCGCCGGCGCCGGCGGCCGCGGCGCGGCGCGCTGGCGCGGCCTGCGCGCGCGCGCCGCGGCGCGTCGGCCGCGCTGCCGATCGCCCGGCCCGATCACTTCGACGGAACGGCTGGCCCGCGATGCCCGATCACGTAGTCGGATGTCGGAGAAGTCCTGGCGGCGGCGCGACGAGGCCGAGCGGCGCGATGCCGGCGTTGCTCGCCTGCGCGATAGACGATGTGCGTCTCCGGATCGTAGCGCGACGCCCGGCCAGTTCGTGCCGCCGCCGGCGTTGCCGATGTCGATCGCGCCGAGCGGCCCGTTCGACGTTGCTGACGACCGGCGGCAGTGAACATCGGGCCCGAGCCGTGTAGCGCTTCGACGGCTTCGAGCGCCTGCGCGCGCAGCTCCGGCGTGAAGTCGATCAGATCGTCGATCGTCGACGCGCCTGGCGCGCGTAGGCCGGCGGCTTGGTCGGGAACGGCTGCGTCGGCGACGTCTTCTCGCCCGGCACGTCGGACTGCGGCACCGGCCGCTCCTCGATCGGCCAGACCGGCTGGCCGGTGACGCGATCGAACACGTAGAGGAACGCCTGCTTGCTCGGCAGCGCGACGGCCTTGATCGGCTGTGCCGTTGACGGTGATGTCCGACCAGGATCGGCGCGCGACGACATGTCGTAGTCCCAGATCGGATGGTGCACGATCTGGAAGTGCCACTTGCGCTTGCCGGTCTTCAGATCGACGCAGACGAGGCTGTCGCCGAACAGGTTGTTGCCGGGGCGATGGCCGCCGTAGTAGTCCGACGTCGGCGTCTTCGACCGGCAGATAGACGAGGCCGAGCTCCTCGTCGACCGTGATCTGCGTCCACACGCCGGTGTTGCCGTTGATCGCCCACGACTCGTTCTCCCACGTGTCGTTGCCGAACTCGCCCGGGCGCGGGATCGTGTTGAACGTCCAGAGCAGCTTGCCGGTCCGCACGTCGAACGCGCGCACCAGGCCCTTGGTGTTGTTGTGCGTCATCGACCGTCGTGCCTTCGCTTGAACGACGAGCCGACGATGACGACGTCCTTCGACGACGGTCGGCGTCGAGTGCAGGCCGATCTCGCCGGTCTCGAGATCGATCTGCTGGCCCGTTGCCGAACACGGCGCCGTCCTTCAGGTCGACGACGCCGTCCTTGCCGAAGCGAGCTGATCGATCGCGCCGGTCTTCGCGTTGAGCGCGACCAGGCGGTAGCCGGTCGTGACGTAGAGGATGCGCTCGTCGCCCTTGCCGTCGGTCCAGTACGACGACGCCGCGGCCGGACAGCTGGCGCGGCGCGATCGGCGGCGCGCTTGCCTTCGCGCATGGCTGTGCGCCCAGATCAGCTCGCCGGTCTTGCCGTCGAGCGCGACGACCGACGCGGCGCGTGCCGGCGGTCGTGTAGAGCGACGCCCTTGACCATCGAGCGGCGTGCCTTCGAGCTTGTACTCGGGACGCGGGCCGAGGTTGTCGGTCTTGAAGCGCCAGGCGACTTCGAGCTTGTTGAAGTTGGAGGCGTTGATCTGATCGAGCGGCGAGTACTTCGTGCCGCGGATGTCGGCGGTGTAGTGCGGCCAGTCGCCGCTGGCCGTGGACGGCGGACGCGCGGTCGCCGGACCGGTCCTGGCCCGACATGCCCGTGGAGACCCAGAGCAGCGCCGCGAGCAGAGACAGGAGCCCCAATCTGCGCGTCATGTCCATCCTCCTAGGTGCGCCGGTGTGGAAGGGTCGGGATTATACTGCGCACGCTGATGGAGCAGGAGAATCTCGCCGGCTGGCGCAGAAGGGGCAGGAGACCGCAATGAGCTCCGGATCCAGGGCCAGGGCCTGGGCGGTGCGGGCCTCGTTGATTTTCTGCACTCCCAGGGTTTCCTCCATCCACATCCTGCCGCCGCCGGCGCCGCAGCAGAAGGATTTGGCCCGGTGGCGCTCCATTTCCAGCAGGCGCAATCCCGGGATCGATTGCAAGACCCCGCGCGGTTCCGCATAAATACCGTTATAGCGGCCCAGATAGCAGGAGTCGTGGAAGGCGAGCCTTTTATCCAGCCGCCGCCGCGGCTGCGGCAGCCGGCCTTCCCCCAGGAGCCGGGCCAGAAACTCGGTGTGATGGTAAACCTCCCAGTTGCCGCCGAACTGGGGGTACTCGTGCTTCAGACAATTGTACCCATGGGGGCAGGTGGTGATGATCTTTTTGATGCCGTAGCCGTTGATGATTTCCGTGAGTTCGGCGGCCATGGACTGGAACAGGTACTCGTTGCCGATGCGCCGGGCCGTCTCGCCGCAGCACTTCTCCTCGGCCCCGAGAATGCCGAAACTCACCCCGGCCTGGTGGAGGAGCCGGACCATGGCGGCGGTGACCTTTTTGCCGCGCTCCTCGAAACTGCCGGTGCAGCCCACGTAAAACAGGTACTCCACCTCCGGATTCTCGGCCAGGGTCTGCACCTTTAGCCCCTTGGCCCAATCGCCCCGGGTGGCGAAGGCCAGGCCCCAGGGGTTGGAGTTGGTCTCCCAGTTGCGCAGCACCGTCTGGACCTCCGGCGGGAAACGGCTCTCCATGAGCACCAGATAGCGGCGCATATCCACGTACTTCTGGACGTGTTCGATGAACACCGGGCAGTGTTCCATGCAGTTGCCGCAGGTGGTGCAGGACCAGATCTCGTCCGGGAGGCAGACCTCGCCCACCAGGGCCCTGCTCAGCTCCGCGGCGGCGTCCTGCCGCGGCGGGCCATCCTGGGCTGCCCCCTGCTCCAGCAGCAGTTTTCCCTTGGCCAGCAGGTGCTTTTTGAGGTGATGGATGGTCTCTTTGGGGCTCAGGGGTTTGCCGGTGAGGTTGGCGGGACAGTTCTCGGAGCAGCGGCCGCATTCGGTGCAGGCGTAGAGGTCCAGGAGCTGCTTCCAGGTAAATTCCTCGACCCTGGAAACCCCGTAGGTCTCCACCGTCTCGTCTTCCAGGTCCAATTTGCTGAGCTCACCCAGGGGCCGGAAGCGGCGGAAGAAGATATTGGGGATGGCGCCGAGGATGTGCAGGTGCTTGGAAAAGGGGATATAGACCAGGAAGCCCAGGATTACCAGGGTGTGGCCCCACCAGAAAAGGCTGTGCCAGGCCAACAGGCTCGACTCCGGCAGGCCGGCAAACATCCCGGAGAGGGCCACCGAAATGAAGGCGGCCCGGGGGAAGTAGTGGCCGGGCTCCACCTGGGCCAGCCGGTATTCCACGGCCCGGGCCCCGAACAGGAGCACGATCAACACCAGAATCATGCCGATGATGATGCCGGCATCCAGGTTGGCCGCCTGCTGATCGTCAAAACGCAAGCGTTCGGGTTTAACCACAAAGCGCCGGTAGAGGGAGACGCCCAGGGCGATGACCACGCCGGCGCACAGCAGGTCTTGCAGCAGGTAAAGGACCGCGGTAAGCGGCTTGCCCAAAAACTTCCAGTAGGCAAAACCATGATAGAAACCGGCCCCAAAGGTCTCCAGGCTGCCGATGGTGATGATAATAAAACCCCAAAAGATGAAGAAGTGTCCCCAGCCGGCCGGTTCTCTGACTACCCGCCGCTGCCCCAGGACGAAGGCGGCCACGCCCCGGAGGCGCCGGCCGAGTTGGTCGAAGCGGTCTTCCGGCTGCCCCAGCCGCAAGATGCGGTAGAGCTTATAGGCGGTGAACAGAAAAAAGGCCAGGGCCGCGATAAAGAGGAGTCCAAAGAGGAGATTGGCGGGAAAATACCCCGGTTGCATGAATAACGCCTCCCGCGTGATTAGTAGCCAGTAGCCAGTAGTCAGTAGTCAGTTAAAAAATCGGCTGGCTGCTGGTAACGGGCTGCTGATTAACAGGCAGCCTTGAGTTTTTTCACTTCCTCGATCAAGGCCGGCACGAACTGGAAGAGGTCCTCCACCACGCCGTAGTCCGCCTTGCTGAAGATGGGGGCCTCGGGGTCCTTGTTGACCGCCACGATGAATTTGCTGGAGCCCATGCCGGCCAGATGCTGGATGGCCCCGGAGATGCCGCAGGCAATGTAGAGGGTCGGGGTGACCACCTTGCCGGTCTGGCCCACCTGGTCGGCGTGGGGGCGCCAGCCCGCGTCCACCGTGGCGCGGGAAGCCCCCACGGCGCCGCCCAGGAGTTGCGCCAGCTCTTCCAGGATGGCAAAATTCTCCGGCCCCTTCATGCCGCGGCCACCCGAGACAATGATCTGCGCCTCGGCGAGGTCAACCTTGCCGGCCGCGGCCTCGACACTCAGCACCCGGCACCTGGCGGCAGCCGGCAGGGTCACGGCCGGGATTTCCACCGCGGCGCTTTTGGAGGTATCCGGCGGCAGGCAAGCCATCACATTGGGGCGGCAGGAGGCCATCTGGGGCCAGGCGCCGTCGGCCCACTCATACCAGGCCAGGGCCTTGCCGGCATAGACCGGCCGTTGCGCCCGGAGGGCGCCGCCTTCGATCTTCAAGGCCGTACAATCCTGAGCCAGGCCGGCGCCCAGGCGCGCCGCCAGCCGGGCGCTCAGATCCTTGCCGTCCACCGAGGCGGCGCAGAGCACCACCTTGGGTTGCAAGGTTTGCAGGATCTCGGCCGCCACCGGCGCATAGGTTTCGGCCAGGTAATCTTTCAACAGCGCCTGGTCCACGGCGTAAACCTTCTCCACCCCATAGTGGCCTAAATCGGCCGCCGCGGCCGCCACCCCGTCCCCCAGGGCAATGGCCGTGAGGGGCTCACCCAGGGCCGCGGCCAGCCGGCGGCCTTCGCTGGCCACCTCAAATGAGACCCGCCGAAAGGCGCCGCCTCTGAATTCGGTGATTACACATACTCCCTGTGCCATAAGGTTGCCTCCGCCATCGGAAGTAACCTTTGGATTATCAGTAGTGAGCAGTGCCACCCTACGTGGCGTTTCTATCTGTTATATAGGATATAGAGTGGGCAGCGCCCACCCGACAATTTCCTCAGTCTCGCCTAGATAACTTTGGCCTCTTCATGGAGCAGGCGCACCAACTCCCGGGCCTTGCCGGCGGTATCGCCCGGCACCAGGACTCCGGCCTGCCGGGGCACCGGCAGCTCCAGGGAGGCGACCCGCACCCGGGCGGCCGCGGCCCCCGCCTGCTCCGGGGACAGGCCCAGATCTGCGAGTTTTTTGATCTCCAGCGGTTTCTTTTTGGCCTTCATGATGCCGGGCAGCGAGGCATAGCGGGGATTCCAGACCGCATGGGCGCCGCCCAGGGTGACCAGGGCCGGCAACGGGGCCTCCAATTTTAATTTCGCCCCTTCGATGGGCCGCTCGATCCGGACCCGGCCCTCCGCCACTTCCAGGGCCACCGCCAGGGCCAGATGGGGAATATCCAAAAGCTCGGCCACCATGATGCCCACCTGGTTCTCATCATCATCCACCGCCCGATGGCCGCAAACAATGAGATCGAAGGGGAGCTGCTTCAAGGCCGCGGCCAGGACCCGGGCCTTCCCCAGGGCGTCGCTGCCCTCGGTGGCCGGGTCATCCACCAGGATCCCCTGATCGGCGCCCATGGCCAGGGCGGAGCGGATGGACTCCACGGCGCGCTGGGGCCCCAGGCTCAGAATGGTGACGTTGGCGCCCTGGCTGTCCTTGAGGCGCAAGGCCGCCTCCACCGCATACTCATCGTAGGGCGAGATGACCCATTTGATATCGCTCGCGGCAATGGATTTACCGTCGGGCCCGATCTTGATCACCGTTTCCGTATCCGGCACCTGCTTCAGCAAGACTATGACCTCCACGTGGTTCTCCTTTCTTAAGCTGAGTCAAAAGAGACGGCTGGATCGAAAAATTTTATAAAAACTTGGGCGGGCGCTTTTCCAGAAAGGCCGCGGCGCCTTCCTGGGCGTCCGGAGAGGCAAAGCACAGGGCAAAGGCATCGGCCTCCAGGGCGCAGGCGTTTTTCAAATCCAGGTCAAAACCGCGGTCAATGGTCTGTTTGACGGCCCGCAAAGAGAGACGCCCTTTGGCGGCCAGGCCCCGGGCCACCCGGGTGCATTCCTCCATGAAGCCCGCGGCCGGGAAGACCCGGGCCGCCAAGCCGATGGCCCTGGCCTCGGCGGCGTCAATGATGCGGCCGGTGAGGCATAACTCCTTGGCCAGTCCCTTGCCCACCAGGCGGGCCAGGCGCTGGGTGCCGCCAAAGCCGGGCATGATCCCCAGGTTGATCTCGGGCTGGCCGAATTTGGCCTCTTCCGAGGCATAGATGATATCGCAGGCCATGGCCATTTCGCAGCCGCCCCCCAGGGCAAAGCCATTGACGCAAGCGAGCACCGGGATGGGCAATTGCTCCAGCTTGGCGGCCACTACCTGGCCAACATCGGCAAATTGCCTGGCCGCCAGGGGATCGAACTTGAGAAAGATCATTGATGTCCGCCCCGGCGATGAAGGCCCGGCCCTGGCCGGTCATCAGCAAGACCCGGATCTCCGGGTTCTGGGCCGTCTGATCCAGGACCGCGGCCACCTCCGCCATGGTCTCGGCATTCAGGGCATTCAGCCTTTCGGGGCGGTTGAAGGTCAGGGTGGCGATGCCGTCCGCGACGGCGAACAGCACATTATGGTAGGACATCACGACCTCCTGATCCGGAAAGGATTCCGGCCGCAGAAATTTTATTAGGGGCGGCGGAGATAATCGAGATTGGCCGGCGCCGGAGCAAATCTCCGAGGCGCACCCCGCCTGCCTCAGGTATGGGGGACCTCACTGGCGGCCGGCGCCAGCGATTTGATCATCAAGACGATATCCGATTCCTGGCCGTCCTTATCCATGGCAAAGCCTTCCAGGACCGCAGCCTTGGCAAATCCCATTTTTTCAAACAGGTAAAAGGCCTTGGCCAATTTCGGCGGAATCTCCGCGGTGAGCTGCTCCAAACCCATTTTGACCGCGACCTCCTCCAGGGTTTGCATCAGCAGGGTCCCCAGGCCCTTGGCCCGGTATTGGGGATCGGTGGACAGGCGCACCTCGCCCTGGTGCCTGGTCCAGGCGCTGAGGTTGAATTGCAGCGAGGCGGCGCCGATAATCCGGCCCGCATCCAGGGCAATCAGGGGCAGCACGATGTCGTAGTCCAGGTTTTCCATCCAGTTTTCGATGACCTTGGGGTCCGTCACCTCTTCTTTCAGTTCCACTCTCTCTTCCGGGGCCAGGCTCTGGAAATAGGCCAGGAAGGCCCGCTCATCATCTTTCAGCAAAGGACGCAAGATAATGGCGGTGCCATCCTCCAAATTGATGTTCTTGGGAAAATTTTTAATCAGAATGTCGGCGAGGTCATTCATAGCGGTCTCCCGGGGTTTGCTGGGATGAATCAGTAATACCAACTGCGTTCGACGATCATGGTAAAGCCCATGCCGCCGCCGGCACAGAGAGCGGCCAGCCCCACCTGGGCCTGGCGTTTTTGCATCTCGTAGAGCAGGGTAACCATGATCCGGGTGCCGCTGCAGCCGATGGGATGCCCCAGGGCGATGGCCCCGCCATTGACATTGACGATCTTGGGGTCCAGGTTTAATTCCCTCAGGCAGGCGATACTCTGGGCCGCAAAGGCCTCGTTGAGTTCCACCAGATCGAAGGGTTTGCCCAGGGCCTCTTTGGCCTTGGCCACGGCATTGCGGACCGCGTAAATGGGCCCCATGCCCATCAATTCCGGCTCGCAGCCCTGGCAGTCATAGGAGACGATCCTGGCCAGGGGCCGGATGCCCATCTTCAAGGCCTTTTCCTCGGACATGACCAGCACCGCGGCGGCGCCGTCATTGATCCCCGAAGAGTTGCCCGCGGTGACGGTGCCGTCCTTGCGGAAGGCCGGCCGCAGCTTGGCCAGTTTTTCCATGGTGGTGCCGAACTTGGGGTATTCGTCGGTATCGAAGATGAGGGGCTGGCCCTTTCTTTTGGGGCACCTCCACCGGAACAATCTCATCCTGGAAGCGTCCGGATTTGATGGCCTGCTCCGCCTTGTGCTGGCTGTCCAGGGCAAAGGCGTCCTGCTCTTCCCGGCTGAGGTGGAACTTCTCCGCCACGTTTTCGGCGGTGATGCCCATGTGGGTGTCGCCGAAGGAGCACCAGAGGCCGTCAGTGAACCAAGACATCGATGAGCTGGCCGTGGCCCATGCGCTGGCCCCAACGGGTTTGACTCAGCAGGAAGGGCGCCTGGCTCATGGACTCCATGCCCCCGGCCACGATAGATCTCCGCATCACCGGCGCGGATGGCCTGGGTGGCCATGATCATGGCCTCCAGGCCGGAGCCGCAGACCACGTTCATGGTCATGGACGGGGTGTATTGGGAGATGCCGGCGTTGGCGGCCGCCTGCCGGGCCGGGTTTTGCCCCTGGCCGGCCTGAGCACGTTGCCCATGATCACCTGTTCCACTTTTTCCGGGCGAATCCGGGCGCGGCGCAGAACTTCTTTAATGACCAGGCCTCCCAGCTGCGTGGCCGGCAGGTCCTTCAAGGCGCCGCCGAAACTGCCGATGGCAGTGCGCACCGCGCTGGCGATTACTACCTGGCGCATAGATCCTCCTTTACTCGAACGCTAATTGGTCCCGGGGCTCAATTCCTTCACCAGCAGGGCAATATCGGCATACCCGTTCTGGTGAACATCCTTGACGTAGTTTTTTAATTCCGTCGCCAGGCCGAACCCCGCTTTTTCAAAGGCCTTGATGACCGGTCTCTGGGTGGTGACGATTCTGGCCAGCAGCTTCTTCACCCGGTGGCGGGCGGCCAGCTGCGACAGCTCCTCCAGGAGCAATTTCCCCAGGCCGCGGCCCTGGAACTCCGGGGTAATGGTGACCCGGACTTCGGCGATATGGCGTCCCCAGCCGAAGGTGTGGAAGTGGAGGGTGGCATTGGCCACGACCCTGCCGTCGTATTCCGCCAGAATGGGGAGAACCCGGTCATAATTGAGATTGCGGGCCCATTTCTCCAGGAGCTTGCGGTCGGTGACATCATTGCCGAGCCAGCGGCGGTTTTCCTCCGGCAGGCTGATAAAAAACTGTAGAGGGCGTATTGATCGTCCCTGGTCATGGGTCTCAAGGTGAGGCTGGCGCCATCTGCCAGGGTCACCTGCTTGGGATATGCTTCGAACATGTCTTAATCCTATCCCCGCATTAATTAAGGCTTGCCAGCAAGCCGGTTGCCGTCCTAAAGCGTGTTGGCGATCACCAGGCGCATGATTTCGTTGGTGCCTTCGTAGATCTGGGTAATCTTGGCGTCCCGCATCATCCGCTCCACCGGAAATTCCTTGATGAAGCCGTAACCCCCCAACACCTGGACCGCCTCGGTGGCCACCCACATGGCCACGTCGCCGCACAGGCACTTGGACATGGCGCTCAGGCGAATCAAGTGGGGGCTGAGGCGGCTCATGTCCTTGGGCTGCTCCTCGGAAAAGGCTGCAGGTCTTGTAGAGCAATTGCCGGGCCGCTTCGGTGCGCATGGCCATGTCGGCCAGCTTGAAGCCCACCCCCTGATGCTGGATAATGGGCCGGCCGAAGGTTTCCCGCTCCTTGGCGTAGGCCACGGCGTGATCCAGGGCCCCGGCGGCGATGCCCAGGGCCTGGGCGGCGATGCCCAGGCGGGAAAAATCGAGGGTCTTCATCATCACCCGAAAGCCCTCGCCCTCCTGGCCCAGCAGGTTTGCCGCCGGCACCCGGCAGTCCTCAAAGATGAGCTCCACGGTGTCCGACCAGCGGATCCCCATCTTATCCTCTTTTTTGCCCACGGAGAAGCCGGGAGTGCCCTTGGGCACCACAAAGACGCTGGAACCCTTATGGGCCGAGACGCCGGGATCGGTGATGGCGTAGAGCGTGACGATATCGGCCACGCCGCCGTTGGAGATGAAGGTCTTGGTGCCGTTGATCACGTAAGAGTCGCCGTCCCGGACCGCCCGGCAGCGCAACCGGGCCACGTCGGAGCCGGCCGCGGGTTCGGTCAGGCCAAAGGCGGCCAGTTGCTCACCGGAGGCGAGTTTGGGCAGGAACTCCTGCTTTTGCGCCTCAGAGCCGGCCAGCATGATGGGGAGGCTTCCCAATTCCTGCACGGCCGGCACCAGCCCACAGGCCGCGTCCACCCTGGACAGTTCCTCCACCGTGATGGCCAGGGCCAGCATCCCCGCCCCCGCCCCTTCATAGGCCTCGGGAAAATCTACGCCGATCAGGCCGTTTTCCCGGAGCAGGGCCACCATCTCCCAGTCAAACTTGCCTTCGCGATCGCGTTTAGCCGCGCCCGGCTCCACCTGCTCCTTAGCCAGCCGCCGCACCATGTCCTGCAACATCCGCTGCTCTTCGGTCAGATCATACTGCATAGCTTTTCCCCGCTTTCTGGAATCCTGGCGATACCTCCGCGGCTCTCGCGGCCCGGCGGGCCGCCGGATTACATATTCCTCCGGTACTTGCCGCCCACCTCATAGAGCACCTGGGTTATCTGGCCCAGGCTGGCCACTTTGACGGTCTCCAGCAACTCGGCAAAGATATTGCCGCCGCTCAGGACCGGCTCTTTCAGGGCTTCCAGGGCCGCCGCGGCTTTCTTCCGATTCCGCCGCTTAAACTCATTGAGATTGTCCAACTGGGCCCGCTTTTCCTCATAGGTGGCCCGGGTCAATTGGGTGGGCGGCCGGCAATAATTTTCCCCGAGGATATTGGGGCTGGTATAGGTGTTGACGCCGATGATCGGGTACTCCCCGGTGTTCTTTTTGAGTTCGTAATAGAGGGACTCATCCTGGATTTTGCCCCGCTGGTAATAGGTTTCCATGGCGCCCAGCACCCCGCCGCGGCGGCTGAGGCTGTCGAATTCCTTCAGGACCGCCTCTTCCACCATGTCCGTCAATTTATCCATGATAAAACTGCCCTGCAACGGGTTTTGATTTTTGAAGATGCCGTATTCCCTGGTGATGATTAACTGAATGGCCATGGCGCGGCGCACCGATTCCTCGGTGGGGGTGGTGACGGCCTCGTCATAGGAATTGGTGTGCAGGGAATTGCAGTTATCCGTCAGGGCCATGAGGGCCTGGAGGGTGGTGCGGATATCGTTGAACTGCATATCCTGGGCATGCAGGGAACGTCCCGAGGTTTGCATATGGCATTTAAGCCGCTGGCTCGCCTCCTTGGCCCCATATTTGTATTTCATGGCGATGGCCCAGATCCTCCGGGCCACCCGGATAATCACGTTATACTCCGGGTCCATGCCGCTGGAGAAGAAGAAGGAGAGGTTCCTGGCAAAGTCATCGATCGCCATGCCGCGGCTGAGGTAATATTCCGCATAGGTAAAGGCGTTGGCCAGGGTAAAGGCCAGTTGCGACACCGGGTTGGCCCCGGCCTCGGCGATGTGGTAGCCGCTGATGCTGACCGAATAGAAATTCCTGACCTGATGATCGATGAAATACTGCTGGACATCGCCCATGAGACGCAGGGCGAAGGGAACGGAGAAGATACAGGAGTTTTGCCCTTGATCTTCCTTCAAAATGTCGGCCTGCACGGTGCCGCGGACCTGGGCCAGGACAAATTGGCGAATCCGCTCCGCCTCGGCGGCATCGGGGTCGCGGCCGTTTTCCGCTTTAAATTTATCCACCTGCTGGTCGATGGCGGTATTGAAGAAGAAGGCCAGGAGGATGGGCGCCGGCCCGTTCACCGTCATGGACACACTGGTATTGGGGGCGCAGAGATCAAAGCCCTGATAGAGCTTTTTCATATCCTCCAGGGTGCAGATGCTGACGCCGCTTTCGCCGATCTTCCCGAAGATATCCGGCTCTTCGGCCGGGTCTTCCCCATACAGGGTGAGGGAATCGAAGGCGGTGCTCAAGCGCTTGGCGTCATCCTCCTTGGTCAGGTAATGAAACCGGGCGTTGGTCCGCTCCGGCGGGCCTTCCCCGGCAAATTGCCGCTTGGGATCCTCCCCCTCCCTGCGGAAGGGAAAGACGCCGGCGGTATAGGGGAAATAGCCGGGCAAATTCTCCTTGCGCAGCCATTTCACGGTTTCTGCCAGGCTGTCAAAATCGGGCAGGGCTATCTTGGGAATCCTCAAGCCGGAGAGCGATTCGCTGTAGAGCCTGGTCCGGCTGACCTTATCCCTGATTTTTACCTCAAATTCGTCCTGGGAGTATTGCTCCCTGATTTCCTTCCATTTGGCCAGGGCGCCGATAATTTCAGGATCGATCTTTTTCTCCGCCTCCGCGGCCCGGTCAGCCAGATCGAGCCCCAGCTCCCGGTGGACGGTTTGCAGGGCTTCCAGCTTTTTCAGTTGCCGGGCGGCCTTCCGGGTTTGCTCATGGTAGGCGCGCACGGCGCCGGCGATTTCGCTGAGATAATGCTGCCGCGGGGTGGGCAGGATGGCCGACCTGGCCGACTCCACCAGCGAATAGCTCACCGCCCCGGGAAGGGGCCAATCGATCAGGCCCTTTTCCTTCAAGGCCGTCAACACCTTGGCAAAAAAGACATTGAGGCCGGGGTCCTGAAAGTTGCTGGCCACGGTGCCGATGATGGGCAGCGTGTCATCCGGAGTCCCGAAGATATTGTGATTGCGCCGGTATTGTTTCCTCACTTCCCGCAGGGCATCGAGGGAATTCTTATGGTCAAACTTGTTGATGGCGATGAGATCGGCAAAATCGAGCATGTCGATCTTTTCCAGTTGCGAGGGGGCCCCAAATTCCGCGGTCATCACATAGATGGCCAGATCGACGTACCTGGTGATGGAGGCGTCCCCCTGGCCGATGCCGGGAGTCTCGACGATGATCAGGTCATAGCCCGCGGCCTTGAGGATCTTGATGGAATCTTCCAGGGCCAGGGAGAGTTCGCTTTCCGATTCCCGGGTGGCCAGGGAGCGCATGAAGACCTTTTCCGGGTTGACAAAATTCATGCGGATGCGGTCGCCCAGCAGGGCGCCGCCGGTCTTCTTCCGGGTCGGGTCTATGGCGATGATGGCCAGGGATTTATCCGGATAGTGGATCATCAGGCGGCGGATAAACTCGTCTTCCAGGGAGCTCTTGCCGGAGCCGCCGGTGCCGGTGATGCCGATGACGGCCGAGGGCTTCGGGGCCTCCGGCAACTCCTTCCTGATCCGGGCGAAGGTGCGGCCCCTGGCTTTATCATGGTTTTCCGCCAGGGAAATTAGCTGGGTCACCGCAAAACTCTGACGCCGCCGCACCTTTTCCTGCCAATCTGGCGGGAGGGGCGGAAATTTTACGGTGGCGGCCTTATCCATCATATCCTGGATGATGCCCAGCAGTCCCAGCTTCTGGCCGTCTTCCGGGGAATAGATCCTGGTAATGCCGTAGTCTTCGAGTTCCCGGATTTCCTCGGGGACGATCACCCCGCCGCCGCCGCCGAAGATCTTGATAAAGCCGACGCCGTTCTGGTCCAAGAGGTCCTTCACATATTTAAAGAATTCGATATGCCCGCCCTGGTACGAACTGACCGCAATGCCGTGGACCCCCTCCTGGATGGCCGTATAGACAATCTCCTTGGCGGAGCGATTATGCCCCAGGTGGATGACCTCGGCGCCGGCCCGCTGCAGCAGGCGCCGGAAAACATTGATGGAGGCGTCATGGCCGTCGAACAGGGTGGTGGCGGTGACAAACCGGACCTTGGCTGGACTCGCTTTTTTAGCCGCTTCTTTGGGCATGGTAAAATCCCCGAAAAAAATTGCTGGGTGCAGGAATCAGGTCAGCGGAGTAATTCCCGGGCAATGATCATGCGTTGAATCTCGCTGGTGCCCTCGTAAATGGTGGTCACCCGGACGTCCCGGGCCAACCGCTCCACCGGGTATTCCTGGGAATAGCCGTAACCGCCCAGGATCTGCACGGCGTCGTAGCAGGCCCGGTTGGCGGCCTCGGTGGCAAAGAGCTTGGCCATGGAAGCTTCCGTGGCAAAGGGTTTCCCCTGATCCTTGTGGTGCGCCGCCCGGAGCAAAAGCAGGCGGGCGGCCTCCAGCTCGGTGTAGCGGTTGGCCAGCATCCACTGGATCGCCTGAAATTGGGCGATGGGGTGGCCGAACTGCACCCGCTCTTTGGCGTAATTTTTGGCATAGTCCATGGCCCCGAGACCGATCCCCAAGGCCATGGAGCCGATACCGATGCGGCCGCCGGCCAGTTCGGCCAGGGCCAGGCGAAAGCCGCTGTTGAGCTCGCCCAGCAGATTTTCTTCAGGCACCCGGCAGTCTTCCAGGATCAATTCGTTGGTGGGAGAGCCCTTCTGCCCCATCTTTCGGCTCATTTTTCCCCACGGCAAAGCCGGGAAACCCCGCCTCCACCAGAAAGACGCTGATCCCCTTGCCTTTGGGGGCCTCCGGGTCGGTGACCGCCCAGACCACGAAGACCCCGGCAAACTCACCGCTGCTGATGAAGATCTTGCGGCCGTTGAGGAGCCAGTGGCCGCCGGCGAGCCTGGCCGTGGTGCGCATCCCGGCGGGATCGGAGCCGGCCGTGGCTTCGGTGAGGCCAAAACCGCCCGCCGGGTATTCCCCGCTGCAGAGCCGCGGCAGGTAGCGGCGCCGCTGCGCCTCGGTGCCCACCGACTGGATCACCTCCCCCACCATATTGGTCACCGAAGTGGTCACCGTGGTGGCGGCGCAGCCCTTGCCCAGCTCGGTCATGGCCAGGCTGAAGGCCACGCTGGTGGTCTCGGAGCCGCCGTACTCGGCGCGGATGGTCAGCCCCATGAAACCGAGATCGGCCAGTTTTTTCAGGTTGGCCAGGAGAATGCCGCGGTCCTGGGTGCGGTCCAATTCCGCGGCCTGGGGACGCAATTCCCGGAGGGCAAATTTCGCCGCCATTTCCTGGGTCATGCGTTCTTCGTCGCTCAAATCAAATTGCATCGGTGCCCTCTTCAAGAATAATGAAAATGTAGAACCGCCGCCCTCGGCGGTTGCCGCGTGACTGGCGGCGAGCGCCGGCGCTACATTTCCATATGAAGCGCCGCATCTTGTATCTTATCTCCGGACTGTTTCGAGATCCGGCGCCCGGCTTCAGGATGACCTTAGACCACGCCCTGCCGCCGCAGTTCTGCGACTTGCTCCGGCCCATATCCCAACTCCCGGAGAATGGTCCCGGTGTGTTCGCCGAGTTCGGGAGCGGGGTGGCGCAGGGTCCCGGGGGTTCGGGAAAACTTCGCGGCGATGCCTAATTGCCGGTAGGCCCCCCAGCTTTGGTGCATCAGGTCCACCACCAGCTGCCGGGCCCGAATCTGGGAGTCCCGGGACGCTTCCTCCAGGTTCAACACCGGCTCACAGCAGCAGTCGTGTTGGGCGAAGTGGGCGACCCATTCCGCCTGGGTGCGCTGTTTAAAGAGCGCGGCCACCGCCTCTATCAGGGGTCCCTGATGGGGCCCGGGCTCGAGGTAATTGCTCCGGGCCCATTCCGGCTGCGCCGCCGCGGCGCAGAAGGCTTTCCAGAATTGCGGCTCTATGGCCCCCAGGGACATATAGCGGCCATCCCTGGTCTCATAAAGGTTGTAGCAGGCAAAGCCATGATTGAGGAGGTCATCCCCCGGCCGGGGGATCTCCCCATCGGCCAGATACTTGCCCCAGCGCAGACAATTCCACAGGAAGGAGCCGTCCAGCATGGCGATGTCGAGATACTGCCCCGCCCCCTGACGTTCCCGCACCAGCAGGGCCAGGGCGATGCTAAAGGCCGCCAGCAGGGCGCCGCCCCCCAGGTCGGCGATTTGCACTCCCGGCAGGGTGGGCCGGCCGTCCCGGCCGCTATAAGACAACACCCCGCTCAGGGCCAGGTAGTTGATATCGTGGCCGGCCCTCTGGAACCGGGGGCCGCTCTCCCCATAGCCCGAGAGGGCGCCATAAATCAGCCGGGGGTTGAGGGCTCGGAGACTCTCATAATCCAGGCCCAAGCGGGCCATTACCCCGGGCCGGAAGCCTTCCAGGACCACATCGGCCTGACGGGCCAACTGCCGGAAGATCTCCCGGCCCGCCCCGGACTTGAGATTAAGGGTCAAGGAGCGCTTGTTGCGATTCAACACTACGTGAAAGCCGCTGTTCCTGCCGATGCGGGGATACCACTCCCGGATGTAGTCGCCCCGGTGAGGTTCTTCCACCTTGATGACGTCGGCGCCAAAATCCGCCAGCAGCATGGTACAGAAGGGCCCGGGCAGAAGTCGCGACAGATCCAAGATGCGCACCCCTGCCAGGGCCGCCTCCAGTTGGGCTTCAACTTTCATTCCTCACTTCTTCAGCACAATTACCGGGGCAGGGCCGCACGCTCCCCACCCATTAGTGTTCATGGACATAGAAGGGCCATTTGTGGAAGAACCACTCGTTCCACAGCAGGGGAATAATCCACCAGAAGTTCCAGATGAGGGACTCTCCGGTGAGGGCCCGTTCGGCGACTTCCCCCTCCATATGGGGATTGCCCAGGCCCCAGTAACCGAAGTTGATGTAGTAGAAGAAAATGTAGTTCAGCACCATCAGGACCACGACGCCGATGGTCCGGAACCAGAAATTCCCCCAGGAATCCACGTCCCCGCAGGGCGCCATATCATCGAAATAGTGGTGCCAGATAAGGAAGGGGATCAGGGCGAAACCGGCGATTTCGGCGGCGTGGTACCACAGAAAACGGGTGGGGATGCCCTTGTCGGCCGGGGGCAGGTGTTTGACCACCTCTTCCATGTTCAGCCAGGTGCCCGCGAGATGCACACAGATCAGGGCCATGATATAGGCGCCGACGAAGGTCAGGATCAGGGAGATAAAGCCCTTCCAGGGCTGGGGCAGTTTAATCACGGACCAGGGCTTCATGCGCCAGACGTTGGGGGTCATGAAGAGCAAAATGATGGCCCATTCCCACCAGCCGAAGACCCAGTGCACGTGCATGGTGCCGGCGATGCCGCCCCACCAGGGGATCCCCAGCGCGTAAGATTTTCCGAAGAGCACCCCGTAGATCAGACCCCAGAAAGGCACAATCAAAATGGTGAAGTAGAACATGGTCAGCATGCTGCACCAGCCGAGCTCGGCCAGTCCGGCCTCGGGCTGTTTCAGGTCGCTGGGGCGGATGGGCCATTTGCCGAAGAGAATGGTGGTATAAGGATAGGCGAAAAAGCCGATGAGTACAAAACACACCACCGCCCGTTCCCCAAAGTGGGCGGCGGGGTTGATCAGGGTCTTGAGCGCCAGGGTCTGGGCGACCCCCTCGGGCATCACGGTCTTGCCGGCCGCGGCCAACCATTCCAGGTTCGATTCGCTCAGGAAGTTAAAGCCCAACCCCAGAATGCGGTAAAACACCACATGGATGACAAACCAGACCAGGACCAGATTAAAGATGGTTTCTATGATGCCTCTGGCCGGCTGGGATATGTTATGAAAAGGCCAATCCCCCAAGAACATATGCTGCCAGAGGCCCACCAAGATCATCATCGCCAAATAAAGCACGAAGGGGTAGGGAAACGAACCCACCGGCCCCCGGGGATCACTGAAGATGTACCAGATGATCCAGGCGACGAAGAAAAATGCGAAAAATGAGACAATACCCGTAACGGGCTGCCCCCAACGCGGCCGCAGCGCTCCTGGATTTGCCATAATCTCCCTCCTGTGGGTTTGGCTCATCAATATTGATGGCTGCCGGTCAGAATTGATGGCGCTAGTCAGAGGTTCATGCAGTGCGATTCAGACCTAAATGGCATCCATGTGCTCGTCTTTGTATTTCCGCACGGCCTCGGCGTCCACCATCTTCCGGAGGAACTCGAGGCAGGCCGTCGTCCCCGATAATTTTCGGCCAGATCTCCGGCAGCAGCTCCATTACCACCCGCTTTTTTCCCTGGTCATCCAGGCCCCTGACCGCCGCTTTAATCTCATCGAATGTCATCTTTGTCCCTCCCTTCCAGTGTGAGTCTTAACTGCTTAAACTTCGTGGAAGTTTTCCCGGCCCGCTTTCCAGGCCGCAGGGGCAGGCTCGAGCTCTTGCTTAGTTCTACGCCTCGCGCGGAAAGGCCCGACGGCTAAATAATGCCCTTTCCCTTCAGGGGTTCGAGCTGCTTCGGCCCCAGACCCAGTTTGCGGCTGTAAACGTAATCGTTGTCCGCGCCCACCGGACGGCAGACCCACTTGACCCGAGGCGGCGTCTCGGTCATCTTCCAGGCCTGGTTGGCAATGGTCAATTCGCCGTAATGGGGATCATGGAACTTTTCAAAGGAACGCCGCACCCACCAGTTTTCGGTCTTCATGGTTTCCATGGGCGGGGTCACCCGGCCCGGCACCACGATGCCTACGTGGATATTTTTGTTGTAATCCATGACCGCGTCGTAAATCTCGTCATAGGTGCGGGCCGTGGTCCACTTTTCGATCTCCCGGTACATGACCTTCATGTTGTCCACGTTCAGCCGGTCGAAGATGGTGGGGAATTGCCCCTGCAAATCCGGGCGCTTCAAGATGGTGCACAAGGCCTTCCAGTTGATATCCGAAAAGCCGGACAGGAAGGCGTAACCGTCTTTACATTTGAAATAGGTGTAAGGGAAGACGCCCACGTCATAGTTGCCGACCCGGGGAATATTCTCTTTGTACTCCTGGTAATAGGTGAGGCTGTAATTAATCAGGCGGCCCATGGCCTCCGGCGGGGCCACATCGATGAACTGGCCCTTGCCGGAGACCGTCCGGTAGTGGAGGGCCGCCAGGGCCGCCAGGCCGGCAAAGGCGCCGCCGGCGTACCAGGACATCCAGTTGCCTTGTTTGGTGGGAACTTCAGAGAGCTTGGGGTGGGCGGGATCTTCGGGCAGCTCGCCGGTGACCGCGGTCACCCCGGAAAAGGCCTGGCAGACCACATCCACATCGGCCTTGCCGCAAGCGGCTTTGGCCCCGAACTGGCCGTAGGCGTAGATGGCGCAGTAGATGAGCCTGGGGTTGTCGGCGCTGAGTTGCCGGTAGCCGATGCCCCAACTATCCATGACCCCGGGCAGAAAGGTTTCGATGACCACGTCGGCCCGTTTGGCCAGCTTCCGGAAAATCTCCTGCCCTTCCCGGCTTTGCAGGTTCAAGGTAACGTGGAACTTGTTGCGGCCTTCGTTGAGGTAGCCCAGGCCGGTATCCTGGTGCATCATCCCCCAGGGAGAGAAGGTCCGTTCGGGGTTGCCTTCCGGGGCTTCGACGCGGATCACCTCGGCGCCGAGTTCGCCCAGGATGGAGCTGGCAAAGCAACCGGCGATGCTGCCGTAGCTGCAATCCAGCACGGTGAGATGGTCCAGGGCCTCTGGTTTTTGGGCGGCGGCAGCCGGATCGTCTTGTTCCCGGATCCAATCCGGCCAGCTCTTGATCTCCTCTTCACGGTGCGGCATGATCTATCTCCTTGAAAATTAGCCTGGTGGCGTCTGACCATACAGCAATGGCAGCCAGTCCTTAAGCCAGAATGACGCCCTTTTTGCCGTCCCAATCCTCGGGGGGTTTGCGGCCGGGGGCATCGGCCCATTTGCCGATGACGTTGCGCTCCTTCAACCCCTTGATCTGATCCGTGGTCAATCCCAGAAACCGTCTGAAGACATATTCGTTATCGAAGCCCACGGCCTTCCCCGCCCACTTGATGCGGCCCGGGGTCTCGGAAAGCTTCGGGGCGATGCCTTCTTCCACCACCGGCCCGTAGATGGCGTCATTGACCGTGTAAGTGAAGTTCCGCTGGATCAGGTGTTCATCGTCAATTTTGTCTTTGGCCGTGGAGACCTGATGGGCCCCGAATCCATGCTTGCCGGCCAGGTGGTTGAGCTCCTCATAGGTCTTGCCCGCCGCCCATTTCCGGATAGTGGCCAACAGCTCGACGGCGTTTTCTTCCTTGAGCCGGGCCGGGTGCGTGGCGAAGCGTTTGTCCCGGGCCAGGGCGGGCCGGCCCATGGCCTCGCAGAGCCCTTGGAATTGGCCGTCGGTGGCCGCGCCGATGGCCACTATCTCATCCTTGGCCTGGAAGATATCGGCCGGGCAGATGGAGACATCCCGGTTGCCGTAGCGTTCCCGTTCTTTACCGGTGAGATGTTGATAGAGCCAGGTCCAATCCAGGACCCGGATGAGGTTTTCCGCCTGGGAAAATTCGATATACTGGCCTTTGCCGGTGCGGTCGCGGTGGGCCAGGGCCCCCAGGACGCCCACGGCGCCCATGAGCCCGCCGAAATAGTCCGCCAGCCAGATGCCGGCCTTCAGGGGCAGTTTCTCCGGGAAGCCGGTGATCCAGGCCATGCCCGATTCGGATTGGGCAATGGCGTCGTAAGACGGCCTTTCCACGTACGGGCCCCACTGGCCGAAACCGTTCAGGGCGATATAGATAATCTTCGGATTGATCTCGGAGAGTTGCCGGTAGCCGATGCCCCATTTATCCATGGTGCCGGCCCGGAGGTTCTCCACCACCACGTCGGAGCGTTTGACCAGGTCCCGAAACAGGTCTTTGCCTTCATCCACCCGGACGTCGATGCTGATATGGTACTTATTCCGGGCTTCCTTCAGATAGCCGAAGGCGCTGCCTTTGAAAAACTTGGCAAAGGGGGTCAGGGACCGCATGGTGTCCCCGGCGCCGGGGAGTTCGACCTTGAAGACCGTGGCCCCCAGCTCCGACAAATAACTGGGGAGCGAAGGACCCAGGATCAAGGTGCAAAGCTCCACGATCTTGATGTCTGCCAGGGCTTCCGGTTTTTCAAAGGTTTTGGACGGGTCCAGCACGGACTCGGCCCATTTAAAATAATCTTCTTTTGCCATAACCCCTCCCCTCCGCTGTTGGAAATGCCTCTCGGTTTAAAATACCGTGGGCCCCAAAAACCGCTGGCTGCCGCCGTCTTCCGGGAAGCCGGGGATGCACCTTAACTTAACTTCCCCGGCAGCCGGGTGTCACTGGTGAATGAGGATGGAAATCTTCCAGGTGCTAAGCCAGATGATGGAAAGCCAACTTCTTTCATATAGTTAACGGATAACCAAACCCGCAAAGGTCCGGAGGCAGTCAGCGTTCCCGAGGAGGTGGGTGCTGCATTCTACCAGATTGTAAATAATTATGTTAATGCAAAGTTCATTTGTGATTTTTTTCTTTTAGGCATACTCGTAGAAGCCGCGTCCGGTTTTGCGCCCCAGCCAGCCGGCTTCCACGTATTTGCGCAGCAGCGGACAGGGCCGGTATTTGGAATCGCAGAAACCGTTGAACAGGGTCTCCATGATGGCCAGGCAGGTATCCAGGCCGATGAGGTCCGCCAGGGCCAGCGGCCCCATGGGATGGTTGGCGCCCAGGCGCATGACGATATCGATGTTTTCCCGGGTGCCCACGCCCTGATAGAGGCAGTACACCGCTTCATTGATCATGGGCATGAGGATGCGGTTGATGAGGAACCCGGGATAATCGCTGGCCTCCGCCGGGGTCTTGCCGAACTTGAGGCACAGGTCCCGGGTCAGCGCAAAGGTCTCCTCGGAAGTGGCCAGCGCCCGGATCAACTCCACCAGTTGCATCACCGGCGCCGGGTTCATGAAGTGCATGCCGATGACCTGGCCGGGTCTCTTGGTCTGGGCGGCTATCCGGCCGATGGGGATGGACGAGGTGTTGCTGGCCAGGATGGCCGGGGGCGCGCAGATGGCATCCAGCTCCCGGAAGATCTTGAACTTCAGCGGCTCGTTTTCCGTCGCCGCCTCGATCACCACCTCCGCCGCGGCCATATCCCGGAGATTGACGGTGGTCCGGAGGCGGCCGAGAACCGCGTCCCGGTCCCCGGGGCTCATCTTGCCCTTCTCCACCCCCTTGGCCAGGCTCTTGGTGATGGTCTTCAGGCCCCGCTGGACCAATTCCTCGGTGATATCGCTGATGATCACCGCCAGACCGCTCATGGCCGCCACCTGGGCGATGCCGTTGCCCATCTGGCCGGCGCCGACAACGCCAACGGTTTTTATCTCCATCCGCTCCTCATCTCCTTTTACGCCGCCAGTGACGCCCGGAAGTGGTAGGCGTCGGCTCACCGCAATTGTATGGAGAAGATTATTCTATCTCGCAGTGAAACTCTAACATATATTTTCAAGATATCATCTATTTTAGTATCGCAACTATATCCTTTTCCCCTTCAGCCGTATGGGGCGGGGTTCCGGTAGGGCAGGCGTCCCTGCCCGTAGCCCTGAGTTGGCGGGCACGTGAGGCCCGGCCCCACCTAAGCCGGGCTGAGGGTTTGTGGCTGCCACGCAGCCATTCAATCTCCCCCCCTCACCCTGCCCTCTCCCCCAACAGGGAGAGGGAAAAAGCTTGGTAATTCCCTGACCATTGCATTAGCTATGTGGGCATATCCATATTATGTCTGCCTATGACATTTCAACTAGGTTTTTTTACCCCTCTTTTGAAAAAGCGCGTGCAGGGGGGATTCTAAAATAATCCTTGCTTGATATCCCCCTAAATCCCCACTTTGCCAAAGGGGGTTTTTAATAGCTTTTTTTTCTAGGTTCCCTAAGCTCCTGCTTGGGATACCTCGATTTTTGAATGCAGAAGCTCCTGTCTTTGCTCCATCGGCCCGTCCTGAGGGCAAGCTGTCTCATCGTCACAGCAGAGCTTGGCAGTCAAGGATGCGTTCCCAAGCTTGATGCTTGGGAACGAGTAGGATAAGCACCCATACCTAAAGGGTCATTCTGAGCGAAGCGAAGAATCGCATCTTCAATATTAACTCACTTATGAGACCACTTGGCGTTGCTCAGGGTGACACGAAGTATCAATCCACCAGGGAAAAGAGGGGAACCACTCCCGGCCCCGAGGTATATTTCATATGCTCCACCACCTGGTGCCCCAGTTTCACCTTTTTGCCGATCAGCTCCATGGTGGCGCTCTCCGGCTCGGGGGCGTCCAACAGCCCGGTCAGCCAGGGGCCTTCCCGGAGTTGGGCCAGGACCACGACGTAAGGGGCCTTGAAGCCTTCGGGAGCCACGCGGATCACCGTGAAGGTCCGGATGGCGCCTTCCCCGGACAGTTGGGTGACCTCCTGGTTGGTGGAGCCGCACTCGTCGCAGGTGGCCTTGGGAGGCACGGTGATGGTCCCGCAGTCGAGACACTTTAATCCCTTGAGAATATTCTCCTTCAAGGCTGCGAAGTATTGGACGTGGGTTAGCTTGTACATGGAATCTCCCCCAGGTTAGCGGCCGAGGACGATATTAACCACCACGGTGCCGGTGCCGCCCAAGGTATCGGTCATGCCGATGCGGGCCCCCTCCACCTGCCGGGGGCCGCACTCCTCCCGGAGCTGCTTGGCAATCTCGTAAACCTGGGCGCAGCCCGTGGCGCCCACCGGATGGCCCTTGGACTTGAGCCCGCCCGAAGGGTTGATGGGGATGCGGCCGCCCAGGCGGGTTTCGCCGAGTTCCGCGGCCAGGCTGCCTTTGCCGAACTCGAAAAACCCCAGACACTCGCTGGCCACGATTTCGGCAATGGTAAAGCAATCGTGCAACTCCACCACGTCCACGTGCCTGGGTTCAATCCCCGCCATCTTATAAGCCTGGGAGGAGGAGGCCAGGCGCGCCCGCATCACCGTGAAGTCTTTCTGCCGGGAATAAGGCCGGCCATTTCCCTGCCCCACCCCCAAGACCTTGATGGGTTTGGCCACCGTGCTTCTCGGCGATCTCCCGGCTGGCCAGGACCACCGCGGCGGCGCCGTCGGAGATGGGACAGCAGTCGAAGACCTGCAGCGGATCGCAAACCATGGGGCTGCGAGAGCACCTTCTCCACGGTGATCTCTTTCTGAAATTGGGCCAGGGGGTTCATGGTCCCGTGGTAGTGGTTCTTGACGGCCACCCGGGCCATGCGCTCCTTGAGGACCGGCAGGGGAATGGAGTACTTGTCGGCATACTGGTGGGCCAGCATGGCAAAGACCCCCGGAAAGGTCAGGCCGGTGAATTCCTCATAGAGGCTGTCCTCGATCATGGCCAGGGCGCCGGCCACCTGCGGGGTGCCCATGTGGGTGAATTTCTCCACCCCGCCGGCAATGACGATGTCATAGAACCCGGAGGCCACCCACATGACGGCATCGCGAAAGGCCACGGAGGCCGAAGCGCAGCCGCCTTCGACCCGGGTGGCCGGCACGTTCGGCCCCCAGACCGATCTCGTCGGCCAGCAAAGGGGCCAGATTCATCTGCCTTTCGGCAAAATCGCCCAGAACATTGCCGATGACCAGGGCCTGAATATCTTTGGAGGTCAGATGGGACTCCGCGATGGCCTCCAGGGCGGCTTCGGCAAAGAGCTCCTTGAGGCTCAAGCCGGACGGCCCAAACTTGGTCATTCCCACACCCAAGACCGCTACTTCTCTCATAATTTTTCCTCTCGCCTCGGCCCGGCGGCGTGCCTCTCGCCCCAGGCGGCGGCCAGGTGGTCTCCTCAGCCCGTTGGGCTAGACCCAATATATTTGTGCAAGGGCTATACCAGCAGGGTTTATTGAGCTAATAGGCTGAAATACAACGTAAAAATCTGCTTAGCGAAGAGTGGGGCCCCGAGCCGGGTCCAGCATATGCTGCATTTTTTTCGTAGAGGTCCGGGCAGCCGGCAGAGTGAGCGATAAAGGCAAAGATTACCGCAAGTTAGGCCAATCAGAGGATTAGCTTCACCTCTGTAGCATATCAGACAGTGCCCGCGGCAGGCCCAGGCGCCCCCAGGCGGGCGATTGAGGTTGCGGAGGATTTATTTTATAATAATTTCATCGGGTTTTTCTCAGCGCCGGCCTTAAGCCGCGGGACGCCAGGGTGACGCCATGTCCAGGAAGATCAGCGCAACTCATTGTCTGAGTGAGTTAAAAACCAAAGAAAGGCTCCTGTCTTCGATTCATAAAATCAGCAGCCTGCTGACCCGGCCCATTTCTCTGGACAAGATCCTGACTTGCATCGTCCAGGAGACCGCCCAGGTCTTCGGCTTCATCCGGGTGGGCATCTTTCTCACCGACAAGGACCGGGGCCTGTTGGAATGCAAGTACTTGATCGGCTTCAGTCCGGAGGAAACGGAGCGGGCCCTGACCAAACCTTATCGCCTGGCGGACCACGACTGCATGGACACCAAGGTGGCCCGCTACGGCAAAACCATCTATTCCCGGGATATGGTGAACGATCCCCGGGCCACCCCCCTGGACCTGAAGATCAGCGGGTACATGAAGCGGCTGGCCACCGTCATCGCGCCCCTGAAGATCAAGAAAGATACCATCGGGCTCATCGTCGCGGACCGCCGGGACCAGAAATTGGAGATGACCAAGAAGGACATCGATTCCTTCTCCACCTTTGCCAACCAGGCCAGCATTATCATCGAGAACGCCCGGCTGCAGGAGCAGAATCAAAGAAAGATCCAGCAACTGCTGGCCCTCCAGGAAATCAGCCGGAAAACCAGTTCCACCATTAACCTCAAGAGCCTGCTCAAGGTCATCAGCGCCAGCGCCCTGAAAATCACCAAGGCTTCCAGTTGCGCCCTGCTCCTGGTGGATAACGACCACAAGCACCTGCGCGTCGCCTCCCAAATCGGCTACGAGGGACTGGACACCGCCAGGTTCAGGTTGAAGGTGGGCGAGGGCATCGCCGGCTGGGTGGCGGCCAACGGCGTGCCCCTCCTGGTGCGGGACGTGAGCCGGGAGCCGCGTTACGTGGAGGCCATCAAAGAGGTCAAATCCGAGCTGGCCGCGCCGTTGATCAGTGATAACAAGGTGTTGGGGGTCCTGAACGTTGACAGCGTCAACAAGGCGGCCTTTTCCGAGGACGACTTGAAATTGCTGGTGATTTACGCGGGGCACACCGCCAGCCTGATCAAAAACGCCCGGCTCTATGGCCAGGTCATGACCGAACGGAACTTCCGGGAGTATATTTTCGAGAGTTCCCCCAACAGCGTCATTGCCATCAACATGAAAAAGGAAATCACCTCCATCAACCGCAGGACGGAGGAATTATTCCGCCTGAAGCGGAAAAATGTTCTCGGCCAAAAGGTCGCGGAGGTTTTCGGGGAACAGATAGTGGAATTGGTGGACCAGGTGGTCGATCAGGGCGAACTGATTGACCGGGAGATCCGCAAAAACCGGAAAGACGGCAGCCCGCTGACCCTGGGCATCACCTCCGCCTGGCTGCGGGACCATCAGGACAATCGGTTCGGCGTGGTCTTCATCGTGCGGGACCTGACCGAGGGCAAGAGAACCGAGGAGTTGATCCGGAGGATGGACCGCCTGACCTCCATCGGCCAGCTATCGGCCGGCATCGCCCACGAGATCAGGAATCCCCTGGCCAGCATTAGCTTAAATGTCCAGATACTCTCGAAAAAATTGGCCCTGGATGACGCCGCCAAAAACATCGTCTCCGACACCCTGGAAGGCATCGACCGGATCAAGAGCCTGGTGAAGGGGATGCTGGATTTTGCCCGGCCCTCCACCCCGGCGCTGAAGCGCGGCTCCATTGCCCGGGTTTTGCGGAATTCCATTTCCCTGTTGGATTCCCAGCTCCGCAAGAAAAGAATCGAGGTCAGGCTGGACCAGGCGGAGGACCTCCCCGAGATCGTGTTTGACGAACACCAGATTCAGCAGGTCCTGGTCAACCTGTTGCTGAACGGGCTGGAGGCCATGTCCGAGGGAGGCGGCATCAGGATCAAAAGCACTATCGGCAAGGATCAGAAGAAACGCTGCCGGCACCTGGCCCTGCACATTATGGACACCGGCTGCGGCATCCCTCCGGCCAACCTCTCCAAGATCTTCGATCCCTTTTTCACCACCAAGTCGGAAGGCACCGGGCTGGGCCTGTCCATTGTGCACAAGATCCTGGAGCAGCACCACGCCTCCATTGACGTGGCCAGCGAAGAGAACCGGGGGACCACCTTTATCTTGCGGTTCCCGCTTCATCCAGCCGCCGGGGGCCTAGATGTTCCGCTATAAAATCCTGATTGTGGACGACGACAAGCTGCTCCAGAATTCTCTCAAGAATGTCCTGGCCGAAAGGTATGACACCCTGGTGGTGGGGAAAGGAGAGGATGCCCTGGGCCTGCTGCGGAAGAGTTCCGTGGACCTGGTGCTCCTGGATGTCCGCCTGCCCGGCCAGGACGGCATAGAGACCTTGAAACAGATAAAGGCCCTGGCGCCGGACCTCCTGGTGATCATGATGACGGCCTATGAAGATGTGAAAACGGTCATCACCTCCATGAAAATGGGGGCCTATGATTACCTGGTGAAACCCCTGGAAATTGAAGAGCTGGAAATTATTATCGAAAAGGCCCTGGAGAACCTGAAGCTCAAGAAGGAAGTGGAGGAGCTGCGCCAGAATTACCTCAAGGAATTCAACGTCGGCAATATTATCGGCGAAAGCCCGGCCATCAAGCAGGCCATCGAGTTTGCCAACAAGGTGGCCAAGAGTTACGACACCACGGTGCTCATCGAAGGGGAGACCGGGGTGGGCAAGGAGGTCATCGCCAGGACCATCCAAAGCCGCAGCGCCCGGTTCAACAAGCCTTTGGTGGTCATCAATTGCGGGGCCATCAGCAAGGACCTGGTGGAAAGCGAAATGTTCGGTTATGAACGGGGGACTTTTACCGGCGGCCTCCAGGAGGGCAAGAAGGGCAAACTGGAAATGGCGGACGGCGGGACCTTGCTGCTGGACGAAATCAGCGAACTCTCCTGCTTCCCAGGTGAAGCTGCTGCGGTTTCTGGAGGAAAAGGAATTCTTTCCGGTGGGCGGCACCAAGAAAAGAAAGGTGGACATCCGCATCATCGCCCCACCAACAAGAGCCTGGAGCTGGAATGCCGGGCCGGGCGCTTTCGCGAGGATCTCTATTACCGCTTGAATGTGGCCCAGATTACCATTCCGCCCCTCAGGGAGCGCCAGGTGGACATCATCCCCCTGACCTTGTTTTTCATGAACAGTTTCAATGAAAAATTCGGCAAAAATTTTTGCGGCATCTCCGCGGCGGCCCGGGAAATGTTGCTGGATTACCCGTGGCGGGGCAACGTCCGGGAACTCCGGAATGCCATTGAAAGGGTGATCCTGATGGAAGACGGCCAGGAAATCCAACCGGCCCACCTCACCTTTTTGGGCCTGGCGCAGCCGGAAAACCGGGTCCAGGCCGCGGTGGAACCGGGGATGCAACTGCCCGCGGCGGGTCTGAACCTGGACGGATTGATCAAGGGCTTGATCACCCAGGCCCTGAAGCTGAACCACGGCAACCGCACCCGGGCCGCCAAATTCCTGGGCATCTCCAGACCCACCCTGATCTATCGCCTGGAAAAATATGGCATCGAGCTTTAGCGCCTGCGTGGACCGCAATCGAGGTTTTAAATACAATACGGTTCGCTTAAGCTGTTCTCTTCTGAGGAATTGGCGGGCTCGAGCCCACCCTACATCTTCTTGTCATGCTGAGCGCAGCGAAGCATCTCGTATATAGAGATTCTTCGGTCGCCTGCGGCTCCCTCAGAATGACAAAAAAAATGGCTTCGCCTCAGCTCCTGGCGCTTAAATGAACCGCATTAGCCTTAAATAACCGGCAGCATAATTTTTTCGGCGCCCATACCGCAGGAGGAGACCAGTCCCATGGCCCTGATGACCCCTGAGCAGTTCGAAGCCAGTCTTAAGGAGATCAAACCGAAGGTCTTTATGAACGGCAAGCGGGTGGCCGACATCCTGAAAAATAGAAACACCCGCACCGTGGTGGAGGCCAATAAGGCCAGTTACGCCTGGGCCCTGGACCCGAAATATCGGGAGATCATGACCTGCTTTTCGCCCCTGGTGAATGAGGTGGTGAATCGCTACACCTATGTCAGCGCCAGCATCGAGGATTTGGTGAAAAAGGCGGAAGCCGGGACCTTTACCGCCGAGATGCTGGGGACCTGCATTTACCGGTGCGTGGGCTACGACGCCTTCCACGCCCTGGCCAGCACCACCTGGGAGATGGACCGGGACCTGGGCACCGAATATCGGGCGCGGTTCCTGGAATTCCTCAAGACGGTGCAGCGCCAGGATCTCTCCGTGGCCGGGGCCCTGACCGAGCCCCGGGGCAGCCGCAGCCAGAAAATCGTGGATTGGCCGGACCCCTACCTCGCCCTCAAGGTCGTGGAGAAAAACGCCAAGGGCATCGTGGTGCGGGGGGCCAAGATCAACATCAGCGGCGCCTACGCCTCCCATGAACTGGTGGTGCTCCCCCAGGGGGCCCATTCCGAGGCGGAAGCCGATTATGCCGTGGCCTTCGCCACCCCCAGCGACGCCCCGGGGATCACCTATGTCTGCCAATATTCCCCTTATTCGGCGGAGCGGGACCTGGCTGACGATCTGGAGGAATTGGGCAATCCGGTCTTCGGACAGCGGGAGACCGCCATGGTGATCTTTGATAATGTCTTTGTGCCCTGGGAGCGGGTCTTCCACTGCGGGGAGTTCCAATATTCCGGCAAGCTGGTGGCCCGCTTTGCCCGGACCCACCGCATGACCTGCGGCGGCACCTGCAAGGTGGGCTTCATGAACCAGATCATCGGGGCGTCCAAATTGATCCAGGAATACAAGGGCCTGGAAAAGGTGGCGCACATCAACGAGCAGATCACCGAGATGGTGGTGCTGCGGGAGACCGGCCGGGCTTGCGGCCAGGCGGCCGCCCGCCAGGGCCGGGAAGAGCCGCCGGGCTCCGGGGTCTTTCTGCCGGACGAGCTCATGGGCAACGTGGCCAAGTTAAACATTTGCCAGGCCTTTTGGCGGGTGATGGCGCTGGCCGGGGACATCGGCGGCGGGCTGGTGGTCACCCTGCCCTCCTTGAAAGAGTTGCACAACCCCGAAGTCAAAGACTTCGTGGAGGAATTTTACCGCTTCGGGTCGGAGGAGCCGGCGGCGAATATCATGAAGGTGCACAAACTCCTGCAGCATTGGACCGCGGGCCAGCATGGGGTGGGCACCTGGCATGGCGCCGGGCCGCCCATGACCCAAAGGATCGCCATCCAGCGGACGGTTAATTTCGAGCATGAGAAGGAACTGGTGAAAAGGACCTTAAACTCAAGGAGAAAGAGAAGAAAGAGGACGGCGGCTGATCCGAGAAAAATGCAGCCGCAGGCTTTAGCCTGTAGGGCTTGGCAACGAGAGGAAAATGTAGAACCGCCGCCCTCGGCGGTTGTCGCGCGGCGAGGGCGCTGGCGCTACATTTTTTTATATAAAGCGAAGAATCTATTCTTTTTCAAATCTCTAGAGCCTCGCGCGGCGCTTAGGCTGACAGAAAGAAATGGTTTTGCCATAGCAGCTCTGCGCGCCGCCCGCATCTTCTCCCCCCGGATGATGATGCCCGAGGGATCGATCTGTTCCCGGAGGAGGCGCAGCTCATCTTCCTGGGGAGGGTCGAGTTCCTGGAGTGTCGCAGCCCTGAGGGGCTGGAAGCCCATCCCCTGGACGACCTCCTCCGGATCCAGACCCTTGAGGATCCCCAGGAGGCGCATCTTTTTGCTCTCCGCCTCGAAGTCGAACAGGGCCTTGGAGGTCACCACCCGCCAGGGCCCGGTGTCTTTGGGCAGCCCCGCCCGCTCCCGGGCCCCCGGCCCGTCGAGATAGCCGGGGGAGGTGAGAAAATCGACCTTCTCGACGAAGCGCCGGGGCTCGTGCTTCAGGACGACGATGGTCTTCCAGCAAAAGGAGGCGGCTTCGTTGCCGCCGCCGCTGCCTGGGAAGCGCCGCTCCGGCCGCGCGTAGGTCCCGCCCAGGAGGGTGGAGTTGAGGTTGCCGAACTGGTCCACTTGCGCCGCGCCCAGCATGCCGTAGTCGATGTAGCCGGTGGCCGCATAGGAGAAGGCCCAGTTCATGTTGATCCACTGGAGGGACCGGTGGATGTTGCTGGGGCCGCCCATGGTGCCCCGGATAAAGGGCGTGAGGGACTGGGGCCCCACGGCCCCGAACTCGAAGAGCTGCACCAGGTGCGGGGTGTAGAGCCGCTCCGCCAGCATGGCCGCCACCTGGGGCATGCCCCAACCGACGAACACGGTCTTCCTGTCCTCCAGGAGCCGCGCCGCGGCGCAGATCATGAATTCGGTATCGGTAAATTCCACTTCCGGCATGTCTTTACCCCTTGTGCGGATCTCAATGATAGAGCGAATGTAGGGGCGGGTTTGAAACCCGCCCCTACGGTGTTTTTGCCCCTGGCGCGGGTCTCATTGATAGCCTTCTTTAATGGAAGCCTTCCGGGCCAGTTCCTTGAGCTTCGGCCAGCCCACATGTTTCTCCAGAAATTCGAGATGATCCCGGACGCCGTAAATGTAGCGCTCCAGGTGCTCCTGCATCTGGGCCTCGGTCTGGATGGCGTTTAAGCGGTCAATATGTTCCAGGTCCAGCTCATAGCGGCCCGGCATGGC
This sequence comes from uncultured delta proteobacterium, assembly GCA_963808395.1. Classification (GTDB taxonomy): domain Bacteria; phylum Desulfobacterota; class Desulfobaccia; order Desulfobaccales; family 0-14-0-80-60-11; genus JAPLJC01. Next base: position 33,824 of record CAWEFJ010000026.1, on the reverse strand, counting down.
GCCGGGGTAGGCCCCGAAGGGCAGGTGCACCACCGCGTCCACCAGAAAGAAGGGGATGGTGGTCCGCCCCGGATCTTTGCGAAACTCCAGGGGCTCGATGATTTCTTCGGCGGAAACGATGACGCGCTTGGAGGCCATGGCCGCCTCCAGGGCGAAGAGGTTGGTCCCGAAGAGGCGGGCGTTGCCGTAGATGTCGGCCTGGTGCACGTGGACCATGAAGACATCGGGGTTGAGCGCCGGCACCAGACAGACCGGATCATTGGTGAAGGGGTCGTTGATCACCCTGGCCCCGGAGTGTGACAAGCCGTCGGTGCCCAGGAAATTCCGCAGCGGCAGGAAGGGCACGCCCCGGGCCCCGGCCAGGATCCTGGCGGCCAGCACCCCGTTGGTATTGTCGAAGACCTGCACCTTCCCCTCACAGACGGCTCGCCCGATGTAGCTGCCGTAGCCCAGGAAACCTACGTCGATGCGGGTGCAGCAGCCCGCGCCCACCAGCAGGGGAGAGTCGTGCAGGGTGAACTCGGCGCAGATCCAGAGGTTCCGTTTCCGCTGCCGGATGATCTCCCGGACCAGGGCCTGGGGGCCCCGGGTCAGGGAGGAAAAATCGTAGGCCAGATAGGCCCCGTCCTGGAGGAAGCGGGATATGGCCTCCTGCTCCGTCATCACTTTATCCACCTGGTCCCGGGACTTGTGGTCCCGCACCCACCGGCGGAATTCGTCAGGATGGATAAAGTGCACCTCTACCTGTCCCGGCAAGATAATCCTCCTTATCAACCCTTAATAGGGTGAGGGGTGGCTGTGCATGGTGTTTCGTAGGGGCGGACCCGCGTGCTCCGCCTGTAGGGGCGGGTTTAAAACCCGCCACCTACTGCCCAACATTGCGTAGGGGGCGCACACCTGGGTGCGCCCCTACAAGACAGTTCATACCCCCCTCACCCTGCCGCAGGGGCGGGGTTTCGGTGGGGCAGGCGTCCCTGCCTGCCCTGGTGGGCGGGCACGGAGGCCCGCCCCACCTACCGGCGAGGGGAGAGTGAAATAGAGAGCACCCGGAGCGGCGCCCACCGGCCCCTCAGATTACCCCGGCCTGTTGCAGCTCCTTCAGCTTCCCCGGTCCCACGCCGAGATAGCGGTGATAGATGAACTCATTGTCCGCCCCGATGGGCCGGCAGACCCATTTTATGCGGCCGGGGGTCCGCGTCATGGCCTTGAAGGAGGAATTCTGGATCAGGAGCTCGCCGTAATTGGGGTCGTCCCATTTGAGGAAGGTGCGCCGCTCCTGCCAGTGGTCCCTGGTCAGCACATCCTGCGGATTTTCCAGCCGGCCCGACACCACCGTGCCCTTCTTATCCTCCCGCTTGCTGTACTTGTAAACCATGTCCTGGATTTCATCGGCCGTGTAATTCTCGGTGAATTTTTCAATTTCGTGCTGAATCGTCGGCTGATTCTTGGGGGTGAGGCGCTCCTTGATGGTGGGGAACTGCTGCCGCAGATCAGGCCGGTTCATGATCTCGCACAAGGCCGTAAAGTTAGGATCCGTGAAGCCGGAAATGAAGGTGTAGCCGTCCTTGCACTTCACGTAGGTGTAAGGGAAGACGGCATAGTCGTAATTGCCGGCCCGGGGCATCAGCTCCCCGGACATGTGGAAATATTGCAGGGCGTAATTGGAGATGGCCAGCAACCCTTCCGGCGGGGAACTGTCGATCATTTGCCCTTTGCCGGTCTTGCGGCGATGGAACATCGCCATCAGGATGCCCAAGGCCGACCAGGCGCCGCCGGCATACCAACCCATCCAGTTGCCATGCTTCATAGGCCGCTTGTAAGTCGGGGCGATTTCCGGATCGAGGTCCGGTTCCCCGGTGATGGACATGATGACGCCCCGGGCCTGATCCAGGATGTCATAGCCCGGCTGGTTGGCATGTTTCTCGGCATCCGCGCCGTAATGGCCGTAGCTGCTGATGGCGCAGTAAATCAGGCCGGGGTTGGCCTGGCGCAGTTGCCGGTAACCGATGCCCAGGCCGTCCAGGTAGCCCGGTTTGAAGGTCTCGATGACCACCGTGGCCTTGCCGGCCAACCTGGCAAACAGCTTCTGGCCCTCTGCCTGGGCCAGGTCCAGGGTGATATGGAACTTGTTGCGGGCCTCGACGATATAAGCCAGGCCGGAATCCCCGATCATCATGCCGTAAGGGGACATCTTCCTGGCCAGATCTCCTCCGGGGGGCTCGATGCGGATCACCTCGGCGCCCATCTCCGCCAGGATGGAAGAAGCAAAGAGTCCCGCAAAGTTGCCATGACTGGCGTCGATCACCAACATGTCATCCAGGGCTTCCGGCTTTTTGTAGGCATCCGGGGGGTAGGTTTCCCGGTAGGCCCACCTGGCAAACTCCTGGTTGACCGCCAAACCGACAATTTTTTTGTCATCCATGCTGTTTCCTCCCAGAAAGTTTAGGGAAGCCCAAGGCTACGGCAGCTTCAAACCACTTTTGCCATCCCAGTCCGGAGGCGGACACTGCGAGGGGACAGCCGGATTCCACTGAAAGATGACCTTCTCGAATTCCAGGCGCTTGACCTCCTCCAGGGGCAGGCCCAGAATCTTCTGGAAGACGTAGCGATTATCGAACCCCACCGGACGGCTGCTCCATTTCACCCGGCTGGGGGTCTCGCTCATTCTCGGGGGATAGCACTCCTGCCGCATGGCGCCATAAAGGTGATCGTCGTATTCCTGGATGGCGCCGCGCCGCAGGAGGTGCGGGCTGTGATAGGCTTCCTTGGCGTCCAACACCCGGGAGGCGGCGAAGCCGTATTTGTCTGCCATTTCCTCCACCTCCGCCACCGTCTTGGTCTTGGTCCAGCGGGCGACGAGGTCGAGCACGGCTCTGCGCTTCTTTGCAGCCGTTTGGTGGGATCGGCAAACTTGTCGTAGAGGTCCATCTGGCCCATGGCTTCGCAGAGGCCCTTGAATTCGGGCTTGCTGAAGGCCGCCAGGGCCACCCAGCCGTCCCGGCATTCGCACAGGTCGGAGGGGCAGATGGCCAGGTCCCGGTTGCCGGAGCGCTTCCGGTCCTCGCCGGTTTTAAAGGCGTACAGCCAGGTCCAGTCGAGCCAGCGGATGACGTTTTCCACCTGCATGTAGTCGATGAACTGGCCTTCCCCGGTTCTCTCCCGGTAATTCAGGGCCGCCATGATGGCCACCGAGCACATCAGCCCGGTGATCCAGTCGGCGATCCAGACCCCGGATTTGATGGGCCCCCGGTCTTCGAACCCGGTGATGGGCGACAGGGCGCCCATGCTCTGGGCCACGGCGTCATAGGAAGTCCGGCCCGTCCAGGGCCCCCAGCTGCCATAGCCGGAAACGTGCAGCTGGATGAGGTGGGGGTTCACTTCTTTGAGTTCCCGATAACTCAAGCCCCACTCCGCCATGCGGCCGGGGGTGAGGTTGTCCGCCACCACGTCGGACTTTTTCACCAGTTCCAGGAAGAGTTCCTTGCCCTGGGGGTGCCCCAGGTGCATGCCGACCCAGTACTTGTTGTGGTTTTCGATCTCCAGGCCGGGCGACATGTTTTTCCAGAAATAGGCATAGGGGGTCACAAACCGCATCTGATCCCCCTTCTGCCCCTCGAACTTGATCACCTCGGCGCCGAATTCCGCCAGGTAATCGCAGGCCGCCGGCCCGAGCACCACGTAGCAGACCTCCAGGACCCTGACGCCTGCCAGCGGTTCCGGCTTGTCAAAAAGCTGGCCAATATCGAACTGGTTTTTCAAAAAATCCTGATAAGATTTTAGGTCGCTCATCCCAGTAGCTCCTTGCCTGGCGGGTTATGCAATGGTTATGGTGCCGCGGAATTCTGCCACTGCCTTAAGAGCCGTGAACCTCTCCGTGTTCCTCCTTTTTCGGACTGGATTCGAAAAGACCGGCCATCTCGAAGATCGAGGCCTCCTGCGGCGCCCGGCGGGGCTTTTTTTTAAGGTTCGCCGGTTAGCGGCGCCCGGTAAGGGTCTTGGGGATTCTGCCGGAGTGGACGCATTCCGAGCGCAGCCGCCGGCCGACGATCCGCTCCACCATGCGGCCCAGGGCGAGCACCTGATCCACGTCCACGCCGACGTCGATCCCCATTTCATCCAGCATCACGACCAGGTCTTCGGTGGCCACCAGGCCGGTGAGGCTCGGGTCCTGATAATAGTATTCTCCGGTGCCGGCCACCGGCACCCCATCCACAAAGTTGGCCGGCTGTCCGCCGATGCCGCCCAGGGTGGATTCGAAATGAGTGATCCCGGCATTCAGGGCCGCCAGGACATTGGCCAGCCCCCAGCCCCGGGTCACATGAAAATGGGCCAGGTGCTTGGCGGGGTCCGGAATGGCCTCCAGGATCATGGAGAAATATTCATAGACCTTATGGGGCGGCGCCGAACCGTCATGATCGGCGTGTTCGATGTCATCCGCCCCGATGTCCAGCCACCGCCGGGTGAATTCCACCGCTTTCTGCAGCTCCGTGGGTCCCTCGAGGGGGCAACCCCAGATGGTGCTGACCGTGCCGCAGACTTTCATGCCGGCCTCATGGACCAGAGGGATGTACTGCTCGCACATCTTCCAGTAGTCGGCCAGGGACAGGCCGGAATTGACCTGGTGATGCGACTCGCTGGTGGACACCATGAACAGGAGGCGGTCGGGACCGTAGCCCTCCCGGCGGGCCTGGATGGCGCGCTCCACCGCCCGCTCCCGGATGGTGATGGCGGTGAGTTCCACGTCTTTCAGGAGGTGGCCCACCTTTTTGCTGCCCCGGAGCCGCTTCAGCAACTCATCGGCGTCCTTAAATTGCGGCATCCCTTTGGGACTGCCGAAGTTGGTGACCTCCAGGCGCTTGAAGCCGGCCAGCACCAGTTGCTCCGCCACCCACAGCTTGGCGTCGGTGGGGATGAACTTCTCTTCGTGCTGAAAGCCGTCCCTTACCGTGATATCGCCCAGAACCACTTTTTTGGGATATGCCATCAACCCCATGTCAAATCCTCATTTAAAACCGCGGATTCCCAAAGGACGGCTCGCCGATGGGCCGCAGCAGGCTGACTTCGAAGGCCATGGGCAGCCAGTCGCGGATTTCCCGGAATTTCAGCACCCGGTCATTGAGGAGCCGGGCGCCGCAATAGAAGGGATGCGCCTCGCCGTCGTACTTGTCGATCATTTGCTGGCGGAAGGCCGCCTTCTCCTCGTCGCTCATGGGTTTGCCGCGTTTGCGCTCCTCGATGGACATGAGCACTTCCCCGGCGGAACGGCCGCTCATGACCGAGGTGCGCGCCCGCATGGTGGAAAAGAGAAAATGGGGGCGATACCCCCGGCCGCACATGCCGTAATTGGCCGCGCCGTTGTCGGGGCCGATCACCAACTGCACCCGGGGCACCTGGGCGCAGGACACCGCCCGCACCATATCCGCCCCATATTTGCCGATGCCCATATGCTCGGAATCCGAGCCCACCATGTAGCCCGGCGAGGCCTGGACAAAGAGCAGCGGGGTCTTGTCCTGGCAGCAGCGGACGATCCATTCCGTGGCCTTTTGGGCGGCTTGGGTAAAAATGATGCCGATGCCGTTGGAGGCCACGACTCCCACCGGGATGCCCTTGAGGCGCATCTTCCCCGTGACGATATTGTCTCCGAGTCCGGGGGCGTAAGGCCTTTTGTATTCGGCAAAATGGCTGTCATCGGCAATGGCCTCGAGGAAGGCGCGCACGTTGATGGCCTGATGGACATTGGCCGCCAGCAATTCGTAGATGGCCTCCGCCGGCACCCGGGGCGGCACTTCCTGGTAGCGGTGGGTATAGAGCTTTTGCGGCGGCTCCAGGGAGAGAATTTCCCGAACCTGGTCAATGGCCTCCTCCTGGTTCGGCACAAATGGTCGGCGCCCCCGGAGAGTTGCGTATGCACCCGGGCCCCGCCCAAATCTTCCGCGGAAATGACTTCCCCCGTGGCCGCTTTGACCAGGGGGGGCCCCCCGAGAAAGGAGTAGGACATTTTATCGATCATCACCGACTGGCAGGCCATGAAGACCAGGTAAGCGCCGCCCGCGGTGTTGCCTCCGGTGCTCAGGGTGATCTGCTTCAGACCCATGGCGCTCATGCGCGCCATGTTGTAGAACATGGAGCCGAATTGCTGGTCATCCGGGAAAACCTCGGCCTGCATGGGCAGATAGGCCCCCCCGGAGTCGGCGATGTAGACGCAGTTTAAACCGCAGCGCTCGGCAATGGCCTGGGCCCGCATGTGTTTCTTGAGGGTGATGGGAAAATAGGTGCCGGCCTTCACCCGGCTGTCATTGGCAAAGATCATGGTCCAGTTGCCGTGAATCTTGCCCAAACCGGTCACCAGCCCGCCGCAAGGCACATCCGGGACATCGGGGTAATTCATGCCAAACCCGGCTATCCGGCTGAATTCAAAAAATTCCGTCCCCGGATCGATGAGTTTGCCGATCAGGTCCCGGACCGGCTGTTTGCCTTGCTGGACGAGGCGCTGGACCGCTTTTTCGCCCCCGGGCCAGATGGCCTGCTGGACGAGCGCATCCAGCTTCTGTTCTTCATTTTCCCAATGGGCTCGGTTTTGCCCCGCAAAATCTGGCATTTGGCTCCCTTGCGGCGTTCACTGGCGCGGCAGGTGTGAGGTCTCTCATTTACCCTTATACACCGGCTGGCGCTTTTCGCCAAACGCGGCCAGACCTTCCAGGCGGTCTTGGGTGGGAATGGTCACCCAGTAGGCGTTGGATTCAATGGCCAGGCCCGTATGTAGATCGGCCTCCAGACCGTAATTGATGGCATATTTGGCCTGCTGCACGGCAATGGGACCGGCTTCGCAGATCATCCGGGCCATGGCCCGGCACTCGTCCAGCAAGGTTTCCGGCGGGCAGACTTTATTAACCAGGCCGATCTGCAAGGCCTCCTGGGCCTCCACCCGGCGCCCGGTAAAGATGAGTTCCTTCGCCTTGCCGCGGCCGATGAGCCGCGGCAGACGCTGGGTGCCGCCGGCCCCGGGGATGATGGCCAGCCTGGTTTCGGTCAGTCCCAGGGTGGCGGTGGCTGAAGCAATGCGGATATCGCAGGCCAGGGCCAACTCGGTGCCGCCCCCCAGGGCGACGCCGTTGACCGCGGCGATCACCGGTTTGTTCAGGTATTCGATAAAGGTAAAGAGATTGCGAATCGTAAAGATGAACTCCCGCACCTGCATCTCGCTCATCGAAGCCCGCTCCTTCAGATCGGCGCCGGCGCAGAAGGCCTTGGGGCCCGCTCCCACGATGATCACCACCCGCACTTCCGGATCAAAATGCAGCGCCTCCACCCGTTCCTTCAGGGTCAGCAGCATGGGGAAATTGAAGGAATTCATCACCTCGGGGCGGTTTAGAGTGAGCACCACCACCCGGTCTTGCCTGTCCTCCAGAATTAATGGTTCACTCATAATTTCTCCTGTCGATAATGGGGCTCCCACCTAAAGGTGAGGCTTCATCAATAACGCGAACGCGGTTTTCTCTCAAGGAAAAAGCCCCAATAAGAGCCAGAAAATAATGGCCCGATAATTTCTGGCCTGACCCTATCCGGTCAGGCCTTCTTGATTGGGGAGGGCCATCATGGTCGCCAACATGGTGGCTACCGTTTTGCCCTTGCCCTGATGGTACGCCATGACCTCAGCCGTGCAGACGCTGAGCCTCTTCCCCGGCCTGATGACCCGGCCCCGGGCAATAAATAGTTCACCGACGGCCGGGGATATCAGGTTGATTTTATATTCGACAGTCAACACCGCAGTATCGGCGGGCATGAGACTGAAGGCGGCATAGCCGCTGGCAGTATCCGCAATGGTGGCGATAATCCCAGCATGGACAAAGCCATGTTGCTGCGTCAAATCATCCCGATACGGCAGGCTGATCTCCGCTTCTCCAGGCACGAGCCTGGTCAATTCGGCGCCGATGGCGCCCATGAGCTTCTGCCTGCAAAAGCTGGCTCGGACTCGATTTTCGAAGTCCGGGTCCGTGATCTTAAAGCGCACGGGCCGGCTCCTCCCTGCTCTTTATCAGTGGAACGGCTAGCGCTGCGCCTTCCGGGCAAAGGCCTCCCGGGTGAGTTCCCGGGCAATGATCAGGCGCCGGATCTCGCTGGTGCCCGCCCCGATTTCATAGAGTTTGGCGTCGCGCCACAGCTTTTGCACCGGAAACTCCAGGCAGTAGCCGTAGCCGCCGTGAATCTGGATGGCCTGGTCGCACACCCAGGTGGCGGTTTCCGCGGCCAGGAGGATGGCCGCGGCGGCCAAGCGGTTCAGCTCGGTGCCTTTGCCCCCCCGGGGCGCCTTCTGGGCCAGATCGGCGGCGCGGTAAACCAGCAGCCGGGCGGCCTCGGTGCGGGCGTACATGTCGGCCAGTTTCTGCTGAATCATCTGAAAATTGGCGATGGGTTGGCCGAACTGCTCCCGCTCCACCGCGTAGCGGATGGAATATTCCAGGGCCTGTTGCGCCATGCCGATGGAGCCGCCGGCCAGGACGATGCGCTCCACGTCCAGGCCGCTGGTCATGACGTGGACGCCGTGATTTTCCTGCCCCACCAGGTTTTCCGCGGGCACCGGGCAGTCCTCGAAAATCAGCTCACCCGTGGGTGAACCGCGCATGCCGCACTTTTTCAGCGAGCGGGACACGGAAAACCCGGGAAAGTCCTTTTCGACGATGAAGGCGCTGATGCCTTTGGCGCCTTGCTCCGGCGCGGTTTTGGCATAGACCAGCAAGGTGTCGGCCACCGGCCCGTTGGTGATGAAGATCTTGGTGCCCTTCAGCAGGTATTTGTCCCCCTGGCGGAGGGCGCGGGTGCGAATGCTCATGGCATCCGAGCCGGCGCCGGGCTCGGTGAGCGCCATGGCGCCGATTTTTTCGCCCCGGACCAGGGGCGGCAGATACTTCTCTTTGAGGGCTTCGCTGGCGTTGCGGTGGATATTGTGGGCGCACAGGTTGGCATGCGCACCCATAGGTCATGGCCAGCGCCGGGCAGATGCGGCTCATCTCTTCGATGGCCAGGGTCTGCATCAGGACATCGCCGCCCAGGCCCCCGTATTTCTCATCGATGGTGATGCCCAGGATACCGATCTCGGCGCATTTTTTAAAAAAATCCGGGGGGAACCAATCTTCCTCATCGATCTTTTCCTGCAACGGCCCCAGCTCATTAACCGACCATTTGTAAACGGTTTCCTTGATCATCCGCTGTTCATCGCTGAGTTGGAAATCCATGCACTCCTCCTGAAAAGAAGACTGCTGCTAACTGGTTACCCGTCAGGGCGCCAAGGCGCTCCGGATTAAAACCCCAACCAGCGCACTTCCCGGGGTTTACGGGGGGGAACCGGGGGCTCTTTGGCGGAGTAGCCGATGGGGGTGATGGCCAGCAATTGCTGGTCGCCTTTACCCAGGTACCCCAGGATTTCCTTTTCCACCAGGCTGCCCGCGGTCATCCAGCAGGTCCCCAGGCCCTCGGCGTGGGCCGCCAGGAGCAGGTTTTCCATCAGCGCCGCGCCGCTTTGAATGTTGGCGGCGCCGGTGGCGTCGCCCCACAGCCACACGGTCACCGCAATGACCACCGGGGCGCCCCCCAGGTCCTTGAAAAAAGCCACCACCCGCTGCTGGCTCTTTTCCGGCACCCCGGTTTGTTGCATGATGGGGATAATTTTCTCAATGGAGAGGCTGATCAAGCCGACAAATTCATCCCGGGCCTTGCCGGCCATCACCGTGATATCCCAGCATTGGGTGTTCATGCCGGACGGCGCCCACAGCCCGGCGTCAATCACCCTTTCCAGGGCGTCCCGGGGCGGCATCTCCGGCCGATAGAGGCGGTGGCTGCGGCGGTGATGAATGGCTTCGTAAAGATCCATGTGGGCTCCTTTCTCGTTCTGAGGAGTGATCCGCACCCGGGGTTCAGCAGGGCCGGCTCACAAAATTGCCTGGTGAAGATTACCCTATCGCGAAGTTAAAGTCTAGGCCACAGGTAATTTCAGCTCGTCTCCACATAATCTGTAAATTCCTCCCAATGAGGCCCAGGCCCCAACCCTTGCTATTACGGCAAGACTTGTACCAGCAGGGCTGCTTTCGCTAATAGTCTGAAATACAAAGATAAAAATCTGCCCCGGGAAAAGTGGGGCCCAAAGCGGGTCTAGCAAATGCTGCAAATTTTACCCCGAGGGCCGGGGAGCCATCCGGGTGAGGGATAAGCGCAAATATTCCTGCAAGTTAAGGAGTCGGAGGATTAGCTTCACCTCTGTAGCATATCAGACAATGCCTCGCACCCGCGGCAGGCCCGGCGCACAAAAAAGGCGGCCCGCAGGCCGCCTCTTAAATCTCTGCAAGTAATTTAATTAGAAGTGGTAAGCCACCCCTATTTCCCCGCTGAACAGGTTGTAAGTAGGGTTCAGCTTGAAGCTCGCCGGTGCGCCGTTTGCCGCATTGGCCCCGTTAAAAGAGAAGCTGGGCTGGGCATAACGATATTTGAAGGAGAGGTCGATGGAAACGTTCTTCAAGGCCATATACCTAATCCCGGACTCCACCGACAGGGCGATGGTGGCCTCCGTATCGCCCTCCGGGTTCAGACTCAAGCCATTGGCCTGCAATTTCGGGTTCATTCGGGTGAACATGACGGCCGGCCCCACGGCCACATAGGGCTGCAGGCGGCCGAAGGGGACTTCCGAATCCGGATAGAAGCCGTAGCGGCCGGCGAACATGAAGCCCCAGGTGGCTGCGTAGCCAGCCTGAGAGCTGAAGGTTCCCTGGACGAGATTTCCTTCGCCGCCGTTGTTAAAATAGTTACCCCCGCTGAGCCGCTGGGTCGGCATTTCCAGGCGCTGGTAGCTAAAATCGGTGTAAAACCCGAAATACTTCATCCAGTCGGGATAGCCGCTATACCCGGCGAAGCCGTCATGGACGAACCAGGTGCCCAGCTTGACGCCGCCAATGATGCTGGGGTCAGTGCTCCGGGATAATTCAAGTGGAAGTCTTCGGGTAATGTATTTATCGTGGTCGGCGGTGGCGGGTTCGGGTTGGATTCGTGGACGACAAAATTTTGACCCATATTGGCGGCCGCGGTCCCGCCCAGGTAGCCTTCCACGTACATCTCGGCGCTGGCCGGCGCGGCCAGGGCGACCAGGGCCACGGCCAGGAAAAGCCCCAGAACCAAATAAGCTGTGCGAGTTTTCATGATATCCCCCCTTAATGGATGCTGCTTCCCCCGAGTATTTTTTACTTTTATTATAGTAATTATCACCCTGCGCGTTTGTCAATAGTCATTCGGACCATATGCTGCTGTGCCGGTCCGGCGCACAAAAGAGGCGGCCCGCAGGCCGCCTCTTAAATCTCTGCAAGTAATTTAGATTAGAAGTGGTAAGCCACCCCTATTTCCCCGCTGAACAGGTTGTAAGTAGGGTTCAGCTTGAAGCTCGCCGGGGCGCCGTCGGCATTATTAGCCCCGTTAAAAGAGAAGCTGGGCTGGGCATAACGATATTTGAAGGAGAGGTCGATGGAAACGTTCTTCAAGGCCATATAGCTAATCCCGGACTCCACCGACAGGGCGATGGTGGCCTCCGTATCACCCTCCGGGTTGAAACTCAAGCCATTGGCCTGCAATTTCGGGTTCATCCTGGTGAACATGACGGCCGGCCCCACCGCCACATAGGGCTGCAAGCGGCCGAAGGGCACTTCCGAATCCGGAAAGAAGCCGTAGCGGCCGGCGAACATGAAGTCCCAGGTGGCTGCATAGCCAGCCTGAGAGCTGAAGGTTCCCCCCACTCCCGAGGAGCCAGGGTTAAAAAAGTTAAACCCGGTGAGCGGCTGTTTCGGCATTTCCAGGCGCTGGTAGCTGAGACCGGTATAGAACCCGAAATACTTCATCCAGTCGGGAAAGCCACTATACCCGGCGAAACCGTCATGGACAAACCAGGTGCCCAGCTTGAGGCCGCCAATGATGCTGGGGTCAGTCTTGCCGGGATAATTCAAGCCGAAGTCCCCAATTGTACCATCCGTTGTCGTGGTCGGCGGTGGCGGTGTCGGTTTGGATTCGTGGACGACAAAGTTTTGCCCCATATTGGCTGCCGCGGTCCCCCCCAGGTAGCCTTCCACGTACATCTCGGCGCTGGCCGGGGCGGCCAGGGCGACCAGAGCCACGGCCAGGAAAAGCCCCAAAACCAAATAAACTGTACGGTTATTCATGATCTCCCCCCTTAATGGATGCTAATTCCCCCCAACATATCTTACGGACACCATACTAATGATAAACCTTGGGTTCTGTCAAGGATTATCCGCACCATCTGAGGAAGTTTTTCTCCCTTTGGCAGTTGGTTAGTGGAATACATTTTGAGGTATATTTGTGCTATCTTGAGACTGCCGCGAATCTCCCTCGCTGGAGAAGCTGTTCTCTGTTTGGGGTTTTCTGTGTACTCCAAGGCAAAACCGAAGGCAAATGCCCTAACAGACGGAAAACAGAAAACAGAAAACGGAAAACAGTAGTTTAAGGTCAGAGGCTGCATGCCGCACCGTCGCTGGATAATATTAGCCTGCCTGGTCCTGGTCGTGGCCACCTCGGCGGCCTATGGCGATCTGAGAAACCACCAGTTTATCAATTACGATGATAATGTATTTGTCACGGATAATCCCCCGGTCCAGGGAGGCCTTACCCTAACGGGGCTGGTCTGGGCTTTCACCACCCGGCATACCGGCATGTGGATTCCCCTGACCTGGCTCTCCTTCATGGTGGACAGCCAACTTTTCGGGCTGCACCCCGGAGGCTATTTTCTCACCAACCTGCTCTTCCACCTCGCCAACGCCCTGCTCTTGTTTGGATGGCTCCTCCGGACCACCCGGGCCCCGGGGCGCAGCTTCCTGGTGGCCGCCCTCTTTGCCCTCCACCCCCTGCACGTGGAGTCGGTGGCCTGGGCCACGGAACGGAAGGACGTCCTGAGCACCTTCTTCTGGCTGCTTACCATGTGGGCCTACGTCTGGTATGCAGAGCGCCCCAGATCAGGAAGATACCTGCTGATCCTGGTCTGCTTCAGCCTGGGCCTGATGGCCAAGCCCATGCTGGTGACCCTGCCCGGCGTGCTCCTGCTTTTGGACTACTGGCCCTTGGGCCGCCTGTCCTGCGAAGGCCCCGGGGCGGCCGCCGCATCTCCCCAGCCCGGTCCAGGGTTACCCTCCAGCGCCTGGTCTGGGAAAAGTCACCCTTGTTGGCCATTGCGGCCCTCTTTAGCATGGTCACGTTTTATGTGCAAAAGGAAGTGGGAGCTGTGCTTCCTTTGCAGGCTCTCCCTATTGCCGATCGCCTGGCCAACGCCCTGGTGGCCTGCGTGGGCTATCTGGGAAAGATGTTTTGGCCCGCGCGCCTGGCCGTTCTTTACCCCCTTCCGGGCCATCATCTGCCCCTGTGGCAGGCGCCGGCGGCCGGCCTGGCCCTGGCGGCGCTCTCCCTGTTGGCTCTCCGCCAGGCCCGGCGGCAGCCCTATCTGCTGGTGGGATGGCTCTGGTACCTGGGCGCCCTGCTGCCGGTCATCGGCCTGGTGCAGGTGGGGGTGCAGGCCATGGCGGACCGCTATACCTATGTGCCCTGCATCGGGCTGTTTATCGCGGTAGCCTGGGGGATGGCTGACCTGGCGGCTCGCTGGCGCGTCCCCCGGTTCCTTTTACCGGTGGGCGCCGGAGTGGTCTTGGCGGCCTTAATGATCTGCACCTGGGTGCAGGTCGGTTATTGGCGCGATTCCATTTCGCTGTATGAGCATACCCTGCAGGTGACCAGGGGGAACTCCATAATCCGGAACAATCTGGGGATCGCCTTGGCGGCGCAGGGCAAGACGGATCAGGCTATCGCCCAGTATGACGAGGCCCTGCGCCTCAATCCCGATTATGCCGGGGCCCAGAACAACCTGGGAATCGCCTTAGCGGCGCAGGACAAGCTGGATCAGGCTATCCCTCATTATGTCGAGGCCCTGCGCCTGAAGCCCGATTATGCCGACGCCCATAATAACCTGGGGCTGGCCCTGGCGGCCCAGGACAAAATGGATCAGGCTATCGCCCATTATGACCAGGCCCTGCGCCTGAAGCCCGATTATGCCGACGCCCACAACGACCTGGGAATCGCCCTGGAGGCGCAGGGCAAGCTGGATCAGGCCATCGCCCAGTATGACGAGGCCCTGCGCCTGAAGCCCGGTTATGCCGACGCCCATAACAACCTGGGGATAGCCCTGGAGGCCCAGGGCAAGGCGGAGCAGGCTATGGCCCAATATGCCGAGGCCCTGCGTCTCAATCCCGATCTGGCCGGGGCCCATAACAACCTGGGGCTGGCCCTGGCGGCCCAGGGCAAATTGGATCAGGCCGTGGCCCATTATACCGAGGCCCTGCGCCTCAAGCCCGATTATGCCGGGGCCCATAACAACCTGGGGCTGGCCCTGGCGGCCCAGGGCAAGTTGGATCAGGCCGTGGCCCAATATGCCGAGGCCCTGCGTCTTAATCCCGATCTGGCCAAGGCCCATGACAACCTGGGGCTGGCCCTGGCGGCCCAGGGCAAATTGGACCAGGCCGTGCGCCATTATGCCGAGGCCCTGCGCCTCAATCCCGATTATGCCGAGGCCCATAACAGCCTGGGACTGGCCCTGGCGGCCCAGGGGAAATTGGATCAGGCGATCGCCCAGTATAACGAGGCCCTGCGCCTGAATCCCGATCTCGCCGAGACCTATAATAATCTGGGGGTGGCCCTGGCGAAACAGGGAAAAACCGCGGCAGCCATTACCCGTTACCAAAAAGCTATCCAACTAAAACCTGCTTTCTCCGGGGCTTACACCAATTTAGGATTAGCTTTCGTAAAACAAGGAAATATTGATCAAGCCATCATTATTTTTCAAAATGTTCTCAAAGATAACCCGGATAATACCATCGCCCAAAAAATGTTAAGTAATTTAATGGCCCGGAAACCTCATAATTGATAAATTAAACTATTTTTTAATCATTTTGGCAGAGTCATAATAGCGTTCAGGAGATAAAATTTCCGGATTATTTGCCAACCAAGGGACTTTTCAATCCATTTTATAGCTGTCAGCGATAACCATCATGCCCAGGAGCACCGAAGACGACCGGGGCCGCCAGGACCCGGGGGAGCAGCCGGAGACCTCGTCGTTCTGGGGGCAGGCCCGGGGCCTGCCCTGGCCTTTTTGGGTGGCCAACATCATGGAGACCATCGAGAGGCTCGCCTACTATGGCGTGCGGGTGGTCATCCCCATATACATCGCCCAGGCGGACGAGATCGGCGGACTCCACTTTACCCAGGGCGATAAGGGCTTCATCTTCCTGTGGTGGGCCCTGGTGCAGTCTTCCCTGCCGGTGGTCAGCGGCGGTTTCGCCGACCGCTACGGCTACAAGAAGCAGATCGTGGTGGCCGTTATTCTGAAGGCGCTGGGGTACCTGTTGATGGCCAGCCAGCGCGCCTTTTGGCCGTTCTTTGCCGGCTGCCTGCTGCTGGCCGCGGGCACCGCGGTCTTCAAGCCTCCCATTCAGGGAACCTTTGTCAGGGCCCTCACGGATAAGACCTCCGGGGTAGGCTGGGGTTTTTTTTATATGGTGATCAACGTCGGCGCCTTCCTGGGCCCGCCCCTGGCACATTTTCTCTATGGCTACTCCTGGCCCATGGTCTTCTATGGGTGCGCCGCGCTGGTTTCGCTGAACCTGCTCTGGCTGTTCTCTTATCAGGAGGTCAATCCGGGAGTCCCCGGTTCCGGCGGGGTCTGGCAGGTAATGGCGGAAACGGTCCGGGAAATCCTCAACCCGCGTCTTCTGGCCTTCATTCTCATCATTTCGGTATTCTGGGCGGTGTTCGAGCAGCTCTGGGACATGCTGCCCAACTTCATCGTGGACTGGGTGGACAGTTACTCCCTGGCCCGGCACCTGCCGGAATTCATGCTCTCCCATAATCTCTCCCGGGGCCCCCAGATTGCCCAGGAGTGGGTCATCAACCTCAACCCGCTGCTGATTATCTTCGTGGTCGCCCCGCTGTCCTGGTACGCCAACCGGGTGATGCGCCGGCTCACCTCCATTTTTTACGGGTTTATCTTCGTCAGCCTGGGTCTTTATCTGGTCGGCGCCAGCATGTCCATCTACCTTTGCCTGGCCGGCATCGTTTGCTTCTCTTTCGGGGAGATGATGTGCTCCCCCAAGATGCGGGAGTACCTCGGGGTAATTGCGCCGGCGGACAAGAAGGCCCTGTACATGGGCTACGCCAGTATCCCCTATGCCTTCGGTTGGGGCTACGGGTCTTTTCTGGGAGGGCAGCTCTATGCCCGCACCGGAGAAAAGGCGGTTTTGGCCCTGCGCTACCTGTCCGAGGTGCTGAAGGTCCATGACCTTCCGGACCGCTCCCACGCCTTCGCCGCCTTGACCGGGATGCTGGGGCAGACCCCGGCGGAGGTGACCCGGCTGTTGTGGGCCAAGTACGACCCCAGTTGGGTCTGGAAGCCCTTTGCCATCGCCGGGATGTTCTCCGCCCTGGCCATGTTTGCCTTCATCCACTTGGCCCGGCGCTGGCATGATGTCAACGCCTGACCCGCCCCCGGAATAAAGTTTTCCCCGGCAAGTTATTGAGTTTTGCCGCTTAACGGGTTAAATAGTCGATTATGCGTCTTTCTCTTAACTGGCTGGCGGATTTTGTGGAGCTCACCGTAGCCCCGGAGGTCCTGGCGGACCGCCTCACCATGGCGGGCCTGGAAGTGGAGGCCATCGAACGGCTGACCCCGGAATTTTCCGGGGTGGTGGTGGGCAGAGTAACCGGGGTGGAGCCCCATCCCCAGGCCGATCGCCTGCGGCTGGCGGAAGTGACCACCGGCGCCCTCAGTTACCGGGTGGTGTGCGGCGCCCCCAACCTGGAGCCGGGCCGTCTCTATGCCTTTGCCCCGCCCGGGGCGGTGATCTGCGGCGGCCGGCGGATCAAACCCGCCAAACTCCGGGGCATCGCCTCGGAAGGGATGCTGCTGGCGGAAGACGAACTGGGGCTCTCTCCGGATCACGTGGGTCTGATGGATCTCCCCCAGGACCTGCCGCTGGGCCGGGATCTGGACGCGGTCCTCAACCTCTCCGACGTGGTCCTGGAAGTGGCGGTGACCGCCAACCGTTCCGACTGTTTGAGCATCCTGGGTCTGGCCCGGGAGGTGGCGGCCCTGCTGGATGTTCCCCTGCGCCTCCCGGAGGTCGGGTTGGAAGAACATCCCTTTCCGGCCTCCGGTAAATCCGCTGACTTGTTGGGGCCGGAAATTGTCCGGCCCCAAGTCACCATTCTCGACCCGGTCCACTGCCGCCGGTACGCCGCCCGCCTGTTGACCGGCCTGGCGGTGCAGCCGTCACCCTTCTGGATGCGCCGGCGCCTGCAGGTCTCGGGGATCCGGGCCATCAATAATCTGGTGGACGTCACCAACTACGTGCTGCTGGAGTTTGGCCAGCCCCTGCACGCCTTCGATTTCCCGCGCCTCAAGAATGGAGAGATCGTGGTGCGCCTTTCCCGGCCGGAGGAGGACCGGTTCGCCACCCTGGACGGCCAGGAGCGGCGCTTGGACCCGGAGACCCTGCTCATTTGCGACGCCGCCAGGCCGGTGGCCCTGGCCGGGATTATGGGGGGACTCGATTCCGAAGTGACCCCGGATACCCATCAGGTCCTCATCGAAAGCGCCTATTTCAACCCGGCCACCGTGCGGCGCACCGCCAAGCGGATGGGCCTCAGCACCGAGGCCTCCTACCGCTTCGAGCGGGGGGTTGACCCGGAGGGGGTGATCCATGCCCTGGAGCGGGCCGCCCAGCTCATGGCCCTGGTGGGGGGCGGGCGGGTGGTAGGCCCCCGGCTGGATGAATACCCGGCGCCCCTGCAACATCCCCGCCTGGGACTGCGGGTCTCCCGGGCCAACCAGGTGCTGGGGACCGACTTCTCCACCGAGACCGTCGCCGCTTTGCTGAAACGCCTGCACCTGCCGGCGCTGTGCCTGGACCAGGAAAATTTGGCGGTCCAGGTGCCCTCTTTCCGCAACGATTTGCTCCGGGAAGTGGACCTGATCGAGGAGATCGCCCGCCTGGCCGGCTTCCAGGAAATCCCGGTGACCCTGCCCCGGGGCCAGGTGGCCACCCGCCGTCCCGGGCCGGAAGCGCGCCTCAGGGAGCAAACCCGGCAACTGCTCCTGGGCCTGGGCTTCTTCGAAGTGATCAACTACGCCTTCCAGTCGGAGCACCTGGCGGGCCTGGCCGCGGCTGCCGGCGCGGCGCCCCTGGTCCTGGCCAATCCCTTGAGCGAAGAGCAGGCGGTGATGCGCACCTCCCTCATCCCGGGTCTGCTGGACAGCCTGAGGCGCAACACCCTGAAACAGTTCCAGGATCTGCGCCTCTTTGAAACCGCCAAGGTCTTCCTGCCCCAACCCGGGGACAGCCTGCCCCGGGAAGAAGCCTGGCTCGCCGGGCTGATGTACGGGGCCCGGGAGGAGGTTTCCTGGGCGGCGGCTTCCCGGGAGGCGGTGAATTTCTTCGACCTCAAGGGGGTGGTGGAGAGCCTGCTGGAGGGCCTGCAAGTCCCCGAAGTGAACTTTCGCCCGGAGGCGCTGCCGCCCTACCTCATCCGGGGCGCCCGGGTTTATGCCGGCCCCCGGGAATTGGGCTGTTTGGGCGAGGTGGCGCCGGAAATCGGCGAAAGGTTGGACCTGGAGGGGGCCATCTTCGTCTTCAACCTGGATCTTTCGGCCCTGGCCCAGGCCGCCATCCCGCCGCTTTTCTCCCCTCTGCCCCGGTACCCGGCGCTCTACCGGGATCTGGCCCTGGTCCTGCCCGCGGCGGTGGCCGCGGCCCAGGTGTCCGCCGCCCTGTATCGCCATGGCCGCCCCTGGTTGGAGGAGGCCCGGCTGTTTGACGTCTATACTGGAGACCAGGTGCCGCCGGGGAAGCGCAGCCTGGCCTTTCGCCTCACTTACCGGGACCCGGAGCGGACCCTGACCGACGACCTGGTGAATCCGCACCATCAGGCCCTGGTGGAGGCCCTGACCCGGGAGCTGAAGGGGGAGCTGCGTTAGCCGGCGTGGAAGAAGACACCCCCCGCAAGGCCTTCTACACCATCGGTGAAGTGAGCCGCCTCACCGGGGTGCGCCCCCATGTGCTGCGCTATTGGGAAGAGCAGGGGAAGCTCCTCAAGCCCAGCCGCCGGCCCTCCCGCCACCGCCTTTACCGCCCCGCGGACATCCAACTCATTTTTGAAATCAAGCGCCTCCGGGAAGAAGAGAAGCTGAGCCTGGCGGCCATGCGGCGCCAGTTCCAACCGCCGGCCCCAGCCCCACCTGCCTGCCGCCTCTCCCGCCTTTCCCCCGCCTGCCAACCAGGTCAATTCCCTGCTCCGGGCTATCCGGGATGAACTCCTGGCCTTGAAGGAATTCCTGGAGTAGGGTAAATTCTGGTTCAGTTTACCTTAGGCTGCTTGACTGACCCTAGTTCAGGGGCGGCATGCCCGGGTCCACCCTATCGTTCGCCCCACAGTGTCAGAAATCTCGAGTATTATTCTGCAAAGAGTTAGGTCAATTTTGTGCCTTAAGTCAAGGCGATGCCGGATTTCGGGGAACGGAATTAAAAATATTTTCCTTCTTTGCCTTAAGTCAAGGCCGCGGCGGCGGAGATTATCTTTTAGGAAAGGGCGGCGGCGCCAGCGGGCGGTGCGCCAGCCCTAACCATGAAGCTTCGCAAAATTATCAGTCGGGAGGAAACAGATGTTCTGTTACCAATGTGAGCAAACGGCCAAGGGCGTGGCCTGCACCGTCCAGGGAGTTTGCGGCAAGAACCCCGAAGTGGCGGGCCTGCAAGACCTGTTGATCTATACCCTGCAGGGGCTGTCCCAGGTGGCGGTGGCGGCGCGGCAGTTGGGAATCAACAACCGGGAGGTCAATATCTTCACGGTCAAGGCGGCCTTTTCCACCCTGACCAACGTGGACTTCGACCCCCAGAGATTCGTCGCCCTCATCCGGCAGGGCGTCCAGCTCCGGGATTATCTCAAGGCCAAGGTTCAGGGCCGCGGGCGGCCAGGCCGATTTCCCGGAGGGTCCGGCCACCTTTGCGCCGGGAGCCGATAAAGCAGCCATGCTGCAGCAGGCCGAGGCGGTGGGCCTGAAATCCTACCCGGCGGCGGACCCGGACGTCCTCTCCTTGAAGCATACCTTGCTGTTCGGCCTCAAGGGGGTCTGCGCCTACGCCGATCACGCCCAGATCCTGGGCCAGGAAGACGACAAGGTCTACGCCTTCGTGCACGAGGGCCTGGCAGCCACCGCGGCCGAGGGCCTGGCCGTCGCCGATTTGCTGCCCCTGGTCTTGAAATGCGGGGAGATCAACCTCCGGGCCATGGAGCTGCTGGATGCCGGCAATACCGGGAGATACGGCCACCCGGTGCCCACCCGGGTGCCCCTGGGACACAAGCAGGGCAAGGCCATCCTGGTCTCCGGCCACGACCTGCTGGACCTGGAGGAGATCCTGAAACAGAGCGCCGGCAAGGGCATCTACGTTTACACCCACGGCGAGATGCTCCCCTGCCACGGCTATCCCAGACTCAAAAAGTACCCCCACTTTTATGGCCACTACGGCGGCGCCTGGCAGAACCAGGCCAAGGAATTCGCCCGGTTTCCCGGGGCCATCCTGATGACCACCAACTGCATCCAAAGGCCCGGGGAGGTCTATGCGGACCACCTCTTCACCTGCGGGCTGGTGGGCTGGCCGGGGATCAAGCATATCCCGGACCGCAACTTCCAGCCGGTGATCGACAAGGCCCTGGCCCTGCCGGGTTTCCCCGACGACGCCGACGGCGGCGATCGTCAACAGCGGCTTTGCCCGGACCACGGTGCTGGGCGTGGCCGGCAAGGTGATCGAGGCCGTCAAGAACCAGCAAATCCGCCACTTCTTCCTGGTGGGCGGCTGCGACGGCGCCAAGCCCGGCCGCAACTACTACACCGAGTTCGCGGAGAAGGTGCCCGAGGACTGCGTGGTCCTGACCCTGGCCTGCGGCAAGTTCCGCTTCTTTGACAAGCAACTGGGCGACATCGGCGGCATCCCCCGGCTCCTGGACATCGGCCAGTGCAACGACGCCTACTCCGCGGTGCAGATCGCCGTGGCCCTGGCCGACGCCTTCGGGGTGGGGGTCAACGACCTGCCCCTGTCCCTGTGCTCTCCTGGTACGAGCAGAAGGCGGTGGCCATCCTGCTCACCCTGCTCTACCTGGGGATCAAGAACATCCGTCTGGGTCCCTCCCTGCCGGCCTTCCTCACCCCCAACGTCCTTGACGTGCTGGTGAAAAACTTCAACATCATGCCCATCACCACCCCGGATGCGGACCTGAAGGCGATTCTGGGCTAGGCGGCCGGCGGCGGGGCTTGGACCGGAGAAGATACCCCTCGCGAGGTTAAACGCTCGGCCATATGTGATGACTTTTTCAAGATAATATAGCGATCAACCAAATTCCCTCCCCCCCAAGGAGGGAGAGGGAAGGCCACATGATATTCTCAATGAATGCTAAGGCGCCAGCCCCTGAAGAGCGGCCTCCGGGCCGCTTTTTGCCTTTATCCCCCGAATCCAGTAATCGCCTTAATTTCAGGATAGGGTAGGCCTGAGTTCAAAAATCTCTGATTTTGGTGGGCAGTGCCACCCTACATGCCTCATAGCAAACCCTTGCTGGAACCCTACCGGTGGAGTACAGGTATGCGGAGTTCCCAGGCGCTGCGCACTCTTGAACTGGAGGGCGCCCCCCAGGAGAAAGGGCGGCGCCACGGGCAAACCCTGGGCGGGGAAATCCGGCAGATACGCCGGGCCCTGCTGGCCTACCTGGCCCGGGTCAGCCTTTATGCCGGGGCCCTGCCGCTCTTTGGCGGGCTCCTCCTCCTGGCCCGGAGTTTTCTCCCCCAGACCCCGGCGCGCTCTTAAGCAAGAGATGGCCGCCTTGGCTGCCGGGGCCCAGGTGAGCCCCGGGACGGTCCTCCTCATTAACGTGCTGGACGACCTGGCCAACAACTGCCCGCGCTGTTCGGCCCTGGCGGTGGGGGAAGGGCATACCCGGGACGGCGGCTATCTCATGGGGCGCAATCTGGACTACCCGGTGTTCGTCGATATTCTGGCGCAGCTCCAGATTTTATTTCTCCTGGATCCGGAGGAGGATCAGGCCCTGGCGTCCCTGGCCTGGCCGGGGTACGTGGGGGTATGCACCGGCATCAATAAGGCCGGGGTGGCCCTGGCCCAACTCTCGGTCCCCAGCCGGGACCGCTCCCTGCGGGGCATGCCCGCGGCCCTGCGCTTCCGGCTGGCCCTGGAACGGGGGGCCAGCGCCGCGGCGGCGGCCGACCAGGTCCTGCGGCTCCCGGGCACCATCGGCAACAATCTCATGCTTTGCGACCCCGGGGAGGCGCTGGTGTTGGAGCTCTCCGCCCGCCGGGGGCGCGGCGCCGGCCCCGGCAGGGCCTGATCACCGCCAGCAACCATTATCAGAGCCCGGCCATGCAGGACCTGCAAGGCCGGTTTCCCCCCCGGACCCCCTATTCGCCGCTGGCCCCCTACTATTTCACCGAGGCTTACAGCCGGGCCAGGGACCGGCGGTTGCAGGAATTGGCCGCGCGGCCGCCGCCTGGCTCCCCGGGACCTGGAAAAAATTCTGGCGGATGCAGCCGTGGCCAATGCCGGCACCGTGGTGTCCGTGGTCTTTGCCCCCGGGCAGCGGACCATCTGGGTGGCCCGGGGGGAGAGGCCCCCGGTGAACCGCGGGCCTTTTATCGCCAAAACCTTGGGGTAATGGCCCGGCCCCCAAGTTTACCCAAACTCCTCCCGGGGGCGTAGTCCTCGCCCCCTGCTTCTTTCCTCCCGCCTTCCCGGCAAACTGACAATATTGTCCTTAATGCAATCATTGGTATTACATAATTGTATTATTAGAGACCACGAGGAGCCGCAAAAGCTGGAGGGCAGAGAGCGGCGGTTCCTGTAAATCCTGATGATTCCGGGGCCTGGCCGGGTGCGCCCGGACCGGCATATTTCTTGCTTCTAATTATAACTATGGAAGCCGCCCTGCCGGAACGCCAAATCCAGATTCTCTATGAGGTTGGCCAGGACCTGGGCCAGGCCCTCAGTCTGGAGCAGGCCCTGGAAGCCCTCCACGAGATTCTCTGCCGCTCCACGTCCTTAAGACATGCCAGCGTCTCCCTGAAGGACCCGGAGAACGGCCAATGGCGCTGCCGCGCCTCCCGGGACCTCCTTCCCGAAGGGCAGTCCCGGGCCGGCTGCCGCCCGGGGGAAGGGTTGGCCGGCTCGCTGCCGCTGACCGCCCAGCCCTTTGCCATCCCGGCCCTGGGCCAGGAGCCGGTATTTTTCCAGCAAACCCCGGCCCGGCAGCTCCAGAAGGAGCGGCTCTCCTTTATCGGCGTCCCCCTGCTGCGCCACGGCTCGCCCCTGGGGGTGCTGCTGGTGGACCGCCTGTTCGGCGGCCAGGTCTCCCTGGAGGAAGACGTGCGCTTCCTCAGCATTGTGGCCGCGCTCCTGGCCCCCTTCCTCGAGGCGGAGGAGACCGGGAGGGTGGGGGCAGAGGGCCTGGAGCTGGAAAATCCCGCCCTGCGCCTGGAACTTTCGGGCAAGGCGCGCAATTTCTTCATCGTCGGCCAAAGCCCCGCCATCCTCAAGGCGCAGCAGCTGCTCACCAAGTTGGCGCCGGGCCGGGCCCCGGTCCTGCTCATCGGAGAATCCGGCACCGGCAAGGCCCTGATGGCCCGGATGACCCACGAACTGAGCCCCCGGTCCCGCTCTCCCTTCCTCAAGATAAATTGCGCCTCCCTGCCGGAAAACCTGCTGGCCGCGGAGCTCCTGGGCTATGAGAAGGACGCCATCCCCGGGGCGGTCAAGGCCCGGCCCGGCCGCCTGGAAGAAGCGGACGGCGGCAGTATCTTCCTGGAGGAAATCGGGGAACTGCCCCTCAACCTCCAAGCCAGGCTGGTGCGCTTCCTGCAGGAAATGGAGATCCAGCGTCTGGGCAGCAGCCGCGCCCGGAAGGTGGACGTCCGCCTGCTGGCGGACACCTTCCAGGAGCTGGACGCCGCGGTCCAGGCCGGCTCCTTCCGGGAAGACCTCTATTATCTCTTGAGCCATGGTTTGGTGCGCATCCCGCCCTTGCGGGAGCGGCGGCAGGACATCCCGCTGCTCCTGAACCACTTCCTGGACAAGGTTTCCAAGGAAAACGGCCAGCGGTTTTATCTGACCCAGGAGGCCCTGGAAGTGCTCCAGGATTATGCCTGGCCCGGCAATGTCCGGGAGATGGAAAACCTGGTGGAACGCCTGGGGATGGTGGTGGCCGGCCCGGAAATCGGGGTCAAGGACCTGCCCCCTTATCTGGCCCCGGCGCGCCAGGCCCAGGCCGCGGACCAGGCCTTTCTCTCCCGCTTGAAAGACATGGAAAAACGGGAAATCCTGGCCGCGCTGGAGCGCAACCGCTGGATCCAATCCCAGGCGGCCATGGACCTGGGGCTGACCCTGCGGCAAATCGGCTACCGGGTCAAACAGTTCGGTCTGGAAAGGTTCATCAAGGAGCAGCGGGGCCACCTGCGCTCAGAATAGTCCAAAAAAATTTGCCGGCGCCACGCCAAAACCAGAAATTCCCCTGGAATCTTTATAAAAAGCTCCAGGGGAATTTTCCTTTCAGGTAGTTGGATGCGCCCCCCTCACCTCATCCCAAAGAATTCAGCAGCAGAGTGAGGGGCTTGTTATCGGCGCAGGGGCCGCTGAACTGCATGGGCCCCGGGAAGCGGTAATGGTCCTCCCTGGCCCACTTCTCCCGTTCCCGGGCCAGGGCCTGGAAGGCCGGCGACTCCAGGTCCACCTTCTGCTTGGCGATCACCAGCTCCAGGCGGCCCTTGCGTTCTTCCAGGTGCATCAAGGGGGCCAGGGGGATGCCGATGGGCCGCCAGTCCGCCACCTGCCGGTGCAGCTCCTGGATGCCGGCCATGTAGCCGCTGGCCCCGCCGGCCAGCAAGACGTAGGCGGTCTGCCCCAGGTTGTAGGCATAGTCGCAGTCGAATTTGGTGGGAAAGGTGCCCCGGCCGTCGTAGCCGTAGTAGTGGTTCTGGGTGCGGAAGTTGCCCTTGTAGATCCCCTTGGCCTTCTGCTTCCTGAGGTAGGTGGCCACCATCTCCAGGAGGATGCGTTCGGTGTTGACCATGGCGAACTGGAAGTTGCCGTGGCTGTCCCGGGGCAACATCAGCCCCCGTTGCAGCAGGAAGGGGAACCCGAGGAAGACCCGGCTGTCATAGTCCCGCCAGATGTCATGGTTGTCGATGAGCTGCACCTGGTCCTCATAGGAGAGCCGGTGGAAGGACTCGTCCTGCGAGGCCTCCCGGTTATAGGCGGCGATGATGTAGCTGATCTTGATGATCAAGATGTTGATTTCGTGGATGAACTCCAGGATGCCCTCGGGAATCAGGATGGTGCCGTAATTCTTGCCCTCTCCGGCCCGCGGCCACCACGGTATCGGCGATGAGGCGCACTACCTGGTGGATGGTGAGCTCGTTTTCTTCGATCTCTTCACCGATGAGGATGACGTTGGGATGGGTCTGCAAGCGCCACCTCCAGGGCGATGTGGGAGGCGCTGCGGCCCATGAGGCGGTTGAAATGCCAGTACTTCAGATCCGACTTGCAATCGGAATTGAGGTTGCCGATTTCGGTGGCAAAGGCCGTGCAGGCGGAGTGGTAGCCAAAGGGGAGCTGCAGCAGGCCGGGGACCTGGAGGTCGCCGTCGATGGTCTTGGGAATGCCCACCACCCGGGTGCCGATCTCCCGGAGGTTTTCCGCCAGGAAGGCGGCATTGGTATTGGAGTCGTCCCCGCCCACCACCACCAGGCCGTCCAGCTTCAGGGCGGCGCAGGTTTGCCGGCATTGCTCCATCTTCTCAGGGGTGTCGATCTTGTCCCGGCCGGTGCCCAGCATGTGGAAGCCGCCGGAGTTTTTATAAAGGGCCACCATCTCCCCGGTCACTTCCAGGTGGCGGTTGCCGATGATCCCCTTGGGGCCGGCCAGGAAACCGACCAGCAGGCTGTCGGGATGGCCGGCTTTGGCGGCCTCGAAGACCCCGGCGATGACGTTGTGTCCCCCCGGGGCCGGCCCCCCGGAGAGGACGATCCCCAGGCGCAGGGGCTCCTTCCGGGGGCCGCCGCCGGGGATGATCTCCAATAACCGGTTTTGGCTGACGAAGGGCAGTTGCTCCCGGGCCACCTTGAGGACTTCCAGGCCGCCGCGGTCCAGGGGGCGGGTAATCCCCCCCCGGCCAGGGCCGGGCAGCGGCCCGGCTGATAGGCCCGCCGCTCCTTCTGGAACCCGGTTTCCGCGGCCAGCAAATCCTTGATTTGCCTGGGCGCCGCCATCCCGGCCTGGAGGCTTCCCTTGCTCTTGGGCTCCTTCTCCATCAGTTCATCAACTCCTTCAAGCGGCGGACATTGCCGGCCAGGTCTCCCTTGCCGAAGATGCCGGAGCCCGAGACCAGGACGTCGGCCCCCGCGGCCACCAGGTCGGCCACCGTGTCGGTCTGCACCCCGCCGTCCACTTCGATGAGCGCCGGCAGGCCCTCGGCGTCAATCCGCTCTCTGAGCCGCCGCACCTTGGGCAAGACCCCCGGGATAAATTTCTGCCCGGAGAATCCCGGGTTCACCGTCATCAAGAGAACCATGTCCACGTCCTTAAGGACGTAATCCAGGCAATCGAGGGGAGTGGCGGGATTCAGGGTGGCGGTGGCCTTGGCCCCCAATTCCCTGATCTGTTGGAGCAGGCGTTGCAGGTGCGGGGTGGCTTCCACGTGAATCCCCAGCCAGTCGGCCCCCGCCTCCACGAAGCGCTCCAGGTAGAGTTGGGGGTTGTCGATCATCAGGTGGACGTCCAGGGGCAGGGAGGTGGCCTGGCGGATGGCCCGCACCACGTCGGGGCCGATGGTGAGGTTGGGGACGAAATGCCCGTCCATGACGTCCACGTGAATCCAGTCCACCCCGGCGGCCTCCGCCAGATGCACCTGTTCCGCCAGGCGGCCGAAATCCGCGGATAAGATAGACGCCGAAAGCTTTCTCATGTGCCTGCCGACCTCCCTGAGCCGAAGACCACCGGGTCCCTGCCGCTAACATACCCTTGGTCCGGGAGAAAAATCAAGCGCCGACTTCAGAGGTTTGCGGTTTTCGGTGCTTGATTAAAAAATAACGGAGTTAACCGGTTAACCTTAGAGGGTCTGGCAAAGGTCAGGTTAAACCGGTTAAGTCCTCTTTTCCCCCTCCCCACGGCGGGGGTTAGGGGGAGGGGGGCGTCAGTCGTTGGCAACTATTGGATAATCCCTAACTACTTTCACCACCCCCTCCCCAACCCTCCCCCCTCCAGGGGGAGGGAACCAGTCAATATCTTTCCAAGGCTATTAAAGTCCCCCTTTGGAAAAGGGGGATTCAGGGGGGTTTCAGGAAATTAGTTTAAATCCCCCCTGCCCCCTTTTTTCAACAGGGGGGTTGAGAAACCCTAGTTTGAATTTTCGCTGGTGAATATGACTTTTGCAAGAGGCTTATGAGTCAACCTGGCCGCGGAGATCTTCCCCGCGCAAGGCCCCGGCCGCGGCCCGATCCAGGAGCCAATGCAGCGCTCCCGGCTGCGGGTTGATGAGCTGGGCCGGCAGGCGCCGGGGGTCCCGGGGACCCTGGATCACTTCCCGGACCACCGCGGCCTTGGCGGCCCCCGCCACCAGGAAGGCCACCGCGGCCGCGGCGTTGATGAGGGCCGCGGTGAGGGTTAGCCGGTGCAGCTCCTGCTGGGGGACGTAAACCTCCGCCACCCAGCGCTCCGACTCGGCGAGGGCCGGGGTCCCGGGAAACAGGGAGGCGGTGTGGCCGTTTTCCCCCAAGCCCAGGAGGATGAGGTCGAAGCCGGGCGCACCCGGGGCGGCCGGGGCGAAAAACTCCCGGAGCCGCGCTTCATAGCGCCGGGCGCCCTCCCGGGGAGAGGGGCGGCAGTCCATGGGATGCACCTGGCCCGGGCGGGACGGGCACCTGCGAGAGCAGCGCCTCCCGGGCCATACGGGCGTTGCTCCGGGGATCATCGGCGGGGACGCAGCGCTCATCTCCCCAGAAGATGTGGGCCCGGGCCCAGTCCACCTGCTCCCGGTAGGGGGCCGCGGCCAGCAACTCATAAGTGCGCCGGGGGGTGGCGCCCCCGGACAGGGCGACGCTGAAGCGGCCCCGGGCCGCCACCGCCTGCCGGGCGATGCCGACCAGCAACTCCGCGGCGCCCCGGCTCAAGGCCTCCGGATCATCGAAGATGCGGATCAAGTCTGCCCCCTGGTTGGTGAGCGGTGGGTTTTGGGTTTTCGGTAAGGGGCCGCTCACGCTGTGACACCATCTAATGGGATGCTTCATGATTCTAGCACTCAAAATACGGTGGTTTAACCCCCCTTTGAAAAAGGGAGGCAGGGGGGATTTAAAATAACTTTCTGAAATCCCCCTAAATCCCCTTTTCCAAAGGGGGACTTTAATCCCTTGGAACTCAGGTTTTCATTTGATTAAATGCCCTACGATTTACAAAGCAAAACCTGCCGAAACCAAAATTTGCCGGCCCTTTGAAGTATCGGCGGCCGCAGGCCGCCCCGAAATCTGTTGGCGTGCCCCTACACGGTTCAATATTGTCATTCTGAGCGAAGCGAAGGTCTTTTTAACGCTTGAGACCCTTCGCTTGCTCAGTGACAGGAAAAGCCGGGCGGGAAAGCGAAGCGCACCCGCTTCCTCGTTCCAAGCCCGCTGAATGCACCGGCGGCCAAGCTCGCGGCGAGAGCCGCTCTAGATGATCCCGTTCTGAGCAAGCAGGAGCTGCTACCCAGCCGGAGCTTGAACCAGCGATTTGAGGCGCGTATCATGGCCCAGATAATCGGCGGCCGCAGGCCGCCCTGGAAATCTATCGGTGCGCAGGGCGCACCCTAGGTGGCGGGCCACCAGTCCGCCCCTTTACCTTTTTCCTTTGGCCTCAGTCCTCGTCCCATTGGGCGTGGAAGGTCCCGGGGGCGTCCAACCTCTCAAAGGTATGGGCTCCGAAGTAATCCCGCTGGGCCTGGGTCAGATTGGCGGGCAAGCGGGCGCTGCGGCAGGCGTCGAAATAGGCCAGGGACATCATCAGCCCCGGGGCCGGCAGCCCCAAGTCGGCGGCGACCCCCACCATCTCCCGCAGGTCCCATTGCCGGGCCAAAAATTGCCGGCTCAGCTTGGGGTCCAAAAGCAGGTTGTCCAGGTCGGCCCGGGCCTGAAACGCGGCCCGGATATCTTCCAGCAGGGCCGCCCGGATGATACAGCCGCCGCGCCAGATGCGGGCCACGGTTTCCAGCTCCAGGCCGTAGGCGTACATGCCGGAGGCCCGTTTGAGGAGCGCCAGTCCCTGGGCGTAAACCACGATCATCCCGGCGAACAGGGCGTTTTTCAGTTTGGCCACGAACCGCCCCCGGTCCCCTTGGTAGGCGGGTTTGGGGCCCGCCATGGCCTGGGCCACCGCCATCCTCTCTTTCCGGTAACCGGAAAGGTCCCGCATCACCACGGCGATATCGATGTTGGGGGTAGCCACCTGGAGGTCCATGGCTTCCCAGGAGGTCCACATGCCGGTGCCCTTTTGCTTGGCTTCATCCCGGATCAGGTCGATGAGGGGCTTTCCGGTCGGCTCGTCCTTTTTCAGGAAGATCCGGGCGGTGATCTCCACCAGGTAGGAATTGAGCTCCTCCTCATTCCAGGCCGCATAGACGGCGTGCAGTTCTTCCGGCTTCAGGCCCAAGCCCCGCTTCATGAGATCGTAGCTTTCCGCCAGCAGTTCCATGAGGCCGTATTCGATGCCGTTGTGGACCATCTTGACGTAATGGCCGGCGGAGCCCCGCCCCAGGTAGGCGACGCAGGGGTCGCCGTTGACCCGGGCCGCGGCGGCCTCCAATACCGGCGCCACCCGGTCATAGGCCTCCCGCGGGCCGCCGGGCATCAGGCTGGGCCCGTAACGGGCCCCGGCCTCGCCGCCGGAGACCCCCAGGCCCATGAACAAAAGGCCTTTGCCCGCCAGGAATTTGCTGCGGCGATTGGTGTCGGTGAAATGGGAGTTGCCCCCGTCGATGAGCAGGTCGCCGGGTTCCAGGACGGGCAAAAGTTCCCGGATCATGGCGTCCACCGGCTCCCCCGCGGAAATCATGGTGATCAGGGCCCGGGGCTTGCGCAGCAACCCGGCGAATTCCTTCAGCTCATAGCCGGGCCGGATATCCCGGGAGCCCACCTCCTGGGCCATGAATTCCCGGGTCTTCTCGCCGGTGCGGTTGTAAACGGCTACGGAAAAGCCGCGGTCCGCGAAGTTCAGGACCAGATTGCGGCCCATGGTTCCCAGACCAACGACGCCGATCTCACATCCCTCTTTGGGCATAAGCGCATCTCCGGATGTCGGCTCATGGCGGGCGAGACGCCCGCCCCACTTGCAACCTGCCACTGGTGAGGGCGGGGTGACCCCGCCCCTACTCCCTTCCCCTTAACCCTCCAGCGACAACCCGAGTTGGGCCAGGGCCACCCGGGTGGACTGGTAACCGGTGTGATAGATCCCGGCAAGGCCCAGACTCCGGCCCACCTCCACGAACATCAGCCGGTCGTCCAGATAGACCACCTGCTCCGGCAGCACCTGGGCGCAGTCCAGGGCCAGCCGGTAAAGGTCGGCGTCCGGTTTGCGGTAGTGGACGAAACACGAGCAGATGAAAAAGTCCACGTAGGCCCCCAGGTTGAATTTCTGGATGCGGTAGCGGGTGAGTTCCAGGCCCTCATTGCTCACCGCGCGCGCTGGCTGACTGACGTCGTGCCGCAGGAGCGCTGAGGCCGCGGCGGAGGCATCCAGGCGCCCGTATGGTGAGCCGCCTAAAGAGCGGCTGCAACCGTCGGTAAGAGCGACGGTGCGCGGGATTCACGCTAGATAACGATTTGAACGTTGACGCCTTTGTCGTGCATTGCCGTTCTGTAATCTTTCCTCGGAACGGGTAGCCCGTACCTGACGCGGAATTTCTCTTAGCGTCGTTTCGCTTTTGGTCAAGAATTTTCTGCGCGGCATTACGCAGCGGGCGCGTGCGAAGGCTGGGAGCCGGTCAGAGTCGGGTGAAATACCAGGTCAGTGGGCCTGTGCGGGCAATCGTAGCGCCCCCGGGCAGCAGTTCGCCCGTTCTTCAAAAATAACAATCCCGTTGCAGAGCAGGCTCCAGCCCTGGTCGGGGTGGCTGGCTAGTGTTCGGGCCGCCTTCCTGTCTGGCGCTGACGCCTCCGGACACTGCGGCGTGTGTTGGCACATGGCGTGCCTCCTCGCGAGCTTCTTATCGTGCGTGTTCTGGATCACATCTTAGTGTGCCGCAGCCGGTGCAAGCTGCAACATGGCTCATTTTAACCGTATTACCGGAACCTTTTTGTAGCTTCCGGCGGACTATCCGCTATGACATTTTATGACTACGCCTCGTGGCACTCCCGGTGGCAGGCCAGGAGACCCTCCGCTGGACCGGCGGGGTGGCTGGGGGCCATCTCGCAGATGTCAGTGGCCTAGACCAACTGCTCTAGACCAGCTTTGCTCCGGGGTGTCTCAGCGCGCAAGAGACACGGCCGAATTGGTCTGGTCCAATCGTCCCGCCCGGCGCCGCTGCCGACCGGGATCGACCGGGCAGGCCGTGACGTCTCGCCGCCGGTTCGCGGACCGTGGTCACCGAGCCGGCCGGGGGCCTCGTCTTGACTGCCCGCTGGTACCTGGTTAAACGTCCCCCGAGCCCCCAGGGTTCGATAATTAGACGCGGCGGGGGTATCGCAGGCTGGCGGCGGCCGTCCCCTGGTCGCCCGCTGTCTCGCGGTGGGTCGCCGGAGAGGGCCCGGCCAGCGGCCAGCGACCGGCTCCAGCTCTGTTCTGTTAGCGGGGTGAGTGCCCCGTCTTGCCGGTACGACTGTAAGACCGGCCCGGGCCGTCCGGGCCGCATCGGGAACAGTCCCAGGTCGGCGTGCGTGTCGCCGGGCGGTGACGTTATGACCCGCCCGTACGGCGCCAGTCGGCCAATAAGGGTGCCGTCCTGGAATACGGAGCCGCGCCGCGGCCCGTTTGATTCAGTCGCCAGGCAGATTGTTGCGGTGACGGCGCCGGATGGCTGGCGGTGCCCAGCTAGACGGCGGGCTCGAGCGGCGCCGGCGGGATGCCTGAGCCGTGGCTCTCCCGCAGCGTCAGCAGTCGCTCGACCGCCGTGAGGGCGTGTACCTCGGGCCGCGCCATCGCCTTGCGCCGGAAGATCCGGTCGTCGTAGCCGAGTGCGCCGATCTCCGCCCGCTGCGCGGAAGGCCGCGCGCATGACCGCGGTCAGCGCCGAATCGAGGTTGATGGCCAGCCGCCGACGCTCGACCAGCGGGGCGTGGCGGGCGTCGGCTTCGCGCAGTTCCAGCTCGGCCTGGCGGCCAGCGGTCAGCAGGTCGTCGAACTTCCCGGCGAGCTCGACGTCTGCCGCGTGCTTCTCCAGCGCCTCGTTACTGACCTTCGGACGCTTCCTCATCGGCATGCCGTTCCCCGGTTCCCTTCTGCTCGCGATTCCGCTACGGCCCGGGGCGTGCTGGCGCAGGGCCCAGCCAGTGGATAGCGTACGCGCACCGGGCCGGGCCAGTGCGTCAAGGTGGACCGGAGGCGCACCGGGCCATCCTTGCCCAGGCTTTCGGGGCAGCGGGCGGTGTCCCGACCAGTGCCCCGCCTGATGGCCGGGTGGTACTGCGGTCGCCCGAGGCCGCGGGCCTGCTGGTGGCGGCGCCGGTGCAGGGCGACATGTGGGAGACGATGCTGTACCTTTTCGGCCGGATCCGGGCTTGCCGGCCTGAGCGCGTCCCGGACGGCAATGCAAGCATGGGCAGCGTGACATTCGATGTAGAAGCGGTACGGGCCGCCTATCCGGCGCTGCGCGATGGATACGCCTACCTGGACGGGGCGGCTGGCGCTGCCGGAGGTGGTCATCGACACCGTGGCGGCCGCGGCCCGGGCTGGATCGGCAACGCCGGCGGTGCCTTCCCGGCCAGCCACCGGGCCGGCGCGATCACCACCGGCTGCCGCCAGGCGGTCGCTGACCTGGTGGGCGGTGTCCCGGACGGGGTGATCCTCGGCCCGAACATGACCACGCTGACCTATCGCCTCGCGGGCGCCCTGGCGGCCACCTGGCGGCCCGGCGACGAGGTTGTGGTCTCCCGGCTGGACCACGACGCGAACGTCCGGCCGTCGATCTGAGGCCGCCGCCCGGGCCGGGGTCACCGTGCTCTGGGCTGATGTCGACATATCGACCGGTGAGCTTCCCGCCGCCCAGTACGACTCACTGCTGTCCGACCGGACGCGGCTGGTCGCGGTGACGGCGGCGAGCAACATCCTCGGCACGCGCCCCGCACGTGGCGGCGATCTCCCGGGCGGCTCACGGCGTGGGGGCGCTGACCTACATCGACGGGGTGCACGCCACCCCGCACACGCCCGTCGACGTCAGCACGCTGGGCGCCGACTTCTACGCGACGAGCGCCTACAAGTGGTCCGGGCCGCACGTCGGCGCCGTAATCGCCGACCCGGCGCTGCTGGAGACGCTCCACCCGGACAAGCTCGCATGCTCGCCCGACACGGTGCCGGAACGCTTCGAGCTGGGCACGCCCGCCTACGCCGACCTGGCCGGGGTGACGGCCGCCGTGGACCACCTGGCCAGCCTGAGCGGGGAGCACTACGGCACCCGCCGTGCGCGGATACTCGGCTCGATGACGGCGGTCCAGGAGTACGAGGGGCGGCTGTTCA
>CAWEFJ010000025.1:0-12825 GCA_963808395.1 uncultured delta proteobacterium | reverse complement strand
GCCGGCTCCGGGATCGAATGGAGCCGCAGCCGGGAGCCGGCAAGAAACCGTGCCGGCCAGGTAAGTTTTCCAGTCACCGCTCGCCCTAGTCCGCCCTAGCCACGGTACATGTCTTCTCCACCTGGATGTCGTGGACCTTGAGGAGCTTCCACAGGGTCACCCGGCTGATGCCCAGGAGGCGGGCCGCCTCGCTCTTTTTCCCCCCAGCCTCATTAATGGCGTCGATCAACCGCTGGCGTTCGTCAGCCGCCCGTCCTAACCGGCCCACCCGGCGCTCCCGGGGCGGGGGCGCCGAACTTCCGAGGAAACGTGGCCGGAAGGTGCTCCGTCCGAATGACGCCTTCGGGGCACAGCACAAAGGCGTACTCGATGACATTGATGAGTTCCCGGACATTGCCGGGCCAATCGTGGCCGGTGAGCAGGTCCAGGGCCGCGTCGCTGATGCCGGTGAGGGGTTTGCGGGTCTGGCGGCGGGCCCGGTCGATGAAGGCCTTGACCAGCAGGGGGATATCCTCCCGGCGCTCCCGCAAGGGGGGCAGGTGAATGGGAATGACGCCGATGCGGTAATAGAGGTCTTCCCGGAACCGGCCCAGGGCCATGAGCCGGTGGAGGTCCTTGTTGGTGGCGGTGATGACCCGGACATTCACCGGGATGGGCGCGTGGTCCCCCACCTTTTCGATGATCTTTTCCTGGAGCACCCGGAGCAGCTTGGCCTGGGTGGCCATGGGCAGGTCCCCGACCTCGTCCAGGAAGATGTCCCCGCCGCTGGCGGCCTCGAAGCGCCCCACCCGGGTGCGGTCGGCCCCGGTGAAGGCGCCCTTGACGTGGCCGAAGAGTTCGCTCTCCAGTAGGGATTCGTTGAGGGCGGCGCTGTTCACCTTGATGAAGGGGCCCTGGCGCCGGGGGCTGAGGCGGTGGATGGCCGCGGCCACCAGCTCTTTGCCGGTGCCGACTCCCCGTAGATCATCACCGGCGCCTCGGATTGGGCGGCGCTGGAAATCAGGGTGAAGAGCTGCACCATCACCGGCGACTTGCCGATGATGCCGTGAAAGCCGTCCTCCTTGTCTCAGTTCCTGGCGCAGGCGGGAGATGAACAGCTGCATCATGTCCGGAGACTTGACCGGCAAGGTCGTGGGAAGGCTCCTCCCGGCTGAGTGCCCGGCGCAGATGGGAGATGACCCGTTCTTTGGCCACCACCTCGCTGAGGTCGGTGAAATTTTCCACCCCGGCCACCACCTTGCCGGCCGATCCTTGAGGACGGCGGCGTTCTTCAGCACCGGCAGGTGGCGTGCCGTCCTTTTTCTCCAGGACGCACTTGCGCCGCCGGACAAGCCCCTGCCGGAACAGCTCGCACTCCTTGCTCCGCCCCAGGACCAGCGAATCCATGCAGGTATGGCACTTAAGGATGGTGCAGGGCTGGCCTACCAGCTCTTCCCGGGAGTAGCCGGTAATCTGCTCCATGGCCTGGTTGACGGACAGGATCACCCCTTCCACGTCCACCACCACCAGACCGTCCATCATGGTGTCAATGACGGTCTTCCAGAACTCTTCCGGTTCCTGGCCCCCTAGATTTTCCTTGAGGGCGCCGGAGTCCGCCGGCGTCTCCTGACTCATAAGTCCTCCGCCCGGGGAGGGAGGTTAAATTCCCCTGGTTAATTGTTAGCGGCCCATCGCTTAACTGATGTTAACCATAAAACCATTAACATTGTCAACCGCGCCAGGCATGTTTGTCATTATCTACTGTAATATCAGTATGATAATCAAATAGTAACCACTTCTTAGCCTTGGCAGACTTCTTGCTATTCGTCTTGACGGGGAAGAACGGGTTGCTGAGGGGCGCAGGGGCGCAGATGAGGCGCCCCAACCAACGCGGCCCCGAGTTATCAATTAGGGAGGTAAGGCATGTTTAAGAAAATTTTGGTGCCCTTGGATGGCTCGGAGCTGGCCGCCAAGATTATCCCCCAGGTGGCGGACCTGGCCAAGAGCCAAAATGCCGCAGTGGTCCTGCTCAACGTCTCTCCCGACTGGGGCGAGCCCACTTCCCAGGAGGTCCGGGCATTCATCGAGGGCCAAGTAAAGCAATGCGAGGCGTTTCTGGCCCGGGCCGCTCAGGATTTGACGGCCCAGGGGGTGAAGACCGCGGTGGCCTGTGTCCAAGGCACGCCGGCTCAGGAAATTATCCATTATGCCGCTCAAAACGCCCTGGACCTGATCGCCATGGCCACCCATGGCCGGGGCGAAGTGGCCTGGGTCCTGGGCAGCGTGGCCGAAAAGGTGGTGAGTCACGCCACCGTGCCGGTGCTGCTCTTCCGGGTGTGGGGATTAAACCCCCGAAAACCAAGGTGGATTTCCTGGACCTGCTAGACCGGGGCATCCCGTGAACCCGGAGCCCGCGGGCCGGCGCAATTCAGGATTATTTTTTTGCCATTATGCGTAATTCATCTAAGGAGGGTTCCATGCGGAAAAAAGCTTTGCTAATTCTGGGGTTATTGGTCCTGATGGCGGTGGCGGTTACCCTGGTCTGGGCCGCGCCGTCTTATGCCAGTAAGCTGGAAGAGGCCATCGCCAATACCCCGGTGGGCAATGGCCCGGGGATGGTCCCGGCGGGCGCCCCCAAAGGCTTCATGGGGATTCCCGGGGCGCCCCATCCTTTCTGGCTGTTCTACATCTTGTGGGGCACCTGGGTCGGCTGGATATTTTCCTCGGTGGGCGCCTTCGGGGGCATCATGTCGGGCGTCGGCCATATCAGTGTCTTCGGGTTGTCGAATTATGCTGGGACCTTTAAAAAAACCAGCCCCGGCTTGAACAAGATGCTGACCGATTCCATTCGCACCTGCAATCAATATCTGGTGGGATTTTCGGCGCTCATTTCTTCCATTACCTATTATCGCATGGGACGGTTGGTGCTTCCCCTGGGCCTCTGTATGGCCGTCGGCGGCATTGTCGCCGGCTACCTGGTCCCCTGCTCACCGTGGGCAAAATGGATGTCAGCATCTACGTGGGTTTTTTTGGGATCATTGTCTTCGCCGTAGCCTTTGTGCTTTTCTATGAAACCACCCCCCAAGGCCAGAAGAAAAAGAAGGCTGCCAAGGCCGCAGCCAAGGCCTTTGAAGAGACCAATATCACGAAGTGCGCGGTAGATGAGCGCTGAGCCATGCCAGAGGGTCCATGTCACTCATTGGGGCCTCAGCAGGATCACTTTTACCTTTTACGGCCAGGAATTCTCCTTCAACCCCATCTGGCCGGTTCTGGGCGGCTTTGTCATCAACGGCATTTCAGCCCTCATCGGGGTGGGGGGCGGATTCCTCTACGTGCCTTTCCTCACCTCGGTGGCCGGTCTGCCCATGTTCATCGTGGCCGGCACTTCGGCCCTGGCGGTGCTGGTGGGCATGGTCACCAATATCTTCAACTTCATGGTGATGCGGCACGTGCCCGTGGATTTTGTTCTGATCAGCACCGAACTGATCGGCATCGCCATCGGCTCCGTCCTCGGCCCGCTCACCTCTAAAAGGATCCCCGAAATCTGGTTGAAGCGCATCTTCGTGGTCCTGGCGTTGTACGTGGGCGTCGGTTATCTCACCAAGGGCTTCATGGGTCATTCCATTTTCCCGGGACTGTAAGATAAACCATCCAAGGCGGGGAGCGGGCCGGCTTAGTCTTTCCCTCTCTCCTTTGCAGGCAGCCATGGAAATGAGTCCCTTTCTCTTTGTGGATCCGTGCTTGATCTGGTTCTTTAGACTGACGGGCCAGTCATGGTTGAATTTTCTCCTGGGCACCTTGGTGTTGGCCTTTCTGGCCCTGCTGGTGGGAGAGTTTACCTCCTTGCTGGCGCTCTTATGGTGCGGCGGCACTTCGAGCAGGTAGCCGGAGAAGCTAAGAAATACCAGAACTTGTCCATGGAGGCCCTGGAGGCAGGGGACAGACCGGCCTATGAGGCGGCCAACCAGCTGGCCAACGAAGCCTACAGCAAGTCTTTCTTCATGCAGGTAGCTCTTTCTGCGACGTTTTTCTGGCCCATCTTCTTCGTCTTGGGCTGGTTGCAGTATCGTTTCTTCGAACTGGAGTTTCCCATTCCGTTCACCGGTCTATCCCTGGGCTATATCGGCGTCTTCATCCTTCTTTACCTCCTGGCTTACTTCCTTTTTAATCGGCTTAAATATCGGCTGCCGTACCTCCGCCGCATTAAGGCCATCCTGAACGCCAATAATCTCCAGAGAGGGACTTCGCCAGCCCTGGCCGGGCTCAGGCTTGCCGGCCCAGCCGGCGGCCCCCCGAGTCCGAGCGGCCAGGGGTGAGGTTAGATAGGTTTATATGTTTAAACATAATTATGGTAAGATATAACGAATAACTTACAGGAAGACTGCTATGGCAAAGGAAATTTTTAGCATCTGCTTCATGTGTACGCAACGGTGCCCCATTCGCGTCCTGGTGGAAAATGACGATGTGAAGTGGATCGAAGGCAATCCCCACGTGGCCGGCATCGATAGGGCCCTGTGCGCCAAGGGCTCCGCCGGCCTGGGGCTGCTGCACGACAGCGAGCGGCCGCAGTATCCCATGATCCGCGTCGGCCCCCGGGGCGCCGGCCAATGGAAACAAGCCACCTGGGACGAGGCCCTGGATTTCGTGGCCGCTAAACTTAAAGAGCATCATCAAGAAATACGGCCCCCAAAGTCTTATCTGGGCAGAGCGCAACAATCTCAACACCCACATTGTCAAGGCCTTCATGAACGCCCTGGGCTCCCCCAATCATGTCACTCATGAATCCCTGTGCCGGGGTTCGATGATCACGGCCATCAACAGCCTGACGGGCTACCCTTATGCCCCGGCGAGAGTGGGGATGGACTATGCCAACACCCGGCACATGATCATGTATGGCCGCAACCTCTTTGAGGCCCTGGAAATCAAGTCCATCAATAATCTCCTGGACGCCATGGAGAAGGGGGCCAAACTCACCTATATCGACCCCCGGATCAGCGTCACCGCCACCAAGGCCGATCGCTACTGGATGATCCGCCCTGGCACCGACCTGGCCCTCAACTACGCCCTGATCCGGACCATCCTGAAAGAGCGGCTTTACGACCAGGTGTACGTCCGCCTCTGGGTCAAGGGTTTAAAGGACCTGCAAGCCTTTGTGGAGCCCTATACCCCGGAGTGGGCCGAGCAGGAGACGGGTATCCCGGCCAACGAGATCGTCGCACTGGCCCGGGAAGCCGCGGCCGTCAAGCCGGCGGTGATCTTCCATTACGGTTATCGATGTTCGCACCATACCGATGAGATCTACATACGCCGTTCCATGATCATCTTGAATGCCTTGATGGGCAGCATCGAGGCCAAGGGTGGCATTTTTTTCAAGAAAACCCCCAAGGACGCCGGCCGCGGCGACATCGGCAAGTATTCCAACCAGGAATTCCCCAGATTAGCCGCCCCGGTTTGATGGCGCCGGCGGCGCGGTTTTCCCCATTATCAATGCCTTCCACGGCAATGTCCAGCAGTTGGCCCATGCTATCCTGGATCAGGACCCCTATCCTATCAAGGCCCTGATCGCCAACCGCTTCGACCCGCTGACCTCCATCCCTGACACTGCCGCCACCCGGCGGGCCCTGGATCAACTGGACCTCATCGTCGCCCTGGAAGCGAACTTCAGTGAAACCGCCTGGTACGCCGACGTCATCTTGCCGGAATCGATGTATCTGGAGCGGTCCGACTGCATCCAATTGGCCACGGGCCTCAAGCCCACGCTCTATATGCGCCGGCAGGCGGTGACGCCCCGGTACGACAGCCTGCCTGCCTGGCTGATCATCAAGAAACTGGCCCAGCGCCTGGGCCTGGGGCAGTACTTTCCTTATGAGACCATCGAGGACATCTGGAATTTTCAGCTTAAGAATCTGGGGGTAAAGATCGAGGATTTTGAGGCCAAGGGCTTTGTGGCTCTGTCCGACAAGACCTATCCTCTGGGACCGGGAAAAGGGCATCAAGTTCAAAACTCCTTCGGGCAAAATTGAGTTGGTGAGTTCCTTGATGGAAAATGCCGGCATCCCCTCGTTCGTGCCTTACACTCATAGGCCGGCGCCGCCGGCAGACCGTTTCCGCCTGATAGTGGGGCGTTGTGCGGCGCATACCCACGTTTCCACACAGAACAATTACTACTTGAACGAATTGGTGCCGGAAAATGAATTGTGGATTAATACCCAACCTGCCGGCCGTTTAGGGATCAAAAACGGGGCCTATGTCGAGGTGTCTTCGCCCGTGGGCGCCGGCAAGATCAAGGCCAAGGTGACGGATGCCATCCATCCGGAAGCGGTATTCATGCTGCACGGCTTCGGCAAGACGGTGCCGGCCCAAACCCGCTGCTACCTCAAGGGCGCCAGCGACGCCCTGCTGCAGGAAAATGTTACCGACCCGGTGGGGGGCAGCCCGGGCCTACACGAGACCATGGTGCAAGTGCGCCCCCTCGATTAAGTTTCCCGGAGGAAAATCTATGAGTCATGTATTACCTCATTCCAAGACCAGAAAAGGTGCATCGGCTGTCTGAGCTGTGAGGTGCATTGCAAGAGCAATAAAGGGCCTGCCCCTGGGGCCCCGCCTGGGCCAGATCATCCCCGTGGCCCCAAGATGGTGGCCGCGCGTCCCCCGCATGGGTTTTATCTTCATGCCCTGTTTCCACTGCTACCGACCCCTGGTGCGTGCCGGTGTGCCCCACCGGGGCCATGCGCAAGCGGCCCAAAGACGGCATTGTCTACGTGGAGCAGTCCCTGTGCGTGGGCTGCAAAAGCTGCATCACCGCCTGCCCCTGGGGCGCGCCCCAGTGGCACCCGCAACTGGGTAAAGTGGTAAAATGCGACTACTGCATGGACCGCATCGACCAGGGCTTGTACCGGCTTGCGTCACCAAGTGCGTCACCCATTGCCTGCAGTTCGGCCGGGCCGAGCAATTGGATCTCAGCCGCCGGGAACGTCTGGCCAAAGCGGTGGCCTTCGAGCTGGATACCGTGGTCAGCGCCCGCTGAGGTCGAGGACGGGAATGATGGCCCGCCCAGTATGCTCCTATTCAGATTAATATCTTCACCTTTCCAGGCAAAGGCCTGGAAGAAGCCGAAGCCGTACGAGACGCCTTTATTGCTGCCTTGAAGGAGCGGGCCCTTGACGAACTGGGCCCCCTGGACGTGCAATTGATGGGCTGGCGGGGCATCGAGGGCCGGGACGTCATGGTGGAGGTGCGCCATAATGGCAACTCCAGTCTCTACGAACTGGTCACCCCGGATATGGCCTCCCGCATCGTCCAGAGCCACCTGGAGGAGCATCGGCCGGTGCAGCGCTGGGCGGTGGGCAAAGACTTC
Organism: uncultured delta proteobacterium; assembly: GCA_963808395.1. GTDB lineage: Bacteria > Desulfobacterota > Desulfobaccia > Desulfobaccales > 0-14-0-80-60-11 > JAPLJC01. The sequence continues at coordinate 5,489 of CAWEFJ010000025.1, read as the reverse complement.
GAGGCTTATTACGAGGGCCAGACTGTCCGGGTTTCCGAACTTCTGGGAAGGATCGACCCCCTCTCCCTGGAAGATTACCAGGATTACGACGGCTACAAGAGTCTGCTGTCCTTTTACAGCCAGGGCTTCGATTCATTTCTGCAAAAGGTGGTGGCCGCGGGTTTTTGCGAGTTCTCCCGAACCCGGAGCCTCCCTTGCGGCACCGCCTGGTGCACCTTTCGGGCGGAAAAACAACGGCCCATCCTGGTGGTCAACGCCGCGCCCCCCTTTCCCGCAGGCCACCGCAGAGATGCTGCTCCTGGAAGGCTGCCCCCATCAGGTATTGGAAGGCATTATGCTGGCTGCCAAGACCCTGCAGGCCGAGGCCGCGGTGGTCTATCTGCCGGCCAACGCCCCGCTGGCAGTGGAGCGGCTGCAGACAGCCTGGACCAGGCTGAACGAGAGCCGGATTCTGCCGGAACCGCCGCCGCTTCAGCTGATCATTATTTCCGGAGAATCGAGGTTCATGGTGGAGGACGAAGACCAGTTCATCCAGGCCCTGCAATCTTTGCTGCCCCGGGACCTTCTGGAGAAATACGCCGATTCCCCCTTCCTGGTCCATAGCCTGGGCACCGTGGCGTCGCTGCCCTTCATCGCCCAGACGCCGGTCTCCATCTTCCGGAAATTGGGGATCGCCTGCTCCTCCGGCACCATGATCTTCCGGCTGATGGGCGCCGTGGAAAACCCCGGTTTTGTGGAAGTGGCCATTTCCTCCACCCTGGAGGAGGTGATCAACGGCCCGGGGGGCGGCTTCCGCCATGGCCGCAAGCCCAAGGCCGTCGTGGTGGGTGGGCCCCTGGGGGGCATCTTTCCGCTGCACCTGTGAAGCTCAGTTTGAACCACGAGACCCTCCTGGAAATGGGCGGTTCCCTGGCCCTGGGGACCATCCAGGTCCTGGACGAGCGGGATTGTATCGTCGCCCTGGTGCGGGAGCAGTTGGAATTTATCCTGCAGCAACCGGGGGCCCAATGCTCCACTTGCCGCGTCGGCCTCCTGCGGGTTAAAGACTTGTTGGACCGGATTGCCGCGGGCGAAGCCGGCCCGGAGACCCTGGAGGAACTGGAGCGCGCCTGTGTGGATTGAAGAAAAAGGCCGCCTGTCACCTGGGGAGCCAGGCGGTGAACCCCATCCTCACCTCCCTGCACTATTTCCCGGATGAATACCGGATGCACACGGACAACAAGCATTGTCCGGCCGGGGTCTGCCCCAAACTCCTGCTGGCCCCCTGCCAGGCGGCCTGCCCGGCGGGGATCGACATCCCCAGCTATATGGCCCTGGTGGCCCAGGGCCGGTTCGTGGAAGCCCTGGAAGTGATCCGTCAGGACAACCCCTTTCCCTGGGTTTGCGGCCTCATCTGTCCGCATCCCTGCGAACGGAGCTGTGTGCGGGGCAACCTGGACCAGCCCCTCAACATCAAATACCTCAAGGCCTTTGTGGCCGATTATGCCACCCGGCACGGCGAATACGCCCCCTTGAAGCCGGAGGCGGCCAATGGCCATCGCGTCGCGGTGATCGGCTCCGGACCCGCTGGTCTATCCTGCGCCCATTACCTGGCCTTGCGAGGCTACGCGGTGACCGTCTTCGAGGCCCTGCCGGAGGCCGGCGGCCTCTTCATTGCCGGGATTCCCGAATATCGCCTGCCCCGGGAGGTGGTGCGCAAAGAAGTGGAGCTGATCCGTTCCCTGGGGGTGGAAATCCGGACCGCGGTCACGGTGGGCCGCGACGTCACCCTGGAGGAACTGCGCCAGCGAGGCTATGAGGCCTTTTTCCTGGGGATCGGGGCCCATCTGGGCTACAAGTTGAAGATCGAGGGCGAAAATGACTTTCCCCAGGTCTATGACGTGATCTCTTTTTTGCGTCAGGTGAACCTGGGTAATAAACAGAAGCCGGCGGACCAGGTGGTGATCATCGGCGGCGGCAATGCCGCCATGGACGCGGCCCGGACTTGCGTGCGCCTGGGCTGCCAGGAGGTTCACGTCTCTTACCGCCGCACCCGCAAGGAGATGCCGGCCCATCCCGAAGAGATTGAGCAGGCCCTGGAGGAAGGGGTGGTGATCCATTTTCTGACGGTGCCCATCAAGATCGGCGGCGAAAAGGGCCGGGTGCAATACCTGGAATGCCTCCAGGCCGAGTTGGGCCGTCCGGACGCCTCCGGACGCCGCCGCCCCATCCCCATTCCCGACAGCAACTATCGCATCGAGGTCGGGGCGGTGATCACTGCCATCGGCCAGCAGCCCGATCTCTGCCCCTTCCCGGAACCGCCGGTGCAGACCAGCCCCTGGTGCACCATCGTCACCGAGAAAGGCAGCACCAGCACCAGCGTGCCGGATATCTTCTCCGGCGGCGACGCAGTCACCGGGCCGGCCACCGCGGTGGAAGCCATCGCCGCCGGCAAACAGGCCGCCCTGGAGATCCACCATTATCTGTCCCGCGACCCGGGTCCGGCGCCGCAGGTCCGGCCCCAGAAACGTGGCAGGGTCGCCCTTCCTGGCCATCCCCGCCGAGGAGAAGATTGCCAACCACCGGGTGCCCACGCCGTTTTTGGATATGGAACAGCGGCGCCATAATTTCGAACGGGTGGAACTGGATTACTCCCCGGAGGAGGCTCAGAGAGAGGCGCAGCGCTGCTTGCGGTGCGACGTCTGCATCCGTTGCGGCGCCTGCGAGCGGGTCTGCCGGGATACCATGCAGGTCCATGCCCTGAAGTTTACCCAGATCAGCCCCACGGAGCGGGTGCTCAGCGACTACCACCGGGCCCGGGAGCGCTGCATTGCCTGCGGCTCCTGCGCCCTGGCCTGTCCCACCGGGGCCATCGATTACCTGGAAGGGCCGGAGCACCGGGAAATACGCCTCTGCGGCACCGTCTTGAACCGCCTCGAGGAACCCAAATGCCAGGGTTGCGGCGGCCCCTTGCCTCCGGTCCGCTATCTCGATTATGTCACCTCCCACAGCGACGCCATCACCGGAAAACGGGTGTTGCGCCGGTTCTGCTCCAGGTGTGCCCGGGAGCAGCGGGCCGCGGAGTTTGTGAAGCTGTAAATCCTCCCTCCCCTCTAATTTTATAAAGAGAACCGGGGCCCCGTCTCACCACCCTGGCTCCCAGATTTTTGCGGAGCATCCGGGCCTCCTTCTCTTACTAATAAGCTTTATTGCCAACCTGGGTGGGGTTATAATTAATTAAGAGTCGGCCCTGGCTGGAGGCGCGGCGCCGCGCCGGCCCTCCTGGGGCCGACTGCTTATTATGAAGATTCCCGAGCTGCACCTGAAGAGGAGGGCGCCAATGAAGCGCAGCAAGAGATGGGGCATGTCCCTGGCGGTGCTGCTGGCGGTCTTCCTTTTTCTTCCCGCGGCCTGGGGACAATTGCGCACCCGATCCGGGGCCTTGACCCAAATCTTAAAGAATAGAATCCAGCACCCCAAGAAATTGGAGGAGCTGATCTTTCAGCTAACCAACGAGGCCCGCCGCAAGAACGGCCTGTCCACCCTGGAGCCGGATGAGGCGCTGTCGGAGGCGGCTCAGAATTACAGCGATGAGTTGCTGAAGGGCAATTTCTTCAGCCATAAAAACCTCGAAGGCAAGGGCCCCCAAGAGCGCCTGGATGAAGAAAAACCGGCGAGACAGGGGTATGCGTATCGTGTGGGCGAGAATATTGCGGCTTACTCCAGACTCGATTATTCTGACATTAAGATTATGGCTCAGATGGTCATGGATGGCTGGATGACTTCCCCGGGCCATCGGCGGAATATTCTCAACCCTCTGTACACCCATTTTGGGGTGGGGGTGTCGGTCCAGGGAGACCAGATGCGGGTCACCCAGGAATTTGCCAAAAGGACCGCCCTGAAATAGGTGCAGCCATAAGGAACGGCCAGGCAAAAATCTTTGCTGGCCTGGGCCTTCCCGTCTTGGACTCGCCGGCGCGAGTCGCGGGCCGCCGTGGGAGGCTCTGCCCGCGCCAAATACCGGCGATCCCGGAGGCCTTTCCCTTAATTCTCCCATCCGCCCCGGCACGATTGGATGAATAAGCATACCAAGCCCCGGTTTAGTTGGCGCCAAAAAATCCTGACGGAGTGCATCGGCTGCTCTCAGTGCGTCGAAAACTGCACCTTTCTGCAACATCACCTCCAGGACTATCCCGCCACCGGACAGGGATTGGTGCGGCTTCTGGAGGAGCGGGGGGAGGCCGAGCCCCCGATCCCCTATTCCTGCCATATCTGCGGCCTATGCGAGGCGGTTTGCCCGGTGGGCCTCTATGGCGGCGGAGCCTGTCTGGAGCTGCGCGAACACCTGGTGGCCGCGGGCCAAGGCCCGCTGCCCCAGCACCGGAGCATCAGGAACTACGTGCGCTGGGGCACCCACCCCCTCATGGCCCTGAGCCGGCCGGACCCTTCCACCGGGCGGGCCCGGCGGGTGTTCTTCCCGGGCCGCTCCCTGGCGGGCCACAGCCCCCACCTGGTGGCCGCGGCCTATGCCCATCTACGGCAGCGTCTTCCTGACACCGGCATCGTCCTCAACTGTTGCGGAGCGCCCAGCCAGTTGCTGGGAGAACGGCGGATGCTGGAGCGGGCGGCCGGCGGGGTCGCCGCGGCTATGGCGAAGCTGGGGGCCGGGGAACTCATTACTGCCTGCACCTATTGCCAGCGCACCATCCAGGACTTGCTGCCGGACCTTAAAACCCGTTCCCTATATGAAGTCCTGGCGGAAATCGGGCTGCCGCCGGGGGCCCGGAAAGGTCAGGAGGCGGAAATCTTTAACATCCACGACCCCTGCGGCGCCCGCCAGGCCCCCGGGGTCCACCAGGCGACTCGCCATTTGCTCAAGGCCCTGGGACACGATTTTGTAGAGATGGCCCATTGCCGCGAGCCGTAGCATCTGTTGCGGCGGCGGCGGCATGGTGCCCGCGGTGGCCCCGGCGCTTGGCCCAACGGATGACCGAGTTCCGCCTGTCCGAGGCCACAATATGACCTGGTCACCTACTGCGCCGCCTGCCGGGCCCGCCTTTGCCGCGGCCGGCCGGCCGGCCCTGCACCTGCTGGAGACTGTCGTTCAACCCGGCTGGCAGCAGGCCAAGACCAGCCCGCCACCCCAGCTCTCCGGAGCCGCTGGTGGCGGCGCTGGCGGCTGAAGAGGCATTTTGAGAGGTTATAGGATTAGGGGAACTTAGTACCTGATTTCTTAAATATGGTAACGTTTCTTGTCGCCCCCCTCACCCCAGCCCTCTCCCCCCGCCGGGGGGGGGAGGCATTCAAGCGTTAGCCCTTTATCCCCTCTCCCCCAATGGGGGAGAGGGTTGGTGAGGGGGAAATAATCATTTGCTGCCGCGGTTAATAAATACGTTCCCGGATTTATGAAATCGGGTCCTTAGGTGTGGGGAGAAAACCGGCATCTGGCCCGGGCCCCAAAGGCAGCCGGCGCCATTTTGCCACTCAATAGGCGGCGATTAATTTGACAC
>CAWEFJ010000024.1:0-7795 GCA_963808395.1 uncultured delta proteobacterium | reverse complement strand
TTATCCCTTAACTTGTTATCTTTCTGCAAGGGATATTGTTAATTTTTCCGAATATCGGTGGATCAACGAATGAAGCAATGGTGGCGCAACCGCGATTTCATCCTGGTTCTTTCGGTGGGCTGTGGTCTATTGCTGGGGTGGGCAAGCTGGACCAACCGCTGGTCCTGCCGGCCCTGGCGGTGGTTATGACCCTGTCCACCATCGGGGTTCGAGCGTGATCTCGTTCCCCCCGGGAGTTATGGCGTCCGGCTCTGGCCGGCTTATTCTTAAACTATCTGATGTTAGGCGGGGTGCTCCTGGGGTTTAGCTCCTGCTGATTCGGGAACCTGCCATTCGAGACGGGTTCGTGCTGCTGGTGGCGGTGCCGCCGGCCATCGCGGTCATCCCCTTCACCGACTTTTTGAGAGGCAATACCACCTTTTCTCTCCTGGCCACGGTGGCGTGCTATTTGGGGGCCCGATCTTACCCCTTTAATCGCCCTGGCGTTTTTGGGACCGAGTTCTATTGAACCCCGGTCGCTGGTCCTGGTAATCGTGGAGTTGATCCCTTGCCGCTGCTCCTTTCCCGGATTTTGCTGTGGACTTCCCTGGCCTCCCGCCTGGAACCCATTAAAGGCGCCATAACCAATTGGAGCTTTTTTGTCCTCACCTATACTATCGTGGGGCTGAACCAGGAGTTATTCCTCCAGCGGCCCTTAACCCTGGCGCCGGTGGCCGTCATCACGCTTATCAGTACATTTCTTTTGGGCGCAGTGATCGCCAGGGTAGGCAGCTCAATGCGCATTGACCGATCGACGTTAACCAGCCTGGTGTTCTGGGGACCCTGAAAAATTATGGCATTGCCGGAGGCCTGGCTTTAGCTCTCTTCAGTAAAAAGACCACGATCCCGGCCACCGTCTCCACGGTTTTCATGATTGTCTATATAATCTGGCTCGGATTTGAAAAGCGCCGGACCTCTGCGGAGTCGTGAGGCCTGCGGGTCCATTTTTTTCTTAAGCGTTTGGCCGTCCTTGAGCCCAAGCCAACATTTTTTACCAGGTGCACCCGGAGGGCCTATGGCGCCTTGCCGGTTCTCCAGCCGCGGCGTCGGGCTAGCTAAAAAATTGTTTTAAAAATGATGAATCCACGGCAGCGGTAACTACTGCGGCCTGGAACTTGCATAGATTGGCAGCGTATTCTATTTCATGGAGGGCTTGTGGTGAAATTCCCGGATCGCGCCAGACAGATAGAGCAGTATGATGATCCCCAGGAAGCTAAATACGTCTTGGAGAATCTATTGGAGAGCTCCGCCGACGCCATTGGCGTGGTGGACGCCAAAGGCCGATTCACCAGATGGAATTGGGCGTCAGAGGAGATCTTTGGCTACAGTGCGGCAGATCTCAAAGAAAAGCATTTTTCTGAGCTCTACCCAGATCCGGCTGAGCTTGCGAAAATGCTCACCCGGCTGCGCCGGGATGGCTTCGTGAGAAAGTATGCAATCAACATGAAGAAAAAGGATGGCAGTATTGCGCCGTTTAATCTGTCCATCAATCTTTTATATGACCGGCAGCATAATCTTACTGGCAGCCTCTGCATAGCCCGGGATCGCAGCGATACCCTCAGGGCCCTGGCCGAATTGCGGATGCTGAATGAGCGGCTGGAAAATGAAATCACTGACCGCAAGAAGATGGAAGATGACTTCCGCGAAACCAGGGAAACTCTGCGAGCCCTCCTAAATGCCATTCCGGAGTCAATTTTCCTGATCGGTGCGGGCGGGGTCATCGTTGCGGCCAATGAAACCGCGGCAAAAAGATTAGGGAAAGGTCTTGATGAACTTATTGGCTCTAAGATGTCCGGGGCTCGTTCCTTCCGAAGTATTCAAAAGGAGAAAGGCTTATACTGACGAAGCCACAAGAACCGGGAGGGCGGTTCATTTTGAAGATATGCGGGAGGGAAGGTTCTTGGACAATTTCATCTGTCCCGTCATTAATGCCGCAGGTAAAGTTTCCAAACTTGCCGTTTTTTCCTTGGACATTACCGAGCGCAAAAGGGTCGAGGTGGCGCTGCGGGAAAGTGAAGAGAAATATCGGCGTTTGCTAGAGACCACCAATACCGGTTATGTCATCGTGGATACCGAAGGCAAAGTTCTCGATGCCAATCCGGAGTATGTGCGACTGGCCGGACATAAGGAATTAAAGGAAATATTAGGGCGAAACGTCATTGAGTGGACGGTGGAGCAGGATCGAGGGAAAAAAGTTGCAGGCATGGAACAATGTCTAAAGACCGGTCTCGTCAAGCATCTTGAGGTTGATCATGCCGGAGGAGATGGCCGCCCTATACCGGTGGAGATAAATGCCACTGCCATCCGGACCTCGGAGGGGATAAAATTTATCGCCCTGGTCAGAGATATCTCCGATCGCAAAAGGGACGAAAACGAGAGGGCCAAGCTGGAGGCCCAGTTGGTGCAAGCCCAGAAGATGGAAGCCATCGGGACTCTGGCCGGCGGCATCGCCCATGACTTCAACAACATCCTCACCGCCATACTGGGCAACATCGGCCTGGGCATGCTGGACCCAAACATGGGAGACCAGGGCCGCCAACGCCTGGCTGCCGCGGAAAAGGCCTGCCAGCAGGCCCAGAGCCTGGCCCGGCAGTTACTCACCTTCGCCAAGGGGGGCGCGCCGCTTAAGGAACTGGTTTCCCTGGAAAACCTGGTAACCGAAGCTGGCTCTCTGGCCTGCCGGGGCTCCCAAGTTCGCTGCGAATACGCCCTTGCCAAAGATTTAATGGCCATCGAAGGAGACCCGGGACAAATCAATCAGGTCTTCCAGAATCTCATTATCAATGCCATCCAGGCCATGCCCCAGGGCGGCACCATCGAGATTACCGGGGAAAATATTAAGGTCAGCAAGCATGGCCGCCTCCCCCTGGAGACGGGCCATTATGTCAAAATTTCCATTAAGGATCAAGGGATCGGTATACCGGAAAAATATCTCCAGAAGATCTTCGATCCCTATTTTACCACGAAGCAGCAGGGTAGCGGCCTGGGTTTGGCCACTGCCTATTCCATTATTAACAATCATCACGGCCATATCTCAGTGGAGTCCGAGTTAGCAGAAGGAAGCACCTTCCATGTCTATCTTCCGGCCAGCGACCAGAAGATTGTGCAGCAACCCCAAGAGATCACGGAGCTGCTTTCCGGAAAAGGGAAGATCCTGGTAATGGACGATGAGGCGATGGTGCGGGAGGTGTTGGGGATGATGTTGCTCACCCTGGGCTATGAGGCGAAGTTCGCCCAGGATGGGGTTGAAGCAATCGAGATGTTCAGCCGGGCGCAAGGATCGGCGGAGCCATTTGCCGCGGTAATCCTTGATCTAACCGTTCCCGGCGGCATGGGGGGCAAAGAGGCTTTGGAAAGACTTTTGAAGATCGATCCCCAGGTAAAGGCCATGGTCTCCAGCGGCTATTTCGATGATCCAATAATGGCCGATTTTCAAAAGTATGGGTTTGTGGGGGTTATTGCCAAGCCTTATAAGGTTGCCGAACTGGGGAAAGTATTAAACAAGGTCCTCACCCCAGGAAAATAAGCAATTTTCATCATCGGTGGCAGCCGCGGCAGACAAGATCGCGGGCTCACCCCCGGCGGCTGGCCTGCACCGCTTCGATGATGAACTTTACCTGCTCTTCGCCCAAGCCATGGTGCACGGGAAGCGCCAAAATCTTCCTGGCCAGGTCTTCGGTATGCGGCAGGCGGCTTTTCCCATAGAGCTTTTCAAAGATCGGCTGCTGATGCAAGCCGCGGGGATAGTGGACCGCCGTGGCAATGCCTTTTTTATCCAGACGCTGCGCCAGGTTATCCCGGTCGCAGCCGAAGGTTTCCGGTTCCACCACTACACAGTACTGGTGCCAGGCAGGTTCGGAGTTGGGGGTAATCCTCTGGAGGCCAAGACCAGGAAGGCCGGCCAGACCTTCATGGAGCATTTGGGCGTTGCGCCGCCTGATGGCCAGCATGTCCTCCAGCCGCTTAAGTTGCTCCCGGCCGATAGCCGCTTCCACATCGGTCATCCGGTAATTCAGTCCCAGCATGGTGTGCAGGTATTTGCCGGTTTCCCCGTGGCTGCGCAGAAAGCGCAACTTGGAGGCATACTCGCCATTGTCGGTGCAGGTCATGCCCCCTTCCCCCACAAACATATTCTTCGAGGGATAAAAAGAGTAAGCGACGAAATCCCCACAGGCGCCGACGTCTTGGCCGCGGTAGGCCGCCCCGTGAGCCTGGGCGGCATCCCAGACGATGACCAGGTGGTGCTTCCCGGCAAAGGCCTGCACCGCCTCGATATCACAGGCATTGCCGAAAAGATGCACCGGCGAGATAGCCCGGGTCCGGGGCGACACCTTCCTGGCCGCATCTTCCAGGTCCAACAGGAAGGTCTGGGGGTCCACATCGCAAAAGATCGGGTGGCCGCCGCTCATGGCCACCATGCTGGCCGTGGCCATGAAGGTAAAGGAGGGCACCAGGACTTCATCCCCAGGTTGCAAAAAAGCCAGATAAGCCAGGTGCAGGGCCGCGGAGCCATTGGCGCTGGTTACGGCAAATTTGGCCCCTACCTTGGCGGCAAACTCTTCCTCAAAGGCGTCGCATTCTTTCCCCTGACGCAAGGCGCCGGACCGCAGGACCCGGACCGCCGCCTCAATTTCTTTTTCGGTAAGCTTAATCTCAGCCATGCCAATATTTTTCATGCTTAAATTCCTTTGCTTTCGTTCTTGTAAGGTTTTTCACAGTAGCGCCGCATCTTCCCTGGCGCCACGTCCAGGCTGAATCGGGAAATGGCGGAGCCTGGCGTGAGGCTTCATAATTCCTAGGACATTTCAAATTACGGTTTTTCCCCCCCCCTTTGAAAAAGGGAGGCAGGGGGGATTTAAAATAACCCCCTGAAATCCCCCTAAATCCCCCTTTTCCAAAGGGGGACTTTAATACTCTTGGAACTTAGATTTTCTTGACTTAATGCCATACCAATTACCGAAGCACAACCCTTGGGACGGCGGTTTGGGTCAGCGGCCCGCCCTCCTGGCTCAGATGATAACATTCCTGGCGCCTGCATAGCTCTCTTTTCTAATACCCGGGCGGGCCTGAGACTCATTCTCAGCCGCTCCCCGCGGTGGAAAAACCACCCTGCCAGTCTAAAAAGTGAAAAGAAACACTTGACACAATACAGTTGGCTGGCTATCTTCATAAAAGCACACCCCACGTGCGCCCCTACAAATGGAGGATGGCTCAGATGGCAGGAAAGCTGGAGAAGCCCAGGCGCAGCCAGACCTCAGGTCCGGCGGCTTTCAAAATGCAGGACCTGGTGCAGGCCACCGGCGTGCCCAAGTCCACCATCCTCCATTATCTGAACGAGGGGCTCCTGCCGGAGCCGGTCAAGACCTCCCGCAATATGGCTTACTATAGCCCGGCCTGCGTGGAGCGGATCACCTTCATCAAGGTCATGCAAAGCAAATACCGCTTGTCCCTGGCCATGATCAAGCAGCTTTTGCAGGAAGGCAGCGTCGGGCCCGAGATTGAACCCTCCTGGAGTTAAGGTCCTTCATCTTCGGCCGGCGGGATGACCGGGAACTGCTGGACTTAGAGGCCTTCTGCCGGGCCACGGGGCTGACCGCCCCGGAGGTGGCGGAATTACAGAAGGCGGGACTCTTGCTCCCCCTGGAGCCGGACCGCTTCGACGCCGAGGACCTGGCCATCGGCCGCATCCTCAAGCGTTGCCGGGAGTTGGGCCTCACCCCGGAGGAAGCCTCCTTCTACCCCCGCCTGGCCCGGGAGATCGTGGACCACGAAATGGCCATGCGAGACCGGCTGGTAAAGGGACTCTCCCTGGAAGACAATGCCACCCTGACCCTGGAGCTGACCCGGGGGGCCCGGGCCCTGCGGCCTTATATTATTGACCGGATGTTTCAGCTATCGGGTGATGTCCCGGGAGAACCATCGATGGCGAAGAGGAAAATGACCCGGAGTCCAATTCCGGGGCCTGAAATGGTAGCTGCCTGCCCATCTCAACAGAAGGAGGAAAACCGATATGTGCGAATTTTGTCATCAGCACGGCGACGGCAAGAAATGGTATCTGAAAGGCGGAAAACTATTCCGAGGAATTGCTGGATAACCTGGAGCGCCGCCGCTTTCTGGAGGAATTTTTGCCGAAGTACGGCAAGATGCAGGGCGCCGAGATCGAGGCCGGGTTCCAAAAGGCCATGAAATCTCCGGCCTGGCTGCGCAAGCTCATCTACTACTTTCGGGAGAAGCGCCAGCGCCGGGATCACTTCGGGCAGGTGGTCCCCCTGGAAGACCTGGCCCAGATCATGGACATGACCACCTCTATCGTCCGCATTCCCTGCATCTGCCGCAAGATCAACAAAGGCAAGAAGGACGCCGAATATTGCTTTCGGCTTCGGGCTCGACGCCGAGAAGATGCTGGGTATGAAGGAGGCCTTTATGGAGACCTTCCAGATGGTCCGGAAGATGCCCACTTTGACCGCCTCTCCAAAGAGGAGGCCCTGGATTTGCATCGCGGCTTCGAAAACAGGGACTGGTGCACACCATCTGGACCTTCAAGACCCCCTTCATCGGCGGCCTCTGCAACTGCGACCGAGCCGACTGCCTGGCCATGCTCTGTGACCGCTATGTGTATCGCAGCTTCTTCCGGGCGGAATACGTGGCCCAGGTGAGCCGGGAGGACTGTACCGGCTGCGGGGCCTGTCGTTCCAAATGCCAGTTCGGCGCCATCGGCTTTTCGGTGGTGGACCAGAAGACCTTCATCGATCCATTGCGTTGCTACGGCTGCGGCATCTGCCGCTCTGCCTGTGAAACGCAGGCCATCAGCCTGCAACCTCGGCAGGAACATCCTCTCGCCCACAACCTTTGGTGAGTCCAAATGGTCGGGGCCCGGGGATCACCAGGGGAATCTCAGGGTTGACGACCTGAGGCGGCAAAATATCGTCTGCACCTTCCCCAATCATATGATTCCAGGCAACCGGCTGCGCCCGTTGCTTTCCATGGCCGCTTGGGGACCGGCAAGCACATGGAGAAGCTGACCGGCTTATCAAACCTTGCCGACCAGCGGGGTTTTATGGGTGGCGTATCCGAACGGAGTGGGGCGTTCCTGGAACGCCGGTCACGGGACCGGGCATGCTGAGGCCCAAGGGGTAGATGATGTAAAATTCACCGTGATGCTGATCGAATCGCTGGGGGAGACGCTCAACCTCGACCGCCGGCGGGTGTATGCCACCGGTTTTTCCAATGGTGCGGTATTTACTCACCGCCTGGCGTGCGAACTCTCTGAACGTTGCTGCCATTGCCGCAGTGGCAGGAACCATGGCGCCAGTTATAGGGCGAAGCCGCCACCCGCGCCGGCCGGTTGCCGTGCTCCAAATCCATGGCAGCGCGGATCCGTTTGTCCCTGGGAGGGCGGGCGCACCCAAGGGGGGGGGATTCGTAGAATCGGTGGCTGCCACGATCGCAGGTTGGGCCCCGCGTGACGGGTGCGCTTCCCAGCCAAAAGTCTCCGACATCGGTGGGGAGCTGATCTGCGAGTCCTACCGGCCGCCTGCCCAGGCGGCCATGGTGATACTTTGCCGGGTTGACGGGGGAGGCCACACCTGGCCTGGCGGCTATCAATATCTGCCGGAGAAGCTCATTGGCGTTACCAATCGTTCCTGGGACGCCAGTAAAGCAATTTGGGACTTTTTCCTAGAGCATCCCCTAAATGACACGCTGCTCTGTAGCAAATGCGTTTGATTACCATAACTTGCTTTCCGCAGGGCATATC
>CAWEFJ010000023.1:0-11771 GCA_963808395.1 uncultured delta proteobacterium | reverse complement strand
AGACGATCATGTCCACCATGGCCTCGTACTGCTTCAAGGTCCAGCCCTGGACGTTAATGGCGTTTTCCGGACAGACCGCCACGCAGGCGCCGCAGCCCAGGCAGAGGGCCGGGTTGACCTGGGCCCGCCTCACCTTTCGGCCGGCCACCTCCATGCTCCACCATAGTCAGGGCCCCTTCCGCCAGGCAGGCCGCCACGCAGGCGCCGGTGCCGGTGCACTTGCTGAGGTCCACTTCCGCCACAAAGGGGTCCAGTTCCACGTAGCCCCGGGTCAGAATCGCCGCGGCCTTGACCGCCGCGGCCCCCGCGGCGGCACAAGTCTCCCCCACGTCAAAGGGGGCCTGGCAGGTGCCGGCCAACAGGATGCCGGCCACGGCCATTTCCACCGGGCGCAGTTTGGGGTGCACCTCCTGGAGGAAGCGGTCGGCGCCCACGGGAATCTTCATCTTCTCCACCAGGTCGGCGATATTGTTGGGCTCCTGGCCCACCGCCAGCACCACCAGATCCACCGGCACCTCCAGTTCCTCCCCGAAGGTCAGGAGATCCTTCACCTGGACCAGCAACGGGGGCCCTTCCGGGTCGGGATTCCTCAGAACCTGCGGCTCCTCGCCGGCCTCGAAGCGGAAAAACACCACCTGGTTTTGGGCCGCCTGGGTGTAAAGTTCCTCCTGTCCCCGGCCATAGGTGCGGATGTCCCGGTAAAAATCAAAGACCCGGGTCTGGGGATAGTTCTCCCGGATCAGGTTGGCGGCATAAAGCGTGGCGCCGCAGCAGGTGCGGGAGCAGTACTCGTTCAAATAGCCGCCTTCATTTTCCTGCATGGATGCCGGGAATCTGGCGGCTGCCCACGCAGTGGATCATGGCCACGCGGCGAATGGGCCGGCCGTTCAGCACCAGGGTGTCGCCGCTCCGCCGGGGCTTCAGCCAGCCAGGCGGATAAATTCCGGCAGGGTGACCACCTCGGGAAATTCCCGAGGTAGCCGTATTCTCCCTGCCGGGGCTGGTAGGGCTGGAAACCGGTGGCCAGCACGATGACCCCGGCCTCCAGGTCAATACTCCTCCCGGCTTTCGGGAATGGCCGCGGGCATGACCCCCACAAAGGGCACGTATTCTCCCAGGCCCCGGCCGGAATGGCTCAGCCTTTCGAGCCTTTCGGCATAGGCCCCGCCTGTCGGGAGGCTGCCTGACTATTTTGAGTTGGAAATTGCCGATGTAGCCCTCAAAGCCCTCCACCTCGAGCGCAGGAATAAACGCTAATGGCCGGGTGCTTGAGGACCGACGCCGGCGAGTTCGCCGATGATGGCGGCCGCGGTTTCGCCCCCGGGGGCCAGGCGCGGCAACTGCGCCACCTGTCCCCCCAGAAAAGGGCTTTTCTCCACCAGCATCACGGCCAGGCCTCTCTCGGCCAGTTCCAGGGCGCTTTTGAGTCCGGCCACCCCGCCGCCGATGACCACGGCCCGGCGCTGCACCTCCACCTTGAGGGGATCAAGGGGTTTCAGCATCCCGGCCTTGGCCGCGGCCGCGGCCACCAGCCGGGTGGCCTTGGCGGTGGCCTCCGGGCCATGGTGCACCCAACTCACCTGCTCCCGCAAGTTGGCATGTTCATAGACGTAAGGGTTAGCCCCGGCCCGGGCCAGGGCGCTGGCGGAAGGTGGATTCATGCAGGCTGGGGGAGCAGGAGGCCACCACCACCCGATCCACCAGACCGCTTTTCAGATCCTCGATGATCAGTTCCTGGCCGGGATCGGAACACATGAACATATTGGCCCGGGCCACCACCACCCCCGGTACCTTGCGCACCTGCTCACAAACCTGTTCCACGTCCACCGCGTCGGCAGATATTGCCGCCGCAATGGCAGACGTAGACCCCGACTTTAGCCTTCGGCGCCGGTGTCAGGTTTCTTTTTATTCGCCATCAGCCCTTCCCCGGCACAACCTTAACTTGCCGCTTTGGCCGCCTTCGCCGCCAGATACCGGGAAGCCTCCATGGCTGCGGCCCCGGCCTCCACGATGCTGTCCACGATATCCTTGGGCCCGGCTGCGGCCCCGGCCACAAAGACGCCGTCCAGATCGGTCAAGGTGGGGGCCGTTTTGGGTTTCACGGTCTTGATGAAGTTATCCCCAGCGGTGGAGAGATGCGCAGCGGCCTTGGGGATCCCAGGCCGGCACCAGGCCCAGAGAGAGCACCACCAGGTCATGCTCCGCCACCTGCACCCCGCCTGCGGCCTCCTGGGACTCGTACCGGACCTTAACTGAGCCGTTCTCGCCCGGGTCCAAATAGGCGACCTTGCCTTTGACAAAATTCACCCCCATGGCCTGGGCGGTTTGGAAAAACTGCTCATAACCCTTCCCGAAGGCCCGGATATCCAGGTAATAAACGGTGAGGTCCGCCAGGGGCAGGGCGCCGGACAGCAGCATGGCCTGCTTGATGGCATACATGCAGCAGACCCGGGAACAATACGGCACCCCCAGACTCTGGTCCCGGGAGCCGGCGCACTGGATGAAGGCGACGTTATCCGGCTCCATGCCGTCGTAGGGCCTGAGGACGCGGTTATAGGGGCCGTGGGGCGCCAGCAACCTTTCCATCTGCAAGGCGGTGATCACATTGGGAATCTGCCCTTGCCCGTATTGGACCTTGTCCGCCAGGGGAATCATCTCAAAACCGGTGGCGATCACCGCGGTGGCGGCCGTCAGGGTGAATTCCTCCGGCTCCTGGAAGTAGTTGACGGCCTGGGTGGGGCAGACCTTGGCGCAGCGGCCGCAGAGGAGGCAATTCTCCTGATCTATCAGGGCCGTCTGGGGAATGGCGTTGGAGAAGGGTATATAGATGGCTTTCCGGGCCGCAAAGCCCCCTTGCTCGGCATCGGGGACCAACACGGGACACTGATATTCGCACTGGCGGCAGCCGATGCACTTCTCCTGCGTCCACGTACCGGGGCTTTTGCCGAATCCCGGCCACCAAATCGCCGCCCCGGCGCCCGAGGGTTTGCAACTCGCAGTAGGTGAAGATGGTGATCTTGGGGTGATGGGCCGCGGCCGCCATTTTGGGGGTGGTGATACAACTGGAGCAATCCAGGGTGGGAAAGACCTTGGAGAGCCGGATCATCTTGCCGCCGATGGAGGCGTCCTTTTCGACGATGGCCACCGAAAAATCCTGCTCGGCGAGATTGAGGGCCGCCTCCAGCCCGGCGATCCCCCCGCCCAGGACCAGGGCGTCGTAATCGCACTTTGCTGAGAAAGCCATGCCTGTCGCTCCTCAGAGGACCAGTCCGTGGTGATCCAGCGGACCTAAGCGGCGCCGGCCGCGGCCGGTCGCCCGGCCGGGCGGGCCCAACTCCGAGACCAGATCATTCATCTGCTTCACTTCGTTCAAAAAGGCCCGGGTGCACACCGTACAGATGGCGGTGAGCCGCAGCCGGCGAATATCCAGGCCCCGGGCCTTCATCAGCCCGTAGACCCGGTCGATCCGCTTGGCCAGGGCTTCATAGGCCCCCGGGTAGGGGCACTCCACCCCGCAGGACATGATGATGATCCCGGCAATGCCCTTGTCGAAGCAGTCCAGATAGAATTTCTCGGGGAAGAGCACCGGCGCCTTGACCCGCAGGATGTAGGTGTTGGCCGGATAGCTCTGGTGCCCCTGCCCCACGGCGTCGGCCCCGGGGTAGGCGCAGGCCTCTTCGGCCAGAATCAGGATCTTCCCGGTGTACTTTGCGGCCGCCATGAGGCCCCCGGTTATTTCTTCCGGACCACAAAAATGCGGTCGTAGCCGTCCCCGGGCAATGAGCCCAGAAATTCATGGCCCACTTTCTTGGCCCACAGGGGGATATCTTCCTTGGTGCCCGGATCGCTGGAGAGCACTTCCAGAACCTCCCCCACCTTCACCTTGGCGATGGCCTTCTTGGCTTCCATCAGCGGCCCCGGGCAGGCGCTGCCCCGGCAATCCACCACCGCCGCGGCCTTAAGGGTTGTGAGATCTGCAGTGGTCATCGTTTCCCTCCCTTGCTTAACCGGTCCCGGGCCCACCGCCTATCCTGGTTCGGGATAGGCTTTGACCGGGGCCTTATCAGTCAACGAACTTGGAGAGCATGTTTATGGCCTGTTCCAGCCTGGTGAATATTTCCTCGGGGCTCTGCTCCTTTCCGCTTCCCGCATAGCACTTGACCAGGTAAACCTTTAAAATAAGATTGCCCACCGCTTTCAAAGCGGCTTGGGCGGCCCTCGCCTGGGTAAGGATCTGCTCACAATCCTTGTCCAGCGTCAATCATGCCTTGCAGGCCCCGGATCTGGCCTTCGATTTTTTTTAGCCGGGATTGAATATCCCGCTGCATCTGCTTTTTCAATTCGTCCGATGGATACATGGTCTACCTATGATTACCTAAAAATAATAAGCCCTTAAGGCTCATGCTCCCCACCTCCAATCGCGCCAAGCAACCCGCTTCCCCCATGTCCTCCACGCCCGGATAGCCGATAGGCCTGGTTCCTGTAGAAGAGGGTTTGGAATCAATCATGGAATTTAATTCCTATGATTACCATACCAGAGTATGGTATATATCTCAATAAAATATTTGCCAAAGGAACCGGCATGCGGTTTTGAACTATATTTCATCTAAAGTGTTTGTCTCTGCCAGGCAGAGGCACTATAATGTCGGCAAAGATCAGCGGCGAGGGCCTCTAGGGTGATAGCGGCAATCTTAACGATAATACTCTGTTTGGGATTGCCAGGTTCAACCCTGGCGGCCGGCCAGCCTCTGACCCTGGGGGAGGCCCAGCTCCTGGCCTTGAAGCACAACCCGGGGCTGAAGGCCGCGGGCATGACCGTGGAGACCGCCGAAGCCGAGATGGCCCGGGCCCGGGCCCGTTTTCTCCCCAAGGTAAATTTCGGCGAGACCTACAATTTTTCCGACAGCCCCTCCCAGGTCTTCATGAGCAAACTGAATGAGCGGGTCTTCACCCAGCAGGATTTTCTCCTTAAACAACCTCAATTTCCCCAAGCCTTTCGGCAACTTCCGTACCGGCCTCACCATGAGCCAGCCCTTATTTCAGGCCGGGGAGGCCTATCTGGGCTACCAGCAGGCCAAGCTGAGCCGGGAGATGGCCGGCGCCATCGTCCTGAGCGCCCGGCAGCAGTTGCTCTTCCAGGTGACCCAGGCCTATTACGGCCTGCAGTTGGCCCAGGAGAACCTGGCGGTGGTCCAGAAGGCCCAAGGGACGGCGGCGGAGCATCTGAAGATTGCCGAAAGCCGCTTTCGCTCCGGCGCGGTGGTCCAGGCTGACGTCTTGTCGGCCCAGGTGCATCTGGCCAAACTCACCCAGGAGGAGATGACCGCAGCCAGCCAGGTGCAGATCGGCCAAAGCGCCCTGGGTACGGTGCTGGGCCTGCCGGAGGCGGGTTCCCGGACCCTGGCGCCGCCCCCCAAGGAGCCGGCGCCGCTGCCCAAAGAATTGGCGGACCTCCAGCGCACCGCCCAGGAGAAACGCCCGGACCTCAAGAGGCTGGAACTGGCGGCCCGCTCGGCCCAGCAGGAATATGCCAAGGCCCGCCTCAACTACCTGCCCCGGCTGCACGTAGTGGCCGAATACGACGTGGACCAGCGCCGCCTCTTCGGCGCCGGCGGCGACAGCTACACGGTGATGGCCCTGCTGAATTTCAACCTGTTCAACGGTCTGACGGATCTGGCCAGGGTGAGGGAGAGCCGGGCCCAAGAGGCCCAGGCCCGGGATTTGCAACAGGAACTGGAAGACCGCATCCGCCACCAGGTGACGGAGGCCATCCTGAATTTGAAAACGGCCCAGGAGCGCCTCCAGGTGGCCCGGGCCGCGGCGGCCCAGGCCCGGGAGGGCCTGCGCCTGATCCGCCTGCGGTACGAGACCGGGCTCACCATTTTACTGGATTTGCTCACCGCCGAAGACGCCTTGAAAACCGCCGAATTGAGTCAGGTGGGGGCCTTGTTCGACACCCATCTGGCCCAGGCGGGCCTGGAACTGGCCCTGGGCACCATTTCCGGGCCGGCGGCGGAAGCCGGACTAGGGGCGGGAGCTGCAGAAATAAGCAGTTGCGGGCGGTGGCGACCCCGCCCCTGCGACAAACCTTTAACAGGCTAACCTATGTCGGAACAGCATGGCTCCAAGATGAAATCGTCGGCCTGGCCGCCCTGGTAGTCGCGGCCCTCCTCTTCATGGCCTGGCTGGCGGGGCTGCTTCACTTCGGCAAGATCGCCCCGGGGCTGGTGGCCCAAAAGGCGGCGCCGCCGGCGGGCCGGGTGCTGGTCGTCAGTGAGACCATGATTCCCCGGGAGCTGGAAGTCTTGGGAGAGGTCATCTCCAAGAGCCTGGCCCAGGTCTCGGCCCAGGTGCCCGGCCGGGTGAGCAAAATCTGGGTGGAGGCCGGCTCCCGGGTGAAGCCGGGAGACCCCCTGATCACCCTGTCCGGCAGAGGAATACCAGGCCCGCCTGAACCAGGCCCGGGCCGGCGTGCCCAGGCCCAGGCGCAATTGACCCAGGCGAGCGCCAATTATAAGCGTTTTCAATATTTGCTCAAGGAAGGGGCGGCCAGCCCCCAGGAATTTGAAGCGGTGCAGGAGCGCTATCAAGAGCGCCCAGGCGGCCGTGGCCGCGGCCCAGGCCCAGGCCCAGGAAGCCGCCACCATGAAGGGCTACACCGTCATCCGGGCGCCCGAGGCCGCGGTGGTGGCGGACCGCAAGGTGGCGGTGGGCGACCTGGCCCAACCGGGGCAGCCCCTGGTGTCCCTCTATAATCCCGATCTCCTGCAGATTGAAGGGGAGGTCAACGACAGCTACCGGGACCAGGTGAGGGTAGGGAGAGGCGGCCCGGGTGGCCGTGCCCGCGGTGAACTGGCAGGCGGAGCTGGCCCATCGCCGAAATCTTTCCCATCAGCCAGAGCCCCAGCCGCACCTTCAAGGTGCGCACCGCCATGATTAAAGACCCCAAGCTGGTGCCGGGGATGTTCGCCCGCTTGAGCCTGCCCCTGGGGAGCAGCCCGGGCATCCTGATTCCCCAGGAGGCCGTGCACCAGGTGGGCCAGCTCACCATGGTGAAGGTGGTGGTGGATGGCCAAGCCCAACTGGCGCCAGGTGAAAACTGGGCCGGCAGATGGGGGAGCAGGTGGAAGTCCTGGCGGGGTTGCAGCCGGGGACCGGATTACATGGCAGAGAAGTAGTCTTTTGTAGCGCTTGCCTGCGAAGCTAAAGCTGCAGTACATTTTGAACCCATATCTCAATCAAAGCCTATGGACACCCAAGACCTCCATCTCGGCCTCACCGCCCGCCTGGTGCGGCGGTTTCTTGAATCCAAGCTGCCCACCCTGATTATCATTGTCAGCCTGCTGGCCGGGGCCGCGGCCCTGCTCTTCACCCCCCGGGAAGAAGACCCCCAGATCAACGTGCCCATGGTGGACATCCTCATCCGCTTCCCCGGCGCCGCGCCGCAGGAGGTGGAAAACCTGGCGGTCATCAATCTGGAGAAAAAGCTCTGGGAGATGGAGGGCCTGGAGGACCTCTACTCCAAGGCCGGCAACGGCTACGCCGTGGTCACCGCCAAGTTCAAGGTGGGCGAGAACCTGGAGACCAGCCTCTTCAAGGTCTACAACAAGACCTTCTCCAATATCGATCAGGTGCCCTCCGGCGTGACGGGCTGGGTGGTCAAGCCCATGAGCATCAACGACGTGCCCATCGTCACCCTGACCCTGTACAGCAATAAGGCCGACGACTACGAACTGCGCCGGGTGGCCGACGAACTGCTGCACCGCCTGCAAGCCATCCCCGACGCCGGCCGCTCCTATGTGGTGGCCGGGCGCAAGCGCCAGGTGCGGGTGGTGGCCGACCCGGCCCGCCTGGCGGGCCACGGCCTGGACCTGGCCGCCCTGGCTCAGGCCATCGAGGTGAGCAACGTCAATCTGCCGGCGGGCCATTTTAGCCGCCAGAACCGGGAATACCTGGTGGAGGCCGGGCCTTTCCTCAAGTCCGCCGACGAAGTGGCCAACCTGCTGGTGGGGCTGCACCAGGGCAAACCGGTCTATCTGCGGGACGTGGCCCAGGTCATAGACGGCCCGGAAGAGCCGGTGGCGGCGAGCACCATCGCCTTCGGCCCGGCCGATAGAGACCCCGCCACGGCTATGAGCGGGGCCGCTTTTACCCGGCGGTGACCATGGCCGTGGCCAAGCGCCTGGGCACCAACGCCGTGACCGTGGCCCAGGGCCTGCTGGACCGGCTGGAGTCGCTGAAAAAGGAAGTCATCCCGCCCTACATCCAGGTGAAGGTCACCCGGAATTACGGCGCAGACCGCCAACGAAAAGGTCAACGAGCTCATCCGGGAACTCCTCATTGCGGTCCTGTCCATCACGGTGCTCCTCACCCTGTTCCTGGGCTGGCGGGAGGCCCTCATCGTCGCCCTGGCCGTGCCCCTGACCCTGGCCATCACCCTGGCCGGCAACCTGCTCTTCGGCTACACCATCAACCGGGTGACCCTGTTCGCCCTGATCCTCTCCCTGGGCCTGCTGGTGGACGACCCCATCATCGACGTGGAGAACATCCACCGCCATTTCCAACTGCGGCAGCATCCGCCCCTGGAGGCCACCCTGGTGGCGGTGGACGAGGTCCGGGCCCCCACCATCCTGGCCACCTTCACGGTGATCATCAGCTTCATCCCCATGTATTTCGTCACCGGCATGATGGGGCCCTACATGCGCCCCATGCCCCTGAACGTGCCCCTGGCCATGCTGATGAGCCTGTTCATCGCCTTCACCGTCACCCCCTGGGCCACCTACCACCTGCTGAAAAAGGAGTACGGCAAGGAAGAAAAGCCCTTTGTCCTGGAAGAGACCTGGATTTACCGGATTTACACCCGCATCCTGACGCCGCTGCTGGAGTCCCGGCGCAAGAGCCACCTGTTTCTGCTGGCGGTGGTGGTGCTGTTTGTCATTTCGGTGGCCCTGCCGGTCCTGGGGCTGGTGCCCCTGAAGATGCTGCCCTTTGACAATAAGAACGACTTTCTGGTGGTGGCGAACCAGCCCAACGACGCCCCCCTGGAGGCCACCCAGGAGTCCTTGCAGGATTTCGGCCGCTATCTCACCACGGTGAATGAAGTGGACAGCGTCGTCACCTTCGCCGGGGTGAGCGCGCCCATCGATTTCAACGGCCTGGTGCGCCATTACTATCTGATGCAGGGGCCTTACGTGGGCCAGCTCCGGGTCAACCTGGCGGAAAAGGAGCGGCGGCAGTGCGGCCAGCCACGCCATTGCCCTGTGGGTGCGCCCGGCCATGGAGGAGATCGCCCGGAAGCACCGGACCCGGCTGGCCATCGTCGAGGTGCCGCCGGGGCCGCCGGACCTGCAGACCCTGGTGGGGGAGGTCTACGGCCCGCCGGGCGCCGCTTATGCCAGCCTGATTCACGAGGCGGACAAGGTCAAGGATTTCTTCCTGAAGACGCCGGGGGTGGTGGATGTGGACACCAGGGTGGAGACCACCGAGCCCCGTTTCCGGTTCCTGGTGGATAGGGACAAGGCGGCCCTGAGCGGCTTGCCCGAGGCCCAGATCGCCCGGGGGCTGGCCATGGCCCAGGCCGGGGAGACGGTGGGCCGGGTCCACCTGGACAGCGAGCGCCTGCCCCTGGATATCTTGCTGCGCTGGCCGATGGCGGCGCGCTCCTCGACCCTCGGTTTGGGCCAGCTCTATTTCAAAAACCCGGCCGGCTCCCTGGTGCCCTTACAGGAGTTGGGGCGCTTTGACCTGGACGCCGCCCCCAAATCCATCATGCGCAAAAACCTGGAACGGGTGGTCTTCGTCACCGGGGATACCGCGGGCTTAAGCCCGGTGAACGCCATCCTTGACCTGATGGGCAGATCCAGGCGCAGCCCCTGGCCCCCGGCTACCGGGTCAACTACGCCGGGGAAGGGGAGTGGAAGATCACCGTGCAGGTCTTCCGGGACCTGGGGATCGCCTTTGCCGGGGCCCTCATCGGCATCTATATCCTGCTGGTCTTGCAAACCTCGTCCTACACCATGCCCCTGGTGATCATGGTGGCCATCCCGCTCACCATGATCGGGGTGATGCCGGGCTTTGCCCTGCTGAACCTGTTCTTCGCCGGATCGGTAAAGGGCTACGCCGACCCCATCTATTTCACCGCCACCGCCATGATCGGCATGATCGCCCTGGCCGGCATCGTGGTGCGCAACTCCATCATCCTCATCGACTTCATCCACCACCACCTGGACCGGGGGGTTCCGCTGGAGGAAGCGGTGCTGCGCTCGGGAGCGGTGCGCTTCCGGCCCATCCTGCTCACCGCCCTGGCCGCCATGTTCGGCTCCTGGGTCATCACCCTGGACCCCATCTTTTCCGGGCTGGCCTGGTCTTTCATCTTCGGGCTGTTTGCCTCCACCGCCTTTTCCCTGGTGGTGGTCCCGGTGATTTATTACCTGCTGGCATCCCGCCAGGATTTGCCATCTGCCTAAAGTCAAACTGAATTATCGAGAATCTTTACAGAAAGAATAAAAGCCATCTGCTATGACCCGGCCATCTCTATGACTGCGAGGCCCAAGGCGGTCGGCATAATCTCCTATGATTATAGGTCTGGCATGCCCGTAGTTTATGGAAATATTGACTTTTAAATTTCATGCTTACAAAAAATTCATTATCTTCAGAAATAATCTATTGGGTTTACTGGCAAAGACCACCTTTAAGCCCTATGCCCAAAGCACCTATCCACCTCCTCTTGATGGAGGATTCTCCCGCGGATGCCGAACTCTTCCGGAAAAAGATGGAGAGGGCCGGCCTGGTGGTGGACCATGCTCCGGACGGTGAACAGGGTTTGGCCCTGTACCAGTCAGGTGACTATGATTTGCTGGTCCTGGATCAGGCCATGCCGGGCTTAGGCGGCCTCGAAGTCCTCCGCCACCTGGCTTCCCGGGGCCCCTTGCCGCCCATTGTCATGGTCACCGGCTGCGGCAACGAGCAGGTCGCGGTGGAAGCCCTGAAGCTGGGAGCCCTCGACTATGTGGTCAAAGACGTCGAGGGCATCTATCTCGATTTGCTCCCCATGGTCATTGAGCGGGCCCTGCGCCAGCATTACCTGGAAGCGCAGATGCGCCTGGCCGCCAAGGTCTTCGAGAATGCCGGGGAAGGTATCCTGGTGACCGACCGGCAAAGCAAAATAATCACGGTCAACCAGGCCTTTACCGAAATCACCGGATACCCACCTGAAGAAATTATCGGCCAAACCCTGGAGCTGCTGCAAGCCGAGGCGCAGGGCGCCGAATCCTACCGGAAAATCTGGGCCTCCTTGAGAAAAACCGGCGAGTGGCGGGGCGAAATTTGGAACCGCCGCAAGAATGGGGAGTCCTTTCCTGCCTGGCTCACCCTCCGGGCGGTGGATGACCAACAAGGCGGGATCGCCAACTACGTGGGCATGCTCACCGACATCACCGAGCGCAAACAGGCCGAGGAGGCCCTCAGCGCCTATCAGGAAAAGCTTCGATCCCTGGCCTCCCAGTTGACCCTGGTGGAAGAACGAGAACGCCGCCATTTAGCCATTCAACTCCATGAGAATATCGGCCAGATTTTAGCCTTTGCGCGGATCAAATTGGGGACGCTATACGCCGAGGCGGCTACCCCGGATTTGGCCGCAGACCTGAACGAACTCCTGAATCAAATTGACCATAGTATTCAATTAACTCGTTCCCTGACCTTTGACCTCAGCCCGCCCATACTCTACGAGTTGGGTTTTGGTGATGCGGTCCAATGGCTCGCCAGCCGGTTCC
>CAWEFJ010000022.1:0-18424 GCA_963808395.1 uncultured delta proteobacterium | reverse complement strand
TCCACCCTCCCTGCACCTTGGCTTGCTCCAAAGCGGCCGCGGCGTTTTGCACGCTCTGCACCTCCGTGTCGGTGGGGCAGACGTCGTTGTTAAGGATGTTCTCCCCGGTGGTGATCACCGCGTTGGCCGCGTTGATGATGAGCTGGGCCTCAGCCGGGATCACCGCGCCGTATTCGGCCTGCACCGCGGCGATGGCCGCCTGGGCCGCGGTGATGTCGTTCTCGATGGTCACCCGGTTGCTGCACAGAAAATTTTCCACCGCGGCGCAGCCGCTAAGCAGCAGGGCCACGGCCAAAGATACGGCCAGCAGCGCTTTCCATGATGCCTTCATTTCTAATTCCTCCGGTTAATGGTTTGCGTTTTCGGAATCTGTGTTCATCGGCGTGTATCGGCGGCTAATATTTAACCGCAGATGAATGCCGATTAAGCCGATTACTCCAAACTCCTGAACCAGGCCCGGATGCGGGAGCCGATAAGCTGCAATTCTTCCGGATCCCCCAGTTGCTCCTTCAAAAAGCCGGCGAAGTCCTCCATCACCTTAAGGCCCGCCACCTTTAAATCGTAATTGCCTCGGTCCAGGTTTTTGATAGCCGTCGCGGCCTTGGCGATGGTATCGAAGGCCTTGGGGTCCAGCTCCTCCCCGTTTTCCAAGGCGGCCAGCATCTTTCCCAGGGCCAGCCGCAGCCGCTCCGCCAGATTTTCGGGGTCTGCCAGGATGGCACTGCGCTTTCTGTCCCACTCGCCTTTATTCTGCCAGTCTAATAATGTGGTAAGGTCCACCGAGAGCCGGGTGGTGATCTCCTCCAGGGTGCGACCTTCATGAACGAAGAGACGCTCCGCCTGGTTTAAACAGCTATGTTCCTTGAGGTCGCCCAAAGCTCAATCCTCCAGCTCCGCCTTCAGTTTCCTGGCCAGCTTCAGCACCGCGGCCAGTTCCTTGGCGGCCGCCAGGGCGTGGTCCTCCTTGATGGAATCCAGGTCCTCATCGTGGATGCGGAAGGTGTTGAGCTGGATGGCGGCGATGAGTTGGTCGATGCGGATGAGGAGATTCCGGAAGCGCTCCCGCTTCTCGGCCAGGGCGCCCTTCTTCAAGAGTTTCAGGTGGTCCACGCTGACCTCCGGTTTTCGGTTTTCGGTGTAAATCAAGAGCAAAGTCAAAATCCTCTCTTGAGCAGCCACAGCAAATTGGGCAGGGCGTATAACATGGCCGTAGCCGCCGCAAAGATGCCCGTGTACCAGGCCAGGCGCCGCTGCATGATATTGAGCCGGTCCATAATGACCAGGATCGGGCACGTGTGCCCCGGGTCCCGGTGGACCTGGCAAGGGCAGTTCTCCTGCTGGCCCACGCGGCCTTCCAGATTCCTGAGTCTGCCTTCCTGGTCGCTGAGGCGCCCCTTGATCTGCACCTCCAGCCGGTCTATATCGGCGCCCAGGCGGCCGTTGAGGCGATCCAGCAGCAGCGGGATATTCTCCAAATCCCGGGCGGCAGTCCATCAAACAGGGATGATCTGGCCATGGCCCTTAGTCCGCCCCTCTCCGCGCCGGACGCCGGCGGCTCCAGCGCCAGGCCCGGGGGAGACTTCCGGCTAGACCGATCTCTTCCCATACCCTGCTTCCTTCTCTCGGCCTGGCTGGAACGCCGGGGTAAGTGCAATGATGGTTATGCCAGGCCAATCGGCCCATCCGGATTTAGTTCTTGGCCCCTGCTCGTTTCACCCGGAAAACATTCCCAAGACCTTGATTAGCTGCAGACCCTGATCGTGAGGCTCATCATATTGAATTTCTTTAATCTTTCCAGCACAAGTAGGTCATTTGACCCAGGATGGGATTGACCGGCCAGGCCCCCTGTCAGGAGATGCAGTTCCCTCTTCTTGGCCGCGGCTGAGAAATTCCCACAGCCAACCCTCCGCTTGCCAATGCTTCCCCCTAGGGATGCGCTTCCTTCCCGCGCCTGGCGGCGCCGGCTGTTTCCCGGCCTCAGATATGCCGAGGTTTGCGTAGAGAAATTTAGTTGGATAATGAATGGGATAAACCAGGGAGGTTGTTCTAATCGAAAAGGAGAACGGCTTTATCGGGAGATGGCCCCTTAAAACGGTCGCAGATCAATGGCAGGGAGTCAGCAAAGGATAGCCGGCGCGGTAAATGGCGTATTTTAATAAAATAACCAACCTATTCGTTCATCCGGGTGGGCCTTCCCGGGAGGCCAGGTTTAAGATAGCGGGTCTCGGCAGAGTCAGGGGTCAAATCGGGTTTTCCACAGATGGGGGGCAAGAAGGCCAGGAAATGGAAAAGGGGCGGTTAAACGCCATTGAGGAGGGGCCTCGGGCAGAATACTCACGACCGGACCACCGATCTCCGCCCCTGGTCGCGGAGAGAGGACCGCAGCCATCTTGACAATCTTTCTACAGCCCAGTATATTCAAGCCTGTCAAGCCTCCGGGCCGTTAGCTCAATTGGTAGAGCAAGTGACTCTTAATCACTAGGTTCGGAGTTCGAGTCTCCGACGGCCCACCAAAGAAATCAAGGGGTTAGCTCAATCGGCTAACCCCATTTTTATTCTGGGGTAGCAGACGGGGTAGCAAAATTGAGGGTTCTGGGGAGATTTGAAAGGGAACGAGTCGGTCAGAAGTCAGGCATATCCGGCCGGCCATAAACCATAGCTCACCCAATAAAGGAGGATGGCGGTGTGGCCCCACTCCTTGCCTACCCTGGTCGGCGCCCCCTGCCAGGCCACTTCGCATCTGATCCCTTTCCTCAGGTCCCGGACCGGCCGGTAGCCCTGACCATATAGATTTTCGGGCCCGGAAAGGCAAACCCGCGGGCCGGGACTCCTCCCCCCCCTCTCTGCATTATGATGCCCACGGAAATTTTTTCACTTTTCCATCGAGTGGCGAGAGCAGCAGACCCCCCCTGGTAATGGGCCGCCGCCAAATTTTAGAATGAAAAACTCTCCCCGGTTGACTGGGTATCTATGCCCGTAGGAACACCCCGCTCAAATGCGTGGCGCATTTCCTGAGAGGCGATTGGGGGTAGGTGAAGGAAAAGGTTAAGGGACTTTTGAAAATGGCTCGGGTTGGATTGTCCAGGAAGGAAATTTCAGGCACCCCCGTGATGGGACCCAGGCCAAAAATATTATAAGTAAAATCTGGCCGGGTGACACGGCCTTCATGGGCGATTCCAAGGTTTGTCTGGCGCACCCTTACAAATTACCCTGGCCTACCCTGATCGTGGCTTCTTGCCGCCCGGGATGGCCGTCAGCTCCGTTTCCAGCACATTCCTTTGGCCGGGGGATGTGGCGGCGGAATGGATGACCCCGGGGCGCCATTCAAACAGGCCCGCAGCTTTTCCCCGACATTATCGAACCGAGTTCAGGCAAACCGTGATTCGAAATTAAACCACGAGATTCTGGCAGGATCGAAAAGCAGCTATCATCTGTATATCACAACATTATTATTTGGTATGGAGTAGCAAATAGATAGCAGTTCTTTGCTATTCACCTACCGAGAAGAAGTGAAACGGTCCATGTACTGGCTGATCAAGCCCCTGATCAAAGTGGGGGCCAGAGTTTCTTACCATGCCCGGAGATGGTATGTCCATGTGGCCTCCGCCTTTCCTCCGGCACATCACTACCGATCAGTGCTGGCCTGGAGTCCTTAGGCTTCCCAGCCAGTCTACATCTGGTCGCCGAGGGATTGGTATGCCCAAAATTTAGGGAAAAATTATTTTTTCAAGGAAACTTGTGCTATCATGCCGTTGACAAGAGGATTCGGCTTCAAGAACAGAAACTTTGGGGGATTTTTCCCGGGGAAAGAGGTCCCAAAAACCATTTTTTACTTCGGTAGCCAAGGCAGCGGCATAATCTGGGCTGAGACTATCCGGTGATCGAACGTCAACCTTCCCCAGAACCCTCAGGGACGCTATTATCATCTCGACTGCGGCCCCGGCGACCTGGCCCCGTATATCCTCACCTGCGGCGACCCGGACCGGGCCCGGAGAATCGCCCAGTTCTTTGACCGGGTGGAACTGCGTCGAAAAAACCGTGAGTTCCTGACCTACACCGGCTCTTACCGGGGAATCCCGGTGTCGGTCATCGCCACCGGGATCGGCGCCGCCAGCAGCGCCATCGCCATGGTGGAGGCGGCCCAATGCGTGGCGCCGGCCATCTTCATCCGCCTGGGGAGCACCGGGGCAATCCAGGATGACATCGACCTGGGGGACCTGGTAATCACTACCGAGGCCCTGCGGCAGGAAGGCACCAGCCATTTTTATGCTCCTCCCGGCCAAAAGGCCACGGCCCACCCCCAGGTGCTGGCGGCCCTGCGGGAAGCCGCGGCCACCCTGGGGGTGCCGCATCACCTGGGGGTGACCTGCACCACCGCCGACTTTTATGCTGGCCAGGGCCGGGTGGTTCCAGGCTTCCCGACCCTGGACCCCGGCAGGGTGGCCCATCTCAGCCGGGCTGGCGTCCTCAACCTGGAAATGGAGATGTCCGCCTACCTCACCCTGGCCCAGGTATCCACCTTAGGGCTCAGGGCTGGCGGCGCCTGCGCCGTCTTTGTGCATCGGCTTAAGCAAACCTCTGCTTCCCTGCGGCTGATGCGCCTGGCGGAGAAGCGCTTGATTCAGGTGGGGTTGCGGGCCGTGGAGATTCTGGCAGCTCACGATCAGGGAAAGAGCCTCGGGGGGGCTTAACCGCGCCTTGCTGATTCCCCTACTTGAATTAAGGTTAGAATTTTCGTCTTGAGCAGTCATGGCAAGCAAAATCCTTTGGGCAAAAGCTCCGTTATGCGCGCCTCTTCCACACCATTACTGCCCTGAAAAAAAACAATGGCATCCCGCCCAAATTCATAAATTACTTGTCTACAAGCCCCGCAAGGGGAACAGAGAGAATTCTGCTCACAAGAGATAACAAGAGCTTGAATTTCCATGTCCTCTCCGCCTTCTTGAGCGATCGCTGAGAAGATGGCTACCCTCTCAGCGCAAACTGTGAGACCATATGAGGAATTTTCTATATTGCAGCCAGAAAATATATTTCCCTTTTTGGTCAAGACAGCCGCACCTACGCGAAATTTAGAGTATGGGGCATAGGCCCGTTTTACTGCGTCCTTAGCCACTGCCAAGAGTTTAGAGCGCTCAGCTGAAGAGAGATCTGGGGGAGCCATGATTGATGAGATTTTAAATCATTAAAATAAATTTATCACTCAATTGGCATAGGGGCTTAAATAAATTGTGGAGAAATGCAGTCATCCATGTGCCGCTGGCACGCCTGGACATGCCATGACATGCTTCTGCCTGACGGCCTCGACTCTGCACCCCTGGCATCCTCCAAAGGTCAGCCGCTCGCCTCGGTCCCCAACCGGCGCTGACGATAGCCAGAGAGTTTTCCCCGGGGAAGGCAATGCCGGGTAATGGGACTCCGGCCCCTCTGTCAAATATGCTCCGTCCGTAAATTTTTCCCAAAATATTTTTTCCGGACTTTAATCAAGGGAAAATAGCCGCAGCCCCCCAGTGATGGACCCGGCCAAAAAATTTTAGATTAAAAATCTGGCTGGTCACGTGAGATGCAATCCCACCGGTGGTGACCTTTTAGATAGGCTTTAAAAAAGCGTGGTACGCTTTCTGCGGCGTGTCACGTTTCAACCTGGTGTTTGTCCGGGGTGTGGCAGAGAAGGAGCGAGGGTGGGTCAGAGGTCCATATATGATCTTCCTATTGATACATGGCTATCGGGATACGAGAGCCAGATAGATAGCAGTAACCATCTATTGGTGGTATATGCATGTAGCCTCGGCTTTTCCTCTATCGCACCATTATCGGGCGGTGCTGGCCTGGGATCCTTAGGCTCCCCAGCAGTGAGGTATCTTGGTTCTGGGGGTGTGGTATGCGAAAATTTTTGAAAAAATTACTTTTTCAAGGAAGCTTATGCTATCATTACGTCGACGAGTGAGGGGAGGGGGTTGGGGGGAGGGTGGTAACATTTTAAGCCGAGATTATGCACCAGCCTTGGCCACCGCAATCCAAAAAAGGTCTTTGGGACCTTTTGCCCGGGAAACATCTCCCAAGGGAGGGGGAGTTTTTGGGGCCAAGATATCTTAAAAATATTCCCGAAACACGATACTAAACCAGCTCCAGGGCGTTGAAGAAGAAGGCGATTTCGCTGGCCGCGCTCTCCGGGCTGTCGGAGCCGAGGACGATATTGGCCTCGATCTCCCGGGCAAAGTCGGTTCTTACCCAGTTTCCATGCAGGCGAGGAGGGTCATCATGGCAAAAGAAAAGTTCCCCGAGGAAGCGGCCGCGATCGTAGCCCCGATCATCGAAAAATTGTTGACCATGATGGGAGCAGCCCGGGACGCCTTCAACCGCCACAGCCGCGATCGCCTCAAGGAATTGCACAACCTCCAGGGCGTCGTGAGCCAGGATATTGTCAGCGCTTCCCGGCAACTAAGGTCCTTGATCTCCCGGAAGTCTGAAGCGGAACAGAAGGTCTTGCTCCGCCTGGAAACCATCCTCAGCCGCCTGGGGGCCATCGACGCCAACCTGGCCGGGCTGGCCGACCCCATCCACAAGAAGATCAGTGGCGGGGTGCTGTTTTCCGACAAGGCAGTGGCCCAGACCAACTATCTCTTTGACCAGCATGCCGGGCTGGTCCGGTCCTTGCTGGACATCGTCAAGACCGACAACCAGTTCCTGAAAAACTACGTGAAAAACGAGGGGTGCAAATTGGTCCAGGCCTGCGCCGATTATGCCACGGAACACCAGGAGCGGTGCATCGAGGGATTATGCACTCCTCAGGCCGCCCCCATCTTTTTAGCCATCCTGGACGCCATGCGGGGCATGGGGCAAACCGAGGTGGAAATCGCCAAGATCATGGCAGAGAGCCCATAAGGCGGTCATCTGCGTCACTGATCCTTCCCAAACCCGGGAGCGTCTACTCACGCCCCCTCCTCTCATCACGCCCTCCTGGCAAGCTGACAAGATTGTCCTTAATTCAATAAACATCAAGTAGGACTGACAACTAATACCGGCAAGTCCGAGGCTTCCAGGACACGCTCGGTCACCGAGCCCACCAGAGAGCGCCGGTGCCCTTTGCGGCCGATTTTGCCCATGACAATCAAATCTACCTGGTGTTCATCCGCTTCTTTCATAATGATAACGTCAGGCATACCGACAAGAAGATTGATGGTGACCGTGACCCCGAGTTTTTTCCCCTCCCGGGAGAGGGAGGAAAGCAGCCTTCTGCCGCTCTCCTCCATATCGTGGAGGAGGCGGGTGCGCTCCTGGCCGGACAGGCGCGAGAGTTCATCCAGCACCGATGAATCCACCACGTAGAGCAAGATGATTTCGGCCTCATAGCGGGCTCCCAAATCCAGAGCTAGGCGGTGGGCTTCCAGCGAGGCCGCCGAGCCGTCAACGGGTACCAGGATCTTGCGAAGGCTGGACATCCTCACCCCCTTTTGGCTTTACGGGCCTTAATACGCTTTAGATGGAAGAGGGCTTCCCGTTCCCTCTCTTCCAGGGCTCCTTCCAGGTATTGGATGGTTTCCAGGCGGGAAGGGATTATCACGTAATTTAGGGCATTGGTGAGGCGCACGGTGTGCTGCAATTCCGCCGCCAGGCGCCAAAGTACCGCCTCCACTTCAGCCAGTTCGGCTATCTGACCCAAAGCCTCCCGGACTGACTATTTGGCATTCATCAAGGGCGGCCACTGTGCCACCAAAACTGAACTGAGGCTGCCGGGACCCCGGCTCGAATTCCACCACTGGCATGGGCAGACCCAAAAAAGTGCGCTCCTTCACGAGGATGGTATCATCGCCTCTTACCCCCAGGGCGGCCCGGGCCACCGCTTCACTTCCCATGGCCAGCAGGCCACCCGTCAATCGCGCATAGGCTCCTCCCAAGGCCATCTCCACCTCCACCCGCATTTTAGCGGCCTGGGCCTGTAGACGGAGCAACTCCCCCAGCAGCAGGTCCCGTTTCTCCTCCAAAAAGGTGCGGGCTTCCGCCGCCAGGGCATGCTCCTCTTTGAGCTTGAGTAAATTCCCTTTCGTTACCGATACCGCCAGCCGGGCCATGTTCATCCCTCCCGGGAGTGGGGTTCTGGAAGGAACCGGGATTCTGGGCCGCTCTCTGTTCCCGGCATATTAAAATCCTCCGAAAGTCTCGATTTCCTCTTCAGTGACCCGGATCAATTCAGTGCGGGGCAGTTCCCGCAACACTTTCCAAGCCAGGTCCAGCGTTTGGGTAATACTTCGGTTCTCATCCGGCGCCTGCCGGATGAATTCTTCCTCAAAGGTCCGCCCAAACTTGAGGATCTGGCGGTCACGCAGCGAGAGGCTGTCTTCCCCGATGATGGTGGCCAGGGCCTGGATTCGCTGCACTTGGGCATAGGCGGCGTAGAGTTGGGAGGAGACATGGCGATGGTCGGCCCTGGTGCGGCCTTCGCCAATGCCGTCGCTCATGAGCCGGGACAGCGACGGCAAAACATTGATGGGCGGATAAATCCCCCGCTGGTGCAGGGCACGGTCCAGGACGATCTGGCCTTCGGTAATGTAGCCGGTAAGATCGGGAATGGGATGGGTGATGTCGTCATTGGGCATGGTGAGAATGGGGAGCTGGGTGATGGACCCCTGTTTGCCCGCTATCTTGCCGGCCCGTTCAAAGAGCGCCGCCAGGTCGCTGTACAGGTAGCCCGGGTAACCCTTGCGGCTGGGCACCTCGCCCTTGGAGGTGGCCACTTCCCGCAGGGCCTCGCAATAGTTGGTCATATCAGTAAGGATTACCAGAATGTGGCGCTCTTTCTCGATAGGCCAAATATTCCGCCACCGTCAGCGCCATCCGGGGGGTAATGAGCCGCTCGATGGCCGGGTCGTCCGCCAGGTTCAGGAACATGACCACGTTATTGAGGACCCCGCTGGCCTCAAAGGACTGGCGAAACAAATTGGCCACGTCGTGTTGCACCCCCATGGCCGCAAAGACGATGGC
Source organism: uncultured delta proteobacterium (assembly GCA_963808395.1). GTDB lineage: Bacteria > Desulfobacterota > Desulfobaccia > Desulfobaccales > 0-14-0-80-60-11 > JAPLJC01. The sequence continues at coordinate 9,445 of CAWEFJ010000022.1, read as the reverse complement.
AAAGCGCTCTTCGTGCACTGGGCAATCCGGGCCTGGCGCACGATCTGGGCGGCCAGTTCGTGGTGGGGCAGACCGCTCAAGGCGAAGATAGGGAGCTTTTGCCCCCGAACCAGGGTATTCATGCCGTCGATGGCCGAGATGCCCGTCTGGATGAATTCCTGGGGGTAAGTCCGGGCCGTGGGATTGATGGGCTCGCCGTTAATGTTCCGGGAAGTTTCGCCCACCGGCCTGGAGCCCCCATCCAGGGGCCGGCCCAGGCCGTCGAAAATTCGGCCCAACAGCTCTTCCGTTACCGGAATCATCAGGGGAGAGCCAGTGAACCGCACCCGGGTTGCCTTGAGGGATAGCCCCATGGTTCCGCCAAAGAGTTCGATCACTGCCTCTCCGGCGCCCCACGGCCAGCACTCGCCCCAATTTTTGCGAACCATCGGCGAAGGTGACTTCTACACTCTCATCAAAACCCACTCCCTGGACGCCCTCCACCACCAGCAAGGGGCCCGGCGATGCGCCCGAGGCTCAGAAATTCCCGTCCCGAACGGAGCGAAATCATCCTCCGCCATAGGTCATCAGTGCCTCCAGGAGGGCTGTCAAGTTGTTCTCCCCAATCTGCTCGAACAGGTCCGCCTGATCTTCTCGCCAGTATTTCATCCGCAGCAGGTCCGAGATCTCTTCAGATTTCCCGAGATCTGGTAGACAGGGATTCCCTGAGCCAGGACCTCCCGCGGCTTTATGATAGGTTTCCAAAGATCAGCTCGCAACATTTTCGCCTGCTTTTTGGGGGAGCAAAATGCATCCTGGGGGTCAAAGGCGCTCTGCTGTAGGAAAGCCTTCTTTAAGCCAGCGGGCCCCCTCCAGGGTCAGCCGCTGGGAGTCCGGCAAGGCTTCCTCGCCGATGAGCTTGACGATGCGCTGCAACTGAAAATCCTCCTGGAGGAGCGCCAGGGTCTCCTCCCGCATGCTCTTCCAGGACGGATCAATGTGCTCCGTCCACCACGGCGCCACCGCATCGGCATATTCGCTGTAACTGTCGATGGTGTTGATGGCGGGGAAATAGCGGGCGGCGGCCAGCTCCTTGTCCAGGCCCCAGAAGCAGCGCACGAAGCGCTTGGTATGCTGGGTCACCGGCTCGGAGAAATCGCCTCCCGGCGGCGACACCGCGCCGATGATGCGACACCGACCCCCGGGCGCCGGCCAAGGTGATGACGCTCCCCGCCCGCTCATAGAACTCCGCCAGCCGGGTCGCCAGGTAAGCCGGAAAGCCTTCCTCCGCCGGCATCTCCTCCAGGCGGCCGGAAATCTCCCGCAGGGCCTCGGCCCAGCGCGAGGTGGAATCGGCCATCAGGGCCACGTGGTAGCCCATGTCCCGGTAATACTTCGGCGAGGGTGATGCCGGTGTAGATCGAGGCCTCCCGGGCCGCCACCGGCATATTGGAGGTATTGGCGATCAGCACGGTCCGCTCCATAGGGCATGCCCGGTGCGGGGGTCCGTCAGATGCGGGAATTCCGTCAGGATGCCCGGTCATCTCGTTGCCCCGCTCGCCGCAGCCCATGTAGACGATGAGGTCCGCGCGTCGCACCACTTGGACAAGCTGGTGCTGGGTGATGGTCTTGCCGGTGCCGAACCCGCCGGGGATGGCCAGGCCGCACCGCCCTGGGCCAGAGGAAAGATGGCGTCCATCACCCTTTGCCCGGTGATGCAGGGGCTCCGACGGCAGCAGGCGTTCCCGGTAAGGCCTGACCCGGCGCACCGGCCAGCGGTGCCACAGATAAAGGGTGGTTTCCCTGCCTCGGGAGTCCCTTATCCTGGCAACAGGATCATTCAGATTATATTCGCCCGGCGAAGCAACAAAGGTCAGGGTACCCTGGGTCCAAGGCGGCGCCAGCACCCGGTGTTCTATGGCCGGGGTTTCCGGGACTATCCCCAGGACTTCCCCGCCCTGCACCGCGGCCCCCTCCTGAACCCTGGGAGTGAAGGACCAGACCCTTTCCCGGTTAAGTGCAGTTACCGAGATTCCCCGGGAGATGAAGGGGCCGGTGGCCTCCTCGAAGGGCAGTCAAAGGCCGTTGAATGCCGTCAAAGATTTGGCCCACCAGGCCGGGGCCGATCTCCACCGACAACGGCGCTCCCTGGCCCACCACCCGGTCCCCGGGGCGGATGCCGCTGGTGTCTTCATAAACTTGCACGGTGGCGGTCTCCCCATCAAGTTCGATAACCTCGCCGATGAGGCGGTCGTCACCCACCTCCACCACCTCATACATGGAGAGACTTTGGCCTCCGGAGGACCGGATCACCGGCCCGCTGACCCAGATGACTTCGACAGGTGCGTTGGACATAGTTTAGTGTTTCCAGCTATGAACCTGGCTCCAGGCCAGACAATGCTTCCATTCCCGTGCCCCATAACTTCCTGGCCAACTCCGTGCGCAAGCTGTCTCGCTGGCGGTTAATAATCCCCTGAACGGTCTGATCATAGCGCACCAGGCCATCGGCCCTGAATGCGATGAAGCCTCCGGCACTTACCTGGGAGTCCGGCTCTAACTCCAACTGGCAGTCGGTCTCCTGGCCAACTTCCGCCAGCAACGGGGGGGTCAGCCACTGAGCTTCCTCAGGGTGGGCCATGATGCGGAACCGGTCGCCCCCCAGTTCCTTAATGGCCTGAACCAGCGCGCCCCGGAGCCAGTCGGCATATTTCGGGGTATTCCTAAAGCTAAGAAGATGCTCCAGGCCCTGTTTAAAGACCTCGGCCAGCATTGCCTCCCTGGCTTCAGCGATGCGCCGCTTGCTTTCCAAAGCGGCCCGGTCTATCCGGCTCCTGGCCTCTAAACGGGCCTGGGCCTCAATTTCCCCTCGGGCTTGTTGCACCACTTTCTGGCGCCGCGCTTCTTCCGCCGCGACCAGGCGGTCTGCTTCTTCCCTGGCCTTGGTGATGATCCTCTCGGCCTCTTGTCTCCCCAGGGCAAGAATGGCCTGGCAGAGGAGTTCCACCTGGTCATAGAGGGGCATAGGGTCGGAAACCTCTCATTTTGGAATGCCCATCAAGGAGCGGAGCCGGTCCAGCAATGATTCCTTCTTCGCCACCGGCCCATCCAGGTCCGGAATTTCCAAGACCATGGGCTTTATCCCTTCCCGGCGAACCGCGTCTACCTCGCGGCGAATTTCCCCGGCCAGCCGTTCGGTGATCAAGATCAGCCCCACCTCCGGGTCTTCGCGGGCCCGGGTCAGCAACTCCCGGGCCTCGGTCATATCCGTCGCCGCCCCTCCTTTCAACCCGGTCAGGGCAAAGCCCAGAAAGGTATGGGGGTCGGCGATGACAAAAAATCCCAACTTGCTGACGGGCATAATCGCCTTCTGATAAGGTTAAGCCTTTATACTCGTGCCAGGATCATGAGGGCGATGATCAGCCCATAGATAGCTATGCCTTCCGCCAGGCCGACGAAGATGAGGGCCCGGCCGGCTATTTCCGGCTTTTCACTCATGGCCCCCAAGGCCGCGGCCCCCACCGTGGACACCGCGATGGCGGCCCCGATGGCGCTGAGGCCGACGGCGGCCGCTGCGCAGATAAAAGCCCATTTCAGCACCTCCGGATCCGTCCCCGCCTGGGCAGCGGCCCAGGCCGGGGCCGCCCAAAGCCAGCCTCCCATGGAACCTAAGAGAATAATGACCATGCCCGGAAGAAATCGCTTAACCATGTTTGCCTCCCCTTTAAGGAATGGCTCCCCGTTTGAGCGGGCTGAATGGCTCTCCGCCCCCGCGGAAGAACTTACTCAAGAACTCATAGTATTCCAGTCGAATCGTCTGGATGGAAACCACCAACCCCTCCATGAGGATGATAACTACATTACCCAGACCAATCGTTACCCAGTACAGCACCCCTCCCCCGGCCAGGTGGCTCATGGTCTCCGCCAGGGAGAAGACCGCAATGAACAGCCCGGCGTGGGCCAGGGCAAAGGCGGCGATGCGGATAAAGGAGATGGTGTTGGCCACATAGCGCACCGTGTCGTCGACGACTTCGATACATCCTTCCAGGATTTGCAAACCTCGCCCCTCCACCCTGGCTGGAGCGGTGACGGGAGTCGGCCAGAGCCGCTGAATGGTAAACAGGGCGGTAAGGCCCAGGGTGGCCAGGCCCACCACCAGGGCGACCCAGTAGTCCCATTCCATAGCTCCGGTAAGGAGGTAGCGTAGCCCCAGGGCGGCCAGGATCCAATAGAAGAAGGCCGCCAACAGCCCGGCTGCGGGCAGCCGGACCTGACGCAGCCTGATGACATTGATAAAGCTCAGGATCAGGCCCAGGCTGATAAACCCCACTCCTAAGATAATGGAGATCCTTAGGAAGTAGGTAATATTTTTCATGGGGGAAAACCATAAAGCGGGAAGCAGGCCTTCGATGCCGAATATGCTCCCGTACAGGAGCCCAAAGACCATGGAGGACACCCCGCATTCCATCAGGATGATGCCGTAATCGGTGTAACGGAAAAACCTCCGGAAAATCAGGTAGCCCAGCCCCAGGAGCACCGCCCCCTGGCCAATGTCGCCAAACATCAGGCCGAACATCACCAGAAAACCGATGGCTAATAAGGCGGTGGGCTCCACTTCCCCATAACCGGGGGTGCCGTAGGCCCTGGTCAGGCGCTCAAAGGGCCGCAACAGATAGGGATTGTTGAAGAGAATCGGTATCTTGAGGATTCCTTCCCTGATCCCCCGGAATGGCTTCGGGGCTCAGGATTTCCACCACCGCCTGCTCCCCGAGTTCCTGGGTCAGGGCCTCTTTGAGCTTCTCTACCAGGTGTGCGGGGATCCAGCCGCTGATCAGGTAGGCTTGATCCACCTTGCCAAAGAGCACCCGGGCCCTTAAAAGCGTGCGGCTGAGGTCAACCCGGTTCCGCAGGCGCACCAGGTCCGGGGCTAATTGCTCCCTGATTTCAACACGCCGGGCTTCAAGCTGCTGCTTTGCTCTTTTAAGGTCCTGAATCTGATTCTGGATCTCCGCCAACACTTCCCCAATACTGCCGTGGGGGGCCGGGGGCAACTCCATGGGCTCAAAAAAGGCGCCCTTCAGGGCCTGGTCAATCACTTCCCGGTCTTTCACCAAAGCGGCCGCGATGATGACGGTTCGGGAACCTGGCGTGACCACCCGGATCAAGGCATGATGGAGGTGAGCCAGGGCCTCTTCCAGTTTAGCCAGGTTTTCCGTGGGGACGAAGCCGGGCAGCAGATAAGCGAAGCGGAGGTTCCCCACCTCCTCCAGGTCTAGTTCCGTTGGCTGCAATAACTCCAAATTTTCCTGATGGCGCTCTAAGATGGCCCGGCGCTCCGCAGTCTCCTCCAGGTTATGGACCAGGGTCCCCACTTGCTGGCGAATTCCGGCTACCACCTCCTCCAGGCGGTATATTTCTTTGGCCGGGTCCAGGTCAGCAGGAATCTCCACCACTTGAGGGGTAATTTCCAGGGCCTTGGCCCACCGGTCCACTTCCGCTCCTACCTGCTCGTATCGGGACAACAGATCCCGCTCCAGTTCCCCCATATACCCCAGCTTGCCTAAAGGGGTCTCCACCAGGTTGATTAGATGGATGATCCGGAGCCGGGTCAAAACCCCGGTGGCCCGGGAAATATCCTTTTCCGCCACCTGGATATTTACCAGGACCAGCGGGACGGGTTTAAACATGGGTTCCTTCCGTCGCCCACCCTTGCAGGTGGGATTTCAGCAGGTTTGCTGGAGCCCTCAGAAGGATACCGGTCATCAAGGTAATTAGATTACGGATCTCCAATTCCTTTAGGAACAGATAGGCAATGGGCAAGCCAATCTGAAAGGGGGCCCGTCCCAATATCCGTTCCAGGGTTCTTACCCAGTAGCGGCCTAATCGTTCTTCCGCCGCGGCAATATTGCTCACGCCTGCCAACACCTCCCCGTAAGGCCGCCGGGGCAATCGCTCTATTACCTGCGTAAGGTTTGCCGAGAAGGCCAGATCCCGCCGCCGGCGAGGCTCCCGAAAAATCGCCGCGGCCGGCAAATATTGATAGACTTCTTCGCCAGGCAGGCCGAAAAGCTCACGAAAGCGGCCAACCCAGATAAGGTTGGTTATTTCTGCCAGGGTATCCAGCAGGCGGCCGGCCAGGTCCTTATCCGCCTTGCAGAGATGAGCCAAACCCTGACGCAGATAGTCGAATACCCAGATATCCAGAGACATCTCCAGAGGGAAAAGGCTGCGCTCCCTTAAATATCGGGGCAAGCCCCTGGTCAACGGCGGGCCCCAGGGCGTAGGGGCCAGGTAATCCACCAGGGCCTTGATGGTCCCCTGATTGACCAATTCGGCAAAGTTGAGCGGGGATAAACCGGTAAGGGGGATGAGCAACCTGACGGCCGGATCGGAGGGCAGCCCCTGGTGCAGGGCCCGCAGCACCAGCTTGAGGTTTTCCGCCTCCAGTCGACCGACCAGCCTGCCGATGAAGAGGGCCTCCCTCTTCTTCAACCCCCGACCCACCTTACGGAAGGCTTGCGCCAGCTCCCCGTAAAGCCGCCGGCTGAACTCGGCCTCAGCATTCGGCGCCTGCCAATCCCAGCCTTTTAAAGCCGCCCCATAAACCGTGGTCTCGAGGTATTTAAAGAAATCCGCGAGATCCTGCGCCTGAAAGAGAAAATGGTAATCTTCAGGGTTTAATAACCAGCTTCTGAGAGCCATGACCTTGGCTCCCCCATATGCATAGCGCCAGACCCTGAGAATCACGATAACACCCGGGACACGAGAAGTGCTGCGGTCTCCTCCCCATGCGTTTCCTTTTCCTTCCGCATCTCTTCAAGGTAGCGATCGGTTGTGGCCGCCACCTCCCCGCCGCGAGCTTCGGCTTGCTCTAAGAACTCCTTCTGGACAGCTTTTTGGACCTGGGCCAGTTCTATTTGTAAATCTTCTTGAATTTTCTTAGCTTCCGCCTGGGCCTGGCTCATTAAGGCTTCTGCCTCTTGCTGTGCTTGAACCACCAGATTCTCGGCATTGTGATCGGCTGCTATGATTTTTTCCAGAGTTGGCAACATATCCCGTTGATCTTTTGTTTTATCTTGGTCTTTCATTATTCAATACTCTCTTTGGGGCTCTTGGGCCTCAGACAAGGGCCAACTGACTCCAATAAATAGATCTCCTTTCAATGCAGATCTCACTTATCGTCATTTTCCTCGCAAATTGCCTATAATCCCTTTCCCGTCTCCTGGATGGCCCGCTCCATTTCCTCCTCCAGGGCCGGGGGCAGGCCCTCGATCTTGACCTTCAGAAAGCCCCGGACGATGGTGGAGACGGCCTCTTCTTCGTCCAGGCCCCGGGCCATGAGATATTCCACTTCCTCGGCGGCGATCTTGCCCACCGCGGCTTCGTGGGACATATCCACCCCGGCCACCCGGCCTTCCAGTTCGGGGATGGCGTACGATCACCCCGTGGGCCCAGGATGAGGCCCCGGCATTCCAGGTGGGCCTTGATCTCCGGCACCAGGCCCACGAGATGGCCCCGGGCGATGCTGTTGCCGCCGATGGCCAGGGTGCGGGCGATGACTTCGGCCCGGGTATGGGGGGCTTTCAGGATCACCCGGCCGCCCACGTCCAGTTCGCAGCCAGGATGGGCGATGAGGATGGACTGGATCCGAGCCACGGCGCCTGCGCCGTTCAGGGTGACGGTGGGATACATCTGCACCGATTTCACCGGCCGGAGCAGGATATAGTTGGAGATGTAGGGGCCCCCTTCTTCCACCATGACCGCCGGTCCGGGGCCGCACATGGACGTCCTCCCCCCAGTTGTGGACCATGGTAAAGGTGAGCTGGCCGCCTTGGCGTGACATAAAATTCCGAGACCCCGATATGGAGGCCGGAACGCACCCCGGGATGGGTGGCGCAGCCGGTGATGATGTGGAGCGCGGCGCCCTTCCTCCACCACCACCAGATTGTGCACGTGTTGGGCGAAGCGGTCGGTGCGCAGGTAGAGGCAGGACTCCACCGGCTGCTCGATCGTCGCCCCGGGCAGGGCCCGGATGAAATAACCGTTGTCCAGCTCCAGTTCGGCGGCGGCGGTATATTTGTCGGCATCCACCGCCACCAGGCGCCAGAGGAGGTCAGCGACCCATTCGTGGCGGCGCACTGCTTCGGTGATGGGCAGCACTTCCACCCCCGGCTGCCGGGCCTGGCAGTGGACGATGGCCTTGTCGGCCTGGAGGAAGGTGCCGGCATGGTCCTCGTCCGTGAGCTCGATCCCCGCGGTGAGGAGGCGGCTGCGCTCCTCCGGGGGAAATTGCCGGTAGTCCGGGTCGTATTCCCAGGCGCCGCCCTGACGGGAAAACTCCTCCAGGTTGAGATCACGGCCCAAAGGCCGCCTTTTTCTGCCGACTCTGTTCGGCCCGCTGTTTTATCTCCGACATTTGGCGCATTCCTCGTAACCGAAGTTTTTGATGTCATGGAGCAGTTCCCGGGGATTGCCCTGGCAGCACAAGCGGCCGCCGCCCAGGATGTAGGCCCGGTCGGCATTGACGTAATCCATGATGAAGCCGGTGTGGGTGATGATCAAGCCGGATTTCTCCCGGTGCCTGGCGGCGGCGGTCCTTTTGGAGCAAGTGGGCGATGATCTTCCCCACCACCTGGAGATTCTCCAGGTCCACGCCCGATTCCGGCTCGTCCAGGAGCACCATCTTGGGATCCTGGGCCAGCAGTTGCAGGAGTTCGGAACGCTTGATCTCACCCCCGGAAAAACCGTAATTGATCTCCCGGTCCAGAAACTGGGTGAAAGCCTATGCCCCAGCCAGGATCCTGGTATGGCCTCTGCCAGCACACGCCGCAAGACGTCCGGGGTCTTGACCCCCCGAATCGTCGGCGGACGCTGGAAGGCCAGGCCCAAGCCCAGGCGAGCCCGTTCATAAATGGGCATTCGTGATATCCTGCCCCAGGAAAATAATCTTCCCTGCTTTAGCGTATAGTGTGAAAACCCCATAATGGCCATTAGTAGGCTGGATTTCCCGGACCCATTTTTCCCAAACAAAACATGGGCTTCTCCTGGTGGGATATGGAGATCGATGCCTTTCAATATTTCTTTTCCATTAATGGTTACCCAAAGATCTTCGATCTTGAGCATAGAATCTCCCGCTATCATCGTCAGATAAAAAGTTTCAGTGGTTTAAGCGAATAGCCCAGATATCCTTCGTTTTAATAATACCTTTTTGATAATCACTACCGGTAACCCACGCAATGGAAAGGAACCTTTCTAAGATCATTTGCCTGGTCTTCTCTGCAAATCGCCTACGGCAGACCCGTATTTTGCAGAAATGGATAATTAAATCGCCACTGGATGTTCTCGGCAATCTGCCACCCCGAAGGGAACACCGCAAGAAGCATCGTATAGGTGCCGCTTGTCCAAGGCCACCTCTTTTAGGTGGGAATGCCGGTACAGAATTTGGTGGTTTAGGAGGAGCACTATAAGC
>CAWEFJ010000021.1:0-202300 GCA_963808395.1 uncultured delta proteobacterium | reverse complement strand
AGCAAAAACCGCATCTCCTCCTCTTCCAGCTCGCCCTGGAGGGCGCTGATCTCCCCGATCTTGGCCCGTACTTCGGACATGGCCGGAGCCTCACCCTTTAGCAGATCGAAGAGCTCCTGGCGCTTTAGGAACAAGGCGCTGCGGATTCCGGCGATCTTGCCCCGGTGCTCCGGCAACAAGCCGTGCAGGGCCTGCCGCTGGGAGTCTTCCAACTTCAGGGCGCCCCACAGGGCCCGCATGGGCAGGGGGGGCGGCATCCCCTGGTGCAGCCAGTGCCCCCGGTCCTGATAGCGGAGATAGACAAAGGCGCCTATGGTCCCGAAGTTCAAGGCCAAAGAAAAAATTACCAGATATAAAAGCCAGTTGCGTTTCATTGGCCGTTGCCGTTGACCTCGTCTCCCTGATAGGAGGCGAGAACCATTCCCATGGACCCCTGGGGAAAGTCATAAAAGGCATCCAGGCTGGCCACTTCCGGTTCGACGCCGGTTTCCCGGGTCAGCGGATAAAAATCCCGGCCCATCGTGCTTCCCAGCAGGATTCCCAGGACCAGGGAGGCAGCCAGGGCCAGGGACTGCCAGCCGCGGCGCGGCGGCCCCGGCAGCCGGGCCCTCACCTTTTCCGGCAGCCCCGGGGGCAGCGCCGCCTCGGGCAAAGACCCCAAGGCTTCCTCCAGGGCTTCCAGCTGGGCCAGTTCCCGGCGGCAGCCGGCGCAGCTTTCCAAATGCCGGGCAACTCCGGCCACCACTTCAGGGGCCAGTTCGCCGTCCAGCCAGGCGGAAAGATGGTCCTGCACCTCGGGGCACTTCATGGACATCTGTTAATCTCTCCTGAAACCTTATCCTTCGTTATTAATGGGAGTGGAAAAGAGATTAAATTCCCCTTCATCCTAACCCTTTCCCCCATGAGGGGAGAGGGGATAAATAAGGACCCCCGTAATAATCCCGTTAATAAGATAACACCAAAGATCGCCAAAACCGGCGCGGACCGCGGCCAGGCGACCGCTGGTAGGTCTCCACCCTCTCGGAGGCGCCGCGGTCATTCTCCTTTTGGCACGAAAGGCGGCGCCGGGGGGGCCTCCGGCGCTTGGGGAGTGCCGGGAAGTACCTGGGGCCCCAGTTCCCGGGCCATAGCCGGGTCCAGGGTGCGAACCGACAGAAACTCCATGCGAGCGTTCCATTTGTCGCCCATGTCCAGATAAATGAGCGACAGATTATAGTGGGCCTCGACACACTTGGGATCGCGATGGATGGCCTCCTGGAAGGACGCCACGGCCTGCTGGCGGTTGCCTGCCCGTATCTGGGCGATCCCCAAATTGTTGAGGGGCCCCGGGGACTTGGAGCTGCTCTTGCCGGCCTCCTGGAAGGCTTCCGCGGCGTCAGCGAATTTCCCCTGCTGGAGCAGCGCCAGTCCCTGCTTGTTATTGGCATTGCTTAACTGGTTTTTAATTTCCTCGGAATCGGGCTTGAGCTTGCTCAACTTCTCCAGGTACTTGGCGGCCTCTCCATATTCCCCCCTGCCTTCCCTCAACTTTTGCAGCTCGCTGAGGGCGTCAGCGTAGTCGGGCCTCAGCCCGACGGCCTCCTGCAGGTACTTGAGCGCCTCCCGGGGACGGCCCAACTGCTCATACTTCAAGCCCAGCTTGTAGTTGGCCTCGGGGTCCTGGGGGTTATTGATCACTGCCTGGCGCAATTGCGCCAAGGTGGGCCCTTTTTTCCCCCAGCTCGGGGAAACCAGCAGGAGGAAGCACAGGCAGGAGAGCATTAAGGGGACTAACCGGCGGTTTAGCACGGTTTTACTCCTGATCGCGGCGGTTGTGCAGCGTCCGCCCACTAAAATTTCCCTTTCTATATAGCACATATAGCACAAATTTCCCCGGCTTGCTGCATTAACTGAGGGGTTGCTTCCCCCCGGAGCACTGGCCCGGAGGTGGGGCGGTGAACCATTCAGTCGAGATACTCCTTAAGGGCCTTTCGAAGGAACTGGCGGGCCCGCTTCAGCAGGCCGTCCACCGCCTGGGGACTCAGTTCCAGGGCCTCGCCGATCTCCTGATAGGAGAGCCCGACGAATCGCTTCAGGATCAGGGCCCGCCGCTGGTTCTCCGGCAGCTCCTCGAGCAGCTCCTCCAGACGGCGCTGCAAGTCCCGCTCTTCCAGGAGCTCCAGAGGATTGGCCCCGGGGTCCGGAGGCCCGGTCCCGTCCTCCTGGTCCAGGGACCCCAGCAAAGGACGGCGGCGGCGCAGCAGGTTGAGGCAGTGATTGGCGGTAATGCGATGGAGCCAGGCGGAAACCTTCGCCTTGGGTTCAAAACGGTGGGCGTTCTCATAGACCTTGAGGAAGACCTCCTGGACTGCGTCTTCCGCTTCCAGATGGTCCCGCAACAGCCGGTAGGCTATTTGGTAGACCCGCTGCTGGTGGCGCCGGACGAACTCCGTCAGCGCCGCGGCATCGCCCCGGGCCAGGCGCCGGAGCAAGGCATAATCAAGATCGGTGGGGTCGGGGCTCAAAACCGGATTAGGAAGATGCCCTGGTCTTTCTTGCAGGCCCGGAGCATTTCCAGGTGCCGCAGCACCGCAAACTCCCGGCGCACTTCGTCTTCGCTGATCCCCAGGGCCGAGGCCGCATCCAGGTAAAAGACCTCCCCCCTTTCTTTGACCAGCTCATAGAGTTGCTGCTGCCGGGCGGTGAGGGTGAGGCCGCCGGGAAGGTCTTTGAGGCTCCGGGCGCAGTGCACCGCCCAGGGGTCGCAAGTGCGGAGCGGGCTGAGGGCCTCCACATAACAGTCCTCGCAGAGGACCTCGCCGAAATGGCCCCGGGCCTCCTCCTCCTGCAGCCCGGCGCCGCACTTGGTGCAAAAATTCTGGCTCGTCAAGGTATCTTCAACTCCAGGCCCTTTCCCTTCCCCGCCGGGAAGGGAAAGGGGCCTTGCCGGCGGACCTTACAGGGTGTAGTCGCCTTCCATCGCCAGAATAAACTCGCCGGGCTTCTTCGACGGGGTCGTCGTAAAGGTGCCGGCCCCCTTCAGGGTGCTCAACTTGCCGATCCCCTTGTAAACCTCCCATTTGCCCTTGGTCATCGCCCCCATTTTATCCCCCCGAAAGCGGGAATACACCGTGCCGTTCTCATAAATGGTCGTGGCATAGCCATGCATGGGGCCATCGCCTTTGATGCGGTCGTGGAATCCGACGCTGCGCCGCGAGACGAAGGCTCCGGCCACCCCGGGGACGTAATCGATGGGCTCTCCCTCCAGCTCGGTGAGCATCAGGCAATGGTCCGGCACATCACCCACATAAAGGGCCTCCCGCCGGGTGATGAAAATTTTGAAACTGGCTTTGCGCTGCATGATCTTCCCTCCTCAGAAGTGAATTAGCTCGGGTCAGGAGTTATTCCTCTAGTCCACAGGGCTCTCGATCATTTGAAGTTAAATATCCAGTTCATTCAGTTCAAGGACGTTGTTCTGAATAAATTCGCGCCGGGGTTCCACCTTGTCCCCCATGAGGATGGTGAAGATATTGTCCGCCTCGTAAGCGTCGGCAATATTCACTTTCAATAGGGTCCGGGTCTCCGGGTCCATGGTGGTTTCCCAGAGCTGCTCCGGGTTCATTTCCCCCAGGCCCTTGAAGCGCTGGATATTGATGCCTTTCTGGCCCTCCTCCAGGATAAAGGCCACCATCTCCTCCAGGGACGGGAACTCCCAGGTGCGGTCCTTGCCTTCCAGGAGGTGCGGCGGGTTCTTGAAATCCTGGATCGCCTGACTGAGGCGCACCAGGGCCTGAAAGTCGCTGCCCGACAAAATTTCCCAGTCTATCCGGATTTCTCCTTTGTCACGCGCACTGGAGAGAATGAGAAATGCCCAACAGGTGTGCTCCTCGTCAAACTCCAGGCGCGCCCCCACGTGGTGCTCAGCCTGCAGCGCCTGCACCAATTCCCGTAGCGGCTCTTCCTGGCGCAGGCTCTCCTTGGAGACGATCCCGTTATCCAGCAACGCCTCCAAAACCTTGCGGTCCAGGCCCCTCTTTTCAAAGCGTTGCAGATATTCCTGATAAGCGATGACCTTTTCCAGGGCCTGACCCAGGGGGACGCCTTCCAGGGTGCGGCCGGCTCCCAGGCGGAGGCGCTTTTTCTCCATGCCCCTTTTCAGCAGGTACTGTTTAAATTCGCTGTCATCCTTCAGGTAGGTCTTCTCCGAGCCCCGGGTGAGGCGGTACAGGGGCGGCTGGGCGATATACAGGTAGCCGCCCTCTACCAGGGCCCCCATCTCGCGATAGAAGAAGGTGAGAAGCAGGGTGCGGATGTGGGCCCCGTCCACGTCGGCGTCGGTCATGATGATAACCTTGTGGTAACGCAGAGACACCAGGTCGAGTTCTTCCTGGGAAAGGTCCGAACCCAAAGAGGAGATCAGGGTGCGGATCTCCGAATTCTCAAACATCTTCTCGGGCCGGGCCTTTTCCACGTTGATGATCTTGCCCTTGAGGGGCAGGATGGCCTGGAAGCGCCGGTCCCGGGCCTGCTTGGCGGAGCCGCCGGCGGAGTCGCCCTCCACCAGGTAGATCTCCCGGCGAGCGGGGTCCCGCTCCTGGCAGTCGGCCAGCTTCCCCGGCAGGGTCATATCCCCCAGGGCTCCCTTTTTCCGCACCAGGTCCCGGGCCCGCCGGGCCGCTTCCCGGGCCCGGGCCGCATCCAGCAGCTTGGCCAGGATGTCCCTGGCCACTCGCGGATTCTCCCCCAGATTGCTGAGCAGGTGCTCATACAATAGATTTTCCACCAGGCCCTTGACCTCGCTGTTGCCCAGCTTGGTCTTGGTCTGTCCCTCAAACTGGGGATGCGGCAGCTTGATGCTGATCACCGCAACCAGGCCCTCCCGGACGTCCTCTCCGGTGAGGTGGCTGTTCTTCAGGTTTTTGGGCAGGTCGCTGGCCGCCATGTACTGGTTGATGGCCCGGGTGAGCCCGGCCTTGAAGCCGCTCAGGTGGGCGCCGCCTTCCCGGGTGTTGATGTTGTTGGCGAAGGTGAAGATCTGTTCGTTGTAGGTGTCGTTGTATTGGAAGGCAATCTCCAGCTGGATGCCGTTTTTGCCGCCGGTGAGATAGATGGGATCCGGATGGATGGGGGTCTTGTTGCGGTTGAGGTATTCGACGAAGGAGACGATCCCCCCTTCATAGTGAAACTCGTTCTTCCGGCCGGAGAGCCCGTCTTCCAGGAAGATGCGCACCCCGCGGTTGAGGAAGGAAAGCTCCCGCAGGCGCTGGGCCAGCAGGTCGTAGCTGAAGGTGGTTTCCGGGAAGATCTCCGGGTCCGGTTTGAAGGTCACCGTGGTGCCCCGGCGCTTGGTCCGGCCGGTATTGGCCAGCTCGCTGGCGGTATTGCCCCGTTCGTAGCGCTGGTGGTAAACCTGGCCGTCCCGCCGGATCTCCACCTCCAGATATTCCGACAGGGCGTTGACCACCGAGACCCCGACGCCGTGCAGGCCGCCGGAGACCTTGTAGGCCCCGGAGTCGAACTTGCCGCCGGCATGGAGGCGGGTCATGACCACCTCCACCGCGGGCAGCTTCTCGGTGGGGTGCGGCTCCACGGGGATGCCCCGGCCGTTGTCTTCCACCGTGACGCTTTGATCCGAATGGATTTTTACCTTAATTTCGTTGCAATGGCCGGCCATGGCCTCGTCGACGGAGTTGTCCACCACCTCGTAGACCAGGTGGTGCAAGCCATCCATGCCGGTGTTGCCGATGTACATGGAGGGGCGCTCCCGCACCGGCAGGAGGCCCTTGAGAACCTGGATCTGTTCGGCGCCGTACTCATGCACCGCGGTGTCGGGGGCCAGGGTTTGGTCCGGCAATTTAACGCTCCTCCTCAAAATGAGTCCTTTGAGGCACTTGGCAGATTTTTAGTTAGCGCTGATTTGGCTGTCATCCTGAGCGAAGCGAAGAATCTGCTTTGCTAAAACCTGCCGTCCCTGCGCTCAAGTTGACAAACCCCGCATCCCTCACTCCCCCGGAGCTTGCTGGTCCATTTAAGCAGATCATTCAGGTTTGGGGGGGAGAGATTGTGTGACAGAGAAGCTCTTTGACGCCCTTCCGGAACCGGTCCCGCTCGGTGGGCTGACGCATCCCCATGGATAAATTTATATCAGGAAACGCCGCTTTAATCAATCTGGAATACTGGCTGGACTGCCTTTAATCCGGGGCACCACTTTAATTTCCAGCCTCACCTCGCCATAGCCGCCGCATTCGACCCCCACATCCAGACAGCGGACCTGATGCATGAAATGAAACTGGTTGGGGTCCAGTCCTTCGCTCAGGCGTTCGTTGATCAGGGCCACCGGCACCACCAACTGCGACATGGCGTAAACACAGAGTCTGGGGGGACAAAACTTGGGGAGGAAATTGCCGTCCACATCCAGGATGAACCGGTCGCCCACCCTATAGCCGGAGTTGCAGTGGCGCGCCTTGACCACCTCGGCGGCGATGGAATAGCGGGCCGCAACCCGGGCCAGCCGCTCAATCTGCCGCAGCCGCGGGTCGCCCTCCGGGATCTGGGCCCTCTCGGCGTCGCGGTAGCCGACCCGGTCCGCGAACCGCCTGAAGATTTTGTTCTCTGCCATCCAGGTCCTCGCAGGGCGGGCCGGGCCCCGCCGCCTTAATCCCTCAGTAATTCCTTTTTTAGCGCCTCGAAGGCCGCCTTGGCCTCGGGTGAAAACTCCTGGAAACGCCTGAGTTTTTCACAAGGCTGCTCTTCGCACCAGGCGCAGTTGGTCACGCCCCTGGCCGTGCCGCAGCGCCTGATTTCGCAGGTATGGCAATAGCCGATCAGCCTTCCCCCCACACTCTGACAACCGTCACAGTTAATATCTTCCTTCTGCAAATGCAACCCAAACCTTTCCTTATATCGGGCCACGGCCTTTTCCCGGGCGGCATCATCATTGCTGCGGGTGGCCAGGAAGGTGGGACAATTCGAGCAAACCAGCCCGCAATAGGCGATCATTTTTGACATAATTTCTTACCGGTTTCGTTTTGCCATACGGGCGCCGCCAGCTAAGGGAAGATTGAAAACCGTATCCTACAGGCTCATGGGCATGATGATGCTGAAATAGTGGGGATCGCCCTGATCCACCAGGCGGCAGGGACGGTCCTTGTCGTTGAGCTCCAGGATCGCCATCTCGCTCTCCATGGCGTTGAGGGGTTCCAGGAAATAACGGGCGTTGAAGCCCACCTCCAGGGGTAAGCCGGCCGGGTCGCCGGCCTCCATGAACACGGGCACTATTTCCTGGCCTTCCCCCACCTCCGGATTGGTGAAGGAGACCTCCACCTGATCGCCGGAGAGCTTCAGGACCACGCCCTTGAAGCGCTCGCTGGACAAGAGCGAGATGCGCTTGATGGCCTCGGAGAACTCCCGGCGGTTGACGGCGAAGCGGTAGGCGAAGGTTTCCGGGATGATGCGGCGGTATTCCGGGAATTTCTTGTCCAGCAGCAGCCGAATAAAGAGGTAATGGTCATCGGCCCGCAGGGCCAGGCTCTGGGTGCTCAGGCCCAGGGAGACCTTCTCCTCTTCCGCCAGGAACCGGATCACCTCGGCCATGCCTTTCCGGGGGATCAGAATGCCCTTCTCGATGGCGAGGTGCTCGCTGCCCGGCAAGGGGCGCTCGATCAGGGTGAGGCGGTGGCCGTCGGTGGAGATGAGGCGCAGCAGGAAGCCGTCCTCCACCTCCAGGCGCTCCCAGAAGATGCTGGAGAGATGATATTGCAGATCGTCGGCGGAGACCGAGAAGATGGTCTTTTCGATCATCTCCTTCACCATGTGGCTCTCCACCTCCACCAGGTTCTGCTCGGCGATCTCCGGCACCGGGGGAAACTGGTCCGCGGGCAGGCCGTTCAGTTGATACCGGGAGTCGCCGGCCAAAATTTTCACCCCCCCTTTATCCGTGCCGCTCAGATCCAGGGTGTCTCCCGGAAGTTCCTTGATGAGGTTGAAGAAGTAATGAGCCTGGATGGTAACCGCCCCGGGCTCCAGAATCTCCGCCGGGTAGAAGCCCCGAAAACTCACCTCCAAATCGGTGGCGGCGATGCGCACCTGGTTGGCCTCGGTTTGCATGAGAAAATTGCCCAAAATGGGCATGGTGCCCCGGCGATCCACCACTCCCAGGGTCCGTCCCACCCCCTTCAACAAGGTTTCCCGATTGATCTTCACCTGCATGTCGAGGTTCTCCTAAAATAATAGGAATTTTTAACAGTCTTAATAAGGGCCTGGGGTTTTGTTGATAACTAAGTTAAGTTATTTATTTGATTAGATTTATTATGAACCGTCACTTTAACCGATACCGCGCTGGCCTGCCAGTTATTGGACCTGCACCCGGGAGCCGGCCGCCGGGAATGTCGAAAAGCGGCACGGTTGGACAAAGGCTCTAGCAGACCCGGATGAAAACCTAAAAGCGACCGGCAGTTCGCCGCCCCCTCACTTGCACACCGCGCCCTGGCTGCCGGAGGACACCATGCGGCTGTAGCGGGCGGCGTAGCCATGTTGGATCTTGGGCGCCGGCGGCCGCCAGCCAGCCCGGCGTTGCTGCAGCTCCGCGTCCTCCAGCAACAGGGTCAGGGTCTTCCCCGGGATATCAATCCTGATGCGGTCGCCCTCCTGAACCAGGGCGATGGGCCCGCCGTCCGCGGCCTCCGGTGAGATGTGGCCGATGGCCGCCCCCCGGGTGCCGCCGCTGAAACGGCCGTCGGTCAGCAGGGCCACCTCTGTATCCAGGCCCATACCGGAGATAGCCGAGGTGGGGGTGAGCATCTCCCGCATGCCGGGGCCGCCCCTGGGGCCCTCGTAGCGAATCACCACGATGTCGCCGGGCTTGATCCGGCCGTCCAGGATGGACCGGGTGGCCTCCTCTTCGGCGTCGAAGACCCGGGCGCGGCCTTCATGCACCAGCATCTGGGGGTCCACCGCCGACTGTTTCACCACGGCGCCGTCGGGGGCCAGGTTGCCCCGGAGGATGGCGATGCCCCCCCGGGAGTGATAGGGGTTGGCCAGGGGGCGGATGACCTCCTGGTCCAATACCTGGACCGCGGCCAGGTTATCGGCCACACTCCGGCCGGTGACGGTGAGGGGCGAGCCCTGCACCAGCCCCGCCGACAGGAGAACCTTCATGACCGCAGGGACTCCGCCGGCCCGGTCCAGGTCCTCCAGGTGATGGGGGCCGGCAGGGCTCATGGAGCAGAGGTGCGGGGTGCGGTCGGAGAGGTCGTTGAACAGGTCCAGGGACAGATCGTGGCCGGCCTCCCAGGCGATGGCGGGAACGTGCAGCACGGTGTTGGTGGAGCACCCCAGGGCCATGTCCACCGCGATGGCGTTTTTAAAGGCCTCCAGGGTGGCAATCTCCCGGGGCAGGATCTGGCGGTTCACCAGATCCATGATCTTGAAGCCGGCCTCCTTGGCCAGGCGAAAGCGGGCCGCGTGCACCGCGGGGATGGTGCCGTTGCCCGGCAGGGCCAGCCCCACCGCTTCGCTGAGGCAATTCATCGAGTTGGCGGTGAACATGCCGGCGCAGGAGCCGCAGCCGGGGCAGGCGCACTCCGCCAGGTCCTTCAATTCGTCTTCGCAGATCTTCCCGGCCTTGACGGCCCCCACCCCCTCAAACACCGAGATCAGGTCCACTTCCTTCCCCTGGTAGCGTCCGGCCAGCATGGGGCCGCCGGAGATCAGGATCGCGGGGATATTGAGACGCAGGGCTGCCATGAGCATACCGGGGATGATTTTATCGCAGTTGGCCACCAGGACCAGGCCGTCCACCGGATGGGCGGTGGCCATCACCTCCACGGAATCGGCGATGAGTTCCCGGGAGGGCAGGGAATATTTCATCCCCTGGTGGTGCATGGCCAGGCCGTCGCAGACGCCGATGACCCCGAACTCCAGGGGCGTGCCCCCCGCCAGACGCACCCCCGCCTTCACCGCCTGGGTGATCTGGTTCAGGTGGAGGTGGCCGGGGATGAATTCGTTAAAGGAATTGGCCACCGCGATCAGGGGTTGGTCGATCTCCCGGTCGGTGAGTCCCATGGCCTTGAAGAGGGAGCGGTGGGGATATTTTTCCAGACCCAACTTCATCAGGTTGCTGCGCATGCGCTGCTCCTTAATAGCACTGCCGCCGGGCGCCCCGGGACCGATCCACCAGGAGCGCTCCGGGGTCCGGGGTTTGCCGGTTCTTTACTCCGGCTCCGGGGCCGGGCCCGCCTCCCCGGCTGGCGGCTCTTGGGCCGGGGCCTCCTGGGGCCCTTCCTTGGCGGCCGCGTTTGGACCCCCGCCTGGGCCCCCGCCTATGGCCTCCGCCTGGACTTGCGGGGCTCCGCTTTGGCCTCCGGGGCCTCCCCTTTGCTTTCCGCGCCCTCGCGTTTGGCCTCCGGGGCTTCCCGTTTGGGTTCCTCGGCCTCCCGTTTGATAAATTCGAGTTGGACCTCCTCCGGGGACAGGCCGAAGGAGGAGGTGAGCACGATGCGGAGGTGATATTGCTCTTCCAGGGCCAGAATTTCCCGGCGTTTCTGATTGAGGAGGAAATTGCCCACCTCCAGGGGCACCAGGGCCCGGACTTCCTGGATGGGATTTTGCGCCACCTGGACGCTGATCTGCCGCAGCAGGCTGAGACCGAGGGTGGGCACCGTCTTCAGGCGGCCGCGGCCCTGGCAGACGGGGCAGGGGTTATAGGCGCTGGCCTCGGCGGTGGGGCGCAGGCGCTGCCGGGAGAGCTCCAGCAGGCCGAAGGTGGACAGGTGGCCCACTGACACCCGGGCCTTGTCCCTTTTCAGGCTCTGCTTCAGGGCCGCCTCCACCTCCTTCTGGTGTTTCTTGTCCTTCATGTCGATGAAATCGATGACCACCAGGCCCCCCAGGTCCCGCAGGCGGAGCTGCCGCGCCACTTCCTGGGCGGCCTCCAGGTTGGATTTCAGGGCCGTCTCTTCCAGCTCTTTCTGACTGGTGCAGCGGCCGGAGTTGACGTCGATGGCCACCAGGGCCTCGGTGGGGTTGATGACGATGCTGCCCCCGGATTTCAAGGGGACCCGGTCGGCGTAGATGCGATCCAGTTGGTCCTCCAATTGGAAGCGGCTGAAGATAGGCAGCGGGTCCTTGTAAAGCTTCAGGGCATGAACCTGGCGGGGCGCCGCCATCAGCATCCAGCCTCGCAATTGCTGAAAGACTTCCGGGTCGTCCACCAGGATGGCGTTGATATCCGGGGTGAGATAATCCCGGACGGTGCGGGTAATCAGGTCCAGGTCCCGGTAGAGCAGGCAGGGGGCCTTTTGTTCGGTGGCGGTGCGGTTCAGGGCCTCCCATTGCTGCAGGAGAAATTGGAGGTTCTTGGCCAGGTCCCGGGTCTTGGCCTGCTGCCCGGCGGTGCGGATGATGAGACCCATCTCCGGGGGCAGGCCGATTTCCTGGGCCAGCTCCTTGAGGCGCAGGCGCTCATCCTCCTTTTCGATCTTGCGGGAAATCCCCAGGTGGGCCTGTTTGGGCAGGAGCACCAGGTTGCGCCCCGGCATGGAGATGTAAGTGCTGAGATAGGCCCCCTTGCTGGCGGTCTCTTCCTTGTAAACCTGGACGATGATCTCCTGGCCTTTGCGCAGGACCCGTTGGATCTTGGTCTGGCCTTTGCCCTGGACCTTTTCCTGGTAATAGTCGGGATGCACCTCGGAGAGGGGTAGAAATCCGTGGCGCTCGCCGCCGTAATTGACGAAGGCCGCCTGGAGACTGGGCTCGACGTTGACCACCACCGCCTTGTAAATGTTGGCCTTGGTCTGCTCCCGGGCCGAGGTTTCCAGGGCAAACTCATCCAACTGCCCTTCGGCCACGATGACTACCCGGAATTCCTCCGGGTCCGCCACATTAATGAACATCTTGCGAGGCTGGGTCATGGGCTCCTCAGGAAAAACCGCGCCGCAGGAATTCCCGGAATCCCGGCTGGCGGTCTTGGGCATGCATGCGATTGACCGCCAGCGGCAGAGAGGCGGGGCTTTTTAAACTCCGGATGGGGCGCAGCTCCCGGCGGCGGAAATAGGTGGTCTTCACCAGAAAATTGATGTCCCCCTGCACCGGCTGGAAATAGAGAAAGCCGTCCTTGACCGCGATGGGCATGGGCAGGCCCGTCTCTCCCACCTGCCGCCAGCTCTCCACGGGCTGGGGGTAGTGATTGAAATTCCGGTTCAGGTAATGGATGTCTCCCGGGGCCATCTCCCCCAACTGAAAACTTTCCACCATCACATCCCGGCAGAGCTCGGGGTCCCAGGCCAGCATGCCGCCCTTTTGGGGCTTTTGGGGGTTGTTGGCCACCACTTCCATGACCATCCGGTACCCCTGTTGCCCCAATTCCAGGGCCAGCCCCAGGCCGGCGAAATCGAGGGAATCGGTCAGATAGTCCAGGTCCTCGATATTATAGGAGATTTTGTCCGAGAACCCCTGCAGCCACTCAGCCACCGCCTCCCGGGGGTGATAGATCCTTTCCCGGGGATGGTCCCCCGACAGGGAAAAGAGCTGCCGGTCCAGGGTTTGCTGCATCACCATCTGGCCGTGGTTATGGAGGCGCCGGGGACTTTGCCGGTCGTAAAAAAACCTTCCTTCCTTAAGGCTCAAGCCATGGTAGCTGTTTTGCACCATGAAAAAGACCTGGGAAGGTCGAAAGCCGAAGAAATTCCATTGATAAAACTCTTTTTCCAGGTGGGCCAGCATTTCCTCGGAAACGATCAGGAGCAGGTGCTGGCGCCGCAACACCTCCCTGGGGTCTTCCCCCAGCCGCCGGGCCAGGTTTTCCAGATCGAAGGCCAGTTGCAGCATGTGGCGGGTGCCCAGGGACAGGGGGAGCAGCTCCTGGGGCGGGCACTCCAGGCTGGCGGCCACGGCCTCCGGGGTCACCGGCTGGCCGCTTTCCTGGCTGAGGAGATGGGCCAGTTGCGGGACGCTTAGCTCCCGGGGGAGATTGAGAAAATACTTGGGGCCCAGCATCAGGCGGGTGCCTTCCCCGGCGGCGGCGTGCTCGAAGAGCACCTCGCCCCGGAGGACCGCAGCCTGGGCCCGGGACAGCCGGGCGTCGCCGTCGCCGTCTTCCAGGACCAGCACCCGGCGGGGCGCCTCCAGGAGCTCCAGGCGGGGATAGCGGTTCACGAGACGTTCCTGGGCGGCGATTTCCGGGATGGAGGAGAACTGGCTCAACTTCTCCTGCGCCAGGGCCAGACAGGAAGAGATATAGTGATCATCAGCACCGCAAGTGGCGGCGCGGCTTAACGCCAGGGGCATAAAAGTCCTGAAATATTGATATGTTAAATATTATATTTATCACGCCTCCGCCCGGATGTCAACCATCTTTGGCCAGGGGCGCGGGCCGGTGGGGATGAGAGGGAACCGCGCAATCCGGATCACAGGGCCGGCCGCAGGTAGAAGGGCGCCAATTGTTGGGGAGAGGCGGCCAGGCCCGCCTCCAGGCGGCGCCGGGCCAGGCGGGCCACGGTGGCCGCCCGGGGCTGGCGGCTTTCCGGGGCGGCCAGCGCCACCCCCTCCGGCAAGCCCGCCAGGGAACCGGCCCAGGGACCGGTGAGGACCAGGGGCGGGGTCAGGCGGCGGTAGAGTTCGGCCAGGGTCAGGCGGACGGGTTCGGCCTCCACCAGTGGCTGGTCCGCCGGGCAGCGGTACAGGCCCCAGTAAACCTCGCCCCTCTTGGCGTCCATGACCACCCCGATGGGCTGGGGCTGAAAGGGAACCTGGGCTGCCAGCACCTCCAGGGTGGGCACCGGCACCAGGGGGCAGCCCAGGGACCAGGCCAGGGTCTTGGCCGTGGCGCAGCCGATACGCAAGCCGGTGAAGTTACCCGGCCCCACGCTGACGCCGATGGCCCCCAGGTCGGCGGGGTCCCGCCCGGCGGCCGCGAACAGGGCCGCCAGCCTGGGCAGCAGGCGGGCCAGATAGGCGCCGGCGCCCTCCAGGGATGATTCCCCCAGGGGCTCCTCGTCTTCCACCAGGGCCAGGCTGCCGGTGTCGGTGGCGGTATCCAGGGCCAGGATCAGCATGCCGCCTCAGTGGGTCGGGTTCACCAGCCGCAGGATATCCTGGTAAAATACCAGGATCATCAGGGCCAGGATCAGCATCAGGCCCACCCCCTGGGCGATTTCCCGGTGCTCGATCTCCACCGGTTTGCGCCGCACCGCCTCCAGGACGCAGAAAAACAGGTGGCCGCCGTCCAGGATGGGGATGGGCAGCAGATTGAGGAGGAAGAGGTTGACACTCAGGGTTGCCATAAATTGAAACAGCGCCGCCGCTCCCACCTTCGCCTGCTGGCCCGCCACCTGGGCGATGAGGATGGGCCCGCCCAGGCCCTTCAGGGGCGCCTCGCCGGCCACGAGTTTATACAGGCTGAGAGTGGTGAGGTAGGCGACCCCCCAGGTGGCGGCGCCGCCTTGGACGAAGGCCTGCCCCGGCCCCACCTTGTCAATGCCCAGGTTCTGTTTGTTAAGGATGCCGATGATCACCGCGGAGGATTTGCCGCCGAAGATATCGGGGATTTCCTGGCTCCGGGGGGTGACGTTCAGCTTGATGATCTCCTGGCCCCGCTTCAGGGTCAGCTCCAGGGGATGCTCCCCCGACCTGCGGATTATCGGGGGAAGGTCCTCCCAGCGCTCCACCGGCTGGCCCGCCAGCTCCAGCACCTGATCGCCTGGTTGCAGGCCCGCCGCCGCCGCGGGGGAATTCTTCTCCACCTCGGTGATTACCGTAGTGAGGTAAGGGATGCCACTGAAGGCAAAGACCAGGAAGAAGACCAGAAAGGCAAAGATCAGGTTGAAGGCCGGCCCGGCCAGGACGATGAGGATGCGGTGCCAAAGGGGATGGTGCATGAAGGAGTAAGGTTGCAGCTCCGGAGGGACCTGTTCGCCGGGGTTTTCCCCCAGCATCTTGACATAACCCCCCAGGGGCGCCACCGACAGGCGGTAGTCGGTGTCCCCGATCCGTTTATGTAACAGTTGCGGGGGGAAACCCAGGGAAAAGGCCTCCACCCTGACCCCCAAGAGCTTGGCCAGGAGGAAATGCCCGAATTCATGGACGAAGATCAGAATCCCCAGCACGGAAACGGTCGCCAGGATAGTGATTAGGATGGACATGTTAGGCGGTGGTGCTCCTTGAAATTTTTTGGCTCAAGCCTCCCAGGACTTGCGGGCCGGGAGGCTAAGGGGGCCTTCCCCGGAGTTGCCGGGCCGCGCCGCGCTGGCCGGGCCCGGCCCGGGGAGAGGAAGCCCATCTCTTTAGTCGTCAACCTGGGGAGCTATCAGGCCCGCGGCAAAATCCCTGGCCCAGCCATTGACCGTGAGCACCTGACCCAGGTCGGTGAGATCGCAGGCTTCATGGGCCTCCATGGTCCGGGCCACCACCCTGGGAATCTCCGGGAACCTGAGGCGGCCGTCCAGGAAGGCGGCCACCGCCACTTCGTTGGCGGCATTGAGCACCGCGGGCATGGTGCCGCCGGTGCGGGCCGCGGCATAGCCCAGGGCCAGGCCCGGGAAGCGGGTCTGATCAGGGGTCTCAAAGGTGAGCCGGGCAATCTGGCACAGGTCCAGAGGGGGATAATTCAGGGGCAGGCGGCGGGGATAATTCAGGGCATAGGCAATGGGCAGGCGCATGTCCGGCATTCCCAACTGGGCGATGACCGACCCGTCCACGAACTCCACCAGGGAATGGACGATGCTCTGCGGGTGGACATAGACCCCAATCTGGTCCACCGGCAGTCCGAATAATACGGAGGCCTCGATCACCTCCAGGGCCTTGTTCATCAGGGTGGCGGAGTCGATGGTGATCTTGGGCCCCATGCTCCAGTTGGGGTGCTTCAGGGCCTGGGCCGCGGTGGCCCGTTCCAGGCGGTCCGCCTCCCAGGAGCGAAACGGTCCCCCGGAAGCGGTGAGCCACAGGCTGCGGATATCGGCGCGGCGCTGCCCCTGGAGGGCCTGGAAGATGGCGCTATGTTCGCTGTCCACCGGAATCAGGGGGACGCCCCGTTCCCGGGCCAGGTTCATCACCAAGGGGCCGGCGGCCACCAGGGTCTCCTTGTTGGCCAGGGCCACCGGCAGACCGGCCCGAATCGCCGCCAGGGTGGGTTCCAGACCCACCACCCCCACCATGGCGGAAACCACCAGCTCCACCGAAGCGGTGGCCACCGCCAGGGCGCCGGCCCGCCCTGCCAGGATTTCCGGGCCCGGGGCCACCAGCTCTCGCAGCCGGGCCGCCGTCGGCCTCGTCCTGCACGGATACCAGGGCCGGGCGGAACCGCGCCACCTGCTCCGCCAGCAGTTCGACGTTCTTGCCGGCGGCCAGCCCTACCACCGCAAATTTATCGGGGTATTCCGCCACCACCGCCAGGGTGCTCCGGCCGATGGATCCGGTGGAGCCCAGGATGGACAATCGCTTCATAGGGTGAGCCAGCCCTCGTCGGTCAACGGGAATCGCCCGCCGCGGTTTGCCATTCGCAGGAACGGCGATTTTCCCTGGGCCTTATTGTAACGATAAGGTCTCAGGCTGTAAAGGATATCCGTTTATGTTTTCTGTCTCTGCTAAAAGGCCTTGCACCGAAAACCAGAAAACAGAAAACCGCCTTTATCAGTCTTCCCAGGGCCAAATTTGCGCCAGGGTCTCCAGGGAGGGTTGCAGGCTGTCTTCCTGGTGAGGCTCCAGGGTGATGAGGGGCCGCGGCCCGCGGTCCGCCAGGAAGCGCAGAACCTGTTGCCAGGGAATGGTCCCGGCGCCCAGGGCCAGGTGGGCATCTTGGTCGCCGCGGTTGTCGTGGAGATGCAACTGCCCGATGACCGGGGCCAGGGTGTCGAGCCAGCGGGCCAGGTCGCCGCCGCCGAAGGCGAACAGGTGGCCCACGTCCAGGCAAACCTGGAGATTGGGGGCGTCCACCCGGCGAATTATCTTAAGCAGCAGTTCCGGCTCGGTTTCGTAGACATTTTCCAGCATGACCCTCACGTCCCCCTGGGCCGCGGCTCGGGAGGCCAGCTCCTTCCAGGTGGCCGCGGCCCGGGCCAGCCATTCCTGGAGGGCGCCGCCATAGAGTCGGGACTCAAAGCCCAGGTGGCAGACCACCGCCGCCGGCCGGAAGACCGGCAGATAAGCGAAGGCCTGGCGCAAACGCCGCCGGGAGGCGGCCAGGATGGCGTCATCCAGCGATCCCGGCAGCAGGTCCTGGAAGGGGGCGTGCAGGGTGATGCGCCTTCTAGCGGCCTGAAAGGCCCGGGCCGCCCGGCGAAAGACCCGGGGGGGATAGCGGCTTAAACTGTAGGCATCCAGGCCGATCTCGGGATTGAGGCCCAGTTCCAGGAAACGCTCCAAATAGCCCCGCAGCAGGTAGGGAAAGGGGATGTTGACCTGCACTTGGGAGGCCAGGGCCGCGACGGTGATGGCCATGGGGTTTGGACCTCTTACCCGTTAACCTAGTGTGATGCTTCATAATTGCTAGGACATTTCAAACTACGGTTTTTTAACCCCCCTTTGCAAAAGGGGGGCAGGGGGGATTTAAAATAACCTCCTGAAATCCCCTATAATCCCCCTTTTCCAAAGGGGGACTTTAATACCCTTGGAACTTAGGTTTTCTTGATTTAATGCCACACTATTTACGGAGCACAATACTAGGGGCGCACCCCTAATCAGGATTTGCCTCGACGGGCGGTTGGCTTCAATGGGTGTATTGGCACAGCTCCACCAACAGGCCGAAGGTGGCCTTGGGGTGGATGAAGGCTACCCGGGAGCCGTGGGCGCCTTCCCGGGGAGTTTCGTCGATGAGCCGCACCCCGGCCGCCTTCAGCTCCGCCACCGCCGCCTCGATATCTTCCACCTCCAGGGCCAGATGATGGAAGCCTTCCCCCTTGTTCTCCAGGAATTTGGCCACCGGGCTGTCGGCCGCGGTGGGCAGCAGCAGCTCCAGGCTTGACTCCCCCACCTGGAGGAAGCTCACCCTGACCTTCTGGGTCTCCACCACCTCTTCCCCTTTGAGTTTCAGGCCCAGGTTTTCCTGGTAGAGCTTCTTGGGGGGGTCCAGGTCCTTCACCGCGATTCCTAAGTGGGCGATGCGCTTAATCTTCATGGGTCTTGTCTAGCCTCCTTGGCTTGGTGGGATGCGAAAGTTTTTTAAGGCCCGGGGGTTGCTCAGCCCGGGCGCCGTACCCGGGTGCTGCCCCAGCCCTACCTCTATGGGCGCACAGTGGCACAGGCTTCCAGCCGGTGATGGGGTGCGCCCTCCGAGGGGCGGACCCCGGGCCGCCCCTACGCAGCCGGTTTCCCCCGTCCGGGTAACTCCTGCGGGCCAGCGGCAAAACTCCACTTGCCCTTAAAGAGCAGAATTATATATGATGGCAGGACGAAGGAAAAGCCCGGGGGACTGGTTCGATAATTTTAATTTTACCTTTTTTCGTCTGAGGTCAAAGAGTTAGCTACCAGGAAGGCCGGGGGCCCGGGATACCCCCCCCGCCGCCAGCGGCAGGGAGCCTTTGATGAGCCAGGATGATACCTTTCAGCGCCTGTCTGAGCTGCTCACCGGCTATCGCCGGGAAATGGTGGAGCTGCAGCGGGAACTGGTGCGCCGCAATGCGGTGGGACCGGAAAATGGCGGCCCCGGCGAAGGAGGTAAGGCCGCCTTCCTGAAAGAACTGCTGGAAAGCTGGGGCCTCAAGGTGGACTCCTACCCGGCCCCGGATGCCCGGCTGGCCGAAGGCCAGCGCCCTAACCTGGTGGCCTGGCTGCCGGGGCGGCGGCCCGAGAAGGTCTGGGTCCTCAGCCACCTGGACGTGGTGCCGCCGGGGGAAATTTCCCTCTGGCACTCCGACCCCTTTACCTTGAAGGTGGAGGGAGACCGCCTCTATGGCCGGGGCACCGAGGATAATCACCATGGCATCGTCACCTCTCTGATGGCGGCCAAGGCCTTCCTGGACTTGGGGCTGACGCCGGAGCGCACCGTGGCCCTGGCCCTGGTGGCCGACGAAGAGACCGGCAGCCACCTGGGCCTGGAGTTTTTATTGCGGCAGGCGCGCCATCTCTTCTCCCGGGAGGACCTGATCATCGTGCCCGACGCCGGCAGTGCGGACGGCACCCTCATCGAAGTCGCGGAGAAATCCATCCTGTGGCTGAAGCTGACCCTGCTGGGCCGGCAGGCCCATGCCTCCCGTCCCCAGTTGGGGCGCAACACCCTGCGGGCCTGTGCCCACCTGATCGTGGCCCTGG
Organism: uncultured delta proteobacterium; assembly: GCA_963808395.1. Classification (GTDB taxonomy): domain Bacteria; phylum Desulfobacterota; class Desulfobaccia; order Desulfobaccales; family 0-14-0-80-60-11; genus JAPLJC01. The sequence continues at coordinate 183,082 of CAWEFJ010000021.1, read as the reverse complement.
AAGGGTTGGCGCGGGAATTTCCCATGGAAAACCAGCTGTTCCGGCCGCCGGAGAGCACCTTCGAGCCCACCCGCAAGGAGGCCAATGTCGACAATATCAACACCATCCCGGGACGGGACGTCTTTTACCTGGACTGCCGGGTGCTGCCGGAGATCGACCTGGCCCGGGTTATGGGCCGGGTCCGGGCCATCGGCGCCGAGGTGGTGGAAAAGTTCGGGGTGACCCTGGAAGTGGAGCCGGTGCAGGAGCTGCCCAGCGCCCCCCCCACCTCGCCGGAGGCGCCGGTGGTCCTGGCCTTACAGCGGGCTATCCGGGAAGTCTACGGCCGCCAGGCTACCCCCCAGGGCATCGGCGGCGGCACGGTGGCCGCCTTTTTCCGCCAGCAGGGGCTGCCGGCCGCGGTCTGGATGACGGTGAGCGACACCGCCCACCAGCCCAACGAATTCTGCCTGCTGAGCAACCTCGTGGGGGACGCCCGGGTGCTGGCCCACGTATTTCTGTCGGCGCCCTAGGGTGACGCTTGGTCAATAATCAAGTCCCCCTTTGGAAAAGGGGGATTTAGGGGGATTTCAGAAGGTTATGTAATTCCCCCCGCCCCCCCTTTTCAAAGGGGGCTAAAAGCCGTAGTTGGAAATCTCAGAGTAATTATGAAGTATCACCCTGGCAGGCGGGCCTTTACAGCAAAAGCGTCCCGCCGGGGCGGCGCCGGTTCGGAAACGCGGACGTCGAGAGCCTTGGCTCCGATGAAAATCCGCCCGGGCAACTCAGGAACTTTCAGGACAGCCGTTCTGGGCCTTGGCCCACCAAATCATGACAACCGGTGGCGGCGCCGCCCGCCGGCCGCACGGGAGCGCCTGCACCAATCCAACTTTTCAGGACAGGAGCTTATATTGATGAGGAGAACGGCGGCCGCCAGTCCCGGACCAGCCGGGGGCGCCGGTCTAAGGAAGCGGTTTTTGGGGATCCTGCTGGCCCTGGCCGTCTGCCTGGCGGCCAGCGCCTGCGGCGAACTGCGGCCGGCGCCCCCGAACTTCGAAGCCCAGGCCTATCGGGCCATCGAGTATCAGGACTTGCTGAACCCCGCCCAGGCCGGGCTGAAGGCCGGCGACCTGGTCCGGGTCCGGGCCTATTTTTGGCAATATCTCACCTATGATCCGGCCGTGGTGAGGAATTACCTGACCCTGCCCCGCTACCCGGTGAGTTGGTATCGGCTCAGATGGTTTGCCACCTACGCCTCGGAAAAAATGGAGGGCTACTACGACCTGGCGGCCCTGAGCCCGGAGCAGGAGAAGCAGTATAAGATCAAGCGCCTGGACCACATCCTGATCTACGGTGAGCTCTCCCCCCTGAAGCCCGGGTTATTTCTCCGGGTCCACCACATCGAGAAGATCGCAGAAGATTGAGAGGCCGGGGGCGACCCAGCGGGTCGCCCCTAGCCCCCCAGGTAGGCCGCCAGGACCTGGGGGTGGTGGCGCAGTTCGGCGGCCGGGCCGGAGAGGGCGATCTCCCCGGTCTCCAGGATATAGGCCCGGTGGGCCACCTCCAGGGCCAGGTTGGCGTTTTGCTCCACCAGCAGGATGGCGGCCCCCTGGCGGTTGATGCGCCGGATCACCCGGAAGATCTCCCGCACCAGCAGGGGGGCCAGGCCCATGGAGGGCTCATCCAGCAGCAAGAGCCTGGCCCGGCTCATCAAGGCCCGGCCCACCGCCAGCATCTGCTGCTCGCCGCCGGACAGGGTGTTGCCCCACTGGCGCCGCCGCTCCTCCAGCCGGGGGAAGAGGCGGAAGACCTCCTCCAGGTCCCGCTCTGGATTTCGCCGTCCCGGCGCAGGTAGGCCGCCAGGCGCAGATTTTCCAGGACCGTCAGGTTGCCGAAGATGCCCCGGCCTTCCGGGACATGGGCCATGCCCCTTGCTTCACCCGCAGGTGCGCCGGCAGCCGCAGCAGATCCTCCCCGGCGAAGGAAACCCGGCCCCGGGCCACCGGCAAGAGCCCCGAGATGGCCTGCAAGATGGTGGACTTGCCGGCGCCGTTGGCCCCGATGAGGGTGACGATCTCGCCGGCCCCCACGGCAAAAGAGACCCCCCGCACCGCGTTGATGCGGTCATAGGAGACCCAGAGATCTTCGACGTCGAGCAGAGGGATGGTAAGAGGGCGGAAGGGTCAGGGTCATGCAGCTTCATGGGGCCTCCCCTCCCTTCCGGCATCCAGGGGCATCGCTCCCCAGGCTCGCCGTCTTTGCCCAGGTAGGCCTCCAGGACCGCGGGGTGGTGCTGGATCTCCTGGGGCGGGCCGGCGGCGATGGTGCAGCCGAAATCCAGGACCGTCACCCGCTGGCAGAGGTTCACGACCACCCGCATCTGGTGCTCGATCAGGATGATGGTCAGGCGGAACTCGTCTTTCAACTCGCGGATGATGCGGATCAGGTCCTCGGCCTCGGACTGGTTCATGCCCGCGGCGGGCTCGTCCAGGAGCAGCAGCCGGGGGCTGCTGATCAGGGCCCGGGCCATCTCGCAGCGGCGCTGCTCCCCGTAAGGCAGGTGCCGGGCCGGGGTGTCGGCGTAGTGGGTCAGCTGAAAGCGCTCCAGCAGTTCCCAGGCCCGCCGGGTCAGGCGCCGCTCTTCGTCCTTGAAAGGCGCGGCTGCGGCCGCAGGGCCTCCACAAGGCCGTAGCGGTGCTGGGCGAAGGCCCCCAGGCGGACGTTGTCCAGGACGCTCAACTCCTTGAACAGGCGGATATTCTGAAAGGTCCGGGCGATGCCGGCGGCGGTGATGCGGTGGGAGCGCCAGGCGCTGATGTCCTGCCCCGGAAAGCGAATCCGGCCCTGGCTGATGCGAAAGACCCCGGTGATGAGATTGAAGATGGTGGTCTTGCCGGCGCCGTTGGGGCCGATGAGGCCCACCAGCTCCCCGGGCTGAACCTCAGGGAAAAATCGGCGATGGCCTGGAGGCCGCCGAAGTGGTGGGACAAGTCGATGACTTCTAATAAGGGCGTCATGGGTTCCATCGCCACGTTAGACCGCCGCCGTTCAGCGCTTGATCTCGCGCCCGGGTCGAGATGGGGCGTAACCTCGTTCCCAAGTACAACTGGGAACGAGGACAAGTGACCGCCGCCCCGGCGGTTCTTTGCCCAGGATTGGCGGGCAGCGCCCACCCTCATCTGGGTCACTGCTTATCGGCCACTACGCTCTGGCCCTCGCCGTAAATAGGGGCGCCGGCCTGAGCCAGCGGGCCTCTTTAAAGCCCATGAGGCCCTGGGGCCGGAAGATCATCAGCAGGACCAGGAGCAGCGGCCCCACCACCCAGCGCCAGATCCCCAGGAAGCGCAGCAGTTCCATGAGCACCGTGAAGATGGCCGCGCCCAGGAGCGAGCCGGTGAGGCTGCCCACCCCGCCCAGATAGACCATGACCAGCATGTCGGTGGATTTCAGGATGGAAAAGCTCCGGGGGTTGATGAACTGCAGCAGGTGGGCGTACAGGCCCCCGGCCACCCCGGTGAAAAAGGCCGAAATCAGGAAGGCGTAGAGCTTCAGGCGCCGGGTGTCCACCGAGGTGAGGTTGGCGGCCATTTCGTCTTCCCGGATGGCCATGATGCCCCGGCCGAAGTTGGAGTACACCAGGTTGCGCAGCGCCAACAGGGTGATCAGCACCCAGGCGGCCACCCAGAAGAGGTTGGTGAGGCGGGGCATGCCCAGGTAGCCCCGGGGGCCGCCCAGGGCGTCGATGTTCTCCAGGACGCTCTTGACGATCATGTTGAAGGCCAGGGTGACGATGGCCAGGTAATCCCCCCGGGTGCGGAAGGAGGGATAGGCCACGATCAGGCCGGCCGCGGCCGCGGCCAGGCCGCCGATCACCAGCACCGCCGGGAAGAGCCAGGGCGCCCAGGCCCGGGGCAGCACCGCCACCGTGAGGACGGAGGCCACGTAGGCGCCGATGCCCATGAAGCCGGCGTGGCCCACGGAGAACTCCCCCATGTAGCCGTTCACCAGATTGAGGCTCAGGGTGAGGATCATGTTGATCCCCACGTACATGAGGATCTGCACCACGTAGGGGTTGAGCAGGCCCGGTAGTCGGGCAAGACCCAGGCCAGGGCCAGCAAGAGGGCCGCGCCAAGCCAGATGAGGAGTTTTGTCGTTTATCAGAAATTGCCATTAATAATAGTAGTCAGTAGCCAGTAGTCAGTAGCCAGTGGTCAGGCTGTTTGAGCGCTGTCTCCTTACTTAGAAGGCGGCTTGTGCCGCACTATCAGTAGATTTTCGGATAAAGCTTGGCATTCAGGGCGCCTAGCGGGCTTGGAAATCAGCACTCGCAGAAAGGTCAACTGGCTCACTGGCTCACTAGCACGCTACTGCCACTCTACACCCTCTCAAACACCGGCCGGCCCAGGAGGCCGGTGGGTTTGAAGACCAGGAGCAGCAGCAGCAGCGAGAAGGCCACGAAGTCCCGGTAGGTGGAAGACGGCAGCATCAGCGGGGTGAAGACCTCCACCGTGCCCAGGATAAAGCCCCCCAGCATGGCGCCCCGGATATTGCCGATGCCGCCCACCACCGCGGCGATGAAGGCCCACCAGCCGATGCGGACGCCCATGTAGGGGTCCAGCACCGGGTAGGCCAGGCCGTACATCAGGCCGCCGGCCGCGGCGATGGCCGAGCCGATGGCGAAGGTGAGGGAAATGACCCGGTCCACCGACACCCCCATGAGGGGCACGATGGGGCGGTTGTAGGAGATGGCCCGCATGGCCATGCCCAAGCAGGGTCCGGCGCACCAGCAGGTCCAGCAGGACCATCAGGACCGCGGCCAGGAGGATGATGAGCACTTGCAGCGGGGTGATGGTGAGGCCGGCCACCTCCCAGGGGGTCATGGTGATGAGGCGTCGGGAAGTGCCGGGGCTCCGGCCCCAGCAGGCCCAGGGTGAAATTTTCCAGGAACAGGCCCACCCCCAGGGCGGTGATCACCGCCGAGACCCGGGGGGCCTGGCGCAGCGGGCGGTAGGCCAGGCGTTCGATGGTCACCCCCAAGAGCGCGGTCAGCAGCATGCTGAAGGTCAGGGCCCCGGTGAAGACCAGAACAGGGGCAGATGAAAGGGCAGGCCCAGCAGGAAGGCGGCCCCGGCCAGGCTGAGGTAGGTGCCCACCATGAAGATGTCGCCGTGGGCGAAGTTGATCATGGTGAGGATGCCGTAGACCATGGTGTAGCCCAGGGCGATGAGGGCGTAGACGCTCCCCAGTTGCAGGGCGTTCAGGACATTTTGGGCCAGGATGCTGGAACATGGGTTTTAATCACCGTGCCCGAGTTTTCGGTCAAGGAGAGAGTTGTAACAGGCACCGGAAAGCAGGATGCCACTTCGCCTCGGGCGGGAGGAGTAGTGCCAAAGATTTAGTACGTTTAGAACGCCAGCAGTCTGGGCGGATAGAGCACCGGCGAGTCCTGGATCTGGTGGTTGCCGAAAACCGCACCGCCCCGCTTCTAAGGCTGCACCGTGGCATAATACTTGAACTTGCCATCCTTGATCGTGGATGATGACCGCGCTCTTGATGGGGTCGCCGGTGCCGTGGAATTTCATCTTGCCGGTCACCCCTTCGAATTCCTGCACCGCGGCCAGGGCGTCCCGCACCTTCTGGCGGTCCAGGGCCCCGGCCTGGGTGATGGCGGCGCAACAGCAAGCCCCCGGCGTCATAGGTGAGGGCGGCCACGTCGTCGGGTTTTTTGCCGTACTTGGCTTCATAGTCCCGGATGAATTTCTGGGCGGTGTGCGTGGCGATATCCGGGGCATAGTGGGTGCTGAAGTAGGAGCCGTCCAGGTCGGCCCCGCCCAGGGTCAAGATTTCCGGGCTGCCCCAGGAGTCGGAGCCGATGAAGGGGCAGGTGATCCCCAGGCGCCGGGCCTGCTGCACCTGCAGGGGCACTTCGTTGTAATAGTTGGGCAGGAACAGGACCCCGGGGTTGGCCGCCTTGATGAGGGTGAGCTGGGAGGAGAAATCCTTGTCGTCCTTGGTGTAGGATTCGAAGGCCACCACCTTGCCGCCCGCGGCCTCGAAGAATTTCTTGAAGATACTCGGCAATGCCTTTGTTGTATTCCGAAGCCACGTCGTAGAGCACCGCGGCGGTCTGGGCCTTGAGGTTCTCCCGGGCGAACTTGGCCATCACCTGGCCCTGGAAATCGTCGATGAAGCAGGCCCGGAAGACGAATTTCTTGCCTTCGGTGGTCTTGGGGTTGGTGGACCAGGGGCTGATCATGATCACCCCGGCGTCTTCGCAGATGCGGGCCGCGGGGATGGCATTGCCCGAGGCGTTGGGGCCGATGATGGCCAGGACATTGTTCTGGCTGATGAGCTTCTGGGCCGCGGCCGCGGCGGACTCGGCCTTGTCTTCGTTGTCTTCCATGAACAGCTTGATGGGGTATTTCTTGTCCCCCAGCTTGAGGCCGCCCGCCTGGTTGACCTGGGCGGCCAGGAGTTCCGCCGCCTTTTTGCAGGAATCGCCCACCGTGGGTTTGCTGCCGGTGAGTTCGGCGTTGACCCCGAGGCGGATTTCATTTTCCGGGGCGCGGCCGCAGCCGGCGGCCAGGCAGAGCACCAGGGTTAGGATAATTAACGGCCATGAATAACGGCTCATGAGGCCCTCCTGTGAGTGGGGGTGCGGTTTTCCCGGGCTCCAGTACCCCGGATCAAAGAAAATCTAGCCGCGGGCGGCTGTTCTACGTGCTTTTTGCAGAGGTCTCAAATCTACCAAAGGGAGCCTCCTGGCGTCAACAGTAATCCGCGGCCTCCCGGCCCTGACGGCCAGCGGCTTGATTTATTTACGATAATCAGGCAAGGTTTAGATAACCTCGAGAGGGCGCGGGGCGAGAGGAGGACGCAGTGGCGGACACGGGCAAAGAGGAAGCCGGGCAAAAGGAAAAGATCCTGCGGGGCGTCTATCTCTTCTCCGGGGTGCCGGAGGCGGACCTGGAGGCCCTGGCGCACCTGGCGGTGAGCAAGGCCTTTGCCCGCCAGGCCACCATCTTCGGGGAGGGCCGGGAGGCCCAGGGTTTCTACCTCCTCAGCCGCGGCTATGTCAAACTGGTGAAGAGTTCTCCGGATGGCAAGGAATATATCATCAGGCTGGTGGGCCCCGGAGAGACCTTTGCCGAGGCCGCGGTCTTCAGCGACGCCTCCTACCCGGCCACCGCCATGGCCCTGGAGGATTGTCAAACCCTGTTCTTCCCTAAAGCCCCATTCTTGCGGCACCTGGCGGCCTCACCCACCCTGGCCCGGAATATGTTGGCCACCTTGAGCCGCTTGATGCTCCACTTGACCCGGCAATTGGAAGATCTTTCCTTAAAAGAAGTATCGGCCCGCCTGGCCCGCTACCTTTTGGAGCGCTGCCAGGAGAGCCACGGTCGGATTGAGAAAGGACTGGCCTTCGAATTGCCCACCACCAAGACCCATCTGGCTGCTTATCTTGGAACGATTGGGGAAACCTTGTCCAGAACCCTGTCCCGATTGAAAAGTCAAGGGGTGATAGAAGTGGAGAAGGGCAGGATAACCATTACCGACCCCGCGGTTTTGAAAAAGCTAGCCAGTGGAAAAAAGTGATGAGTTATCAATGCCGGTTGGGCCAACGGGGCGCCCGCCGCCTGGCGATCTCCTGAGCCAAGCCCCCCCGGGCCTTGACATCCGGCCAGGGGGCCATATAATTTTAGCTTGCTGGTCACATCTTCCGTGCTCGCAAAGAAGACCGGAACATCTACCTCGCGGACAGGAGGTTTTCCATGGAAGTGCATACCATTCTCTGGCCCACCGATCTTTCCAAAAATTCGATCAAAGCCGCCAAGCACGTGGAATCGCTGGCGGAAAAGTATCAAGCCAAGGTCGTCCTCCTCTATGTGGGGGTAGATTTAATGGCCCATTTTCCCGCCTATGGCAACTATCCCAGCCCGGAGAACCTGAAGCATTTTCAGGAATGGGAATTGAAACACGCCAAACAACAACTGGAGGAAGTCTGCGAAAAGGAGTTGAAGGCCTGCCCCAAGATCGAATTACGCCTGGTGCAGGGCGATGCGGCCACCGAGATCCTCAAGGCCGTCAAGAAAGAGAAGGCGGACCTGGTGGTGCTCACCAGGCATGGCCGCGGCCAGGATGATCTGGACCAGAAGAGCAGCGATTTCGGCAGCGTGGCCAAAAAGGTGCTGGCCAACTCCCGGGTGCCGGTCCACCTGGTAAGTACCCTTCAAGTCTTAGAAAAGCACGGCGGCGCCAGCAAAAACGCCGGCCTGCAAACCAGGCCGGCGTTTTTGGCGAGGGATGAACCGGTTTTAGATTTCGGTTACGGTAATTGCGCTGGAAGGGCAGACCTCGACGCAGCTCTCGCAGCCCAGGCATTCCTCTTCATTGACCGGGACTGCCTTGCCTTCCTGCATCTCGAAGACGCCCACCGGACAAACATTGACGCACTCTTCGTCCCCGGTGCACTTTTCGTGATCGACTTCCACCTGCCAGGCCATTAAACTTACCTCCCTTTAGGATTGTTTCCGGATATCAAACGTCGATCCGAAAGGCGACGTTTTTGGTAAGGTGCCAAACACCTCACTTGCGAAATTATATGGTTCCTCAGCCAAGGCGCTTTCTTAAGTATACGATTTTTTAAATACGGTGATGTTTCTTATCGGCCCCCCCTCACCCCAGCCCTCTCCCCCCGCCGGGGAGAGGGAGTATTACAGGAGTGCGTTCTTTATCCCCTCTCCCCATGGGGGAGAGGGTTAGGGTGAGGGGAATTAATCACTTGCTCTCTGCCGCTAATAAATACGTTATCGGATTTAGGAAATCGAGTACTAAGTGAGCCCCTCCCGCCTAGGCCCGCACCTCCTCCTTAATGGAGACCGCCACCTTGTAGAGGATGCTGAGAATTAAGAAGCCCAGGGCCCAGACCCCCAGGGCGATGAGGGCCTCGGGCACGGTGGGCCAGTATTCGGTGATCTTCTCCAGGGGATTGGGGACGAAGCCGCCGGTCATCAACCCCAGTCCTTTGTCGATCCAGGTGGTGATGATCACCATGCCGCACAGGGCCGCCAGGGTGTTTTCATTCCGGCGAAATTTCGGATTGACCAGGAGCAGGGCGGCGATGGTCATGCCGACGATGGAGAACCACATGAAGGGCACCAGCCGGCCGAAACCGTCCAGCCCCCAAAACAGGTACTTGAAGTGCATCATCTCTTCCGGGATCTGGCTGTAAAACACCGTGAAGATTTCGCAGAAAAAGAAGAAGACGTTGATCAGGGTGGCGTAGGTGACGATTTTCGCCAGGCTTTGGATCTGCTCCCGCCCCGGGTCAAACTTGGTGTATTTCCGCACCAGCAGGCATAAAAGCACCAGCAGGGACGGGCCTGCGGCAAAGGCCGAGGACAGGAAGCGGGGGGCCATGATGGCGGTGAGCCAGTAGCTCCGGCCGGGCAGGCCGGCATAAAGAAAGGCGGTTACCGTGTGGATGCTGACCGCCCAGGGAATGGAGACGTAGATGAGGAACTTGACCCAATGGGGAGGCGGCACGTCATGGCGTTCGCATTCCAGCACGTTCCAGCCGATCAGGATGTTGAGCAGGAGATAGCCGTTCAAGACGATGATATCCCAAAACATGACCGAGTTGGGAGTGGGGTACTTGAAGACGTTGAGCACCCGGTCCGGCCGCCCCATGTCCACCAGCACGAAGGTGACGCACATGATTACCGCGGCCACCGCCAGGAATTCCCCCAGGATGGTGACCCGGCCGAAGGCCTTGTAGTTGTGCAGGTAGTAAGGGAGAACCACCATGACCGCGGAGGCCGCCACTCCGACCAGGTAGGTAAATTGGGCGATGTAAAAGCCCCAGGAGACGTCCCGGCCCATGCCGGTGATGCCCAGGCCGGTGGTGAGCTGTTTCAGATAGAAGAGGAATCCCAAGGCGAAGAGGCCCGCCAAAATGGCCAGCAATCCATAATACCTCTTGGTTCCGGTAAAGGCATTTTCCAGCATGGCTACCTCACACGATATAGTAAACCTGAGGGTTAGTGCCGAGGAAGGGCTTGCGCCGGATGGTAAAATTGGCGTCCAGCAGTTCCCTCACCTTGGACTTGGGATCCCTGAGATCGCCGAAGGCCAGGGCTCCCTGGGAAGCTACCACGCAGGCGGGCATCAGCCCCTCGGCCAGCCGTTCGGCGCAGAAGGTGCACTTTTCCACCACCCCGATTTCCCGGGTGGGGTAGTCGGGGTTCACTTCCTTGATGTAAGGCCGCGGGTCTTTCCAGTTAAAGCTCCGGGCCGCGAAGGGGCAGCCGGCCATGCAGAAGCGGCAGCCGATGCAGCGGTGCATATCCATCATCACGATGCCGTCGTCCCGGCGGAAGGTGGCCTTGGTGGGGCAGACCCGCACGCAGGGGGGATTGTCGCAATGGTTGCAAAGCAACAGGAACTTAAGGTCCTTGACCTTCTCGTCCATATACTCCTGTCCGTCCCCGGGAAAGGCGTTGTCATAAGGCGCGGTCCAGATCCACTTGATCTCCCAGCGGACCTTTTGCGCGTCGGCTGACTTTCAGGGCCGGATCGATGGGATTACTGAAATCGGGGACGTTGTGGACCCGGTGGCAGGCGACGATGCATTTCTGGGCCGTTTGCTCGTCCAGCTTGCGCATGTCCACCACCATGGCCCATCTCTTGGCGGTCAGGGCTTCCGGCTCCGCCTCCATGGCGGCTGCCACCTGACCGGGCCGCAGCAATTCCAAGGCGGATTTGCCCCCCAGCCCCAGTAAGGTGGAGAGACCGGCTAGTTTGATAAAATCCCTTCTGTCCATACCCATCACTTCGCCCCCCCCTCCGCCACCTTCTGCTCCTTATCCAGATGGCAACCCCAGCAGTTGGGGGTTACCGCGACATAGTTGTGGCATTGATCGCAAAATTTGCTCTTGTTGGAGTGACATTCCATGCAGGTATTGGAAAGGCTGGCCAGGTACTTCTTGCCCTCGGGATTTACGAAGATCCGGTTATCCCGGTGCCCGCCGCTCATGGCTGCGGATCACCTTTTCCCGCCAGTCGATCAGCATCTGCATATGGTTGGCCCGCATGTAGGGGGTGGGCATGACGCACTGCCGCTCCTTCTCCGCCAGCTTGAGGATGGCCGGGGTGTCCAGCTTGGGCGACGGCGCCGCCACGATCTTCCCCAGGTTGGGCAAGATGGGGGAGATAACCAGACCGAAGAAGATGGCCAGGCCCAAGAGGATATATTTGAGGTCATAGAACTTCTTGGGGACCTTGGGCTTCTCGGCAAAGCCGCCGAATTCGTTTTGGTATTTATCTGCCATGGCTAGTCCGCTTCCTCCCCTTCCTCGGGCGAACCAAAGCCCACCAGGTCTCGATCCCGGAGGTCGGTGGTGCGCTCTATCTCATCGGGAAATACCAGGGCGTTGCCCACCATTTCGCTGATGCCGGTGACCTCCATCTCCGGGACCCAGTAATTCAACAGGGTGGGCAGCACCGCCCGGTCGATGGCGCAGATGCAGCCCAGATGGTTCACCCCGTATTTCTCGGCCACGTAGCGGACGGCGTTGGCCCGGGGCAGCCCGCCCCGGAGCCTGGTCTCCAGGTATTCGTCGGCGTTGAAGCCGCTGCCGCTGCCGCAGCAAAAGGTCTTCTCCCGGATGGTGTTGGGCGGCATCTCGAAGAAATGCCCTTCGGGCAGGACATTCTTGATGATGTAGCGGGGTTCCTCGAAGATCCCCATGCCCCGGCTGGTGTTGCAGGAGTCGTGGAAAGTCAGCTTGATATGGGCGTTGCGCTGGGGGTCCAGTTTCAATTTATTATGCCGGATCAGGTCGGCGGTGAACTCCGAGATGTGGATCATCTTGGTGCTGGCGGCGTTTTCGAACACCGTGCCGGTGATGGGGGATTTGGGCACCTCCAGGAAATCCGCCGGCCCGTTGAAGGTGTCCATGTACTGGTTGACGATGCGCCACATGTGGCCGCATTCGCCGCCGATGATATATTTCACCCCCAGGCGCTTGGCTTCGTGGTAGATCTTGGCGTTGAGGCGTTTGCCCATCTCGTGGGACATGAAGAAGCCGAAGTTGCCGCCCTCCGCCGCATAGGTGCTCAGGGTCCAATCCAGGTCCAGGTAAGTGAAGAGCAGCAGGTACCCCATAAAGGTATAGGTGCCCGGGTCGGCGAAGTAGTCCCCCGAGGGCGCCACGAAGAGGATCTCCGCACCCTTGCGGTTGTAAGTGATCGGGGTGCTGATCCCGGTGACCCGCTCGTTTTCCTCGGCGAAGAAGTCGATCATGTCCTTCATCGCCTGGGGGGTGGCGCCGATGTGGCTGCCTTTGTCATAGCACTGGGCCACCGAGGCCATGGTCCACTCGATGTTTACCCCGATGGAGCTCAAGAGTTCCCGGCCCAGGATGGTCATTTCGGCCATGTCGATCCCGTAGGGGCAAAACAGGGAGCAGCGCCGGCATTCGGTGCACTGGTAGAGATAGTAGAACCACTCCTTGATCACCTCTTCCGTGAGGTCCCGGGCCCCGGCCAGCTCTCCCAGGAGTTTGCCCGCCGGTTTGAAATAGCGCTTATATACCGAGCGCATCAGCTCGGCCCGGAGCACCGGCATATTCTTGGGGTCCCCGGTACCCAGGAAGAAGTGGCACTTGTCGGCGCAGGCGCCGCAGCGCACGCAGATGTCGAAGAAGAGCTTCAGGGAACGGAAGCGGTTGAGGCGGTCTTCCATGCCCTGGAGGATGATCTCTTTCCAATCGGCGGGCAGGCCCCAGTTCTCATCGGTCACCGACCAGCTCCGGCGGTACGGATAGTCGATCCATTCCGCCCACTTGGGGTTGGCGGGATTGCAATAGGTTCCCGGCTTGAATTCCGGCTTGAGGTCCATCCAGCCCTTGGCGGGGGTCTGATAACTTATCCCAGGTAAGATTTCCTCTGGTTTTGGAACCTTGGTCTTAGCTTTGGCCATGTTACTCCAGCTCCTTTTCCACCGGGATTTCGGCCTCTACCATGGCTTCCCGAAATCTATCTTCGTATTCGTCATAATGATGGAACTTCACCGGGTAATTCCAGGGATTGACGTGCCGCACCGCCCGGGTGTTGGTGGGCAGATTTCGGGAAGGGCTCAGGAAGACCCCGGGGGCGTGCATCAGCTTGCTGAAGGGGAAGTAGGCGAGGAGCACGCTCACCAGAAAGAGGTGGACGAAAAAGATGGGGCCGATGCCCGCCGGCACCTTGGGGTGCAGGGTCACCAGACCCAGGGTCAGCTCTTTGACGGCCACCACGTCCACCTTATAGACGTAGCGCATGAGGATCCCGGAGATGCCGATGGCCAGGAGCAACAGCAGGGGAAAGTAATCGGCGGCCAGGGAAATGTAGCGCAGCATGGGGTTGGTGAGGCGGCGGGCCAGCAGATAGGCGACCGCCAGCACCAGCACCGCGCCGCTGAGGTAAAAGACCGGGGTGAAGAACTGCAGGAAGCCGTCCACGCTGTCGAGCAGTTGGACGAAGCCCGGCACCGGCTCGGTGAACAGGCGCAGGTGCCGCAGCACAACGACCAGGAAGGCGTAATGGAAGGCAATGGCCCCCAGCCACAGCCATTTGTAGGACCAGTGAATCAGCCGGGCCCCCCCCGGGTGTTCCGGGTCTTGGCGCAATTCGCTGCGCAGATTCCGGAAAAGGCTGCGAAAGGCCAGGACTTCCAGAGCCATGCGGCCGATCACGTACTTGGTGCTGTAGGGGTTGTCCAGTTTGTCGCCCAGGTTTCTTTTGATCCAGGGCAGGGATTCCTGCTGGCCGCCGGTGGTGGGAATCTGGAAAGGCACCGGCGACCTGGACCACTGGAGGAGGCGATAGATAAATCCTTCCACGAAAATGAGGACGGCCAGATACGGCGCCACCACCCCGAAGAGAAGCTGTAAGTTGGCCGAGGCCCCGACGTAGGCCACCAGGACGAGCCCCAGGACGGCCGCCAGGGCCACCGTGAAATGACGTTTAAAAAAATCCATCTACCCTCACCTCGTCTCTATTTGCCAGGGGTTTACCACTTGCCGCCGCCTCTGCTCATAAGGACAATCCGGTGCGGCGCAGCAAGCCGCTGACCCGGTTCCTGATCTCGTTGGCCCGGACCTCGTGGAGCTGCTCCCGGCGCTGGGTATAAACGTCAAAGCCCAGCAGGGCCAGGCCGTCGATGCGGGCCTCCAATTCCTGAAGTTCTTGGGAATATTGGCCGCCCTTAAGCTCCGGGGCCAGCACCTCGCGAATTACGTTCTTCAAAAGGAAAATGAAGGCCAGGGCCTGGGATGGGGCAAAATCCTGGATGGCCCTGATCCTCAGGATTTCATCGAGACTGGCCAGGACCTGCTCCCGGTCCATCTCCGTCAGGAACGCCTGCACCAGCCCCCGGAGACCCTGGGAGAGGCGCTGCCCCACCGGGTTGCCGAAATGATCCTTCTCTTTTTCCAGAAAGATAGCAGTTTCAGCAGGATAGCTCTCAAAAAGCCGATGCTGCCACCGCTCCATGAGGCTGGTTTTTCTTTCCGACAGCAGGGGTAGCAGTTTCATAGTTATCCTTTATAAAACAAAAGAATGTTAAAACATTCACAAAATTAGTGTCAAGGAAAAAATGATGAAACTTCCAGGCGCCCGCCCCTCTCCGGGCTCTCGTTGCCAGGGTCCCCGGGAAGATTACGGCTGCTCTTCCGGGGACTGCTCGGGGGCAGCTTCCGGAGGGCGCTCCCTGGGGGGCGCGGCGGTCCCGGTACACCAGGATCTCAAACAGGTAAACATTGATGATGAACAGGGCCGTCAGGCTCAAGAGGTAAGTCCGGCTGTTCAGGTCCACCGCCTGCACCAGGAACTTGGCGGCCAGGAAGCAGCCGAACAGCCTGAGGAAAAAGGCAAACAGCCGGTTCATGGCGCCATTCTATCCAATCGCCCCGGCAATGGCAAGGGAAGGGGGGCCCTCAGGTAAAACCGGGGATTCCCTGCAAATCGCTATTTGACAAGTCCCGGCCATTTGCGATAATAATTTTCTGGAAATCTCGCCCGCTTAGCCTGAAGGAGACCTGCATGAAGGCCATAGAAGAATTCCCCCGCATGAAGCGCCTCCCCCCGTATGTGTTCGCCACGGTCAACGCCCTGAAGATGGAGGCCCGGCGGCGCGGGGAAGACATCATCGATTTGGGAATGGGTAACCCCGATCTGGCCACCCCGCCCCACATCGTGGCGAAGCTCATCGAGGCCGCGGGCAAACCGGCCAACCACCGGTATTCCGCCTCCCGGGGGATTACCAAGCTGCGGCTGGCCATCTCCCATTGGTACAAGCGCCGCTTCGGGGTGGACATCGATCCGGAAACCGAGGCCATCGCCACCATCGGCGCCAAGGAGGGCCTGTCGCACCTGGTGCTGGCCACGGTGGAGGCCGGGGACGTGGTGCTGGTGCCCAATCCCACCTACCCCATCCATTCCGCCTCGGTGGTTATTTCCGGGGGCCAACTGGTGTCCATTCCCTTGGCCCACGACCGGGACTTTTTTGAGGACTTGTACAACCTCACCGAGTTGATCCGGCCGCGGCCCAAGATGCTGATCATCTCCTTTCCCCACAACCCCACCACCCGGTGCGTGGACCTGGAATTTTTCAAGCGGATCGTGGACTACGCCAACAAGTACCAGCGTCTATATCATCCACGACTTCGCTTACGCCGACCTGGTCTTCGACGATTACGCGGCTCCCAGCTTCCTCCAGGCGCCCGGGGCCAAGAAGGTGGGGGTGGAGCTCTTCTCCCTGTCCAAGAGTTACAACATGCCCGGCTGGCGCATGGGCTTCGTGGTGGGCAACCGGCGTCTGATCCACGCCTTGACCCGCATCAAGAGCTACCTGGACTATGGGGTCTTTCAACCCATCCAGATCGCCTCCATCATCGCCCTGAACGGCCCCTACGACTGCGTCCGGCAGACGGTGGCGATTTATCAAGAGCGGCGGGACGCCCTGTGCCGGGGTCTGCACAACATCGGCTGGCGGGTGGAGCCGCCCCGGGGCACCATGTTCGTCTGGGCCCGGATTCCCCGGAAATTCCGGCACCTGGGATCGGTGGAATTCGCCATGATGCTTATCCGGGAGGCCAAGGTGGCGGTGGCTCCGGGGCTGGGCTTCGGCGAATTCGGCGACGAATACGTGCGCTTCGCCCTGGTGGAGAACGTCCATCGCACTAACCAGGCCATCCGGGGCCTCCGCCAGGTGCTGCGCAAGAGTCCCGAAGAATTGGGCCTGCCGGCGGCGCCGAAGTGAAAGGCGGAGCCGGCGCCCTCGCCGGCTCGAACCAGCGAAACATCTATGAGGAAGGATAAATCAGAGGAAATGCGCCCGGAGTACCGGCGTGAAGACCTGGGCCGGGGTGTTCGGGGTAAGTATTTGGAAGATTACCGGGGCGGAACCAATGTGGTCCTCCTCAGCCCCGATGTGGCGAAGGTATTTACCTCCGAAGAATTGGTTAATGAAGCCCTTCGCCATCTTATAGAAGTGGCGCAGAAATCCGTTGGCCCAACAAAACGCCCTAGAAGTCGCAAAGCCGGATAGGCTTTTACAACCTGTTTTAGGTTCAGGGTGCAGGTTTGGCGTTCTTAGCCGGTTGGTGCTGGCCTTTCTGGTGGTACGTTGGGATGCAGATGAAAACCGTTAAAGTGGGACTAATAGGCTTCGGCACCGTGGGCGCCGGGGTGGTGCGCCTCCTCACCGAGCAGCGGGAGCTGCTGGCCCGGCGCCTGGGCGCCGACCTGGTGCTGGCCAAGGTGGCGGATCTGGACCTGGAGCGTCCCCGGGCCGTGGCCGTCCCCCCGGAGCTGCTCACCTCCCGGGCTGAGGAGATCCTGGATGACCCCGGCATCGACATCGTGGTGGAGCTCATCGGCGGACTGACCATTGCCCGGGACTATATCCTGGCCGCCATCGAGCGGGGCAAGCACGTGGTCACCGCCAACAAGGCCTTGCTGGCCCATCACGGCAACGACCTGCTGGCCGCCGCCGCGGCCCAAGGGGTGGAGATCGCCTTCGAAGCCGCGGTGTGCGGCGGCATCCCCATCATCCTGGCCTTGCGCCAGGGCCTGGCCGCCAACCGCATCCAGGAGCTCTTCGGCATCCTGAATGGCACCTGCAACTACATCCTCACCCAGATGTCCCAACAGGGCATTTCCTACGCCCAGGCCCTGGCCGAGGCCCAGGCCGCCGGCTACGCCGAGGCTGACCCCACCCTGGACGTGGAAGGCACCGACACGGCCCATAAGCTGGCCATCCTCATGAGCCTGTCCTATGGCGCCCGCCTGGACCTGGAAGCCATCGCGGTGGAAGGCATCAGTCAGTTGGATCCCCTGGATTTGCAGTTCGCCCGGGAATTCGGCTACTGCCTGAAACTCCTGGCCATCACCCGGGACGATGGCCATCGGGTGGAGGCCAGGGTGCATCCCACCCTGATTCCCAGGGAGCACATCATGTCCCAGGTCAACGGGGCCATGAACGCCGTTTATGTCACCGGCGACGCCACCGGGCCCATTTTGCTGTACGGACAGGGGGCCGGCATGATGCCCACTGCCAGCGCGGTGGTGAGCGATATCCTGGACCTGGCCCGCAACCTGATGCGGGGAGGCGCCGGCCGGGTGCCGCCCCTGGGCTGCCGCACCGCCCTGGAGTCGACCCGGCTCATCAAACCCCTGAATGATCTGGTGACCAACTACTATTTCCGCTTCGCCGCCCTGGATCGCCCCGGAGTGCTGGCCCAGGTCTCCGGGATCCTGGGCAATTACGGCATCAGCATCGCCGCGGTGACCCAGAAAGGCCGGGAAGTGGCGTGCACCGTGCCCATTGTCATGATCACCCACGAAGCCCGGGAGGCCGACGTCCGCCAGGCCCTCAAAATCATCGACCAACTGCCGGTGGTCTCCCCGCCGGCTATCTTTTACCGCATCGAAGACCCGCACCTTCACTCCGCCAGGATTTGAGGGGCGGCGCCGGCGGATTGCCGGATTCTGGTTCCCAGGCTCCTGTTGGGGAAGGAGAAATGGACAACCTGAGATTGTGGTTTGCGAGGATGGGTTCGTGGAACAGGGGCATTTGAGAGCGGCGGCATGAAGGACAGGGTTTTATCTCCGTATATCATCTGGCTGGGGGTCTGGTTGGCAATGTTCATTGCCATCCTGGTATTCGGCTCCTGGCAGAATAATTTAACGCGGCAAGAGGCCCTGACCAAATCCGGCCAACAGGAACTGGCGGGTGTCTGCAGCATCTTACCTTACGCCATTGCTTATTTGGAAGAGCAGCAGCGGCCGGATTTGCTTAAGGAGATCCTTAGCGCCAATCTCGGACCTTACGCCGTGGTGCTCACGGATAGGGCTGGGAAACCTCAAGTACGCCCCAGACTCCTGGCCTCCCGGAAACCGGGGCGCCGCCCTCCTGAAAGGCGAGAAGTACTATTATCTGTTTAAGGATCCGGCCACCCAGCCATGTCTGAGCGGGCCGTACACCGGCGCCCAGGCCGCGCCGGTCCCCGGGGTGGAGTCGGCAGCCTTGGGCAGGCTTTATTTGGTGGAGAAGGCGCCGCAGGGGCTGGGTCGGCTGCTGCCCACTTACGATACGGTTTCTACCTTTAGCCTTCTCAGCTATTTCATGGCATTGGTTGGGTTTGCCGGCATTTGCGCCATAACCGCCCGGTATCAAAGACAATCCCAGGAACTTCGGGAAAGCCGGTATGCCTCTGAACTGGAGGCCAGGGAATTGCGCATTCAAAACCTGGAAACCAACATCGGGGCTGCGGACCTGCGGCTGGAGCTCCTGGACCGGAGCCAGGAACAGGCCCAGGACAGGCTGAGGGGCGCCAATGAGACCATTGAGGCGCTGGCAGCAGGCCGTCCAACATCAATCCCGGAAAAGCAAGAAAATGCAGGAAAGCCTGCAAGAAGCCGAATCAGCCAGAAATGAAGCCCTGGAAAAGATGCAGATCATTGAAATGGACCGGGAGAGAATCCTCAAGGAGATGAAAGAACTGGAGGCCTTAAAGGAAGTGGAGGAGTTGAACTATCCCGACCCTGCCAAACAGAAGGCCAGGAGGCCCCAGGAGTTTCTCTGGCTCAATATGGTTTATCGGAACTTGCATTTCTCCCGGCGAGCCCTGCAAGATATCTTGGATCTCCAGAATTCCCCGGATATCTTCCCGTCCCTTCCCGATGCCCTGGCCACCCTGAATAATACCGGCATAGAGGCCCTGAAGGCCGGAGCGGCTATTCCCTCCCGGAGCGCGGTCCAATATTCCCAGCCGTTGGCGCACCATCAGGGCGAACTCTGGGAATACCGCTTTTCCAAGGATGGCCGCATCTTCTTCGGGCTTTCCAAATCCAGGACCTGGAGTATCGACTCCGTCCTGTTGAAGCGCCGCTTTACGGAAAACCGCTATAAATATGAAAGTTACCTGGAACAGACCCTGGGCAAGGATAATGATGATTTGCAAACGGAGACCACCCTTTAACCAGCGGGAATCTTGAGGATGGTATACGTCATCCTGGTGGGCGACGGCATGGGGGATTACCCCCTGGCCCAATTGGCGGGCCGGACTCCGCTGGAGGCCGCGGCCACCCCGAATCTGGACGAACTGGCCCGGCGGGGGGAACTGGGCCTGGCCCGCACCATCCCCCCCGGCATGGACCCGGGGAGCGATATCGCCAACCTGGCCATCATGGGCTATGACCCGGCCCGCTACCATACCGGCAGGGCCCCGTTGGAGGCCGCCGCCCTGGGGGTGGACCTGGGTCCCCGGGAGGTGGCCTTTCGCTGCAACCTGGTGACCCTGCGCTTTGATCCGGACGGCATCTTCATGGAGGACTACTCCGCCGGGCATATCAGCAGCGAAGAGGCCCGGGAGATCATCCAGGTCCTGGATTCGGCCCTGGGCCGGGAGGGGCGCCGCTTCTACCCCGGGGTCAGCTACCGCCACCTGCTGGTATGGGCCGAGGGCGGGGGGGAGGCCTGGCGCACCTATCCGCCCCATGACTGGAGCGGCCGGGAGGTGGGGCACCTGATGGAGGCCGGGGCCGCCGCGCCCTTGTGGGAGCTGGTGCGGGCCTCCTGGCCGATCTTGCAGGACTACGAGGTTAACCGGCGGCGGCGGGCCGCGGGGAAAAAACCCGCCACCTCCATCTGGCTCTGGGGCCAGGGGCGGCCGCCGCAGCTCCCCACCCTGAAGGAGCGCTTCGGCCTCTCCGGCGCGGTGATCTCCGCGGTGGACCTGATCCGGGGCATCGGCAAATACGCCGGCCTGACCCCCATCCTGGTGCCCGGGGCCACCGGCTTCCTGGATACCAATTACGCGGGCAAGGTGGCCGCGGCCCTGGAAGCCCTGAAGCAGCAGGACCTGGTCTTCGTGCACGTGGAGGCCCCGGACGAGGCCGGACACAGCGGTGAGCTGGAACTGAAGCTCAGGGCCATCGAGGACTTCGACGCCCAAATGGTGGGGCCGCTGCTGGCCGGCTTAAAGACCCTGGGAGATCATCGGCTCCTGGTGCTCTGCGACCACTTTACCCCCCTGAGCCTGCGCACCCACAGCCCGGAGCCGGTCCCCTTCATCCTCTACGACTCCCGCACCCCCGGGGACCGGCCCCGCCCCTACACCGAGGCCGCCGCCCGGGACGCGGGCCTCCTGCTGGAGCAGGCGGCGGATCTGCTGCCGCGGCTGCTGGAGAGATGAGTAATTTTGGGGGAGGGCCAGGGATGCTAAGACATCCCTGCCCTCCCCAAGCCCCCTCCCAACCCGTATAGAAAGGAGGGGCGAGCCCGACGGCTCACCCCTTCTTTATTTATTGGAGGTTACGTTTGGGGACTTGGCAGTCTTGGCGTGAGCCCTCCCTAAAATCCTGCGACCTTCCTGCAAATAATCGCACCGCGTTTCGGAAGATGGCCAGGCCGGCGCCCACCTGTCCGGGGTAGGGTTGGCCCCGGCGGCGCCAGGCTTCCTTCTCCCGGGTCCAGGTGGGGTGTTGGAAGGAAGTGACGTGGGCCTCCGGATGGGGCATGAGGCCCAGGACCCGGCCGCTGGCGTCGCAGATGCCGGCGATGTCCAGCAGCGAGCCGTTGGGGTTGTCCGGGAAGCGCCCGGCGGCTGCGGCCCCGTCGGCCAGGGCGTATTTCAAGGCGATCTGGCCCCGGTCCTGAATTTCCCGGAGCACCTCCGGGGCGGCGAAGAATTTCCCTTCCCCGTGGCGCACCGGCAGCTCCAGGTGATCCAGCCCCCGGGTGAAGACGCAGTGGGACGGGGTCACCTGCAGATGCACCCAGGCGTCCCGGAAGTTGCCGCAATCGTTGGGGATCAGGGCCGCCAAGCTCTCCCCCGGGCGTCCCGCCAGCCCCGGCAGCAGCCCCAGGTTCACCAGGACCTGAAAGCCGTTGCAAATGGCGATCACCAGGCGCCCCGCCTCAATGAACTCCTGGAGGGCCGAACCCAGGGCCAGCCGCAGCCGGAGGGCCAGGATGACCCCGGCGCCGTGCTCATCCCCCCAACTGAAGCCGCCCGGCACCGCCAGCAGGTGATAGTTCCAGAGGGTCGCGGGGTTCTCCAGCAGATCGGTGGTGTGGACCCGGACCGCCTCGGCCCCGGCCAGGTCCAGGGCAAAGGCGGTCTCGTAGTCGCAATTGAGGCCGTAGCCGTAGAGCACCAAGGCCTTCGGCCTTGGCGCTTCGTTTTCGGTTTTCGGTTTTCGGTTTTCGGTTTTTGCCACCATGGTTTAAGCGTTCCGCCGGGCTTCCAGGTAGGCCCGCAGCAGGGCGTTCTGCATCACCCTATTTCTTCCCGCCCTTTTTTCTTGGGGGTGGCGGCCTTGGCCGCCTTCTTCTCATCCCGTTTCTGTTTCTGGGCCGCCAGTTCCACGACCTTTTCCCGCTTCACCACCACTCGCCGCGCCTCTTTGCGCCAGGCGTAGACCACGGGGCTGGCCACAAAGACCGAGGAGTAGGTGCCCACCACGACCCCCATGATCATGGCCAGGGCGAAGTCCCGGAGGACCACGCCGCCGAAGAAGAACAGGGCCACGACCACCAGGAACACGGTGCTGCTGGTGATGATGGTCCGGGAGAGCACCTCGTTGACGCTCAGGTTGATGATTTCGGCCAGTTTGCCCCGGCGCCTGGCCAGATTCTCCCGGATGCGGTCGAAGACCACCACCGTGTCGGTCAGGGAATAGCCCGCCAGGGTGAGCAGCGCCGTGACCACCAGCAGGGTGATCTCCCGGTTGAGCAGCCAGAAGACCCCCAGGACCGCCAGCACGTCATGGAGGGTGGCCACCGCTGGCGCCCACCCCGAAGATGAATTCGAAGCGCCAGGCGATATAGACCATAATCCCCACCATGGAGAGGACGATGGCGACGATGGCCTTGTTGCGCAGATCATGGCTGATGGAGGCGCCGATCTCCGATTTGCCGATGATCTCAAAATGGTTGCCGGCCAAAGATTGGTTCAGGACCTCGGTCAGGCGGGCGGAGATCTGGCCCACCGACTCTTGTGACTTTTTCAGCTTGATGATGAGTTGCGTGCCTTCTTCCACCTGCTGGATCTCGGCGTTGCCCCAGCCTTCCTTGGCCAGGGCCTCCCGCACCCGGTCCACCGTGAAGGGCTGGGCGGCTTTCATCTGCACCAGGGTGCCGCCGCTGAACTCCACCCCCAGGTTGCCATGGCCCCGGCTCAGTTGCACGAAGCCGATGAGACCCAGGAGGCAGAGCGTCCCGGAGATGATGAAGGCATAGCGGCGCCAGGAGATGAAATCGAAGTTGGGCTTTTCAAAGAGTTGGAAGAAGCTGAGGTTTTTGATCCAGCGCTTGATCAGCAGCCAGTCATAGACCACCCGGGTGCCAAACAGGGCGGTGAACAGGTTGAGGATGACGCCCAGGCTCAGGGTGACGGCAAAGCCCTTGATGGGGCCGGTGCCGAAAAGGAACAGAACCACCGCGGTGATCAGGGTGGTGACGTGGGAGTCGATGATGGTCCAGAAGGCCTTGTCATAGCCGCCGTCGATGCCGGCCTTCAAGGGTTTGCCGGCCTGGAACTCCTCCCGCATGCGCTCGTAGATGAGGACGTTGGAGTCCACCGCCATGCCTACCGACAGGATGATGCCGGCGATGCCCGGCAGGGTGAGGGTGGCGCCGAACAGGGACAGGGCCCCCAGGAGGAAGATGATGTTGATCACCAAGGCGTAGTCGGCCACCAGTCCGGAGAAGCGGTAGTAGAACACCATGAAGCCCACCACCAGGATGGTGGCCAGGATACCTGCGGTGAGGCCCTTCCTGATGGAGTCGGCCCCCAGGGTGGGGCCCACCGTAATATTCTGGACGATCTTCACCGTGGCCGGCAGCGCCCCGGCCCTGAGGACGATGGCCAGGTCATGGGCCTCCTGGGGGGTGAAGGAGCCGGTGATTTGGCCCCGGGCGCCGATGCGGGATTGGATTACCGGGGCGGATTGCACTACGTTGTCCAGGATGATGGCCAGGCGTTTATGGAGGTTGGCCTCGGTGATCTGGGAGAACTCCTGGGCCCCGCGGCTGTTGAACTCAAAATTGACCAGATACTCGTTATATTGGCCGGTGTTGGCGCTGGCGTCGTTGATGTCGGCGCCGGTCATCAGCACCTTCTTCTTCAGCAGCAGGGGAATCCTCTCCAGCCGCCCGGTACTGTTGTTGACCTTCTTTTCGATATAGACCTCATCGTCCGGGGGGATCTTGCCGGCCAGGGCCTGATTGAGCTGCTCCTGGGTATAGCCGGGTTTCAGCTTGCCCTCCTTGAGGGCCTGGTCAATCAGCCCCGGCAGATCAAGGCCAGCCTGATCGTCCACCAGCTTGAATTCCAACTGCGCCGTCTGGCCGATGAGGTCCAGGGCCCGTTGGGGGTCCTGGATGCCGGGAAGCTGCACCACGATGTTCTCGGTTCCCTGGCGTATCAATACCGGCTCGGTGACCCCGAACTGGTCGATGCGGTTGCGCAGCACCTCCAGACTTTGGGAAAGGGTGCGCTCTTGCAACCGCTTGATTTCCTCGGGTTTGACAGTCAGGCCAAAGACCAGGTGGTTATCCTGGCGCTGGGGCTCGCCGGCTGCCAGCGTCGGGAACTCCTCTTTCAGCAGCCTCAGGAAGGCGGCCTGATCCTCTCTGTTGGTCAGGGTAACGGGGAGGGCTCGCTGGGCCAGATCTCCCAGCTTCAGGTCTATTCCCGCCTTTTCGGCCTTTTGCTTCAGGTCCACGCCGGCACGGCTCAAGGAGTTGTTGATCGCCTCGTCCATGTCCACCTGCAGGATCAGGTTCATGCCCCCTTTCAGGTCCAAGCCCAGATGCAGGCCGCGGCTGACGTGTTGCTCCCACCAGCCCGGCAACTCACCGCTCACGGAGGGCAGCACAAAGACGACGGCCAAGACGGTGAGGCAAAAGAGGAGAAAAAATTTCAGGCGCACAGCTCGCAGCATCTCGAGATCTCCTTGGAGGCCGGGGCAAAGGGCATGGTCCGGCGGCGACTTCCTTTTGCCCGGGACTGCTGATTCTTCTGGAAAAGGCGAAGCTTTGGGGGTACCCTGGACCAGACCCTGAGTTCGCCAAACATGCTTAAATTACTGTACTGAGGGGTGCCTGTCAAGTTTCCCGGGCGGCGCCGGGAACCGGGGCGCGCGGCGCGCCGGCGCAGGAAATCCGGAATTTAGTTCACCCGGGCCAGGGGCCCAGGCTATCAGAGGCCCAGGCTGCCAAGCCCGGGCCGCCCAGGCGTCTCGCCTGGGGAAAATACTTCGGTTCATGCGTTTGCTTTTGGTTCAAAGTTCGAAGTCAAATTCTCCTGTGTTCAACTTTGAACTTGAGACTTCTGCGAAAACTGATTTTGTCATCCGGTGCGAAGCGAAGGATCGCAGTATTTCCTCAAGTACTTATGAGATTCTTCGGTCGCTTCGCTCCCTCAGAATGACAAAAAGGGGAACTTTCGCAGAAGTCTCAACTTTGAACTTTGAACCTTGAACTAACCATAGATCGCCGCCATGGAATTACCCTGCAAATTCTGTCGCATCATTTCCCGGGAGCTGCCCGCCTACGTGGTGTTCGAGGACGAGTTCTCCCTGGCCTTCCTGGACCACAAGCCCCTGTTCCCCGGGCACTGCTGCTGGTGCCCAAGAGCCATTATCCGACCCTGCCGGAATTGCCGGCCCGCCTCCTGAAACCCCTGTTTGCCGACGCGGCGCTGCTGGCCCGGGCCATGGAAGCGGGCCTGCTGGCCGAAGGCTCCTTCGTGGCCATCAACAACCGCATCAGCCAGAGCGTCCCCCACCTGCACATCCACGTGGTGCCCCGGCGGCGCCGGGACGGCTTGAAGGGCTTCTTCTGGCCGCGGCAGCGCTATCGGGATGAAGCGCATATCCAGGAAGTGCAGAGGCTGCTTCAGGAGACCGTGGCACGCCTTAGGGGTGAAAAAAAATAATAACTCCGCGCCCCTCTCACCGCTGGCGCGGGCCGGGGCCAGGCCGCCGGCCGCGCCCCTGCCCCCTGCGGCTGCCGGACTTAATCAGATCTCAGCCGCCCGATTCATGGCCCACCGAGATGAATTCTTCCCGGGGGAGTTTGAGGCAGGTGAGCCGGTTGCCGTAGGCGGCGCCGGTATCGATGCCGATCTTGTTAGGCATCACCAGGGGTTTCTGGAAGGGGGTATGGCCGAAGATCACCTTCTTGCCGAAATCTTCCATGGAGGCGATGAAATCCCCCCGAATCCACAGCAGGTCTTCTTCATCCTGCTCCGCCGGGGGGACCCCGGGTTTGAGGCCGCCGTGGACAAAGAGGTAATCCGGGGTCTCATAATAGAGGCGCAGCTCCTGGAAAAATTCCCGGTGCTCCGGGGGCAGGACCAACTGCTCCAGGTGCTCCCAATCCTCGCCCCAATAGTCCCGCAGGGTGCTTAAGCCGCCGTTGTACAGGAAGAGCTCCAGGTCCCGGCCCTGCAAAAAATTGAGGAACATGGCCTCGTGGTTGCCTTTGAGGCAGATGACCTGCTGTGGATGCGCCAGCCTCTTCAGATCCAGGACGTAATCCACCACCCCCTTGGGGTTCGGCCCCCGGTCGATGTAATCTCCCATAAAAACCAACTGGTCCCTGGCCAGGTCGGGCTGGATCTTTTCCAGGAGACGCTTCAGCAGGTCCAGATTTCCGTGAATGTCGCCGATGGCGTAAATGTCTGCGGCCATATTTATATTCTTAGAATTTAATGTCCAGGATCAAGCCCCTTGGTTTCAGCCCATTGAGAATTGCCTCCCATGCATTGATCGTGCCTTACGTGGGCCGATAACTTGAATGAAAATGTAGAACCGCCGCCCTCGGCGGTTCCCACGCCGGCGAGGGCGCCGGCGCTACCTCATTCCAACCACCGGAACAATTTCTCCCGGCGGTCCAGGCGGGTGAGGCCGGCTTCCCGGGCCAGGCCCTGGGCCTCGGCGTGTTCCGCGGCGCTGAGGGGTTGCCGCAGCAAGGGGTGGGCGGCGGCCCGGCCGCAGGGGCGGTACTGGCCCATGACATTGACATAGGTGTCGGGAGAAATCTCCCGGGCCAGAAACTCCATGATCTCCCGGGTGCCGGCCAGGCCGCCGGGCAGCACCAGGTGGCGCACCAGCAGGCCGCGGCGGGCCACCCCGGCGTCATCCACCACCAGGTCCCCCACCTGGCGGTGCATCTCATTGAGGGCCCGGCGGGCCATCTCCGGGTAGTCCTCCGCCTGGCAGAGGTCGGCGGCCACCTGCGGGTCCCAGAATTTGAAATCCGGCATATAGATGTCCATCACCCCGTCCAGCAGGCGCAAGGTCTCCACCGCGTCGTAGCCGCCGGTGTTGTAGACCAGGGGCAGGTTCAGGCCGCCGGCAATGGCCAGGGCCAGGGCCGCCAGGATCTGGTAGACCTGGTGGCTGGGGGTGACGAAATTGAGGTTGTGGCAGCCCCGCTGCTGCAGTGCGAGCATCATGGCCGCCAGGTCGGCAACGGAGATCTCCTCCCCTTCCCCGCCGTGGCTGATCTCATAGTTCTGGCAGAAGATGCAATAAAGATTGCAATGGGTGAAAAAGATGGTGCCGGAGCCGCGGCGGCCCACCAGGGGGTCTTCTTCGCCGAAATGGGGCGCCGTAGGAGGAGGTGACGGGCAGATCGCCGGTGCGGCACAGGCCCCGCTCCCCGTGATGGCGGTCCACCAGGCAATGATGGGGACAGAGGCGTGCACTGCTCAAGATGTCGTAGGCCGCGGCGATCTTCGGCTTTAAGAGCCCCCGGCGATGAGTCTCCAAATAAACCGGTTCCCACTTGGCCATGGCACGGTTTCCTGCCAAAGGTATCTTTCCAAAATTCGGCCGCTTAGTGAGCTGTCGGCTCTAGGAGCCCCTGGCGAGGCGTCCCCAACATAAGCAGGACTCTCACCATTCCTCCACCTCGGCCCGCCAGGGTTCCAGCAGGCCCCGGGGGATGTCGGCGATGAAGCGGGAGGGCGAATTGACCGTCATCCCGAACTGCCGGCTGTAGCCGATGGCAGGGTAGGCGAGCCCCAGGTATTTCCGGGCCCGGGTGATGGCCACGTACATCAGCCGGCGTTCCTCTTCCATTTCGTCCTCCCGCTCCTGGGAGTAGGAGCCCGGGAAGCGGCCTTCCGCGGCCCAGAGGACCAGGACCGCATCCCATTCCAGCCCCTTGGCGGAGTGGATGGTGGAGACGGTCAGGTAATCCTGGGGGGGCGGGGCCAGCTCGGCCACGCTGGCGGGCGGCTCCAGGGTCAGGTCGTTCAAGAATTCCGCAGACTGCGATAGCGGCTGGCAATGGCCAGCAGGTGTTCCAGGTCCTTCATCCGTCTGGGATAGTCATCATAGCGGTCCTGGGCCAGGGGCTCGTAGAACTCCAGGGCCTGGGTCATCAGGGCCACCAGCGTCCTGGCCGGGTGCGGTGAGGCGCTCCAGCAGCCCGGCCAGTTCCGCCAACTGGGCCGGGCGGCGCTGGTTCCGGAGCCACTCCAGGGCGGCTGCCAGGGTAAAATCATTAGCCAGTTGGGCATCGAATTTGGCGCAGGCCTGGCGGCCCACTCCCGGCACCAGCAGCAGCAGCCGGTGCCAACTCAGGGCATCCCTGGGGTTGGCCAGGACCCGCAGGTAGGCCAGGATGTCCTTGATGTGGGCGCTTTCCACGAACTTGAAGCCGCCGACCTTGATGAAGTGCAGCCCAAGCCTGGCCAGTTCGATCTCCAGGTCGAAGGAGTGGTAACCGGCCCGCACCAGCACCGCGACCTCTTTCAAGGGGAGGCCCTGTCTTTGCAGCTCCTGTATCTGGGAAACCACCAGGCGGGATTGCTCGTTTTCGCTGGCGGTGCGGAAGAGCCGGGGCCGCTGGCCGTCGGGCTTGCGGCTGAACAGACACTTGGTGTACTTTTCCCGGGCCCCGGCAATGACCTCGTTGGCCAGGTCCAGGATGGGCTGGGTGCTGCGGTAGTTCTCCTCCAGCTTGATGATCCGGGTCCCGGGGAACAGCCGCGGGAAGTCCATGATGTTGCGGAAATCGGCGCCCCGGAAGGAGTAGATGGATTGGGAGTCGTCCCCCACGGCCATGACGTTCGTGTGGCTGTAGGCCAGCAGCCGCACCAATTCCGCCTGCAGATGGTTGGTGTCCTGGTATTCGTCCACCATCAGATAGCGGAAACGCTCCGACAACTGGCGGCGCACGTCTTCGTGCGTCTCCAGCAGCCGCCGGCCCTCCACCAGCAGGTCGTCATAGTCCATCAGATGCTGGCGGCGCTTCTCTTGCCGGTAGCCCGCCTGGATCCTGGCCAGTTCTTCCCGCCGCTCCTGAAACTGGGGATAGTCCTGGGCCAGCAGCGCTTCCAGGGAGGTGCTCTTATTGATCACGGCGCTGAAGATCTCCGCCATGGTCTCCTTGCGGGGAAAGGCGCCGGCCGGGTGTTTGAACCCGTAGCGCTCCTTGAGCAGGTGAAGCAGGTCGCCCTGGTCGCCCCGGTCCATGACGGTGAACCCGTGGGGGTAGCCCACCCGGTCGCCGTATTGCCGCAGCCACTGGTAGCAGACGCCGTGGAAGGTGCCCCCGGTGACCTGCGCCAGGGGCCGGTCCAGCAGCCGCACCGCCCGGGACAGCATCTCCTGGGCGGCTTTGCGGGTAAAGGTGAGGAGCAAAATGGCCCCGGGGTCCACCCCCTGCTCCACCAGGTAGGCCAGGCGGTAGACCAGGGTGCGGGTCTTGCCGCTGCCGGCGCCGGCAATGACCAGGATCGGGCCCTCCAGGGTGGTCACCGCCTGATACTGGGCGGGATTGAGCTCCTGCTGGTAATCGAGACGCCGCCCCGGGGCCTCCTGGGCTATGGCTATGGTTCGGTTTGGCATTTTGTCAGTAGTCAGTGGTCAGTGGCTAGTAGTAATGCAGTAGTTAGAGCTAAGCAAGTAAAGTGCTAATGCAAATTGAACGATTAACTCCCTCTCCCTTGATGGGGGAGAGGGTTGGGGTGAGGGTGGCATAAGGGCCTTTTGGCATCGTCCCAAGCTCCCGCTTGAACGCCAATTTTCCCCCAAGCCAGTTGGGCAACTTAAAACCTGTGAATGCAAAGATTGCTTGGTTTGCGGCGCACGAACTTTCACAGAGGCGGTTCCAATGCCGGCTTGGGAACCAGAAAAATTCTGCTTAGCCTTGGTGGGCACGGTTTAAATCCGCCCCGGCAATCATTAATTGCCTGACCGCTCCTGGAAAATAATCGATCACTGCTTCGGCCAAGGCCGGGATGGGTATTCCTCCGGCTCGATCTGGGGGCTGAGGCCATATTCCTTGATGGTCGCCGAGGTAATCGGACCGATGGAAGCCACCACCGCCTTGGCGGCTAATGTCTGAAATCGCTCTTTCCCCAAAAGCTTGGCGAAGTTGTGCACCGTGGCGGAGCTGGTGAAGGTGAGGACGTCCACCGGCCCTTCCTTCAGGGCGGCTGCGGCTTCCGGGGGGAGCTCCCGCGGCGTCCGGGTCTTGTAGACCGGGGCTACACTTACCTCCGCGGCGCCCAGCCGGACCAGCCCCTGGGGCAGCACCTCCCGGGCGATCTGGGCCCGGGCCAGCAGGATGCGGCTGCCGGGGGCCACCAGGGGCGACAGGGCCTCAAGCAACACCTCGGCCTTGAAGGCGCCGGGCACCACGTCCGCCTTGAGGCCAAACTCCTCCAGGGCCTGGGCGGTGGCCGGACCGATGGCCGCGATCCTTGTCTGGCCCAGGGCCCGCACGTCCTTTCCCCGGCCAAACAGGCGGGCCATGAAGGCCGCCACCCCGTTGGCGCTGGTGAAAACCAGCCAGTGGAATTGCGTCCAGGCGCCCCAGGGCCTCATCCAGGGGAGCAAAATCGTCCGGCGGACCGATCTCCAGGGTGGGCACCTCCAGGCAGCGGGCCCCGGCCGCGGCCAGCAACGCCACCAGCTTGCTGGCCTGCTGCCGGGAACGGGTCACCACCACGGTCTTGCCCCACAGGGGCCGGGTCTCCCACCATTGCAGGCGTTGCCGCAGTTCCACCACCTGGCCCACCACCAGGATCGCCGGGGGCTGGATGGCCGCCTCCCGGGCCTTTTGGGCCAGGTCGGCCAGGGTGCCGGTCACGGTGCGCTGCGCCAGGGTGGCGCCCTTTTCGATCAGCGCCGCCGGGGTCCGGGGATCGCGCCCCTTGGCCACCAGTTGCCGGCAAATCTCCGGCAGGTTCTTCACCCCCATGAGGAAGACCAGGGTGCCGGGATTTTGGCCCAGGGCCTCCCAGGGGATGGCGCTGGCCTCCTTGTTGGGGTCTTCGTGGCCGGTGATCAAGGTCACCAGGGTGGTGTAGCGCCGGTGGGTTACCGGGATGCCGGCATAGGCCGGCACCGCCACCGCCGCGGTCACCCCGGGCACGATTTCAAAGGGGACGCCGGCCTTGGCCAGTTCCTCGGCCTCTTCACCGCCGCGGCCGAAGACGAAGGGGTCGCCGCCTTTGAGGCGCACCACCGTAAGTCCGGCCCGGGCCCTGGCCACTAAAATCTCGTTGATCCGCTCCTGGGGCAGGGTATGGGCCCCGGCCTGCTTGCCGGCGTCAGATGATCTCCGCCTCCGCCGGGGCCTCCTGGAGGAGCTCCGGGCTGGCCAACTGGTCGTAGACCACCACCTGGGCGCGGCGCAACACCGCCAACCCCTTGGCCGTGATCAGACCAGGATCCCCCGGCCCCGCCCCGACTAAATAGACCATAATATTGATAGTATCATATTTTTGGGCTGGGGCCTGTCGGCCCCAGCCCAAAAAAAGATTTTATTGGGGGGAGGGCCGGGGGCCCGGCCCCCCCCAAGCCCCCCACCCAACCCCCATAAGTAGGGGCGACAGTGGCACAGGCTTCCAGCCTGTGATCGGGTCGCCCCTCAATTCCCGGCCAGGGGGCGGATGAGCCTGGCTACCCCCAGAGCGCCTACTTACACGTCTTGCAGCCCTTCCCGTGTTCCAGGCCTTCCACCAGGCGGCCATAGGTTTCATGGATCAACTTGCGGTCGAATTCCCACATGCGCTCCAGCATCTGCGCCTTTTCGGCCTCGCTGAAATAGTTCATGCAGGGCAGGAAGAAGTGCTTGTCTTCTTTTTCAATATGGCTGGGATAGAAAACCGCCAGCGCCTCCAGATGCAGCAGGAGATCGTCCAGGGCCCCGGCTTTTTCCAGGAGATAGTCATTCTTGGCCTGGAGCAGCGAGGCGAGTGGTCCGGCCGCCCCAGCGGTGGTCCTCGATCAATTCCTCCATGGCCTGCCGGTGCTCCGGGGTCAGGTCCTTGCCGGCCAGGGCCGCGAACAGGATGCCTTCCTCTTTGCCGTGATGGCAGCGGCCGGCGTAAGTCCTGATGAAATCCACCACGGTGTCGATGAAGACCGGGTCCACAAAGGCAAACTCCGCCGCCACCGCGATGTTGTCCTTGAGGCGGGCCAACTCCTGCTCCATGAGGGCAACCAGGCGCTCGATGAGGCGGTGTTCGATCATCAGGGGTCCGATGGGCAGCATCATCTTCATTCCTTAAAGGTTTGGTCCTGGCGCGCATGGGCGGAGAAATCTCACGCCAGGCCGGGAACGCCGGATACGGTAAGCGTTACACCTTTACCAATTCGTACTCCCGGGCGCCCAGGCGCAGCTGCTCGGCGTACTCCAGTTGCAGGGGCCAGTCCACCTGGGGGTAGATGTCCTTGAATTTATCGCTGCCGGGGGCCAGCTCCTTCAGGGCGGAGCCCAGGCGCCCGGGGCTCTGGATGACCAGGTCCACGCAGGCCTGGTCGATGGCCACCGGGTCCCGGGAGGCCAGGATGCCGAGGTCCCCCACCACCGGCAGATCGTTGTGGCCATAACAGTCGCAGGCCGGCGACACCTGGGTGAGAAAGTTGACGAACACCACCCGGTCCTGCCGGTCTTTAACCACCCCGTAAGCGGATTCCATCATCTTCTTGAGGAACACCGGGATGGATTCGTTCCACTGGATCTGGATGTTGCCGTAAGGGCAGACCAGCAGGCATTCGGCGCAACCCACGCAGCGGGTGGGGTCGATGACCGCCTTCTCCGTCTCCGGGTTGATGCGGATGGCCTCCTGGGCGCAATGGATCACGCATTCGCCGCAGCCGGTGCACTTCTTGTCGCTCACCTTGGGGGAGATGTTGGAGTGCTGGGAGAGCTTGCCCTTGCGGGAGGCGCAGCCCATCCCCAGGTTCTTCAGGGCCCCGCCGAAGCCCGAGAGTTCGTGGAGCTTGAAGTGGGAGAGGACCACCAGGGCCTCCGCCTCCATGATGGCCTCGGCCAGATAGACCTTTTGGAACTGCTCCCGGTTGATCGTAACCTCCACCTCCGCCTTGCCGGTGAGGCCGTCGGCGATGACCAGCGGCGCCCGCACCACCGCGTAGGCGAAGCCGTTTTCGATGGCGGTGGTGAGGTGGCTCGCCGCCTCGGCCCGGGTGCCCACGTAGACGGTGTTGGCGTCGGTCAGGAAGGGGCGGCCGCCGGCCTCCCAGAGGTGGTCCACCACCCGGCGCACGAAGATGGGGCGGATGAAGGAGGTGTTGCCCCGCTCGCCGAAATGGAGCTTCACCCCGACCAGGGGCCGCTTCTTCTTGCGCCGGATGATGCCCTTGACCGCCAGGGCCTCCAGGAGCCGCTGGAATTTCTTGAAATTGGGCTCCTTGACGCTGGCCCGGAGGTCCATGAAGAATACCTGGCTGGGCATATCATCCTCTTAGTTTCAGTTTCGAAGTTTTGAGCTTATTGGGCTTTCGACGCAGGGGAGAGGTTAACCTTACTGTGTACAAGCTCGAAGCGAGCAATCTTCTCCTGGCGCAGGCTAAAGCCTGCGGCTACATTTTTCCGCCGCCGAGGGCGGCGGCGCTACATTCCCCCTGCCCCCTACCCCCTGCCTTTTCTGCTCACTGCTTACTGCTCACTGCTCACTATTTTTCCGCCCACCACCGTCATCACCGCCCGGCCCTTGAGGGTCCAGCCGTGGAAGGGACAGTTGCGGGATTTGGAGGCGAACTTCCCCACGTCCACGGTCCACTCCCGGTTAAGGTCGATGAGGGTCAGGTCCGCGGGGGCGCCCACGGCCAGGGTGCCGCCGGCCACTCCCAGGATGCGGGCCGGGTTGAGGCTCATCTTGGCGATTAACTGGGACAGGCTGAGCACCCCCTCGTGCACCAGTTTCAGGCTGAGGCCCAGGCTGGTCTCCAGGCCGATGAGGCCGAAGGCCGCGGCCTCAAACTCCAGGTCTTTTTCCAGGGTGCTGTGGGGGGCGTGGTCGCTGGCAATGGCGTCCAGGGCGCCGTCGCGCAAGCCTGCTTTGATGGCGGCCAGATCCGCGGCGCCGCGCAAAGGCGGGTTCACCTTGGCGTTGGTGTCGTAGCCGCCCACCGCGGCGTCGGTCAGGCTGAAGTAGTGGGGCGCGGTCTCGGCGCTCACCTGGAGGCCCGCGGCCTTGGCCCGGCGGATCAGCTCCACCGCGCCCGCGGTGGAGACGTGGGCGATGTGCAGGCGGGCGCCGGTGAGGCCGGCCAGGGCCAGGTCCCGGAAGACCATGACCTCCTCCGCCGCGGCCGGGATGCCCTTCAGGCCCAGGGTCAGCGAGACCAGGCCTTCGTGCATCATCCCCTGGCCCCGCAGTTCCAGGTCCTCGCTGTGGGAGATGACCGGCAAGGCGAAGGTGCGGGCATATTCCAGGGCCCGGCGCATGAGCATGGAGTTCATCACCGGCCTGCCGTCGTCGGAGACGGCCACTGCCCCGGCCTCCTTCTGGTCGCCGAATTCGCTCAGGCTTTCCCCCCTGGAACCCATGGAGATGGCGGCCACCGGATAGACCCGGGCCAGGCCGGCGGCCGCGGCCTGCTCCCGGATATAGCGGCTCACCGAGGCGGTGTCGTTCACCGGACTGGTGTTGGGCATGGCCGCCACCGCGGTGAAGCCGCCCTGCGCCGCGGCCCGGGTCCCGGTCTCGATGGTCTCTTTGTATTCCTCCCCCGGCTCCCGCAGGTGGACGTGCATATCGATGAGTCCCGGGGTCAGCACCAGGCCCCGGGCCTCCACCACCCGGCGGCCCTCAGCGGGGATGGTCCCCGGGGGCGCAAGCAGGGCGATTTTGCCGTCCGCCAGCAGCAGGTCCATGGGAGCTTCCAGGGCTTGGGCCGGGTCCACCACCAGGGCGCCCTTAATCAGCATCAAGTCTTTTCCCCTCCGATCAAGAGGTAGAGGACGGCCATGCGCACCGCCACTCCGTTGGTCACCTGCTCCAGGATGACGGAGTGGGCCCCGTCGGCCACCTCCGGCGAGATCTCCACCCCCCGGTTCAAGGGCCCCGGATGCATGATGATCGCGTCTTCCTTGGCCAACTCCAGGTGCCGGGGGGCCAGGCCGAAGTGCCGGCTGTATTCCCGCAGGGTGGAGATGAACCCCTGGCCCATGCGCTCCAGTTGTAATCTCAGCATCATGATGACGTCGGCCCCGGCCACCGCCTCCTCCAGGGAATAGCTGACCTCCACTCCCAGGTCGGCAAGATACGGGGGCAGCATGGTAGCGGGGCCGGCCACCGTCACCCGGGAGCCCATCTTGCTGAAGGCCAAAATGTCGGAGCGGGCCACCCGGGAATGGGCGATGTCGCCGACGATGGCCACCTTCAGGCCATCCAGGCGCTCTTTGGCCTCCTGCACCGTGAGCAGGTCCAGGAGGGCCTGGGTGGGGTGCTCATGCAGGCCGTCGCCGGCATTGACCACCCCGCAGCGGAGCTTGCCGGCCAGATAGCTCGGGGCGCCGCTGGCGTAATGGCGCATGACCAGAAGGTCCGGTTGCATGGCCTCCAGGTTGTGGGCGGTGTCCGCCAGGGTCTCGCCCTTCACGGCGCTGGACGCGGCCACCGTCAGGTTGAGGGTGTCGGCGCTGAGGCGCTTGGCCGCGATCTCAAAGGACATGCGGGTCCGGGTGCTGGGTTCGTAGAACAGGGTCACCACGGTCTTGCCCCGCAAGGTGGGGACCTTCTTGATGGGCCGCCGGGAAATCTCCTTGAGGGAGGCGGCGGTGGAAAGAATAAGGTTGATCTCCCCGACCGAAAGGTCGGCGATGCCCAGCAGATCCTTGTGCCGGAATTCCATGGCGGCTCCTTTTTATCCCCGGCGAGAGATGGCCGGCCGCCGCAGAACCTGCTCCCGGGGATTTGCCAAAAAAAACCTCCTTGGAAAAAGGAGGCGGGTCTCGATATCCTGGGTTTCGCGGTTCATAGGCAGCCTGCCGGCATCCACCATTTTTTACCATTCCCCTGAGAGAAATTCAAGAATAATCTCAGCAATTTTTCCCTAACTGCCGGTTGACAATTTTCCGGGCCGGTCCTATTTAATGCAGAGGAGCCACACAATGAGGAGGAAGCGCAGATGGCCAGAGAAGTGGTGAAATGGGAACCGTTTGGGGAAGTCTCCCGGCTGCGCCGGGAAATGGACCGTTTCTGGGAAGAGTTTTTTGGGCCGGGTCCCCTGTGGCGGCGCGGGGGCGAGGAGTGGAGCCCGGCGGTGGACGTGGCGGAAACCCCCGAAAAGTTGACGGTGAAGGCCGAGATTCCGGGCATCGAACCCAAAAATCTCGCGATCTCCCTGGTGGGCGATCTCCTCACCATCAAGGGCGAAAAGAAATCGGAGCGGGAGGAGACCAAGGAGAACTACCACCTGGTGGAGCGCAGCCATGGCTCCTTCTGCCGGGCCTTGCGGCTGCCCGCCGCGGTGGACGCCGGCAAGATTGAGGCCCAATATGAAAAGGGGGTTCTAACCATTACCTGTCCCAAGAAGGAAGTGGTCAAACCCAAGGCCATCGCCATTAAAACCAAAAAAATCGAGACCCCTGCAAAACCTGCAAAACCTGCAAAAGCTGCAAAAGCTGCCAAAAGCCGCAAAAGCTGCAAAAGCTCCAAGAGCTAGAAAAGCGACCAAAATTACGAAAAAGCCGTAAATCCCCATATGGGTTTTGGGTTTTTTGGGTCAGAGCCGTCCTCGGCCATCAGACACCGCAGCGGTTTCAAATCGTCCAGCTGGAGGCGGCTCCAGGGGGCGACCTACGAGGAAAGATCCCGTGAGCACGGAAATGGAAGCCGTCATTAAGAACGCCATCGCCCAGGAAGAACTCTCCCACGAATTTTATCTGCGCCTGGCCGACCTGGTGAGCCACGCCGACACCAAAGAGACCCTGCGGTATCTGGCCAGGGAGGAGCTGGAGCACAAGCAGTTCCTGGAGGGCTGTATCACCCCCCAGGGCTGCAAATTGACCGGCCGCCCCCAAGAGGTGCATCTGGCGGAACTGCTGGAGGCCCCCAGCTTCCACGACGCCCTGTCCCCCAAAGAGGCCCTGGTGGTGGCCATGAAGCGGGAAGAGGGCTCGCAGCGCTTCTATAAAGCCCTGGCCGCCTTGCAGCCCCCCGGGGAAATCCGGGATTTCCTGGTAAAGATGGCCCAGGTGGAGCTGTCCCACAAGACAAAGGTGGAATACCTCTACGATAACACGGCCTTTCCGGAAGCCTGGTATGAGAGCTGAGGAATGGCCAAAGGCTTCCTCATCGCCCTAGAAGGGGTGGACGGCTCCGGCAAGAGCACCCAGGCCGGGCTGTTGGCCGCCTCCCTAAAAAAGGACGGCCACCCGGTGGTCCTGACCCGGGAACCCACGAACGGCCCCGCCGGGCAGCAGCTCCGCAGCTACCTTAAGGGGCCCGGCCGCCATCTCTCTCCGGAAGAGGAGCTCAAACTCTTCCTGGAGGACCGCCGGGGGCACGTGTCCCAGATCATCTCACCGTCCCTGGCCCAGGGGAAGATCGTCATCAGCGACCGCTACTACTATTCCTCGGTGGCCTACCAGGGGGCCCTGGGACTGGACCCCGACGATATTCTGGCCGCCAACCAGTCCTTTGCCCCGGCGCCGGACCTGGTGTTCCTCCTGGTGCTGCCGGTGGCCGAGGCCCTGCACCGCCTGGCCCGCAAGGGCAAAGGGGCCCGGCAGGTGAGCGAGTCCTTCCCTTACCTGAAACAGGTGGCGGCCATTTACGCCGGTCTTCAGGGTCCCCGGTTTCGGCGGGTGGAGGCCTCCCGGCCGCCCCTGGCGGTGCATGCCGCCATCCTGGAGGAGACCCGCAGGGCCCTTCAGGAAGCGGCTGCGGCCTAGAAGCTCTTGCAAAACCTTCGGTCTGCCCAAAAATGTCATTCTGAGCGAAGCGAAGAATCTCGTATTTTTAGTGACCTTAGATTCTGTTCAGGATGACAGTGAAATCAGGGTTGTAATAGCTTCTATTTTCCGGCTGCCATCTCGCCGGCCGCGGGACCCTGGCTCTCCCGGCTGCCTGCCAACCCTTGACAAACGCCCCCCCCAAAAGTTAAAAATATGCCGTTTGGGCCGTTAACTCAGTCGGTAGAGTATCTGCCTTTTAAGCAGAGAGTCGTTGGTTCGAATCCAACACGGCCCACAACCACAAAAACCCTCTCCGTCCCCATCGTCTAGCCTGGTCCAGGACACCGGCCTTTCACGCCGGCAACACCGGTTCAAATCCGGTTGGGGACGCCAAGTGAATATCAATGGGTTAGGTCAGAAGGGCCTAACCTCTTATTTTGATTTCCAATCCCATTTCCAATCTGCATCTAAAATTAAGCGGTAAAAAGGGGGAGGCTGTGTCTTGGCGCTCTGGCCGGCTGCAAGTGGTGGAAGCGAAGACCGCGGCCATGCCCCATAGTGGGTGAATCCTAAAGTTGCTCAACTGAACCTTCTCTGGGTCGGGAAGGCTTTAGGCTGATAGGGGAATAGATAATCTGGCGAAACATTCCAGCAAAGCCAAGGCTTTTCACCGAGAAATTTCCAATAATAAATTAGGGGTAACCCAAGAGTTCCTGGCAGGATCAAACAAGCGGCTATCATGGGGATGGCCGGGGCGGCTCCCACCCCACCACCAAGCAAGAATAAATTTTTGGGGGTGAAGGGTATTTTTCTCTTGACATGCTCGGTTATTGCTCATATAGTGAGGCAAAAGGAAATTTTGGCAAAGGTAGAAGTATCGGTTGTCCCAAATTTTAGAAAGAGGAGGTATAGGGGGGCGAGCCCCCAAGGGTGGCAAGGGACAACAAACCTATCAACCATGGCGTCTCTGCGTCGATTGAAGCAGCCGAAGGAAAATGGGAGACAGTCAGGAGTAAAGTTTTAGAATCCAGAGAAAGGGAGAGATGACAATGGAACCTATTACAACGAACATTGGTTTTTATGGTCACAAAGGGGGTTTAAATGCGTCACGCAGATTACATGAAAACCGGCAAAGTGGTCCTGGAACCCAAGGAATACTTCACAAAAGATGAGGTTATTGCGAATCAGGAAGAGATGGATCCTAAAAAAATAGACGACCTTAAAGAGCAAGAATTTTTCAGGGATGAAAAGGTTATCCATGATGACTGAAATAAACCAGGCTGGCTCCAAACCCCGCCAAGGTAAGGGAGCCCGCCTGACTACAATAAGGTTGGCTCCTGGCGTACCAGGACTGTGGGGCCGGAATAAACTCGGGCATGATCCCAAGTAAGGAGGGACAATGGCCAAATTTGAGTACAACCCATTCGTGATCGGAGGGATGGTTGATCGCCTCGGCACGATCACCGGAGCGGGGCAGATGAACGGAGCTTTCCTGGTGGTGGGCGCCGGCGACGGTTCCATGCCGCAGACCCGAGAACACACCATGCAGGCCCAGCAGCTGGAATTGCCTTAAACGTGGTCTTCCTGAACGAGGCCGATCTTGTGGAAGCCCCGGAACTCATTGAATCGGAACTGCGGGAGTTGCTCTCAGAATATGGTTTTCCCGGGAATGACATTCTCATCATCAATGCCTCAATCCTAAAAGCCCTGGGGTTCGATGGCTTCTACTTCCTCGAAGTAAAGCCGATCTTAAGGCTGATGGACGCCATAGAGGCCGGATGGACAAAGGGCCGGAAAAAGAAGAGCTGGGATTCATCACCCCGGCCCACGTGTAATATGAGACGCCCTGGAAGAGGGCTGCCCTTAAAACATAAGCTATCCAAAATAAAGCTAACAACGGTGATGTCAATATGAGAGCTAAAATAGCTAAAAAAGGTGGCGAAATGATAAGAGTTCAATTTGAAATGACAGAAGAAAAATATAAGGAATTTGAAGCACTAATGCAAAAGGCCGGAGTCCGTACAAAAAAGGACCTGCTGAATAATGCTTTGGTGCTACTTGAATGGTTTATAAAAGAGAAAGAGGCAGGAAGGGTTGTTGCCTCTATAGACGAAAAGGAACATAAGTATAAAGAAGTCATTATGCCTATGCTCTCTGCGGCATAAATGAACGCATATTGTCTTGCTTTATAAAGGAAGAGAGGCTTATAGCCTCTTTTTCTTTAAAGGATCTATTGATATGGTTGATATGAAATCTGACGACGGAGTTGGGACATCTACCATCATTCACCTATCAAAAGACCCGTCTCCAGCCAGCCTTGAACCTGGTCCTGGGGCATTATTTGAAGCAGAACAAATAGAAGCAAAGCATATAAGAAGTATGCGGAGGATAGCAACAATATTTACCCTTATAGCATATGCTTTCTTATCAACTTTTACCATGACGGTTATAATTTTCCAAGGATTTAAGTTTAAAGGTTTTGAACTCCCACCGGGCTTCCTTAACTGGCTGGGTGGTGCCACTATAGGGGAGATTGGCGTACTCGCTGGCTTAGTCTTCAAATTCTTCTTTAAGACTAAATAGGAAAGGATCCCCTTCCCTTCCATTTCCCCTTCTCACAACTTCTTTTTGCCAGTGCGATTTGTCCCCCCTAAACTTGGGATTGATCTCAAGCCTATAAGCCCTGATTGGGCAACCCGCGATGCTGTCCACCACTCCGTCGTTATCGTTCAACCTGAGCCGTTACATGGGGTCGGTTTTAGGAAAATCCCCCCCCCTTATTATCAGACATTATGGCGCATTTGTGCTATAAGCTTTTTCAGCGCCATGTGTCAGGCATGGGGCTGATTACTTGCAAGGTAAGTCCCGATGACAGACCCTTTCAGATGATCCAACTGGCCGTCATCGCCGATGATCTGACCGGAGCTGCCGACACGGCCATCCAGTTCAGGCGTATCAGGGCGCCCCTCCTCCTGGTTTCCCATCGGCACCTGTCATCTTTGGGTCTGGAATACCCCGGAGCGACACTGGCGGTCTATACCGACTCCCGCCATTTGTCCCCAGCCGCAGCCGCGGCGCGGGTGCGCCGGGCCGGGTTGTTCGTCAAGGAGCTGGCGCCGCGGCTGGTCTATAAGAAAATCGATTCCTGCCTGCGGGGCAATATCGGGGCCGAGGTGGACGCGCTGCTGGACTCGCTGGGCTGTGAAGCCGCCTTCATCGCCCCGGCCTTTCCGGCGCAAGGACGCACCACCCTCCATGATATCCATTTCGTCCGGGGCGTGCCGTTGGCCGCCAGCGAAATAGCCCGCGATCCAGTCAGCCCCATAAAAGACTCCCGGCTTTCCAAGCTGGTTGCCCTGCAAAGCCGATACCCCGTAGGGCGGATCGATGTGGCGGAGTTCGAAGGTGGGCTGGGGCGACTGCAGGAGGCCACCGACAATCTGTTGCGGCAGGGGCGCCGCGTGATGGTCTTCGATGCGGCCAGTCAGCAGCATCTTGACCTCATCGCCCGCCTGGCACGCGACCACTTCCCGAGGGCCCTGCTCACCGGGTCGGCCGGGCTGGCCCTGGCGCTGGCTCAGTGCCTGCCTGCCGGGAAGGAATCGCGGCCCCGGGCGCGGTTACCTGGTGGGTCAGCGGGTGCTCTTCGTATGCGGGTCCGCTTCCGAGGTGCTTGCAGAGCAGGTTGAGGCGCTGGTGCAACAGGCCGGCGTGCCGCGCCATGTCCTGGATCCTGGCCTGTCGGGCGACGGGCGCCACGAATTGGCTGCTGGCGTAAGCACGGATTTGGCCGCGGGAGCTGTGATCCTCCAGCTTGCTCCCGTCGCCGCCGAAGGTTCCAAGGTTTCCGGGGTAGCAACCGACCTGGCCTGCCGCGCCCTGGCGGTGGCGGCCGCCGCAGCGATCCGGCGTCACCCGCCGGAGGCCCTTTGCCTCTGCGGCGGGGATACGGCCGCGCAGGTGCTGGACGCGGTCAGGGCCACCGGGGTGTGGTTGCAATGGGAAATCCTGCCGGGGTTGGTCCAGGGGAAAATCAAGGGCGGTGACTGCGACGGTCTGGCGGTGGTGACCAAGGCCGGGGCGTTTGGTGAAGGCGACACTCTATTGCGGCTGTATGCCATCTTGACTGGGAAGGTGCCTGTAAATGAGTACTCCTCGTAAGCAGCCCCTCCTGGGAATCTCCATGGGAGACCCGGGCGGAATCGGTCCCGAAATCTGCGCCAAGGCTCTGAACCATCCAGACATCTACCGAATCAGCCGCCCTCTGGTGGTGGGCGACGGCGAGGTAATGGCCGATGCCATTCGCTTCTGTCGATTGCCGGTGTCGATCCATCGCTGTGAGCAACCGGAGGCGGGCCGGTACGTCTTCGGAACCATCGATGTGCTGGACCTAAAAAACCTGGGAGCGGGCCGCCTGCGGCACAAGCAGGTGACAGCAGAGCAGGGCAGGGCAGCCTTTGAATACGTGGCCAAGGTGATCGAGCTGGCCAGGGCTGGCCGGATCGACGCCACGGTTACCGCGCCCATCAACAAGGCAGCCATCAACGCCGCCGGGTACCACTATGCGGGGCACACGGAGATCTACGCGCAATTCACCGGCACCCGTGATTATGCCATGATGCTGGCAGACGGCAATTTCCGCGTGGCTCACGTCTCCACCCACGTCCCGCTGAGGCAGGCCTGCGATCTGGTCAGGAAGGCCCGGATTGGCAAGGTAATCGAGTTGGCCCACCGCACCCTGCGGCAAATGGGGATCGCCTCCCCGCGCCTGGCAGTTGCGGGCCTGAACCCGCACTGCGGCGAGGGCGGCCTGTTTGGCACCGAGGACGACCAGGAAATCGCCCCCGCGGTGGTCGAAGCCAGAGCAGCCGGAATCAACGCCGAAGGCCCGCTGCCGGCCGATACGGTCTTCTCCAAGATGATAGGGGGCAGGTACGACCTGGTGGTGGTGATGTACCACGATCAGGGGCACATCCCCGCCAAGCTGCTGGGGTTTAAGTACGACGATAAAACCGATACCTGGGGGAGCCTGGCCGGAGTCAACGTGACCCTGGGGCTGCCCATCATCCGCACCTCGGTGGATCACGGCACAGCTTTTGATAAAGCGGGGGAGGGGCGCGCCAATCCGCAGTCCATGATCGAGGCCATCCGCCTGGCAGCCCGGCTGGCCGGGGGCGGCGCCGAGGATTTTTAAGCTGCGCCTGGGAACCGCGACTGCGCCAGAAAGCAGGACTGAGATATAAAGAGACCTACCCGCGAACGATTGCCCTGATTGCCCCGCTTACATCCCCAGATAGGCCTGGCGCACCAGGTCGCATTGCAACAGCTCTGTGCCGGAGCCTTCCATGACGATGCGGCCAGTCTGCAGCACGTAAGCCCGGTGGCAGACCTGCAAGGCCTCGAACACGTTCTGTTCCACCAGGAGCACGGTGACGCCCTGGCCCGCGATATGTTCCACGGTACGGAAGATCTCGGTGACCAGCTTGGGCATGATGCCCATGGAGGGCTCGTCCAGCATGAGAAGATCGGGCCGGGACATGAGCCCCCGGGCGATCGCCACCTGCTGCTGCTCGCCGCCCGAAAGCGTTCCGGCGCGCTGGTCGGCGCGCTCTTTGAGCCAGGGGAACAACCGCAGGACGGTCTCAAAGCTTTCGGCAATCTGTTCCTGGGAGTTTATGGTGTAGGCTCCGAGC
Source organism: uncultured delta proteobacterium (assembly GCA_963808395.1). GTDB lineage: Bacteria > Desulfobacterota > Desulfobaccia > Desulfobaccales > 0-14-0-80-60-11 > JAPLJC01. The sequence continues at coordinate 139,681 of CAWEFJ010000021.1, read as the reverse complement.
ACCAGGTTGTCCCACACCGACAGGCGCGGAAAAAGCCGCCGCCCCTCCGGCACCAGGGAGATCTTCTTCCTGACGATATCATAGGCAGGATGGCCGGAGATTACCTGGCCGTGCAGGCGGATCTCCCCCTGCATCGGCTTTAGCAGGCCCATGATCGTCTTGAGCAGGGTAGTCTTGCCGGCCCCGTTCGAGCCGATCAGTGAAACGACCTCGCCTTGCTGGACTTCGAACGAGACATCCTGGATGGCCAAAAGCCCCTTGTAGCCGACGGACAAATTATGGACAGACAGCATTGTACCGATCTCCCAGGTAAGCCCGGATTACCTCGCGGTCTGCCACCACTTCTTTGGGTGAACCCTCGGCGATCTTGCGGCCGGAGTTGAGCACTATCACCCGGTCGGAAAGCTCCATTACCGCCTCCATGACGTGCTCCACCACGACTATGGTGATCCCCTTGGCCCGCACTTTGCGGATCAGCCCGATCATCTCCCGCAGTTCCACCGTCGTCAGCCCCGCCATGGACTCGTCCAGCATCAGCAACTCGGGCTCCATCGCCAGGGCCATGGACACTTCGAGCCGTTTCTTGTCGGAAACGCTCAGCGCCTGGGCGTTGTAGTTCCGCTTCGCCACCAGGCCCGTGAAGGCCAGCACCTCCTCGGCATTTTCGCGCACGTCCCTCACGCGGACGTGCCGCAGAAAGCCGCCGGTCATGACGTTTTCCAGCACGGTCATGTCGCTGATTACCTGGGTGATCTGGAAGGTGCGCACCGCGCCCAGCTTGGCGATGGTGTGCGGTTTCCGGTTGGTGATATCCAGGCCCTCGAAGAGCACCCGGCCCTTGTCCAGGCGGTGGAACCCCGTGATGCAATTGAACAGCGTACTCTTACCCGCGCCGTTGGGACCGATGATACTTAAGATCTGTCCCCGGCTCACCTGGAAAGAGATATCTTCATTGGCCCGCAGCCCGCCAAAATATTTGCTGACGCCCTGCAGGTCCAGCAATAGCGAAGCGTTCATTTCTTCCTCTGCCCCAGCTCGGCGATGGCCCCCCACACGCCGTTGGGCCGATACATCGAGATGACGGTAATCAGGGCGCCGTAAATGATCATGTCAAACCCCGTGCCTTTGTAGCCCAGCCAGGCCCGGGCATACTCGGAGAACGGGATCAGGATGGCCGCCCCCACCACCGGCCCCAGCACCGTGGTCGCTCCGCCCAGCATAGCCACCAGCACGATTTGGACTGAAATCGCCAGGGTCATCACGCTCGCCGGGTCAATGTAGAGAATATACTGGGCATAGAAAGTCCCGGCCATCGAGGTGAGGAAGGCGCTGAGCATGATGGCGTATAGGCGGTAGCGCACTACGTTTACCCCCAGCACCTGGGCGACTTCATGACTCTCTTTGATCGCCCGGAAGTAGTAGCCCATCTTGGAGGTGGACACCAGGCGGCCAACCACCAGGGCGAGCAGCAGGAAGGCCATGATGATGTAGCAGTAAGGCAGCTTGGTGGAATTGAAAATGAAGTTGGCCAGACCCCCTTTCCCCATGGGAATGGTAAGCCCCTCCGCCGCTCCCACCATTTCCCAGTTGTTGAAAGAAATCCGGACGATCTCTGCGAAGGCGATGCTGGCAATGGCGAAGTAATGGCCGCGCAGATTGGAGCACGGGTAACCGATGGCCGCGGCCACGCAGGAGGAGATAATCCCGCCGGCCACCAGACCGATCCACGGGCTTACATGGAAGGTCAAGAGCAGGTAGGAGGAGGTGTAGGCCCCGATCCCGAAAAAGGCCGCCTGTCCGAAGGAGAACATGCCCGCATAGCCGCCCATGATGTTCCACGCCACTCCGCACATGGCGAAGATGCAGGTGAGGATCAGGACATGCTGGCCAAACGGGACAATCACCAGCGGCAAGACGATAAACAGCGCCAGCACCGCGCCGCCCACGGCCAATTGTTTGCCGGTGATGCCGCGCCTCCCTACCATCCCATGAGTCCTTGCGGCCTGATCCAGACCGTGATCAGGTATATGAGGAAGACGATTGCCAGCTTGTAGGCCGGGTTAAAAATATATCCGCCCACCGTCTGGGCGACCCCCACCAGGATACCGGCGATGAAGGCCCCTTCGATGCTGCCGAACCCGCCCAGGGCCACGATGCAAAAGCAAATCAAACCGAAGGTCCCGCCTACGAAAGGATAAATGTAGTAATGGGTGGCGAGCAGCGCCCCGGCCACCCCCACCAAAGCAGAGCCGATGCCGAAAGAAAGCGAGTTGATGCGCTCGGTGTTGATGCCCATGATCATCGCGGCTTCACGGTCCATTTCCACTGCCAGGATGGCCTTGCCCGTACGGGTATGGCGCAGAAACCAGAAGACCGCGCCGGAGGTAACGATGCTGCCTATCGAGCTGACCACCTTGGGGATGCTGAGAATGATGCCGGAGAGGTGCCAGGTGCCGGACAACATCGTATGCCCGATCGAGCGGATAATTCGGGGTCCAGATAAAGGCGGCGAAGTTTGCCAGAAAGATGCTGATGCCAAAGGTCACCACCAGTTGCGCCAGAAGAGGCCCGGTCATCACCTTGCTGATGATGAAACGGTAAATGAACATCCCCAGCAAGAAGAGGGCCACCGCGTTGAGCGGTATCGAGAACAGTGGATCGACGCCCGCCAGCGTGTAGAGCCAGTAGGAGAGGAACATGCCGATCATGAGGAATTCGCCGTGCGCGAAGTTGATCACGTTCATCACGCCCCAGATCAGGGTGAGGCCGATGGCCAACAGCGAATAAACCAGGCCGATGAGCACGCCGTCGATCAGTTGTTGCAGTAATATTTCCATGGGCAAACTCCGGGGCTGGGGTGAGGGCAGAGCCCACAGGACCGATGACGGAGGACACCGGGCTAAGGGAGGCTGGAGGACGGATTTTCATCCTTCCGTCCTCCGCCCTCCGCCATCCGCTTTACTTGCGGCCCTGCCAGGCTGGGAAAGGCCATACTACATCTCGGCTGGCCGCGTCCCAGGGCCAGACCGTATAATAGTGCTGGTCCAGGATCTGCACCAGCATGGCCTTGGCATAGATGTTCTGATGGGTCTTGGGATCGAACTTTATTCCCTTCCACGGGTAGATAAACTGGTCGCCCGGGATGTCGGTTTCCCCGAGGGCCTTCACTATTGCTTCAGGGTCGGTGGACTTGGCCCGGTTGATGGCGTCGGCCAGCACGAAGGGCGCCCCGAAACTGCGGGCCGTGTTCTCACCCATCTCGATTCCGTATTTCTGCTTGTAGAGATCGGCCACCTGTCCCACCAGCGGTTTTTTCTTGGCAAGGTCCAGAGCGAAGGTCGAGCGCACCAGGAAATAGTCGCCGTCGGCCTTGACCGCGGGCAGGTAGTCGGACTCGATGTAACCGGCCATGTTGAGGAAGCCTTTGGGCACCACGTTCATTTCCTTGAAGGTCTTGGTAAAGAGGATGGCGTCGGTGATGTAGGCGGCGTGCATAATCACGTCCGGCTTGGCCGCCATGAGCTTCCCCACCTCGCTGGTCACGTCGCTCGAGTTCGCCGGGTAAGCAATGTCGGCCACGACCTTGTAGCCGAACTCCTCGGCGTATTGTTTTTCCTGCTTGCCTACATTGGCCCCGAACTCGGTGTTTTCGTAAACCAGGCCAATGGTCTGGACCTTCTGGCCCGTCTTCTTCTCCAGGTCTTTGAGGAACTCGAACTCGTTGCGCGCCATGGTCCCATCATGGGGCGACACGCGGTAAAAGTATTTGAAGTCGCGCTCGGTCAAAGTGGGCGAGGAGGAGTCCGAACACACGAAGGGGATCTTCAACCGCTCGGCGGCCTGACTCGCGGTTTTGGTCACCGCGCTCTGGTAGGCGCCGATCAACGCTACACACTTCTCCTGGGTGATCAGACGTTCCGCCTCCGCCAAGCCGTTCTTGGGGTCGCCTTGGGTGTCTGCGTAAATGATTTGGATCTTGGCGCCTCCCAGGTTGGGGATCCCCTCCGTTTTCGCGAAGGGCAGGTTCAGGTCGTACTTGCCGTTGATGATCTGCACCGCCAGGTCGACGCCCCGTTTGCAGTCCATTCCCGTAGCGGCCAGGTTTCCGGTCAGGGGGTAAAGCGCGCCGATCTTGATTACCTTCTCCTGGGCCAGGGCCGATCCGGCGCACAGCGCCAGGGCCATGGCAAAAACTGCTGCTACCATTAAAACCCGCCGCATTTTCATTTCTTTCCTCCCTTTTCGGAACCGCGGCTCTTCAGCGCGGCCGCCATTGGATTGAAAGTTTGACCACACTCAGCGCCTGGAACCCCTCCTGGCGCCGATCACCCAATTTAGGGTGTCAATGAAAACCAGGCTGTATTCGCATGCAATCTTAAATATTTTTAGGTGAGTTGACCAAACCAACCTACTAGATCAGGCGCGGTTTTTCCACAAAAATCCCCACAATTTTGTCCATTTGTTGCCTGAGGCTGCCTCAAAGAACCCTGCAAAACCTGAGCTTCCTGATCAGGTCCGTGGAATTTCTTGCTAAAGAGCCGATCCCCTCACGCCCTTACCGCTTCACTTCGATGTTTGCCCCTTTTTCATAGTATTGAATTAACGCCCCATGGTCATTATCTCCTTTGCCATCGACCTTCAGCGCCTGCATGATTTCCATCACTGCAGCCGTAAGCGGCAAGGGGACCCCCAGTTCATGCGAGGTGTCCAGCACGTTCTGCAGATCCTTGATGTGAAGATTGATTTTGAATCCGGGTTTGAACTTTCTGTCCATCACCAGCGGCGCCTTGGCATCCAGAACGGCGCTCCCCGCCAGACCGCCGCGGATGGCCTGATAGACGAGCTCCGGACTTACGCCGGCTTTGGTTGCCAGGACCAGTGCTTCGGACATCGCGGCCAGGTTCAAGGCGACGATTACCTGATTGGCCAGCTTGGTTACATTCCCGGCGCCGATTTCTCCGGTCAACACCACTGAGCCTGCCATGGCTTTCATGACCGGGAAGCATTTCTCAAAGACTTCTTTCTTCCCGCCGACCATGACGGAAAGCGTCCCATCAATCGCTTTCGGCTCTCCCCCGCTGACCGGGGCATCCAGCATCTCTATGCCTTTCTCATTCAGCTTAGCCGCTATTTCACGGCTTACCAGCGGGGCAATGGAGCTCATGTCGATGACTACGGCCCCCTTTTTGGCGCCTTCAATCACTCCCCCCTCTCCCAAGACCACTTCTTTTACCTGGGGCGAATTGGGCAACATGGTGATAATGAGGTCCACCTGCTCTGCTAAGGCTTTAGGGCCTTCCGCGGCCTCTGCCCCTGCGGCAACCAGCTCATCCACGGCAGCCTTACTTCTGTTAAAAACTACCAGCTGGTAGCCTGCCTTGATTAGATTCTTGCTCATGGGCTTGCCCATGATTCCAAGCCCGATGAAGCCGATTTTTGCCATCATGATTTCCCCTTCGCTCCATGGAAAGTTATAGTTGATAACCGTAACCCTTGACCCAGGCCAGCGACGTCAGGGTGTCTGGCTCGGGCACATATTCCAGTCCGATAAACCCCCCGTAGCCCAGCCGGTCGATTTCTTTAAACAGGAAGGGGTAATTGATTTCGCCGGTTCCCGGCTGATGCCGTCCGGGATTGTCGGCTATCTGGATATGCCCGATCATCTTCCGGTATTTGCGGAGGGTGGCCGCGAGGTCGCCTTCCTCTCGCTGGGCATGATAGACGTCGTACTGGATAAACACATTCGGCAGATTTACTTCTTCGATCAATTGGGCCACCTGCTCCGTCCGGTTCAGGAAGAATCCGGGGATGTCAAAGTGATTGATGGCCTCTACCGTCAGCGTCAGCTTCGCCTCCCGTAACGCCGCGGCTACAAAGCGCACGTTGGCAACCAGCGTATTCCAGTGTTCCTCGTCGCCATAGCCGGGAACTCTTTTGCCGGCAAGGCAGTTTAGTTGGGGCACGCCAAGCGCCCGGGCATAGGCCAGCGCCTGGCTCACCCCTCCCCTAAACTCCTCCACCCTATCAGGAGATGCGGCCAGGCCTCGCTCCCCCGCTCCCCAGTTGCCGCAAGGAAGATTGAAAAGCACCTGCTGGAGCCCGTGGGTCGAAAGCTGCTCCTTTATTTGGTCCGCCGGGTAATCGTAGGGAAACAGGCACTCCACTGCAGTGAACCCTGCCAGGCGAGCTGCTGCAAAGCGCTCCAGAAAGGGGAGATCGTTAAAAAGCATCGTCAGATTCGCGGCAAATCGGGGCATTCCCGCCTCCTTAGAAAGGTTCGTTCAGGGCCGGCCCGCAGCACCTAACTTGTCAATACGTTATCAAAAAGAGGGATGACATACGGTCCTTCAGGCACCACGGCAATTTCGAAATCATTCAGAGCCTGCATACTTGCCAGCACCGCCTCTGCCACCGAGGCTGCCGGCTCAACGCAGACATCTTGCAGTTCTTTTTCCTGGAGCCCCGTGGTGTATAACTGCACCCGCCCCATTTTCAAGGCCTTCACCAGCATCTCCGTCTGCCATTCATCAATGAGCGCCTTTTCCCGGGTTTCCAAGGCAGACATGAACTGCTCCGGACCTATCTTGCCTAGCAGACGCTGCGCCTCCACGAATTCCCGGCTCCCCATCCCCTCGGAACACTCGCTGGCAATGATGATGTTGCCGCCTGGCTCCAGGACCTCCAGGACACCTACCATGCCCTTGATGGTTTGGTAATAAGTCTTATCCAGAGGATATCCGGCGCTGGTAGTGACAATGGTTTTAAAACGCCTGGGAATCCTGACTTCGGCATATTTCCTCATGAAGGCCACCGCCTCCAGGTGACTGGTCTCAATTTCACCAAAGTTGACAAAACCGAGGCGTCTCTCGTCATCAATGACCACGTTCAGAGCTAAAATTCCCCCCAGCCTCCGGATAATTTCCATCTGTTCATCGTGCAAAGGGTTCCCTTCGATGACACAGTTGACCGCCTTGCAATGCTCGAGGATATGAGCTGTATGGAGCTTCAGAATGGTATCTTGATAGGCTACGCCCGGTACGACAACTTTCCGCCCCCCCGAATAACCTGCCATGAAGTGGGGTTCCACCAAACCGGTGACAATCTTCAAGTCTGCCTCGACAAAGCGGCGATCCAGGGCGATGGGGATGCCACTGGAAGTCTTTCCCAGCTCAACGTGGGCCTTGGGATCCCGGGCAAAGTGGTTCTCCACCCGCATGGAGTTATAGATCTCATCCGAACCGATGATTTCCTGCAGTTCCTTCCCTTCGTTGGGCCGGTGCAAACCCGTAGCCACGAGAATCAGGATATTTTCCTTAGCAATGCCCGCGGCGCAGAGGGCGTCCAGGAGAGGCGGCAGGATAGTCCCATTGGGGACCGGTCTGGTCACATCGCAGATCAGAATGCAGACATTTTTTTTACCCCGGCCCAGCTTGGCCAGGGGATCACTTTGTACCGGAGTTTCGATGGCTTTCTTCACCTCGGCCAATGGGTCCGCCAGGGGGATCATGGGATGTTTGCGGATCACGGTTACGCGGGCCTCACGAGGCAAATCTACGGTGAGACCGTCCCGTCCGTAGAGAAGGTCAACTTTCATAGGCCAGTTTCCTCTCAAGTTAATGCCAATTGGGCGTTTAAGGGATCAGGGTATGCAAGGTATGCCTGGCGAACCCCGTCAGGGGACAGCAGTTCTCCCAAAGCTCCTGTTCTGGAAGCCGAATCCTCTCGTAGATGCCAGCGTAGCACAAGTTTCAGGATTCATCCAGGCCCCCCTGGGTTTGGTAATGTCCTAATTTGAAATTCAGGGGTAGGCGCGATTGTCTAAAGAATCATATTTTAGCAAAAACATCCGATAAGTTGGTTTCGATTTGGGAGACTTCTTTCAAAAGAGATTGAGATTGATTAATCTGCCCCTTGACCCAAATGGCAATTTTATTCTGTTCCTCTTTGGTCGGTGGCAACAAAACCATTAATTTACGAATAGCCGTATAATCAAGGGCAAACCGTGAAGACCCTGTAACTGCTCTATCCATTTGCGCTCGACAGAGAGATGAATTTAAAAAAACAGCAAGATATTCCGGTGTGACCAAATTATTAACGGCAATTCTCACGCAATGTTGATTTATATTTGCCTCACCAAATTCAGCAGGGACAACTGCAGCAATTCCATAAGTTCCTGTGATGGTCAAAACAACATCTCCCCCTTGAAGCATGGACCGCTTGAGAAGTGTGGTATGCGTGCGATAATCAATGCATGGGTCTTCATCAGGGTTCCAGGTTAATAGATTTGGATGAACATTATTTACGCGGATAAATTTGGGACCTTCATCGGGATAAATAGCACCTAATGGCGTGGCACCTCCGGTTAAATTATCTTTACCCTCCTGTAACAATTCCTGCAGTTGCATAATCTTCCAGCTACGCGAAACGGCAACTTCTTTTAATGTCGAGATGGTCGAAAAATACCGTGGATTAAAATATTGAGCGTCAAGGCGCAATGTCGGATTTTCAGAATATAGGTCGGCCACCAAGAAGCAATTTTTAAATCCTGGACCAGGGGCGGTTCCGCTATCTTCAAATAAGCTAAAAACGTCAAGAATTTTAGGTAACTCGTTTAGTTGTGGACGTTCTTTCCCCGAATCGGTATGTCCCACATTTTCACAAATACCCATAAACACAACCGGCTGCGGTTCTTTGGGGTCCGTCTTCTTGCGTAGGTACAATATGGATGTTGAAACAGACCCCCCTGCCTTTACAAATGTATTTTTAGGAAGAGAAATAACGGCCTTTAAAATAAAATGTTCCATCAAATATTTTCTGTATGGTTTCGCAGTCAATGTATTTAACACACTATCGTCCATGACTGTTAATAATTTGCCCTGATTATCAAGAATATCCCAATATCTTTCTAAGAACATGACAGAAGATTTTAAAGCACTACGTTGGCGGCCCTTTTCATCTAAGGATAATTTATAATCCTGTAGAACTTTTAATTCCTTTGGATTTTTTCTCTCATATTTCATCGCAAAAGGAGGGTTAGTTAGAATAGTTGCGAAATGTTTTTTATGGGTTATGAATGCTTCATAGAGTTCGCTAATTTCCATCTTTATATTAAGTGGCAGACCTGGTTCAATGCGAAGCTGCTTGTCAAGGGCATCTGCATAATAAATCCGACTACCCCCATCTTTGTGTAGTAACATATTTAAGCGAGCAATTCTGGCGACAGGAGGATCTTTGCCTGCATCTATTCCCCATAAAGTTTCGCTTCGAAGTTTATGCAGCAATACACTCTGCTCATCGCTGGTTAAACTCACATTATGGGTAATTGATTCACTCATCGCCGCCATTGCCTCAATTAGGAACCCCCCTGTCCCACAGCAGCCATCGAGAACTGTATCAAAGTGATCTGAGGTTCGCTGAGCCGAGCAATTTGCACCATAAATTTAACAACAGATCGAGGTGTAAAAAACTGTCCCAATGCCTCGCCACGCATAGTTGCTGTAAGAAAGGTTTCGAATAGTCGACCGTTTAAGTCCTCATCTACAGTGTACAAATCCAAGTGTTCCATCAATTTTACGACTTCAAGAATTGTTGAGGGATCAAGCCTTATACCCTCACCTTGCTCGAATATCCGCTTTTTCTTTTCCTTCGGCTATTTGCTCTTCTAAACCCTGAACCAATTGAACAAAGAGAATACTATCAATTGGATTGTCAGTGCTTTTTGCCATACCATTCGTCCAATGTGCAGAGAAGCGGACCCACTCTTTCGGCATATATCCGAGTGGAAGACTTTCTAATGGCTCAGCCTCTAGCCTTTCATGTAGTTGGCGATCCTCATTTATTTTTATAAACATTAATTTAGCAAATTCATAAAAAGCAGAAGAGGGACTTCTTTTTTCCGCTTTCCATATCTTCTTATGGCACATTTCAAAGATACTGGGTAGCTCATAGGTATTAACCCTACGAAATTCAAATAACGCTGGTATGGGAACGATGGTCTTCACTGAAACTTTGGTTCGGCTCAAGTTATATTTCAGACTTTCAAACTTCGGATTGCCATCACGAAAATCATCAAAGGACAATACATGGAGTATAATGTTACTGTCATAATGCTTCACGATGAATAGCTGACCATTTGTACCAACACAGTATTGATCTGGCTTTGGGGGAGACATGGTCCGGCGTATCACGGAAGCATAAAGCTGAGCATCTTCCACGCCTTCTTCGGCAGATTCGTGAGGGTGTTTGGCATCAATGATAAGCACTGGCTTTTTCCTGCTGCGAATAGTGTATGTTACATAATCAGGCACATACAACTTGCGATTTTTGCCTTTCCCAATGCTCAATTGTTTTATAGTTGCCTTTGTTTCTACGTAATCAGGTCCATATCCTAAGTCTATCAATAATGGCATCACAAAAAATTGCTCCACATCGCTTTCATTCCGCAGCGATGAAAGGGCGCAGTACTTGTTAGTGACTCGCTTTGGCATGGGTTTTCTTTCGCTCCTTCCGTCGTCTATTCCAGTAAGGGCTTTTGCACTTCGGGCAGACCCTTGGTTCTTCGTGGTTCTCCTGCCTGGGTACCCATTTGTGCCCACATCGTTCACACTGGAACCCCTGTAAAGTTATTCTGCCCATACCCAGAGATAATATACTTCCGAGGGTTCCTGTCAAGTAAAATAGTTATAATAATAGTCGACAGGGCTTATACCGCAAGGAATATACTAATAGATAATTATTAGGGAGAGACGGAAATTATGGAAGGAGAGAACAGCGAGGCGATTCGTCATTTCTCACCAGAATAGGGTGTTAATTTGGCATTTCGTGCACTATAATTTTGTCCGGTTCATAGCTCACTTCTGGCTATTCCAGCAATGGCCGCGGGGGTCACCGATCACCTTTGTCAATCTCAGAGCTTATGCGAGAAATAAATTAGTTTGGAGGATAGCGATGCAGAAGAACAAATCGAAGTTTCGCAGAGAGGACGGAAAACGATGTACATTCCTTTATCTGTATTTAAGTCACATAGCCTAACGATCTCCTGCTCCGACCCATCTCACAAATTCAAATTTCACCTCCCTATGCAGCTTTTAAAATTTAAAAACAAATTAAGAAATTCTCAGCTGATCGAATCAAATTAGAGCTTGGGTTTTTATCCCTTAACTTGTTATCTTTCTCCAAGGGACAATCTTAATTTTTTCCGAATATCGGTGGATAAACCAATGAAGCAATGGTGGCGCAACCGCGATGTTATCCTGGTTTCTTCCGTGGGGTGTGGTCTATTAGTGGGGAGATGGTCAAGCTGGACGCAACCGCTGGTCCTCCCGGCCCTGGCGGTGGTTATGACCCTTTCCACCATGGGGGTTCGGAGCGAGATGCTGCGCTCCCCCCGGGAGTTATGGCGTCCGGCTCTGGCCGGCTTATTCTTAAACTATCTGATGTTAGGCGGGGTGCTCCTGGGGTTGAGCTTCCTGCTGATTCGGGAACCTGCCATGCGAGACGGGTTCGTGCTGCTGGTGGCGGTGCCGCCGGCCATCGCGGTCATCCCCTTCACCGACTTTTTGAGAGGCAATACCACCTTTTCTCTCCTGGCCACGGTGGCGTGCTATTTGGGGGCCCTGATCATTACCCCTTTAATCGCCCTGGCGTTTTTGGGAACGAGTTATATTGAACCACGGTCGCTGGTCATGGTGATCGTGGAGTTGATCGCCTTGCCCCTGCTCATCTCCCGGATTTTGCTGTGGACTTCCCTGGCCCCCCGCCTGGAACCCATTAAAGGCGCCATAACCAATTGGAGCTTTTTTGTCCTCACCTATACTATCGTGGGGCTGAACCAGGAGTTATTCCTCCAGCGGCCCTTAACCCTGGCGCCGGTGGCCGTCATCGCCCTTATCAGTACATTTCTTTTGGGCGCAGTGATCGCCAGGGTAGGCAGCTCAATGCGCATTGACCGATCGACGTTAACCAGCCTGGTGCTTCTGGGGACCCTGAAAAATTATGGCATTGCCGGAGGCCTGGCTTTAGCTCTCTTCAGTAAAAAGACCGCGATCCCGGCCACCGTCTCCACGGTTTTCATGATTGTCTATATAATCTGGCTCGGATTTGAAAAGCGCCGGACCTCTGCGGAGTCGTGAGGCCTGCGGGTCCATTTTTTCTTAAGCGTTTGGCCGTCCTTGAGCCCAAGCCAACATTTTTTACCAGGTGCACCCGGAGGGCCTATGGCGCCTTGCCGGTTCTCCAGCCGCGGCAGCGGGCTATCTAAAAAATTGTTTGAAAAATGATGAATCAATTGCAGCGGTAACTACTGCGGCCTGGAACTTGCATAGATTTGGCAGCGGATTCTATTTCATGGAGGGCTTGTGGTGAAATTCCCGGATCGCGCCAGACAGATAGAGCAGTATGATGATCCCCAGGAAGCTAAATACGTCTTGGAAAATCTATTGGAGAGCTCTGCCGACGCCATTGGCGTGGTGGACGCCAAAGGCCGATTCACCCGATGGAATTGGGCGTCAGAGGAGATTTTTGGCTACAGTGCGGCAGATCTCAAAGAAAAGCATTTTTCTGAGCTCTACCCAGATCCGGCTGAGCTTGAGATAATGCTCACCCGGCTGCGCCGGGATGGCTTCGTGAGAAAGTATGCCATCAACATGAAGAAAAAGGATGGCAGTATTGCGCCGTTTAATCTGTCCATCAATCTTTTATATGACCGGCAGCATAATCTTACGGGCAGCCTCTGCATAGCCCGGGATCGCAGCGATACCCTCAGGGCCCTGGCCGAATTGCGGATGCTGAATGAGCGGCTGGAAAATGAAATCACTGACCGCAAGAAGATGGAAGATGACTTGCGCGAAACCAGGGAAACTCTGAGAGCCCTTCTAAATGCCATTCCGGAGTCAATTTTCCTGATCGGTGCGGGCGGGGTCATCGTTGCGGCCAATGAAACCGCGGCAAAAAGATTAGGCAAAGGTCTTGATGAACTTATTGGCTCTAAGATGTCCGAGCTACGTTCCTTCCGAAGTATTCAAAAGGAGAAAGGCTTACACTGACGAAGCCATCAAGAACCGGGAGGGCGGTTCATTTTGAAGATATGCGGGATGGAAGGTTCTTGGACAACTTCATCTGTCCCGTCATTAATGCCGCAGGTAAAGTTTCCAAGCTTGCCGTTTTTTCCCTGGACATTACCGAGCGCAAAAGGGCGGAGGAGACCCTTAGGAAAAGCGAGCAAAAGTACCGGCTGCTGGTGAACCAAATCCCCGCGATCTTATTCAAAGGATATGCCGATTGGTCCATGGATTTCTTTGACCGACAAGGTGGAGGACCTGACCGGCTACCCCAAGGAAGATTTCGACTCACGCACTCCTGAAATGGACTGACTCTGGTTGTCCCAGAAGACCAAAAGGAGTGCGAAAAACAAGTTCCTCGAGGCGCTCCGGACCACCCGCTCCTATATACGAGAGTACCGGATCAGGAGAAAAGATGGGACGCTCCGCTGGCTTCAGGGACGGAGCCAGATATTCTGCGATGAGGCAGGCAGAATCGATTATGTCAGCGGCGTCTTGTTTGACATCACTGAACAGCGGCGGATCGAGGTGGCGCTGCGGGAAAGTGAAGAGAAATATCGGCGTTTGCTAGAGACCACCAATACCGGTTATGTAATCGTGGATACCGAAGGCAAAGTTCTCGATGCCAATCCGGAGTATGTGCGACTGGCCGGACATAAGGAATTAAAGGAAATATTAGGGCGAAGCGTCATTGAGTGGACGGTGGAGCAGGATCGAGGGAAAAAAGCTGCAGGCATTGAACAATGTCTAAAGACCGGCCTCGTCAAGCATCTTGAGGTTGATCATGCCGGAGGAGATGGCCGCCCTATACCGGTGGAGATAAATGCCACTGCCATCCGGACCTCGGAGGGGATAAAATTTATCGCCCTGGTCAGAGATATCTCCGATCGCAAAAGGGACGAAGACGAGAGGGCCAAACTGGAGGCCCAGTTGGTACAAGCCCAGAAGATGGAAGCCATCGGGACTCTGGCCGGCGGCATTGCCCACGACTTCAACAACATCCTCACCGCCATACTGGGCAACATCGGCCTGGGCATGCTGGACCCAAACATGGGAGACCAGGGCCGCCAACGCCTGGCTGCCGCGGAAAAGGCCTGCCAGCAGGCCCAGAGCTCTGGCCCGGCAATTACTTACCTTCGCCAAGGGTGGCGCGCCGATTAAGGAACTGGTTTCCCTGGAAAACCTGGTAACCGAAGCTGCCTCTCTGGCCTGCCGGGGCTCCCAAGTTCGCTGCGAATATGCCTTTGCCGAAGATTTAATGGCCATCGAAGGAGACCCGGGACAAATCAATCAGGTCTTCCAGAATCTCATTATCAATGCCATCCAGGCCATGCCCCAGGGCGGCACCATCGAGATTACCGGGGAAAATATTAAGGTCGGCAAGCATGGCCGCCTCCCCCTGGAGACGGGCCATTATGTCAAAATTTCCATTAAGGATAAAGGGATCGGCATACCGGAAAAATATCTCCAGAAGATCTTCGATCCCTATTTTACCACGAAGCAGCAGGGTAGCGGCCTGGGTTTGGCCACCGCCTATTCCATTGTTAACAATCATCACGGCCATATCTCGGTGGAGTCCAAGTTAGCAGAAGGAACGCACCTTCCATGTCTATCTTCCGGCCAGCGACCAGAAGATTATGCAGCAACCCCAAGAGATCACGGAGCTGCTTTCCGGAAAAGGGAAGATCCTGGTAATGGATGATGAGGCGATGGTGCGGGAGGTGTTGGGGATGATGTTGCTCACCCTGGGCTATGAGGCGAAGTTCGCCCAGGATGGGGTTGAAGCAATCGAGATGTTCAGCCAGGCGCAAGGATCGGCGGAGCCATTTGCCGCGGTAATCCTTGATCTAACCGTTCCCGGCGGCATGGGGGGCAAAGAGGCTTTGGAAAGACTTCTGAAGATCGATCCCCAGGTAAAGGCCATGGTCTCCAGCGGCTATTTCGATGATCCAATAATGGCCGATTTTCAAAAGTATGGGTTTGTGGGGGTTATTGCCAAGCCTTATAAGGTTGCCGAACTGGGGAAAGTATTAAACAAGGTCCTCACCCCAGGAAAATAAGCAATTTTCATCATCGGTGGCAGCCGCGGCAGACAAGATCGCGGGCTCACCCCCGGCGGCTGGCCTGCACCGCTTCGATGATGAACTTTACCTGCTCTTCGCCCAAGCCATGGTGCACGGGAAGCGCCAAAATCTTCCTGGCCAGGTCTTCGGTATGCGGCAGGCGGCTTTTCCCATAGAGCTTTTCAAAGATCGGCTGCTGATGCAAGCCGCGGGGATAGTGGACCGCCGTGGCAATGCCTTTTTTATCCAGACGCTGCGCCAGGTTATCCCGGTCGCAGCCGAAGGTTTCCGGTTCCACCACTACACAGTACTGGTGCCAGGCAGGTTCGGAGTTGGGGGTAATCCTCTGGAGGCCAAGACCAGGAAGGCCGGCCAGACCTTCATGGAGCATTTGGGCGTTGCGCCGCCTGATGGCCAGCATGTCATCCAGCCGCTTAAGTTGCTCCCGGCCGATAGCCGCTTCCACATCGGTCATCCGGTAATTCAGTCCCAGCATGGTGTGCAGGTATTTGCCGGTTTCCCCGTGGCTGCGCAGAAAGCGCAACTTGGAGGCATACTCGCCATTGTCGGTGCAGGTCATGCCCCCTTCCCCCACAAACATATTCTTCGAGGGATAAAAAGAGTAAGCGGCGAAATCCCCACAGGCGCCGACGTCTTGGCCGCGGTAGGCCGCCCCGTGAGCCTGGGCGGCATCCCAGACGATGACCAGGTGGTGCTTCCCGGCAAAGGCCTGCACCGCCTCGATATCACAGGCATTGCCGAAAAGATGCACCGGCGAGATGGCCCGGGTCCGGGGCGACACCTTCCTGGCCGCATCTTCCAGGTCCAACAGGAAGGTCTGGGGGTCCACATCGCAAAAGATCGGGTGGCCGCCGCTCATGGCCACCATGCTGGCCGTGGCCATGAAGGTAAAGGAGGGGACCAGGACTTCATCCCCAGGTTGCAAAAAAGCCAGATAAGCCAGGTGCAGGGCCGCGGAGCCATTGGCGCTGGTTACGGCAAATTTGGCCCCTACCTTGGCGGCAAACTCTTCCTCAAAGGCGTCGCATTCTTTCCCCTGACGCAAGGCGCCGGACCGCAGGACCCGGACCGCCGCCTCAATTTCTTTTTCGGTAAGCTTAATCTCAGCCATGCCAATATTTTTCATGCTTAAATTCCTTTGCTTTCGTTCAATCTTGTAAGAAAAAAAAAAAAAAAAAAAAAACCTGGTAGTTGTCGTTTAGGGACGGTTCCATTAGGACAATGGCGGCCAGGCGGCGGGCCATGTTGGTGACTTCATCTGCCTCATCCGGGGTCAGGGGCGGCCCAGGAGGGCCTTCTCCCGGTAGGAGAGCCATTTCTTGATGACCTGGTAGCCGCCGATGTAATAGTCCCAGACCTTCTCCGGGATGTTCTGCCAGTAGGCCACCTCGTTCAGGTAGATGTCACAGGTGGTCTCGCCCAGGTGCTCAAGGGCTTGCTCCGGGGTCAGGCCCAGGGCCCGGGCCCCTTCCCGGATGGCCGCCAGTTCGTCCGGGGTGTAGTCCCGGTTGACCGCCTTGCCCTTGCCGGGCATGGTCACGCCGCCCTTGCCCGCCATGGCCCCACCCGACGGTCAGGGCCAGGTCGCCGGCGTCCGGGTTCAAGGGGCCGCCGCCCACCCTGGTGATCACGGCCAGGAGTTTCATTTCCGGCCGGAGGGTTCCGGCCGTTACCCCGGGGACCGGGGTTTCCGGGTCCAGCAGGGCGGCCATTTCCCGGCCCAAGCGGGCGAGTGCTCCAGGGCTTCGCCTGTGTCGGGTAGGGGAATCCGGGGCCAGTCCTGGCGGATGCCGTCGGCGTTTTCGGTCAGGTAGGCGGGGGCATAGCCGATGGCCAGGGCGTGCATCCAGATAAGGCCGGCGGTTTCGGCGTCGGCGTCAGGGTCGGTAAGGCCCAGGCGTGGCAGAGATAGGTCCGGGCGGCGGGGGAGAGGTTGGCTTGGTAGTGGGAGGTTCTCTGCTTGGTCCTTCATCAAAGAGCTCCGTGTTTACATTTCCTTTTGCGAGTTTGGATTCTAGTAAATATCGGGAACAAGATTGCGTCATCAGCTAAGAGATGGTCATCGCAGAGGCACTGTCACAAAATAGTAGGGCACTCCCTCGGGGTCTTCCTCGCCTTTACCCGGCTGACAAGAAATTTAGTTCCCCGGCCAGCATTGCTGCTAGAGTGCAGGTCGTGGTTCGTTCCATAATGGGCGAGTTGGGCTGTAATAGCACCAACGAATATCAAAAGGGCGTAAGGAGTATCTCAGCAAATAGTCTCGGATTAAATGATTCGGACTTTAAGACCTTTTCTACGGACCTTTTCAGCATTGAACCGGCCGGCATTTTTCGTCAATCCGGTTCCCTAGTGCCTTTAACTGGCCCCATTCAATTTTAGGGTTATAATAGAGCTTCATTCGGTGTTCCAGAGCGGCCCGGTCAATATCAATTAAGGCCCTGCCTCGCCTTTCCATAAGGCCATTATTGGGCGGTCTTCGCACAAATCTACCAGCTTCGGCCATTCCAGGTATTGGGCCGCCACAGCCCTTGGGCGAAAAGAAAAGCGATTGTTTCTTTCCGGCTGAGCCTTCTGATATTGGGCCTTGAAATCCTGGGCCTTGAGGCTTTCCAGCAGGTCGGCCCGCTTGGTCACCCCCCAGAAATGCCGGAAGCGAACCGTGGCGGGTGTCCGAGCGCTGTTCCTTGCGCACCATCAGGCAAATGGCCGTGCCTACCCGGATGCCTTCCCGGTTGTACTCCGTGGAAAAGACGCTGGGGTCGGGCTTGCCTTCCGGCGTGAGCTTGCCGGTCTCCCGGCTGTCGCCGTTCAGGCAGTCGAACCACAGGGCGTCGAACTCGGCGAGAAACCGCTGGCGCATGACCACAAAGGAGGGATCGCCCAGGTAGGAGAAATTGGAGATGTAGCAGACCACGCCCTTGCCGGTCTTCTCGGCGATGCGCCGTTCCGCCAGGCGGAAGAAGCGGACATAGAGATCGTCCAGGTTGAACTTCTTGATGCCCCACCGGGAGACCAGCCCTTCCTTGTAAGGCTCCACCAGGCTCTTTTCCTCCGCGGGGCTCACCCCGGCAAAGGCGTTGTAAGGCGGATTGCCCAGGATCACCAGGATGGGTTTGTCCCGCTTGACCTCTTCGGCGGCGTCCCGTTCTTGCTTCCAACTCCGGGAAGATGAGCTGCTGCTTGGGGCCTTCGGGCGGCTCCCAGCCGGTCAGGGCATTGGTCAGATAGACGCCGAGCGCGTTCTTGGTCGCGGTCTCTTCGGACAGGGGCGCGCCCAGGTTCTGCAGGTAGAGGCCCAACTGCAGGTGGGCCACCACGAACGGCGCGGGCAGAATCTCAAAGCCGAAGACCCGCTCAGGGCGGCCGCTTGAGGTCCTGGGCCGATCAAGGCGTCGCTCCCTTGGTCCTTCAAGGTGGCGTCGATCTGTTTCAAGGACCTCCACCAGGTAGGCCCCGGTGCCGCAGCAGGGGTCCAGCACATAGACCCGGGGGTCGGCCAGGCCGTCGGCGATGCCCAGTTCCTGCCGCAGGACGGTGTCCACCCGGGCCACCATGTATTGCACGATCTCCGGCGGGGTGTACCAGACGCCCAGGTCCTTGCGGAGTTCGGGGTCGTAGGCTTCCAGGAAGGGCTCATAGAAATACTGGACGGCGTGGCTTCGTCAAATTGGGAGAAGAAGGCGGCGCGGTCCACCCGGTTCAGGACCGTGGCGGTCCAATCCAGGACCTCCACCAGCCCCAGGGGCCCGAGCTTGGTGGGCGTGGCCACCTGCTCATACAAGGACCCGGATCATGGGGACGTGGAGATACCAGGCGGTCAGGCGCCAGTCGAAAAGGTTCTTGGCGGTCGGTGAGGGGATTCTTTCTTGTGCCACAGGACCCAGGCGGAGAAGACGCCGTAGAAGAGGGTTTGCACCAGGGTGGACCGGAAGAAGTGATCGCCTTTGTCGCCCTCGAATTTCAGCCCCAGGGCTTCTTCCAGGGCGGTCCGCAGGCCGTGTCCAAGGCCGGGAGGTCTTTCCCCTCGAGGCGGGCCTTGGCGTCCCGGGCGTAGGAAGCCAGGAACCAGGCCACGTCCTTGGGGGCGGTCAGAGGGGCGGCGTGGAGCATCACCCGCTTGAGGTATTCGGTGAAGCGTTCGCCGTGGGCCTGTGGCTAGTGCGGCGGGGGTGGGCGGCCGCTCCAAAAGCGGCCTCACTGGGGGCCAGGCGGTAGGTTTCCAGCTTCACCGGCTGGCCGGCGGCATCCTGGCCCACCAAGACGAAATCCCGGTAATTGGTCACCAGGACCTGGCCGGTATTTGCCCCAATAGCGGGTGACCTGCTTCCCGTCGGCGGTGACCCAGGCATCATCTCTCGGTGGACTTGACCTCGATGACCCCCCGGGCCGGGGTCTGGCCGGCAGGGGTTCATGTCGGCGGATTTCTGAAATTGCTCCTGGGTGAAGAAACCGCCGTCGGGGAGACCGGCGCCCCGGTTCTTGCAGGTTGATGATGCACTGCACCTTGGGCTTGAGGGTCTTGCCGATCTCGTTGAGCAGGTTCGCCAGGGAGGGTAATAGGAAGTTTCCTTGACGGCCGCCCCGGAGGAGCGGATTTCGTAAAGTTCCTTGAGGTAGATTTCGAGGGGATTCATCGGTTCAAGCCATCAACCTCATGTGTAAATCGAGAAATGGACTTCGCTATCCTTTTTCTTTTACCATTTGCGGTGATGTTTTAACAGGGGATATTAGACTTTGGGGACGAACCGGTGTAGGGGATAGCTGCAATCGTTAATAGCTCTCTTTTCCTCAATAACCCGGCCAGCCGGAAGCCTGAGTAAACTCATTGGAATGTCTATATCTCAGCCGCTCCCCGCGGTGGAAAAACCACCCTTCATCCTAAAAAGTGAAAAGAAACACTTGACACAATACAGTTGGCTGGCTATCTTCATAAAAGCACGCCCCATGTCCGCGCAACCCGGCCCCCTATAAATGGAGGATAGCTCAGATGGCAGGGAAGCTGGAGAAGCCCAGGCGCAGCCAGACCTCAGGTCCGGCGGCTTTCAAAATGCAGGACCTGGTGCAGGCCACCGGCGTCCCCAAATCCACCATCCTCCATTATCTGAACGAGGGGCTCCTGCCGGAACCGGTCAAGACCTCCCGCAATATGGCTTACTATAGTCCGGCCTGCGTGGAGCGGATCACCTTCATCAAGGTCATGCAAAGCAAATACCGCTTGTCCCTGGCCATAATCAAGCAGCTCTTGCAGAAAGGCAGCGTCGGGCCCGAGATTGAACCATACCTGGAGTTAAGGTCCTTCATCTACGGCCGGCGGGATGACCGGGAACTGCTGGACTTAGAGCCCTTCTGCCGGGCCGCGGGGCTTAACGCCCCGGAGGTGGCGGAATTACAGAAGGCGGGACTGTTGCTCCCCCTGGAGCCGGACCGCTTCGACGCCGAGGACCTGGCCATTGGGCGCATCCTCAAGGACTGCCTGCAATTGGGCCTCACCCCGGAGGAAAGCTCCTTCTACCCCCGCCTGGCCCGGGACATCGTGGACCATGAAATGGCCATCAGAGACCGGCTCGTAAAGGGGCTCTCCCTGGAAGACAACGCCACCTTGACCCTGCAGCTTACCCGGGGGGCCCGGGCCCTGCGGCCTTATATTATTGACCGGATGTTTCAGCTCCGGGTGATGTCCCGAGAGAGCTTCGACGGTGATGAGGCAAAATGAGCGGGTCCAGATTCCGGCCCCTGAAGAAGCGCCATCGCCCCAGACCAAAAAAGGAGGAAAAGCCATATGTGCGAATTTTGCCATCAGCACGGAGACGGCAAGAAATGGTATCTGCAGGCGGAGAACTATTCCGAGGAACTGCTGGATAACCTGGAACGCCGCCGTTATCTGGAGGGTTTTTCGGGGTTAGCCCATTTGCAGGGCGCCGAGATCGAAGCCGGGTTCCAAAAGGCCATGCAATCTCCGGCCTGGCTGCGCAAGCTTATCTACTATTTTCGGGAGAAGCGCCAGCGCCGGGATCACTTCGGGCAGGTGGTCCCCCTGGAGGATCTCGCCCAGGTGATGGACCTGGCCGCCTCCATCGTCCGCATTCCCTGCATCTGCCGCAAGATCAATAAAGGCAAGACGGACGCCGGGTATTGCTTTGGCCTGGGGCTCGACGCCGAGAAGATGATGGGCTTCCAGGAGGCCTTCCTGGAAACCTTCCGGCATGGTCCTGAAGAGGCCCACGTTGACCGCCTCTCCAAGGCGGAGGCCCTGATTTGCATCGCGGCCTTCGAAAAACAGGGGCTGATTCACACCATCTGGACCTTCAAGACCCCCTTCATCGGCGGCATCTGCAACTGCGATCGAGCCGACTGTCTGGCCATGCTCAGTTATCGCTATAATTTTCACGCCTTCTTCCCGCTGAGTATGTGGCCGAGGTGAACCACGATGCCTGCGTGGGCTGCCGGGAATGTCATTCCATGTGCCAGTTTGGGGCGATTGGCTTCTCAGTGGTGGACCAGAAGACCTTCGTCGATCCCCTGCGCTGCTACGGATGCGGAATTTGCCGCTCGGCCTGTGAAATGGAGGCCATATCCCTGGCGCCGCGGCAGGAACATCCCCTTGCCCATAATCTTTGGTGAGCCAAGTTGATGGGACCCGGGGATCACCAGGGGGAGCTCAAGGTGGACAATCTGAGGCGAACCTATCGTCTGCACCTCCCCCGCTCATATGATTCCAGGCAACCAACCCCGCTGGTGTTAGCTTTCCACGGCCGCCTGGGCACCGGCAAGCAAATGGAGAAGCTCACCAACTTATCAGGCCTTGCCGATAAGCGGGGCTTTCTGGTGGCGTATCCCAACGGGGTCGGGCGTTCCTGGAACGCCGGTCACGGAACCGGGAAGGCTGAGGCCCAGGGGGTGAATGATGTAAAATTCACCGGGAGGCTGATTGATTCACTCCGGCAGACGCTCAACCTCGATGCCCGGCGGGTGTATGCCACAGGTTTTTCCAATGGGGCGGTATTTGTCCACCGCCTGGCGTGCCAACTCCCGGAGAAGATTGCCGCCATTGCCGCAGTGGCAGGAACCATGGCCCCCCCGATAGGGCGAACCTGCCACCCGTACCGGCCGGTGGCCGTGCTCCAGATCCATGGCACCGCAGATCCCATCGTCCCCTGGGAGGGTGGGCGCACCCAAGGGGGAGGATTCGTGGAATCAGTGGCTGCCACGATCGCAGGTTGGGTGGCGCGTGATGGGTGTGCCGCCCAGCCGGAAGTGTCGGATATCGGCGGGGGGGTGAGCCGCGCCTCCTATCGGCCGGGTCTAAAGGCGGCCAGGGTAATTCTTTATCGGGTTGAGGGGGGAGGCCACACCTGGCCTGGCGGATATCAATACCTGCCAAATAAAGTCGTGGGTGACACTAATCTTTCCTGGGATGCCAGTGAAGCTATTTGGGACTTTTTCCTGAGTCATCCCCTGAATGACTCTGGCGATGAGGAAGGCAGAATAGCACAAATTCTTCCAGGTATTTTGTAAAGAGGTCGTAGGTTCACTTTCGAGAACGGTTGTATACCTCCTCCGGAATGACATTTGCCAGAAGTTCGCCGTTCAACTGGGCAGTTGGGGATGGATATTTGGGTTTCGCCAGTTCTTCCTTCGAGTATCTTTTGCCCACCGGATACCAGGCATAATCGGAAACCGTGGCCCGCCGCTGGCGTATCTGGTTCTTAGAGACATTGAGGACCAGCAGATCCGTGGCGATGGTGACGGGGCCGTCGTACCAGCGGCGGATATCGTCAAGCGCGGGTTTGAGGTTTTCCGGGTTGGCCGTAAAATGAGTAGCCACCCCGAGTCGGGGTTTGGTCTTGCTGAGGATATAACCCAAGGCCAACTGCGGGGTATGCGAGGAAGCCTGAACCGCTTTGCTGTAAGCGACCGCAAACTCAAAGCCCGGATCTCCTCGCTGCAATCCGCTCATTTTGGTGGCCCAGATTTCCGGCGGCACGGTCATCTCATGGATTAACACGTCCACCCCTTTCGCCTGGTCAATGACATATTTATTGGGCATGGTATCCCCGGTAAAGACCATGCTAAGGCCATTCCACTCCAGCTTATAACTTATGGAGCCATTCCTGGCATGCACTGCCGGAAAATGCGTAATTTTCACACCGTTGCGGTCATAAGCAGTACCACCAACCGTCATGTACGGGCATTCTTGCACCACGAGATCATAGCCATTCCCGCCCTGCTTGAGACCGGTTGGCAAAAAGCTGAAGCTTTCAATATGCCACTTCATCATCTCTTTCATTTTATTACAGAAAACCTGTATCCCTTCTTCAGGCTTATCCCCGCTGGGTCCCCAAACATAGAGGGGAGTCTTGCGGTCCGTGGAAGGCCCGAAACAGTAAATGAATGACAAGTCGCTGGCATGATCCGCATGTAAATGGGTGAGAAATACCTTGTCCATGCGTGAATATGGCACGCCGCAGGCCACATACTTAGAAGTCACCCCTGATCCGCAGTCGAATATGAAGCTATCTCCGCTGCCCACTTCGACAAAAACGCTGTTTGCTTCCTGTTTGAGACGCGGGATGAAACAGGTCCCCATAAACGTGATCCGCATTTCATTTTCGGCCAGCTTTTCCCCTGGCAAGAAAGAAGGTTCTTCCGGGAGCTCTTTACCGAGAGAAGCCCCCAGAGCGGCATTGACCGGCGCCAGGGTATTGCTGGCCACAGCCGCTCCCAAAGTCAACCCCGAAAGTTTCAGTAATTCTCGGCGCGTCAAATTAGTCTTCATTTTGTTCTCTTTTCTCTGCGGTTGCTAGGTCAGGCTCCGAAGTCGTTATGGCGTGACGATGTTGAACCAGGGATCGAAGTTATCCAGCAGTGACAGCAACTCCCCCAGCCTCTCCTTTTGGCCCTCGATCTTGATGTCCCCCGCGGCAATTTTGGCCTGGAACTTGGGCGGGCCGCCCATGATGGCTTCGCCAAGCGCCGCCCGGGTCAGGGTCACGGAAGCGTCCGCCTCTTTCGCCTGTTTGTTGGCCGTGTTATTCAAGGCGCCGTTTTCCAGGGCCAGGACATACTGCTCCTTGGTGTCGGTGAAGTTCCAGTTGAGGGTGATGGTCTTGCCCTCCGCCTTGGGGCCGTTGAGCCGGACGCCCAGGTAGTCGAAAAACAGACCCAGGGGCATGGCCCGGATGGTATCGGGGCTGGCCGTGGTGCCCGTATCCTCCCTGGCTACTCCGTGGCGCAGTTCCTGGGCCCCGGTGAGATAAAAGTTGCGCCAGGGGCCCGATTCCGCCTGGTAGCCCAACTGCTCCAGGGCCTTGGCCTGAAGCTCTCGAGCCGCCGCTTCTTCGGGTCGGCAAAGACCACGTGGTTCATCACTTCGGCCACCCAACGGTACTCGCCCTTGTCGTAATACTTTTGGGCCTTCTTGATGACCGCCGCGGCGCCGCCCATGAACTCCACGTACCTCTTGCTGGCCTCCTCCGGCGGCAGGGGGTGGAGGTTGGCGGGGTTGCCGTCGAACCAGCCCAGGTATTTGACGTACACTCCCTTGACGTTGTGGTTCACCGAGCCGTAATAGCCCCGGCAATACCATTCCTTTTCCAGGCTCTCGGGCAGCCGGATCATCTCGGCGATTTCGGTCATGGTGTAGCCCTGGTTGGCCAGCCGCAAGGTCTGGTCGTGGAGGTAGCGATACATGTCCCGCTGTTTCTTGAGGCGGCCGACGATGCGCTCCCGGCCCCAGATGGGCCAGTGATGGACGTTCAGCATGACCTCTGAGTCATTCCCCCAGCGCTCCAGGGTCTCATCGAGGGCCTTGGACCAGGCCAGGGCGTCGCGAGTCTTGGCGCCCCGCAGGGTATAGAGATTGTGCAGGTTGTGGCAGCAATTTTCCGCCGGGCAGAGCAGCTTGAGCTGCGGCAGATAGAAATGCATCTCGGCCGGGGCTTCGGTGTCCGGGGCCAGTTGGAAGACGAATTTGAGGCCATCGAGGACCATTTCCTGGCCGGTCTGGGTGATCACGTCCGAGGGCGGGATCAGGGTGACGGTGCCGGTGGATATAGTCAGGCCCAGGCCCATGGTCACCTTCCCCTGGGGCCCCGGTGGCAGGAAGACTCCATACATGTAGCCGGCCCGGCGGCTCATAGCCGTCCCGGCCATAACGTTTTCATCCAGGGCAGCCTTGAGGAAGCCTTCGGGCGCGATGATCTTTACCTTGCCGGCCTTCACGTCATCCTCGGAGACCACGCCCTTGACGCCGCCGTAATGGTCCAGGTGGCTGTGGGTATAGATCACCGCCACCACCGGCTTTTTGGGGCCGGTGCTGGTAATAGAGGTTCAGGGCGGCCCGGGCGCATTCCACCGAAATCAAGGGATCCACCACAATTATGCCGGTATCGCCTTCGATGAATTCGATGTTGGAGGCGTCGGCGCCCCGCACTTGATAGACCCGGTCGGCCACCTGAAACAACCCGGCATACATCAGGAGCTGGGACTGGCGCCAGAGGCTGGGGTTGACGGTCTCGGGGGCGGCAGCGTCTTCCCGGATGAACGAAAAGCCGCCCATATCCCAGACCGGCTTGCCTTCCTGATTGCGGATCACCCCATTGTCCGGCAGTGGGGCGATGAAGCCCCGCCGGGCGTCCTCAAAATCCTGTTGGTTGGCAAAAGGGAGTCGCTGCAAAACCGCGGCATTGATTTTTTGGGTGTCTGTAGTGGCTCCGCCGATCTTGAACATGTGCAGTTCTCCTTTCCGTGACGGTTAAGGCAGCCAGAGACGGCCGCCTACCGTTTGGGTTTTGGGGGTGGGGCGGGGCTCCGCGCCGGGAAGTGTTCCAGGTGGAATTCGTTGCCCCTTCTATACTTATCTAAGAAGACCTGTCCGCATCTTTACGCTGGATAATCCGGAAGATCTCCGGGGAGACCGAAGTAAACCGGATGGTCGCGGTAAGCGAGCCGTCGGCTCCGGGCTGCACCTGGGTCACCTTGCCGTAGACTTTCCCTGGGACCGGCGTCCCGTCCGGCTCAAACAGGTGCAGGCGCACGTCCTCCCATTCCACCAGCTCTCCGGCTAATACCACCTGGGCCCCGGTTTCGCTGAGATGGGTGAGCTGCACCTCCTGGTTGCTGCCGATAACCACCTTTTCCCGGATACGGTGGAGGTGGATATTGATAGGCGAAGCTAACTCGACCAGGGCGCTGCGGCGGGTCTGGAGCCGAATATTATAAGGGGCGCCGATGGCGCACACTTCGTAAAGGGTGGCCTTGCCCGGAATGCCCTTCATTTCCGCAAGCAGAACGTCTCGCCACCTCCACCAGATCCTTTACCCGCTCATAGGTGGCGGCGCTGATGAGCACCTGGCCCCCCAGGGCAAAGGCTTCGATGCGGCTGGTGAAGTTGACGTGGGCCCCCACCACGCTGTACTTGGTGCGGCGCTCCGAGCCGATGTTGCCCACCACCACCGCGCCGGTGTTCACCGCGATGCCCATCTCCAGATACGGCAGGCCGTCGGCTTCGTTCAAGGCGTTGATTTCGTCCATGGCCGCCTGCATTTGCCAGGGCGCAGGCCACCGCCCGGGCCGGATGGTCCGCCATGGGCTCCGGCGCCCCGAAAAAGGCCAGGATGCCGTCCCCCACGATCTCGTCGATGACCGCCTGGTTATCCAGTGAGGATCTCGATCATCTTCCCCAGGTAGCGGTTGAGGAAGGTGATGACCTGCTCCGGCGTCCATGTCCGCGGTGATGGCGGTAAAGCCCCGCAGGTCGCTCATGATGATGGAGACCTCCCGGGTCTCGCCCCCCATCTCCAGGGCCTCTTTGGACTTCCAGCAGTCTTTTTCACCACTTCCTGGGTGACGTAGCGCCCGAAGGTGTCCCGGATGAAGTCCCGCTTGTCCATATAATCCGTGAGTTCCCGGCCCATGCGGTTGAAGGAGCGGGCCAGATGGGCGATCTCCCTGGCCCCGGTTTCCGGCACGGTGGCGGTGAAGTCGCCGTGGGCGATGTCCGCGGTCTTCCGGGCCAGGAGCCGCAGGGGCCGGGTAATCCTCCGGGAGATGACGATGATCACCACGGCCAGAATGGCCAGACCCAGGACCGCGATGGCCACGGTGCGCTGCATCAGGCGGCTGGGCGTCGGCGAATAATTCCGTCGTCCGGGAAGACCACCCCCAGGGACCAGCCGGTGGACGGCAGGGGGGCGTAATAGAGCCAGGACTTCTTGCCGGTGAGGGATGCCGGAATGGGCACAAAACCCTCGCCGCCCTGGATCATGTCCCGCCCCACTTCCCGCATCTTGGGATCGTTCCTGGCCTCCGCCAGGCTGAAAATGCTCTCCCGCATGATCAACTGTTGGTCCGGATGGGTGACGAACACGCCGTTTTGGGAGATGAGAAAGGCGTAACCGGTCTGATAGATCTTCACCGCGGAGACGATGTCTTTCAGCCACATGAGGGAGATATCGGCCCCCACCACCCCGGCCAGTTTCCGTTCGCCCTCCGCTTTCCCGGTAAAAAGGCACGGAAAAGGTGGACATCGATAATGTTGCCGGCGCCTTCGTCAAAATAAGGCTCGCTCCAGAGCGGCCGCCCCAGTTCCCGGGGAATCTGATACCAATCCAGGTAAAAGTACTGGTAGGATTCGCCTCCCAGCATCTTGCACCTGGAGTTGATCCCCACTGCGGAAAAATACGGCATGAAATATTGAGTACTTGGGGTTATAGGCCATAGGGTTCGAAGCCGATGCCCAAGCCGAACAACTCCTTATTGTTGCATCATGGCGGTCTGCAGCAAGGCCACCAGGTTCTCCCGCTCCCACGGCACATGTTCCAGGGTGGCCGCCAGATTCAGCGGGATCTTTTCCACCCCCCGCAGGATCACCTCTATGCGGATAAACCGTCTCGTGGGTCAGGTGCCGGGCGTTCTCCGAGGCCCGGCGGATGATGCCCTCCTTGGAGGCATAATAACTATAGGCGGAGGCCGCCAAGGAAGATGACCGCCAGCGCTGGTGAGGATAAAGAAGATGAGTTGGGCTGGCCAGGCTTCTATTTTTCATCGGGCATTGGCGCAATCGTAATAAAACTCGGAAAAATCGGGAATCTCTTTGATGGTCCCGTCCACTCTTCAGGGTTTCCGCCGTCCGGTAATAGTCTTCCCGGTCCAGGCTCCCCGATGGGCCTCCGGTGCCCGGCAGCCAGGATCATGGTCCGCAGGCGCTCCAGCATCCACTTCTGGTGCACCCGGTTGGTGGGCACGTGGGCGGCGTCCACGTATTTCATGACGATGTCCAGGGCCTCTTCCGGGTGGGCAAAGGCATATTGCCAGCCGGCGATGGTGGCCTGGACAAAGTCGCGGCATACCTGGGGCCTATCCCTATAGGTCTGCTCCAGGCAATAGATGCCGTCTTCGGGAAAATTGAAGCCGTAGTCGGCCAGGAAAAAGGCGGTCAATTCCTCCGGGTTCAGGCCGGCGTTGAGGAGCAAGTGGTATTCGTTGTACCACATGGCCGAAGCCACCTCCACGCCGCCCCGCAAAAAGAGGTTCAGGGTGGTCCCCTGGGGAACGGTCTGCACCTTCAAGATTGTACTTGCGGAAAAAGGCGTCGATCTGGCCTTGAAAGTCCTCGCCCCAGACGCCCACCTTTTTGCCGTTGATATCCTCGGGCTCAATGATGCCGCTGGACTTCTTGGCCACCAGCATCAGGGCCGAATGCTGGGCCAACTGGCAGACGTTCACCAGCTTGAGGCCCCGGGCCCGGCGGACGATGCCGGCGGAGAGCTGCATGGTGCCGAAATCGGCGCGGCCCTGGGCCAGCATCTCTGAGGGGGGACATTCGGGCCCGCCCCGCAGGATCTCGACCTCCAGGCCCTGCTCCCGGTAGAACCCTTTTTCATAGGCCACATAATATCCGGCGAACTGGGCCTGGGGCTGCCACTGGGGAATAAACCTGACCTGCTGCGCCCGGGGCTCCTGGGCCGCGGCGGTCTTCAGGAAATAGCCGGGCAAGGGCGTGGCAGGCCCGGCCAGGGCCCACAGGGCCACGCTGAGGAACAGAATTCGCAGCCAAGGGAAGGCCCGCCCGGAGGCGCGGCTCTTGCGGCAGCAAAATTTCCTGGCCATCTGCGCGGGCCTCTGATGTTGGGGCGTATTGAGGTGTTTCCGGGATAATGCCGGTCGATGAGCCGCGGTCGCCTTTAGCCTACTTACCCGATATGGAGAGATTCGGCCTAGGATTCATTTGACTTAAAAGCATCAGGTACTGCCATTTTTGAAACTTATCATTGAGATTAATACCTGCCAGGCGAGGTTAAGCGGCCGCCTGGGCCCCGCAGTCAAAATGGGATTGTGGAGCACCCTAACTACTTTAAACCCCGAGAGTTTCCTCTTTTTTAAGCCAAATTGTTTCGTGGAAGGCATGATAGCACAAATTTCGCGGGAAAAATAATTTTTTTCCAAGATTCACTCACTTTTAAGAGACTCGATCTATCCCAGAGCCGCCTTGCCCACCAGTAAGAGGCCCAGCGCCAAGAGCATTGCCGTAATTGCCCTCCGATAATTTTCGGACGCGGTTTTCGCGTAACAGAAAGAACCGCAGAATACTCCCAAAGCCAGGAAGGGGAAAGACCAGAAAACCATGGTGACCACTTTGGCCGTGACCAGGCCGCTGTAGGCTTGAAATCCGCAAGTAACCAGACTGGCGATGGAAAAAAAGCCCACCAGGGTAGCCTTTATTTCATCCTTGTCCCAGGGCTTGCAGAGCGGTATAGATGATGATGGGAGGGGCAGACGTCCCCAGACTGCCTCCCAGGCACCCCGAACAAAACCCCGCCAGATATGCCCATCCTCGATGAAGACCCAGGACGCTTAGATTGGTATAGCGGTAGTAAAAAGGAAAACTGATGAGTACTGCTCCCAGCAAAAGTTCCAACTTCCAGGGCGCGACAGTTTTTAGAACATAGACCCCCAGGGGAATGCCGCAGAGTGAAGCGAGCAGTAAAGGGGTGACTTTCGACCACTGCAGGTAACGGCGCAACTGTACCGTGAGTATCAGGTTTATACAACAAAACATGAGGTTGAGCAGCGGAACCACGGTTTTGATCGGGAGCAACAGGGTCAGCAAGGGCAGGGCGACCAGCACAAAACCAAACCCGGAGAAGCCCTGCGTGAAGCCGGCGAAGGCGATGATCAGGCAAGGCAGGAAATATTCGTACACAGGAGTCCGTCAGGTCACGCCTTGATTTTCTTAGGTAAACTCCCCGCCGCGTCCGCGACTCCGGGGCCGGTGGGCGCGGCGGTCATGACCGCCGGGGGCCCGGCCCCAAGGCAACCATCCGGTCAGGATTATATCTTTCTTGGCTCGGTTTTGGTTGTGTTTTAATCCACCTGGCTGCCCAGAACCTCCGGGGGCGGAACGAAAGGAATATCCGGCCGCATGAAGAGGCAAAGAACCGCACCGGCGAAACAAATGCCAATACTCAGATAGAAGGCTACATCCCAATTCTTAAAGTGATCGATCACCCAGCCAAAGACGATGGGCGAAATCACTCCGGCGATGGCGAAGCCGGAATTCATCATGCCTCCGGCGATCCCCGCGTATTCATGGGTGATATCCATGGGAACGGCCCAGATAGGTCCAACCGCGGCCTCGGAGCAAAAGAAAGTGCCAAAAAGAAATAGGGTAACCAGAGTGAGGTCGCGAGTAAGCAGGGTGGCCGTGAGGAACCCACCCGCCAGCAATAAACAGACGGCGATAAAAGCATTGCGGGCGATCAGCTTGTTGCCGGTTTTCACCAATATCCAATCAGAAAATATGCCCCCCAAGCTATCTCCAATGACCCCGGCTACCAGGGCGAAGGCGGCATGCAAAGCGGAAGATTTTAAATTCAGGTGAAAACGAGTCATGAAATAGAGGGGAATCCAGGACAGGAACACCCAGAGCATCCACCCATAGGTAAAATCCACCAAAGTCACCGGGAAGATCCGTTTTATCAGGGGCCACCAGGGAGTACGGGCATGCCGCACCCCCTTGGTGGGAGGGACCAGTTCAGCCACTTCGGCCGCGGTGATATCCGGATGGTCCCTGGGATCTTCCACAAAGTACCACCACCAGAAGGCCAGCCAGGCCAGGGTGATAATGGCGCACACCCAAAAGGACAGGCGCCAGCCGGACAGACCGATGCACGCGGCCACAATGAGCGGCGCCAGGGCGCCTCCCAGCCGGGCCGCGGCGTGGGTCACACCTTGAATGTAGCCGTACCGCTTCCCGGAATACCAGTGTTTCATCCCCTGGGTGGCGGCGGAAAAGACCGGACCTTCACCAATGCCCACAAACAGCCGGGCCGCGAATAAGGTCGCCAGGCCCACGACGATGCCGCTGAAGAAGGTGGCCACCCCGGCCACCAGGACGCAAAGGGCCAGGGTGAGCTTGGCCCCGATTTTATTGGCTGACCAGCCGCCGACCCATTGGCCGACCAGGTACGGCCAGGAGAAGGCCGAGAAGGCCAGGCCAAGCTCGACGTGCGACAGGTTAAAATCCTTGATTATCGATTTGGCGGCCATGGAAATGTTCACGCGGTCAAGATACATGAGGAAGTATAGTGAACAGAAAACAATGGTCATCATGTTCGAGGTGCTCAGCAAACGGCTTTTCACCGCACCAGGGCCGGCGGGACCTTGCGAATCATTATTAGCCATGTGAACCCTCCTAAAATCCTCGATAACCCTACGTGAGATTCTTGGTTGGATGAATGCCAGGCAGCCTGATCGAACCTCCTCTCAAGCCGGCAGCAGGAAAATTAAGGAGGGACTCCCGTCAGCCAGGTGCTTCATGTTAAGAACCTATCCCCACGATTTCTTTTAACTTGAGCCGTTGAATCTTTCCGGAGGGGCCCTTGGGCAACTCTTCGATCTGGATAATTAGCTTGGGAGTCTTGTATTTCCCCAAATGACGCAGGCAATGTTCTCTGAGTTCCGGTTCGGAAACGGAGCAATCGGGTCTCAGGGTGTAGCACACCATAATCTCTTCCCCGTAGTGTTTATCCGGGATGCCTACGGCCGCCGCGTCCTGGATGGCGGGGTGCAGGTAGAAACATTCATCGATCTCGCGGGGGGCGATGTTTTCCCCGCCCTTGATGATCAGTTCCTTCAAGCGTCCGGTAACAAAGACGAAGTCATCCTCGTCCAGATAGCCCAGGTCCCCCGTATGGAACCAACCGTCGGGATCCAAAGCCTCGGCGGTTTTGCCCGGATCCTTGTAATACTCCTTCATCACGCAGTCGCCTCTAATCATGATTTCCCCGACGGTACCCCGGGGAACTTCATGGCCCTGGCGGTCGATGATTTTAGCCTGGCAGCCTACGGGCTGGCCGGGAGAGCCGATTTTCCGTTGGGCCGGGTCCAGGGGGTTGGAGAAAACCGGGGCGGCGGTCTCGGTAATCCCCATGGTTTCCACAATATGACAGCGGAACTTTTTCTCGAATTCCTCTTGCAAGGAGGGTGGCAGGGGCGCGGAGGCGGAACGTCCGAAGCGAAGCTGGCTCAAATCATAACCTTTACCCTCGATTTCGCTGCCGCTCACCAAATAAGAGACGATGGTGGGGACCACGGAGAACCAGGTGCATCGATATTCCGAGATGAGCGGCCAAAAGGCGCTGACGGAAAACCGCTCCGGGACCACGACGGAAGACCCGCTCACCAACGGACCCATCATCGAGACGATCTCGGCATTAATATGATAGAGGGCCAGCGATACCAAACCCCGGTCTGCCGGCTGCAGACGGTGAGCCAGGGTGACGTTCTCCCCGCCGGCGATCATATTTTTGTGGGTCAGAATGACTCCCTTGGGGACGCCGGTGGTGCCCGAGGTATAAAGCAGGAGGGCCGGATCGTCCGCGGTTACCTTGGGCAAGTCATACCCGGCAAGGTCTTCCTCGGGAAAGATCTCCCGCGCATGTTTATCGATGACCATCACCTGGATATCTTTTGATACCTGCTTGAGTGCTTCCTCCAGGCGTTCTCGATTCAGTTCCGTCACGAATACCAGCTCGGGTTCCGCGTGGCCCAAAACATAACTTAGTTGGCTGGGTTGAGCCAAAAGATTGAGGGGAGCAACGACCAGGCCGGAATACATGGCGCCCAGGAAGATTTTCACCGTCTGGTAGCCGTTGCCCATGAAAAAGGAGACCCGGTCACCTTTCTTAATACCCATCTTTAAGAGTTGTTTCCCCAGCTTGATGGAAGACTCTTTGAGTTGGGCATAGGTGAGTTCCAGCTTCGGTTCCGGAGCGATCATAAAAACCTTGTCCGGCTGTAACTCCGCCTGCTTATCCACGTGAAACCTTACCGAACGCATGGCTTCCATCCCCTCCCTTATGAAAATGGAATGTCCCGGCTTAAAATATCAAGTTTTCATTAAGACACGCCCTTTCCCTTCATGATGATCCCCGGGCGAACGGGAAAGGTCTGTCCATGGCGCCGCTCTTTGGCTCCAGGGGCTCCCATAATGCGGCTTTATGGAAGTGCTTTGCAACAATCATTTTCCCATGGCTTTCATGCCACCCCCCATTTTTTCCGCTCAAACCAGCGGTTTCTCGTTGTAAACCGGGGGACGGCGTTTATGAAACTCCGTGGCGGCTTCGAACGCGGCCGCTATCCTTAAGATCAGCGGCTCCTGGAAATGGTCCCCGACAATCAACAGTCCGATGGGCAGCCCTTCCGCGCTGAACCCGCACGGCACGGATACACAGGGGGTGGCCAGGAAACTGAAGGGCAGCGTGAATTGCCATCCCTGGGCATAAGCGGTGGGTGCGGCCGCCAACGCCGGAGGCATCATCGCCAGAGTGGGGGTGAGGAGTGCGTCCACCTTGGTAAATGCCTCCTTGATCTGGGCTATTTGGTAGGGGCGCTCCTGCTGGATCTTTTCGTAGGTGGCGCGGGGGATTTTAGCCCCGGTTTCGAGGTTTTTCTGGACAAAAGCCCCGAACTCTTTTTGTCGTTCCCCGGCGGCGCGGAACTGTTCGCCCAGGATCTGGTTGAATTCGTAAAGCAGCATATTGTTGAACAAAGCCTGATAATCCAGAGAGACCAGAACCGGAATTTCGATTGTCGTTACCTGGGCGCCGAGTTTTTTGAAGGTTTCCGTGGCCGCCTGAACTGCGGCGGCGACCTGAGGGTCGACGTTCTTGAAGGTGTAATCCTGGACAATGCCAATGCGCAGGCCTTTGACGCCTTTCTGGAGCTGGGCGGTATAGCTGCCCCTCAGTTGATAGAGGGATGAGTGCTGATCATGGGGGTCAAACCCCGCCATGGCATCCATCAGCAGGGCGGTATCAGTCACGGTTCTGGCCAGGGGTCCGGCGGTATCAAGGCTGTAGGCCCTCGGATATATCCCGGCCAGGCTCACGAGTCCGTAAGTCGGGCGCAGGCCCACGATGCTGCACCATCCGGCCGGCACCCGAATGGAGCCGCCGGTGTCGGTCCCGGTACCCCCCAGGCAAAGGCCGGCCGCGGTGGCCGCCCCGGTGCCACTGGAGGAGCCGCCGGGAGAGCGGCTCAAGTTCCAAGGGTTATGGATATCGCCATAAAACTGATTTTGCCCCGATATGCCGGCGGCAAACTCGTTCATGTTCGTTTTGCCGAGGATGACCACGCCGGCGGCTTTAAGCTTGCTCACGGCAGTGGCATCTTCCTTGGGGATTCTCTCCTTGAAGAATTGGGACCCCACTGTGCTGGGAACCCCCGCCGTGTCGTAGATGTCCTTTACCACGATGGGTATGCCGTGGAGAGGGCCCCGGTCCTTGCCCGCTTTAAGCTCGGCATCCAGGGCGATAGCAGACGCGAGGGCCTGCTCCTCCATAAGGGTGATGAAAGCATTCAGCTCAGGTTGAAGCTTTTTGATGTTTTCAAGGCAGTTCCGGGTTAAAGCCTCCGAGGTGAGGTCGCCCTTTCGCAGCATCTTGCCGGCCTTGGGTATGTAACCGGCCAGCTTCCCTGCCGCTCCGGCCTTGGACCCGGCGCCTGCTTGCTTTTCTCTCGCCGCCATCGCCGGCACGCCCAAGGTTCCTAATACAGCCCCCGATGCGGCAGTGATGCCGGCAATCTTGATGAAACTCCTCCTGGACAATCCTTGGCCCATCATGACCTCCCTTGTTGGTCCGGAGAGCCTTTCTCGGGTCCGAGGCCTGTCATTGCCGCCTGGCCTGGTCCAGCCAAGACCGCTCCCCTGCCCGAGTTTTGGCAATCTTCAGATGGATTTATAGCCCAGTTCAAAGGCCTGCTGATTCTCCTCTTTGAATTTGGGAATGATGGCCAGCAGGCTTTCCAGGAGAACCTCCTTCTTTATGGCCCCCTCAGCTTCAAGGATTTTGGCAATGGCTCCCAGCACTACGGAGTTGCTGAACAAGGGTTTGCCGAAATGGTCCATCGCCAGCTTTTTGGCCGGCAGGGCCCTTTGTAAACAGGTTAGCTGGTCATCGACCTTCTCCACGAAGTCCGGGTCATAGATAATCAGCCCACTATCGGCCACGGTGTGTTTAAAGCGGTTATAGGCGGCTGAAGAAAGGGCGATGAGATAGTCGGGACATTCGCACATGGGACTATCCACCACCTCTTTGGCCAACACTACCTGGCTCCTGACATATCCGCCCCGCATTTCAGTGCCATGGCTTTTCAGCATGGTGACCCGGAGACCTTGCTTCACCCCGGCTTCCCCCAGGATCTGGCCCAGCCGCACCACCCCCTGGCCTCCGAAGCCGCTCGCCACCAACTCGATTCTGTCTTTCATAGCGTGCCGGTCCTCCTGATCCTTTCGGTTGCCCCCCATACCAGTTCGGAAAATTCGGGTCTGGAATTGCTGGCGTCGTGCCAGATTCCGGTAGCCCAAATGGTCTCCGGGGTCTCCTGGCCTAGAGGCGCAGTGTGTTTTTTGAACCACCGGAAAATTTCCACCGGAACCCGGGACCCCAGATGCTTCATGGCAAAGTTGGTGACACAGGGATGCGGCATGTGCACCAGGGAGAAGCCGCGGTTCAGGATGGCCTTCTTAACGCTGGCCACCGCCTCGAAGCCGTCCGCTAAAACCACGTGACGGGCCAGGAAGGTGGCGCCGGCTCCTTTTAAGATGTGCATCACATCCATGCCCTCGCTCATCAGGTTGGGCTCGAACATCCCGTAAGGGCTGGAATCGGTTTTTACCCCCATGGGGGTCGTGAAGCCGAATTGACCGCCGGTGGACTGGTATCCCAGGTTATCATGCACGATGACCGTGATATCGGCGTTGACCCGGGCGGCGTGGATCAGGTGCAGCAGGCCGATGCCGAAGGCGTCCCCGTCACCGACGCTCAGGACGATCTTCTTTTCCGGGGGCAGGGCAATGCGCAGGCCCCGGGCAATGGCGTAAGCCCGGCCGTGGGTTCCGGCGAACCCGTCGCCTTTAAAGGTGGCGAAGGTCTGCCGGCCGGCGCAGCCGATGGAGGTGCCCCAGATAACATCTGCCGTACTTAATCCCAACTCCTTAAAAGCCTGGATCACCACCTTATGGTTCATTCCCAGCCCGCAGCCGGCGCACGCGGTACTGGGTATTTTCCGGGGCCGCAAATATTCTTCGATCAAACTGCTGGCAAAATATAATTCCATCACCAGGCCTCCCATTCCCAGCCCTGCCGCTGCAGCGGCTGGTCTTTTAAGATCTTGTCAAAGGTTTCCAGAAGGTTTTGATTCGTGGGCAGATCTCCGCAGATTCCGAAAAAGTGCACTTCGGAGTCATGCGTGACCGCCCGCTGCATCTCCCGCACCAGTTGCCCATCCCAATTGAGTTCCACGGCCAGGTACTTGGCTTTTCTGGTGAAGTGCTCGTCAGGGAAGGGCCACAAATTAATCAGCCGCAAAGCGCCGACTTTCATGCCCTGGCTGCGGGCCCGGCCTACCGCGGTGTTCACCACCCGGGAGGGAGTGCCGTAGGAGACGACGACCAGATCCGGATCGTCGTCCATGAACTTTTTCTCGTAATGGTGGTTAAAGAGTTGCCGGTTATTCCGCACCTTGTAAATCAGCCGGTAAGCATGCTTGTGGTGATCTTCCACCTCTTCGATATCGTAGCCCTGTTCAGTGGGCGTCCAGTCGGAACAGAGGCCGCCGGTGTTTTTGCCCATCTGCACCGGCGGAATATCCAGCGCATCCGTGGCCGGATAAAAATCAGGGCCAGGGTGAAACTTGCGGGGCTGGAAGCGGAATCCCATTTCTTTCATTTCCGCCTCGGTTTCCGGGATCGAAATGTCCTCCCAGCCATCGGTGATCAGCTGGTCAGCCAGAATCGTCACCGGCATGCGCAACCGTTCGGAGAGGTAGAAAGCCTCGATGACCATGGCCATGGCTTCTTGAGCCGAGTTCGGCGCCAGGACCACGCACTCGAAGTTGCCACCTTGGGTGGGATAACGGGTATTGTAAAACTCGCCTTGACCAGGGGCCCCGGTAATCCCGGATACCGGACCCACCCGGCCGGAGTTCAGGACCACCATGGGCATCTCACATCCCAGGGCCCAGCCATAGGGGTCCGCATAAAGAATGAAGCCTGGGCCGGAGGTCGCGGTCATGGCCTTCAGGCCTCCCAACGACGCACCGATACAAAGGTGCATCGCGGCACACTCGTCTTCGGCCTGCAGGTAAACCCCGCCCACCTGCGGGAGGCGCAGGCTCATGGATTCAGCCAATTCAGTGGCCGGGGTAATCGGGTATCCGGCAAAGAATCGGCAGCCGGCGATGATGGCTCCCTCGGCAATGGCGAAATTTCCGGTTTCCAAAAAGCGTTTCATATGATTTCTCCTTGGTCTTTAGGAGGCAATGTCCTTAATCACTTCTTTGACGCCGATGGCAAAATCAGGGCAGACAAAGTAGCACTTGAAGCAGCTGACGCAATGGTCCGAGGATTTGACCTCCATCGGCCGGTAGCCCTTCTGCGTGAAACCGGCGGACGGGACAAAGGTGCCGACCCCGCAAACTTCCGCACAGTAGCCGCACTCTTTGCAATTCTCCCTTTCGATTACCACTTCGAATTTGCGGGCGTCGCAATTCAGACAGCGGGAGGCTTCCGCCTTGATGTCCGGGTCGGTCATGGGAAGTTCCACGTGCTCGAAATCCAGGACGCTTTCCCAATCCTTGAGATGCGGGAGATCATGGCGAGGCTCCACCAGGGGGATATATTCCTCCAGTTCCACAAAGTCTTCGGGCGCCGCGAGGGTCTCTGAAATGTCGCCCTGGCCGCCGAGAAATATATCGATGGCGCCCGCGGCCTTACGCCCCTGGGCAATGGCGCTGACGATGGAGGCCGGTCCGGTGACCACGTCGCCGCCGGCAAAAATCCCCTGAACCGAGGTGGCCAGGCGGTTTTCACAAACCGCCACCCGGTTCCCCGTCAGGTTCACCGGCGTGGTTTCGACAAAGTCCAGTACCGGCGTTTGGCCAATGGCCAGGATGACCGTGTCGGCGCTTACTTTCTCGGTAGTCTCTTCATCATAGACGGGGTTGAATTTTCCGCTCTGGTCAAATGCCGCCAGACAACGCTTCAATTTGACGCCGGCCACCTTATCGGCGCCCAGGATTTTCACGGGAGCCCACTGGTTGTTGATGATAATGCCTTCCTCTTCGGCCAGGGCGATTTCAAAAGGATGGGCCGGCATCTCTTCACGTTTTTCCAGGCAGAAGAGGTTGACTTTCTTGGCCCCCAGCCTCCGGGCGGTGAGCGCTACGTCGATGGCCACGTTGCCCCCGCCGATGACGGCCACCTCGCTGCCGATGGCGCCGTTCCTCCCCAGGACCACACCCTGCAGAAAGTCCAGGCCCCAATAGACCCCGCTTTTATCAGCGCCCTCCACGGGAATTTTGGCTGAAGCACTGGCTCCCACCGCAATGAACACCGCGTCGTAATCCTGTTTGATCTCCTCCAGGGTTACATCCTGGCCCACCTGGGTGTTCCCTTGAAACGTTACCCCCATTTCCAGAATGACCTTGATATCTTTGTCCAGTCTGGCCTCGGGCAAACGATATTTGGGTATGCCGTAACGCAGCGTCCCCCCGGGCTTGGGGAAGGTATCGATAAGGGTTACCTGATGACCCAGGGTAGCCAAATAGTAGGCCGCGGTCAGTCCAGCCGGACCGGCGCCGATAATTGCCACCTTTTTTCCCGAAGGCGGGGTTTTTTTCTGGTTGGTGAGCCAGGCGTCGCCCCCTTTATCCATGGCCGCCCGCTTCAAAGCCCGGATGGCGATGGGATCGCCAAACTGCTTATAGGCGCAGACATCTTCACAGGGAGCGAAGCAGGCGTCGGCACAGACGGTGGGCAGAGGCAAATGTTCCCGCAAGACGGCTACCGCTTCATCAAAGCGGCCATCACGCACCGCCCGGACATAGCGCGGCACGTCCACCCCAGCCGGACAGGCAGCGGTACAGCGCGGCGTGATGAAATCTTTCTGCTAACCCTTAAGCCCATGAATGATTTCCTCCTCGTTGTTTCCCATAATCCAGTGTTCGCTAGGGGCTGATCTCTTCCGGTTCTTATGGAGCTTCAGCCCGGCGATTTTCTTAAAGAAAAATCTAGGGCCGAAGCAGTTTCTGCTTACAACACTGCCGCCCTGGTTTCCCGCACCATCAACCCGGTCATGGGAATCAGCACGAGTGCGGCGATGCCAATCACGATGAACAGGTTATGCACTCCCCACGAAACTAACAGTGTCGGCACAATTCCGGCCCATAATATTCCACCGATACCGCGAGCTACGAATTCGGCTGCACTTGCACCGGTGGCTCTGGCTCCGGTCGGATAGCTCTCGTTAATGAGCATCTTTTGAGCTGCAAACGTATCGAACCAAAAGATACCGCAACCAATTACAATGAGCATTACATGGCTCGTAACAAAACTAAAGGCAATAGCAAATAACCCAGTTAAGAATCCGTAAATTGCAATGGTCCAGCGACGCCCAATAGCGTGCATCATTGCGCCCCCCACTAAATTGCCCGGGATCGCGGCTGCATTCATTATCGTAGCGTACAGCAGCGAATTTTTAAGATTAATGCCTTGTGTACTCAAAATTAGAGGCATATAAAGCAATCTTGTATAGAATACTATGAAGGTCATGCTTAACATGACCCAAAGAGCCAGCGTTGTACCGATGTATCTTCTGCTAATAATATCAAAACGCCTTCCCGTTTCGTCAAAAGCACTCTTGATTGGAGATACAGGAGGCAATTCCTTCTTGGTCCAATGTCTTACCTGATATTCGATTTTTTCTACCACTGCCTCTGCCTGGGTAAGGTATCCGCTGGCAACCAGCCACTTCGGGGATTCCGGAGCCAAAAAGATGACATAAGGTATGGACAGAAGAAGAACCCCAGGCACGAGAAATAACGCATGATATCCATAATGAGGCGTAATGACGTAACTGATAAGCATGGTCATGAAATATCCCAATCCCCAACACGCCATTGCAAACCCCCGTATAATACGCCCGATGCTTGCTCCCCACGAATTCTGCCAAATATGTTAAGGTGATTGGAAAAATAAATCCGAGACCGAGACCAGTTATTAGACGGAGAAGCAAAAATGTCATGAAACTATTGGCAAAATAGGTTAAACAAGTAAAGACTTCTGCAATGGCGACTCCAAGAATCAGCATCTTTTTTCGACCAAAAATATCGGCAAAGGGACCGACAATCAGTATCCCGATAACTGTGGTCGCGACGGCTGCCACGCTGAGGGTGCCCAGTTGAGCCGGGCTAAGAGCCAAGGCTTCTTTAAGAGGTCCCAGAACCGCGGCGATAATCGATGTATCCATTGCTTCAACCAAAAACGCAACAACCCCGACCCCGAGTATCATCAGATTAAAGCGACTATGGGGCAACCGCTCCAACCTTGCCGCCAATTCGTCCCCTTTCTGCTTGCTGTTTGGCAGAACTTTGCCGCCATTACGCGGTTTCTTCCCAGTTAAGTTCATTATTATTTCTTCTTTTAACAAGTTGAAGATTATAAAATTGAACCCATAATCAACCAAACCAGAATCGGGCTCGATCTCGGCAAATTCTACCTGCCGTTCGCGGTCAAAACCAGAAAGAATGATATCCTAAAGTTATTAGCAGGCGCCGACAATTTTCCTGTCACGCCACCGCATCCAGGCCGAGGATCTGACGAGTCTCCTTCTGGGTAGCGACTGGCCGACCCAGCTCTTCAGAGATGGCCCTGATTTTCCGGACTGTTGCCGCGTTGGAAGCGATGATTTCATCTTTATGGGGATACATATATAGGCAGTCTTCCATGCCGATACGGATGACATCCACGGCCATCATTACGGCTAGAACTGTCAAGGGCAGCCAATTCCGCCCGCCCACATATATTCCCAGCACCACATCTTCATTCGCCAATTCCGCCTTGACCTGGTGAAACCAGGTGATCTCCTGGAGATAAGACCAGGGATCTTGCGACAGGGGTGGCGCATGGTGTTTGCCCAGATGCATGTTGACCCAGATAGGACGTTTTATCTGGTTAGGTTTCGTTAGAAGCGCGTGCTTAATCCGCTCTATACTGCTGTGAGCGTACATCTGCAGTTCCGGCTTCACTCCTTTCATCTCCAAATAGGCCACTGAGTCTGGTTAGGTCCTCGTCAGTCAGGATATAAGCCAGCGGCCCTTTCGGCTCCGAGAAATCCGTCACCACGGTCGCGGCTACTTGCAGATAACGTGGATTCCATTCGACCAGCGGGTCGATATAACCCTTAAACATGTCAAGGCCGCGGGCTAATCGGTTTTCCATGATATGGTTTGAGGTGACAATGTCGTCACCCACTTTATCGAAAACCATATCCCATACTTCCTTATTGAGGGCAGGATCTTCTGTGGCCGCCCCTTTTTTATCGCGAACGTGGATGTGAGGGATGGTGGCTCCCACCTTAACTGACTCAATTATTTCATCAGCAATCTCCCTGGTGGTTAGGGGAATATGGGGATTCTGGGAGCGCAGAATCCGAGCCCCGACAACGTCCACCCCGATAATCAGGGGCTTGTTCATGGTCAATATTTGTGGTTCAAGATGCGCGAAAAAAGTTGGTTCACTGAAATGCTTAGAGACGACTTCTTTCACATCCACCTTCTCTGGCATCTCAAATTCTCCTCTTTAAGGGGCCAATGTTAAAGTAGTATGCGACTACCGACTCGGATTGCCCTCATTTTTCATGGTTATTAAAGATTTCGATCGGCGGCCGCCGCCGTGGATCCTGGCGGCCGTCCCTGACGTCAGGCCTGTTACCGGGACCTATGCCTCTTTTCTTGCCAAATGCAGCCAGCCCTCTTGGCGCCAGCCTTCCTAAGGCACTAGGGCTTAATCTGCTTTTAAAGCCGAGAGATCGGTCCCGGTCTCTTCGACGCTCCGGCCCGCGGTTTCTGTTCCCAGAAATAGCAAGGGCATTACCAGAATGATGGACAAAGTTCCCAGAATTATGAAGAGCTTAGACATACCGATGGCCACCATCATGGAGGGGATAAAGTAGACCAGCACCACGCCCATCGAAAAGCGGCTGATAAACTCACCCACGGCAGTTCCGGTGCCTCGCAGCCGGGTGGGAAATTGCTCTGCCATATATAGTTTGGGGACGGGAAAGCCGGCGACGCCGAAAAACCATAATCCGGCCGCAGATAGGATGAGCAGCGCAGTAGGCGGGCTCTGGCCCATGGTGATGATCGTGGCCGCGCCAATAAACATCCAGAATACGTGGGTGCGGCGGCGCCCCACCAGGTCGCCCACCCAGGCCTGGATAATATTGCCTGCCACGGAGATACAATGTAAAGCCGCCACATAGAGCATGGAATTGGATGCGGTGGCTCCCATGGCGTGAAAGATCGTTGGGCCGTAAATGAGCGACACATAGAACATCACAAACGGAGAGCTTAAGGCGCAGTAGGCAACAAAACAGCGCTTAAGATAAGGAGGCTGTAGCAGGGTCCGCACCCCCACCCGGCGCTCGGTGGTGCTTTCCAGGACCCGCAGGGCGGTCTGGTCGGTCAACTCGGTATCATGGGGTAGCCCCGCTTCATCTTCGACGCGTTCGACAAAGGCCCGAACCTCGTCAATCCGCCCCTTTTTCAGCAGAAAGCGGGGTGATTCAGGCAGATATTTCCAAAGAATGGGGGCGATAATTATGGTCCCG
Organism: uncultured delta proteobacterium; assembly: GCA_963808395.1. Taxonomy (GTDB): domain Bacteria; phylum Desulfobacterota; class Desulfobaccia; order Desulfobaccales; family 0-14-0-80-60-11; genus JAPLJC01. The sequence continues at coordinate 96,367 of CAWEFJ010000021.1, read as the reverse complement.
CCGCCCAAGATGAACAAAACCCGCCAGGCAAGCTCCGGGGCGAAGTTGTTGACCGCAAAGTAGCCCGCCAGGGTATCGAGCATATAAGCAACGGCGATAAAGGAGTTGGCCCAGCCCACCGCCGTGCCACGTTGATGCTTATTGACGAATTCGGCAATTAACAGGTAGGGAACCGGGAAGACCGCACCTTGACCCAGGCCGGCAATAAAACGAAATACCGCAATGCCATAGACATTTGGGGCCACGGCGCTGGCTAAAGTAAAGATCGAGAAAATTATGATGCCGCCCAACAGAACCTTCTTGCGTCCATAATGGTCCGCGATCCAGCCGGCCGGCAGCACGCCGAGGACGATGCCGAAGGTGCCGGCGCTTCCCACGAGGCCGATCTCCCTGGCGGTGGGGTGCCAGACACCCTTGATAATTAAAAGGACCGGCGCAATAATACCGATATCGAATCCTTCGATGACCCCGGTCACCATGAGCAGAAAGATGAGGATCTTGATGGTTCGGGTCATGGGGGCTCGGTCGAGGCGAGCCAGTAAATTTTCCTCAGCGACTATCGAGCGCACCGGTACATCCTGGCTATTGGCACCCATGCTTAACTCCTCCCTGAGGCTCTGGGGATGCCCCCACCATCTCTTACCTGGGCATCCCCGGTTTATCCCATCGGCACAACCAGCTCTGCACTTTTAGGAAGTGAGCTTCATGCCCAGGATGGCCCGCGCTTCCGTGGGATCGGTGACCACCCGGCGGCCAAGACGCTCGGCGATCTCCCGGGTCAGGGTCACCATCTCGGAGTTCTTTTTGATGATTTCATCCTTGTGAGGATATACCCAATAAGTGTCCTCGATCCCCACACGCACCAGTTGCGTGCCCATCATCAGGCCAAGCACCAAAATTGGCAGCCAGTTGCGCCCTCCGGGGTAAACACCCACTATGGAGTCGGGGGCGGTGGCCAGCACCATGTTGTAATTGGCGATAAGCTGGAGGTACGACCAGGGGTCATGCTGAATGGCATGGGCATGATGCTTCCCCATATGTAAGTTGAATACATAAGGCTTGGATTGGGCGATACCCTTATTCAGGACTTTTTGCTTTATGTCCCAAATAACATAAGTGTCATAGAGCTGAAAGACCGGTTTGACGTCATGCGCTTCCAGCCACTGGATGCCCTCAATCATATTCTTGGCGGTATGAAACGCCCCGGTGACGCTGAGGTAGGTATCGCGCAGGACGACGCTGCCCTGGCAGTATTTATTGCCGTTGCCGAGCTCCAGGAGTTCTTGGGTGTCCGTAATGTATTCGGCCCGTTCTTTCGCCGACCAGGTGTGGGAAATCGTCACGAAATCGCCCACTGCCTCGAACACCGGCCCCAGGATTTCTGCCAGCAGCTTGGCATCTACCTTGGCACTGCCGGTCTTGGGATCCCGGGGATGCATATGCACCGCCACCGCCCCCGCCTTGATCGAATCGATGGTTTCCTGGATCTGGGCTTCGATGCTGATGGGAACCGCGGGAAAGCGGGCGCCGCCGACTTGCCAACCCGGACAGGCGCTTTCGATGATCACCGGCTTGGCCATGGTCATAATCTTCGGTTCTTTTTCGATGGGGAAGTGCGATGCCACTCGCTCCGGGGTAAGCTCCGAAGTCACTTCCATGCCGGTTATTGAAGATTTAGCCATAGAGAAACTCCTTTCGAGGCGCTGGGCCCCAGATGTGGTTGAATATTTCTTAAAAAAACCGGGCGGGGGTCCATTTTCCGCTTACAACACCGCCGCCCTGGTTTCCCGCACCATCAACCCGGTCAGGGGAATCAGCAAGAGTGAGGCGCTGCCAATCACGATGAACAGGTTATGCACTCCCCACGAAACTAACAGGGTTGGCACAATTCCCGCCCACAGTATGCCACCCACAGTGCGGGCGACAAACTCAGCCGCTCCGGCACCGGTGGCCCTGGTGCCGGTGGGATAACTCTCGTTAATCAGCATCTTTTGCGCCGCAAACGTATCGAACCAAAAGATGCCACAGCCGATTACAATGAGCATTACATGCCCCGTAACAAAACTAAAGGCAATACAAAATAATCCAGTCAATATTCCGTAAGTTGCAATGGTCCAGCGACGGCCAATAACGTGCATCAATATTCCCATCAAGATGTTTCCGGGCACCGAGGCAAAATTCATGATCGTGGCAAACAGCAGGGAATGTTGGAGATCAATACCTTGAGAACTCAGGATTAGAGGCATGTAAAGCAACCTTGTATAGAATACTACGAAGGTCATACTAAACATGATCCAAAGCTTTATTGTGGTAGCTAAGAATTTTTTACTAAAGATATCCAGCACTTTTCCGGCATCCGCAAAAGCCAGCTTGACTGGCGCGACCGGAGGCAATTCCCGCCCGGTCCAACGTCTCACCTGATTTTCTATTTTTTCCACCACACTCTCTGCTTCGGTAACCTGTCCATGGGCCACCAGCCACTTCGGAGATTCCGGAACCATATAGATAAGATAAGGGATACTTAGCAGGAGAACCCCGGGAACCAGAAATACCGCATGATATCCATAAACAGGAGTGATGCAGTAACTAACCAGCATACTCATAAAGTATCCAAAGTTTAGCATGGAATTGCACACCCCGGAATAATAGGCGCGCTCTTTGCCCCCAATGAATTCTGAGATAAACGTCAACCCGATGGGGAAAATAAATCCAAGCCCGAATCCGGCCAAAAGACGCAGAACCAGAAATGTGGCGTAATTGTTGGCGAAGTACGTTAAACAGGTAAAAAGTTCTGCAACGACAACTCCGAGGACCAATATTTTTTTCCTGCCATACAAATCAGCCAGAGGACCGGCAAGAAGGACTCCGATCACGGTGGTAATGATGGCCGCCACGCTAATTAAACCGGTTTGAGCTGGATTAAGTGACAAGACTTTTTTAATAGGTCCCAGCACCGAGGCGATCACCGAGGTGTCCATGGCTTCGACCAGAAACGCAACGACTCCAGCCCCGAGGATCAATAAATTAAAGCGGCTGTTGGGCAAGCGTTCCAACCTGGCGGATAACTCTTCGGTTTTCTGCCGGCAGTCCGTGGGAAGCGCGGATTTTCCGGCTTTCAGCTAGCTTTTCCATGGTTTTTCCCTCAGATTCCCGGCCCATTAATAACTTATCGTTTCTTCAACCCCAAAATTTTTCTCGCTTCCACCGGGGAGGCGATTTCACGGCCATATTCTTGGGAGATCCTCACAATTCGCTCCACAAACTGAGCATTGGTTTTGGCGAGCACCCCTTTTTCATAATAAATGTTATCCTCCATCCCGACGCGGATATGTCCTCCCATAATTAAGCCCATCATGGATACCGGAAGATGCCCCCGGCCAATCCCGATTACGGACCAAGTAGCATCCGCGGGTAGATATTCATGCAGGTAAAGAAGGGACTTAGGGGTCGCCGGGGCGCCCCAGGGAGTTCCGAGGACAAATTGGAAATGCAGCGGATCATCTAATTTTTGCTGATTCCGCATACCCAGAGCGGTCACCACCATTCCCAGGTCAAAGATTTCGATTTCCGGCTTTACCCCCTTTTCTTTCATTTTCATTGCCGCGGCATCGAGGAATTCGGGGGGATTGCTAAAAACCCCGCCGCCTAAATTGATTGACCCGGCATCAAATGAAGCTAATTCCGGCTGCAGCTCCAATGAAATGAGACGCTGTGCAATGGGAAGATTGATTCCTGCTATTCCCGAAGTCGTCAAATTAATGAGGAGATCGGTTTTCTCGCGCAAGGGGGTGACCACTTGCCGGTAGAGCTCCAGATTTTGGGTGCCGAATCCAGTTTGGGGATCGCGCACATGAATATGCACGATGGAGGCCCCGGCATTCCAGCATTCAATACTGGATTGGACGATTTCCTCCGGAGTCAGGGGAATATAGGGAGCTACATCCCGCATATTCCGGGATCCCGTGATGGCCGCGGTAATCACCAATTTATCCATAATGATTCTCAATGCTCCAAGATTTTTGGTGAAACCAATCTGGACTGCCAAAACCCGGTTTAAGCTTTAGCATACTTGAAGAGCCAGGTGGCCGGGGAAGAGCCCCGAGCCTAGTTACCTTACTTCAAGAAGGGTGCCAAAGTAGCGAACGACAAGAAGGTCGGGACCGCACAAGATAACTTATTGGAAATTAATGAAATTATGGCAAGCCGCGGAGGAGCTGGCAGGTGGGGAAGAAATCATTTTGGCAATAAACTGTCCGGTTATCAAGACATGTAAGGGAATGGCGACATAAATTAAATTTTAGGATAGATTAAATGATATTTTTGGAATTTCTCATACAAGGCTGACCTCGAAATCCCCAAAAATTTAGCAGTCTTAGACATATTGCCCTTGGAAGTCTTAACTGCATTTAGTAAGATGATTTTCTCAAAGTTAGCCACCTTTTGGGCCAGGGACTTGTCCGGAATATCATACAGATTGCTGCGCATACCGGCCTCGAGCATTTCCGCCGGCAAATGCTCCAATTTTAATTCATTTTTTTCGCACAGGCTCAGGGCTCTCTCGATAATATTTTTCAGCTCGCGGATATTCCCCGGCCACTGGTAATGAGCCAGGCCCTCCAGGGTCTCCTCGTGCAGGCGGCATCCCGGTCTCCCGGCGGCTTTTAAAAAGTGTTTAATCAAAAGGGGAATATCTTCGGGTCGCTGGGCCAGGGGCGGAATATGCAAGATCATGGTGTTGAGCCGGTAAAATAAATCTTGCCGGAACTCGCCCCGCTGTATCATTACCTGCAGATCACGATTCGTCGAGGCAATCAAGCGGAAGTCGATCTCCGAGGATTTTATGCCACCGACCTTGATGAGCACCTTATCTTCAAGGATGCGCAGCAGTTTGGCTTGGGCCGCCAGGGACAGTTCGCTTATTTCATCCAGATACAGGGTGCCGCCATTGGCCAGTTCGATGAGACCCGGCTTGCCGCCTTTTTTGGCGCCGGTGAAGGCTCCTTCTTCATACCCGAATAGTTCCGATTCCAACAAGTCCTTGGGGACCGCGGCGCAGTTAAGGCAGACAAACGGCCCCAGGTTGCGGTTACTCGCGGCATGCATGGCGTGCGCGAATAACTCTTTGCCGGTGCCGGTGGGGCCCAGAATCAGGATGGGCGAATCTGCCCGGGCGTACTTCTGGGCCAGAAGTTTTACTGCCTTAATCGTCTTGCCTTCACCAATGATGGAGTCAAAGGTATATTTGGGGGAAAATATCCTTTCCAGGGCCATCTCTTGGCGTTTGACTTTCCGCTCCAAGATATTAAGTTTTCTCACCAGATCGGTAAAATCTTTATAGTCCCGCAGCACCGTCTGCAGGATGACCCCCACGATCTTGCCATTGTGCTTAAGAGGAATGCGATTTACCAGCAACAAGGCCTCGGTCTTCAGAGAGCAGCGCTGGCCCAGTTCCGGGATGCCGGTCGCCAAGACATGAGAAAGCCGGGAATCGGGAAAATACTCTTTGATATCCTTACCCGCGGCTTCCTGGGGGTCTATCCTGAGTAATTCGGCATATACCTTGTTCATGAAGATAATTTGGCTGTGTTCATTGCAGACGATGATTCCGGAATAGACATTATCCAGGACAAATCTCAGAAAATTGATGGATTGCCACATATCTTCCAGACCGTGCGGACCATTTGGGCGCGCCTGATGATCTACGGAAAGGCCGCGATCAAAATAGCCCAGGCTTCTGGTTTTTTTCGTGGCATCCTTCTTCATCAAGAATCCCCAAGCAAATCTCTTGCCAGCATGTCGATCTTAAATGCATTTTAGCAAATTTCCCCTGTTCCACAAGTATTCCGGCCGATTAAGGGAAAAGGTCAAGTTGGCGCCGGCGGCTGGCAGGAAGACCTCCTCAATTCAGCGGGCCGGAGTTGCAAAGCGGATGCGGGTCTAGTAATCTACCGACAATTGCTCCGCCTGGAAACGAGTGCAGTGACCGGAAGGGGCTGCGGCCGGTTACTCCTGGCCGGTCCCGCAAGCAAGTTTTTCCCGGAGTTGTGGCAAACTATCATCCTGGTGGCGTCATCCGTGAAGAAAACGATCAAACTAGTCCTCAGCTCTTCCCTCATCTGCCTGGCAGCCTGGTATTTCTTGGGTATAGCCAGGGGAGGCGGAGCCGATCCCGCTGCCGGCGTCCTGGCTCCTTCCCGGTCGGGCGACCCCTATGCCTTTCTGTTCGAGGTGCTGGCCATCGTCCTCACCATCGCCTGCGTGGGCCATTATGCCGCAGCCAAGCTGAAGCAGTCTCCGGTGCTGGGGGAAATCGTCATGGGGATCATCGTCGGCACCCTGCTCTACCAGCTCGGAATGCCTACCATGACCATTATTCGAGACTATGAACAGGTGCAGCAGGTTTCGGCTGCCGCGTTGAAATCAAATGTCTGTTTCAGTGATGCCGCCCGTGAGGTTTTGCAAAAAGCCGGTCTGCCTGAGAAGGAGGCCCATCAATTAGAGCAGGTGCTCCTCAGGAAGGATGTGGCCCAATCCTACCTTACGGTCAATGCCCTGCAACTGTTCTCGACCCTGGGGATAGTGCTCCTCCTCTTCCTGGCGGGGCTGGAATGCGATGTGAAGGACATGAAGGCCGTATGGAGGTGGGCCCTGGGGGTGGCGCTCATCGGCATGGGGGGAATTTTCCTTTTGAGTTATCTGGCCCTGAGCCTTTTCTTCCTTAAAGGCGGCAATCCCCTTGATCCCGGTATTTCTGGCCGCGGCCCTTACCGCCACCAGTATCGGCATCACCGTCCGGGTCTTTCAGGACCTGAAACAGACGCGTACCCGGGAAGCCAGGGTGGTCCTGGGGGCCGCGGTCATGGATGATGTGCTGGGGCTCATCGTCTTGGCGGTAGTGACCGGGTTGGCCATCCGGGGCACGGTGGACCTCTCTACTGTGGCCGGGATCTTTTTAAAAGCCGCCACATTTTTAGGGGGCGTGCTCTTTTTGGGCACCATCCTGGTGCCTCGTTTGGTAAGGCTTTTCGCCACCCTGTCCCGGGGAAATGTCAGGGTCATCTTTCCCTTCGCCCTGCTCATGTTTCTGGCCTGGCTGGCCGACCGCTTTGGCCTGGCCGTAATCATCGGCGCCTTCGCGGCCGGATTAATCATTGAAGAGGATTATTTCCCCGGGGGGGGCAAGGCCGGACGGTGGGATCAATTATTGCTCCCATCCAGTCGCTCTTTGCGCCCATCTTTTTCGTTCTCATCGGCCTCCGGGTGGACATCACCGTTTTGGCCAACCCTCAGGTCCTCCTCATGAGCCTGGTGCTGGTGGGCATCGTTGTCATCTGCAAGCTGATCTCGGCCCTGCCGGTGAAATCAGGGGACAACCGTCTGGCAGTGGCCGCGGGCATGCTCCCCCGAGGAGAGGTGGCCCTCATCTTCGCCAGCCTGGGCAAGTCCCTGGGCTTGCTCAACGACAGCCTGTTTGCCGTAATCGTCATGGTCATGTTGCTCACCACCTGCATCACCCCGCCGCTCTTGAAATGGGCCATGGCGCGGGAGGAATTGTCGGAATCTGTCCGGGTCTGACCCGAGGAAGACTTAAGGGTCTTGTCTAGGTAGTCTCCGGGAATTCAGGTTGCAAGGTGACAAAGAAGGTGGTGCCGCTGGCGGTGGCATCTTCCTCGGCGGTCTTGGTTTCGAACCTGATATGGCCGCCTAACTTCTCCACGATGGCATAGCTGACAAAGAGGCCGAGTCCCGTGCCCTCCCCCACTTTTTTGGTAGTGAAGAAGGGGTCGAAGATCCGGTCCGCGTTCTCCTTGGGAATGCCCATGCCGGTATCGGCAATGATGGCTTCCACCAAATTCTCCCGGGATTTCGACGGCTGGCTACCGTAAGCTTGCCGCCCTCCGGCATGGCCGCCACGGCATTGGTGATGAGATTGAGAAAGACCTGCTGCAGTTCGCCCGCGCCTCCCTTCACCTGGGGCAGATCGGCAGCCAGATTAAGTTCCAAGTCGATCTTTTTGGTCAAGAAGGTGTTCTGCACCAGGAGAAGCACGGTTTGCAGGTCATGATTGAGGTCGCTGAAGGCTTCCGGCTGGCTCGGCTGCCGGGCGAACCCCATCAAGTTCTCCACGATGCGCTTGCAATTGAGGCCCTGGCGTTCCATCGTCTTGAGAATCTCATGTTCCTGGGTGCCCTCCGGGAAGCGGTCCAGTAAAATTTCGGTAAACCCCAGGATGACGGCCAAAGGATTATTAATCTCATGGGCCACTCCCGCGGAAAGAGTGCCCAGGGAAGCCAGTTTTTCGGTCTGGAACAGTTGTTCCTCCATCCTTTGGCTCTCGGTGATATCCCGCGCCATCACCAAGACCCATTCCACCGTCCGGCCATCCTCTCCGAAAACGGGCACAAAGTGGGTGGAAAGCCAGTAAACCCGATCGCCGATATGCGCCTGGAATTTGACTTCCAGGCTTTTCCGGCTGTCCACCACGTCCCGCACCCGCAGTCAGCATGGCCTTGGCATCTTCCGGGGCAAAAAACCTCTCCAGGTTTTTGCCGGCAATCCCCGCCGCCGGAATTCCAAAAGCCCTGGCCGCCGCGGTATTGGCGCTGATAAAGTTGCCGTTTTCATCAAGCAAAAAAATGAAGTCCCGGGCGTTTTCCACCACCGACTTGTATTGCTCCCGGCTGCGGCGCAAATCCGCGGTGGTGCGGTCCACCTCCCGCTGCAGTTCCACCGACCAGCGCAGTTCATAGTAGATGACCGCACAGGCCGCCAGGATCAGGGCGAAAATCAGAATCCCCTGGATTAGGAATTGCCGGATGTAGAGGGAATGGATGGTGCCGTAGACTTCAGCGGTGGGCGCCACCACCGCCACCGGCCAGATTCTGGAACCATCCGGGTTCACCTTGACATGGCTGTAGGCCACGAATTTTTCCATCTGCCCGATGACACCCCGGTGCCAGCCTGAAGTGTATTGGGAAGTCCCTTCCTCTCCGGCCAACATTTTCGATTTCTGAATTTCGTTGATCTTGGTGAAACTGATCAGCGGATTGCGCCGGCCCCGGGCGGTAAAGGCGTCTTCCCCGATAAACTCCCGTCTCGGGATGATAGAGAAATATCCCATCGCTATTGAGCACCCAGCAGTAGCCGGTGCGCCCGGAGCGAATCCCGGCGCAGTAGTGGCCGGTAAACTGGCTGGCATCTATTTTGAACAACAGCACCCCACCCCAAATGCCGGTGGCCTGGGGGTGCGATTCATCCACGCTCTGCTCATATACCGGCATGGCCAGGTCGAAGAAGGGCACCTTATGGCCCCCAGGCGCTTCCAGTTCCACCGGCCCATGGCGAATGCGGCCGCGATTGGCCGGGTCTTTAGCCCAGGCCACCTCAGCGGCGGATTGATTAACTTTATAATCGATAACCCGGGGGCCGCCGGCGTCCAGGATATAGGTGTGGCCGCCATTGGCGCCGGCAATATCGATCCGCTCAATGGCGGTTACCCCCAATTTGGAGAGGTCGTTGAAACTGACCTGCATGCGGTTGGCCCAGGCCACCTTCTCCAGGTATTGAATGGCCGGGGAATAGTCGAGGATCTTGAGCTCCCGCCGTAAAAACTCCAGGCCATCTTCGATCTGGCGGGCGGTGGTTTTGGCCAGGATCAGTTGTTGCTGCTGAAAATCTTCGGAAACCATCTCGCTGGTGCGCTTCATGGACAGCAGACCCAACCCAAAGGCCGCGGCCAGCAATAGCACCACCAGCAGGCCCAATCCCTTAAGGAGTCGCCTGATGTTGATCCTGGCCAGCGGGATGCCCATGCCCATGATCTACGTCCTGAAAATCTTTTATTTTTTCAGCGCAACGCGATTTTGGCCCGGATTTTACCTATTTTAAGGAAATTTTACCATTCATATCTTCATCCGGAATGTCATTCCCCCCGTAGTTCTGGCGCTCCCGGACGAATTCCTTTACCGGATCAGTCCATTTTCTCTTCAAGATAATGTCCCCGGACTTCCGCCCGGCCCGGGGCTCGAAATTTCACCTTGGGCCTCAGTGCTTTTTCTAGTATATTCATTGGCGTAACGTCTGGGGTAGCAGGTCAGGGTGCAAATCCCTTGGCCGGCAGCCTGGGAAAGACTTTTCGGCTCGGCACCGTGAAAAAAAAACAGAAGATCGCCCAGAATAATGCGCCGCCCCCCGGAAGGCGGCGTTTTGAGGTCCTGATCTTCCTGACCGGGGCGGTGACCCTGTCGCTGGAAGTGTTGGCCTCCAGGATCATGACCCCCTATTTTGGGGTGAGCCTCTACATCTGGGCCGGCATCCTCTCTATCACCCTGATCTTTTTAGCCCTGGGGTACCAGTGGGGCGGCCGCCTCTCCCGGCTCCGGGATCGAGGCGCCTTGCGCCTAACCTTGCTCTCCTTCCCCCTGTGGGCCGCCGCGGCCATTGTCCTGGCCACCGCCCTTTACCCCCTGATCTTCCCGCGGTTGACTGCCCTCAACTTGATCGCCGCCAGTTTCTTGGGCGGGACCATCCTGCTGGCCTTGCCCCTGGTGATCCTGGCCGCCATGAACCCGCTGCTCATCGCCCTGGCCCGGGATGCCAGCCCCAGCGGGGACGGCGGCGCCGGCAGGGTCTTCTTCATCAGCACGGTGGGCTCGGTGGCGGGGGTGGTGCTCACCGCCTTTCTGCTGATTCCCCACCTGACCAACTTTCGCGCCCTGCTGTGGCTGAGCCTGGGGCTGGCCCTGGTGGTGGGCGGCATGGCCTGGCTGGACCGGGAGCTGGCCGCCGGCCGCAAGAGACTCCTGCTCTGCGGTTGTCTGCTGGTCTTCATCTGTGGCGGCGGTCTGCTGGCGGGCCAGCCCTCCTATTTCAGACTCCTGGCCGGCATGAGCGATATTGGCAAGAATTTTGAGGTGCTGGCCGAATACACCTCGGTATTCGGCAATATCAAGGTATTGCGGGTGCAATCCGAGGTAGCCGGCAGAGAGCCGGCCCTGGCCTACCTGCAGGATGGCATTATTCAAAATATGGTGAACGCGGACGGGGTGGTGTTGGATCACACCGAATTCATGACCCGCCTGGCCGACGCCTATGCCCCCGAGGCCCGCAAGGCCCTGGTATTGGGGATGGCCGCCGGCATGATTCCCCGCTATCTCCAGCATGAGGGACGGCAGGTCACCGCGGTGGAGATCAACCCCAACTCACTCCAGGCGGCCACCGAGTTTTTCGGCCTCGACCCCCGGGGAATCGAGATTCACCTGGAAGACGCCCGGACCTTTGTGCGCCGCCACCCGAACTCCTATGACCTGGCGATCACCGACCTGTTCCAAGGCGACTGTACTCCGGACTACCTGCTGACCGTGGAGTTTTTCCGGGAAGTGCAGGCCTGCTTGCGGCCCGGGGGGGTGGTGATCATCAACACCTATTTTGATCCCAATAATGAACGCCGCCAACGAGGCGGTTTTGGCGACGGTCTGCGCGGTTTTCCCCCAGGTCCTGGAATTGCGCTCCCCCTCCTCCGCCGGCCTGGTGGAGAGCGCCTGCCTGGTGGCGGCCAATGTCCCCCTGGACCCGGAAGTGGCCCTCTCCCTGGCGGAGAGCGGGCCAATGCCGCCCAAAGATTACCGGACCTTGAAGGCGGTGCGGCTGGTGACCCCGGAAATGCTGAAAAACCCCAGGCCGGTGAGCGATGACCACAATATCTTTTCCATCCTGTTCGCCAGCAGTCAACTGCGGTACCGCAGCCAATTCAACCAACTGCCCCCCAACCTGCTGGTCAATTAAGCGGCCGCGGCCTTGTGGCGCGCCCGGGGCGGCCTGACTGAGCAGGCCGCGACCCTGCCGGCCCCTCACAAGTTTGACCGCCCTCAGGAGTTAACGCGGGAGGACGGCCAGGTGATAGCCACGGTGCGTGGGCTGCAAGACGCCATGCACCAAAACAAGCGCCTGGGCCAGCCCTTCCTTAATTGGGCGGGGAGGGCCGAACGCCTCTCTTTCGACGTGCCCACCCTGCCCTTGTTCGTCCATGAGCGCCTGTCCACCAAGGGCATCATCTAAACCTTGAAAGGCCATCGCAAGAGCCGGATGGAGCAGATGGACCTGTTCGGGGACCCCCAGCACTCCATCACCGACCAGGTGCTCAAGGCTTACGAATACCGGGATAAGTGGGTCAACCGCCTCATCCTGGGGGATTCCCTGGTGGTGATGAACTCCCTGCTGCATTACGAGGCCTGGGCGACAGGTGCAGATGATCTACCTGGACCCGCCCTATGGCATCAAATTCGGCTCCAACTTCCAGCCTTTTGTGCGAAACCGAGACGTTAAGCACAACGACGATGAGGACCTGACCAGGGAGCCGGAAATGGTCAAGGCTTACCGGGATACCTGGCAATTAGGGTTACACTCTTACCTGACATATTTACGGGACAGGCTTCTGCTTGCAAGGACCTGCTGGCTTCCAGTGGCAGCATATTTGTTCAAATAGGTGATGAGAATTTGCATCATGTACGTGAGCTATTGGATGATGTATTTGGATTTGAGAATTTCATGTCAGTTATTACTTTCAGAACAAAGATTCCGCTAAACCCAAAGCATCTTGCAAATGTGAACGATTATCTGCTCTGGTATGCACGTGACAAAGAATTAGTGAAATTTCATAGGTTATATGAGCGGAGGGATACTGAGATTGGCGGGGACTTTCCAAATGTCGAACTGCCTGATGGACAAAGACGTCCTTTAACAAAGGAAGAGCGTGAGGGCACAGCGGCTTTACCACCCGGAAGCAGATTATTCACAAGTCTTGACCTTTCGGCGTCGGGATACACGGCTTCATGTGATTTCCCGGTTGAATTTGAAGGTGCAACATATCATCCAACCGCAGGTAAAGCGTGGAAAACAAATCTTGAAGGCATGAAAAGACTCTTGAAGATGAAGAGAGTCTATGCAACAGGTAATGCGTTGAGATTTGTATTCTATGCGGATGACTATCCAGTAAAAGAAATTACAAATGTTTGGACAGATACGTTAGGCGAAGCGGGAAAAGTCTTTGCCGTCCAAACACCGGTGAAAGCAATTACCCGCTGCGTTCTGATGACGACAAATCCTGGCGACTTGGTGCTGGACCCAACTTGTGGCGGTGGAACTACGGCCTACGTGGCGGAACGGAGTGGGGGCGGCGCTGGATAACTGTAGACGTGAGCCGGGTGCCCCTGGCCCTGACCCGGCAGCGTCTATTGACAGCCACATTTCCTTATTACCATCTCAAAGATGAAACTCGGGGTCCTGCCAGCGGCTTCAAATATGAGAGAAGGCAGAACAAAAAAGGCCAAGAGGTGGCGGCATCGTCCCTCATATTACTATTGGCAGCATTGCTCAGAATGAGGCTGATGGAGAGGAGGTATTGGTAGACTGCCCCGAAGAGGTGAGCAATATCACCCGGGTCACTGGCCCCTTATGCGCGGAGGCTACCATTCCGGCTCCCATGTATTGGGAGGAAGGGGCTGCGGAAGGCGAAAGCCAGGAGGAACAGAGCTCCTTTACCGAGCGAATGCTGGAGGTGTTGCGGAAATCTCCGGTGCTGGCGGTGGGCGGCGGCCAGACCGTGGCCCTCAGGAATATTCGCCTACCGGCCAAGACCTTATCCTTATCGGCCGAGGCGGTAGTGGCAGGGCCATCAGCCACTTCCGGGGAAAAGGATGAGCCTGACATGGTGACCACCTTGACCTCTCCTTTGCTGGCCGGCGGCCGGGAGACACCCGTGGCCCTGGTCTTCGGCCCCGAAAACGGAGCAGTTAGTGAGAAGCTGGTGAACGAGGCGGCCAGGGAAGCCCACAATAAGGGCTATCGTCACCTCTATGTCATCGGCTTCGCCATTCAGCCCAACGCCCGGCAACTGGTGGATAACTGCGAGGCGGTGATGGGGATACCGGCCACCTACGTTCAGGCCACCCCGGATTTGATGATGGGTGATCTGCTGAAAAACTTGCGTTCCAGCCAGATTTTCAGCGTCTGCGGATTACCCGAAGTTAAGCTGCACCGGGTTGATCCCGAAAAAGCAGGGGACCCGATGCGCTACCAAGCGGAACTCCTGGGGCTGGACGTGTTTGACCCGAGCACCATGGAAACCATCCACCGCCAGGGCAATGACGTGCCCGCCTGGTTGCTGGACACGGATTATAACGGCCTGTGTTTCCATGTTTGCCAGGCCTTCTTCCCACGTACGGGGGCCTGGGACAACTTGAAGAAGGCCCTCAGGGGCACTTTGAAGAATCGGTGTGGGACCACCTGGCGGGAACCGTGAGCGCCCCCTTCGAGGGGGGAGAAAACGGCCAGGTAGCCGTTAAGGTAATTGACGACCGGGGCAACGAACTGCTGGTGGTCAAGAGCCTGGCGGAGGCGCGAAGGATGAACAACTTTGAAGTTCCGCAGCCGATTCTCAACTCCCCTTATGAGGAGCCGGCCCAATACTGGCATCTGGAAGAGGGCCAACCGCCGGAACTGCGGCAAGGGCGGCGGGAGGCTGGTTATTTCTATCGGGACCCCAGGGCGCCGCAGAGTCAGGGAGAACATGAGGCCAGGGGCAGATGGGAACCCCTTAGTCCTGGTCAACCGCATCCGGGAGCAACTGAAAGCCTGGCGGGAGCAGGGCTAGCCGGGAGTGAGCCGGACCACCCTGGAACTGCTGAACTACTGGCGGCGGGAGGGCCGGCAGCAGCCGCCTCTTCTTCGCCCAACTGGAGGCGGCGGAAACCGCCATTTTCCTGAACGAGGCCAGGGCCGACTTCCTCCAGGGGATCGACGTGCCCATGCGATGAGCCGAGAGAGGAACGGCAAGCCGATGGCTACCGGGTCTTCCGGCGCTATGCCTGTAAGATGGCCACGGGAGCCGGGCAAGACCACGGTGATGGGGATGCTGGCGGCCTGGAGTATCCTGAACAAAGTGAATAACCGCAGCGACGTCCGTTTTTCCGATGTGGTGTTGGTCGTCTGCCCCAATGTTACCATCCGCAGCCGTCTGCAAGGAGCTGGACCCAAATCGAGGGGAGGCGAGCCTGTATCGCACCCGCGATCTGGTGCCACCGCACCTAATGGCTGACCTGACACAGGGGCGGGTACTGGTCACCAACTGGCACGTCTTTGAACCCCAGGGCGATACAGACCGGCGGAACGAGCGGCAAGGTGGTCAAGGCAGGGGTGCCGGTAAGGATCAGGGAAACCATCACCATCGGGGCGAAGACCACCACGGCCAGAGGGAGACGCTACCTGACGGCCGAAGGAGTTGGACCGGCAAATGGCGGCGGGTCTGCTGACGGTCCTGGAGGAAGACCGGGACCGGCAAGGGAACCTCAAGAAGGTTATCGTGGAGTCGGTGAGATACGTCGAGAGCGACACCGCCCTGGTAAACCGCGTCCTGGGCCGGGAAGTGGGCGGCAAGCAGAATATCCTGGTCTTCAATGACGAGGCGCACCATGCTTACCGCATTCGGCGCGCCGGAGCCGGAGGAAGGTGAAGAAGACGATACTGGGCGAGGAGGAAGAGGCGGAGGAATTCTTTCAAGGAGGCCACGGTTTGGATAGACGGCCTCGACCGCATTCACAAGCTGCGCGGGCATCAACTTCTGCGTCGACCTTTCGGCCACTCCCTATTATCTGGGGCGGGTGGGGCAGGAGACGAACCAGCACCTTTCCCTGGGTGGTGAGCGATTTCGGGCTGACGGACGCCATTGAATCCGGCCTGGTGAAGATTCCGCAACTGGCCGTGCGCGACACCACCGGGGCGCGAGATTCCCGGCTACTTCAATATCTGGCGCTGGATTTTGCCCAAGCTCACCCCGGCGGAGAAGCGGCGGTAAGCAAGGCGAGCCCGAAGCCTGAGGCCATCCTTAAATGGGCCAACACGCCGATTGCGATGCTGGCCGGGTCTGTGGGAGGAGATGCGGCGAGGAATGGGCAGCAGGCGACAAGACGATCCCCGCCCGCCGGTGTTCATCCTGGTCTGCAAGAATACCAAGATCGCCAAGATGGTTTATGAGTGGTTCGGGGAAGACAAAGCGCCCGCCGGTATCCCTCCCGCCAATATCGCCGGCTTTCTCAACGGCAACGGGCGGATGAACACCATCCGCGTTGATTCCAAGGTGGTGCATGAGACCGATACGGGGGAGGCCAAGAGCGACGAGTCTGCGCTGGATGCGACTTCACCTTGGACACAGTGGGCCAGACATGGATTGGCCCGCAGGACCAGCAAAGCCGACCCATCTATCCCGAAGGCTTCGAAGAACTGGCGAAGAAGCTGGAACGGCCGCTTGCACCCGCCTGGTCGAGACGTGCGCTGCATAGTCAGCGTCGGGATGCTGACGGAGGGCTGGGATTGCAACACGGTCACGCATATCATCGGGCCTGCGGCCGTTCATGTCGCAGCTGCTTTGCGAGCAGGTGGTGGGCCGGGGCTTGCGACGCACCAGCTACGAGGTGGGCGAAGACGGCAAGCTCTCGGAGGAAGTGGCCAAGGTCTTCGGCGTCCCGTTTGAGGTCATTCCCGTTCAAGCAGACCCAAGCCGGCCGTAACCCATCGCGGTCAAAGCGTCACCATATTCACGCGATCCCGGCCAAGGCCGAGTTTGAAATCAAATATCCCTCGCGTGGAGGGTACCGCCAGGCGATTCGCAATCGTGTGACAGTCGATTGGAACGCCGTGGCGTCACTGCTCGATGACCCCATGACAGATTCCGCCGGAAGTCGCAGATGAAGGCGGAGCTTTTGAACAATCAGGGCGCGACCCTCCTTGATGGGACCGGGCGAGGCTAGACAATGTAGACCTGAACCCTTATCGTTCTAGCAGGAGATTTCAGGAGTTGGTCTTCGAACTGGCTAGGGACCTGACACGCGATTATGTCGCGCAGCCTAGTTGCGAAGCTCCGGCCCACGTCCTCTTTCCGCAGCTTGCCCAGATTGCTGCAACGCTATCGTCAAGAGAAGGTGCCGGCCCATTCCGCCGGCGAATATGCTTGGACGTGTTTCTCTCCCCTTATTATGGGTGGGTTATTGAGCGGCTAGTGGCGGCGGTTAAGCCGGACGTAACCCAGGGAGAAGCGCCGGAGATTCCCCGCATATGAGGTGAACCGGGGACCTGGCTCCACTGCTGAAGTAGATTTTTGGACCAGCAAGGAGGTGCGGGAGATTCATCCATAGCCACCTGAATTATGCTGTCATGCCGATACCAAGCGCTGGGAGCAATCTGCTTCTTACGTGCATCGACAATCACCGCTTAGTAGCAGCCTTCGTGAAAAACGCCGGCCTGGGCTTCGCCATTCCCTATCTCCACAACGGCCAGCCACATGACTACCTGCCGGACTTCATCATCCGCCTCAAGGGGGAGCCGGCCAGACACCTCATCCTGGAAACCAAGGGCTTCGACCCACTGGCCGAGGTAAAGGCCCAAGCCGCTCAACGTTGGGTGGAAGCGGTGAACGCTGAAGGGAGTTTGGTAAGTGGCAGTATGTTATCGCCCGAGAACCGGGGGAGGTAGGCAGATATTGAGGAAGCCGCAAACTTTTTTAGTTTGTTTCCGAAAAAGGGCCACCGAAGCGGCTCTAAATCTTTTACCTTCTAACGCAACCCTTCAGCGGGCCAGGCCCTTAAAGGCCCTCATTCCTTCATCCCTCTAGATTCAGCGTCCCGGACTGCTCTAGTCGGCGGGGATTTTCTCAGCGTCCCATAGCTTCAGTAAAAATAATATGGCTTTTATCGCCGGCGGCAAATCAGATCAATAAGGACAGCCTCTCGTCATAAATGAACTCCCGGGTATGGCGGGCCACGCTTTCCGGCGGCAGGTCGATGCGAGCCGTGCCGGTTTCCATGGCGGCCCGGGCCACGGCTTCCGCCACCGCCGGCGGCACCCGGAAGTCCATGGCCGCCGGCAGGATGTAGCCGGGGCTCAATTCCTGGCCCACCAGGGCGGCAATGGCATGGGCCGCGGCGATATTCATGGCCGTATTGATGCCGGTGGCCCGGATATCCAGGGCGCCGCGAAAGATGCCGGGAAAGGCCAGGCAGTTGTTCACCTGGTTGGGGAAGTCCGACCTGCCGGTGGCCACCACCACGGCCCCGGCCTCACTGGCCTCCTGGGGATAAATCTCCGGCTCGGGATTGGCCATGGCAAAGACGATGGGGTTGGGCGCCATGGACTGCACCATCTCCCGGGTGAGCACCCGGGGCCCGGAGAGGCCGAGGAAGATCTCGGCTCCTTTGATAACCTGAGCCAGGCTGCCTTTTTGCCGATCCGGGTTGGTAATCTCCGCCAGTTCGTGTTTAATGAAATTCATCCCCTGGGCCCGGCCCCGATAAATGGCGCCTCGGGTGTCGCAGACCAAAAGATTTTGGGCGCCGGCGTTGATCAGGAGTTTGGCGGTGGCGATGGCTGAGGCGCCGGCCCCGTTAAAGACCAGCCTGACCTCGGAAAGTTTCCGATCCACCAGCTTCAAGGCGTTCAGCAGCCCGGCCAGGACCACCACCGCGGTGCCGTGCTGATCATCGTGAAAGACTGGAATATCCAACCTTTCCCGCAACCTTTGCTCGATTTCGAAACAACGGGGGGAGGAGATGTCCTCCAGGTTGATGCCGCCAAAGGCCGGGGAGATATTTTCCACCAGCCGGATGACCTGTTCGCTCTCCTGGGTGCTGATGCAGATGGGAAAAGCCTCCACGCCGCCGAAGGTCTTAAAGATCACCGCCTTGCCTTCCATGACCGGCAGGGCGGCCCGGGGGCCGATATTTCCCAGGCCCAGCACGGCGCTGCCGTCGGTGACGATGGCCACCAGGTTGTTCTTGCAAGTGAAGTCATAGGCGGCCATGGGTTCATGCAGGACCTTCTGGCAAACCTCCGCCACCGCCGCCGGGGCATACAGGCGGGTGTAAATGACTTCGTCCTTGATGGGCACCTTGGTGTAAATCTCCACGCACCCTTGATAACGGCGGTGCAGCTCCAGGGCTTCCTCATCGATGCTCAATTTTCCGTAATCCTGGCCTTCCGCGGGCAGCCAGGCCAGCTCTCCTTCGTAGATATAGCGCTCGGTGCGCTCATAGATCCGCTCGGGACTCACCTTTTCCGGCCCCAGGGAGGCGGCCCCGTTCTCCTGGGCCGTCTGGGCCACCGCCTTGGCGATCACCGGAGAAATACGCCAGTCCATCTGCCGGGGAATGATATTGTGGGGGGATAATTTCTCCTCCGGGATCATGCCCGCCACGGCCCGGGCCGCGGCCAGATACATATCGATGGTGACTCGATTGGCCCCCACGTCCAGGCACCCCCGGAAAAACCCCGGGGTCACCAGAGACGAGCGGATCTGGGTCTCGCTGGTGGCCAGGCCGGTGGCGGTCACCGCGGCGCCGCCCGCCTTGGCCTCCGCCTCCACAATCTCCGGCTGGGGCAGGGCCAGGGCAAAGACGATGGGGTCCGGGGCCATGCTGGCGATCATCTCCCGGGTGACCAGGCCGCCGGCCGACAGGCCGATGAAGACATCGGCGCCCTTGATGACCTGGGCCAGGCTCCCCTTGACATCCTGGGTGGACACCAGGCGGGCGATTTCCGATTTGGCCCAGTTCATTCCCACCGGCCGGTAAACGTTCAGGGCCCCGTGGCGATCGCACAAGACGATGTTATTATTGCCGGCGACGATCAAGCCTTTGGCCACCCCAATACCCGACGCCCCGGCGCCGTTGATGACGACGCGGGCCTCCTGGAGTTTCTTGCCCACCACCTTCAGGGCGTTAATCACCGCGGCCAGCACAATGATGCCTGCCGCATGGTTTTCAGTGTGCAGCACCGCCACCCGCACCGCCTTGCGGATGCGGTTCTCGATGGTGAAGCACTTGGGCGCGGCGATGCTCTCCAGGCAGAAGCCACCGAAGGACGGGGTGAGGGTCCGGACGATTTCCACGATTTCATCCGCATCCTGGGTCAACAGGGCAATGGGCACCGCATCCACGTTGGCAAAGGTCTTGAAGAGCACCGACTTGGCCTCCAACTTGGGCAAGGCGGCCAGGGCTCCGATATTGCCGAATTCGTAAACCTGGCTGCCGTCGGTGATCAAGGCGATGGAATTGCCGCGGCAGGTGTACTCGAAGGAGGCCAGGGGATTCTTGTCAATCTCCCGGCAGATGGCCGCCACCCCGGGGGTGTAGATGCGGCTCAGAACCGAGGTATCCCGGATGGGCATCTTGCTCTTGATGCCCACCAGGCCGCGGTAACGGCGGCGATAGGCCAGGGCATCCGATTCGGTGACCATAGTCTGAATCCTCGATGAAGATCGGTATGCTATCCTTAAATGAAGTGAGGTCCCCTAGCCACCCTGAAGCTGGCCAGGGTGCGGCCAGCCCCGGGGGGGCTGCTCCCGGCCCATTTCAATCCAGCTTTTCATGGATATAGTAGAGAATCCTGGTTTTTTTGCCTTCCAGGTCCTTCCGGAGGGCTGCTTCATCCTGCACCTCCCGGGTCCGGATGTAAACCCGCAGAAAGCTCTCGGCGGCCCCG
The DNA here is from genome assembly GCA_963808395.1 of uncultured delta proteobacterium. Classification (GTDB taxonomy): domain Bacteria; phylum Desulfobacterota; class Desulfobaccia; order Desulfobaccales; family 0-14-0-80-60-11; genus JAPLJC01. Next base: position 75,841 of record CAWEFJ010000021.1, on the reverse strand, counting down.
CCATAGCCCGACAAGATGCTGGCGATGCGGCCGCCGTGGGCCCGAATCGTGTCGGTAACCGCCTTAACCGAGCCGGGCCGGTCTTCCAGCTCCAAGCCCATGGCCAGGGGGGCCTGGCTGATGCCCGAAATGGAGACAAAGGCCCGGAAGATGTCGCCTTTGGTGATGATCCCCTGCAGGGCTCCCTGGGGGTCCACCACCGGCAGGGCGGAAATATTCCGGTTCAGCATGACCGCGGCGGCTTTTTCCACCGTTTCCCCGGGAGCGATGGTGAAGAGCTGCTTGGGCATCAGGCTCTTCACCGTGATCCGATCCAGGAGATAGTACATCTCGTGGATATCCAGAGTGGTGGCCTTGGAAGGCGTGGCCTCTTTCAGCTCCCGGTCCGAGACCAGGCCCACCAGGCGGCCTTTCCGCAAAACCGGCAGATGTCGCACCCGGTTTTGCTTCATGAGCTTGGAGGCCTTGATGATGGAAGCGTCTTCATCCACGGTGATCAAATCTTTGCTCATAAAATCCTGCACCGGCATGGCCAACCTCCTTGGTTTGAACAGGGGAACTCCCCGGGTAAGCCTGGGTAACCTATGGGTCTTTTAAAAGTCGGCGTCTCTTTCTTCCGGGGCCTTCCGGTCTGCTCTGCTCCCCGGAGCCAGGAATTAAAACCTGAAATGGTTCGGACCTAAACCTTACGTTCTATTTTTCCAGGAGGAAAGTCAAGCCCTCCCGGGGCCGGCCGTTCAGATTTCCGGGGTCGGGGCCCCAAAAGCCCACTAAGCCATGGAGCAACTGATTCCGGTAAAGGCCGACGAGTATTTTTTTAAGGCGCAAAATCTTCGTCATTCCTTTGCTCCTGGTCTTTCCCGGAGGTCATCGTATTCTGGGTTGTACCGGTTATATCCGAGATTATGCGGCAGATGCAGGCTACCGTGGCAAAAAAATAGTTGAGGAAAGAATAGAAAACCGGATCAAGAAAAATATAAAATCCTGCGGTGGTTACTGAAAATTAACTTGACGCCAGAATATTTTAAGCTATCATGGGAATTCCCGCGAGAATATTTGCCTTAGAAAATAGGGGGATAGCGGTTCAAAAGTCGTGGCCCCCAACTGCCGATTTTAGAAAACCAAGGATGCGGGGTAATCTCAGATGAAAGCAGGTTCCCTAAGGAGGGAAAGACAATGATCCGGCGATGCTCCATCAGGTTTTTCTTAGTAGGCATCTTGGCGTTCCTGCTATCCCTGCCAATCTGCCGGTGCGGGAGAAGTCGGCAATATCACCCAGGTTGAACAACACGTCGATTACCAGAAAGGCGAAACAGGCCCGGTCACCCCGGCGATGGTAAAGCAGCCGGTGGAAGTGAAAGACGTCATTCAAACCTATGAGGTTTCCCGGGCCCAGGTGCTGTTCCGGGACAAAACGACCATAACCATTGCCCCCAAGAGTAAGATAGCCGTGGAAGGCTACATGTTTGACCCGAAAAAATTTGAACGGAGTGGGGACTTCAAGCTTATCGAGGGTGTGGTGAAAATCGTGGTGCCTGTTGCAGAACAGGTGCAGAAGACGAGCTTTACCCTAACGACCTCCACCGCGGTCATGGGCATTCGGGGAACCGAGTTTTTGGTTACTGCGGCAGACCATTTTACCGTGGTGTATCCAATCAAAGACCAGGTCTGCATTCAATCGACCTCGAAGCAGCCCGGGGGTTACACGGTCGGCGGGGCCGCACCCGGGGGAGCCCCGAAGGAAGGCGAGGTTTGCCTGAATCCGGGCACGATGTCCGTGATCCTAACAGATCAGCTTCCCTCCAGCGCGCTGCCCGCCCCTCCAGTTGTCATGGCCGCGGCCGAGGGCTTGGTGGACAGCGGGATTTTTGAAATTCCTGGGACTTGTGTTCTGACTGCTCTCCCGGGAGTGGATATAGTGGCGGTGACTAAAGATCTTTTGTCCAAAGGTGCAACCCTGGATTCGATCAAGAAATCTCTGGCCCTGGTTGGTTGTGATTTGCCCGATGTCTTTGCTTACAGCCCGGGGGGTCCGCCGGATGTCCCCAACGGGTTAGGGCCAAACTTCCCCGGCGGGGGCGGGGGCGGGGGCCCGGGACCCACCGGTGGGGTAGCCAGTCCTTCATCCTAACCCAAAACCAAGGCAGAAGAATTTTGGAGGCGAGGTGCGCCTCACGCCCATTGAGGCATGCAGCGACGGGGTTTGGCGATCATCGTCACCCTGCTGGCGCTCGATCTCAAAGTCCCGGCGCTGCACCCTCATGCCAGCGTGAGCGAACCGGGCCGGCAGTTGCTTGATCTGTCCCCGAAGTTCCTCAGTTGGCTGATCAGCTTCATCAGCGAGCGCTTACCCCTCCCCCTTTGCTTTATCCTCCAGGAGTCTCACTGGCCGTAGGGATTCGGGACCACGCAGTAATCTACGTCAGTGCCCTGATAGCAGGTCTGATAATAGTTGCTGCCGTCATAGTAGTATGTTCTGGCCCCCGTATGGCTGGGCGACGGCCCCGGGAGGCAAAGCCTCCAGCACAGTGCCAATCGCCAAAGCGGCGATAATCGCGGCCGAGTAATCCCTCCCCGCCCCCGCCATATTCCGGACCATAATAGGGGGCCCAGGCCTCCATAATCTCCACCAGGATAGCCGCCGGGTAGTAGCCTCCACGGGGTCCTCTACCAGCCACGCCGCCATAGGGGCCTCGGGCGACATAACCTCCCCGGGGACCTTGCGCCACTGCGCCGCCCCGGGGGCCCCGCGCCACGCTGGGGGCGGCGGGGCGGAAGCTGCCGCCGCCAAAACCGCCGCCATGAGAGACGCTGGGGGCATGACCACCGCTGGGGGCATGACCGCCGCCACCGCCGCCACCTCCACCCTATAGGCCGGGCCGCCGAGCCAGAAAAGGGCAAACCCAATATTAACGCCACTGCGAAAAGGCTCCAAAAAGGAGACTTCAGTTTTCTCAGCTTCATGACTTACCTCCTTTCTTTTTCTTCTCCGGTTCTTGTTTCGGGGCTTGAGTGGCCTCGACCGGGAGAAACTTGATCTTTTCGGCCCCGGGAGGGGGGGTAAAGGCAAACAGGTTGGCGTTAAGCTGGGGGGAGAAATTCCAGTCGCTGAGGTACGCGGTCCATTGGGGAGAACCGTCCAATTTCTTATAGGTTATTACGACCTTTCGGAGCAAGGGCTGGGCCCCGGCATCGATCCACCACTGCCATTGGACATTTTCCCCATCGAAGGACAGGTGATGGCAGAGAACCCCGCGGATCCTGGACTCGCCCACATAAAGGGAGTGTTTGATGTGGCTTTTCACTAATTCCCAAAGCTTAGGGCTGGCCAGGTCGCTCAAGGACACCCGGACCCCAAATTCCTTATGGGCCTTGTCCAGGGCGCTTTCGAGATCGGGAGGGACCTCCAAGGTGCCGTAGACGTTATGGTCTTTGTCGTATAGGGTGATGGTCTTGCCGTCGAAGTAGAACTGCTTGTCGACCCGGTCGCCCTCGGCGTTGACCCGGAGCCGGTCAGGCCGCTTCACAAAGATCTCCAGATCGATCTCATACTGGAGTTTTTTGCCGCCGTAGTACACCTGGTCGTCGGCGACCTCGGCTTTGTAGGTAAACTGTTGCTGAGATTTGAGGAAATCACACATCTTTTGGAGAATCTGGAGGGGGTCAGGCGCCGGCGCCGTCGCCTTTTCGGCCTGGGGGCTGGGTGGCGGGGCCTGCTGTTTTTGCTGTTGCTGCTGGGACAGGGCACTACCCGTCAGCGCCAAAAACGCCAAACAAACCAGTCCTGCCAATATTCGTTTGCTCATTCTTCCTCCTCGTTAATCGGCGACCACGTATTTATAGCCAGTAAAGGGGTTGTAGTTGCCCAGAGCGACACTCCTCGCCAATGGGAGAACGAAATCTTCCGGGCCACCTCCTCCGTTTTCCCAGGGATGAGGTGAATAGGTGTATTAAAGTTAGGTTGCCAAAAATTGTAGTCAAGTATTCAGGCTAGACCTGGGAGGATTCTTGAATCAACTGACTACAAGTTTCTATTCTTTGCCGCGATACAAGGCCGTTGCACCCTGCTACTGCGGCAGCGGCCCGGGATTACTGACCGAGATGCGCCAGGGCGTTGACGCAGCGGGGCACTGGAGACCTTTATCAGCCCCGCGTACGGGGTGTCCAACTCCATGATCAGAAAGAGTGAGCCCGCGACCGACAAGGCGCAGATGAGCAAGACGGTAATTACCGTGGCGTTGCGGGGGGAGAACAGGCCAAAGCTGGCGAAGATGATGGTGAGCCAGAAGACCAGCATCACAAAGAACGGCATCGGGATCGACCTCTGCCCGATCTGCTCGATGAGGAGCCAGCGCCCTTCGGCAATATCACCGCTGATCTGCAAGGCCCGGGACTGAAGCCAGCGCTGGGCGTCGTTCCGTGGGGATAGTTGGCGGAGTTGGTCCTGGATAGCTTCGATATAGACCCTCCCCTCAGGGGCCTCAGTAACCGCTTGCCCGATCTTGTCTTCCGGCCATATCCGCTTGATCGTGGAGGCGATGCTGCGGCGCAGCAGATCGCGGGCTTCCTTCGTCTCCGGTCCATACTGGGCCATGACGCGGTCGAGCAGGATGACCCGCGCCCCAGCCTGCCTGAGCTCGCTGCTCATCGTGTCAAAATTACCCTTGGCCGAGGCGATCAGCAGGCCAAGGACCAGGGCAGCCAGCGTCGCGATCATCCCGATCCCCAGCTTCACGGCATCCTTTGACTCATCACTCAGATGATGTCCGGGCAGAATAGTGCGAAGAAACATGCCGAGCAGCGTGCCGCCGAAGATGCAGGCAAAGGCGACCAAAGAAATTATCAGTGCGCTCACGCTTCACCTCCCTTTCTGTGAACCTTGCCGGGGGCGCTGATCCGCTTCAGTTCTTCCCAGCTCCTTGAATCGCCTCGGCAATCTCCTGGCTGAGCTTGGCCAGCGCCCGGCTCTGGGCCGCCACCAAGGCGGCATAATCCGCACCACTCACCGGCTCGCGAATACTGGACCGATTAGTTTTGAGCAGCTTTTTTTCCGGGCCCCTGAAGATGCTCCAGCGCGCCTCCAGCCAGGCGGCGTCGCCCAACCGGCCATCGCAACGAACGATATCCACTACCACCTGGTAGTCGATGGGCACGGACAGGCGCCAGGGATAGAGATAAATCCGTTCGGTCGACAGGAGAAAACCAATATTGTCGGCCAGAACATTAATGAAGTTATCCTTGAAGGAGCCGACCCAGCGATCGAACTGGGCTTTTACCGCCTGATTGTCGCTCGTGCGGGTGACCAGCATAGACTGGTCGAGGTAATCGGCCAGCTTGACGGGGCCGATGCCGATAACCGCGTTCTGGGCCGGGCTTTTCCTCTTGGAGATCACCTGGTCTTCCTGTATCGGGCTCAAGGTGTAAAAACGCGGCGATTGACTCCGGCAGCCGCCTAAAAAGATGGCCGCGATCGCCAGGATGACCGGTAAGCCGCGAGAAAATGGCGCTACTCTCATGTTATTTCCCTCCAGGTTTCCCTTTGCCGCGAATCAGGGCCTCGGGATGCTGATCAAGATAATTGGCCAACTGCCGAATTGACCTGCTCATGGCGGAAATCTCCTGCAGCGTGTTCTCCAATTCTACCATCAGCGGTGAGTCTTCGGAAAGGATACCTCTGGCCGCGGACATGGTTTTATCAAAACCGGTCGCCACCCCTCCCACCCGGGTGTCAACATTATCCGCCAGCTTGCCGAAATCTTTGACGGTTTTTTTCACGTCGTCCGCCAGCGGATCCACCTGGCGATCCACCCGGGTGACGAGCTTGCGGGCGTCCTGCAGAGTATCTTTCAGGGCCCGAATGCTGGCGGTCAGGTCCGGGTTGTTAACGAGCCGATCGATACCGGCCAGGGTCGATTCCAAATTCTTTTCCATCCCCTTGAGATCCAGATTCCCCAGGGCCTTGGCCAGCCTTTCGCTGGTGGACGGGCAGGTTGGAATCACGATATAGTCCTTATAGTCTTTGTCGATTTGTGGTGGAGCATAGCAGAGAGTTGCCTGGGATAAAAATCAAGCTGGATCATTAACTGGCCGGTAATAAAACTCTGCATAATCAGCTGGGCCCGCAGGCCCTTTTCGATGAGCTTCGCCGCAATCTTTCCGGTGATTTCTTTTCCCGGCCGCGCACCTTCCATCGGTCCGGATCGATTTCGATGAGGACGGGGATTTGTGTCTTCATCTTAACCAGGTCGGCTTGGAGAATAATGCTGGTCACCGACCCGACCGGAACGCCCTGGAACAGCACCGGCGCGCCCACACTCAACCCCTTGACGGATTCATCGAAGTACAAAACGTATTTGTTGGTTTTCTGGAAGAATTTGCCCGAACCGAATACGACCAGGCTGGCGGCCATAATGATCACTGCGAGGACCACGAAACCGCCGATCATCATTCTGTTTGCTTGCTTAGCCATCTGTGCCCATCCTATCGGTTAAGATTTCTCGCCGCGGGTTAAAAACAGGCGCAAATTGGGATCCCGGGTTTCGGCCAAAAGCTGGTTCGGGTTGCCCGTGGCCGTCATGGTTCGTTTGGATACATCCAGAAAGACGGAATTGTTGCCAATCGCAAATATGCTGGCCAACTCATGGGTCACCACCACCATGGTGGTGCCCAGGCTCTCACGCAGTTCCAGGATCAGGTCATCCAGGCGGCGGGCGCTCACCGGATCCAACCCGGCGGAAGGCTCATCGAAAAACAGGATTTCCGGATCCAGGGCCATGGCCCGGGCTATACCGGCCCGTTTCTGCATCCCGCCGCTGATCTCCGAGGGATAAAACTCTTCGAATCCGGCCATCCCCACCAGCGCCAGTTTCAGTTTGACCACCTCACGAATCTGGCCCGGGCTCAAATCCGTATAGGTCTCCAGGGGCAGGGCGATATTCTCGGCCAGGGTCATGGAGCTCCAGAGCGCCCCGCTCTGGTACATCACCCCGGCACGGCGAATGATCCGGTCGCGGGTCTGTGGATCGGCTCCCCAGAAATCGACCTCTCCATAAAAGACCTTACCCTTGGCCGGGGCCTTCAAGCCGATTAAAATGGTCATCATGGTGCTCTTGCCGCAGCCGCTGCCGCCCATGATGATGAAGATGTCCCCCCGGTTTATGGTAAAGGTCAGGTCCCTCATGAGGACAAAGTCGCCATAAGCCATGGTGAGATCCTGCACAGTTATGTGGGCTTCTTTTTCCGTCATTTTCACTTTATCCTGAGGCGCGGTGCTGGCATTCCCTCATATCCCCAGCATGTTGCACAAAACGGTGATCACCGCGGTGGAGAGGATGATCCCGACAATGGCGGTGACCACCGCGGACGTGGCCGCGTCACCCACCGCCGAGGCGCTGCGGCCGCACTGCATGCCCCGCATGCAGCCGGCCAGCGCCACGATCACGCCGAACACGAAGCCGGAAAAAAGGCCGATGCCCAGATTCCAGAGACCGACCGCCTTCGCCGTCTCGTTATAGTATTCGTATAAAGCCGATATTGAGCATCCCTACCCCCACCACCATGCCCCCCAGTATGCCCATGATATTGGCGTAAAGGCACAGCAGGGGCATCATCAGCGCCAGGGCCAGCATCCGCGGCAGCACCAGAAACTCCATGGGCGATATGCCCAGGGTTTTCAGGGCATCGATCTCCTGGTTCACCTGCATGGTCCCCAGCTGGGCGGCAAAGGCCCCCCCCGTGCGGCCGGCCATGACGATGCCGGTCATAATCGCCGCCATCAGGCGAACCATGGCAATGCCCACCAAATCGGCCACATAAATTTGGGCCCCGAAGAGCTGCAGCTGGATGGCGCCGATAAACGCCAGGATTAACCCCACCAAAAAGCAGATGAGGGAGACGATGGGCAACGCCTGGGCGCTACACGGCCTGCATGATTAAGCCCAGATCGGAGCGGCGGTACTGGGCCTTGCCGCGCAGCAGCCTCAGAACGGCAATGACCGCATCGCCGAGGAACTCCAGCATTTCACCTGCGGATTGGAAGAAATCGACGGTTTGGTTGCCCAAATGGGTGAGAAACGACACCCGCCCCTCCGCCTTGCGGGCATCTTTCTTTTCCGGTACCGCCGAGGCCAATTCCAACAGTCTCTGCGCCCCTGGGGGCAGTCCGTCGCTGTTCAGGCTGATTTTTTGCCGGGAGCAGAAAGTGCCCAAGTTTATCAGGAAGGTCAACAGCCCGCTGTCCCAATGGGCCAGCTCCCGGGTGTCGAAGACCAGGTTACGAACCCCCGGCCTGCCTTCGAGCCTTTGCTGAACCTTATCGGCCCCAGGCAGTTCACCGCCCAGCTTCCAGTGCCCGGAAAGAATCACCTTCAGCGTGTCTGCTGAAGGTTGCTCCATGATCATTTCAGCACGGGCCGTCATTGGTTTTTCCCATTATTATTGATAGTCACCGCATCAATGGGGACAGGATGTCATGCGCCCAGCCCCATCCCTAAAAACTGAAAACCGTTCCCAGCAGGGGGCCATGCATCCAGCCATGGACTGCGATATCCTTGGTGCCACGCCGGAAGCATAACGGCCGCGATAGCCTGCATAGATATGAATGTTTTTACTCACCTGGTAACCCACCAGGCCCTCAAGAACACTGTCCACGTTGTTGTAAGCCACAAAGCCGAAACCGCCGCAGTCGGCCTTTAAATGAGGTTAAGCTTCGGGGTAAACCAGAGACCAGGCGCAGACCTATGAAGGGTTCAGCAATCGACAGCCTGGCAGCATCGAAAAAAGAACCGCCCTGCTTATTTGCATGCCCGAAGGGCCGCTTAAGGTGGCATTCAGGCCCAGGCTGGTGTCCTGATTGTATGTAAGTGTAACGGAGGCCGCCTAAGAGCTCGCAGGACAGCACGGGCAGGGGTTTCTCGGCACTGAGGGGTACGCTGCCCACCAAATAGCGGACCCCCACATCCTGGAAGAGGAGCCGCGTCCAAAACTTCGGTGCCCGAGAGTTGCAGATTAACCGGAATGGGTGCCGGCAGGCCGTGGCGATTCAGTTTTAGTTGCCTGGCGCCGCCGGCACTGACGGATTCTCCGATATAGACAAAATTGGTGTCGGAAAATAGCCCCCACCTGCCGTTCCAGATCTCCACCCGGCCCATGCCCCCTATGGCCTTGCTGAACAGCAGGGGCACTAGATCGTACCAGGGCACATCCACTACGGTGGTGCCGCTAAATTTGCCCTGGTGGCTGATATCAGCATGAACGCCCGGAATCCATAGATACGGGGCCAGAAAAAACTGCCAGCCCTCCTTATAAATGGGGAGGCGGTCATCATCTTTGGCGGCAGCCGCCTTCTCCTGGGCGCCTGGCTCCTCCTGGGGAGTAAGCGGCCGTGCACGAAACCAGCACCAGGATGATGATCATCGTGGCTTCCAGTCCCCTCATGACGCTCCTCCCCAACGGTTTTTTCACCTGGACTCATCAACAGAGGAGGGTAAACCCAAGGTCTCCCCAGTATCCAAGAAATCTTGTTAGAGGACCCTTCGGTTCACTCCATTATGCCCGTTTTTCCCGACCAGCCATGGGGCGGATTATCTGTAGTCTCGCCGGGGCTTCTGGTTCGGCTATGCCTCAATTTTCCGTTAATCATTCTTGGATTTAATTCAAGGATAGATCACCGTTACAAGACTAATTCATCACTTTGCAAGGGACCACTCTCGGCGGCGTCCCTCTTGACAACGGCTCAATGAGCACTACTTTTTAGCTAATTACCAGTTGCCCCAAGTTTTCCCACCCCGAGAGCCCTCTTCATGCCTAATGAAAACCTACCCCCTCGCATCCACGTGCTGGCCAAGCCCACCGGGGCGACTTGCAACCTGAACTGCTCCTATTGCTTTTTTCTGAACAAAGAGCTGCTCTACCCCGGCAGTCACTTTCGCATGAGTGACGAGGTGCTGGAGCATTATATCCGGCAGCTCATCGAGTCCCATCGCGCCAATAAGGTGACGGTGGCCTGGCAGGGTGGAGAACCCACCCTGATGGGCCTCGACTTCTATAGGCGGGCCATCGACTACCAGAACCAGTACCAGCGGCCGGGCATGAGCTTCGAGAACACCATGCAAACCAACGGCACGCTCCTGAACGACGAATGGTGCGAGTTCTTCCGCGAGCACGGCTTTCTCATCGGCATCAGTATCGACGGTCCCCGCGAACTGCACGATGCCCACCGGGTGGACAAGAGCGGCAGGCCAACCTTTGACCGGGTGATGCGAGGCCTCCGGCTGTTGCAGAAGCATGGGGTGGAATACAATATTCTGACCACCGTTAATCGGCTCAACGCTGATCACCCCCTCGAGGTCTACCGGTTTCTCCGGGACGAAGCCGGCGCCACCTGGATGCAGTTCATTCCGGCGATCGAGCGCCTCAACGAAGCGGGGGTCTCCCTCTACCAGGAAGGGACCACCGTTTCGGAGCGTTCGGTGCGGCCGGAACAGCTCGGTAATTTCCTGAGCACCATTTTTGACGAATGGGTCCGGAATGACGTCGGCCGGGTGTTCGTCCAGACCTTCGAGGCCACGGTGAGAAACTGGCTGGGCCTGCCCTCCTCCGGCATGTGCGTCTTCGATGCCACCTGCGGTCATGGACTCGCCCTGGAGCACAACGGCGATCTGTACTCCTGCGACCATTTTGTCGAGCCCAAGCACTTGCTGGGCAACATCCGGCAAAACCACATGATCGACTCTGGCGGGCTCCGACCAGCAGCGCACCTTTGGCCGCGACAAGCTGGAGACGCTGCCCCGTTATTGCCGGGAATGCGAGGTGGGATTTGCCTGTAAGGGGGAATGTCCCAAGAATCGGTTTCTCACCACGCCGGATGGGGAACCGGGGCTGAACTACCTGTGTGCGGGTTACCGGGCCTTCTTCCAGCACGTCGACCGCCCCTTGAAGATCATGGCCGGTCTGCTGCGCCGGGGATACCCGGCCGCGCAGGTCATGCAAGTTCTCGCTGACGAGGATGGCAGGTCGGCCCAGGCGTCTGCCAAAACCGGCCGCAATGATCCCTGCCCCTGCGGCAGCGGCCGCAAGTTCAAGAAATGTCATGGCCGGGAGGTAACTGTCCAAGCCAGGAGAACTTCCCTGTAGTCAACGCGGCCTCAACCATGCCGGGAAAGCCCTGAATCAGGATTCCTGGCGTGATGATCAACCGTCTCAACCCCCTAAAAGGAGGATTTATGGCAGCAGAGAAGAAACCAAACATTCTGGTCATCTGGGGAGATGACATCGGCATGTGGAACATCAGTGCCTACAGCCACGGCATGATGGGCTACCGGACGCCGAACATCGACCGCATCGCCGCAGAAGGGATCATGTTCACCGATTGCTACGGCGAGCAGAGCTGCACCGCGGGGCGTTCGGCGTTCATCACCGGCCAAAGCGTCTTCCGCACCGGATTGAGCAAGGTGGGGATGCCGGGAGCCGACCTGGGCCTGCGCGGCGAAGATCCCACCATCGCCGAGTTGCTGAAGCCGCTGGGCTACGCCACCGGTCAGTTCGGCAAGAATCACCTGGGCGACAAGGACGAATTCCTGCCCACCAACCACGGGTTCGACGAGTTCTTCGGCTTCCTCTACCACCTGAACGCCTGCGAGGAGCCGGAACTGCGCGACTACCCCCCGGAAGCGGACTTCCCCAACTTCAGGAAAAACTACGGACCCCGGGGCGTGCTCCGCTGTTCTGCCGACGGCCGCATCGAAGACACCGGCCAGCTGACCAAAAAGCGGATGGAGACCATCGACGATGAGGTCCTGGCCGCGGCCACGGAATACATCGACCGCCAGGCCAAGGCCGATAAGCCTTTCTTCGTGTGGTTCAACACCTCGCACATGCACTTCCGGACCCATGCCAAGCCCGAGAGCCTGGGTCAGTCCGGCCGCTGGCAGTCGGAATACCACGACGTCATGATCGACCACGACAAGTGCGTGGGCGCCCTGCTGAAGCAACTGGATGACCTGGGCATCGCCGACAACACCATCGTCATGTACAGCACCGACAACGGACCCCACATGAACTCCTGGCCCGACGGCGCCATGACGCCCTTCCGCAACGAGAAGGACTCCAACTGGGAGGGCGCCTTCCGGGTGCCGGCCATGATGCGCTGGCCCGGCAAGATCAAGCCCGGCACCGTGTCCAACGAGATCGTCAGCCACCTGGATTGGCTGCCCACCTTCCTGGCCGCCGCCGGCGACCCGAACATCAAGGAGAAGCTCCTCAAAGGACATCAGGCGGGCGCCAAGACCTTCAAGGTGCACCTGGACGGCTACAACCTCCTGCCTTTCTTGAAGGGCGAGGTCAAGAAGAGCCCCCGGGTGGAGTATTTCTACTTCTCCGACGACGGCGACCTGATGGCCCTGCGCTACGATAACTGGAAGCTGATCTTCATGGAGCAGCGGATGGTAGGCACCCTGCGGATCTGGCAGGAGCCGTTGGTGCCGTTGCGGTTTCCGAAGCTCTTCAACCTGCGCACGGACCCCTTCGAGCGGGCCGACATCACCTCGAACACTTACTGGGACTGGATAATCGATCACGTCTACCTGTTTCTGCCGGCGCAGAAATACGTGGGGGAATTCCTGATGACGTTCAAGGAGTATCCCCCGCGCCAGAAGGCGGCGAGCTTCACCATCGACCAGGTGTTGCAGAAGCTCCTGGGGGGTGCCGGTAGCCACTGACGTTGCCGCACCACAGGAAAACCTTGCCTCCGCAGATCCACAGATCTCCGTGGATCTGCGGAGGCAGTTTGCACCAGGCAATAGGCAAAATCAGGTTGATGCAGGAAAACCCGCTAAGGTAAGAGGTTTGCATGGGTCCTTTGTCGCACGTCTCCAATCTCAGACGCTTTAATATTTTTCTTCTTAACCCTGGGTCCGCTCAAGGCCATTGCCCCTTTTGCGCAGTTGACCCAGGGAACCGACCCCGCGTTTCGCCGGGCCGTGGCCTGGCGGGCCACCGCAATTGCCACCATCATCGTCTTCGCGGTGGCCCTGCTGGGCGCCCTCGTATTGGAAAATTGGCGCGTTTCCATTGCCGCGATCGTTATCACCGGCAGCATCATCCTTTTCTGCCAGGCATTTCAGCAGATCATGCAACCGCTGGCAGCAGCGCCCTCGCCCACCCCGCCAGGCGCTGATCAGTCTCCGCCATCCCTGGCAATTGCCCACTTTCCCTTGGCCATTCCCGGCCTGGTCACGGCTCCCGGCATTGCGGCCATTGCCGGGTTCATGGCTATTGCCGAGCGGCGACTGGACTCAAAAGGGCATCGTTTTAGCGGCTTTGCTGGTGATCATGGGGCTGAACCTGGTCACCCTGCTCAACATCGAGGTGATTTCAAAGCATGGGTCCCCTGTGGTGCAACGGGTATTTGGCTGGGTGATGGCCGTGCTCCAGGCGGCCTTGGCGGCGCAATATATGATCAATGGTCTGGTTCGCTTAGGGGCTCCTCCGGAATCCTAGGAGAGCTTATCTAAGGCGAGAGGGGATTGTTATGCAGAAGATCCTGAAAATTATTAAACATGAATTAATAGAGGTCTTACCTCCAACTCTCTTTTTTTTTATTGCCTTCAATGTCATAGTCATCAGCAAAAAGCTGATGCTGGAGCAATATGGCATAAAATTTTCAGGCTTTGTTAATGCCGCGGTAGGCGCTTTAATTGTCGCCAAGGCCTTATTGGTGACGGATGAAATTAAATTTATCAATAAATATCCGGATAAACCCTTAATTTACAATGTTGTCTGGAAGACCTTTCTCTATTTATTAGTCACTCTGCTAGTTCAATATATCGAGGGAATTATTCCACTATGGGTAAAGTATCATAGTGTGAAGATTGCTATAGATCGAGGCTGGGAGGAAATAATCTGGCCGCATTTTTGGGCGGTCCATATCCTGTTGGTTTTCTTATTATCTTTATACGTTTCCTTCCGGGAACTTGCCCGCACCATTGGTGAAAAGAAATTTTTGCAAATGTTCCTGGGTATTGAGGTTTCCCAGAATAATGCTCAGGTATAGATAATTTTCTACATGGCTTCCAGAGGCCGGGGGCCGTTGCTGGCAGGGATGGAGCTGTAGTCTGGTTCGTTTAGGGGCGCTCCCCCCTCTGGTCTCCTAGGGATAAGATATGGATATCGGATGAACCTCCGCAGGAGATTAATGTTTCCACCGAACTTGGCAAAGAGCGGACTCGTGAGGCTGCTGACCGAACCCTCATGGCGTGGATTCGCACCTGCCTGTCGCTGATTGGATTCGGGTTTGGCATCGCCAAATTTAGGGATATTTTGGTCGAAGCTGAACATATTCACCCAGCCAGCCACATTCACACCACCCTGATTTTCGGGTTGAGTTTTATCTCCCTCGGCATCTTCGGTCTCCTCGCCGCGGTTATCCAACATTGGCGAATTCTGCAGCATCTCAAGTTTGATGAGTTCCAATATACCGGCTTCCGGCCGGTGGTAATGGTAACCGCGATCTTATTGCTGCTCATCGGTCTCTTTGCTTTCATCTCCCTCTTGATAAGGCTTTAACAGACTGAGGAGAGCGGGAGTATTATGGTCCAACCGGATGCAAAGAACCGGAATCGAGACCATCCTCACCGTTGATATATTGCCACCTTTTACTTCCAATTTGGGAAACCCGGTGGGGAATAGGTGGGGAAAGATTTTGAGGCAAAAAGAAAAGGCCCTCTTGGGGGCCTTAATTTATTGAAATTATTTGGCGGGCGATGGGCGACTCGAACGCCCGGCCTTTGGTTCCGGAGACCAACGCTCTATCCACCTGAGCTAATCGCCCGCGCCAAAAAATTTTATCAAATGCACCACCCTTGTCAAGGCAACCCGGCGCCACCTGAAACCGCGGGGCCCCGGCGTCCGGGGCGCCCGCGGTTTCAGGCAAAAGGTGGGAGGCTGCCCCCCCAAGTGTCTCAGGACTTGACGATCTTTTGGAATCGTTGGGTCCGAGTGGCCTCGGCCGCCGGCGGCGCCTCTTTCGGGGCCTCGGCCTTCACCTTGGCCAGGCGCTCGCTGGCGGGCGGGTGGGTCTTGTAGAAGCCGCCGGCGCCTGGCTTTTGCTTGGCCTCAATCTTGGCCAGCACCCTCGCCAGGGCCCCGGGGTCGTAACCGGCCGCAATCGAGATCTTCACGGACCCGGCGTCGGCGGCATACTCGGCGCTGCGGCTGTAGCCGTTGACCACCAGGGATTTAAAGACGTCGTCGATGGAGCCTTCGAAAAGGTTGACCAGATTGCCCGCCACCCCGCCATACTGCCGGGCGGCCTCGGCCCCCATGGAGGTCCAGACCTCGGTCCAGCGAGCCTTGCTGATGGAGTTGATCCCATCCTTATCGACCACGTGGGTCACTTCATGGGCCAGCACCGCGGCCAGCTCGTCTTCGTTGGCACAGGTGGCCAGCAGGCCCCGGGTTATAAAGATGGTGCCCCCGGGACAGGCGAAGGCATTGATTTCCTCGCTGTCCAGCACCGCGAAGTGGTAGCCCTTATAGGTATTGGGCCGGGGGGACTTGCGGGCCACCGTCTGGCCCACTTCGTTGACGTACTCGGTGAGCGCGGGGTTGCAGTAGAGTGGGTAGGTGCTCAGGATGCGGGCCGCCACCGCCCGCCCCACGTAGTATTCCTCGGAATCGCTGATTTCATGGGAGGCCCGGGCCGCCTTGGTGGCCCCCACCGCGGCGATGCTGGCTGCCGGGACCGCCGCGGACGGCAGGAACCCGACGGCGGCGCCGCAGCCCCACAGACCGGGGAGGGCCGCCAGAAGCAGGAGCGCTAAGCGGCGCAGATGGCTTCTCATGGCTTTAACCCTCCTTCGCTGATAAAGGCCTGGAGTTTGGCGGCAGCCACCTGCTGGGCCTCCACCTGGTCCACCTCGCCGTATTTAGCCTCCGGATGCTTTTGCTTGTAGGAGGACTCCACCTCCGGAGTGAAGCCCTTGCCAGCCAGAGCCACTTCGTCACTGCTGGTCTCTTTCACCGGGGCGCCGGTCAGGAGTTGGAGGGGGTTAAACCCGGAGCTCGCGGCGGGGGCGGGGAACGCCTGCCGGTTAAGCCAGCCGCTCTGGCCCTGGTACTCCACCTGGTACCAGTCGCCCGACTGCTGCAGGACCGTGACCACCGCCCCCACCGGCACCGAAGCCACCGGGGCGCTGCCGAAGTCCGGGTCCGGATAGAGGGACTGATTGGGTTGGGCGACCTTCATGGTTTCGGCCATGGCGATCCCGGGGAGCAACAACAGCGCCAGCAAGGCCAGGGCCAGGAACCAGGGGCCGGGGCGCCGGAATAAGATGGGCCGGTTCACGTCCGCCTCCTTTTGTGGTTTTCGGTTTCTCAGTAGTATCCGGGAACCTTATCGGACTATCCCGGGTTTCCGGTAAAAAAATGAAAAGCTTTTGCGGTTCATTGACCGCCACGACTCCCAGTGTAAGAGATTTCTGGTCAAGGGGCAAGGAGTTAAGAGGGCCGACGGCTCTCCCCGGAAAATCCGCCACCACTCCGAAAAAAGTTTAAGGGGTCCATCACTTGGAATCCGGGTGGAAGACGGGGCCCCGGGGCAGGGTCGGATCTTCCTGCAAAGTCCGGCAGCGCTCCTGGAAGGCGCGGGCGGGTCCGTCGTCCGGGAATTTCTCCAAGAGGGCGGTAAAGCCCGCCCCGGCCTCGGGGATATCGCCGCGGCGGTAGTGGTCCAGGGCCTGGGCGAATTCCCGGCTCCGGGCCTCCCCCTCCGGGGTCAGGTCTTCTTTGAGGGCCAGGACCTCGAAGACCCGCACCGGCGTCTCCCGGCCCTTCACCGCCACCAGGTCAAGCTCCCGGAAGGCCACGGCCTCGCCGCACTCCGCCACGGTGGCCTCGCTGGCCATGAGGGTGGTGCCATAGAACTTGTTGAGACCCTCCAGGCGGGAGGCCAGATTGACGGTGTCGCCGATGGCCGTGTAATCGAAGCGCCTGGCGGAGCCCAGGTTGCCGACGATGGCCTCGCCGGTATGGAGGCCGACCCGCATGGCCAGGGGTGGCAGCTTCAGCCCGGCAAAGCGCTGGTTGAGGCGGGAAAGCGCGGCCCGCTGGCGCAGCGCCGCCCGGCAGGCCCGCAGCGCCTGGTCCTCCTGGTCCAGGGGCGCGCCCCAAAAGGCCATGATGGCGTCCCCTTCGAATTTATCCACCGTGCCGGCCTCCTCCAGGATGATCTCGGTCATGGAGGAGAGGTAATCGTTGAGGAGGGCCACCACGGTTTCGGGATCCAAGTGCTCGGAAAGGGTGGTGAACCCGGCCAGGTCGGAAAAGAACAGGGTGACCCTGCGGCGCTCGCCTCCCAGTTGCAGTTTCTCCGGGTGCGCCAGGAGATCGCTGATGACGGTTTCGGACATGTACTGGCCGAACATGCGGCGGATGTAAAGCTTCTGGCGGCCCTCGGTGGCATAGCTGTAAGCGGTGGCCAACCCGAAACTGAGGGCCAGGGCCAGCCCCGGCAGGAGCGGGTCGGCCCACCAGCCGCTGCGGAAGGCCAGGACCGCCAGGGTCAGATAAACCAGCAGCAGCAGCAGAAAGGCCGCCAGGGTAACCAGGAGATGCCGGAAGAACAGGACGACGACGGCCATGGCCGCGGCCAGCAGCAAGGCCCAGAGCCATAAGGCCCAGCCGGGCAGGGTCCGGAGAAAATCCCCCTGGAGCAGGTTGTCCAGCAGGGTGGCGTGCACCTCTACCCCGGCGAAGACCCCGCTCAGGGGGCAGGCCTTGAGGTCATACAAACCCGGGGCGGTGAGGCCCACCAGGACCCACTTGCCGGCAAAATCCGCCAGCGGATAGATGGGCGGCAACTGGTGGCGCAGCCGGGCCTCGGAAGCGATGACGTTGGCCGCGGCGAAGCGCCGGTGGCTGCGGCTGGGGCCGCGAAACTTGAGGAGCAGGTTGCCCCGGTCGTCCAGAGGAATCCGCAGGTTCCCAAGAAGCAGGCGGTTTTTCTCAAACCTCAGGGGCTCATTATCGCCGAAGCGGTGAAAGGCGGCAAAGCCCAGCATGGGAAGCCAGCGGCCCTTAAAGGGCAAGACCAGCGGGACCCGGCGGTAGATGCCGTCCGCATCCGGATGGCATTCCACATTGCCCAGGGCCTGGGCCCCATCCAGCAGGGGCCGGACCGGGGTGGTCACGCCGCGGTAGGTTATTTCCCCCTCCGGCTCCCGGGGGGGCGGGCCGGGGATCTCCAAACCGGCCTTAGCGAGCAAGGCCGCCTCGTCCGGGTTGGCCCCCTTTTCCTCCCGGGTCAGGGAAAAGGGCAGGACCACGTTGCCCGCGGCCGCAGCCGCCTGGGCCAGGCGCTGGTCATCTTCGGGGCCGTAAGAGGAGGCCTCGGTGAAGAGGACGTCGAAGATCACCGCCCGGGCCCCGGCTTGCCGGCAATATTCCACGATAGGGGCGTAAAGCTGCCGGGGCCAGGGCCAAACGACCCCCTGCTTCTTAAAGAAATCCAGGTCGGGCTGGTCCACCGTGACCACCACCACCTGGGGCGAGGCCGGCGCCAGGGGCACGTGGCGGAACAGGAGATCCAGGGTCTTCAGGCGATAATAAGGGAGGGGGCCGAAGATTTCCAGGCAGCCGGCCAGGAGCAGCACCGCGGCGGTGAGGACCGCGGCCGCCTTGAGCTTGGCCGCGGGCGAATGGCTAAACCCGGCAGTCACGGATGACCTCGAATCTGAGTTTAGTCTTAAAAGATGAAATAGCTTAGGGAGAGGTGGTCGCTAAGATTCATCCAAAAGATAATTTTCAGCAACCTAACTTTAACTATACTCTTATATGTTATTCATCCTGCCGTTAGCAACCATTACCCAAATTTGGGAGACTTGACAACACCTTGGACGAGATTAGCCCTCAACCAGAAACCGGCGGTAAAGGACCGGACCTGGGATACGGTCCAGGAATCCGGGGAAAAGGGTGAACCCGGCGGCCCCCCCTCAGTTGGTCCCCTGGCCGCGGCCTTACCCGGCCAGCAGCCGGCCATCCTTCAAATAGAGGAGTTCATCCCCCAGCCGGTCCGCCTGGGCCGGGTCGTGGGTGATCAACAGGATGGTGGCCCCCCCGCCGGCCTTCATCCGCAGGATGATGTCCTCGATGATTTCCGTGTTCCGCGGATCGATGTTGGCGGTGGGCTCGTCCAGGAAGAGGATCTCGGGGGCCAGGACCATGGCCCGGGCCAGTCCCAGGCGCTTGGTCTCGCCGCTGGAGAGGTCCAGGGCCCGCTGCCCGCGCTTGTGGGCCAGGCCGACGCTGGCCAGGATCTCCCTCACCCGGGCCTCCAGCTCCCCGGATTTAACCCCCCTGATCTTCAAGCCATAGGCGACGTTGTGGAACACCGTGGTATTAAAGATGCCGGGGCGGGGCAGCACCAGGGTGAAGCGGCGCCGCAATTCCAGGTTTTGGCCAAGGGCTGCGCCATTTTCCAGATAATTTACCTGGCCGGCGTCGGCTTGCTCCAGGAGGGCCAGGATGCGGAACAGGGTGGATTTGCCGCTGCCGTTGGGACCCAGGAAGGCGTAAGTGCGGCCGGCGGCAAAGGCGTAGGAGCAGTCCCGCAACACCGGGTTGCTATTATAAGTTTTCCGGAGGTTGGCCGCTTCCAGTCTCAGGCCCATGAACTCATCTCCAGCCCGGCGCCCCGCCCCCGCCGTTGCAGGCGGCGCAGGGCCAGGTTCGCCAGCAGGGCCAGGGCCAGCAGGATGATCCCCAGGACAATGCCCAACTCGAAGTTGCCCTTGTCGGTCTCCAGGGCGATGGTGGTGGTCATGACCCGGGTGTAGCCGGCGATGTTGCCGCCCACGATGAGCACCGCGCCCACTTCGGCATTGGCCCGCCCGAACCCGGCCATGATCGCGGAGATAATCCCATAGCGGGCTTCTTTGATGATGGTGACCGCCTGCTGCCGCGGGGTGGCCCCCAGGGTGACGGCCGCCTGACGAATCACCGGGTCGACGTTGACGATGGCGGCGTGGGCCAGGGAGGCGACGATGGGCCAGGCCAGGATGGTTTGGGCCAGGACCATGGCCCCCGGGGTGTAGAGCAGGCTCAAGAAACCCAGCAGCCCCTGGCGGGAGAGGAGCAGATATAAAAACAGCCCCACCACCACCGGCGGCAGCCCCATGAAGGTGTGCAGAGTGTTGATCACCGCGTCCCGCCCCGGAAACCGCCGCAGGGCCAGGAGGGCGGCCAGGGGCAAGGCGATGGCCGTCGCCAGCAGGAGGGCGGCGGCGGAGACCCAGAGGGACAGCCAGACGATGCCCCACAGTTCCCCCAAGTCGAGGCCGCCCAGGAAAGACAGAAGGTCGCTCATGGTCCCCCGGATATACCTAGAGCTGGCGGATATCCTGGCCGCGGCTGGCCAGGCGCTCGGGCGCCAATCCTACGGCAAGACTCACTTGGCATTGGGGATGAAAAGCTGGTTGCCATGGGCATCCCGGAAAGCGGCAATGGTTTGCTGGCCTTCCGGGGAGATCAGCCAGTTGATGAACGTCATGGCTTCTTTATATTTGACCTGAGGATGTTTTTCGGGATTCACCACCATCACCCCGTACTGGTTGAACAGGGACGGATCGCCCTCCAACACTATCTGCATCTCCAGCCTGTCCTTATCCTTGGTGGCCAGCCAGGTGCCCCGGTCGCTGAGCGTATAGGCCCGTTTTTCATTGGCCAGGCGCTGGGTCTTTTCCATGCCCTGGCCCACCTCCAGGTACCACGGCTTCCCCTTGGGGTCCAGGCCGGCGGCCTTCCACAGGGCCAATTCCTTCACATTGGTTCCCGACTTGTCGCCTCGGGAGACGAAGGGGCCGCCGGCGGCGTAGATCTTCTTGAAGGCCTCCACCGCCGAGGTCAGTCCTTTGATCTGCAAAGGGTCGCCCTCGGGGCCGATGATGACAAAATCATTATACATCAGGTCGTGCCGATTGACGAAATAGCCTTCCTGGACCGCCTGCAATTCCTGGGCTTTGGCGTGTACCATGAGCATATCGGCGTCGCCCCGCTTGCCGATCTCGATGGCGGCGCCGGTGCCCACCGCCACCACATCCACGTGGATGCCGGTCTTCTTCTCAAAGATCGGCAGGAGATATTTGAACAACCCGGAGTTCTCGGTGGAGGTGGTGGAGGCGCAGCGGAGGTGAATAGTCTCCGCCGCGGCCTTAACCCCCGCCAGCATCAGGGTCAGCATCAATCCAGCCATCCAGGTCTTTAACCAAAAATTGTATCCCATTCTGGCAGTCCTCCTTTTCCTGAAAATTTTTACTTGGGTCCTGCGCCTGACAAAAAGATCCATATTTAGAGGTTCGCAAAAGCCTTTTCCAGCCAGAGGCGGCCTTTGATCTGGAAACCGTCCGCTCCGGGACCTTCTGCCAGGGCCGTGTCCCGGCCGTGATGGCTTCGCTTGTTTCCCATGGCGCTATTTTGTGAAAAGTATAGCGCTAAGAGGCACCCCGGGCAATGATTTTTTCCCGGCGGTCCCGGCCCTGGTCCGGCGGCGAGCCAGCCGCGGCTGCCCTCATTGCCTCCCCCAGGTTCCCTGGCATTTTCCTGAGAATATCTTGCCGGGTTATTGACATGGCCCATCGCCTGCTTAATTTTACACTGGCCCTGCAGCGTCTGGAGGCCGGAGTTATGCCAGGTTGCCTCGGGCCAGGGGCGGGAGATTGCCATCCGGTTTAACAAGGAGGAGGACGATGATCATTTACGTTCACGAGGGCGGCTCTGATCGGGTCGAACTCACCGAGGTCCTGATCAAGGAGGGAGTGGCTTACCAGGAGCGCCAAGTGGAGAACGTCAGGGAGCTGGGGACTGCCAGTTACCGCCTGGTGGAAATCCAGGCCAACCTGCCGGAGGTGATCCCGGTGCCTGGGGAATATACCCAGGGTGATACGGAGGCCAGGGCCTGGCGTCTGCCTTCGGGCAAGCTGATCATCAGTGACATGGAGGGCAATCTGGAGCAGATTGCCGCTCCCCTTACCGCGTTAGCCCGCCTCGAGGACCGACACCCCGCGGAGGCCTTCCCACCGGGCTGCTCCAAAACCGGGAGGGCAAATTCCTGGCGCCAGCTGCGCATCGGTATATCTTACTATAATAGTTTAATATATTGACTGCAGCACATAATAAATTAGCCATTTTTAACGGCTAGGTTAAAAGGATATTTTTCACAAGAGGGAAGCTATTGGGGGACCAGGGGAACGACCTTTACCTGAAAGATTAACAACAATACAAGCTACCCCACAACACCCAACTCCCAAGGTCAGGTGATCCGGACCCGACGCGGCGTTGCTGGCGGCGGGAAAAAATGATTTTGAAATAACCGGCAAGAGGACCGGCTCAGTAACGACAAGATGGGTGGTGGTCCCGGGGGCCGGCTGCGGGCGGATCGGTTACCCTGGCGCCCAACCTCTTGAGATAAATAAGGAAACCCGCCATTGTCCCTGCCCGCGGTTACCACAATAGGGGCAATAAAATCTCCTGGCCTGGCCATTGCGTCCACAGGCAAAATTCAGATTGAATTATTG
This sequence comes from uncultured delta proteobacterium, assembly GCA_963808395.1. GTDB lineage: Bacteria > Desulfobacterota > Desulfobaccia > Desulfobaccales > 0-14-0-80-60-11 > JAPLJC01. The sequence goes on along the minus strand of CAWEFJ010000021.1, from coordinate 53,276 downwards.
TTGCTTTAAATACCTCTTCAATTTTTCCGGTTGCATCTGGAAAAATAACTTGACAAAAGATATTCACCATTATAATGATGCAAATAATTTCATAGAGTTGCAGGAGGTTAACCTTCTGGAAAAATTATGTAAAATATTTGATAAGATTTAAGGAGGGGGAGGTGAAGAGAATAGCAGCCAAGTGGGGTTGGTTGCTGTCCTTGTGGGTGCTGCTGTGGGGATTAGGGGGGAGCAGCGCCGCCGGGGCCGACCTAACCGAAAGGATGAAGAATCAGGAGATCACCCAGGTATTGCACCTGCAGGTGGGGCAATCCAAGGTGCTCCGTTCGACTTACCCTATCACCCGCATCTCCGTGGCCGACCCGGAGATCGCCGACATCATCCTGATCTCCGAGAAGGAAGTTTACGTCAACGGCCTGTCCCCGGGGGTCACCAACCTGAGCATCTGGGGCAAAAACCGTTTCACTTCGGCCACCGTGACGGTGGAGGCGGACCTCACCCTCTTAAAAGAGAAGCTGCACCAGATTCTGCCCGGCCAGAAAATCGAGGTGATGGCCGCGGGTGACTCCGTGGTGCTCTCCGGGGAGGTGAGCGGGCCGCTGGCCCAGGACACCGCGCTCTCCCTGGCGGGCTCCTTTGGCGGGGGCAAGAAGGGAGAAGACGGTGAACCTGCTCCACGTCGGGGGGGTGCAGCAGGTGATGGTGGAGGTGCGCCTGGCGGAGATCGATCGGACCGTTCTGGATCGCATGGGGATCAACTGGACCGCCCTCGCTCCCCAGGGCAATATTTATCGCAACAGATCAACGCCCTGAACGCCCTCCAGAGTTTGACCCGGACTTTCCTCGGTGGCACTGGAGCGGGAACCTCCGGCGGCACGAGTCACTACCTTTACCCAAGCCCTCAGTTCCAATGTCACAGGCATTGGGGGTTTTAAGACCGGCGGGCTCATTTGGACCATGTTCTTTGACATTCTCAAGCAGAATAACCTGGGGCGGATGCTGGCGGAGCCCAACCTGGTGACCACCAGCGGCCAGCAGGCCTCCTTCCTGGCCGGCGGCGAGTATCCCGTGCCGGTGCCCCAGAGCGGGGTGGGCGGCACCACCATCACCATTGATTACAAGAAGTACGGGGTGGGCTTGAACTTCACTCCCACGGTGCTGGACGACGACAAGATCGCCATGAGATTGGAACCTACGGTTTCGGAGATTGATCCCAGCGTGACGGTGACCATCAGCGGCTTCACCATTGATGGGTTTTTGACGCGGACAATGTCAACCCATCTGGAGGTCCAGGACGGCCAGACCATTGCCATGGCCGGGCTGCTCAAAAATGAGGACCGCAACGTCGTCAACAAGTTTCCCTGGGTGGGGGACGTCCCCGTTTTGGGGAACCTGTTCCGTTCCAGCAGTTGGCAGAAGCAGGAGACCGAGCTGGTGGTGCTGGTGACCCCGCACCTGGTGAAGCCCGTGACCCCGGGTACCGCCCGGCTGTCCGATGACAAGTGGGTAGACCCCAACGAATATGAGAAATATCTCCTGGGGTGGACCCAGGGGAAGCCGAAGGCACAGCCGGCCCCGGTCCAGCAGCCGGCCCCACTGATGCCGGCGGGCTTTGGGCCTGCAAAACCGTAATCGCGGGAAACGGTTATAAGGTTAAAAGGCCCCCGGCCTTTTAACCTGTTAACCATTACCTTTTCCCTCATCACATCTCAGGCAGAGGCTGAAAATGAAAAACGAGAGGCGAAGATTGAAAGCCGGAACCGGCCTCATCGGGCTGGTCCTGGTGCTGGTGTGGCTGACGGGTTGTACCAGCCCCGACATCCTCAAAAGGACTACGGCAATGCGGTGCAAAACAATATAGCCCAGTCGGTGCTCAATCCCCAGGCCGGCCTGGTGGACACCCCGGCGACGGGGCTATACCCCAAGGCCGGAGTTGTTGAAACGGAGCAATATATCAAGAGCTTTTCGGGCGAGAAGAAGAAGCCCGCGGCACCTCAGGGGATGGTCTCTACCTATTAGCGCGCCGCGGTCGCCGCCGGGAGTAACAAGGGGATAGCAATCATGTGGGCAGCAGGGCTCGACCAATTATGGCCAGGGGACAGGGGGCCCCGGCGGCGGCAGCGGCCGCCCCAGGGTCCTTTCAGGGCAGCCGCCGGTGGACCCGCCTCTGTCCGGCAGCGTTGGCTGGCATGGTCGCTGGTCCTGGCGCTGACGGGGGCGTTGTTGGGAGTGGGCTGCAACGCCTCATGGTTGGCCAATAACCGGACGCCCCGGGGAGAAGCCTTGTCAGCCAGCATGGACTCCGCCCGGTTGTTGTATAATGCCCATTATTACCAGTTAATGGGGAGGCCGGAGATCGCCTTAAAGGAATTGCAGCAGGCCCACGAGGCAGATCCCGCTAATACCAAGGTGGTGGATGCCCTGGCCCAGATGTACCAGGAGCAGGGACAATTCCAACGGGCTCAGGAGCTGTACCAGGAGACCCTGAAACGCTATGGCGAAAACCGGGCCTTGCACAACAATTGGTGCTTCTCCTATTATCTTCAGGGAGACTTGGGCAGGGCCGAATCCTGCCTCCAGGAGGCCCTGGCCCGTGATCCCGGCAATATGGCCGCCCGGAATAATTTAGGACTGATATGGTGCCGCCAGGGCAAGCTGGCGGAAGCCAAACGGCTTTGGGAGGAAGCGGAAGGCGCCGCCCTCGCCCAAACCCGGATGAACCAGGCCCTGGCTTTCCTGGGAATGAGCGCCCCGGCCTATTATGCCAAGCTGGCGGAGCCGGGGCCAGGTGCGCCACTGGCGGATTCTTCAGCCAAATCACCGGCAGCGGCAGCGCCCCCCGCCGTGAAGGCGGCGCCCCCGGCGCGGCCGTGGCCGCGGCCAAGGCCAAGGTGAAGGGAGCCCCCAAAGCGACGGGGCCAGGATGGCTCTGGCGCGGCAACCAGCGGCCTCGCGGCAGCCGCCAGCGGCGGCCCCGGCCATTATTGCTTCCCGAGAAGGATCTTTATTGGTGGCGGAAGGGCAGACCAGCGACAAGGCTACGCCCGCGGCAGGGTTGGCAGAATCCGCCAAGGCTCCGGCCCCGCAGAAACCGGCGGCCCCGGTGTTAGTTGCCGCCCAAGCCGGATCCCTGGCGGCGGAACCGCCCCTCACTGCCAAGGCGGCGCCCCCGGCGACGCCTGCGGCTACCCGGCCAGCGGCAGGGTTGACGGAAGCAGCCAAAGTGGCGCCACCGCCTGCCCCGCCAGTGGCAACTTCCTCCGAAAAATCCGTGGCAGCCCAGGGAAAAACCCTGGCGCCGGCCCCGGCCAGGCCGTTGGCCGCCGCGGCGAAGGCTAAGGTGAAAAAGGCTGCCAAAGCGGCCGCGCCCCGGACGATCCTGACCGCCGCAGAGCGGGAGAAGACCGGCATCGAGATCCTGAACGGCGCCGGCATCCGAAACCTGGCCCGCTTAACCCGGACCATGCTGTTCCAGGAAGTCTTCAACGTTGCCCGGATCGGCGACTACATCGATTTCGGAGCGGAATCCACGGTGATCTATTACCGCCCGGGGACGGAGCGGGTGGCCGGGGTCCTCCACTCCGAGATTTTCCCCGAGGCCCAGTTGGCGGAGTCCTCCAAGCTCAGAAAAGGAGTGGCCATCAAGATCTTGCTAGGCCGCGATCTCCTGGAGCACCCCCAGATCATGGCCCGCTTAAGGGGGGAAGAGGGGGGCGCCTCCCCACAGAAGCCACAACCCCTGCCGACCGCTTCCCCAAGGCCGGCTGCCTCGCTGACCCTGGCGGCCGCGGCCGCCTCCGGGGCCGCCCGCTCACCCCTTCAAGGGCCGCCGCCCACCCCGGCGAAAACCCTGGTCCAACCCGGGGTTACCCTGGCGGCGCCCACCGCCGCAGAGCTGATAGCCAGCGTCATTGAAATCCGGAACGGCACCCGGTCCCGGATGCTGGCTCACCAGACCCGGGACCGGTTGTCCCAACAAGGGTTCCATGTCGGCATGATTGGCAACCATATCGATTTCGGGGCGGAGACCACGGTGATCTATTACCGCCCCGGGACGGAGAAGGTGGCCCAGGCCCTCGACTCCCAGATCTTCCCCGGGGCCCCATTGGTGGAGTCCTACAAGCTCAGAAAAGGAGTGGCCATCAAGATCTTGCTAGGCCGCGATCTCCTGGCACAGCCCCAAACCATGGCGCGCTTAATCGGGAAAGGCCATGAAGACCATTAAGCCCCTGGCAGTCATCGCCTGGCTTCTGGCCATGCTGATGCTTCTAAGCGGTTGCGCCCAAGAACAGGCGACCGCTCCCTCCCCGGTGGAGAGCCTTGCCGGGAGCAGCTCTTCCAACGACACCATCTGGAATAAAATGAAGTCCCACTTCCGGGGGGATAAGCAAGCCCTGCCGCAGGACCGGGTAGAGGCCTTGGGAGACGCCGCCGTACAGACCGGGGATTACGAATCCTCCCTCCTCGACTTTCTGTCAATTCTCAGGAAAAACCCCGAACGCTATGACCTGCACTACAAGGTCGCGGTCCTTTTCCTCCTTAACGGCCAGTGGGCCGCAGCCAAGCAGGAACTGGCCCTGGTTCTGGTGCACCGGCCGGAGATGCTCCAGGCCCACGAAGCCATGGGGCTGGTGCTCCTGCAGGAAAAGAATTACCCCCAGGCCATCGAGGAATTCCAGACGGTCCTGGGCCAGGACCCCCAGCGGGTCAATTCCCTGCACCTCCTGGGGGTGGCCTACCTGGAGAGTGGTCAGCCCGGCAAGGCGGTGGTCCAACTAAAGCGGGTCCTGGTGGTAGACCCCCGCCACGTTTCCAGCATCCCGGCCCTGGGGCAGGCCTACATCGATTTGAAGGATTATCGGCAGGCCATCGCCTGCCTGCAACAAGGGCTGGCCCTGGATCCGAAAAACGAAAAGCTCAATTATCAAATGGGGATGGCCCTGGCCGCGGAAAAGCGCTATAATGAAGCCCTGGATGCCTTCATGAAGGCCGGGGATGAGGCCCAGGCCTATAACAACATCGGGGTCCACTATTTCGTGGCCGGTCAATATGAAGAAGCGGCCAAGTGCTTCCAGCGGGCCATTGAACTACGGCCCTCTTATTACGAGGAAGCCAAGACCAACTTGCAGCGGGCCTTGGAAAAGCTGCAGCAAGTCCGGCAGGGCGACAGCTGAGGCCAGTCCGCCATCCCGCATCCCCCCCAACCCCCAGGTCCCGGTTCAGAGTGGTGAGGCCGCCGACACCACCGGGGTCCCCTGCACCCGCCAATTTAACCGAAGCGCTATTGACTATGGACTCCACCGTTACCAAGTTTGTAGGCAACCCATGAGGATTAAACCCCGATCAGGGACGCCCCTGGGGAGCGTCTGCCTCTGGCTGCTGGGCTTGGCTGTCTTGGCCGCGGCCGGCTGCGGCGTCCAGGAACTGGCCCGGGGAGAGATTCAGCCCCCCAAGATCACCTTCCAGGGCCTCGCCATCTATCAACCCACCGCGGACGGCTGGCCCCTGGCGGCCAACCTGCTCCTGGAAAATCCCAACCCCCAGCCCCTGAACCTGCTGGGTTACGATTATCAGTTATGGATCGAAGGCCGCAGCGTAGCCACGGGGTCTTCCCAGGGGGCGGTGAACCTGCCTGCCGGGGGGCAGACGGTGGCCCGGGTCCCCATTCTGGTAAAGTTGAACGCCTTGCTGGGCTTTTTGCCCAAGTTTCTGCAAAATCCGCAGCAGAAAGTGCGCTACCAGATCTCCGGCAGTTTTCGCCTGGCCTCCGTTATGGGAGGCATAATCCCCGTACCTTTCCAGTTCCAAGGGGAGGCGGCGCCCCGGGAGGGCATGGAATTTCTCCGGCCCTACTTGCACTAGATCTTCAGCCGGTGGGAACCTTTCCAACAACAGAATTGGAGATTTTCCCCCCGGGATGATCAAAATATCCCTTGAAAGCACCCTTTTCCTTGCGGTATAAACAATTTGTAGCAATCATGCCCCAATATTCGGGGAGTTTTTAACTCGTTTGGCGAGGTCCGGTAATCCGGACCGAGGAGGAGCTATGAGGCGTTTGGGATTAGTTAGCTGTCTGGCCATGGTTGTTGTGCTCTTGGGGCTTGGCGCTCCCGGGATGGCCGCGGAAAAGACCATAATCTTGGGCTTCACCGCCTCTCAGACCGGAGCGTTCAACGTGGAGGCCATCCGCCAGATCAACGGCTTGAACCTCTGGATCGACACGGTGAACCAGGCGGGGGGCATCAAGCTGGCTGACGGCACCGCAGTCAAAGTGGCCGCCAAATTCTATGACGACGAAAGCAAAAAGGATCGGGTGCAAGAGCTTTATACCCGCCTCATCAACACCGATAAGGCCGACTTCCTCATCAGTCCCTACAGCAGCCCCCTGGCGGATGCCGCCGCGATCATCGCCCAACAGTATAAACGGATCATGATCACCGCGGGGGCGGCTTCGGACGCCACCCATTCCAAAGGCTACACCCTGGTCTACCAGGCTTACACCCCTGCCGGCTTCTACCTGGCGGGACCCGTCGAGGTGTTGGCCAAACTGGCCCCCCAGGCCAAGAACATCGCCATCATTTATTCAAAGGACAATTTCTCCACCGCCTGTGTGAACGGCCTGAAGAAATACGCCGAAGGCAAAGGCTATAAAATAGTGATGTATGAAGGCTATGACCCCGCCACCACCGATTTCTCCCCCTTCATCAACAAGATCCCGCCCGGGACGGACGCAGTGATGGGCGGCGGCCACTTCGCCGATACCACCACCCTGGCCCGGCAGCTCTATGAAAAGAAGGTCAAGCCCAAGTTGATCGGCCTGCTGGTGGCCCCGCCGGAGCCCAAATTCGCCGAACTGGGCGATGCCTGCATCTGTGTAACGGGATCATCCCAGTGGGAACCGGTGGCCAAATACAGCCCGGAGGCGGCTAAGAAGGAAGGTGTGGAGTGGTTCGGCCCCACGGTGCCGGAATTTATCCAGGCGTATAAGGCCAAGTACCATGAAGATCCCTCCTATCACAGCGCCGGGGGCTACGCCGCCGGACTGATCTTGCAGAAGGCCATGGAAAAGGCCGGCTCCACTGACACGGACAAGGTCAAGGCGGCCCTCGATGGGGAAGACATGTACACCTTTTTCGGCCGCACCAAGTTTGACACCACCCCCAAGGCCCACGGCCTGCAGATCGGCCACCAGATGATCGTCATCCAGTGGCAGAAGGATGCCCAGGGCAAGCCGGAGAAAGTGGCGGTGTAGCCGCCGGCCGCCGCCAGTAGGCAAGCCATCCTCTGTCCGGCGCATTAAGCCTGGACTTGAAGGTCTGCTGAGAGGAGGGCACGGCAGGCCGTGCCCTCCCCCTCTCGGGGAAGGGCGCCAAGGCGAGCGGTCCGCCGGAAAAGACGGCGGTTACCGGGAAGGCGAGCCGCCCCCTGATCTGGAACTGGCCTGGCCCTTCCCGGGATTAAGATTTTGTAGCTCCAGGAGCCTCAAAGTGACCCAAATTCTGTCTTCGATAATCGACGGCCTGCTCATCGGCTTCGTGTACGGCGTGGCCGCCATGGGCCTGACCCTGATCTGGGGGGTGATGCGGGTCATCAACCTGGGCCACGGGGCCACCATGGCCCTGGGGATGTTCACCACCTACCTGTTGTTCTCCGACCTGGCGGTGAATCCCTACCTGGCCCTGGTGGCGGTGGTGGTCCTGTCCCTGCTCTTCGGCTTTTTGATCTACGGGGTGGCCCTGCACCGGGTGATCAAGGCGGGTTATCTGTCCACCCTGCTGGCCACCTTCGCGGTGAACATGATTATCATCGGGGTGGGCACCGCGGTCTTCACCACCTCGCCCCGAAATATCGACTTTTCCGTGGGCTCCTTCACCTCGGGCGGGATTATTTTTACCGGCACCCGCCTGTTGGCGGCCCTGGCCGCAGTGGTGATCACCGGCGCCCTCTATCTGTTTCTCTATTTCACCCGGCCGGGGAAGGCCATCCGGGCCGTGGCCGACAACCAGGCGGCGGCGGAGCTGATGGGGATCCCTTCGTCCCAGGTCCTGGCCCTGAGCTTCGGCCTGGGCACCATGCTGGCCGCGGTGGCCGGGGGGCTTACCTCCACCTTCTTTCCCTTCACCATTTTGAGCGGCGCCAGCTACCAACTGAAGTCCTTCGTCATTTGCGTCCTGGGAGGGCTGGGCAACCCCCTGGGGGCGCTGCTGGGGGGGCTGTTCCTGGGAGGTCTGGAAGGGGTGGTCCCCATCTTTATGCCGGTGAGCTGGGTAACGGTGGTGGAGTTTGTTCTGTTTGTCCTGGTCCTGGTGGTCCGCCCCACCGGGCTGCTGGGGGCCAAATAGATGAACCCTTTCCGGCAATCCGGGTTATGGCCCAGTTTCCTCCTGGTATTCCTGGGCGGCCTGGCGGTCCTGGCCTTGCGCCAGGACACCTTGCGGGAGACGGCCTTCACGGTCCTGATGTTCATCGGCCTGGCCTCCAGCCTGAACATCATCATGGGCTACACCGGCTACGTCAATTTCGGCCATATCGTCTTTTTCGGCCTGGGCGGCTATTTCGGCTTCTATCTGTTGAGCGAATTCGGCTGGCCCCTTTACCTGGCCGCCCTGGCCGGCGGGGTCATGGCCATGGCCATCGCCTTCATCATCGGCGCCGCGGTTCTGCGACTGCGGGGGGCCTACTTTGCCCTGGCCACCATCGGGGTCAATGAGGCGGCCCGGGCCTTTGTCAGCAATTTTGAGCCCTTCGGCGGCTCCATCGGCCTGTCCATCAACTTCTCGGCCTACGACCGCTACGGTGGCGCCGGCCAGGCCCTGTGGCTCACCTTCATCCTCTTGTGGCTGGTCACCCTGGCGGTGCTGGTGGTGAGTTACCTGGTGAAACGTTCCCGCTTCGGCCTGGGCCTCATCGCCATCCGGGAGGATGAGGACACCGCCATGGTTATGGGGGTCAAGGCTCCCCGGGACAAGACCAAGGCCTTTTTGCTCTCCGCCTTTTTCCCCGGCCTCATCGGCACCCTCTATTTCTTTAAGAATGGCAACGTGCAGCCCGATGACGCCTTCAATTTTCAGATGTCCCTGGAGGTCCTGGTGATGGTGATGCTGGGAGGCAATGGCACGCTGCTGGGGCCGGTGCTGGGGGCCTTCGCCTATGAGCGGCTGCGGGATTACCTCCTCACCAGCGTTCTCTTTAAGAACCTGCATCTGGCCACCACGGGCCTGATTCTCCTGCTCATCGTCCTCTTTGTCCCCGGGGGCGGGGTGGGCTGGCTTAGGAAGCGCTTTCCGGGGTTGCGGAGATGGCTGGAATGATCCTCCAGGTTCAGGAAGTCTCCAAAAAATTTGGCGGCCTGCAGGCCCTGCTGGACGTGAGCTTTGATCTGTCCGAGGGGCAGATCCTGGGGCTCATCGGCCCCAACGGCGCGGGCAAGACCACCCTGTTCAACGTGATCAACGGGGTCTATCCCCCCAGCAGCGGCCAGGTGATCTTCCGGGGGGAAAAGATTACCGGCCTGCCCTCCTACGAGGTGGCCCGGCGGGGTCTGGCCCGGGCCCACCAGGTGGTCCGCCCCCTGAACGATCTCACCGTCCTGGAAAATGTCATGGTGGGGGCCTGTTTCGGCCGGGAACGCCACTCCCTGGGCCGGGCCGCCTCCCTGGCGGAACAGGCCCTGGCGCAGGTGGGCCTGGCGGACCGGGCCCCGCGGTTGGCGGGCGGCCTCAACGTGGCGCAAAAGAAACGCCTGGAGCTGGCCCGGGCCCTGGCGGCCCGGCCTTATCTGCTGCTGCTGGACGAGGTCCTGGCCGGCCTCAACCCCTCGGAGATCGCCAACATGATGGAGACCATCCGGGAGATCCGGGACCAGGGCTACTCCATCCTGATGATCGAGCACGTCATGCAGGCGGTGATGAGTATTTCGGACCAGATCATCGTCCTGGACTACGGGCAGCTCATCGCCACGGGCAGCCCCCAGGAAGTGGCCGGCAACCCCCAGGTCATCGAGGCTTACCTGGGGGATCCGGAAATGACGGCGCGGCTTCTGGCCGAGTGAGGCGGTTTGCGGTGGCAGTGGGCGTTTTTCAGTTAAAGGCAAAGGCTAAGCTAACTACATGAATCTCTTGGAAGTCAAGGATATCACTTCGGGCTACGAAGGGGTCCAGATCCTCTGGGGGGTGAACCTCCGTCTGGAGCAGGGGAAGCTCACCACCCTGGTGGGTTCCAACGGGGTGGGCAAAACTACCCTGTTGAAAAGCCTGATGGGGCTCCTGCGCCCCTGGCAGGGCGCCGTCACCTTTGGCGGCCGGGATGTCAGCCAGTGGTCGGCCCACGCCCGGGCCAAGGCCGGCATGGTCCTGGTCCCGGAAGGGCGCCAGCTCTTCACGGAAATGACGATTATGGAGAACCTGGAGATGGGCGCTTTTTCCCGGCGGGCCCGGCCGTCCTTTCGGCAAAATCTGGAGAAGGTCTTCGAGCTGTTCCCCCGCCTCAAAGAGCGGGCCCGGCAGAAGGCCGGCACCCTGAGCGGCGGCGAGCAGCAGATGGTGGCGGTGGCCCGGGGTCTGATGGCCGAGCCGGAAATCCTGATGCTGGATGAGCTCTCTTTGGGCCTCTCCCCCTTGCTGGCCCTCACCCTGTTCGAATCCCTCACCCGCTTGAAGAAGACCGGGCTCACCATGCTCCTGGTGGAACAAAACGTCACCATGGCCCTGGCGGTGAGCGACTTCGCCTATGTCCTGGCGGAGGGCCGGGTGCACCTGGAAGGGGAGGCCCGGGCCCTCATGAAGAACGATGAGATCAGGCGCACCTACCTGGGGATTTAGTTTCGTTTGGAGTTGTAGGGGCGAAGGACTTCCGCTGGTGGTCGCCCAATTTTGAGTCTCGAGTTTCAAGTCTTTTAAGCAGGGCGGTTCGTGAACCGCCCTTTTTTGTCACTAAACGCCAGGCCCCGGGGGAGTGTGGCCCCGGGTTGCTTAAGAATGGCGGGAGGAAGGCCATAATCCCGGCGAGCCACACCGGAACCGGCGATGCGCTCACCCCTGCAAGTTCTGAGCGCTGCCGCATCCCGCTGCGGGCCACATTTCACCTGGCCGGAACTTATCGGGCACCTGGAGAATTTAGCCGATTTTATTAGAGCCTCTTGCAAAAGTCATATTTAATAGCGAAATCACCACCCCCTCCCGAATGTCTGCCCCCTCAAGGGGGAGGGAACAAGTCAATAACGTTTTTTCCCCCCTCCCCACGGGGAGGGGGTTAGGGGGAGGGGGGCGTCAGTCGTTAGTAACTTATTGGATTTAATCGGTTTAATCTGACTTTTACAAAACCTTCAATATATACTCCTCTTAGGAGAAAAAACCTGTGTCCCACATCAGGTTGGGTCTCAGCGCCTGCCTCGGGGGAGAAAAGGTGCGCTACGACGGCGGGCACCGCTTGGAGCCCTTGATCTCCCGCACCCTGGGGCAATACCTGGAGTTCACCCCGGTGTGCCCGGAAGTGGAGTGCGGCCTGGGGGTGCCCCGGGAGCCTATGCGCCTGGTGGGCCGGCCCGGCTCTCCTCCCCGTCTCCTCACGGTGCACAGCGGCCGGGACCTGACCCGGCGTCTGCTGGCCTGGGCCCGCCGGCGAGTGCGGGAATTGGCCCGGGAGGACCTCTCCGGCTTCATCTTTAAGAGCGGCTCCCCCAGTTGCGGCCCGGGCCGGGTCAAGATCCACCACGAGGGGGGGGCGCGGCCGGCCACCGGCCCGGGGCTCTTCGCCCGGGTCTTTATGGCCCATTTCCCCCTGGTGCCGGTGGTGGACGAGGAGCAGTTGCACGACCCGGAACTTCGGGAGAACTTCGTGGAACGTCTCTTTTTCCAGCGGCGCTGGCGGGAGTTTTTGGGGCAGCGGCCGGATAAGGGACAACTGGCGGCCTTCCATGACCGGCACCGCCTCCAGATTCTGGCCCACAGCCCCGGGCATGGCCGCCGCCTGGAGCAGTTGCTGGCCTCGGAGACCTTGCCCCTGCCGGAGGCGCTCCGCGCCTACCAGACCCTGGCCCTGGCGGCGCTTAAGCTCCCGGCCACCTCCCGGAAAAACTTAAGGGTCCTGGATCACCTGCGGGGCCGGCTCAAGCAAACCCTGAGCCCCCAGGAGCGGGAGGAACTGCGGCGGGCCGTGGACTCCTACCGCCGGGGAGAGGCGCCCCTGATAGTGCCGGTTACCCTGATCAATCACTATGCCGATCAATATCAGCCGGGCTCCCTGCAAGGGAGCTACCTGCACCCCCACCCCCTGGAACTGCAGCTGCGATACCACGCCTGAAGGGGGGACTCTTAAATCCGATGCGGTTCGCTTGAGCGGTTCTTTCCCAAGGAATCGCTGGGCAGTGCCCACCCTACAGCCGCGGGGGGAAGGGGTAAATGGGTAAAAGGTTAAAAGGCGAAGGAAATTGGGGCCGTAGGGTGCGTCTCACGCACCAAAAAGGCGCGTAAGACGCGCCCTATGAATGAAATGTCGACTAGTTAAGTACAGCTGCAGGATCGCCAATTATCGCCTGAGTAGCAAAAGTTCCTGATATGATCTATATATGGGAAAATTTTCAGCTTCAGGATAACTCCCGAATCATAGCAGTTATTCACTCCTTTAAAACAAACATAGAGTTTAAATCGTAACTTATAATAATCATAGGTTTAGAAAGAGCGTCACCCGGGTGCCCTGGTTAGGATAGCTTTCAATTCTGATTTCTCCCTGGTGCGCCTCCATTATTTTCTGAGATATAGCTAACCCCAGGCCACTCCCTTTGGACTTGGTGGAAAAAAATGGTTGGAAAATCTTCTCCATGATCTCCGGGGGGATTCCCTCACCGGTATCGGAAACTTGTACGAACACCCGGCCTGCCTGTCGTCCGCTGACCATAGTTAAGGTCCCGCCCTCAGACATGGCTTCGATGCCGTTTTTGGCAATATTTAAAATTACCTGGCGCAAATGCGCCGGGTCAAACTGGACCGGGGGGAGATCATGATCCAGTTCTAACCGCAAGGTCATGCTTTTTTCTTGGATACTCGCTTCCAGGCGGTGGCAGGTTTCTTGTATCAAAGCGTTGAGGTCCCCGAGGCGCTTTTGGGGTTCTGAAATCTTGGCATAGCCTCCGACTTCCTCGAGAAAAGTCTCTAAATGCTGAATTTCATCCACAATTATCTGGAGTTTTTCCTTATTTTTTTCGGGGTCCCCGGCAATATTTTTGAGAACCTGGCTGGCAAACCCGCCAATGAGCATCAAGGGGTTCTTGATTTCATGGCTGATATGGGCTGCCGTTCTCCCCAAGGCCGACAGGCGTTCACTGCGCAAAAGTTCCTCCTCCAAGAGCTTCCGTCCTCGCAGGTCTCGAAAATGTCCGACTATGCCAACCTGACGGCCATCTTCATAGAGAATCCGGGCAGACAACCATATGGGGATCAGCGTGCCGTCCTTGTGGCAGGCCATGGTCTCATAATTCTCTATTCTGCCCTCTCCCCCCAAGCAGCGATCGAGGATTTTCCCTTTAATTTCACGGGCAATACCGGGAGGATAGAGTTCTTGGACCGGGATTTTTCCCAGAACCTCTTCCTGGTTATATCCAAGGATTTTTGCGGCGTTCTCATTGAAGATGAAAACATTGCCTTTCAAATCGTTGGCAATGATCCCATCCATACATGTTTGCATCAGTTGCCAGCGTAAAACTTCTTCAGCACTTCTAATGGAAAGGAAAAAGATGACCTATCCATACTACGCCTACCAGCATTAATATTGAGATCAACAACCCCACCAGTTCTGCGGTTTGGTCTAAGGGGGTGGGCAATTCCCCAAATAACAATTGAGAAAATGTCATGCAGCGACGCAGGGCCATAAGGAAAACGGCTAAGGCAATAATCGCCCATGCCGGCGTTTTCTTGATTTTCCAGGCCAGTCTCAGGGCCAGAAATGCCGCAATAAATTGAATTAAAATTGAGGTAATGAGAATAACTGTTGCATCCATAGGTGATTCTTCGAGATTATTTTACAAACTTGGCTGCCGCTTTCAAAAATGTTTTTGGGGATACCTCACCTCAAGTTTAAATCCAGAAAGGTTCCTCTTATTGGAGGCGAATCTTCCTCGTGGGGTTATAATTTTAAATTAATCACTTTTTTTACAAATTCCAAGCATAGCTACCCTAGCAAACACTGCCCGTAATGGTAGTGCCAGGGGAAAACCGAAAGCCACGTTCCCATTCCACCTTCGGGCACGATTTAAGCGACTATTTGTAATGTAGGGATTGATCAAAAAATCGCGGCTATCTTGCCATTATCGAAAAATCTTCATATCTTTCGATATCATATCGATACCTGGAGATTATTCTTAGGGTTCTGCTAACTCTCGGTGGGAATTGGAGACGAAGCTGAATCCAACCAAGTGTCGGATCACCTCGAGGTGGGAGGGGAGGGTCGTCAGGTCACGCCTTGCCCTTATTACTGAGGCGCAGCCACTGGTTCCCCGACCCTGCGTTTTTCCGCCAGTAACTCCCCCAGGCGGCCAAGACGCGGCCTGGGACTGGTCACGGGGTGGGGTGTTTGATGAAAGTGCCCTGCTCATATTCCTCGAAGGCGAGGCGCAACTCTTCCTGGGTATTCATGACAATGGGGCCGTACCAGGCAACGGGCTCCCCGATGGGCAGGCCCGAGATGAGGAGAAAGCGCACCGGGCTGGCGGTGGCGGAGACCACCACCCCGTCGCCCTCCCCATAAAGGACCAGGGCCCGGTCGCCACAGAGGCAGCGCCGGTCATAATCAAAATAGTTGGCCCCGATGACTTCGTGGGCGTAAGCGTCCCGCTCCGGGTCGAAGTAGCCTTCCCCCTCAATGACGTAGGCCAAGGCCGTGTGGCCGCGCCGGATGGGATGATGGAACTCGGCCCCGGCAGGGACCGACACCTCGAGGTATTCCGGGTCGGTGACGATATCCCGGACGGGTCCCTCAGCTCCGTTAACCCGGCCGCAAATGATCTTTACCCGGACGCCCTGGGCGAGAGAGACCTCCGGAATCTGCAGGCGCTTCACGTCCCGATAGCGGGGCGCCATCATCTTGTGGGCGGCCGGGAGATTGGCCCAGAGTTGAAAACCATACATGCGCCCCTGATCGTCGCCCCGGGGCATCTCCTGATGGATGATGCCGCTTCCGGCCGTCATCCACTGGACGTCTCCCGGGGTGATGACCCCCTGATTGCCCAGGCTGTCGCCGTGTTTCACTTCCCCCGCCAGGACATAGGTGATGGTTTCCATCCCCCGGTGAGGATGCCAGGGGAAGCCCTTGAGATAGTCGGCGGGGTCATCCGCCCGAAAATCGTCCAGGAGGAGGAAGGGGTCGAATTGGGGCACCTGGTAGTACCCGAAGGCCCGTGGAGGTGGACCCCCGCCCCTTCAATCGTGGGCTTGCTTTGCCAGACTTTTTTGATTTTTCTGATCTTGGTCATCATATCCCTCCCCTGCCGCCTGCCAGGGCGCGGGCCGCGTCTGCCGCACCCCAAAAGGGGAGAAGACGGCGGCCTGAGGCCCATAACAAGATCGGAGCTAACTAGTGTTGTGCTTCGTAAAAAGTATGGCCTTAAATCAAGTTAAAACCTAAGTTCCAAGGCTATTAAAGTCCCCCTTTGGAAAAGGGGGATTTAGGGGGATTTCAGGAGGTTATTTTAAATCCCCCCTGCCCCCCTTTTCCAAAGGGGGGTTAAAAAACCGCAGTTTGAAATGTCCTAGCAATTATAAAGCATCACCCTAGTTCCCCGCCCGCGGCTTTGGCCGCCAGTAATTGCCCCAGGCTGGCCAGGTGGCCCTTTTCCTCCTCGGCGATGGCCAGCAGGATGGCCTGGGCCAGTGGGTTGGCAGACCGCCGGGCCAGGCGCAGATAGAGGTCCAGGGCCTGGGTCTCCAGCATCATGGCCAGGTCCAGGACGTGGGGCGCCGTGTTCAGGAAGGCGGCGTTGGCCGCCAGGAACTCCTCAAAAGGGAAGCCGCCTTCCAGGGTGGCGGTGGTGGCCGCTTTCTCGTCCAGCTCCCGGCCACCGGGTTCAAGGCGCCCATAGACCTCCAGCAGCCTTTGCCGGTGGCGCTCCTCCACCCGGGAAAGTGAGCCGAACAATTCCTGCAGTTCCCCATCCCGGGTGCGGTCCTTCAGGGTTTCATAAAAGAGTTGCAGGGCCCTTTCCATGCCGGCGGCCAGGAGGGTGACCTCCGCCGGGCCTTCATCGCCCCGCACCAGGTCCAGATTCAATTCCTGGGGGCCGGTGGCGGTTTGTCCCTGGTAGGACTTGATCCCCCCGGCCAGGTTATAAACCTCCTTGAACCCGTAGCCGGCCAAGAGTTGGGCCGCCACCCGGCTGCGGCCCCCTATGGCGCAGTGGACGATGGTGGGCTTATCCGGGTCCAGGGTTTGATAGGCCCCGGGCAGCTCCGGCAAGGGCAGGAGTCGGGCCCCGGGGATATGGGCCTCCTGGTATTCCCCGGGTTGGCGCACGTCCAGGATGAGATAATCCCCTTCCCGGTGCCGGGCCAGGTAGTCTTTGGCCTCCTCGGCGGTAAGTGATTGCACCGGCTGGAACAGCTTGGCGAGTTGGACCATGTCTCCTCCCCTCCCGCCTGGGAAATCCACCTCTCACCCTCGAGGAGGAGAGGGAGCCCGCCCACTATTTCCTTAAAAATCTAGACCTGGTTTCCGTAGGGGCGGGAAATTGTATAAACCCGCCCCAACAGCAGGACCTAGCAGTTCAGCGAGGGTGGGCAGTGCCCAATTTTCCTGCCCACCCTACGAAAGATAGGGCCTGGCCTGAAGGGGGTCAAGGGGGAGTGGGCCGTCGCGGCGGTTCCGCCGGGTGTTTCCAGGATCAGCAGATCATACATAAACGTATAATTGTGATTAATGATATTATACGCAAATGTATAGCTATTAAGCTAATGACTATACATATATACGTACAAATAAGCCCATCTGAGGAAGGGCAGCCACCCGGGGAAATTCTAATTAACCTAGATATTCCTAATAGATATGAAACTTACCCGGATACTGGCATACGCCCTTGCTTCTATTCCTAATCAAAATTTCGGATAGAGGTGTTTGGTTATGCGTAAGATCGCGATTTATGGCAAAGGTGGCATCGGCAAGTCCACCACCACTCAAAATACTGTGGCGGGTCTGGCCGAGATGGGCCGCAAGGTGATGGTGGTGGGCTGCGATCCCAAGGCGGACTCCACCCGCCTGCTCCTGGGCGGCCTGGCCCAGAAGAGCGTCCTGGACACCCTGCGGGAAGAAGGCGAAGACGTGGACCTGGAGGATATCCGCCGCACCGGCTTTTCCGGAGTCGTGTGCGTCGAATCCGGCGGGCCGGAGCCCGGGGTGGGCTGCGCCGGCCGGGGCATCATCACCTCCATCAACCTGCTGGAGCAGTTGGGGGCCTATGCCGACAGCGAGAAGCTGGATTACGCCTTCTACGACGTGCTGGGCGACGTGGTCTGCGGCGGTTTCGCCATGCCCATCCGGGAAGGCAAGGCCAAGGAGATCTACATCGTGGTCTCCGGCGAGATGATGGCCATGTACGCGGCCAACAACATCTGCAAGGGCATCGTCAAGTTCGCCGAAGCCGGCGGCGTGCGCCTGGGCGGCCTCATCTGCAACAGCCGCAAGGTGGATAACGAACTGGAGATGATCGAGGCCTTGGCCGCCAAGCTGGGCACCCAGATGATCCACTTCATCCCCCGGGACAACATGGTGCAGAAGGCCGAGATCAACCGCAAGACCGTCATCGAATTCGACCGCAGCCATCCCCAGGCCGATGAATACCGGACCCTGGCCCGGAAGATCGAGGCCAACGAGATGCACGTCATCCCCAAGCCCATGCAGCACCGACGAACTGGAGAAGCTGCTCATCGACTACGGGCTGGCGGGCTGAGAGAAGGAGGGAGACCATGGCAGGCTGACTTGATCAGTCCGTGGCCGCTGGCCCGGGATGGCGCATGGCGTTTGCTGCGGCAACGGCCGTGAAGATGCGGCAACGGGCGGAGATGTCGGCCCACGATGGAATTATTCCTGGAAGAACTATCCTGGAGGACCAGAGCAATGATCATGATCAGATCGGTGGTGCGGCCGGAAAAAGTGGACGCGGTCCTGGCCGCCTTAATGGAAGCGGGGTTCCCGGCGGTCACCAAGATGAGCGTGGTGGGCCGGGGCAAGCAGCGGGGCATCAAGATCGGGGAGATCACCTACGACGAAATCCCCAAGGAACTGCTGCTCATGGTGGTGAAGGACCAGGACAAGGATTTTGTCATCAAGACCGTGCTCAAGGCGGCCCGCACCGGCGACAAGGGCGCCTACGGCGACGGCAAGATCTTTGTCTCGCCGGTGGAGGAAGTCTACACCATCAGCTCCGGCATCAAGGAAAGCGGCGCCGGCGAGCTGGAAGAGGTGAAGCCATGAAAGAGATCATGGCCATCGTGCGCATCAACATGATGAACCAGACCAAGAAGGCCCTGGCGGAGGCGGGCATCTCCTCCATCACCGCCCGGGACGCCCTGGGCCGGGGCAAGGGCCTGGTGGACCTGACCCTGCTGGAAGGCGCGGAAAAGGGCTACGAGGAGGCCGTCGCCCAGTTGGGCCAGAGCCAGCGCCTGATCCCCAAGCGCATCTTCTTCGTGGTGGTCCCGGACCGGCTGGTGCCCAAGACGGTGCAGACCATCATCGAGGTGAACCAGCACCGGCAAATCCGGCGACGGCAAGATCTTCGTCATGCCCGTGGCGGATTCCGTCCGGGTGCGCACCGGCGAGAGCGGCGACCAGGTCTTGGACGAAGTCTGAGCGCGACCTCGTAACCAGATGCGTCTTGGAAAGCCGCAGGCCTTAATCACGCAGGAACCTATGCGCACAGACGCCTTCACATGGAGAAGGAACATGGCCACCTTAACACCAGAAGACCTGAACGCCTTGGTGCTGGATATCGATGCTGAGGAAGTGAAAAAGGAGCTGCTCAGCAAATATCCCACCAAGGTCGCCCGCAAGCGGGCCAAGCAGATCGTCGTCAACCAAGTGGACCCGGATCTGACCGTGCCGGAGATTCAGTCCAACGTCCGGACCATCCCCGGCCTCATCTCCCAGCGGGGCTGCACCTACGCCGGCTGCAAGGGCGTGGTTCTGGGCCCCACCCGGGATATCGTCAACATCACCCACGGCCCCATCGGCTGCGGCTTCTATAGCTGGCTGACCCGCCGCAACCAGACCAGGCCCAAGGGCCCGGAAGACCATAACTTCATGACCTACTGCTTTTCCACGGACATGCAGGATGAGCAGATCATCTTCGGCGGCGAGAAGAAGCTGAGGCAGGCGGTGCAAGAGGCCTATGACCTCTTCAAGCCCAAGGCCATCGGCATCTTCGCCACCTGCCCGGTGGGCCTCATCGGCGACGACGTCCACGCCGTGGCCCGGGAGATGAAGGAAAAGCTGGGGATCAACGTCTTCGGCTTCAGTTGCGAGGGCTACAAAGGCGTGAGCCAATCCGCCGGCCACCACATCGCCAACAACGGCATCTTCAACCACGTGGTGGGCCTGGACGACACGGTGCAGGAAGGCAAATTCAAGATCAACCTGCTGGGGGAATACAACATCGGCGGCGACGCCTTCGAGATCGAGCGCCTCTTCGAGGACTGCGGCATCACCCTGATTTCCACCTTCAGCGGCAACTCCAGCTACGACTATTTTGCCAACTCCCACACCGCGGACCTGAACCTCATCATGTGCCACCGCTCCATCAACTATGTGGCCGAGATGATGGAAACGAAATTCGGCATCCCCTGGATCAAGGTCAATTTCATCGGGGCCGAGGCCACCGCCAAGTCCCTGCGGAAGATCGCCGCTTATTTCGAGAACCCGAATCTGACCGCCAAGGTGGAAGAGGTCATCGCCCGGGAGATGCCGGCGGTGGAGGCGGTGCGGGAGGAAGTGAAGGCCAGGTGCCAGGGCAAAAGGGCCATGCTCTTCGTGGGCGGCTCCCGGGCCCACCATTACCAGGAGCTCTTCCGGGAGATCGGCATGGAGACCATCGCCGCGGGCTACGAGTTCGCCCACCGGGACGACTACGAAGGCCGGCGGGTCCTGCCCGGCCTCAAGGTGGATGCCGACAGCCGCAACATCGAAGAACTGCACGTGGAAGCGGACCCGGAGCGCTTCCGCCCCCGGCTGAACGCCGCGGGCATCGCCCGGCTGGAGAAGGACGGCATCACGCTTCAGCGAATACGAGGGCATGATGGCGGAGATGGAGAGCGGCGCCCTGGTGATCGACGATATCAGCCAGTTCGAAACCGAGAGGCTCATCGAAATCTACCGGCCGGACATCATCTGCGCCGGCATCAAGGAAAAGTACGTCATTCAGAAGAGCGGCGTGCCCATGAAGCAACTGCACAGCTATGACTCCGGCGGACCGTATGCCGGCTTTAAAGGCGCCATCAACTTCTACCGGGAAATCGACCGCATGGTCAACAGCAAGGTCTGGAAGTATCTGAAGGCGCCCTGGCAGGAGAATCCCGAACTGGCCGCCAAATACGCCTGGGAATGAACCGGGGCACGGGCCGGCCTCGCGAGCTCTTCGGCAACGAGGAAATCGAGGATAACGTCATGTTACTGAGACATACACCCAAAGAAATCAAAGAACGCACGGCCCTGACCATCAACCCGGCCAAGACCTGCCAACCCATCGGGGCCATGTACGCCGCCCTGGGGATTCACAGCTGCCTGCCCCACAGCCACGGCTCCCAGGGGTGCTACGCCTACCACCGCAGCACCCTGACCCGGCACTTACAAGGAGCCGGTGATGGCGGCGACCAGCGCCTTCACCGAAGGCGCCTCGGTCTTCGGCGGGCAGGCCAACCTGCTCCAGGCCATCAACAATATCTTCACGGTTTATGAGCCGGACGTCATTGCGGTGCATACCACCTGCCTGTCGGAGACCATCGGGGACGACATCCCCCAGATCGTCGCCAAGGCCAGGGATGAGGGCAAGATCCCGCCGGGCAAATACGTCATCCATGCCAACACCCCCAGCTACGTGGGCTCCCATGTCACCGGCTTCGCCAACATGGTCAAGGGCATGGTGGACTACTCTGGCCCAAGGCAACGGCCACAAGGAAAACCGGATCAACATGATTCCCGGCTACGTGGAACCGTGCGACATGGAGGAGATCAAGCGCCTGGCCGGGGAACTGGGGGTGCCGATCATCATGTTCCCCGACACCTCCAACGTGCTGAACGGTCCCCAAACCGGCAAGTATCCATATGTTTCCCGCCGGGGGCACCACGGTGGCGGAGTTGATCGCCGCCGGCAGCAGCATGGGCACGGTGGCCCTGGGCCCCCTGGCCTCCGGGCCGGCCGCCCGGGCCCTGGACACCAAGTGCAAGGTGCCCTGCGAAATCCTGAACCTGCCCATCGGGCTCAGGGCCACCGACACCTTCATCGACACCTTGCGGCGCATCGCCGGGGTGAACGTGCCCGACTCCATCAATATCGAGCGGGGCCGGCTGCTGGACGTCATCACCGACATGCACCAGTACTTCTATCGGCCGCAAGGTGGCCCTGGCGGGGGACCCGGATCAGCTCATTTCCCTCACCGAGTTCCTGGTGTCCATCGACATGTGGCCCATCCATATCGTCACCGGCACCCCGGGCAAGAAGTTCGAAGCCAGGATCAAGGAGATCACCAAGGACGTGCCGCATCCGGTGAACGTCAAGAGCGCCGGCGACATGTTCCTGCTGCACCAGTGGATCAAGAACGACCCGGTGGACCTGCTCATGGGCAACACCTACATGAAGTACATCGCCCGGGATGAGGACATCCCCCTGGTGCGCTTCGGCTTCCCCATCCTGGACCGCGTCGGCCACAGCTACTTCCCCACCGTGGGCTACCGGGGCGGGCTGCGGCTCCTGGAAAAGATCCTGGACGCCCTGCTGGACCGCCAGGACCGGGACGCCCCGGAGGAGAGCTTTGAACTGGTGATGTAGAGTGCGCACCTGTGCAGCCAGTAACGCAGGCTGAAGCCTGCGGCTAGCAAACCATGCATTACGAAAAGAGGATCAATAATCATGGAAAAACCTGATCATCATATCTTCGTGTGCATGAGTTTCCGGGGCCTGGAGCCCAAGGGCAAGTGCATCAAGAAAAATGCCCCGGATCTGCTGGGCTACCTGGAGGCGGAACTGGCCGACCGGGGTCTGGAAAACGTCATGGTCTCCACCACCGGCTGCCTGAAGCTCTGCGACAGGGCCCGGTGATGGTGGTCTACCCCGAAGGCCACTGGTACGCCGGGGTGGAGGGCGAAGAGGCCATCGACGCCATCCTGGACGGCCTGGAAAACGGCGGCCCGGCCAAGGACTATCTGGTGAGTTGAGACGTTGGAGCGGCCGGCCAAGCGCCCTGACCAGGCTGCCAACCTCAGCCCGCAATCCCGTAAGCAGGGCGACTAACCCAGTAAAGAACCCGAGAGAAGGCCATGGAACCGGCGATTTTTGAAGAACGGCAAGACCAGATCCACCGCAAGGGCGAGGCGCCCTTCCAGATGGACTGCGACAAGGAGTCCCTGGCCGGGGCGGTGAGCCAGCGGGCCTGCGTCTTCTGCGGCTCCCGGGTGGTGCTCTACCCCATCGCCGACGCCCTGCACCTGGTGCACGGCCCCATCGGCTGCGCCGCCTACACCTGGGACATCCGGGGCGCCCTGTCCTCGGGCCCGGAGCTGCACCGCCTGAGCTTCTCCACCGACCTCCAGGAAATGGACGTCATCTTCGGGGCGGAGAACAAGCTTTACCGGGCCCTGGTGGAACTCATCGACCGGCACCACCCCAAGGCCGCCTTCGTCTACTCCACCTGCATCGTGGGCATCATCGGCGACGACCTGGAGGGGGTCTGCAAAAAGGTGAGCCGGGAGAAGGGCATCCCGGTCCTGCCGGTGCAGTCCGAAGGTTTTAAGGGCAACAAGCGGGCCGGCTACCACGCCGCCTGCCAGGCCATGTTCCGCCTGGTGGGCACCGGCGACACCGCCGGCATCAGCCCCACAGCGTCAACATCCTGGGCGACTTCAACCTGGCCGGGGAGATCTGGATCATCCGGGACTACTTGGCCCGCATGGGGGTCGAGGTGGTGGCCAACATCACCGGCGACGGCCGGGTGGACGACATCCGCCGGGCCCACGGCGCGGCCCTGAACCTGGTGCAATGCTCCGGCTCCACCATGGACCTGGCCAAGATGATGGAGGAAACTTACGGCATCCCCCATATCCGGGTCTCCTATTTCGGGGTGGAGGACATGGCCGAATCCCTCTATGCCGTGGCCCGCTTCTTCAAAGACCCGGAGATGATGGAGCGCACCCGGGAACTGGTCCGGGAGGAACTGGCCAGTCCTCTATCCCAAGCTGCGGGAATTCCAGCAGGCCCTGGCCGGCAAGAAGGCCGCCATCTATGTGGGCGGGCGCCTTCAAGGCCTTCTCCCTGGTCAAGGCCTTCCGGCTGCTGGGCATGCAGGTGGTCCTGGTGGGCTCCCAGACCGGCACCAAGGAAGATTACCAGGAACTGCACGACATCACCGACGACGGCACCATCATCGTGGACGACTCCAATCCCCTGGAACTGTCGAGCTTTCTGAAGGAAAAGGACGTGGACATCTTCGTGGGCGGGGTCAAGGAACGCCCCATCGCCTACAAGCTGGGGGTGGGCTTCTGCGACCACAACCACGAACGCAAGGAAGCCCTGGAAGGCTTCGTGGGCATGCTCAATTTCGCCCAGGAGGTCTATAACACGCGTGATGAGCCCGGTGTGGCGGTTTGTGCCCCGCGAGAGCAGCGCAGGGACCGTGAAGGACAAGGCTAAGGGGCGCTGAATGATGAATCGTACTGGAAACAGCCATGAAATCGGCAAAAATCAGAACGCCATACGTTTCCACCACCAACGCCTGCAAGCTGTGCAAGCCGTTGGGGGCCTGCCTGGCCTTTCGGGGCATCGAGGGGGCGGTGCCTTTTCTCCACGGCTCCCAGGGCTGCGCCACCTACATGCGCCGCTACATCATCAGCCATTTCCGGGAGCCCATGGACATCGCCTCCTCCTCCCTGGGGGAGAAGCAGGCGGTCTACGGCGGCGGCCCCAACCTCAAGCAGGGCCTGGGCAACGTCATGAACAAATACGGGGCCCGGCTCATCGGGGTGGCCACCACCTGTCTGACCGAAACCATCGGCGACGACGTGCCCGGGATGGTCCGGGAGTTTTGCCAGGAAGCTGCCGGCCCCGGGGGCGAGACGGCGTTGCCGGAGATCGTCACGGTCTCCACCCCCAGCTATTCCGGCACCCACATGGAAGGCTTCCACGCCGCGGTCAAGGCCCTGGTGGAGCAGCTGGCCCAGGGCGGCGAAGCCACCGGCGGCCGTCAACCTGCTGCCGGGCTTCGTCTCGCCGGCGGATATCCGCTACCTGAGGGAAATTCTGGAGGATTTCGGCCTGCCCGGCATCATCCTGCCGGACTTCTCCGAGACCCTGGACGGCCCGGCGCAGTTGGACTACGAGAAGATCCCGGCCGGCGGCACCCCCCTGGCGGAGATCAAGGCCATGGGCCGCTCCCGGGCCACCCTGGAGTTCGGCCGCACCTCTCTTCCCCCAGGAGACCGCCGGGCGCTTCCTGGAAGATCGCTTCGGGGTGCCCTGGCATCCCCTGGGGATGCCCATCGGCCTCCGGGAGACGGACCGGTTTTTCGAGAGTTCTGGAGGAACTGGCCGGCCGCGCCGCCCCCCGGCAAGCATGCCCTGGAGCGGGGCCGCCTCATCGACGCCTATGTGGACGGGCATAAATATCATCTTCAACAAGCGGGCGGTGGTCTATGGCGAAGAGGATCTGGTGGTGGGGCTCACCTCCTTCCTGGCGGAGATCGGCGTGCAGCCGGTGCTCTGCGCCTCCGGGGGCAAGAGCGGCCACCTCAAGGCGGCGATGGCCGAGGTCACCGGCGACCTGCTGCCGGAGCCGCCGCTGGTCCTGGAAGGGGCGGATTTTTACGAGATCGCCGCGGCCGCCGAAGGTCTGGCCAGCCCCCGGACCTGCTCCTCGGCCACAGCAAAGGCTATCATCTGGCCCGGCGCTGGCAGCTGCCCCTGGTGCGGGTGGGTTTTCCCATCCATGACCGCTTCGGCGGCCACAGGATTCTCCATCTGGGCTACCGGGGCGCGCAGAGCCTCCTGGACCGCATCGTCAACGCCGTCCTGGCGCGGAAGCAGGAGACTTCCCAGGTGGGCTACAGCTACATATAGTTTCAGAGTTTCGAGTTTCGAGTTTTGAAACCCGGGAATTAAGGCCATGCTGAATCTCGACCAACATCCATGTTTCAATGCCGAGGTCAAGGGCCACTGCGGCCGGGTGCATCTGCCGGTGGCCCCCAAGTGCAATATCCTCTGCAACTATTGCAACCGGAAGTTCGACTGCGTCAACGAGTCCCGGCCCGGGGTGACCAGCGCGGTGCTCTCTCCCACCCAGGCCATTGCTTACCTGGAGCAGGTGCTGGAGGCCGAGCCCCGCATCACGGTGGCCGGCATCGCCGGCCCGGGAGACCCCTTCGCCAACCCCCAGGAGACCATGGAGACCCTGCGCCTGATTCGCCGGCGGTTTCCGGACCTCCTCCTCTGCCTGGCCAGCAACGGCCTGGGATTGCCTCCTTATCTGGACGAACTGGCCGAACTTAAGGTCTCCCATGTGACCATCACCGTGAACGCGGTGGACCCGGAGATCGGCAGCCGATCTATGGCTGGGTGCGGGATCAAAAACGGGTTTACCGCGGCATTGCAGGCCGCGGAACTGTTGCTCAGCCGCCAGTTGGCAGCCATTGCCGGACTCAAGGCCCGGGGGCTGGTGGTCAAGATCAATACCATCATCATCCCCGGGGTCAATGACCACCATGTGCCGGAGGTGGCCCGGAAGATGGCGGAATTGGGGGTGGACCTCCTCAATTGCATGCCCGTCTATCCCAATGCCGATACCCCCTTCGGGGAGCTCTCCGAGCCGGAGCCCGCCGCCATGGCGGCCATCCAGGCGGCGGCCGGGGAATTTTTGCCGCAGATGCGCCACTGCACCCGCTGCCGGGCCGATGCCGTGGGCTTGCTGGAGGCGGACCGCACCCAGGAGTGGCGCGGCTGCTTAACCGCCTGCGCCCAGACATCGCCGGCTTCCCCGGACGAGAGCCGGCCTTATGTGGCCGTGGCCAGCCGGGAGGGAGCCCTGGTCAATCTGCATCTGGGGGAAGCGGATTCCTTTCAGATTTGGGGGCCGGCAGACCGGGGTTTCCGGCTGCTGGAAGAACGGGCGGCCCCGGCGCCGGGGGGCGGCGCCAACCGCTGGTGGGCCATGGCGGAGATCCTCAAGGACTGCCGGGCGGTGCTGGTCAGCGCCCTGGGCGATACCCCCGAGGCCATCCTGCGCGAGGCCGGGGTGATCCCGGTGGAGATGTCCGGTTTCATCGAAGTGGGGCTGAGCCGCATCTACGCCGGCGAGTCCCTGACTTCCCTGAAAGGGCGCCGAGGCGGACTGAGCCGGGCTTGCTGCGGCAAGGGCCAGGGCGAAGGCTGCCTCTAGAGCCTCATGCCTATTTAACAAAATTAACTTTTCAATTTTTTGGATTTATGCTAAATAGTATCAACAATTGTCTGGGTCCATGGAAACTTTTGGGGATTCCTAAAACTTCTTTTGGACGGAAGCAGTTAAGGTTGCCCAATAATTTTCAGTTAACCCTGGCCAGGGTGTTTCATGGAGCGGCGGCTATTCCCCCGGATCTATAGATCCTTGCAATTTGAATATCAGGCACAATTGCAGGGTTCGAAAGATTCATTTTCCAACCGGGCCGTTATGCAAGACATCAGTATGGGCGGCCTGCATATGTCCGAGAGCGCCCCTAAACTGCAACCTGACGATATTGCCGACTTCATTTTCAAATTCCAGCCCGACCAGGCGAATCCCCTCATTCCCTACAAAATCAAGGCCAAAGGGAAAGTCAAGCGCATAGAGCAGCCGACTAAAGAATCCCCCAATTTTGGGATAGCGCTGGAATTCCTTTCGGGGCCGGTTTTCGTCTACGCGGATTAACTCCCCAGGCCACCGTGGCGATTAAAGCCTCCCGGGCCGTTCACTGCCGGGGCGCTGTCTTGCCAGCCATTCCGCGGCTAACCGGCCTCTTCCGGAGGACGGGCTACCTGCCGTTGAAGATTGGCGAAATCTTGGGTGGCCCGGATCTCCCGGCCCACGGCAGTAACCCCCACGCCCAGATGGGTGTAGTCGGCGCCCAGGATGTTTTCCCGGTGGCCGGAACTGGACATCCAGGAATTCATAATGTACCGGGCCAGGGCCTCGCGGTTGGCCACAGACAGGTTGGAGCCTTCCCAGATGTTTTCTCCCAGGCTGCGGATGGAACCGGAGAAATAAGGGCAGAGCCTGTCCCGGACAGTCAGGCCTTCGGGATTGGTATGGCTGAAGAAGCCGCGCCGCAGCATGTCATCGCTATAGGCTTGGGCAACGGCTGAGAGGGTCCCTTCTTTGGCCAGGGGAGGGAGGCCGGCTCTCCGGCGGATATCATTGGTGAAGCGCCAGATCCATTCTTCCACGTCTTGAAGGTGCCCCGGCGCCGGGGCCAGGGCCCCGGGACCCCAGGCTGACGGGGGCGGATACTGCTGCCCGGAATATGGTTGGCCCTGGTAGGGCAGCGGCGGATATGGCCCGCAGCCCAGGGGCGCCATCAGGGCGGTGAGCCAGGCGGCCCAGGCCAGGGCCAGCATGACCGCGGCTAACGATTTTCGCACCCAGACCACCTCGGTTAACCTCGGGCGGAGGGCAGGTTCAAGGGGCGGCGCCCCACCCCGCACCCTTTGCCTGCCCTGCCCCTCTCAGCTTGGCTTTCAGTCACCCGCTCGGGCTTGCTTATGGCCGGCCGTGTTCATGACCACCTTCCCCGTGATGCCAACCGCCGCCCTGGCCATGGTGATACCTGTTATAGAAATCCTCGCCATAATGACGGCCTACCGCGTGTTCGCGCCAATGCGGGTAGCTGTGCTCGAAATTTGCCCAGTAAGCCGGATGGGCGTGATACCACCCTTCCCATTTCGGACCATACCAGTTGCCGGGTCTGACGATATAGGTTTCGGGATAGGCGTAATACGGGCCCCATCCATATCGGGGGCCAAAAAAGTACTGCAGGACGCCATTCAAGAACCAATCACCGTGGTAATAGACCCACGGGGTATTGGCGCCAGTCCAAGGCCCCGCCACGGCACCCGGGGGCGGATAGGGCTGCGCCTGGGAAAGCCCAGGCATCGCCCCCATCGTGCCGGCGCCCAGGCAAATTGCCAGGATTAACAGAATAATTAACTTTTTCATCAACTTGCTCCTTTGGTTGTTGGGATCAGTATCTGGCGCGGCCTGCAAATTTTCGGCCGGTCTCCATTTCTGGCTAGCATAATCACTTGCCCTGGTCAAAACCAGGCACACCTTCCTCTTTTATACATTAGACAGATCTCGGCAGAAATTGCTAGGCGGCCTTGCCAACCGAGATATTTGCCAGGACTAGGGCGAAACCTCACCAGCTTTGAATAGCTTAGGATGAGAGAGGTCTTTAAGATAGCGGAAAATTTCCGCCGGGTGGGCCTCTAAGGCCTGGGGAAGGAGTCCTTAAGGATTGGGAGCCGCAGCCTCGGGCTCTTCCTCGAAGCGGATCCGCGCCCCCAGGCCGACGGTCACCAGCGTCTCGTTGGCGTGCCCGACCAGCCGCCGCAGCCAGGAGGCGGCGGCTTGCAGGCGGCAGTCCTGGCGGCATTCCCGGAGGACCAGGGCGGTGGCCTTCAGCTCAAAGGGGGCCAGGAGGTCTTCCGGCTGCAGGAGTTTCAGACAATCCCACCACACTATGTCCGGCGCCTCCAGCTCCGCACGGCGGGAGATGCCCCGCAGGCAGGCGAAGACCACCGGGCGGGGGCCCGGCAGCAGGATTTCCTCCAGGCGGCGCCGCAATGCCGCGGGCTTCAGGCGCCGGATATTGATGGCGTAGGCCGGGCACTGGGAAGCGCAGAAGCCGCAGGCGATGCAGGTCCCTTCCGGAAAGACCGCCTGATTCTCCATGTGGGGCACCCCAAAGGGGCAACAACGCACGCAGGTGAGGCAACGGATACATTTGCGGTCAATCACCTCCGCCCCCCGGCCGCAGTGAAGGCAGCGCCGGGCCTCGATCAGGGCCTCGGGCTCCTCATAGACCAGTTCGGCGCTGTCGAAATCCCGCAGGCGCTCGGCCACCGGGCGCTCTTTGAGGGGACGGCCGGGGACCCGGCAAATCTTGGCGGCCTGCGCCGCGGGCAACTTGGAGACGGGGCGGGGACAGCCCTCGCTCACGGTCAGGTAGCTGCCGGTGCGGAGAAAATGATCGATGGCCGCCGCGGCGCGGCGGCCGCTGGCCGCGGCGGCCACCGCCAGGGTCGGCCCGCTGAAGATCTCCCCGGCCAGAAAAGCCCCTCCGGCAAAGACCCCGGGCCGCGTCGTCGCCATGGTTTGCGGGTTCGCCAGTAACCTCCCTTCCTCCACCAGGTTTTCTTGCCGGGCGGCATCCAACTCCGCCTCCTGGCCGATGGCGAAGATCAGGGTGTCCGCGGCCAGGCGCTGCGTCTTACACTCATCATATTTGGGAGCAAACCGCCCCGCTTCATCGAACAGGGAAGTGCAGGCCATCAATTCCAGCCCCTGGACCCGGCCCCCCTCCGCCTGGACCACCTTGGGGGCCCACTGGTAAATGAGGTCGATGACTTCGTCCTTGGTGCGTTCGGTTTCCACCGGCGAAGCAAACAACTGGTGGGGGGCCTCCAGGCAGACCATCAAGACTTCCGGGACCGCCAGACGCTTCACCGCCCGGGCCGCGTCCATGGCCACGTTGCCGCAGCCCACGATCAAGACCCGCCTCCCCAGTGGCGGGATTTGTCCCTGGGCCACCTGGCGTAAGAAGGGGAGGGCCAGATAAACGCCGGCGGCGTCCATCCCGGGAACCGGCAGATCACGGGCTTGCTGCAAGCCGATGGCCAACAGCACCGCGGCAAAGCCCTGTTCTTGCAGATCCCCCAGGGAAAAATCCCGGCCCCAGCCCTGGCCGGTGCGAAACTGGGCTCCCAGGGCCTCCAATTCGTTCAGGTCCTCCCAGACCACCGCCCGGGGAAGCCGAAACTGGGGCACCGCGTGCATAGGCATGCCCCCCGGTTCCGAATCCCGCTCGAACAGGGTCACAGGATACCCCTGGAGCAGCAGCTCCCGGGCCGCCCCCAGGCCGGCGGGGCCGCTGCCCACAATGGCCACCCGCTGGGGCCGGTTCAGGGTGGCCCGGCGATAGTGGCGCCGCCGGTATTCCCGGGTATTGTCCATGACAAAGCGCTTCAGGGCGCGGATGGCCAGGGGGCCTTCCAGGTATTGCCGGCGGCAGGCGTCTTCACAAGGGTGGGCGCAGATATAGGCGCACACCGAAGCAATCACGTTGTTCGCCTTGATCACTTCCATGGCCTCCTCATAACGCCCCTGGAAGATGAGGCCCACGTAACGCCGGGCGTCGGTGCCCACCGGACAGGCGGCGGTGCACGGCGGCGACGGCAAAATCCCTTCCCGGTCCGGAAACTGCGGCATATTGTCCTCTTCCCCCCTGGCTTTGTTGCGGCCGCGAACCATTGGGGGTAACTGCGCGCCCTCCAGTCTAACTGGATTGGCGCTGGCAATGAGTGTATATGAGCATTATAGTAACACCGGCCTTCCAATGCCAGCCTCCGGGGCCAGCAACTTACCCTCCGCCAAGGGACATTCCTGCCGGTCCGGGTCTTGCCTTCTGCTCGATGAAGCCTTAACATTTGGTTTATTCCCTGGCCGCCGCCCCTGGCCGGGTGAACAGGCCCTCACCGGAGTTTTTGGTATTTATTGTAAAGGAGATCGCCCATGTCCAGGATTTTGCGCCTCAATATGGCCCGGCAGAGTTACCGCTGGCAAGAGGTTCCCCCGGCCTACGCCGGTTTGGGGGGGCGGGCCCTCACTTCCCACCTCATCCGGGAGGAAGTGGACCCCACCTGTCACCCCCTGAGCGCCGCCAACAAGCTGGTGCTGGCCCCGGGGCTGCTCACCGGCACCTTTGCGGCCAACTCCGGGCGCCTCTCGGTGGGCGGCAAATCTCCCCTCACCGGCACCATCAAGGAGAGCAACGTCGGGGGGACCGTTTCCCAAAAGCTGGCGCGCCTGGACATCAAGGCGATAGTGCTGGAGGGCAAACCCCGGGAGTCCGGCGGCTGCCACCTGGTGAAGATTTCCCAGGAGGGGGTGGAATTCTTCCCCGCCTCCGAGTATGAGGGTCTGGGAAACTACCGGACCATGGCCCTGCTGCGCAAGCGCTTCGGCCGGGGCGTGGGGGTGATGAGCATCGGCCCGGCCGGGGAGAAATGCCTGACCGCGGCCAGCATCCAGGTCAGCGATCCCGCCGGCCGTCCCGGCCGGGCGGCAGGCCGGGGCGGCCTGGGGGCCTTGATGGGCTCCAAGAAGCTCAAGGCCCTGGTGGTGGACGATAAGGGCGCCCCAGCCAACGTCCCCCTGGCCGACCCGGAGGGATTCAAGGCCGCGGCCCGCGCCTGGGCCCACCACCTGGTCTGCCATCCGGTGACCGGCCAGGCCCTGCCCGCATTCGGCACCGCAGTCCTGGTCAACATCATCAACGAGGCCGGGGCCCTGCCCACCAAGAACTTCCGGAGCGGCCGCTTCCAATACGCCGAAGACATCAGCGGCGAGCGCATGGCCGAACTCATCAAGCAGCGGGGCGGCAAGACCAAGGAAGGCTGCCATCCCGGCTGCCTCATCCAGTGCTCCCAGACCTACCACGACGCCAAGGGCAAATATCTCACCTCCGGCTTCGAATACGAGACCATTTGGGCCCTGGGGGCCAATACCCTGATCCGCCACCTGGATGAAATCGCCCACCTGGACCGCCTCTGCGATGACCTCGGCCTGGATACCATCGAAATGGGGGTTACCCTGGGAGTGCTGATGGAAGGGGGGGTCATCCCCTGGGGCATCGGCCCCGCGGCCATCAAGATGCTGAAAAAAGTGGGCAAAAACGACCCCTGGGGTTTGATCATCGGCAACGGCGCGGCCTTCACCGGCCGGGCCCTGGGGCTGGAGCGGGTCCCGGCGGTGAAGGGCCAGGCCCTGCCCGCCTATGACCCCCGGGCCGAAAAGGGGGTGGGCCTCACCTACGCCACCAGCCCCATGGGGGGCGACCACACCGCCGGCTACGCGGTGGCCGCCAATATCCTGAAGTGCGGCGGCGGCGGCGACCCCCTGAAAAAGGAGGGCAACATCGAACTCTCCCGGAACCTGCAGATCGCCACCGCGGCCATCGACGCCACCGGCCTCTGCCTGTTCGTGGCCTTCCCGGTGCTGGACAACCCCGAGGCCCTGCAGTGCATCGTGGACCTGATCAATGCCCGCTACGGCCTGAGCCTCACCACCGCCGACGTGACGGCCCTGGGCCGGCAGGTCCTCCACGACGAGCGCAGCTTCAACCGGGAGGCGGGCTTCACCCGGGCCCAGGACCGCCTGCCGGGCTTCTTCAAGGAGAGCCTGAAACCCCACCAGGTCACCTGGGACTTCACCGACGAGGAAATCGACCAGGTGCTGGCAGATTTGTAGAAAGATGGTTGGGGGAGGGCCAGGGACCCTATAAAAATACCCAAAATGCCAAAAATCCCTGCCCTCCCCCAAACCCCCTCCCAACCCGGGTAAAGAGCCTTGGCAGCCTGGGCTAAGGCCCCGGCTTCCAAGGTAAAACGTTCAGATAAGCATGCCCCTGCAAATCTTCCTCAACGCCACCCTGCGGCCATATGTTTCCGGCTACGACCCGTATAACGGATTTTCCTTGGAAGTCCCGGCGGGCGCCACGGTGGCCCAGGTGATCGCCCGCCTGGGCCTGCCCGCCCCGGAAGTCACCCTGATCATGGTGGACGGCCGCCGGCAGGAGGCGGATTTTGTCTTGCAGGGGAATGAACGGCTGGGTCTGTTCCCGCCCATCGGCGGCGGCTGAGAAGATCGCCAAAAAAATTGTCCAGGCCAGGGGGCGGCCCCATCACCGGCTGGAAGCCGGGGCCACTAAAGGAAATGGTGGGCAGTGCCCACCCTACATATCTGTGCCACTATCGCCCCTGGGTCTTTCCCTGATGGCGCGTAAGACGCGCCCTACGGCTGCCATTTTGCAGAATTCTGGCAGTCTTGTAGGGTGCGTCTCACGCACCTTTAGCAGCGCCCCATCACCGGCTGGAAGCCGGTTGCCACTGTCGCCCTTTCTTATGCGGGTTGGGGGAGGAGGCAGGGCCAGTGGCACAGGCCAGGGCCAGTGGCACAGGCGTCTCGCCTGTGGAAGACCTGCCTCCCTCCCCAAGACCATCAGCCCAGCGGCAAGATCTCCAGGCGGCCGGTGTCGCCGTCGAAGTGGGCCAGGCGGCCCCGGTAGTTGGGCTCTTTTCCCAGCAGCAGGCGGATGGCCTCCATGGCCTGGAGGCTGGCGGTCAGGGTGACCGTGGGGGCCAGCACCCCGGGGGCGGTCTCCGGCCCCGGGGCTTCCACGGCGGATAGAGGTTAAACTCCCCGGGGTCCTGGGGCATGATGGTGGTCACCTGGCCAAAGACGCCGCTCACCGCGCCGTGCACCAGCGGCACCCCGGCCTGTTTGGCCGCGGCGATCAGGTCCCGCCGGGCCTCCAGGGTATCCAGGGCGTCCAGCAGCACCCGCACCCCGGGCAGAATCTCCCGCAGGCGCTCCTGATCCAGAAATTCCGGGATGGCCTCAATGAGGAGGCCGGCGTTGACCTCCCGGAGATGGCGGGCGGTGACCACGGCCTTGTTCTGTCCCAGGGTGAGGGCGGTGGCCAGCAACTGGCGGTTGAGGTTGGAGGGAGTGAAGGCGTCGCCGTCCGCCAGGTAGAGGCGGCCCACCCCGGCCCTGGCCAGCAGCATCGCCTGGCAGCCCCCCAGGCCCCCCAACCCCGCCACCAGGACGCTGCCCCGCCATAAGGTGAGCTGTTCCGCCGGGGTCAGGCTGGGGAAATTGCGCTCCAGGGCTTCAGGGAAGATGCCCGCCAAAAGGGCCGCTTCGATGGCCTGGCGCAGGGAGAGCCCCTGTGCCGCGGCCCAGGCCCGCCAGGCTCGCCATCGGCGCTAGCAGGAATTCCCGGCCGCCTCGCCTCGCCCGCCTGGCTATCGCCTGAAGGGACATTTTAGATGGCTTCCCGGTTTGGTCAGGCCTTTGCTGATAGCTGACTGCTGAAAGCTGACAGCTACGCGGTTAATAAGACCGGATAATGTCGGCCGCCTCCCGCCAATCCCGCAGGGCCAGGGTGCACAGGCTGACGGCGTCGGCGCCGATCTCGAAGTAGCGTTGCACGTCCTGGCCGCGGCGCACCCCGCAGCCCATGATCAAAAAACCGCCCACCTTGGGGCGCAGCCCCCGGTTGTATTCATAGGCCGCGGCCCAGGCCGGGCCGCCGGAGACCCCGCCGCCGCCCACGGCCAGGAGCGGCGAGGGGGGATAGCGATCCGGGGGAAAAATGATCTCATAGGGGATGGTGTTGATGGCGTGGATGGCGTTAACCCCGATCTTATCCAGCTCCTGGGAAAACTCGTAGGGGTGGCAGATGCTGATCTTGGCGATCAGAAAAAGTTCGGGGTAGCGCAGCCGCACCTGCTGGCAGCAGATTACAGCCCTGCTGGAGGTTTTGGGCGATCTCCTCCTGGGAGTTGGGGCAGGAGAAGTTGAGTTCCAGGGCCCAAAAGTGCGGACCCAGGCTCTCCCGATAAATCTCCAGGGCCTCCAGGGTCTCCCGGATGGCGGTCTCCGTCCCTTTGATGAATTCGGGGTAAAGGTTGGGGACGACGTTGATTCCGGCCTCGCAGGAGCGCCGGATATCCTGGGAGCAGGCCGCCGCCCCCCGGTTGGTGAGGCCGTAGGCGTTGAGCATGCCCATCTCCGGCAGCCGGCGGAGGTATTTCCAGGTGAGGGGATTGCGCGGGGATGAAATTGCCCCGCCTGGGGAAACGGGTGGCCGACTTGGTGAGGACCGTGGCGCCGGTTTCCCTTACCACCCGGAGGAGGCGGCGGTAGCCCGGCAGCAGGGTATAGGGAAAGATGCCCCGCCCCGCCTGGCCCAGGGCGGTGGAGATGACCACGGGCGAGATTTTTTGCCTGGCTAAGGACATCATGGGTGAGCGCCTGGGTAGGGGCGGACCCGGGTGTCCGCCCTAAAGGAGCTGGTGGCCCGGGCGTCTCCCCGTTCCCGGCAAGCCCCTTTCTCCCCTTAGGCACTATAGTCGATTCAGCCCCGGCTGGCAAGGAGTGGGAGTAAGGCCGTGTTTTGCAGGGGCAGACCCAGGTGTCACGCCAGTCGCCTCAGCCCGGCAAAGATCTCTCGCCAAGAGCAGGGAAGTTTTTCGTTGACAATCCCGCGATGATTTGGCGAAAATTTAGGGTAAGAGGAAGCGGATAACTATGTCTCAAGGCGATGCACCCCAGGCAACCAGGCCGACCAGATTAAAGAATCTTGGCAAAAATCTACTCCTGATATTTATCAGTTTAATTTTGGCGCTGAGTATCTGTGAAGTTTCCTTGCGGTTCTACAATCCCTTGGGATTTAGAATTAAAGGCGACAATATAATATTGCCGGTTAATAAAACCGAGATACTGCATCACTATAACTGCTCCAAAATCGACGCCCTGGTAGTGCATCATAATAATTCCCTGGGGTTTAAGGGTCCGGAGCCTCCCCAGGATTTCGCCGACTGGCTGACCGTGGTGACGGTGGGCGGCAGCACCACCGAATGTCTGGAAATCGCCGCAGACAAGACCTGGCCGCACGTGCTGGGGGTCAAGTTGCAGCACGACTTTAACAAGTTGTGGCTCGACAATGCCGGATTTTGCGGCCAATCCACCTACGGCCATTACATTTTGATGCACAACTTTATCGCCCAATTGCAGCCGAAGGTGGCGGTTTTTCTGATCGGCATCAATGAAGTGGGGGTCAGCAATCCCCGGGAATTCGACACCCGCATGGGCACCAAGATCAGTTTCCGCTCCCTGGACAAGTTTCTGGCGGCCCTGGCTTACCGCAGTGAAGTGGCCTCGGCGGCCTTGAACCTGTATCGCTACTGCTTTCCCCAAATCGGTGCAGGCCATCGGGGAGCGGAAACATGGGGGAACTGGACCTGACGACCCTGCCGCACCTTGAATTGTCGGAGGCGGAAAAGGCGGCGCTTCTTAAGACCCATGCGGAAAAGTACGTGCCGGCCTATGAGGCGCGGCTGCGGCGGCTCCTGAAGGTCACCCAGGATAACCACATAGTCCCGGTGCTCCTCACCCAGCCGGTGGTCTATGGCAAGGCCATCGACGACGCTGACCGGCCTCGACCTGGGGAAGATCGTGGTGGCCAACGGCATGAACGGCGAGGTGGGTTGGCAGGTCCTGGAGCTTTACAACGACGTGACCCGCCGGGTGGGGGCCGAAGAGCACCTGCTGGTGATCGATGAGGCCCGGGAGATGCCCAAGAGTTCCCGGGATTACTACGACCTGATGCATTTTTCCAACGCCGGGGCGGAAGAGTTTGCCGACATCGCGGCCCGGCACCTGAGCCCCTATCTGGCCGAGAAATTCGGCAAGTTCGCCAAGGCCGCCGCCATCAGCCCAGACGGCCGCCGCCCCTTCCCCGGACAGCCCGGATAGATAAGATATTAAAAGTTGCTCAGGAGTCCTTGGCTCACCCGTAAATCATGAAAATGTAGCGCCGCCGCCCTCGGCGGCGCTCACTTGGGGGAAGGCACAGGCTTCCAGCCTGTGATCGGGTCAGCGAAGCCCCCTGCTCCCCTCCGGCTCAACTTAGCCGCCGGCAAAATAAGCTTCGGCCCGGGCCAGGTCCGCCGGGGTGTCCACCTCCAGGGTGTCTCCCTCGGTCTCCACGATGTGAATGGGAAAGCCGTGCTCCAGGGCCCGGAGCTGCTCCAGCTTCTCCGCCTGCTCCCAGCGCCCCGGGGCAAGGTGCACGAACTCCTTAAGAAACCCCACCCGGTAGGCATAGATGCCCAGGTGCCGGTAAAAATAGCCGGAGGCGGCCGTCACTGAGCGGAAACCAGCAGGGCAGCGGACTGCGGGAGAAATAGAGGGCCCGGCCCCGGCGGTCAAAGACCACCTTGACCACGTTGGGGTCCGCGGCAATCTTGGGGTCGGTGAACTGGCGGGCCGGGGTCACCATGACCACCTCCGGGTCCCGCTTCAGGGGGGCGGCCAGTTGGGCGATGAGCTCCGGGGGAAAGACCGGCTGGTCCCCCTGGATGTTGATCACCAGGTCAGCCGGGGCCAACCCCAGAAGCTGGGCCGCCTCGGCCAGGCGGTCGCTGCCCGAAGGGTGGTCGGCCCGGGTCATGCAGCGCCCGGCCCCCGAAGCCCTCCACGCAGGCCCGGATGCGCTCGTCGTCGGTGGCCACCCAGAGCCCGTCCAGCCCCTTAACCAGCCGGGCCTGCTCATAGACCCGCTGAATCAGGGGCTTTCCCAAAATGGGCGCCAGGGGCTTGCCGGGAAAGCGGCTGGAGCCGTAGCGGGCCGGGATGAGGGCGATGAGTTTCATAAATCTGGGTTAGCACCCCTTTGGGGGGATAATCGACTTAATTCTATGCCAGTCAGGCCTTTTCTAACAGAGGCCGGATTTAGGTTCCAGGCTCAGCTTGGGAACCAGAATAGCAAAGATTTTGCCACCCCCACCCCAGCCCTCCCCCTCGAGGTGGAGGGAGTTAAAGATGATGAGCCAGTAAGCAATAGGCACTCTGTAGCTTATTGAGGCGCCGCCGAGCCTAACTGATATAAAAAACTATTAAGGGAGCACTTTTACGGCTGTCGATAATTAGTTGAAATATCATATAATAATTAAAATATTTCGTATCAATTTCATATTAATCTCAAAAATTAATTCCGTCAAATAGATTTCCCCGGGCTGGCCGCTTGTTCCCAAGTACTGCCGTGGATTTCCTTGACAGGTAAAATTAGATGCATATCATTTAGTAATGATTACTTCCTGTTAGCTCTCAGGTAGCAATAGGGTATTGTAGGGGCGCACCCGCGTGGGCGCCCTCAAACAGGGCGGACACCTGGGTCCGCCCCTACCGATACGGAGGCAGAAGATTTGATCCCCATTGACAAATTGACCTATAAGGCCCAGGAGGCCCTGCAGGGGGCCCAGGAATTGGCCCGGCAGTTGAGCCACAACCAGTTGGAGCCGGCCCACCTGCTCAGGACCCTCCTGGCCCAGGAGGAGGGGCTCATCCGGCCCCTCCTGGAAAAATTGGAAGCCGATCCCCAAAAGCTCCTCCAGGGGACGGAAGACCTGCTGACCCGGCTGCCCCGGGTGAGCGGCGAAGCCCAGATCTACCTTTCTCCCGGTACCAATAAAGCCCTGGACGAGGCCTTGAAGCAAGCCCGGCAGATGAAGGACGACTACGTCTCCACCGAGCACCTGCTTTGGGCCCTGGCCGCGGACAAGGCCACCGAGGTCGGCAGGCTGCTCAAGGCCCAGGGGCTCACCCCCGAGGCCATCCTCAAGGCCCTGGCGGACCTCAGGGGTTCCCAACGGGTTACCGACCAGGCCCCGGAGGAGAAGTTCCAGCCCCTGGAGAAATACGGCAAGGATCTGACGGAAATGGCCCGCAGCGGCAAGCTGGACCCGGTTATCGGCCGGGACAGCGAAATCCGGCGCATCATCCAGGTACTGTCCCGGCGCACCAAGAACAACCCGGTGCTCATCGGCGAGGCCGGGGTGGGCAAGACGGCCATCGTGGAAGGCCTGGCCCAGCGCATCGTCGACGGCGACGTCCCCGAGAGCCTGAAGAACAAGCGCCTGGTGGCCCTGGACCTGGGGTCCCTGATCGCCGGCACCAAGTTCCGGGGCGAGTTCGAAGACCGCCTGAAGGCGGTGCTCAAGGAGGTGACCGAGTCCGAAGGCCAGATCATCATGTTCATCGACGAGCTCCATACCCTGGTGGGCGCCGGCGCCGCCGAAGGAGCGGTGGACGCCTCCAACATGATCAAGCCGGCCCTGGCCCGGGGTGAGCTCCATTGCGTCGGGGCCACCACCATCAACGAATACCGCAAATACATCGAGAAGGACGCGGCCCTGGAGCGCCGCTTCCAGCCCATCATGGTGAGCGAGCCCTCGGTGGAGGATACCATCGCCATCCTCCGGGGCCTGAAGGAAAAATACGAGGTGCACCACGGGGTGCGCATCAAGGACAGCGCCATCGTGGCCGCGGCCACCCTCTCCAGCCGCTACCTCACCGACCGGCACCTGCCGGACAAGGCGATCGACCTGATCGATGAGGCCGCCTCCAAGCTGCGCATGGAGATCGATTCCCGCCCGGCGGACATTGACCAGGTGGAGCGCAAAATCACCCAGGAGGAGATCGAACGGGAGGCCCTGCGCAAGGAGCAGGACCCGGCCTCCAAGGAGCGCCTGCTCAAGATCGACAAGAGCCTGGCCGACCTCCAGGAAGAGAAGCGGCGCCCTCAAGGCCCGCTGGCAGCAGGAAAAGGAAGTCATCAGCCGCATCCGCGCCATCAAGGAGCAGATCGAGAAAACCCAGTTCGACGCCGCCCAGGCGGAACGTATCGGCGACCTGGCCCGGGCCGCGGAGCTGAAATATGGGGCGCTGCTCAACCTGCAAAAGGATCTGGAAGCCGAAACCAAGAAGCTGGCAGACCTGCAGCAGGAAGGGGCCATGCTCAAGGAAGAGGTGGACGCCGAAGACATCGCCGAAGTGGTCTCCAAATGGAGCGGCATCCCGGTGACCCGCATGCTGGAAGGCGAGAAGCAAAAGCTCCTGCACATGGAGGAGCGCCTGGCGGCCCGGGTGGTGGGCCAGGAGGAGGCGGTGCAGGCGGTCTCCAACGCGGTGCGCCGGGCCCGCTCCGGCTTACAGGACCCCAACCGGCCCCTGGGTTCCTTCATTTTCCTGGGCCCCACCGGGGTGGGCAAGACCGAGCTGGCCCGGGCCCTGGCCGAGTTTCTTTTCGATTCCGAGGCGGCCATGGTGCGCCTGGACATGAGCGAGTACATGGAAAAGCACACGGTCTCCCGGCTCATCGGCGCCCCCCCGGGCTATGTGGGCTACGAGGAAGGAGGGCAGCTCACCGAGGCGGTGCGCCGGCGGCCCTACTCGGTGGTCCTGTTCGATGAAATCGAGAAGGCCCACCCGGAGGTCTTCAATGCCCTCCTGCAGATCCTGGACGACGGCCGCCTCACCGACGGCCACGGCCGCACCGTGGACTTCAAGAACACCATCGTCATTATGACCTCCAACTTGGGCAGCCAGTACCTCGCCGAGGTCAGCGACGAGAGAAGCTCATGCGGGAGCGGGTCATGGAGGCCCTGCGGCTCCATTTCAAGCCGGAATTCCTCAACCGGGTGGACGATATCCTCATCTTCCACCGCCTCAGCCAGGAGCAGCTGCGGGAGATCGTCACCTTGCAGATGGCCAGGCTGCGGCAGCTCCTGGCGGAGCGCCAGATCTCGCTGGAACTCAGCGATAAGGCCCGGGACTTCCTGGCCGAGGCGGGCTACGACCCGGTGTACGGCGCCCGGCCCCTGCGCCGGGCCATCCAGCACTACCTCCAGGATAAGCTGGCCCCCATGCTCCTGGAAGGACGCTTTCAGGAAGGCGACACCATCCTGGTGGACGCGGCCGGGGAGGGACTGACCTTCAAAAAGAAGAAACATAACTGAGTATGTAGGGGCGGGTTTGAAACCCGCCCCTACAGCCACGGCCTATGGCCATGGCCTTTTTTTGGGGGGAGGGCCAGGGATTTCATCCCTGCCCTCCCCCCAAACCCCCCACCCAACCCGTATAAGAGTAGGGGCGACAGTGGCACCGGCTTCCAGCCTGGATGAGGTCGCCCCTTTAATCTAGGGTGCGCACCGCGCCCCTCTCAGCCCGAAAGAATCCCGGGGATAATTTCTCAGGGATTAGAGCGCTTGCACCACCAGAGGCCACACCTCACCCGCCTTGCCGGGCAGGAAGTGGTCGGTGAGGGTATAGGTGAGGCGGGTGGGTGCCAGGTTGTTTTCCACGATGACGGCGCCGGACTCCTTGGCGATGTGAGGGAGGTAACTGGCCGGGGCCACTTCTCCGGAGGTGCCGATGACCAGGAGCAGGTCGCACCCCCGGGCCAGCTCCTCGGCCTCCGCCTGGGCGGCAGGCGGGATGGCCTCGCCGAAGAAGACCACGTCGGGGCGGATGAGGCCGCCGCAGCGGCAATAAGCGGGAGGCTGCCGGAAATCCACGCTCTCCGGGGGGTGCGGCGCTTTGCAGTGGTCGCAGCATGAGGCGCAGGGCGTTGCCGTGATACTCCACCACGCGCTTGCTCCCCGCGGCCTGGTGCAAATTGTCCACGTTCTGGGTGATGACCCCCAGGAGAAGCCCCCGGGCCTCCAGCTCCGCCAGGGCCAGATGGGCCGGATTGGGGCGGGCCTGCCTGATGAGCCCCTCCATCTCCCGGAGCATGGTCCAGACCTTGGCCGGATTGGCGCGCAAGGCCCGGATGTGGGCGTATTCCCCGGGATCGAAGCGGGACCAGAGGCCGTCCGGGCTGCGGAAGTCAGGGATGCCGGATTCCACCGAGATGCCGGCGCCGGTCAAGGCCACCGCCCTCCGCCCCTGGCGCAGCAGGGCCGCCGCCAGCTCCGGGGTGATCTCCCTCTGTTTGGCCTTCATGACGCCCCGATTAATAACGGTCTTTATCAGTTCCGGTTCTTTTAGCTGAAGGCTCAGGGCTGACCGCGGCTGGCCTTATTTCGCCGATTCGCCGGCCGTACGCCTGGCCCTGGCCTCCGCCTGGAGCCGCTTCCTGGAGGCATCTCGGATATCCCGGGTTCCCAGCAAGATGATCACCGCGCCAAAGATCAAGCGCAGCTGGGCTTCGGCCAGGAGATGGGCCAGGCTGCCGCCCAGGTAAGTGCCCAACAAAATCCCGGGGATCAGGCCGGGCAGGACCCGGGTGACCACGTTGCCCAGGCGCCGGTGGGTATAGGCCCCCACCGCGCCCGCCGGCGCCATGGCCAACAGCGAGCTCCCCTGGGCGGTGTGTTGGCTGTGGCCCACCAACAGCACCATGGCCGGCACCATGATGGCGCCGCCGCCCACCCCCATCATCCCGGAGAGGAAACCGGCCACCGCGCCGCTGGCCAGCAGCACCGCGGCCTTGCCCCAGCCCGCGCTGGCGGGATGGGAGAGAAACGCCAGATGGGTGAGGTACGGTTTGCTCAATAACAACAGGGAGACGCAGATCAAGAACCAGCCAAAGGCCCTCTTGAGTTGCCATTCCGGCAAGGCGTGGGCATAAAGGGCTCCGAAGCGGGCGGTAAAGATGGCGGCCGCGGCCAGCAGGCCGCCGGCCAGAAAGTCCATTGAGCCATTCAGATAATAAGTGAGGGCCCCGGCCAGCCCGGTGAAGACCAGGGCCATGAGGCTGGTGCCGTGAGCCTGGTGTTGGCTGAATTTGAAAAAGTGCACCATCAGGGGGATCATGATGACCCCGCCACCCACGCCCAGCAAGCCTCCGAAGAGCCCGGCCGCCAGGCCAACCAAGAGAGCCACTATCACGAGTTCTTCACCGGTTATTGAATGCGGCTACCTGCTTTCTGTGAGGGCAAAATCAAAGGCCAAGGCCCTTGAGCAGAGACAGAAAACAGAAAATAGGTGGTCGAGCAGCCGTTGAGCTTCGCCACCATCCCCTTACCCTAACCAAAAACTCGAATCCGGGCGTCCAGGGCCAGAAGTCCGGGCCGGCCGGGAAAGACCAGCACCGGGTTGAGGTCCACCTCCTGGATTTGGGGAAACTGCGCCAATAGCTGGGACAGGGCCGCCAGGGCCCGGCTCAGGCCTTCCAGGTCTCCGGGGGGCTGGCCCCGGAAGCCGGCGAGCCCGCGGCCGATGTGGGTCTCTGCCATGAGGTCCCGGGCCTGGGCCGGGCTGATGGGGGCCAGTCGGAGGGCCACGTCACCCAGGATCTCGGTTTCCAGACCCCCGGCTCCAAAGGCCACCACCGGCCCAAAGGCCCGGTCCCGGCGGCCTCCCAGCAGCACTTCCCGGCCGCCGGCCACCTGGGCCATGACCAGTACCTGCCAGGGCTCCTCCGGGGGCAGGCCCTCTTGAGCCAGGCCCGCCAGTTGCCGGTAGGCGGCCATTACCGCCTCGCCATCCTTGAGGTTTAAGAGGACGGCCCCGGCTTCGGTCTTATGCACCAGGCTGGCGGCGGCGAGTTTCAGGACCACGGGAAAACCCAGGCCGGCGGCGGCCGCGGCCGCCTCCTCCGGACTGGCGGCCACTTGCCAGGGGGCCGCCGCTACTCCCAGGGCCTCAATGATGGTGAGGGCCAGGGGAAGAGGCAGAAATCCCTCCCGGCTCTCTTGGTCTCTTGGCAAGGGCCAGCCA
Source organism: uncultured delta proteobacterium (assembly GCA_963808395.1). Lineage (GTDB taxonomy): Bacteria > Desulfobacterota > Desulfobaccia > Desulfobaccales > 0-14-0-80-60-11 > JAPLJC01. The sequence continues at coordinate 9,735 of CAWEFJ010000021.1, read as the reverse complement.
CCCGGAAAGCTTCTCGGCAGCCGGCAAGGGTGGGGCCGCCACGGCAACCTCCGGGGCGCGGCAGGCCTGATCCCGGCTCAAGGCCAGGGCCCGGACCGCCTCTTCGGGGAAATGATACACCGGCACCCCCAGGGTTTCCCGGAAAAATTCCTCTTCCGCCAGGGTGACCAACAGGGTGATGGCCAGGGGCTTGCCGGCAGACCGGGCCAACTCCACCATGCGCCGGGCCATTTCCCGGCCGGCTGGGATCTCGAAGTCGGCCAGGGGGCCATAATGGAGCAGGACCGCGTCCACTTCCGGGTCGCGGCAGACCTGGGCCATGACCTCGGTATAGACGGTGAAGTCGAAGACGTCCCCCAGGTCGATGGGGTTGCCGGGGCTGATGACCCCGGCCCGGGAGTGCGAGCGGATAAAATCCGCCAGCGGCGCGGCCAGGGGCGGCAGGCGGAAACCGTAACGGCGGCAGGCATAGGCGCCCACCACCGCCTCACCGCCGCTGCGGGAGAAAATCACCAGGCGGTTTCCCTTAACCGGCGGCTGGCCCACCAGCTTGGCCAGGGAGAGGAACTCCGCCTGGCTCCGCAGGTGCACCAGGCCGCCCTGGCGGCAGGCCGCGGCCAGCACTTCCTCATCGGTGCTGAGGGAGGCGGTGTGGGATTGGGCGATGGCCGCGGTCTCCGCCCCCACGTTGGCCACCTGCAGGAAAATGGGTTTGGCGGCCCCGCGGGCCGCCTGCAAGAGGCCCCGGCCATCCTCGATACCTTCGAGATAGATATAGACCGCGGCGGTCCCCGGGTCCTCCAGGAAATAGGCCAGGGCCTCGTTTTCCCCCACGTCCAGCTTGTTGCCCAGGCTCAGGAATTTGTTGACGCCCAGGCCTTCCCGGGTCATCCAGGCCATCAGATGAGTGGCCACCCCGCCGCTCTGGGCAATGATGGAGATGCGGCCCAGCCGGGGCCGGGGCTGCATCTGGGCGAAGGGCAAGGCCAGGCCGATCTCCAGGTTCATGCAGCCCAGGCCGTTGGGGCCGATGAGCCGCAGTTGGTACTTTTTCAGAAGGGCCCGGACCTCCTCCTCCAGGACCCGGCCAGCCTCACTCAGTTCGGAAAACCCGGCGGCTTCCACCACCACCCGGGAGATGCCCAACTCTCCGCAGTCCTGCACCAGGGCCGGCACCAAACGGGCCGGGGCCAGGATCACCGCCAGGTCCACCGGCCCGGGAAGCTCCCGGAGGCTCGGGAGGATGGGCAAACCGTAGGCCGCGCCGGGCCGGCGGCCCACCAGGAATATCTTCCCCTGATAATTAAACTGCAAGAGATTGGCCACAATCCCCCGGGCCAGGTTGTCCGGGGATTCCGAAACCCCCACCACTGCCAGATTTTTTGGATAGAAGAATTTTTTCATAGGATCATGCATTCCATATTTGGTAACGTCCCCGAAATAGTATAAAATATTAAAGGAAGACGGAACCTCAAAAACGCCAGTCCTGGTAAAATGGCCCTCTCCTTTGCAGCCGGCTGCGGAAAATGGCTGGTGGCGCAGCAACCTGCCGATGCACGGATAACACAGACCAAATGGTCCGGAGAACTAGATGGCCTACGAGAAGTGCGCCGAGGTGAGCCAGGAAATCTGGAATGATCTGGAGGAGCGGGACCCGGCGGAGGTAACCGGCCGCACCGGGGTCATTTTCCGGGAGGGGGAGTACGAATTGCCCTTTCTGGACCGGGAGTTGCGGATCGATCCGGCCCGGCGGCAGATCCGGGTGCTTCCGGGGCTGGAGGGGGACCCGGGGTTCCGGGCCTGCCTGTTGGCCCTCACCTACCTGCTGCATCTGGTCCCCTCGGCCTTGGGGCCCCCCATCGGCCCCCTGGAATTGCCGGGGGGGGCCACCTTTTTCCGGGGCCATCACGGCCTTCCCAACGCTCCCCTGGAAGCCAGGTTCGGCCAGGACCTGGCCGGTTTCCTGGCCGCCGGCCAGAAGCTCAGGGCGGAAGCCAGGCCGGCAGGGGACGCGGCCCTGGCCCTGCGGGTCTTCCCCGGGCTGACGGTGGCAGTGATCCTGTGGCAGGCGGATGAGGAGTTTCCGGCCCAGGTCTCCTTCACCCTGCCGGCCCACCTGGACCGCTTCTGGTTCCTGGATGCGGTCTGGAGCTTGCTCTCGCTGGTGGCCCAGGAACTCCTTAAGGCCGGGGAGCCTTGACCCCCGCCGGCCCACGCCGCAGAAGCGCCGACTGTGAAACCTTTTAAATTGCCTGAGTATTTTTTTGGCTGTGGAAATTTCCTGGAATGGAAGGAATATGGCTCATCTATATAAAAAAGTTAAGAAAGGCCATGAATATTACTATATCCGGGAGACCCAGCGAGTCTATGGCAAGCCCACCACCATCAACCAGGTCTACCTGGGCACCGCCGATAAGGTCGAAGCCCTCTTGGGACAAGGGCGGGTTCTCTCCCAAAGAATTCGGGTCGGTCTTTGCCCTCAATGAACTGGACAAGGATCTGGATCTGGCGGGAATGATCAATGAAATCCTGCCCCCCAAAAAGCGGGCCAGGGGTCCTTCCCTGGGAGAGCTGGTCTTCTACGCCGCCTTGAACCGGGCCATCGCCCCCACCAGTAAGAGGCAACTGGCGACCTGGTACGAAACCACCGACATTCAAAGGATTCGCCCCCTGAGGCTGGAATCCCTGAATTCCCAAAATTTCTGGAACCACTGGGATCGGATCAGCGATTCAGACCTGGAAAAAATCAAGACGGCCTTTTTTAAAAAGGTATACTCTCTGCTTGCCAGCGGGGAAAGACGGTTATTGATCGAAGCCGCCAGATTTCCCGCGACCCCCAAGTCCGTCGGTCTTGGCTGGGAGTTGCCAGGATGAGGATTTTGTCAGGCAACCCCAGCAGCGAGCATCGGTCTGGCCCTGGTGACCGAGTGGAGCCACGGGTGCCCTTGTATTATCAGACCTTTTCCGGGGGCCTTTCGGAAGGGAATTCTTTGACCGCGCCTGGAACACTCCTGGCCAGGGTGGCAATCTGGGGGTGGCGATCGAGGATGTCACCTTGCTATTCAATCACGGATGGATGCCGCGCCCATGGTCAGCAATTCAACCGCCAAGAAGGGCTGCATTTCATCGCCTCCTGCCCCCCGGACTTTGCCCCGGAGTTGACCGAGATCTCTTTGAAGGATTCTCCCCCCTCTCTCCGGGCCAACGGGCGCCCAGCCACCCTGGGCAATGAAGACGAGAAGATCCTGTTTTATGAAACCCGGGCCGACTTCTGGAACCGCCCCCGCCGGGTGGTCATCACCTTCGACCCCAAGAGCTTTCATAAGAGCTACCAGGACCTGGGCAAGAAAGTGCAAAGAGTGCGCAAGGAGATGGCGGCCCTGCAGCAAGCGCTATCTGCAGGAAGCGGCAGGGCAAGAGGCCCAGGCCATCAAGACCACCTGGCGCAATTGTGCCAGCGGCTGAAAATCAGCCCCGCCCTCTTCCAGTTGAATTTCTCCCGGGAAAATGGCCAGTTCCAGCCTGGAGTTGCAGCTCGATCATCGCCAGATGGCCAGCGACGTGCGCCATTTCGGGAAAAATATCCTCATCACCGACCGGGAAGATTGGGACGCCCGGCGGAAATATATGAAACCTACAGCAGCCGGGGAGTCCTGGAGGCCCAAAGCCCGGGAGGTAAGACCAACGGCCTCGGGGCCGCCAGCGGGGGCGAGGCCCGAGTCCCATGCAGTGACCCTCATGCCCCTATACCATTGGACCGGCTCGAAAATCCGGGTTCACCTGTTTGTCTGCGTGGCGGCCATGACCTACCTGGCCCTCCTGTGCCAGCGCCTCAGCGGCCAGGGCTTCCACCTCGCTCCCCGGGAGGCCTTGGATGAGTTGAGGTCCCTAAGGACCGCCATCTACCAGGAGAAATCGGAGGGCAAGCTCAAAAGGATAGTGGAGCCGGTCAGCAACCGGCAGTCCGCCATCTTAAGAGCCATGGGCTATCAGGTCCGGGACGGCAAGATCCTGCCTCTGTGAGGGCCACAAGCAGCAGATACGGTCTTTTCCCCGGCTCAAATAGGCGGGGCAATGGTGACCAGCAGCCGCAAGTCGGTCTTGGCCCTGATGCCGTGCGGTTCGGCGATCTCGGCAATCAGCACGTCTCCCCGGGCGGCCGGCAGCCTGGCCCCGTCTTTTGCGAGGAATTCCCCCTCGCCCTCCAAGACCACCAAACTCACCTGCCCCTCGATGTCGTGGGCATGGACTGGGAGTTCCTGGCCGGCTCGGAAATTGAAGTTAAGGATCTTGAAATAGGGAGAGTCGTGTACCAGCAGCTTTTTCATGCCTGTTTCGGAGAAATCGTTGGCCTCAATCACATTGACTTTTTTCATCAAAGTTTCCCCTCCCGCCTTCGGCTCTTGGGTTCAGCGTTAGTAGATCACCACCTAAGGGGGGCAGGTCAGTTTGAGAAGCTCCAAGCCCCTGCCCCTCAAGCCTGGCCGGACCCGGCCTGCGCCCGAGGCCCTGGCCTTGGGCTCCGGCCGCGTCCGGCCAGTATCGTTAGTAAACCACAGTGGATTTGGCGCTGGTCATCTCGACGATCAGCCGCCCCGCCTTAACCAATTCTGTTCCCTGGATCAAGTCAGCCTGACTGATCTTGCGCTCCTCGAGGCAGGGAATTCAGACCAGGAACGTGCCGCCATTGGCGACGTAGTTGTCCACCAGTGCTTTAAGGGGGTCAAGCCGGGAAAGGTAATGTTGTCGGCATAGCCCTTTTTGGCCAGAAACACCCCGTTCCCCTGCAGCACCACCACGGCTTCCACGTCCATGGCCTGGGCCGCATTGGCCAGCATTAAGGGAAAGCTGGCCCGTTCCGGGTCCTCCCCGGCATGGGTGGCGACCAAAACAATCTTTTCCTTTTCTTCCGTCATGCCTGTCCTCCTTTCGGATTCATCCATGATTTTTAATGCTGTGACCAGGGGAGCGATTTCGCCCTCCCCAAAGCCATTGCAGCACGACGTTTACCAATAGCGGCCCAGCAGGCTGGCCAGGTCTTCCACGGGCAGGCCCGCCTTGAGCAGGTTGGCCAGACAGATGGGGCAGAAGGTGACCACCGGGGCGCCGCTGGCCTTAAGTTCCGCCACCCGCCGGTCCAGGATCTCCCGGTTCAGGGCCGGGGACACCGACTCCGCCGGGCCGCCGCAGCAGGAGGTGAACTCGCCGCAGTTCCGCACTTCCACGTACTGCAGGCCCAGGCTGCTGAGCACCCGGCGGGGCCCCTCCGAGAGTTTCAGGTATCGGCCGTAAAAACAGGGGTCGTGGATGGCCACCGGCGGCCGGCCGTTGCCGCCGCCCACCTCGCTTGAGCTGGAGTAAGGCAAAATAAGGCTCACCTCGAAGCTCACCCCGGTGTATTTCGGATAAAGCTCTTTCAGGGCATAGGTGGTGTGGGGGTCAACGGTGATGATTTTTTGGACGCCGTGCAGCTTCAGGGTCCGGGCCACGAACCGGGCGTGCTCCACAAAGCCCTCCTGATCCCCCAGATCGTAGAGCAGGATGCCGCTGTAGAAGTCCATCTCCGGGTGATAGAAGAAGTCCACCCCGGATTTCTGCAGGAGGCGGCAGATGGAGTGCAGGATGCCGTTAAACTGCTTCTTCTCCGCCCTGGAGGTCAGGAGGGCAAAGCCCCGGCCCACCAGGAAGCCGGGGATATAGCGGCTGAGGCGGGCAAACCGCAGATAGTCGGCCCAGCGGCTGCCCTCCAGGCGCTCCAGGTACCGGGTGGTGGCTTCAATATAGGGTATGGCCTGATACATCAGGCCGGTCAAGAGCAGCGCGTCCCCGGGCCGCCGGGTGAAGCCGGCCGGCCTCCCGCCACCAGGTGTTGATCTGGGAGTTGGGCACCCCGAAAGGATTGCGGGTCTTCCGGATATTGGCGGCGATGAGGTCGATGATGTCCCTGGGGTTATACATCTTAGGCCCTCCTCCAGTGCGCCACCACATAGCGGCGCAACCCCAGGATGAGTTCCCCGGGGTTGGCCTGGCGGGGACAGGTCTGGGTGCACAGCCCGCAGTGCAGACACCGCCAGAGGTCCTGGGCCTGCTCCAGAATTTTATCCGTTGCCCCCACCTGGACGTAGCGGATCATTTTCCGGGGAAAATGCTCAAAGATGAGGGGACAGATGGCCGCGCAGGTGCCGCAGTTGAAGCACTCCAGGGCGCGTGTCCACGCCGAAGGGTTTGAGCTCTTCGGCAAAATCAGGGTTTACCAGGGCCATGTCCGATCCTCTCGGCCGGCGGCGGCCGCTACTCCGCCGGCTCCGGCCTCGGCCTCCGGGGCCGCGGGTTGGCCCAGTCTGTAGCGATAATAGCCGCCGGCCTTGGGCCCTTCCAGAATTTCTCCATATTTCTTCAACGAGGCCACGTACCAGAGAACCTCGGACACCGGCAAGCCCGTGGCCGCGGCGATCTCGGGCACCGTCAGCTCAGCCCCTGCCAGGCTCTCCTTGATGGCTTTTACCGCCTGGCGCTGCTCTTTCATCCGGCCGGTGGCCGCGGCAATCTGCTCTTTCCGGGCCGCCTTGAGTTTTTTCAGGGCCTCTTTCCCGGACTCGTTTCTACCGGCGTGTCAGACATCATAAAACCTCAGGCAGAATGTAGCCCCGGCGCATCTCGCCGGATTTCTTGTAGGCGAACCCCTGCCCTCTTAGGGGGAAACGAGCGGTCCGCCACTGACCCATCAAGCCCCTTCCAGGTACGCGTCCGAGACGATCATGTCCACCATGGCCTCGTACTGCTTCAAGGTCCAGCCCTGGACGTTAATGGCGTTTTCGGGGCAGACCGCCACGCAGGCGCCGCAGCCCAGGCACAGGGCCGGGTTGACCTGGGCCCGCCTCGACCTTTTGGCCCTCCACCTCTGCTCCACCATGGTCAAGGCCCCTTCCGCCAGGCAGGCCTCCACGCAGGCGCCGGTGCCGGTGCACTTGCTGAGATCCACTTCCGCCACAAAGGGGTCCAGTTCCACATAACCCCGGGTCAGAATCGCCGCGGCCTTGACCGCGGCGGCCCCCGCGGCGGCACAGGTCTCCCCCACGTCAAAGGGGGCCTGGCAGGTGCCGGCCAAGAGGATGCCGGCCACGGATACTTCCACCGGGCGCAGCTTGGGGTGCACTTCCTGGAGGAAACGGTCGGCGCCCACGGGAATCTTCATCTTCTCCACCAGGTCGGCGATATTGTTGGGCTCCTGGCCCACCGCCAGCACCACCAGGTCCACCGGGACTTCCAGTTCCTCGCCGAAGGTCAGGACATCTTTCACCTGGACCAGCAACGGGTGGCCCTTCGGGGTCGGGATTTTTCAGGACCTGGGGCTCCTCGCCGGCCTCGAAGCGGAAAAACACCACCTGGTTTTGGGCCGCCTGGGTGTAGAGTTCCTCCTGTCCCCGGCCATAGGTGCGGATGTCCCGGTAAAAATCAAAGACCCGGGTTTGGGGGTAGTTGTCCCGGATCAGGTTGGCGGCATAGAGCGTGGCGCTGCAGCAGGTGCGGGAGCAGTACTCGTTCAGATAACCGCCTTCATTTTCCTCATGGATGCCCGGAATCTGGCGGCTGCCCACGCAGTGGATCATGGCCACGCGGCGGATGGGCCGGCCGTTCAGCACCAGGGTGTCGCCGCTCCGCCGGGGCTTCAGCCAGCAGGCGGATGAATTCCGGCAGGGTGACCACCTCGGGAAATTCCTGAGTAGCCGTATTCTCCCTGCCGGGGCTGGTAGGGCTGAAAACCGGTGGCCAGCACGATGACCCCGGCCTCCAGGTCAAACTCTTCCCGGCTTTCCGGGATCGCCGCGGGCATGACCCCCACAAAGGGCACGTACTCTCCCAGGCCCCGGCCGGAATGGCTCAGCCTTTCCAGCCTCTCGGCATAGGCCGCGCCTGTCGGGAGGCTGCTGCACTATTTTGAGCTTGAAATTGCCGATATAGCCCTCAAAGCCCTCCACCTGGGCGCAGGTGTAAACGCGTGATGGCCGGATGCTTGAGCACGGCGCCGGCGAGTTCGCTGATGACCCCGGCGGCGCGTTTCTCCCCCGGGGCGCCAGGCGCGTCCAACTGCGCCACCTGTCCCCCCAGAAAAGGGCTCTTTTCCACGAGAATCACGGCCAGGCCTCTCTCGGCCAGTTCCAGGGCGCTTTTGAGGCCGGCCACGCCGCCGCCGATCACCACGGCCTGGCGCTGCACCTCGACCCGGATGGGGGTCAAGGGGCTTCAAGCATCCCGGCCTTGGCCGCGGCCGCGGCCACCAGCCGGGTGGCCTTGGCGGTGGCCTCCGGCGCCGTGGTGCACCCAACTCACCTGCTCCCGCAGGTTGGCGTGTTCATAGACGTAGGGGTTAGCCCCGGCCCGGGCCAGGGCCTGGCGGAAGGTGGTTTCATGCAGGCTGGGGGAGCAGGAGGCCACCACCACCCGATCCACCAGACCGCTTTTCAGATCCTCGATGATCAGTTCCTGGCCGGGATCGGAACACATGAACATATTGGCCCGGGCCACCACCACCCCCGGCACCTTGCGCACCTGCTCACAAACCTTTTCCACGTCCACTGCGTCGGAAATATTGCCGCCGCAATGGCAGACGTAGACCCCGACTTTGCCTTCGGGGCCAGGGTGCAGAGTTTCTTTTTACTTCGCCATCAGCCACTTCCCCGGATAATCACCTTCAACTGTGCCGCTTTGGTCCTGCCTTGCGGCCGCCAGATACCGGGAAGCCTCCATGGCCGCGGCCCCCGCCTCCACGATGCTGTCCACGATATCCTTGGGCCCGGCTGCGGCCCCGGCCACAAAGACGCCTTCCAGATCGGTCAAGGTCGGGGCCGTTTGGGTTTCACGGTCTTGATGAAGCCATCCTCAGCCGGTGGAGAGGGCACCGCGGCCTTGCGGATTCCAGCCCGGCACCAGGCCCAAAGAGAGCACCACCAGGTCATGCTCCGCCACCTGCACCCCGCCTGCGGCCTCCTGGGACTCATACCGGACCTTAACTGCGCCGTTCTCGCCCGGGTCCAAGATAGGCCACCTTGCCTTTGACAAAATTCACCCCCATGGCCTGGGCGTTTTGGAAAAACTGCTCATAACCCTTTCCGAAGGCCCGGATATCCATGTAATAAACGGTGATGTCCGCCAGGGGCAGCGCGCCGGACAGAAGCATCGCCTGCTTGATGGCATACATGCAGCAGACCCGGGAACAATACGGCACCCCCAGACTCTGGTCCCGGGAGCCGGCGCACTGGATGAAGGCGATGTTATCCGGCTCCATGCCGTCGTAGGGCCGGAGCACGCGGTTATAGGGGCCGTGGGGCGCCAGCAACCTTTCCATCTGCAAGGCGGTGATCACATTGGGAATCTGCCCTTGCCCGTACTGGACCTTGTCCGCCAGGGGAATCATCTCAAAACCGGTGGCGATCACCGCGGTGGCGGCCGTCAGGGTGAATTCCTCCGGCTTCTGGAAGTAGTTGACGGCCTGGGTGGGACAGACCTTGGCGCAGCGGCCGCAAGGAGGCAATTCTCCTGATCTATCAGGGCCGTCTGGGGAATGGCGTTGGAGAAGGGTATATAGATGGCTTTCCGGGCGGCAAAGCCCCCTTGCTCGGCATCGGGGACCAACACGGGACACTGATATTCGCACTGGCGGCAGCCGATGCACTTCTCGCGTCCACGTACCGGGGCTTTTGCACGATCCCGGCCACCAAATCGCCCTCCCGGCGC
>CAWEFJ010000020.1:0-18056 GCA_963808395.1 uncultured delta proteobacterium | reverse complement strand
CGGATGCCTACATCAAAGAAAGCTAAGAATATGAAAAGGCGCAAAGAGATTAAATCAGACCAATCTAAACCATACAGTTGTTTTAAATTTAGTGATATAAACAAATACTTAATAGATTCTTTAATAATGGGGAGCATATATTTTTCGGCTCTAGATAAATTGAACGATCCTTTTGATTGTAGGTTAAATATCCGGAAAGCGATTGAAAATGCTGCAAAGCATTTATCCGAACAAGGTTTAATGAATGATTCAGGGAAATTATATGGCTTGCTAAAGAATTACCATTTATCTGAATATCTTCGAATGAAAATCGATAGTATAGGTATTTTCTCTTTTTCTCTTATCCTAAATTGTGTTCTGGTCACATTATGCTAATAAGCATAAAGGTGTAGCAATTTTATATGAATTTCCAAAATAATATTTAAATGATGGGGAAAGGTTTATTGGCACGTCAGAAGTCTACTATGCTAAAAATCCACTAAGAGACTGGTTTATAGTAAAAGCAAATCAACTCCCCATAAAAGATGATGAATTGACGATTGGCTTAGCAATGGTAATCCTTACGTCAAAAAGTCAGAACTGGAAATACGAGAAAGAAGTAAGGATTATAAGACAAAAACCTGGTTTATTAAAGATAGAAAAAGAGTTTATAAAACAAATATGCTTTGGTTTAGCCACACCAGATGAAGATATTGCCCTAATTAAAGAAATTACGAGCCATTATAAAGATAAGGTGCAATTATTTAAGGCAATCAGGGGATCCAATGATTTTGGAATTGCTTTCAAGAAGATATGAAAACGCATTACTGGCTGCGCTTCATTTAGAGTCTATAATTTTTAAACACGGTGCCACGCTATGACAGCATGCAAAGCTCGTTGTATGTAAGGTTTGCCGATGACTGGAAAGGCTAAGCCAAAATGACTCCGGTAAAGAAGCCCTGAAAAAAGCTAAAAGTCGGCCCGGAAAGAGCAGATTGCCACGGCCGCCAGCCGCATGAAAGAGCAGCGCCGGGCTCATTAAAGCCCTCAAGGCGAGCCTGGCGGGGGCGGAGCTGACCGTGCCGGAGATGGCCGCGGCCACCGGGTTGCCGGTGGCCAAGGTTCTCTGGTACGTGGCCTACTTTGAAGAAATTTGGAGAAATTCTGGAAGGGCCCGAGGCAGGCGGCTATTATCGGTACCGCTTGGGCCAATCCTGACCAGCCGACGGAGGCCGGCCCGGCGGAGTAGGCCGCCCCTTCCGAGAGGACCGGACATGGCCCGTAAATCCTGATTTTGCCGAAGAGCTCAAAGCCTTTGGCGTGGACACCGCCCTGGAGTGCTTTAACTGCGGCACCTGTGCGGCCATGTGTCCCCTCATCTTTGAGCATTTTCCCCGGAAAATGATCCGCTATGTGCAGGTGGGGGCGACGGAAAAAATCCTGCAACAGGCCCAGGACCTCTGGCGCTGTCTCCACTGCGGGCTGTGCACCCAGACCTGTCCCCGCCAGGCCAACCCGAGCGAGCTCATCCTGGGGTTGCGCCGCTATGTGGTGGATCGGTGGAGGAGGGCCTAAGATGTTTAACCCAAGGGATATCATCGACCTCATCAGCGCCAATGTCAGGAAGAGCCGCAATCCCTTCGGGATTCCCAGCTCCCAAATCAACACCTGGTGGCGGGAGGCGCCCGGGTTCACCCGGCGGCCGGGGGACGCGCTGCTCTTAACCGGCCTGATGTACCAGGCCATACCCTATATTGAAGCCACCACCCGGTATCTGGAGCGCCTGGAGGGTAGCCGGTGGGCCGATTACTGCGGTTTGCCCCCCTCAGCCGCTATATCCCCGGCTTCGTGGTGGGCCGGGGGCTTGGCCTGCCTGACCTCCAAGGCCGAGAAGAAGCAGTTTAACCGCATCCTGGTCTCCATTTGCCGCTTACTGACGCAATCGGGCAGTGGACTTTTTCTACCACCCGGAAATGGATTTTTACAGCGGCATCCTGCTCTACGATCTGGGGGATCAGGAAGGCTTTGTGGAACACGCTAAATTCGTGGCCCGGACCCTGAAGCTCCATGGCGTCCAAAAAATCATCACCGTTGACCCCCACACCACCTATGCCCTGAAAGAGCTTTATCCGAAATATACCGGGGTAAGTTTCGATGTGCAGCCCTATTTCGCTTTACTCCGGCCCAATGAGGTCAGCCGGGCAACGGCCGGCCGCCGGTGGCCATCCACGACCCCTGTTTTTACGGCCGATACCTGGAAGCTCTCGGAGGGGCCCCGCCAACTGCTCACCGCTTTGGGCCTTCCGTATACGGACGTGCGGAACTGCGGGAGTTCACCTCTTGCTGCGGCGGCCCGGCGGAGTCGGTGTCCCCGGCCCTGAACCGGGAGATTCTCGACCGGCGGGTGGCGGAACTTAAGGCCAGCGGCGCCCCAGTGGTCACCTTCTGCCCCATCTGTCTGGCCAACCTGCTCAAGGCGGGCCTACCCGTGGAAGACCTGGCCAGCCTGGCTGGACCGCAATCGTAAGACTTCGGGTAATGGTTAGAGGGCCAGGGCCCAGGCGCTCACCCGAGCCCCGGTAAGCTTATTAACCTTAAACCAAAAGGAGAGGCTGAGCATGCCGGAGGAAAAAGAAAAAATTGTTTTGATATCCACCCATGCCGGGGAGATCCGGAACGGGCCATCTTCCCCTTGTGCTGGCCAATGCGGCCCAGTCCATGGACGTGGAAGCCGTGGTGGTATTGCAGGGTAACGGGGTGCACCTGGTGAAAAAGGGCTATGCCGAAAGCATTACCTTCCCCGGCCTCACCCCCTTAAAGACGCTGGTGGACAACTACGTCGCCAATGGCGGCAAGTTCCGGTCCGAATCCCCTGCCTCGAGGAGCGCAAGATCAGTCAGGCTGACTTGATCCAGGGAACCGAATTGGTCAAGGCGGGCGGCTGATTGTCGAGATGACCAGCGCCAAGTCCACGCGGTTTACTAACAGTTTGGCCGGACGCAGCCAGAGCCTAAGGCAAGGGTCTCTGGGCGAAGGCCGGGTCCGGCCAGGGTTGAGGGGCAGGGGCTTGGAGCTGTCTCACCTTCACCTGCCCTTATTAGCCGTATCAATATCCCCCCAAGGGTTTAGCGCCGGAAGGGGGAAATAATATGATTTTTCCTGGCAGGAGGCACCAGCCAATCCGACAAAAATATTCCTACAAAGCGGGATGAATAGCGGATAACTTGCCAGGATCGGCACCTTTCTGGTGGGGCAGGAAAAATTGCGGATATGATCTGGATATGGGAAGTTTTCAGGATCTTGATAAGTTTCCAGTCATAGCAGATATAACAGACCAGGTATCCTGCCATAACTGCCACCTCTTTTTCCCAAAGTTTTCCGATGATCGGTTCCGGTACAAACCACTTTCTGCTCATCTCTCTGCCTCCCTCCGATCAGTACTCTAAAATAACCTGTGGATTAGTTTTCGGGGGGCAGGTCAGCCCTCCAATAAGTTTAGCAACGCTATCCTTAAGTTTGGATAAATCCGATGATTTCTCCTGCAAATCATCGAAAGGCCGATGGGAAGGAGGGAGCTCTTTATATTCATCAAATAGTGCCGTAAAGCAGATCACTGGTAAATCTGCCCGGGTTTTTTTTATGAGCCAGAGAAAATCTAACCTATCAGGTTCGGCATGGCGCAGATTCGCGATTACCAGATTCACAGGTTTTGAAGGGTTGTTTAATATCTCAAGAGCTTTCTTTCCAGAATCAGTAGTCATCACTTTGTATCCTGCCCCTTCAAATTCATCTCTGAGCATTAAAAGGGTGGGATAGGCATTATCAACAATAAGAATAGTTTTCATTTAGTCTTTTCACTTTTGCTTCGCCCCCAGTGACCTGCCCCCAGTAGAGGAATACCCCCTGCAAATGCGCGGCGCATTTTCTGAGAGACAAAAAGGAGTGGGAGGGAGTTTGGGTAAGGGTCGGGGAGATGCCCCCCGGAGATGGGCCCAACCTTGAAATTTTACGATAGTTTTTCCCTAAAGGGTTTGTGCTATCATACCTCCAACAAGGCAATTGGGCTACAAAAAGCAAAAACTTTTTGCGGTTAAAGAGGGCTCCCCAAAACCATTTTTTGCCCGCGGTGGCCAAGGCGACCCCCATATCTCAGATAATTATGGCAGATAGGCCCGGGAAGTAACCTGCCTTTACAACCTGTAAAAAATATTGACATTTAAATTCCCGAATTATTCCCGAAGGCCTGGCGGGTTCGATAAAATGATTAAATAATAACAGTCGGTTACCCAGGAGGCTCTCATTGGAACAGCCATTGCTTAGCATGTTTGCCATGGGATGCCCCCAATTTCCGGGAACCGGCGGACCGGGCTCACCTCAGAGAAAATCTCGGGCATAAAAAGGCGGTCATTGGGATGGAGCGAGAATACTATAAAAAATTATGGTGGGAAATTATCCTGACGATCCTGGCCTTTTCGGTAATCCCGCTGATCATCCTGGGAGCCGTCATCTACCAGCAGTTTAGCAAATCCTACTACACCAAGGTCATGGAAGATATGAAGACCCTGGCGGAAAACCGTTCCAGTTCCATCGATCTCTTTCTTGGAGGAGCGCATCTCCCAGCTCGCCAGTCTGGCCCATACCGTCCCCCTGGAACAACTGCAGGATGAAGCCTACCTGGAAAAGATTTTCAACACCATCCAGGCCCGTTCCAGGTCTTTTTTGGATCTGGGGGTTATCGACCAGGAAGGCAACCACCTGGCCTACGTGGGGCCGTATTACGCCCTCTTGAAATCGGTAAATTATAAGGACGAAGACTGGTTCCACGCGGTGATGTCCACCGGCGTCTATGTGAGCGACGTATTTCTGGGATTTCGTAAGAGTCCGCATTTTATCATTGCGGTGATGGTGCGGGAAAGGAACCGGAGTTGGATCCTGCGGGCTACCATCGATTCCGACATCATTGAGAACATCGTGCGGGCCGCCTGGGTCGGCAAAAAAGGGGATGCCTTTATCATTGACCGCAATAATATTGTGCAAACCCAGCCACGGTTTGGCGGGGCGGTGCTGCAACCGGCGCCGCCGCCCGATTTCTCCAAGGCCAGCGTCTCCCAAGTGGAGGAAATCGCGGTCAAAGGCAACAAAGGGCTCTTCGCCGTCGGCATCATCAAACTGAAGAAATGGGTGCTGGTAATCCGGGAAGACCCCAGCGACCAGTTCACCCCGCTGTTGCGCACCAGGTTCCTGATGGCCTTGATTGCCTTGGGGGGAGTGCTGTTGATTTCCGTCGGCGGGGTGCTCGCCACCCGCTCGATGATGAACGAAATGATGAGCATGGAACGGAAAAAGGCCGCCAGCGAGGAAATGGCCCTACAGGAAAGCAAGATGGCGGCGTTGGGGAAGATGGCTGCCGGCATTGCCCACGAAATCAACAATCCCCTGGCGATCATTGGCGAAAATGCCGGCTGGATTAAAGACTTGCTGAAAATGGCAGGTGTCTCCGAGAGCGAGAGTTTTCAGGGAATTGCCGAGGCGGTGAACAGGATTGAATATCATATCAACCGCGCCAAGACGATAACCCACCGCCTCCTGGGCTTCGCCCGGCGGATGGAGCCGGTCACGGAGATCCTCAATATCAATACCGTCCTGGATGAGACCGTGGCCTTTTTGGAAAACGAGGCCCGCTATCGCAACATCGATATCCAGGCCGATTATGCCCTCGATCTCCCCATGACCGCCAGCGATTCGGCCCAACTGCAGCAAGTCTTTCTCAATATCCTCAATAACGCCATCGACGCCATTGGCAAGGATGGTGAGATCCATCTCAAGACCAGGCACCTGGCCAAAAATAATGAAATCGGCATAGAGATTCACGATAGCGGCCCCGGCATCCCCAAGGAGATACTGAACAAGATCTTCGATCCCTTCTTCACCACCAAGGAGGTGGGCAAGGGCACCGGCCTGGGCCTTTCCATTTCCTACAGCATCGTGGAAAAATTGGGGGGCAGGATGATGGTGGCCAGCGAGGATGGCAAGGGCACTACCTTTACTATATATTTCCCTATCAGATAAGCCGAAAGGGGGCGTCATGGAAAAGTTCAAGGTTTTGATCGTGGATGATGAATCAGATTTTCTGGAGATCATCGTCAAAAGGCTCAAGGCTCGCGATATCGACGTGAGCGGGGTGGAGAGCGGCTATCTGGCCCTGGAAGCCCTGGACAGCCGTAATCCAGACGTCATCATCCTGGACGTCAAGATGCCGGGCCTGGACGGCATTGAGACCCTCCGGGAAATCAAAAAGAAGAAGCCCCTGACGGAAGTCATCATGCTCACCGGCCAGGCCTCGGTGGATTCGGGGATCCAGGGGATGCAACTGGGAGCCTTCGATTACCTCATTAAGCCGGTAGCCCTGGATGAATTGCTGGAAAAGGTGCGCCAGGCCTACGAAAGAAAGCTGATCCAGGAAGGCCGGGGCTCTCATTAGGCTGAAGCGGAATGGACTTGGGTTCCCCCCCGCATAATCTCGACCAGGTCCCGGAGGACCGGCTGGAGCAATTCCAAAAACTGGCGGCCATCGGGGTGCTGTCCGCCGGCATCGCCCATGAAATCAACAATCCCCTGGCCATCATCCGCCAGGAGGCCGAATGGATGCAGCTTCTCTTGAAAAAGGAGGTCCTGGCCGCCGAGGAACTGCAAGAACTGCGGGTTTCCGTGGGCCAGGTGGTCCAGCAGGTGGAACGCTGCACCGAAATCATCCGCAACCTGCTGGACTTCTCCCAGCAGCGGCAGCCGGTGATGCAAGAGCTGGACCTCAATCGCCTGACAGAAGACATGGCCCGCCTGGTGGAAAGGGAAGCGAAACTAAGCAATATTGAGATCGTCAGGCAATACCAATGGTCAATTACCTGCGATCTACAGCGACGCCCCCCAGTTGCGCCAGATAATTCTGAATCTCCTCATCAACGCCGGCCAGGCCATCGGCCGGGACGGCGCCATCACCGTCAGCACCCGGCCGGCCGGGGGAGGGGAGATGGTGGAGCTGGTGATCAGTGACACCGGCTGTGGCATCCCGGCGGAGGACCTGCCGAAGATCTTTGACCCGTTCTTTACCACCAAACCAGCGGGTCAGGGCACCGGCCTGGGGTTGGCCATCTGCCACGGCCTGATTCAACGCCTGGGGGGCCGGATTGCCGGGGAAAGCCGGGTGGGCCAGGGCGCCACCTTCACCGTCCGCCTACCGGTGCGTCAAAAAGCGCAAAGCGGAAACCATCTCCTATGAGCCCAAAACCGAAGATCCTGCTGGTGGATGATGAGGAGCGCTTCCGGACCACCCTGAAGAAGATGCTGACGGCCCAGGGGCTGACGGTGGCGCTGGCGGCCGGCGGCCGGGAGGCCCTGGACCTGATGCGGCTTGAGCCTTATGACGTGGCCCTCGTGGATATCCGCATGCCCGGCATGGATGGCCTGCAGACCCTGGCGCAGATGAAAAAGCTTGATCCGGGCATGGAGGTGATCATGCTCACCGGGCATGCCTCGGTGGACGCCGCCATGGAGATCAACCGCCTGGGTGGCTTCGATTACTTGCTGAAACCCTGTCCCCTGGAGGACTTGCTGGTGAAGATCGAGGCGGCCTATGAAAAGAAGCTGGACCGGGAAAAAAGAGCAAGGGCCGTGGCCAGGCCGGAAGGTTAGTCTTACGAAAGGAAGCGCCTTCCCCGCTAAGATAGTCACCCACTAGTTTTCGGCTGTCCTCATCCTTGGCAGTAGATACAGAGATTCTCTCAATTGGAACCATATATGGGATTATTCCAGGGATCTTAGAGAGCATTCCGGTAGTTGTCGATTTGAGCTTTCATCCTGCTAGCCTCAAATAGTCTTTAAGATTTTTCACTGCGTGGCTGGGGAATTCACCACTGCCCCCAGATCCAGGCGGTAATTGCCCTCCAGAAAATTGTGGGCCACCAGCTCGATGCTGGCGTCGGTGGTCATGAGCATGTCCATCTGCCGGGTGTATTGGAGCAGGCGGCCCAGGAGGTCCAGCTTTTCCTCCAGGGCTTGACTCTCGTATTTCTGCAAACGGGCGTCCACCCGGTCGCCCGACGACCTCCACGGAAAAGTCCAGGCCCAGCAGGACCAAGGCGATAGCCCGTACCCGGCGGTGGCGCCGCAGGTCGTCGGCGGCCCCGCCCTGGAAGGAAAAGGTGAGGTAATTCTTGTTCACCGTCTGGCCGCAGTAAGTATCCAGGACGCTATAGTGGTACCCCACCCGGGAGGAGAAATTGAGGTACTTGTCGGAGATGATGGCATAGCTCCGGTCGCCGAACCTTTCTTCAATATTGGGGGCGGCCAGCATCTGTTCCCGCATGACCGAGAGCAAGCCGGAAATTTGAATGGGTCGGGGGCCCATGGCCTGCAAGTCCGGGTGCAGAAACCCCTTCAGGAGGGCTCTTAAAGGAGTGGAGGCGATCTGGTCAATGGTCACCTGGTGGGCCCCAGGCTTTACCCCGATGAGGCCGCCATCCAGATCGATAAGATAGAGATCCAGGGGAACGGGGGCTTCCAGCTTCAAGGCGTGCCTCCCTGGCCATCGGAAACCAGGTCGCTGATTTTGAACATCTCGGTGTAGGAAAGTTCGTGCACCAGCCTTCCCAGGTCGTGCAGGGTGCGGCAGACCCGCGGCAGTGAAGTTGGGAGATTTGGGGTCCACCAGGTTCAAGGGGATGATTAACTCGGACACCTTCCTGAGGATCTGGTATACCGGGGTGCCTCGCATATGCGGATTCCCGGACCTGCCGCCGGTCCAGCAACTCCGGCACCCGCCCCTGGTAAACCCGGCCTGCGTAAGCATCCACCGTGACTTCCGCGCCCTGGGCAATAGCCGTGGTGGCCGATTTGGCGGCCAGGAGGGTGGGGACGGAAAATTCCCGGGCCAGGGAGGCCATGTGACCGGAAATACTGCCATAATCAGTGACGATGGCCTGGGCCTTGGGCATGGCCACCACAAATTTGGGGGAAGAATGTTGGGCCACCAGCACCGCGCCCTCGGGAACGCGCAGCAGGTCTTTATCCTCCCGGACCAGAAAAGCCGGCCCGCAGCCCACCCCGGGAAAGGCCACGGCGCCGCCTTCCAGTAACAACGGGTAGCCAGCCACCGGCGGAGCGGTTATATAGTCGCCGGCCGCTGGGGCCCGAATCTGCAAGGGCCTGCTTTGTAGGACCAACAAGCGGCCTTGCTCGGTCCAGGGCCCATTCCACGTCCTGGGGGCCGCGGTAATGTTCTTCCAGTTTCAGGGCGTAGACCGGCCAGGATTTCGACCTGTTCCGGAGTGAGACAGGGCTTGATCCTGAATCTCCGGAGGCACCGGGATCTCTTTTAGGCCTCCGTCGGGGTTGCTCACCAATTGCACACTTTTGTGGGAAATCTCCGCCTTGAGAATGGTTCAAGCGGTCGTCTTTGGCCACCCGGTAAGTATCCGGGGTGATGACCCCTTCCACCGCATAAGGCCCCAGGCCCCAAACGCGCGGAGATGAGCATCCTGGTCCCGGGGATTAAAGGGATGGTGGGAATACATCACCCCGCTGGCCACTGACTCCACCATCTCCAGACAGGCGACGCTCATGGCGGTATCTTCGCCCCTGATCCCTTGTTGAGGCGATAAGAGATGGCCCGGGGGGTATAGAGGCTGGCCACTACCTCTTTATAGGCCTGGAGAAGCTGCCCCTTGGAGACGTTCAAGAGGCTGAGATATTGGCCGGCAAAGGAGAGTCTCCGGCTCGTCTTCGCCGATGGCGCTGGAACGCATGGAGACCCGCAACGGTTCTGGACTGCAAGAGCGGGCAGCCAGTTGCTCGAAAGCCCCGAAAATCGCGGCTTCCAGGGCGGGGGGCATCTGGGCCTGGAGGATCAGTTGCCTGGATTTCATCGCTGACCTGTTTATAGGTTTGCGGTTCCTGAGGGTCCAGCTCCATCTGGCACTTATTGATTTCCGCCGCCAGGTCGTTATGGGTCAGGAAAGCCTCATAGGCCCGGGTGGTGATGGCAAAGCCCTCCGGGATGGGGAGGTTTACCCGGTTCAGCACTTCTCCTAAGCTGGCGTTCTTGCCCCCCACCCAATCCACCATCTCCTTGGTCACCTGGGAATAGAAGCAGAGACTAGCTCGCTGTCCGGGATTACCTTTTTCCCCCCCAGGGTTCCTTGATCTGAGAATTGATCTTCTCCAACACCTCATAAAGAGGGGCATAATTGCGGCCGGAGAGGACATCCAGATTTTTGATCATCCGGAAGGCGTGGAAGGCCGCCCGGGCCGCCTGGGAGCGGACGTAGGACATGCCGAAGATCTGGCGGCCCTGGAGTTTTTCCTCCATATCGGCAATGATATTCAATAATTGGCTATTAGAATCCAATAAGTCTTTGAAGCAGGAATAGCGGAAGCGAAAGGCCGCGGCGACCTTATCCCGGGAGAATCTGCCCCGGTGAGCTTTAAACTTGCGGTAGAGGTTTCTGAAGAGATTGAGGGTCTCTAACATGGGTAACTTAGATCCCTTCCTATCAAGAAATATACCAGATTGTCAGTCCCCGGAGGCAGCATGATTTTCTTCCCGAGGCTCCATCGGCAGCCCATCTTCCATGCAGTCCGCTTTTACAATCTGTAAAAATTCCTGACAGAAACTGCGCCCGGGGGCTGGAGCATCTATATTCTGGAGACAGAAAATCCTAAAATATCCAATAATTAAACTAGTTTTGAGGTTTATTCCTTAACTGGCACAGGCGATGCTTGTATTTTCGCTGGGGGATTGGGCGTGCCCTGTCCGGTTTTGGGGGAAGGATGGTTTGCGGGTAAAAATTCTCCTACGCCTTGCCGGAGGGGGGCTGGTATCGCCCGAATTAAAGCGGCCATCTTCAATCACCGCCGCCGAAGCAGTATAGATTGAATCATCCCCATAATTTGCCGTGAAGTCAGCCGAGGAGGACTCTTATGAAGGTATTGGTGGCGACAGACGGCTCGGCGCACTCCATGAAGGCCGTGCACGGGCCTGGAACTGGCCGAGAAAGCAGGGGGCGCAGGTGACCTTGATGTCAGTGGCCTATTATGCCGCGGATTATTTGGAGGGCATGCCGCCGAACTTCTGAGGATAAACTGGAAGACGAAGGCCCAGGGCGGCCTTGAACAAAGCCAAGGCGGTGTTCGACGCCAAAAACATCCGGTGGAGACGGTGCTGGAGGCCGGCCTGGTACCGGCCAATCTTAATCATCCGCTAAGGCCCAGGATGGCAAGTTTGACCGGATCATCATGGGCAGCACCGGCATGAACGCCCTGGAAAGGATCTTGATGGGCAGCACCGCCGCCAAGGTGGTGGCCCATGCCCCCTGTGAAGTAACGATTGTCCGCTAATTAAGCATCTCAAGGAGGTTATGCGACAGATGCGTAAACTGGTGGGCAAGATCACGGGTTTGGGGATGCTGGTGGGCCTGCTGCTGCCGGGAATCGCCGCGGCCGCCGGGGCCGAGGCGTCCCTCCTGGTCATGGTGGCCGATACCCGGAAACTCACCGGCTGGGAGCCTGGTGGGCCAACCTGTACAATGAGAGCCACTTTATTTCGCTCTTCTTACGGTCGTCATCATTCCCGGTAGTCGGCCTTATGTTTCGGACTGCTGGCCGACGTCGTCATGAGCCGGATCGGTATTGACCTGAAGTCACCGGGAACTGGCGGAACACTGAATCCCTGGAACGAGGTGAGGTAGGAGGTAAATATTATGGATTGGCTATATGTTCTCATGCCCATCGCGGGCGTCAAGATATTCTGGCCGGGTCTGATCATTTTCGGGATCGGCGTGGGCATCATCGGCGGCTTCTTCGGCATGGGCGGGGCCTGGATGGTGACCCCGGGCCTGAATATCCTGGGCTTTCCCATGGCCTTTGCCATCGGCACCGATATCGCCCACATGGCCGGAAAATCCCTCATCTCCACCATGCGCCACGGCAAGTTCGGCAACGTGGATTATAAGCTCGGCTTTATCATGCTGGTCGGCACCATCGTCGGCTTCGAAATCGGGGCCCAGATGATCATGTGGCTGGAGCGCATCGGCAGGGTGGAAATCGTTGTGCGCTATCTCTATCTCGTGCTGCTGACCCTCATCGCCTGGATGGTCTTTGCCGACGTGGCCAAGAAAAAGCACAAAGAGCGGGAGGCCCTGGCGGCCGGCAAAGAATTGGATAAACTGGCCACCGGCCTGGAATGGCATAAGACCTTGCACAAGATCAAGATCCCGCCCGATGGTCCATCTTTAAAACGGCCCAGATCTACTGCTCCGCCTGGCTGCCCATCTTGGTCAGCTTTGCCACCGGCTGGCTGGCCGGCATCCTGGGCATCGGCGGCGGTCTGATCCGCATGCCGGCCCTGATCTACTTCGTCGGCTGCCCCACCCATGTGGCGGTGGGCACCGACCTCTTTGAGGTCATGATCTCCGGCCTCTACGGCACCGCCACCTACACCTACAAAGGCCGCGTCGAACTGGTGGCGGCCCTGATCATGCTGGTTGGGCGCGGCGGTCGGCGCCCAGATCGGCACGGTGGCCACCAAGTACATCAAAGGCTATGGCATCCGCATCGCCTTCGGCTTGGCGGTCATCGGCTGCGCGCCTGTCCATCATCCTGAAGATGCTGGCCAAGGGCATTCCCGGCCATGGAGCTCTCTTCGATGGCTCCGCCACAGTCCTCATCCTGGGCCTGGTGAGCGCTATGTCCATCTACATCTTTGTGCGCATGATAGCCGGGGCCAGAAGGGAGCTCGCCGCCAAGAAGTCCGGCGCCCAGGCTTCCATAGCCGGCAGCTGACCCAGATCCAGGGAAGAGGAGAGAGATTATGGCGAAAAGACTTAACTGGGTGATGATACTGGTTATCATGCCGATGGTCCTGGCGTGGGGCTGCGGGGATATGGGCAAGGTGGAACAGGGGAGGGTGATTGCCTTCGACAAGGGCAAGGGGACGGTCACCTTCATCCGGGACGTCAAGCGGCGATGCGGCCAATCCAAATTACAGCGGCGCCCCGCTCACCTTTGCGCTGCCCAAGGAGCCCAGCGAGCGGGGGGCGGATCCCAAGGTGGGCCTGCGGATGAAGCTGGACACCAAGGCCAAGGAGATCGTCATTTTCGATGCCGCCACCCAAGGCTCCAAGAAGATCGCCTATACCCTAATCGATCAGAAGGAAAACGTGGCCAAGGACGACCCCCTGGTGGCAGGAAAGAAATTCCCCCAGGTGGACAAGGCCAAGAAGGCCATAACCATCTATTCCGGCCGGCAAAAAATCCTGACCACCTTCTCGGTGCCCGATGAATACCTGGGGCTGCCGGATAACACCTGGGACGCCGGCGATGAAGTCCGGGTCTACTATAAGCAACCGGGCCAGGCCTTGAGGTTCATGAACGTCACCAAGACCGACATTTTCAAGAAATAATTGGGCTGGCCTCGGAATTTAAGGGATTCGCCTCGGGAAGTCTCATAAGCCCGAGGCGATTCCCTTATTTTTGTGGTAGAGTACCCCATTAGGCTTGTGGATATTCCGCCGGGCTGTTTCCGGCAGAGGATTTGGCCGCATGGACCCAGACAATAAGATCGAGGTATGGCGCTGGCGCCAGTTGGCCGGCTGGGTCGGCGCCGGATTGTGCTTCCTGGCTGTGATGGCCTTGCTGGACGGCCTCCTCAGCCGGGTCCGGGAGCCGGCCAGCCTCATCAAACTGCTGCCAGGCATGACCGCGGATATCAACGGGCCGCTGGGAGAAGAAGTCCGGGGGGTCCAGGAATTGACTTATTTGAGCGATTCCAGCGATCTGACCCTCGCCTTTGCGGCAGTGCATAAAGGCTATTTCCTGGGGGGCGACATGTGGCGGGGGCGGATTACCGCCAGTTCCCGCATCCTCCCGGGAGAATATCACCTGACCGTGGCGCCGCGGCGGAGCGCTACGTCCCGGGCGACCCCCGCCTTCCGCATCGTGGTTTTTGCCGACCCTGTCAGCCTGCGGCGCAGCTCCAAGTCGCTGGTGCGGCGGTACACCGGCCGCTCTCCCTGGCTGGTGGCGGCGCTTTGCCTGCCGGGTGTCTTGCTCACCTTCGGGACGGTCTTCTGCCTTTCTCTGAGACTGGACCGGCTGTGGGCCCAAGAGGGCAGGGCCGAGATCTACCGGGTTATCAGGAAGGACGGAGACTTCGAGATCCATTTTAGTTTGGGGATGGAGCAGGGAGTCCGGCCGGGGCTGGATCTTTCGGTTTATAACCCGCAGGGTCAGGTGGTGGGTCTCGCCCGGGTGGGGGCCACGGCCGCCCGGGACGCCATCGCCATGGTGACCACAAGCCAGGAGATCAGGCCAGGTTTTATGGTTATGATCGCGGAACTTAGACCTGATTAAGTACTGTGATAAAAACAGTTTCGGGGGTAGGCACCAATTGCCTCAGTATGTGGTGTGCAGCAAGTAGAATGGTCAGGTAAAGTTATGTGGAAACAGCTCAGTCCGCAGGCCCGCATCTTTTTGTGGTTGACTGCTCTGATGGGAGCCACCCTGGGGGGGCCTGGTCACCCTCTGGCACACCCGATTGATGGCGTCAGCAGGCGAGTATCTTTAGGCATTTCTTAATCATAAATCTGGAGGTTAAGCCGGACCCGGGAAATAGCGTGATTCTCCTTAATGGCATTCCGCTATTTCAACTTATGGCGTCACGGCGCCGGATCATGATATTTTCCGTCTGTTTGGAGACAATTACCGTTTACCTCGTCTTCTTTTACAAACTGTAAAAAATAACGACAGTTATCGCGGCGGGAGGAATGGTGCGGGTGGAGCGGGGCCTTAGAAAAAAGATTATATTTTCAATCCTTTGCTTCAGACAACCTTAGCTCGATGTTTGGCACGGCTATTGCTGATCTAAGATTCAGGGGGCCTGCGGTGGCCGAGCCTTGTAAAATCTTGGAGATACGGATCATCTGAAGGCTGTGGTGGCCGCAGTCTTGGACAGGCATTATCCGCGGCAACCCTTTCGGGTAAGAACCAAGGGTTAAGGAATCATGGGGCGGGAAAAGGAGCATTCCGGATTCAGATCGGGCCTCCAGCAGGTAGTGGGCTGGACCGAGAAGGGCAGTATGGTTTTGCTGGCTGGCGCCTCTGGTCACCGGGGTCGGTTTACTGGGCCGCGCCCAGTCGCTCGGGGCCAAGCTGGCGGACCCTTCCTGGCAAGGCCAGGACAAAATAGGCAAATTAAGCAAAATCGAAGTGCTGAAGCTCTTGTCCGGATAGCACCTCCGGCCCCACTACGATATGGCCAACCTGATCCAGAGGCTTAAGCATCTCTTTTCCGGTGGCGAGCCGGCGGCGGCCCTCTCCCTGGAAGAGTTGCGTTCAGTCTTCAAGACCCGCTACCATGCCTTCAAGCTCCTGCTATCAGCCAATAACACCGCCCTGCAGCTCATGACCGACATGGAGGCCGCCCTCCACGGCAGCCACCGTTTCGAAATGTCTTTCATCCGATCCCACGCCACTTCGGTGTGCGTTAACGTCTATGCCATCATCAAATACCTCAATGAACTCTCGGGCAACCGCTACCGGGCCCTGGAAGGGGTCTTTACCTCTATCGAAGCAAAGATCGGCGCCATTTTGGAGAGGCGCCAGCTCTCCAACATTCGGAAACTGGTTCTGGGGCTGGAGCAGATCGACCAGGGATTGGCCGAGGCGGTGGGCAGCAAAATGGCCAACCTGGGGGAAATCGCCACCCACCTGCCGCAGCTGGCGGTGCCCCCCGGCTTTGTCATCACCGCCGCGGCTTATGAGCTCTTTCTGTCCCACAACCGGCTGCAGGAGGAGATCAACCGGCGCCTGCAATCCCTGGAGGTAGAAAATATCTCGGACCTTTACCGGAAAAGCTCCGAGGTGCAGATGCTCATCATGAGGCGCCGAAATACCGCCGGACCTGGAGGATTGCCATCAGCCGGGCCTATGAATTCCTGGATGATCAGGCGGGCCCCTTCTTGCGGGTCGCCCTGCGCTCCAGCGCCATCGGCGAAGACGACCCGGAGACCTCCTTTGCCGGGCAGTACCGTTCGGAACTCAACGTCAGCCGGGAGAACCTGTTTACGGTTTATAAAGAGATCCTTGCCAGCAAATATGCCCTGACCGCGGTGAGTTACCGGCTTCACAAGGGGCTGCGGGATGAAGACCTGCCCATGTGCGTCGGCTGCATGGCCATGGTGGACTCGGTGTGCGGCGGCGTCATGTACTCCAGGGACCCCAACAATGTCCGGCGGGAGGAGGTTTTCATCAACGCGGTGCACGGCCTGGCCAAGGCCGTGGTGAATGGCAGCATCACCCCGGACCTTTACGTCATTTCCCGGCAAAGTCCGCTGACCATAATCGACAAGCAGATTAGTAAAAAGCAGCTCAAAATCGTGTGTCTGCCGGAAGAGGGGTTGGTGAGGCAAGAAGATGAGCAGGGAGAAGAGCCGACCCTCACCGAGGCCCAGGCCTTGGAGCTGGCCGAGATCGCCATAGTCCTGGAAGACCATTTTCAGGCACCTCAAGACATCGAATGGTGCATCGCCCCGGACGGCCGCATCCATATTCTGCAAAGCCGGCCGCTGAGACTGCTGGCCGCTGCTGGCCGGGAGGAGAGGCCGGCGCCGGCGGCCCTGGAACAGCTGGCCATTCTCCAGGGTGGGGAGACGGTCAGCCCCGGGGCGGCTGCGGGGGCGGTTTTCCTGGTGCGCAACAACCTGGACCTCTTGCAGTTTCCCGAAGGCGGGGTACTGGTGACCGCCTTTCCCCATCCCAGCTGGGCCACCCTCCTGAGCCGGGCCGCGGCCCTGGTCACCGACCGTGGCGGCATCACCGGGCATCTGGCCAATGTGGCCCGGGAGTTCGGCGTCCCGGCCCTGTTCAACACCATGGAGGCCACCGCGGTGCTCACCCCCGGGGAGCTGGTCACAGTGGACGCCGACCGCCGCTGCATCTTTCGGGGCCGGGTGGAGGAGCTGCTCCAGGGAGCCGCTGCCAGGAAAGGCGTTTTGCTGGATACCCCGGTGGGGAAAACTCTCAAAGAGATCATGACCCAGATCACCCCGCTCTTTCTCATCGACCCCGAGGCCCCGAACTTCAAGCCCAGTAGCTGTCGCACCTTGCACGACATCACCCGCTTCGCCCACGAAATGGCGGTCAAGGAGATGTTTGCCTTTGACCGGCACCGGGCCTTCTCCAAGTATTTCATCAAGCGCCTGGTCACCGAGACACCCATGCAGTGGTGGGTTCTGAATCTGGAAGACGGTTTCAAGGAAGAGGTTTCCGGGAATCGGGTGGAGCTGGCCCAGATTGCCTGCGCCCCCATGCTGGCCCTGTGGCAAGGGATCAATGCAGTCCCCTGGGAGGGGCCGCCGCCGGTGGACACCCGGGGCTTCATGTCCATCGTCATGGGGGCGGCCACCGATCGGAACCTGGGCACGGCTGGCGGCACCATCTTCGGAAACGAGAGCTACTTCATTATTTCCCGCGATTTTTGCAACCTCACCTCCCGACTGGGCTTCCATTTCTCCACGGTGGAGGCCCTGGTAGGCGAGCAGCCTTACGAAAATTACCTCCGCTTCACCTTCAAAGGCGGGGCCGCCGACTATCCCCGACGGGTGTGCCGGGCCAGGTTCATAGCTGAGATCCTGGAGAAGCATCACTTCAAGGTGGACCTCAAGGAGGACGCCCTCTTCGCCCGCCTGGAGGGGGAGGCCAAAGACTACCTGCTGAGCCGCCTGCGCATCCTGGGCTATGTCACCATCCACACCCGCCAACTGGACATGATCATGCTGAATGAGGCGGAGGTGGAACATTATCGCGCTAAGATCACCGCAGACCTGGAAAACCTCGCCCGCAGCTCCTCCTGAGCACAGCACCCCCCCCCAGATTTTTAGCATTCTGAAGATGTATGACAGCCGAAGGTGTTGGGGGGGAAAGCGAAATGGATGGATAGCAGGTTACTTGCCAAACCAGACAATTATCCCCGAACCCGGAAAACTCCCAGCTCGCCTCGGTCTGTTAAAGCCTTATTAAGATAGCGA
>CAWEFJ010000019.1:0-194060 GCA_963808395.1 uncultured delta proteobacterium | reverse complement strand
TTAATTCAACTTAAGGGATAATAAATGAAAATACTGATTCTCGGCGTCAACGGCTTCATCGGCAACGCCCTGACCCGGCGCATTCTCACCGACCGGACTGGGAGGTCTTCGGCATGGACATCAACGCCAACAAGCTGGAACAGTCCCTCGCCACCCCCGCTTCCACTTCGTGGAAGGTGACATCTCCATCAACAAGGAATGGATCGAATACCACATCAAGAAGTGCGACGTGGTCCTGCCGCTGGTGGCCATCGCCACCCCGATGACCTACGTGAAAGAGCCCCTGCGGGTCTTCGAGCTCGACTTCGAGGAGAACCTGCAGATCGTGCGCCTGTGCGTCAAGTACGGCAAACGCTCATCTTTCCCTCCACCTCCGAAGTCTACGGCATGAGCCCGGACGCGGAGTTCGATGAAGACGACAGCCCGCCTGGTGCTGGGGCCCATCAACAAGCAGCGCTGGATCTACAGTTGCTCCAAGCAGCTCCTCGACCGGGTCATCTGGGCCTACGGCTTTCAGGAGGGACTTGCAGTTTACCCTGTTCCGCCCCTTCAACTGGATCGGCCCCAAGCTGGACGACCTCTACGCCGCCAAGGAAGGGAGTTCCCGGGTGGTCACCCAGTTCATCTCAACCTGATGCAGCGGGAGCCGATCCAGCTGGTGGACGGCGGCGAGCAGAAGCGCTGCTTCACCTACGTGGATGACGGCATCGACTGCCTATGAGGATCATCGAGAACAGGGGCGGGGTCGCCGACGGCCAGATCTTCAACATCGGCAACCCCGACAACGAGGCTCGGTGAAGGAGCTGGCCCACCTCTTGCGGGACCTCTTCGGGCAGCATCCGGACATAAGGACGCCGGGGTCTTCCGGAGATCGTCGAGACCCGCCACGAGACTACTACGGCAAAGGCTACCAGGACATCATCAGCCGCAAGCCCTCGATCGCGAAGGCCCGGGGCTTCTGGGCTGGGAGCCGAAGACCGATCTCACCACGTCGCTGGCGATCACCCTGGACGCCTTCCTGGAGGAGGCCCGAGGATAAGCAGTTGTCAGTGAGCAGTGAGCAGTGAGCAGTATAAAATTGCTAGTGGTCGTGGTCATAGATTATGCATGGCATAAAATAGGAAAGCCCATGTTCCAAGGGTATTAAAGTCCCTCTTTGATAAGGGGATTTGGGGGGTTTCAGTGCGCCTAAGCTCCAGCCGGGGAACACTACTTGCCAGGCCCCGGCTTTGGCAGGTGATGGCACAGAACGTTTGTACGGCTAACCGCCGCACCGCCGAAAACCGATAGCTCCGCACTGGAGACAGATTGGCCGCCGCGCCTGGCCTCAAAGTCGACGTGGACACCCGGGAGGCTTTGGCAGGGGGTGCCCGCCCTGCTTGAGGTTTTGGCGGACCATGGGGTCAAGGCCAGCTTTTTCTGGCCCTGGGCCCGGACCACTCGGGCCGGGCCATTTTTCGGGTTTTTCGGCAGCGAGGTTTTTTGGATAAGATGTGGCGCACCCGGGCTCCGGCGATTTACGGCTTCAAGACCATGTGCTACGGCACCCTGCTGCCGGCGCCCGAGATCGGCGCCGCCGCCCCGGAACCCCGGCCCGATTGACCGCGGCCGGCCACGAGCTGGGGCTGCACGGCTATGACCATGTGCGCTGGCACGACCGGCTTTTCCGGCTTACCTCGCCGAGAATGTCCCAGGAAATTGCCGTGGCCCAGCACCCTTTTCGCTCTTATGCGGCAGCAGGCCTAATCTTTTGCGGCCCCGGGCTGGCAGTGCAGCCCGACCAGCCGCGCGGCGATGGCGGCCCAAGATTTCTTTATGCCAGCGACACCCGGGGCTTTGCCCCTTATTTTCCCGGCTTCGGAGAGACCGTCACCCCGGTCTTGGAAATTCCCACCACGCTGCCCACCCTGGATGAGCTTCTGGGTTTGGACGGCTGCCGCCCCCGGGATTTTTCTGAGCCTGGTGCTCTCCCGCCTGAACCGGAGCGCCCCCAGGTCCTCACCATCCACGCCGAACTGGAAGGCGGGCCCTTCCTGGATGACTTCGCCGGTCTCTTGCGGCGCTGCCGCGGGGAAGGGGTGGATTTCTTCCGCCTGGAGGACTGGGCCCGGGAACTGCTTCCGGACCGGGGCAAGATCCCGGTGGCCCAGGTCACTGCCGCCGTCTGCCCGGGCGGGCCGGCGCCGTCTCCTGCCAGGGCCTGGAGGCCCGCCCCCATGATTGCCGCCATCATTGCCGCCGCCGGAGTGGGGGAACGCATGGGCCACCAGATCCCTAAACCCTATCTGCAGCTGGCCGGAAAACCCATCCTGGCCCACACCCTGGAGATCTTCGAGGACGTCCCGGAAATCCGGGAGGTCACGGTGGTGGTGCACCCCGAAGAACTGGACTATTGCCAGGAAAAGGTCATCGCCCCCTATGGCCTGAAGAAAGTGCTGCGCCTGGTGCCCGGGGGCAAGGAACGCCAGGACAGCGTCTATAACGCCCTCAAGGCCTTGCAAAATGAAGATGATTTGGAAATCGTCCTGGTGCACGACGGGGTCCGGCCCTTCGTGACCCCGGATCAGGTCCGGCAGGTGATCCAAGCGGCCCGGCGCCACGGGGGCGCAGTCCTGGGGCTGCCGGCCCAGGACACCCTGAAGAGAGTCAATCCACAGGGGAGATCCACCATACCCTGGAGCGCCAGGATATCTGGCAGATCCAAACCCCCCAGGCCTTCCAGGCGCCCCTGCTGTGGCGGGCCTTTACCGAGGCCTACAGCCGCAATTTTTACGGCACCGACGAGTCCTCCCTGGTGGAGCGGCTGCAGCAGCCGGTGGTGGTGGTTCCGGCTCGCCCCTGAACCTGAAGATCACCACCCCGGAAGACCTGGCCCTGGCCGAGGCCATCCTGTCCATGCAGCGGAGAAAAAGACGACGTGCGAGTCGGTCTGGGTATGACGCCCACCGTTTGCGGCGGGGCGCCCCCTGATCCTGGGGGGGGTGGACATTCCCTCATCTGGGGCTCCTGGGCCACTCCGACGCCGACGTCCTGAGCCACGCCATTGGCGACGCCTTCCTGGGCGCGGTGGGGGCCGGCGACCTGGGCCGCCACTTCCCGGATCAGGACCCGGCCTACCAGGATATTTCCAGCCTCATCCTGCTGGAAAAGATCATGGAGATGGTCCGGCAGCGGGGTTCCAGCCGGTGAACTGGACGCCACGGTGGTGGGCGAAGCGCCCCGGCTGGCCCCGCATTTCCCGGAGATGCAGGCCAGACTGGCGCCCATCCTGGGCCTGGCCCCGAGGACCTCAACATCAAGGCCACCACCACCGAACAGATGGGCTTCGCCGGCCGGGGGGAAGGGATCGCCGCCTATGCCATGGTGTTGGTGAGAAAAATTGAACGTCGCCCCCGCGGAGTCTGGTTGCGAAGATTAAATCGCCATGTGGTGTCCGCGTGAAAATTGACCTGGTTCCCCGGGATGCGGATATCACCATCATTCCCTCCCACCTATAACGAATGCCTGGCCCTGATGGCGGCCCACGGCATGCTGCCCAACATCCGGGAGCACAGTTTCCGGGTAATGGCGGTGGCCGATTTTTTGGGGCAGGCCCTGGCAGAGGCCGGCTTCGACCTGCACCTGGCTCTGATCAGCACCGGGGCCCTGCTCCACGACCTGGGTAAGACCCCTTGCCTGGGGACCGCTCAGAACCACGCCCGATGGGGGGCCGAGATCCTGGAAGCCCTGGGCTACCCGGAGGTGGCCCAGGTGGTGCGGGAGCACGTCCGCCTGGCGGAGGAGATTTAAGACCCGCGGCCGCTGCGGGAAGCCGAGGTGGTCAATTACGCCGACAAGCGGGTGCTCCACGACCTAGTGGTGACGCTGGCGGACCGCTTTGCCGACCTGAAGCAGCGTTACGGACGCACCCCGGAGGCCCTGGGCCGCATCGCCGCCACGGAGATCAGCAGCCAGGCCCTGGAAGAAAAGTTGTTTACGCCTTACCCTAGTCCCCTGGGACCTTCTCGATACTGTACCTAACGATATAATAAATTCATCTAACCTGCAAAAACTGCAAAATTCCCTCTCAGGAGGAGGGGGGGGTGGTATCGTCTTGGAGTTTGAGTGCGATAAGCCACCCTCCCCCAGCCTCTCAGGGAGGGGGAGATTGCCATAATCGTCCCAGAATATTGATAGATTAACGAAAATAAGGGCGTTTACGTATGAAAATTTCTTCCAAAACCGATGTTCTGATAGCTGATAGCTGATTCATGACATGCCGGAGGGAAGCATGGAAAATGCGGCTGGCCCTGATCGCCGGGGGTAAATCCTCTGAGCGGGAAGTCTCCTTAAAAAGCGGCGCCCAAGTCTATCAGGCCCTGAATAAGAGTAAATACGACATCCGGCGCTACGATCCCCTGACCGATCTGGGGAGGTTGGTGCGGGACGCCCCGGAGCTGGACGCGGCCCTGATCATCATGCACGGCCGGGGCGGAGAAGACGGCGCCATGCAGGGTCTGCTGGACCTCCTGGAGATCCCCTACCAGGGCTCCGGAGTCCTGGGCTCGGCCCTGGCCATGAACAAGGAGTTGAGCAAGGCCCTCTACCAGCAGGCCGGCCTGAAAGTCCCCGGGCCCTGATCTTTCCCCGGGGCAGGCCCCCAGCCCCCAGGAAATCGAAGGAACCCTGGGGCTGCCGGTGGTCATCAAGCCGGCCAACGAAGGCTCCAGCATCGGCATCACCCTGGCCCGCAGCCGGGGGACCTGGAAACCGGCCTGGCCGCGGCCTTTGCCTACGACTCCCGGGTGCTGGTGGAGGAATTCGTCCAGGGCGCCGAAGTCACCGGCGGCGTCCTGGGCAACGCCAACCTTGCCCTGCCCCTGGTGGAGATCATCCCCGCCAGCAATTATGCCTTTTTTGACTACGAGGCCAAGTACCAGCCCGGGGCCAGCCGGGAGATCTGCCCGGCCAGGCTGGCCCAAGCTCACCGAGCAGGCCCAGGAGTGCGCCCTCACGGCGCACGCGGCCCTGGGCTGCCGGGGATATTGCCGCACCGACATGATCGTCCGGGAAGGGGAAATTTACGTCCTGGAGACCAACACCATCCCGGGCATGACCGCCACCAGCCTCTTCCCCCAGGCCGCCAAGGCCGCGGGCCTGGAATTTCCGGCCCTCCTGGACCCCCTGATTAACCTGGCCCTGGAGAAGGAGTGAGCAGTGAGTGCATGAAGGAAAAGGCAGGTAGCATTTCAGTAAAACCAATTGCCCTTTCAGCCCTCTCCGTCAAACTCCCCTCTTCGGCGCTCCCCTCGCAAGGGAGTCTGGGGAGGGCGGCAGATCTTCTCGATTGAAGCGGTTTTAGGGGCCTCCGCCCTGCTCACCCCTTCCCGCTCACCAACATTCTTACTCTTCACGCTCATGCTCACTTCTGTCACCGCTGGGCCCCGCTGACCCAGCTCCTGGAAGCTGGCTTGACCGGAGGCATTTACACCGCCGCGGTGGCCCTGGCGGGGGTTGGTGGCGAGCTCCGCTGGCAGGCCGCGGTGGGCCGGGTCTCCCGGGACCCGGAGGCCCAGGCCGCCACCGTGGCTACCGTCTTCGATCTGGCTTCCCTCACCAAACCCCTGGCCACTGCCCTGGCGCTGCTGCTGCTGATGGACGACGGCAGGCTCGCGCCCACGGCCACCCTGGGGGAGTTCCTGCCCGCGGCCTGGCTGCCGCCGGACAAGCGCCCCTTGAGCCTCGGGAGCCTCCTGGCCCACCGGGCCGGACTGCCGGCCTGGGCGCCCTTTTATCAGGAAATTCTTGCGGCCCCGGCGGCCCGCCCCGGCCTCTTGCCTCGCCTGGCCGCGGCCTCACCCCTGGTCCAGCCCCCGGACACCGCCACCCTTACAGCGACCTGGGGTTCATGCTCCTGCAGGCGGTGGTGGAGCCGTCTCCGGCCTGACCCTGGACCGCTTCTGCCAGCAAGAATTTACCGTCCCTTAGGGCTGGAAGTCCTGGGCTTCAACCCCTTGCCCCTTCCGGACCGGGCAGGTCTTATTACGGAAAACACGGAAAACGGCAAACGGCAAACGGCAAACCGCGTTTACGCCGCCACCGAAACCGGCCTCATTGCCGGGCGCCGGTCTACGGCGAGGTGCACGACGAAAACGCCTGGGCCGCGGGGGGCGTGGCCGGGCACGCCGGCCTCTTCGGCCGGGGAATCGAGGTTTTTCGTCTGCTGGCCGCCCTCTGCCGGGCTTATGGGGGAGAGGCCGGCGGCTCGCCCTTCTCCCCCGCCTCGGTGCGCCGCTTCTGACCCCGGTGGCCCCGGGGGCCCGGGCCTGGGGGTTCGACACCCCCGGCTCCGACGCCACCCGGCGCTCGGCGGGCCGCTATTTCTCGCCCGACAGCGTCGGCCACCTGGGCTTCACCGGCGTCTCTTTTTGGCTGGACCTGAAGCTGGGGCAGATGGTAGTCTTACTCACCAACCGGGTGCACCTGGGCCGGGACGACAAGGCCGGGATCCAGGCCTTCCGGCCCCGCTTCCACGAAGCGGCCTCCCGGGCCCTGGGGTTTGGCCGGGCATTTCGGTAATTCCGGGTGGGTTAATAGTCCTGTTAATAAAAAATGTAGGGTGAGCAACTGACCACACGACGTTTCGGCTTTCAGATCATGGTTTTGGAACCAGAATAAGAAAATGTAGGGTGCGCACCGCGCACCATTAAAGGCGGCGGGTACGGAGGCCCGCCCCACCGATGCTTGCAGGAGCTCGGGCAGGAGCTCTATCAGATAATGTAGGGTGCGCATTGCGCACCATCTTATTTCAAATCCGATTCCACAAGCCGGAACCAGAAAAACAACCTTTTCCCACAGGCCAGAGGCCTTGCCGCTAAAAACTAAAAACCCGAAACTAAAAACTGGGCGACATCACGAAACTCAAAACTCAAATGCACATCCACCTCCTGGGCATCTGCGGCACCGGCATGGCGGCTCTGGCCGGCATCCTCAAGGAGCAGGGCCACCGGGTCAGCGGCTCCGACGAACACGCCTACCCGCCCATGAGCACCTTTCTGGACGGGCTGGGCATCCCGGTGCAAAACGGCTACGCCCCGGAGAATCTGGCGCCCCGGCCGGACCTGGCGGTGGTGGGCAACGTCATCCGCCGGGACAACCCCGAGGCCCAGGCCCTGCTCGCAGACGACATCCCCCGCCTCTCCCTGCCGGAGGCCCTGAACCGCTTCCTGGTGGGGGAACGCCAAGCCTGGTGGTGGCCGGCACCCACGGCAAGACCACCACCACCACGCTGATCGCCTGGCTGCTCTACGCCCTGGGGCTGGACCCCGGCTTCATGGTGGGGGGCATCGCCCGGAATTTCGAGGCCAACTACCGGGTGGGCCGGGGCCCTTACGTGGTCCTGGAAGGCGATGAATACGACACCGCCTTTTTCGACAAGCGCCCCAAATTCGTCCATTTCCGGCCCCGGGTGGCGGTGCTCACCTCCATCGAGTTCGACCACGCCGACATTTACGCCGACCTGAACCAGGTCATCCGGGCCTTTGAGTCCTTCCTAAGGCAGGTCGCCCCCGGACGGCCGGGTCCTGGCCTGGGGGGATGCGCCCCTGGTGCGGCAGGTCTGCCGGGCGCGGGCCGCGGCCGTCGCTTTTTACGGCCTGGGCCCCCACTGCCACTGGCGGGTCGCGGACCTCGCACCCCAGGCCGGGGGCCTGAATTTCACCGTCCTCCGGGAAGGGAGGGCCT
Organism: uncultured delta proteobacterium; assembly: GCA_963808395.1. Lineage (GTDB taxonomy): Bacteria > Desulfobacterota > Desulfobaccia > Desulfobaccales > 0-14-0-80-60-11 > JAPLJC01. The sequence continues at coordinate 186,338 of CAWEFJ010000019.1, read as the reverse complement.
GGGGTGAATTTTTCCTGCCCATGCTGGGGACCCACAACGTTTGGAACGCCCTGGCCGCCCTGGCGGTCCTGGCGGAAGTGGGAGGCGAGCCCGGCGGCTTGCGACAAGCCCTGGCCGGTTTTCAGGGGGTCCACAAGCGCCAGGAAGTGGTCGGGGAATTTCAGGGAGTGCTGGTCGTGCAGGATTTCGCCCACCATCCCACCGCGGTGGCCGTGACCCTGGCCGCGGTGCGCCAGGGCTATCCGGCGCGCCGCCTGCTGGCGGTCTTCGAGCCCCGCACCAACACCTCCCGGCGCCGCGTCTTTCAGGAGCCTTACGCCGCGGCCTTTAAAGACGCGGACCTGGTCCTGGTGCGGGAGCCGCCGGACCTGTGGAAGGTGGAGCCGGAGGAGCAGTTTTCCTCCCGGCAACTGGCCGCCGACCTGGGGCGCCGGGGCCAGACCGCCCTTTATTTTCCCGACACCGACCAGCTTCTAAAGGGACTGCTGGACCTGCTGCGGCCCGGCGACCTGGTGCTGATCATGTCCAACGGCGACTTCGACCACCTGGCGCCGCGCCTGACCGCGGCCCTGGGATGAGTTTAATATCTGTCCCTTTATTTCATTAACTATTCCCCGAAAGTTAATAACCTGAAAACTTTCCCCTAATTTGGGCTCTTGTTTATACTGGTTTTTCCTGCCTTGCTTCGTGCGTTTCAAAAAGGAAAATCCCTAATCCTGTTGAACACGCAACGGCAAGTCGTGCATGACGTGGCTCGAGCCCTCTAGAATGGCCATCTTACCCATGACCTGTTCCATAAAGATTTCTTAATTCGGCAATGCCTTGTAATATTTGGCCAAGCTGCTTAGGATCTGTTTATAATTTCGGCACCTTTCGCACTGTCGGGTATGTCTTCAGGAACGAGATGAAGAACCCCACGGGTTTCCTTAACGAGACCAGTCACCATCCCATGATGATTGAGCCTGAACCCCAAAGTCTGCGAGGATAGTTTTACATGTTGTTTCCAACATTTCCTTTGTGTTCCGATGGCAGGCGCTAGGTCATCCTAAATTAAATTGTTTATTCGTTCGATTTGCTGCCGAAGGACATGAGCATCCAAACCATGAGCGGTTTCTGCCAATTCATCGATTGTAGGATTGTGACCAACTGCGGTTATTTTCCCATCTAAATATATAAACCCATCCCTTTTAACATCTCTTCAAAATCGAAAAAGTCTTCTCTGCATATTCGTCTTTTCCGGCCCACATTGGACTTTTTGATTCTGTCTTCGAGCGCTAACATCACATTCTCATAAACTCGCAGTATCTTCTGAACATCTCGCCAAGACGAGAAATTAATTGCGTGGTAATATTGTCAACCAGAGAACAACGCTATCCGGACTGATTCGGATTGTAATCGATATCTTAGGGAACGTCAGCAGCATCAAACTCGTCTGATATTTCCCGCAGGGTTATACCCACAAAATACTTCCCTAAATTTAATCCTAGTTTGTTTGCTTATAATTTCGGTCATGTAAATTACTTACAATAAATAAATTGGTAGTAGTGACACATTTGCCTCTATAAATAACGCCAACATGAATAATATATTATTTTACATTTAAGATGCAACGACCTGATCCTATCCAGTACGCCTATCATAATCAATATATTCAGGCCTATCAAGGTTCCTTAAATATTCAACCAAACTCTTTAACCATAATTCGTTGGCTATGATATAATTCTATCTGTAAATAATATTTTTATTGGGATATTCTTGAATAGCTATAAGGATACACCTTTTCTATAAAACTTTATTAGCATGCTTATCAATTACGCAATACATTGACGATCACTGTACTCCCCATGTTTTCCTAAAAAAATTAAGGCATAATCTATTGCATTTTCTGATTTAGAGTAATCCCTTACAAATGTTGGGCCAATTGTAACAAATTAGGATTTTTAATTTTTCGACAGTATTAAAAAAGGCCACAGTTGCATTTTCTGCCAAGGATAAACAGATGCTTTAAAATTTTTTTATGCCCTATTGAACATATTTTTTATCTTTATGAAGAATAAGAAACCGTATGATAAAGTCAGTTCTCCCAGGCATCTCATCTAATAGCTTAATACATGAATTGCCTATGTAATCTAATTTGCCTTTTTTAACATTTTTGTACCAATGACATTTAACAATTCTCCAAATATATGCCCTGAATAGTCTATCATCAAAATAATTTGCCCTATTTTTAATTATTTTTTTGGTATCCTCAATTAATCTCACTAAAATTGCTTCAATGTCACTTTTCCTTTTTCTCGCGACAGCTTTATCAGCATCATCAATAATTTTTGGAAAATCCATTATGAAATCTTTAAATTCTTTTCTATCACATTTCCATGGTGCAGTTTCATCGGTGAAAGATTCAAATTAACTTTTCTAAGAGAATGTATCACATCTATAATAAATTTCTTAGCTTCTTTGCGTGTTTTACATGCAATTTTTATATCATCTACATATCTAAAGTGCTTTATCTTTGACTTCTAAATCCTTATCCAAAAAATCTAAAAAAGCACTCGCTAAATATGAAGACAGTCATAACCTTGCGGAATACTGAATCGCCAGATGGTGAAAAGCATTTTAATAGTTGATTTAATAATTCTATGATCTTTTTGTTTTTGGAGTGGGATTTGTAAGCAGATTTTGTAATTGTTTTTTGAAATATGTTATGTGAATATATTCAAAATAACAAGCTATATCCGTTGATACAACATATTTATAGGATTGGTTATTATTTATAAATTCTTTTAAATCTGAGCGAAATCTAAACCAATGCTCGACCTGTCTTTTTCCAAACATATAATTAGATTTCTTGCCAGCTAAAGGATGGCTATCTCTTGCCTTTGATAAAGCTGGTTCAATTAGGGGGGATAGAATTGTTACAATGTATGAATAAATTAATCTGTCGAATGGGTGCAAAGCTATTGTATGTCTAACTACATTATTGCTTTTGGGGGCATCCCCTTCTAAAAAAGGATAATTCGAATAACCTATAGATTTTGCAGATAAAATTCTATTTAGTTCATATGCCACAGATTCAATAATCTCTTTCTTCTTTAATTTTAGGTCCTTGTAATTTAATGGGTCTGGAAAAAAATCATCTTTTGTGTCCACTAAAAATCGACTAAAGCTTAAATCAATATCTGCCTTTCGTATTGCCATTTTCACTGAACCCCAATCTAGAAAAATAATTTTATTTAACCGACCCATCATAGGGCGAACGCTGCGCCCTTTCATCCTCAATCGTGCAATTTCTGTTCCTGCTGCTACGCCCCTTCCTGAACTCCAACTTTGCACCCATGTTAAAATAATCGCCGGTAATCTGTCAAATTCTTTCCCGACTCGCTAAAAGCCAAAAATAAAAAGGCAGGCCCTGCGGCCTGCCTTTATCCTTAGCGAAATCCGCAAAATTAGGGGATGAGTCCCCGGGCTTGCAGCAGCGGCCGCGGGTCCGTCAGGTGGCGCGGCAAACCAGCCGTCATAATCCTGGGCGCCCAGCGCCAGGGCCAGGACCTCGGAGAAATGCAAGATGGGCAGCTTATTCGGGAGGGTGCACCTGGACTCCAGGTTGAGCTGGCACATGGGGCAACTGGTGACCAGGCAATCGGCGCCCGCGGCCACGGCGCTCTCCATGATCTCGTTCACCAGGGGGGTCACTGCGTCCGCCCGGGCCACGGTGAGATAGCCGCCGCAGCAGCGGTGGGTCAAGGCCTTGGTCAGCGGTTCGGCCCCCAGCGCGGCCAGGAGGCCGCCCAGCTCCCCCAGGAAGTAGCGGCCCCGGTCCAGGTCCGGCGGGCCGAAGGTGGTGCAGCCGTAATAAGGCACGGCCTTCAGGCCCTTCAGGGGGTGCGTTAGCTTCGATTGCAGGCGCTCCGGACCCAGGCGGTCCAAAAGCTCCAGGAAGCTGACGATCTCCAGGTCCGGGGGGATCTGCCGCCGCCAGTGGCGCTCCTGGACCTCGCGGGCCTCCGGGTCTTCCTTGAGGCGCAGTTGGGCTTCCCGCAAGCGGCTGAGACAGACGGGGCAGGTGGCCGTCAAGGGGCGGTCCGGCGGCGCCAGGGACAGGTTGCGGCTCGCCAGGGAAAAGGCGATATCCTTATCCAGCACTTTGGCCGAGGAGGCGCCGCAGCAGTTCCAGTCTTCCAGTTCGATGAGGTTCAGCCCCAGGAGCTTGGCGGACTCCAGCAGGGCCAGGTTGGATTCCCGGGCGCTGCTCTCCAGGGAACAACCGGGAAAATAGGAAATATCCAGCAACTCCGCCATGTCCCTCATCCTGGCCGCCGGGGCAGGAAGAGCCGCCGGATCTCTTTCACCGCCTTGACCCGGCGGGCCTTGAGGTCCAGCTTCCCCCGGGCCAGCATCTTGAGGCCCAGGTCCAGGTCGGTGAACCAGCGGCGCATCGGGACCTTATAGCGCAGCATGATCCCCAGGTCGTGGGTGCGGCCATGACGCCGGATGGAGGAGTTGACGGCCCGGTGAAAATCGAGGATGTCGGGTTCCGCCACCTTAACCCCTTCTTTAAGAGCCAGGTGGCGCAAGGAGTTCATGACGGCCGCCAGTTCGAGGCCCATGGGACATTGCACCGAGCAGGTGTGGCAGCCCAGACAGATCCAGATGGTATGCGACTCCAGGGCCTCCTGGCGCTGGCCCAATTGCAGCAGCCGCAGGATGTGATGGGGGGGGTAGTCCATGGCCCCCACGAAAGGGCAGCCATTGGCGCAAGAGCGGCAATGCAGACAGCGGTTGAGATTGACCCCGCTCAGTTTTTGCAGCTCCCGGTCGCAACCGGGGTCTGGTTCAGCAAGGATGATGCCGGTCGGCAAACTACCGGGGGCCTGGCCGCCTGAGGGGTTGGTCATGATCCTGAGTCCGATAAAATCGAGAAGATCGGGGTAAAACCGGGCCGCAAAATTCGCAATCCCTTTTATCTTTAATTATACGGCCAAAAAAATCAAGGGGGAGAGATTTATTTGGAAAAAATTCTAGAAAGTAAAATGTGGAAGGAAGGGCGGCAGTGGCACAGGCTGGAGGCCTGCGCCACCATAAGAAAATGGTGCGCAGTGCGCACCCTACAAGGTCTACGCCTTAATCCCCTTCGCCGCCGATCCTGTATTGGGTAGGGGCGGCCCGCTGGGTCCTCAATTGGGCGGCGGCCACAGGCCGCCCTTTAAATCTGCTTCTTCTTGTGTAGGGGCGGCCCCGCGTGTCCGCCCGGGGGTGGGCGCACGCCATCACAGGCTGGAAGCCTGCGCCACCATAAGGAAATGGTGCGCAGTGCGCACCCTACAAGGTCTTGGCATCAGATAAGCAAATCCTTAAAACGGTCCTTGGGCGGGGCCTCCAGGTGCAGGACCGAGACCGGGCCGGGGCCGGCCACGCTCACCCGCACCGCCGCGGCCGACGGGGCGTCGCTGTAAGCCGCGGCCAGGCCGGCGGCTTCCTGCAATTCCCCCTCCCCGGCCGGGCCGATCACCAGGACCAGGGGGCCGGGATGATCCGCCACCGTCAGGCTGAGGTCCCCCGGGGCAGCCAGTCCGGCCAGGGCTTCGTTTTCCCGCTCAGTGCGCCCCACCACCGCCTTGGCTCCCCCGGACAGGCGGAAATGGCGGCCCCAGCGGAGCAGCTCCAGGTCCCGGCGGTCCACCTGGCCGGCCTGCCTCAGGAGTTCCTTGATACGCAGGGCATAATTCGGGTCGGTGAGCAAGCAGCCTCCGGCAGGGGCCGGATAGCGGCTGATGCCGTAGGCCGCGGCCAGGGCGATCTGGCGCTGGCGCCCCCGGCCGCTGAGGTTAAGGAGGCGCTCCCGGTCCACCCAGCCCAGGAGTTCCGGCCGGGTGGTCTTGAGCAACCGGGCGCTCAGGGGCCGGAGCAGCCACTCCCCCAGGCCCGATTCCCGGGCCACCAGGTTCAGGGAGCCCCGATTCTGGCTCATGGGCCGCTGCCCCAGGACCTCCCCGGTGAAGACCAGGTCGAAGCCTGCCGCGGCCATCACCACCCCGGCTTCCCGGATCATCAAGGCGTGGCAGTCGATGCAGGGGTTGTGGCCCCGGCCGAAGCCATGGGGCGGCTCATAGAGCAGGGGCTGGAATTTTTCGGTCAGATCCGCCACCTGGAGGGGCAAGTCCAGGTGGGCGGCGGCCTCCCGGGCCCGCGCCGCGCCATAAAAGGGGGTGACGAAGCAGATGAAGGTGACCTCGAGGCCCTGGTCCCGGAGCACCGCCCCGGCCAGCATGCTGTCCAGCCCCCCGGAAAGGAGCCCCAGTGCCCGGATTTTTCTTGCCATGGTGAGTTGATCCGACCCGAGCCCAGGCTGGAAGCCTGTGCCACCACCATAAGGAAATGGTGCGCTCGAGCGCACCCTACAAGGTCTGGGCGGACACCTGGGTCCGCCCCTACAAAAGCCAAGGACAGTCGCCCCATGTATGGTGGGCAGTGCCACTAAAGGAAATGGTGGGCAGTGCCCACCCTACTTATCCGGGCAAATCCAGGGACCATTGGCCGAAGCCCAGACGCTGCATGACCGCATGGAACGGCCCCCGCACCTCCGGGGCCAGAAAGGCGGCCCACTCCTCCGGGGCCAGCTCCAGGCGGGCCCGGCCCGCCGCGGGCACCCGCAGGCGCAGCCGGGAAAAGCCCCGGCGCCGCAGCCAGGCCTCCCCCCGCCCTACCCGCCCCAGGGCCTCCCGGGTCAAGGTGGCGCCGTAAGGGAAGCGGGTAGCCAGACAGCTCTGGGGCGGCTTTTGCCAGGGGAGGCCCAAACCCCGGCTCAGGGCCCGGATGGCCGCCTTGTTCAGCCCCGCGGCCAGCAAGGGGCTGCTCACCCCCAATTCCCGGGCGGCCTGGAGGCCGGGGCGAAAATCCCCCAGGTCATCCAGATTGGTGCCGTCCCAGAGGACCGCCCCCGCTTCCTGCTCCCGGGAGAGTTCCCAGGCCTGGGCAATAATGGCGCGTTTGCAGGCATAGCACCGCCTGGGGGTATTCTCCCGAAATTCCGGCAGGGCCAGGGGGTCGATGGCTCGCCAGCGGTGCCGCACCCCCAGCCGCCGGGCCAGGCGAAAGGCCGCGGCCGCTTCCCCCGGGGCAATATGCGGACCCGCAAAGGTAATGGCGCACAATCCGGGTCCCAGGATGGGGGCGGCCACGGCCAGCAGCAGGCTGGAATCGAGGCCGCCGGAGAAGAGCAGCGCCGCCCGGCGGGTTCGCCGGAGATGGTCTTGCAGGCGCTCCAGCGCTTCGGAAAGCGGATTCATCGTCTCACCCATACAGATATTCTTTATGTTCCTGGTAATTTTAAATCGGCGGCCCCAGGCCGCCCTATAAAATTCCCTTTTTTTATCATCTACTAGGGCGGGCTGTGCCCGCGGCCCGGCCTCCCCTCCCGGGCCAGCCGCTCCCCTGCCGGCGGGCCGGAGCCTGGAACCTGGATTTAATTATATATTAATTATAAAATATATATAGGGTCTTGCAAAAGTCTGGTTAAGGCGCCTATTCAATGGCGAAATCTTGATGAGCCTCTTGCAAAAGTCAACGCTATTGACTTATTCCCTCCCTTTTGAGGGCACGACACCGGGTAGGGGTGGTGAAAATAGATACGTAACATACAATAGTTACCAACTACTGACGCCCCCCTCCCCCTAACCCCCTCCCCCGTGGGGAGGGGGAATAGACCCCTGGAGCAGCGCCCTGGTAATCTCTTAGGAATATTTACCCGCCTGTGGCATTTTTACCCGTTAACTTTATATGGCATCAATTTAAATAGGTTATATCTGAGGCTCCTGGTTATTTCGGAAAATCTGCCCCGGCGCCCTCCCCCGGTTTCCGGCCCCGGGCGCTCCGGACCAGAAGCGGCCTTGACTTCCGCGCCTCCAGCCCTGCGGCACAGGCCTTGCATAATCATGCAGAAGGACGTAGGGCAACTCCATCGCAAGGATAATCCTTTAATTTCAGGTCAGGTGTGGTGCTGATGGAAAGATGCGGCACGCTGTTGATTGCCGAGCATGGCGGTGAGCTGGCGCAGGGACTCAATTCCTGGCTGCTGGAGCAGGGCCATCACTTTAAAAAGGTGGACAATATTAAAGACGTCCTCATGACCGTGCAGAATGAGAAGGTCAAGGTCCTGGTGATGGACGTGCGCCTTCCCGAGCCCATGGGTTATGAGGCCATCTCCATCATCAAGGGCCTGGACCGCAAGCTGCCCATTATTATCACCGCGGATGAAAACAATCCGAAACAGGAAATCCAGGTCAGGCAAAAGGGCATCTTTTATTACCACGTCAACTCCTTCGGCATGGATGAACTCATCTTAGCCATTTGCAATGCCATGGTACGCGCATCCCATTAATTTAGAGGGGAGTTCCATGCGATTCCAAGAAAAACTGGCTTCCGGGGAATTTGTGATTCTGGCGGAGATGGAGCCGCCCAAGGGCACCGACGCCACCGCCATGGTGGCCAATGCCACCAAGGCCAAGCGCCTGGTGGATGCCTTTGTGATCCCAGAGATGAGCAACGCGGTGATGAAGATGAGCTCTCTGGGCGGCGCCCTGCTGTTGCAGGGCAAGGGATTGGAAACGGTGTTGCAGTGCTGCTGCCGGGATCGCAACCGCCTGGCCCTGCAGGGGGACTTGTTGGCGGCCCAGGCCCTGGGGGTGCCCAACGTCATGGCAGTCCCCGGGGAAGAAATTACCCACGGCGACCACCACCAGGCCCGGGCGGTCAACGACCTGGATCTGCTGGAACTGTTGGGCGCCATCCAGACCTTGCAGACGGGTCGGGACCTGGCCGGGGTGGAGTTGCAAGGCGCTCCCCAGTTTTTTGTGGGCGCCACCGTGAATATTCCCACCAGCGAGGCGGCGCGGCTGGACGAACTGGCGGCCCTGGATAAGAAGACGGCCGCCGGGGCCGCCTTTTTCATCACCCCGCCGGTGTATGAAGTGGCGGCCCTGGCAAGGTTTAGCGACCTGCTCCAAGGCCGCCGGGCCACCCTCATTCCCACCGTCTTACTCCTCAAGTCGGTGGGCATGGCCCGCTATATCAACCGCCACCTGGAGGCCCAGGTTCCGGAGGAGTTCATCCAGCGGATTCAAAAGGCGCCGGACCGGGTTCGGGAATGCGTGCAGATTGCCGCGGAGATCATCGCCGCCCTGAAGGCCAAGGGTTTCCGCGGGGTGAACCTCTCCACCATGGGCTGGGAGGATAAGCTGCCGGCCATCCTGGCCGCGGCCGGGTTGGAGTTTGGGGGTTGAGGATCGCCAACGCACCTCTTTAAGGACCTGACTATGTCCGACAACCAAGAGCAAAAGGTAAGGGATGCCTCACGGAGCGCCAAGGTCGGCGCGGTGCTGGTGGCAGGCGCCGGCGTCGCCGGCATCCAGGCCTCTCTGGACCTGGCCAATTCCGGTTTTTACGTTTATCTGGTGGAAAAGAGCGCCGGGATCGGCGGGGTCATGGCCCAGTTGGACAAGACCTTCCCCACCAATGACTGCTCCATGTGCATCATCTCCCCCAAGCTGGTGGAGTGCGGCCGCCACTTAAACATTGAGCTGCTGACGCTCACCGAGTTGGAAGGCATTTCCGGCGAGGCCGGCAATTTTACCGTCAGCCTGAAACAGAGTCCCCGCTACGTGGACATGTCCAAATGCATCGGCTGCGGGGTGTGCGCCGAAAAATGCCCCAAGAAAGTGGCGGATGAATACAACCAGGGATTATCCAAGCGCAAGGCGATCTACGTCAAGTACCCCCAGACCGTGCCCTTGAAGTATGCCATCGATGTGGCTAATTGCATTTATTTCAAGAAAGGCACCTGCAAGGCCTGCGAGAAGCATTGCCCCAGCGGCGCCATCAAATTGGACGACACGGAAAAAATCCTGACGAAACAGGTGGGGGCAGTGGTGCTGGCGGCCGGCTTCCAGACCTTCAATCCCAGCAAATATCCCTCATATCACTATGCCAATTTCCCCAACGTGGTCACCTCCCTGGAGTTCGAGCGGATCCTTTCGGCCACCGGGCCTTTCGGCGGCCATCTGGTGCGGCCTTCGGACCACCAGGAGCCCAAAAAGATCGCCTGGCTCCAGTGCGTCGGCTCCCGGGACATCAAGACCCACTCCTATTGCTCTGCGGTGTGCTGCATGTACGCCATCAAGGAGGCGGTCATCGCCAAGGAGCACTGCAAGGGATTCGACCTGGACACCGCCATCTTCTTCATGGACATGCGCACCTTCGGCAAGGACTTCGAGCTCTATTACAACCGGGCCAGGAATGAGAGCGGCGTACGCTTCATCCGTTCCCGGATCCATAGCATCGACCCGGCCCCCGGGGACAATCTCAGGATCAATTACCGGGATGAATCCGGACAGCGGAAATCTGAAGAGTTCGACCTGGTAGTCCTGTCGGTGGGCATGGAGGTGAGCGACACCGCCAAGCGCCTGGCCCGGACGGTAAAGATTGACCTGAATAAGCACAACTTCAGCGCCACCGGGCCGGCGGCGCCGGTGGCCTCGTCCCGGCCCGGGATTTATGTCTGCGGCGCCATCCAGGGCCCCAAGGACATCCCCGAGTCCGTCATGCAGGCCTCGGCTGCCGCGGGCGCAGTGAGCGCCACCCTGGGCGAGGTGCGCTGGACCCGGACCAAGACCCGGGAAGTGCCGCCGGAGCTCAAGGTGAGCCCGGAGGATCTCCCCCGCATCGGGGTCTTCGTCTGCAATTGCGGCATCAACATCGGCGGCATCGTCAACGTGCCGGAGCTGGTGGCTTACGCCAAGACGCTGCCCCACGTGGTGTTCGCGGATGAGAATCTCTTTACCTGCTCCCAGGATACCCAGGTGAACATGGCCAAGGTCATCGAAGAACAGAAACTCAACCGGGTGGTGGTGGCGGCTTGCACCCCCATCACCCACGAGCCCCTGTTCCGGGAGACCTTGATCGACGCCGGGCTCAACAAGTACCTCTTCGAAATGGCCAATATCCGCAACCAGGACTCCTGGGTACACATGAAGGAGCCCGAGAAGGCCACGGAAAAGGCCAAGGACCTGGTGCGCATGGCGGTGGCCCGGGCCTCCCTGCTGAAGCCCCTGCTGGAAAAGCCCCTGACCATCAACCAGCGGGCCCTGGTCATCGGCGGCGGGGTGGCGGGGCTGAATGCGGCTCTCAATCTGGGGGACCAGGGCTTCGAGACCATCGTCCTGGAGAAGGATGAACATTTGGGCGGCAATGCCCGCAACGTCCACCATACCATTGACGGCCTGGAGGTGGCGGCCTATCTGGAGGGGCTCATCGAGAAAGTGAAGTCGCACGACCGCATCCAGGTACTCACCGAAGCCCTGGTGGTGGGCTACAAGGGCTACAAAGGCAACTTCACCACTGAGGTTTTGGTGGGGCCCGGCATGTACGAGCGCAAAATCGACCACGGCGTCACCGTGGTGGCCACCGGGGCCCATGAGTACGTCCCCCAGGAATTCCTCTATGGCCAACACCACCGGATCATGACCCAGTTGGAACTGGGCCATCTCCTCCAGGAAAAACCTGCAGAGGCAGCCGCCTGGAAGCGGATAGCCATGATCCAGTGCGTCGGCTCCCGGAATGAAGAAAGCCCCAACTGCAGCCGCATCTGCTGCCAGGGCGCGGTGAAGCACGCCCTGCAGTTGAAGAAAGGCAACCCGGAGATGAAGGTGGTCATCCTCTACCGGGATCTGCGCACTTATGGCCTGTTGGAGGACTATTATTTTGAGGCCCGGGACCAGGGGGTGCTCTTTGCCCGCTTCGAGCCGGAGCGCCTGCCGGAAGTGAAGAACGACAACGGGGCGTTGAGCCTCACCTTTGTGGACCACGTCCTGGATCGCCCGGTGACCATGACGGTGGACGCGGTGATCCTGAGCGCCGGGACCCGGCCCAACGATACCGAGGAACTGGCCTCGCTCCTGAAAATCCCCAGGAACGCCGGGGGCTTTTTCATCGAGGCCCACGCCAAGCTGCGGCCGGTGGACTTTGCCTCGGAGGGCATCTTCCTCTGCGGTATGGCGCATTCGCCCAAGCTCATCAGCGAGTCCATCGCCCAGGCCCAGGCCGCAGCCTCCCGGGCCGGGGCCTTTCTGGCGGACACCCGCCAGACCATCAGCGGCGTCACCGCGGTGGTGTCCCCGGACCGCTGCGCCGCTTGCCTGGTGTGCGTGCGCACCTGTCCCTACGGCGTGCCCCAGATCAACCGGGAGAACGTCTCGGAGATCAACGCGGCCATGTGCCAGGGTTGCGGCACCTGCGCCTCGGAGTGTCCGGCCAAGGTGATCCAGGTGTCCCATTTTGAGGACGATCAGTTGAGCGCCAAGATCAAGGCCTTGTATTAGAGTTCCGGTTCCGGAAAGCACATCACTCCAAGGAGGGCCTGATGGAGAATTTTGAGCCGAAGATCGTCGGGTTCTGTTGCCATTACTGAGCCTATTCCGCCGCGGACCTGGCAGGTTCGATGCGACTGCAATATCCGCCCAACCTTCGGATCATCGAGGTCCCCTGCACCGGCAAGGTGGATATCCTCCACCTGCTCCAGGCCTTTGAACAGGGGGCCGACGGAGTCATGGTGGTGGGCTGTATGGAAGGGGACTGCCATTATATGGTGGGCAATTTGCACGCCAAGACCCGGGTGAAACGGGCCCAGGAGATCCTCAACACGGTGGGCCTGGGCGCCGAGCGGGTGGCGATGTACAACCTCTCCTCCGGCATGGGGGGAAGGTTCGCCGAGATTGTCACCGAGATGACCAACAAAATCCTGGAACTGGGTCCGAGCCCCATTCGCGGCGCCCTGGGAAAGGGCCGGAGGCTCAGAGAGGCCGGGGAGGCAACCACATGATCAAGGCAAAACCCAAGCCGTTAGAGGAAATTATCGATAACGTCAAGGATTTCCATAAATTGCTCATTGCCGGCTGCGACGGCTGCGTCACCGTGTGCGAAGCCGGCGGCCTGAAGGAAGTGAAGATTCTGGCCTCGGCCCTCAGACTATACTTCACCCAGGCAGGCAAGGAGGTCACGGTGGATGAGACCAGCCTCACCCGCCAGTGTGAAAAGGAGTACCTGGCGCAGCTCAACGACCGCATGGAAGGCTACGACGCCGCAGTCTCCCTGGCCTGCGGGGTCGGGGCCCAATACCTGGCGGAGATGTATAATAACAAGCCAGTCTTCCCCGGGGTGGATACCTGTTTTCTGGGGGTCAACGAGGAACGGGGGCTTTACTCCGAGCGCTGCCAGGCTTGCGGCCGCTGCATCCTGGCCGAGACCGGCGGCATCTGTCCCATCACCCGCTGTTCCAAGCGCATGCTCAACGGCCCCTGCGGCGGTTCCGACAAGGGCAAGTGCGAGATCAACCCGGACATCCCTTGCGGCTGGGAGCTGATTTACGAGCGCTTAAAGACCCTGGGGCAACTGGACCGCTTTGAAAGACTCGTGGAACCCAAAGACTGGACCACTTCCCGGGACGGCGGCCCTCGCAAGATCGTCAGAGAGGACCTCCGCATATGAGCGCCACTACTCCCAGCAAACTCCAGCAGATCATCGCCTCCGGCCAGTTGGCCGTCACCTCCGAAGTGGGTCCTCCCCGCAGCGCCGACGGTGAGGTGATCGAACGTAAGGCCAAGATGATCAAGGACTATGTGGACGCCATCAACGTCACCGACAATCAGACCTCGGTGTGCCGCATGTGCTCTCTGGCCTGCTGCATCCGCCTCAAGCTCATGGGTCTGGAGCCCATCCTGCAGATGACCACCCGGGACCGGAATCGCATCGCCCTGCAAAGCGACATCCTGGGGGCCGCCTCCTTCGGGATCCATGATCTCCTCTGCCTCACCGGCGACCACCAGCACTTCGGCGACCACGCCAGCTGCGCCAACGTCTTTGACCTGGACTCCGCCCAACTGGCCATGGCGGTGAGGATGATGCGGGACGAAGGGCGGCTCCTGGGAGGCTTTCAATTCGAAGTGCGGCCCCAGATGTTCATCGGCGCCGCGGTCAACCCCTTCGCCGGCCCCAATGTCTTCATGCGGGTGATCCGCATGGGCAAGAAGGCAGCCGCCGGGGTCCAGTTCGTCCAGACCCAGTGTATTTACAACCTGGACACCTTCAAAGAATTCATGAAGATCGCCGAGGACCGGGGCCTCACCGAAAAAGTGGCGGTCCTGGCGGGGATCACTCCCATGAAGAACGTGGGCATGGCCAAATACATGCAAAAACGAGTGCCGGGAATAGATGTCCCCGATGAGGTGGTCAAGCGCCTGGCGGGGGTCCCCAAGGAGAAACAGGCGGAGGAGGGGATCAACCTGGCGGTGGAGCAGATCGAGGAATTGAAGGGCGTGCCGGGGGTGCGCGGCTTCCACCTGATGGCCATCGAATGGGAAGAGAAGGTGCCGGAAATCGTGGAACGCGTCGGCCTTTACCCCCGGCCCTCCATGGGCGGCGGCAGTTAGCCGCGGCAGGGGCAATTTATCCCGGAGGAAGCCCATATCGGTCTAATCCGCCTTGTAATTTATAAACTTTAAGTCCATAATGAGGTGACGATCACTTAGAAAGGGGAGGCCTCATGGCTGGAAAGTACGTGCTGATCGTGGACGATGATCCTGATCTGGTGGAAACCGTAGCGATGATGTTGGAGAGCAAGGGCTTTGAGGTGGGCAAGGCTTACGATGGGCTGGAAGGCGAAGCGGCCATCAAGAAACGCCGTCCCGACGTGTTGATCCTGGACGTCATGATGCCCCGCAAAAACGGCTACCAGCTTTGCAAGGAATTGAAGTCCAACAAATGGACCCAGGACATCCCCATCGTCATGCTCACCGCGGTGGGCGACGCGGTGCCCGACACCACTTACAGCCATGCCGAAGGCCTGGCCCTGGAAGCCGAGGATTTCATCCCCAAGCCGGTGGACGCGGCTACCCTGGTGGAAGCGGTGCTAAGATTGATTTGACGGTTTCTTGATAGCATGACGCCATGCGCCTGACTAACCTTGGAGCGGAAACCAGAAAGAACCAGCGTTGGGGGTCTTAAAGTCCTGGAAGGGGGAGCCTGCCTGGTAGCCTCCTTCCCACCAGATGAGGGTCGCCTGGCCGAGCGGGTCTGCACCCCATTGGCCCTTAACCGCATCAACCTCAGCTTCTTTACCCACATGGCCAGCGATCGCGCCGTCTTGTGCACCGCGAGCCGGTCCGGGGAAGCGGCCTTTACCCTGTTAAGGACCCAGGCCGGTCCGGAGGCGGCGGTGCATTTGCAGCCCGGCACCGCGATTCTCTCCCTCTACCCCCACGACAAACGCCCGGAGATCATCGGCAATTTCATCCTCAGCCTGGCCCAGGCCAGGGTCATGATCCACGGCCTGGGCAGTTCACCCGCGGCGATCTCTGTGGTCTTGCCCTCCAGGAGGGTCAAGGCCGCGGTCAACCGCTTGTTCGATAATTTCCACTTCCCGGCCTTCGCGTCGCCCCAGGAATTCTTTGCGGCCCAGAGCCACCCGGAGGAACTGCTGCGCCAGGCGGTGGCCAGCTATCAGGAAAAGGTCACCAAGGTCTATTGGATCCTGCCCCAGCCGGATCTGGACCTTTGGGGCCTAAGCGTCTCCTCTACCGACATCCTGGCGGGCTTCGCCGACGCCCTTCTGGACCTGGGAAGCCTGGGTTTGCAAATTCCCTTCCTGGTGGCCCTCCCCGGATTGGGGGGTAAGGAGTTCCTCCTGTCCTTCAGCACCTATGCCCCCCATCCCGAAGGGGAGCGCGGCCCGGAGATCCGCCGCATCCTGAAGGAGCGCCTGCCCGGCCTCCGGCCCATGCGCCTCACCCCGGTGGCCGGCATCTTCCTGCACGGCCCCCACTTCGGTGACCGCTTCGGGATCGCCCGGACCCTGACGGAGGCTCTGGAGAAGGCCCACATCTCCCTGTTGGCCCTGAGCTGCACCATTTCCACCATCTCCCTCATCATCCGGCAACACCAACTGGCCGCGGCGCAACTGGTCCTGGGCCAAACCTTCGCCGCGCCGGTGGAAGGCCCGGCGCCGGCTGCCGCGAGGTCCAGGGCATGAGGATGAAACAGGCCAAGGCCCCCAAAGCGGCCGGGGATCGGCGCCTCCGCTTGGCCCGCGACGCCTCGGCCCTGGGTGCGGCCTGCGCCCCGCTGTTGGTGGATTTCCCCGATCCGGTCCTGATCGCCGACCACCACCGCCGGGTGGTCTTTTTAAACCGGGCGGCGGAAAAGATCTTTGGCGACACCCTGCGGTTGGGAGACCCCTGCCCCATCTGCTCCCAACTCACCGGCCTGCCACTGCGCGCCGACGACCAGGTGGCGCCGGGAATGCTGTCTCAAGCATGGCGAGAGCCTGCAGCAGGCCCCCCTCCTGTTAAAGGCGGGCTGGGCCAGCACCACCCCCCTCACGGTTACCGCCACCCCCATCAAAGGCTCCAAGAATGAATCCGCCGGATGCCTGGTGGTCCTCCGGGCGCATGAAGAACTATTGGCGCATCCGGTGGTGCAACAGCAAATCGCCACCCTGGCCAGCATCCTGGAGAACTTCCCCATGCCTTTCTTTATGGTGGACCAGGACCTGGTGGTGACCCATATGAACGAACGCCTGGAGCGGCTCACCGGCTACTCCCGCCAGGAAGCGGTGGGCCGCATGACTTGCGGCCAGTTGTTGAACACCAGGCAGTGCGACACCTGCGACTGCATCCTCAAGCAAGTCATGGAACAAAAAAAGCCCCTTTCCGGTTTGCGGCGGGTAGTGCGGAACCGCCGCGGCCAGGAGATCCCGGTGACGGTCTCGGCCTCCCTCATCACCGACCCGTCGGGCAAGATCATCGGCGGCTTCGAGGCCATCCGGGACATCTCCCATGTGGTGGAAGCTGAAGCCAAACTCGATCTCCTCACCGAACACACCCGGGAAGGCCTGTTGATGGCGGATGAGAATCAGCGCCTGGTCTACGTCAATTCCCGGATGGCGGAAATTCTCCGCCAGCCCAAGGAAGAGTTGCTGGGCAAACACCTGGGCGAGGTCCTCACTTCCCAGCATCTGCACATGGCCCTGGAGCTGGCTCACCTTCTGGACCTGGGTCAGGAGCGGGAGTACCGTTTCTGCAGCCTTCTGAACCTGCCGCGCCAGGAAGAGGAAGAGCCCCGGATCTTTGAAACCTGCATGACCGTCTCCCGGCTGGGCGCCAAAATCCTCACCTGCCTTTACCTGCGGGATCTCACCGAGCGGATTCAGATCGAACGGGAACTACAAAAGACCAACACCTTTCTCCATAACCTGATCCGCAGTTCCGTGGACGGCATCGTGGTGGTGGACACCAAAGGGGTGCCCATCATCTTCAACGAAGGGGCCGAACGCATCCTGGGCTATAAGGCCGAAGAGATCATTGGCAATCCTGAAAACTTCCGCCGCTTTTATCCCCCCCATCTGGCCGCGGAGATGATGGCGCGGATGCGCAGCGACGAATACGGCCCGCCGGACAAACTGAACACTACCCAGCTCACCTTAATCAACCAGAACGGCGAGGAGGTGCCGGTGAACTTCTCCGCCACCATCATCCGGGAACGGGGCCGGGAGGTGGCCAGCGTCGGCATCTTTTCCGACCTGCGGGAAATCTTGAAGGTGCATCAGCAACTGGAGGCCACCCACCACCAGCTGGTGCAGGCGGAAAAGATCGCCTCCCTGGGAAGGATGGCCGCGGGAGTGGCCCACGAAATCAACAACCCCCTGGCCGGAATTCTCATCTATGCGGAATTGCTGGCCCGGGAACTGGAACCGCACCCTTCCCTGCGGGAGAATATCGAGGTCGTTATCCAGCAGACCATGCGCTGCCAGCAGATCGTCAATCGCCTGCTGGACTTCAGCCGTCATTCCCTGGGGCAAAAGCGGCTTTTCGACCCCAACGAGGTCATCCGCAACTGCGTCGACCTGGTCCGCCACCAGGCATTTTTCCACAATATCAAGATCCTCCAGGAACTGGACCCGGGGCTGCCGCAGATCATCGGCGATCCGGGCCAGATCCAGCAGGTCTTTACCAACCTGCTCCTCAACGCCGCGGATGCCATGAACGGCTCCGGGACCATCACCGTCAGCAGCCGTCCCGCCCGGGGAGCGGAGGGAGTGGAGCTGCAGTTTGCCGACACCGGCTGCGGCATCCCGCCGGAGGTCCGGGACAAGATCTTCGAGCCCTTTTTCACCACCAAGCCGCCCGGGAAGGGTACGGGGCTGGGACTGTCCATTGTTTACGGGGTCATTCAGCGCCACGGCGGCACTATCCAGGCGGACAGTCTGCCGGGATGCGGCACCACTTTCACCGTGACCCTTCCTTTGGAATTCAAGGAACCGGGGCCTGGCCTGGAGTTGGAAGGGTGAGCGGTTAACCGCAATAAACCCTGGGCTCGCGGCAGGGCCAACCGCCGGTGAGAGGCGCGGACGTTTTATAAGGGGCAGGGCATGGTGCAGCAGAATACGATCTTAGTGGTGGATGACGAAGAGGTGCTGCGCCAGGGCTGCAAGCGGGTCTTAACCGGCGAGGGCTTCCGGGTGATCACCGCGGTTAACGGGCGGGAGGCCCTGGAGCGGTTAGCCACTGAGTCGGTGCAGGTGGTCCTCTGCGACCTGAAGATGCCGGTGATGGGGGCCCTGGAGGTCTTGGAGGAGGCCGGCGTCCGCTACCCCGAGATTCCGGTGGTCATCATGACCGGTCTGGGTACGGTGGCCGATGCGGTGGAATGCATGAAGAAGGGGGCCTACGACTTTGTCACCAAGCCCTTCAGCATCGACCACCTCGCCCTGGTGGTGCGGCGGGCCCTGGAGAAGCAACAATTGCAGGAGCAGACCCGCCGCCTGCAAGAGGAGCAGGCCCGCAACCTCTACAACCTGGCCTTGGAGCAGAGCCGCATGCACGCCGTGGTCAACTGCATGGCCGACGGCGTGCTGGTAACCAACAAGGAGGCGGAGGTGGTCCTGTCCAATACCTGCCTCCTGCAGCTCCTGGGTCTGCCGACCCCACCGCCCCAGCCCGGACCCCTGCGACGCCTATATCGCCGATGCCTCCCTCCGGGAAGCCATCCAAGACCTGCTGGCGGAGCCACCCGACCATCCCCGCAAGGCCATCTCCCAGGAGCTGAACCAGGGCCGGGTGCATCTGCGCGCCCTGTCGGCGCCCTTTTTGGGGCCGGATCATCAGGTGCTGGGGACGGTCACGGTTTTTCACGACGTCACCAGTTTCAAAGAACTGGACGAGATGAAGAACGACTTCGTGCGCATGGTCTCCCACGAGTTGCGCGCCCCCCTGGCGGCCATCAAACAACAACATGCGGTGATCCTGGACGGCCTGGCCGGGGAGATGAGCCCCAAGCAGGCGGAATTGCTCAACCGGGCCCAGGCCAAGATCCAGGGGCTGCTGGACCTCATCAATGACCTGTTGGACCTGGCCCGGATGGAGGCCGGCCGGGGACAGTTGGAGCAGGTGCCCTTACAGTTGGGGGAGGTATTGCAAGAGGTGGTGGAACTCCTGCGGGCCAGGGCGGAGGAGCAGCAGGTGCGGCTGCAACTGGAACTGCCGGCTGAGATGGACCAGATCCTGGCCGACCGGCGCAGCATGGAGGAGGTCTTTACCAACCTGGTGAACAATGCCATCAATTACTCCCCCGACGGCGGCCAGGTTACCATGTCCGCGGTCTCCCGCGGCGACTACCTGGAAGTGGCGGTTGCCGATACCGGGATCGGCATCGAGCCCGAAGATCTCTCCAGGATCTTCGACAAGTTTTATCGGGTCAAGCATCCCAAGACCCGGCAGGTGATCGGCACCGGCCTGGGATTGTCCCTGGTCCAATGCCTGGTGGAAGCGCACCGGGGCACGGTGGAGGTGGAGAGCGAAGTGGGCCGGGGCACGCTTTTCCGGGTCTTGCTGCCCACCATTTCCGGCGGGAAGGGTGCGGATGCGGGAGAGTGACGCCGACCAGCGGCAGGTTCTGGTGGTGGACGACGAAGAGGCCATTCGCACCGGCATCGCCCAGGTGTTGGCCCAGATGGGCCTCCAGGTGGCCACCGCGGCCGGCGGGGCCGCGGCCCTGGAGATGCTGGCCCGTAGCCCTTACGCCGTGGTCCTCCTGGACATCAGGATGCCGGACCTGGACGGCATGGAGGTCCTGAAGCGCATCCGCCAGGACCATCCGGAGTCCGAGGTTATCATGATCACCGGCTTCCCCACCATTCAAGGGGCGGTGGAGGCCATCAAGCACGGCGCCTTGGATTACCTGGTGAAGCCCTTTCGCCTCGACGACCTGGAGGCGGTAGTCCGGAGGGCCCTGGACCACCAGGAGCAGCGCACCTCGACCGCGGCGCCTGCCGAGCCGGAAAGCGGCCGGGAGGGCATGGAGTTCATCGTCGGCGATTCCCCGGCCATGAAAAAGGTCTTCGCCAAGATCCGCCGGGCGGCGCCCAGCGGCAGCACCGTGATTCTTACCGGAGAGAGCGGCACCGGCAAGGAACTGGCGGCCCGGGCCATCCACCTCCTCAGCCCCCGGCGGCACCACGAGTTCGTCCCGGTGGACTGCTCCGCCCTGGTGGAGACCCTGCTGGAGTCCGAACTCTTCGGCCATGTCAAAGGCTCCTTTACCGGGGCCCACCAGAGCAAGCACGGCTTATTCGAACTGGCCAATCACGGCACCTTCTTCTTCGACGAGATCACTAATCTCAGCCTCAATATCCAGGCCAAGCTGCTGCGGGTGATCCAGGAGCGGGAGTTCATGCAGGTGGGCAGCCAGAAGCGCATCAAGCTGGACATCCGCATCATCGCCTCCTCCAACCGGGACCTGAACGAGGCCATCAAAAGCGGCGCCTTCCGGGAAGACCTCTTCTACCGCCTCAGTGTCCTTCCCATCCATCTGCCGCCCCTGCGGGAACGCGCCGAAGATATCCCCCTCCTGGCGGAGCATTTTCTACGCAAGTACGCCCAGAAGGGCAACCGCGAGGTCACCGGGATTTCGCCGGCAGCCATGAAGATGTTGTGCAGCTATGCCTGGCCGGGCAACGTCCGGGAACTGGAGCACACCCTGGAACGCATCATCATCCTGGAAGACGGCGACATCATCGAGCCGGAGCATCTTCCCAGCTTCATTTCCCAGCGCCAGGCGGAGTTCCAGGTGTTTCCCGAGGAAGACCATACCCTGGAGGACCTGGAAAAGCGCTACATCCAGTTCGTCCTGCAGCGCACCAAGGGCCGCCGCCAGGAAGCCGCCCGCATCCTGGGAATCAACCGCAAGACCCTGAGCCTCAAGATCGAAAAATATCAGCTGCGGGTGAACTGGTAGCCTGGCTGCCGCCCTCAGGTCTTCTTTTTCAACTGGTCGGCCACCGATTGAATGGCCCGGGCCACTGCCTCCGGGTCCCCCAGGTAATAGTGGCGCATCGGGGTCAGGTCGTCGTTGAGCTCATAAACCAGGGGAATGCCGGTGGGAATGTTGAGACCGACGATCTCTGCCTCCGAGACCCCATCGAGATATTTCACCAGGGCCCGCAAGCTATTGCCATGGGCGGCAATCAGCACCTGCCGCCCCGCGGCCACCGCCGGCGCCACGGTTTCATGCCAGTAGGGCAAAAAGCGGGCCACCACGTCCTTGAGGCATTCGGTGAGGGGAATATCCTCCGGCCGCAGGCCGGCATAGCGGGGGTCGCGGCCGGGATAATGGGGATCGTCCGGGCTCAGGGGCGGCGGCGGCACATCATAGCTGCGCCGCCAGATCTTCACCTGCTCCATCCCGTGCACGGCCACGGTCTCCGCCTTGTTCAAGCCCTGCAAGGCGCCATAGTGGCGCTCGTTGAGGCGCCAGCTATGCTGCACCGGAATCCACATCAGGTCCATCTCCTCCAGGGTCAGCCACAGGGTCTTGATGGCCCGTTTCAACATGGAGGTGAAGGCCACCTCAAAGGTGAACCCCTCTTGGGCCAGGGTGCGGCCCGCCTGGACCGCCTCCTCCAACCCCCGCCCGGAGAGGCCCACATCGATCCAGCCGGTGAACCGGTTTTCCTGGTTCCAGATACTTTCGCCGTGGCGCAACAACACGATCTTCTTCATGTTCTCCTCTCTTGTCGATTTCCGGGACGGGCCGCCGCGGCCCGCTGATCATCCTGGTGGGGGCGGACCCAGGTGTCCGCCCGTTTGCGCCTGCAATCACAGGTTGTCCGCAATAGAGGCTTCCCGCCCCTCGCCGGCCAAATCTGGCCGGGCCTTTCTATCATAAAAGTTACCCCGGGCTTTTCTCAAGGTCGCCTAATGGCTTCGAGCGGCGCGCCAGAGTTTTCAGCTCGGCGCCAGCCGAGATATTTCCGAGTAACACAGACGCACCGGCACCGGCATTTGGCTCTACACCGGAGAGGCCCATCCATGGACAGGCGGGTATTTACTAGTAGGCTTTAATCCAAGGCGGCGGATGCCGGCGCACCAGATCGGTAGGTCGATCGGAGTTACAGAGCCGCCGGAAGACCATCGGACATGAGGTTTTCAGAGGCCCCGATGCCCCTGGAGCATGCCAACCTGGAGTTCTTTCTCACCTCCGCCTCCTTCCTCATCCTGATCATCTACCACGTGCGCCTGGCCTACCTGGTGCGGCGCCACCCCTTGACCACCTCCATCGGGGTCACCAACCACCTGCGGGGCCACTGGGTGGAGTCCGTCATGGCGGACCGGCGGGACATCCTGGCGGTCCAGACACTGCGCAACTGGGTGATGGCCTCGAGTTTTCTGGCCTCCACCGCCATTCTCATCTGCCTGGGGATCATCAGCATCGCCGCCAGCCCGGAGAAGATGGCGGAAATCACCCCCAGCCTCAACGAACTGGTGCGGGAACACCGGGTCCTGTGGCTGTTCAAACTGATGACCATCATCGTCGATTTCTTCGTCATCTTCTTCAACTTTACCCTGGCCATCCGCGCCTTCAACCATGTCAATTTCATGATCAACGTCCCCTCCACCCTGGCTCACAAGATCACCCCGGAATACGTTGCGGGTATCCTCAGTCACGCCACCTTCCATTACACTGTCGGCATGCGGGGTTACTACATCGGGGTGCTCTTGGTGTTGTGGCTCTTCGGGCCCATCTGGATGTTGCTGGGCACCCTCATCCTGATCGTGGTCCTGTACCGCCTGGATTACCACATACCGGTGCTTCGGGAACACCACCCGGATTTATGGGGCGGGGACAGCCACCAGCCCTGAGGGAGCCCGCGGCGCTTACTTAATAATATTTGTGTCGTAACGAAACAATATCCAATTGCTTTATTGGAACCTGGACTTTTTATACCAAGTTGCCGTCAAAAGTAGAAAAATCTTTTGTAGGGGCGCACCCATGTGTGCGCCCAGCGAAGGGCGGACACCCGGGTCCGCCCCTACACAAAAAGAACCACTTGACGGCAGCTTGGTATTATTTATTTTATGGATTAAATACGAGCACCTAATTGCCTTATTGCTATTTTAGAAGAGGCTTATCATTAGTTATTAGATTATTGTATGGCGATATAAAATAAATTTGCCCCCATCTGTAATTAATTTTGTTACACTATTTGTCTAATATGTTTTGCACGCCTTCTTTCCTGCTCACCGCCGCCCCCGGCATTGTTTTTTTTCTTTACTTCTTATTCCGGTCTGGTTTAATCTTTCTTAATCTTGGTTTGGGGAAGGGATAGCTATTATGAAGATTCACGAATATCAGGCCAAAGAGTTGCTCAGGAAATTCCAGGTGCCGGTGCCCGAGGGAGCGGTGGCCGGGACCCCCGCCCAGGCCCGCCAGGTGGCCGAGACCCTGCCGGCCGGCCCTTTTGTGGTCAAGGCCCAGATCCACGCCGGCGGCCGCGGCAAGGGCGGCGGCATCAAGACCGCCGCCACCGCCCAGGAGGTAGAGCGGCTGGCCGGCCAGATCCTGGGGATGACCCTGATCACCCCCCAGACCGGCCCCGAGGGCAAGGTGGTCAACCAGGTCCTGGTGGAGCAGGCCCAGGAGATCGACCGGGAGCTGTACCTGGGGATCGTTCCGGACCGCACCCTGGGCCGTCCGGTGATCATGATGAGCGCCGCCGGCGGTATGGAGATTGAAGAGGTGGCGGCCCGCACCCCGGAGCTGATCATCAAAGAGGCGGTGAATCCCATCACCGGCTGCCTGCCCTATCAGGCCCGCAACCTGGCCTTCGGGGTGGGCCTCGACCCCCAGTTGCTGCGCCCCGCGGTGAGCTTTATCGACAACCTTTACCGGCTGTTCGTCGGCCTGGACTGCTCCCTGGCGGAGATCAACCCCCTGGTGGTCACCAAATCCGGAGCCCTGCTGGCCCTGGACGCCAAGCTCAACCTGGACGACAACGCCATGTTCCGCCACCGCGACCTGGCCGGCCTGGAAGACCCGAGTGAGATGGACCCCTTGGAATTTGAGGCCCGCAAGCACCAGCTCAACTACATCCGCCTCAGCGGCAATGTCGGCGCCATGGTGAATGGCGCCGGCCTGGCCATGGCCACCATGGACCTGATCAAGGCCGCCGGCGCCGAACCCGCTAACTTCCTGGACGTGGGCGGCGGCGCCTCCGCCGAGATGGTCAGCAACGGCTTCCGCATCATCCTGGGGGACCCCCACGTCAAGGGGGTGCTCATCAATATCTTCGGCGGCATCCTGCGCTGCGACGTCCTGGCCAACGGGGTGGTGGAGGCGGTCAAAGAGGTCAAGGTGCAGGTGCCCATCATCGTCCGCCTGGAGGGGACCAACGTGGAGCAGGGCCGGGAGATCCTGAAGCATTCCGGCCTCAAGTTCACCGTGGCCGCCGACATGCGGGACGCGGCCCAGAAGGTGGCGGCCCTGGTGGGGTGAGAATCACCCCCCTGCCCCACCCCTCAAGGTGGAGGCAAAAAAAGCTGGTTCCCGCAAGGGCTGCTTCATGAACCGGAAAAGACTGAAAGGTGAAATATGAGCGTTCTGGTAAATAACGACACCCGCGTGGTGGTGCAGGGGATTACCGGCAAGGAAGGCTCCTTCCACGCCCGGGCCTGCGCCGAATACGGCACCAAGATGGTGGCCGGGGTGACCCCGGGCAAGGGCGGCCAGCAGGTGGACGGCGTCCCGGTGTTCAACACCGTGGCCCAGGCGGTCAAAGAGGCGGGGGCCAACACCTCCCTGATCTTCGTGCCCCCGGCCTTTGCCGCCGACGCCATCCTGGAGGCCGCGGCCGCCGGGGTCAAGCTGGCGGTGTGCATCACCGAGGGCATCCCCACCCTGGACATGGTGAAGGTCATGGCCGTCCTCAAGGACAGCGGCTGCCGCCTCATCGGCCCCAACTGCCCGGGCATCATCTCCCCGGGCCAGGCCAAGGTGGGCATCATGCCGGGCCATATCCATCAGCCCGGGCCCATGGGCCTGGTGTCCCGCAGCGGCACCCTGACCTATGAAGCGGTGTATCAGATGACCCTTCTGGGCATCGGCCAGAGCACCTGCGTGGGCATCGGCGGCGATCCGATTATCGGCACCGATTTCATCGATATGCTGAAACTGTTTGCGGCTGATCCCCAGACCGAGGGAGTGGTGCTCATCGGGGAAATCGGCGGCGTCGCCGAAGAGGAGGCCGCGGCCTTCATCTCCGCGCACGTCTCCAAGCCGGTGGTGAGCTTCATCGCCGGACAGACCGCGCCGCCGGGCAAACGCATGGGTCATGCCGGGGCCATCATCTCGGGAGGCAGCGGCAAGGCCGCGGACAAGATGGCGGCCCTCAGCCGCGCCGGGGTGACGGTGGTGGCCAATATCGGCGAGCTGGGGCAAACGGTAAAAAGGGTCATGGGATATCCAACCTGACGTCCATGAAGATTTTGCTGCACATCTGCTGCGCCCCTTGCGCCATCTATCCGTTGGCAGCCTTATCCGCAAAGGGCCACCAGGTGCGCGGCTTCTTTTCCAACCCCAACATCCACCCCTACCAGGAGTATCTGCGCCGGGCCGCCACCCTGGAGACCTATGCCGCCAAGGTCGGCTTGCCGGTGATCTGGGACCGGAGCTATCCCCTGGAAGAATTCTTGCGGAACCTGGCCTTTCGGGAGGCGGAGCGCTGCCGCTTCTGCTACTATCAGCGGCTGAGCGTCACGGCCCGGGTAGCCCGGAGCGGCAAGTTCGACGCCTTCACCTCCACCCTGCTCTACAGCAAATTTCAAAACCATGAATTGATCAGGGAATTGGGGCAATTGCTGGTCCAGGAGGTGGGGGTGCCCTTTTATTACGAGGATTTTCGCCAGGGCTGGGCCGAAGGCCGGGCCAAGTCCGGAAAGCTGGGGCTTTACAAGCAGCAGTACTGTGGCTGCATCTTCAGTGAGCGGGACCGCTTCCGGCCAGCCTGCTGCGGAGCAGGCCGGGGTGCGCCCGGCGCCCAAGCGGCCACGAAAACTTTGACCCCGGATTATGCCGGCAGAATTGCCGGAAATAAGCCGGCGCACTATCTGAAAATCAGGGTTTTTACTGTCTCACAATCGGGGGAACCCCTATTGTCAGGTATTCAATTTAACCCTATCCTTTTTTCAAAACCTGTTAAAATAGCTGGAAATCGCTTGACTGGTTGTTAGCCGGAAACCCTTTTGCTAGGACTTACGCGGCCATGGTCGCCTCCCGTCTGACCCTGACTAATCGCCTGGAAAACTTGAGACTGCTGGAGGACTTCATCAGCCAGTGGAGTAAGGACCGGGGGCTGCCGGCAGCCAGGCTCCGGTCCCTGGAGTTGGCGGCCAAACGGATCTTCCGGTACCTGGTGGATCACGCCTATCAGCCCGGCGAACCCGGTTCCATCGCCGTGGAATTGGAGG
Source organism: uncultured delta proteobacterium (assembly GCA_963808395.1). Taxonomy (GTDB): domain Bacteria; phylum Desulfobacterota; class Desulfobaccia; order Desulfobaccales; family 0-14-0-80-60-11; genus JAPLJC01. The sequence continues at coordinate 159,495 of CAWEFJ010000019.1, read as the reverse complement.
AGAAGGGCCCCAGGTTGCGCCTGATGTTCGAAGACGACGCAGTCCCGAAAAATTCCCCGGAGCACCCCCCGGGCAACCCCGGGGGGATGGCTTCCCCCGTGGACGCCCCGCATCTCAATGCCTTGGAGCGCCTGGCGGAGAGCCTCATCTACTACCGCACCGCCGATGGCAAAAGCCGCCTGGTGGTCTTCTTGAATTGATCGGCCCCCGGCCCCAGGGAACCGGGAAGGTTTTTTTAGGAGGCGGCGGCCGCGCCCGGCCCTAATGCCGGGGGCGGGCAAACTGCTTGGCCTTGGCAAAGGCCTCCTGGGCTTCCTGGTCTTTGCCCCGGGACTTGAGAAATTCCCCCAGATAATACCAGCCTTCGGCATAATCGGGCTTCAGTTGCACCGCCTTGCGCAGTTCCGCCTCCGCCTCGTGCAGGTCGCCGGCCCGGGACAGGGAGCTGCCCAAGAGGCTATGAGCCTCGGCCCAATCGGGCTTGATGGCCAGGGCCTGGCGGAAGGCGTCAGCCGCCTCGGCGTCGCGTCCCTCGCCGGCCTGCAGCAGCCCCTCCTGCAGGTAAGCCTTGGCGGCCTTATCGGAAGATTCCTTGACCTTTTCCGAAGGTCGCTGGCCCAGCCCGGCGCCATCCCTGCCAGAGCCAGGCAGGCGGCCAAAATCATCACGCTTACCCATCGCACCACGGTGTCCTCCTCCAGCGATTTTTTTTCCCGGGGGAGCAGCCGGTACCCGGCAGTTCGCCCCTGCCTTTCTCATCGTCAACCAAAAATATCATAACGGTCCCACCGCGGCCAGATAGAGGGCCACTTCCTCGACCCCGTCCACCCCGACCAGGCTCTCCACTTCCTCGTCGAAGAAGGCCCCCACCGGGCAGACCCCCAGGCTCAGGGCGGTGGCGGCCAGCATCAGGTTCTGGCAGATGTGGCCGGCGTCCAGGAACAGGTAGCGGATGGCCCGCTCCCGGTATTTCCACATGGCCCGGTTGAGCACCCCGGTCCAGATGAAGACCGCGCCGGCCTCGCCCAGGAAGCCTTGGGAGAGTCCGGCGTCCACCAGGGGCTGGCGGAAGTCCCCGGCCTGCAGCAATTCCAGGGCAAAATCCGGCACCTGGAAGTGCCAGATCCCCGGCTCCACCCCGTCCACCCGGTGCACCGCCAGGTAGGTTTCCACCGGGTAGAGGGCCCCGGCCGAGGGCGCGGCCCGGAGCAGATAGCCGCGGCTGGCCCCGGTGACCCCCTGGGTGGCCCAGAGCAGGGCGGCCAGTTCCGCCCTGGGTCAGGGGCCGGTCCTGATAGTCGCGCTGGGAGCGCCGCCGGGCCAGGCACTGCCACAGGTCGGCGCCCGGTGCGCCCCGCCTCGGGGTCGAGGCGCAGGCGCCTCCGGGCTTCCGGGTATTCCTTGTAAAGGGGGGCCCGGGGATAGGCCAGCCGCGCCTCTCCCAGGTCCTCGCCGGCGATAGCGGCTCGCTGCCAGGTAGCGGCGGCCCGGGTCCGGCTCTCAGAATCCCTCATGACCTTCCGGCATAAGAAATCTCAGGCTAGCCTGGCCAATCCCCTTGCCGCGCTCTTCCCGGCGGGGGCGGTTTCTTTCGTAAATAATCTTCAGGCCCTTCAGGGTCAGGTAATCGTCCACCGGTCGATGCTCTTGGGTTTCCGAGGCGATGAGACAGGCCAGGCCGCCGGTGGCGATGACCCGGGGCTGGTCACCCAGGGCCTCCTTGATGCGGCCACGATGCCGTCCACCAGGCCGGCATAGCCATAAATAATCCCGGCGTTCATGCTGCTGATGGTGTCCTTGGCAATGATGCTCTTGGGTTTGGCGAAGATCTCCACCCGGGGCAGCTTGGAGGCCTTGAGGAACAGGGCCTCGCAGGAGATCATCACCCCCGGGGCGATGACCCCGCCCAGATACTCGCCCTCGCTGGGAAACCACGTCAAAGGTGGTGGCGGTGCCGAAATCCACGACCACCACGGCGCCGTGCACCTGTTCAAAGGCGGCCACCGCATTGACGATGCGGTCGGCCCCCACTTCCCGGGGATTGTCGTAGTGGATGGGCATGCCGGTCTTGATCCCCGGGCCCACCCACAGGGGCCGGACCTTCAGGTAACGCTGGGCGAAACCCTCCAGGGTATTGTTCATGGGAGGCACCACGCAGGAGATGATCAGGTCGGTGCCGGGGTCCAGGGTCAGGCCCTGGGCCTGGAAGAGGTTGCGCAGCAGGATGCCCAACTCATCCATGGTGGCTTCTTTTTCGGTGCGGATGCGCCAGTCGCTGAGGAGCCGGTCATCCTGATAGACCCCGATAACCGTGTTGGTATTGCCCACATCCATCACCAGCAGCATGAGCCCTTTCTCCTCAGTTCAGCAAGGCGTCCAGGGTCTGGGCCAGGTCCTGGGCCACCCGTTCGCACCAGTTGCTCGATCCTCACCTTCGGTCATGACGCGCAGCTTGGGCTCGGTCCCGGAGTAGCGCACCAGCAGGCGTCCCCTGGGCACCCAGGCGTTTTTCCGCCTCTCGGATGGCCTGCCGGGCCTGGGCAGGCTTTGCAGGTCCTGTTTTTCCCTGACCTCCAGGTTGATGAGAACCTGGGGATATTCCTCCATGAAGCCGGCCAGTTCGGCCAGGGGCTTGTTCTTCCCGGAGCATCACCGCCAGCAGCCGCAGCGCCGTGAGAATGCCGTCCCCGGTGGTGGTGTAGTTCAGGAAGACCAGGTGGCCGGACTGCTCGCCCCCCAGGATTATAGCCCCCTTTGAGCATGGCCTCCAAGACGTAGCGGTCTCCCACCGGGGCTCCGCACCAGTTCGATGCCGGCCTTCTTCAGGGCCACTTCCAGACCCAGATTGGACATGACGGTGCCCACCACGGTCTTGCGCCGCAGCTTTCCCCGGCGCTGCAGGGCCAGGGCGCAGATGCCCAGAATGTGGTCGCCGTCCACCATCTCTGCCGGTGTGGTCCACCATGATGCAGCGGTCGCCGTCCCCGTCGAAGGCGATCCCCAGGTCGGCCCGGTGGCGCTTTACCAGGGTGGCCATGGTCTCCGGATGAGGTGGCGCCGCACATGCGATTGATATTCTTGCCGTTGGGCCGCACTCCGATGGGGATGATCTCCGCCCCCAGTTCGGCGAAGACCTCCGGCGCCACCCGGTAGGTGGCCCCGTGGGCGCAGTCCACCACGATCTTCAGGCCGTCCAGCTCCAATTCCTTGGGGAAGGTGCTCTTCAGAAAGGAGATATAGCGGCCCCGGGCATCGTCGATGCGAAAGGCCTGGCCGATCTCGGTGGCGGTGGGCCGGGCCCCCTCTACCTCCGGATCGGTCATCAGCCTCTCGATGTGGGCCTCCATCTCGTCGGGGAGCTTGAAACCGTCTGCCGGAAAAGAACTTGATGCCGTTGTCCTGGTAGGGATTGTGGGAGGCGGAAATGACCACCCCGGCGTCGGCCCGCATGGAGGAGGTGATAAAGGCGATTCCCGGGGTGGGCAGCGGACCCAGAAGCAAGTACATCCACCCCCATGGAGCAGATGCCGGCGGTCATGGCATATTCCAGGAGATAGCCGGAGAGGCGGGTGTCCTTGCCCACCACGATGCGGTTCCGGCCCGGGGCCGTACTTGATGACGTAGGCCAGGGCCCTTCCCAATTGCAGGGCCACCTCGGCGGTCATGGGGTAGATATTGGCCACCCCCCGAACCCCGTCGGTGCCGAAAAGATGACGCGTCTCGTTCATTTCCCCTCTCACTTTGCCGTAATCCTTGCCAGTGCGGCGCCTGCTTCGAATATTTACCATAATTGCCGGGAAATGGCAGCATCTCACCTCGGGGCAGCGGTTATCCCTGGTCGCTCCAATGGATGCACTGCACCGGACAGGCGTCAATGGCTTCCTGGATTTTATCTTCCGAGCTGCCCCCGGGGTTGACCACCTGGGCAAATCCCAGGCCCTCGTTGAGTCTGAAGACTTCCGGGCACAGCTCTTCGCAAGTGCCGCAGGCGATGCACTCCTCTTCCACTATATAGGGGAAGCGTTCGGACATGTGCTCCTCTTCTCCAGTTTATTTTCACAACTATTTGAAACAGTTCGTAAATTAGCTATCGAATCGGATTACCGCAAGCTGCCGGCTAAAGTTGCAGCTCCACCCGGAAGGTCTGGGCCTCCACCTGCCGAATCAAGGTGAAACCCAGGCGCTTCACCAGGTCCAGCATGGTCTTGTTGCTGGATAGGACTTCGCCCCACAAAAGTTTCACCTGGTTTTCTCTGGCGATGCCGATGACCTCTTCCACCAGTTTGGGGCCCAGCCCTTTACCCTGCCATTGGTCCGCCACGATGACGGCAAACTCCGCGGTCTCCCGGTGGGCCTCCATCACCAGGCGGGACACCCCCAGCATCACTTCCGGACCAGGCGGGTGGCCCAGGGCCATCAGCCCCAGCTCCCGGTCGTAATCATTCTGGGTGAAGCGGATGAGCATCTCGTGGGTCCACTTCTTGATATGCCGGAAATAGCGAAAATAGATGGTTTCCTCCGAACACTTCCTATAAAAATCGGAGACCAGCGATTCGTCTTCGGGCTTCATGGGGCGCAGCAGCACCGGAGTGCCGTCCCGCATCATCCAGTGGCGCTCATACTGGTTGGGGTACGGGGCTATGATGAGGTGCCGGGGGGCCGGCACGTTGCTGCGGGCCAGCACCAGCCGGGCATCCACGCCCACCAAGCGGCCGCCGGTCACCGCCAGGGGGTTGATGTCCAGCTCGCTGATCTCGGGAAAATCCGTCACCAATTGAGAAACCCGCACCAGGATTTCGCTGAGCCGGTCCAGGTTAGCCGGGGGCAGGTTCCGGTAACCCTGGAGCATCTTGGCAACCCGGGTCTTTTCGATCATCCTCCTGGCCAGCAACAGGTTGAGGGGCGGCAGGTCCACCATCACATCCTGGAGCACCTCGGTCAGGCCGCCGCCGGCTCCGAACAGGATCAGGGGACCGAAATCCGGGTCGTGCTTGCTGCCGATGAGCAGTTCGCAGTCCGGGGTCTTCTCCTGCTCCTGAACGGTGACCCCCAGGATGCGGGCCTCGGGTCTATGGGTCCGAGCCTCTTCGATGATTTCGGGGAACGCGGCCAGGACTTCGGATTCGCTGTGGATGTACAGGCGGACCCCCCCCACCTCGGCCTTGTGGGGGATATCCGGAGAATTGATCTTCATGGTCACGGGAAACCCCAGATCCCGGGCGGCGCTCACCGCCTCCGGGCCGGAAGCCGCCGCCACGGTGCGGTTCATGGGAATGCCGTAAGCCGAGAGTATGGCCTTGGACTCCAGCTCCGTGAGGATGGTCGCCTGGCGGTCCAGGCATTGGTCAATAAAGGTCCGGGCCATCCTGGTGTTGATATTCAGGTCCTGGGCCATCTGGGGCGGGGTCTCTTGCAGTAAGCCGAGATGCCGGGAGTAAAAATACATCTCCATAAAAGTATCTACTGCCTGTTCCGGGGTCTCAAAGGTGGGAATGCCGGCCGCGTTGAGGAGTTTCACCCCTGCGGCCACCTCTTCGCCACCCATCCACACGGCAAACACCGGCCGCGCCTGGCCTTTCAACTCCGGGGCCAGGGCCCGGGCCACCCCGGCTGGGGTCGGTGAGGGACTGGGGGGAGAGGATGATCACCAGGCCCGCGAACTCCGGGGCCTTCAAGGCCAGGCGCACCACTTGCAGATAGCGGTCCGGCGAGGCGTCCCCCAGGATGTCCACCGGGTTGCCCCGGCTCCAGTAAGCCGGCAGGACTTCTTCCAGTTTTGCCAGGGTCTCGGGTTCCAGGGCCGCGGGCTCCATCCGCCAGCGGTCCAGGGCGTCCACGGCCATAACCCCCGGCCCCCCGGCATTGGTGATGATCGCCAGCCCGCCGCCGGCAGGCAGCTTCAGCTTGCCCAGGGCCTCGGCGCAGTCGAACAACTGGCCCACGGTATCCACCCGGATGATGCCGGCCCGGCGAAAGGCGGCGCTATAGGCGGCGTCCTCCCCCACCATGGCCCCGGTGTGGGAGGCCGCGGCCCGGGCCCCGGCCTGGCTGCGCCCCGCCTTAACCACGATAATCGGCTTGACCCGGGATACGGAGCGGGCCGCGCTCATGAATTTGCGGTGCTGGGTCAGGCCTTCCATGTAAAGAATGATGGCCCGGGCCTTTTCCTCGTTGCCCAGAAAATCGATGAGGTCGCCGAAGTCCAGGTCCGTCATGGAGCCCACGCTGATAAAGTGGCTGAAGCCGATGTTCTTCGGAGTGGACCAGCCCAGGACGGACCGGCACAGGGCGCCGCTTTGGGAGATGAACGCCAGGCTTCCCGCCGGAGGCATATGGAGGGCGAGGCTGGCGTTGAGGCGAGCCGGGGGACAGAGCAGCCCCATGGAGTTGGGCCCCAAATACCGCACCCCCGCCTTGGCGGCCGCTGCCTGGATGGCGTCTTCGATCTCCTGCCCTTGCGGCCCGATTTCCCGGCCGCCGGTGGACACGATGATGGCCGCCCGTATTCCCGCCTGGCCGCACTTCTGGATGATCTCCGGCACATCTTTGATGGGTATGGCAATGATGGCCAGGTCCGCCGGGGCCGGCAGGTCGGTGAGGGCGGCATAGGCGGTAAGGCCATGAATCTGGGCATATTTCCGGTTAACGGGAAAGATGCTCCCGGGAAATCCGCCCCGCACCAGGTTCTGCACCAGGATTGAGCCGAAACTGCCCTCTTTTTCACTGGCCCCGATCACCGCCACCGATTCTGGCTTGAAGAAGCAGTCCAGCAGGATTTTCTTCATTTAAGTCCCTTTATAATTAATCTGGCGTTCACCCGGGGGTTTTTAACCCGCGGTTTCCCGGAGGCGGCCGCGGCCATAGAAAACGTGACCCCATGCCGCTCAGGACCGGTACGGCCGCGGCCCCAGCGGCTCAAGGAAGGTGAGGTCCGGTGCGCCAGGCGCCGCCAGTCCTCCGGGTCCCCGGTGGCGCCGCCGCCGGCCTCCCCCACCATGATAAGATAATGCAGAAAATCCATCTGGCAAATCCGGGCCAGGGACTGCCCCGGCGGCGGCCAGGCATAAAGCACCACTTCGGGGCGAAAATCCCGGATGGCCTCGAAGACATCGCCCCGCTCCACCCGGGGATGCACCGGCAGCCCCGATTGAAATTCGCCCTCGCCCCGGTCCACGGCCCGAAAGATGAGGCCCGCCCCCTGGCAGAGGGGAGCCAGGGCCGCGGTGAGGTAGCCCCGGCCGGCGCCGGCCTCCAGGAGCCGCTTGATCTTCAGCAGCCTGAGAAACCGCAGGAAGCGGAGGGGCCATTCCCGGGAGGGAAAGAAATAGACCCCCGTGGCCTGAGACAGGGCCATGAGCCAGGCTGCCGGGTCGGAGGACCGCCCCAGCAGTTCCTGCCAGCGGCCCTCGGGCAACAGGTAATCCAGCGGCCCGGCTCCCGCCTCCGGCAGGCGCACCAGGCTGCGGGCCTGCTCCAGAAACCGCTGGCGCTCCCGAAATCTTACGGAGGTGGGCAAGGTTTTCTTCTTTTCGGGCCCGGAAAAGGCTCCTCCCAGGACAGGCGTACTCGCCTGGGTTTCCCGGGCGGCCGCCTGCGACTGTCCGGCACTTTTTCCTGGCCGCGGTTAAGTCCATCTAAATTTGAGGCAAGGTTCCCTGATTATATCCGCACCCGCGGCCCGCGGCTCTCTAAGATTAAAATTTACCTCATAATAACCGGTCCCCCGCCCTGCCCTCGCCACTCTTGAGCCATTGTTATAAGATGATTCCCTGATTCCCCGGCTTCCTCCCGCCATTGACAAGCCCGGCGGCAAAACTTAACAGAATAGGGACGGATGACACGTCTTCAGGAGGTGGATACATGCTGCCGCTGGATATGCATATCGTAGGCCAGCACCTGGAAATCCTGCCGGAGTGGCGGGAGAAGATCGAAGCCGAACTGGCCCGCCTGCAGAATCACTATTCCGGGCCTATCCTGCATGCCCGGACGGAAATCATCGGCACCGCCCACCACCACCTGGGCGCCTTTGAGGTCCACCTGGTGGTCACCGTGCCCGGGGAGGTCATCACCGTGAATCGCCAGGGAGGAGTCGTCCTGCCCTTGCTGGTGGAAGCCTTCGACGTCCTGGACCGGCGCCTGGAGGAACACTCCCACGTCATCCAACAAAAAGTCAAGGCCCACGAGGAATTCTCCCGGCACGGCCGGATCATCCGCCTCTTCCCGGAGCGGGACTACGGCTTCATCCAAACCGACGACGGCCTGGAGGTCTATTTCCATGCCAATGCCGTGAAAAAGGGGGATTTCGCCAGGCTGACTCCGGGGATGGAGGTGAATTTCGGCCAGGAAGAGGGGGACCAGGGCCCCCAGGCCACCTGGGTCCAGCCGCGGTAAGGGCGGTTTTCTGTTTTCGGTTTTCTGTTTTGGTTGATTTTCGTTTTAGGCGGGAACGGCAGGCTCTTCGGGCCTGCCTTTTTCATCAGGCTGCCAATTCACCGGCTGCCTCACTTGCCGGCCAGGGCCCAGATGATTTCATAGCTCACCGGGATGGAGCCGTTTTGCCCATAACCGTCCCGGTAGGCCTGTAACAGGGCCCTGAACAAGCGAGGGGAGAACGGCCGGGGCTGGGGATTGGTAGCCCCCATGGCCTGGAGGGCCTTGAGAAATTCCGGCACCGAGGGGTAGGTGGCGGTGACCCATTCCCGGACCAGCTTAATCTGGAGGAAACCGGCCGCGGCCAATATCCGGGACCAGCCTGCCTCATCCAGGAAACCTTGGGCGGGGAGGGGCGGCTGGCTGTTAAGCTGCACCGCGGCTGCGGCCCGCCCCAGGGAATCCGCCAATTCCCGGAAGGTCCCGGGCCCGAGGGTGGAGAAGGCCAGCGCCCCCCCGGGCGAGAGGAGGCGGAAGTAAGCCTTTAGGGCCTCTGCCGGGCGGGTGAGCCACTGGAAGGCGGCATTGGCCACGATGGCATCGAAGCGGCCCCGGCTCAGGGTTTCGCCGTCCGCCACCAGCCACGCTACCCCGGAGGCCGCTCCCAGGCGGCGGCGGGCGGCGGCCACCAGGGCCGCATCCAGGTCCAGGGCCACCAGGGAGGCCCCGTTGCTGACTTGCTTGAGGAGTTGGGTAAAATGGCCGGTGCCGCAGCCAATCTCCATAATTCGTCCGCTCCGGGGCAGCCGGCCCTCCAGAAGGGACAGCAATCCCCAGGCCATGTGGCGCTGCACCCCGGCATGACGGTCATAAGACCCCGCCCGCCGGGCAAAATTCCGCCGAATGCCTTGCTTGCCGTTCATTTAGGTGGTTTCCGGTTTCCGCTGAGCAATCCCCTCAAGATGCCGTTGACCGCCGCGGCCTGGGTGAGGAAGGGGATATGCCCCGCGGCCGCCAGCAGATGGAGTTCCGACCCCGGCAGGCGCTCCTGCAGATCCCGCCCCTGGGCCGGGGGCACGATGCGGTCTTGCTCCCCCTGGATGATGATCACCCGGCCGCCAAGGTTGCTGGTTTTTGGGTCAAGCGGCAGCAGGCCCCGCAGGTCCTTATCCCTGAGATAATCCAGCCCCTGCGCCAAAAAAGCCGGGGCCGCCTGGTAATCGAAGCCGGCCGCGGCCTCCTCCCGGAAGGCTGCCTCTCCCGGGGCCAGGCAGGCCAGGGCGAAGTCGTTCAGGACCTGGCGGGAATCGTTCCCCAGGGCCCGGCGCATGGCCCGGAGCATGGCCGCCGGCTGGCCCCAGGGGTGGTCCGGCCGCCGGCAAAAGACCGGAGGCACGGCCACCAAAACCGTGGCGCCGGCGCCGGCCCCCGGAGCTGCGCCAGGGCCTCCAGCAGCAGCATACCCCCCAGGGACCAGCCCACCAGGACGCTTTCCTGAAGAGGCAGCCCGCGGAGATATTGCGCCAGCCAACCCGCCTCCCACCTGGGAATCTCCGGGGTCAGGACCGCGGGCCGCGGGGTCGCAGGCTGCCGCCGCGGCCTCAACTCCCCGCCAAAGGCGCCCGGAGGCCCCCCAGCCGTGGAGCAGCACCAGGGTCCTCATGCCCCCAACCCCATGGCCCGGGCCGTGGCGATGATGGAGTCAAGGGCCTGCTGCAAATCTTCCCGGCTATGCGCGGCGGACAGGGAAAAGCGAACCCGGGCCAGGCCCGGCGGCACCGTGGGGGGCCGCAGGGCCACCGCCAGCAGCCCCTGCTGCCGCAGGCGGGCGGCAAATTCCAGGGCTCGGCCATTATCCCCCACCAGCACCGGGACGATCTGGGTCTGGCTCCCGAGGGTATCCAGGCCGGCCTGCGCCAGCCCCCGGCGAAATCTCTCCGCTTCCTCCTGGAGATAAGCCCGGGGCTGCGGTTCCCGGGCCACCACCTCCAGCGCCGCCTCTATGGCGCCCAGCACCGGGGGCGCCAGGGCGGTGGAATAGATGAAGGAGCGGGCCCGGTTGTGCAGATACTCGATGAGTCGCTGCTCCCCGGCTACGTAGCCCCCCAGGGACCCCAGGGCCTTGGAAAAGGTCCCAAGATGGACTTCAACCCGCCCGCTCAGGCCCAGGGCCTCGGCCAGGCCGGCGCCCTTTTCTCCCAGGACCCCGGTGGCGTGGGCTTCGTCAATCATCAGGGCGGCTCCGAAGCGATCCTTCAAGGCCACCAGTTCCGCCAGGGGGGCCAGGTCGCCGTCCACGGAAAAGACGGAGTCGGTAATGATCAGGCGCCGCCTGGCTCCCTGGCCTTGCCGCAGCAGCTCTTCCAGCCGGTTCAGATCCCGGTGGGGGAAGCGGTGCAGGACCGCGCCGGAGAGCTTGATGCCATCATAGATGCTGGCGTGGTTGAGGCGGTCGCAGAAGACCGCGTCCCCGGGGCCCGTCAGGGCGGCGATCACTCCCAGGTTGGCCATGTACCCGGTGCTGAAGATCACCGCGGCCTGGGTCCCTTTGAAGTCCGCCAGCCGCGCCTCCACCGCCTGGTGCAAGGCCAGGTGGCCCGCCACCAGCCGGGAGGCCCCGGCCCCCGTCCCCCAGCGCGCCGCGGCCGCCTGGGCCGCGGCAATGAGCCGGGGGTCCAGGGACAGACCCAGGTAATCGTTGGAGGAAAGGTTCAGCAAAACCTGCCCGCCCAGGCGCACCTTGCCGCCGGGCAGCACCTCCTCCAGCGCCTGCAGCCGCCGCCGTAAGCTCTGGGTTTCCAGGGCTGCCAATTCTTGGGATAATTGATCCAGCATAGCTTGCCGCTCTCAGCTTTCAGGCCACAGCCGGGGCGAGTCTACCGCAGACTTCAGCCAGGGCCGCCACCAGTGCCTCCCGCGCCGCCGCCAGCTTAAGGTTGCCCACCTCCGGCACCCGGGCCAGAATGGGGCTGGCGGTCAGGGCCTCGATCACCCCGGGGTTGGTCTGCTCCGCCAGGCCGGGGGATTCCGGGTAGCGGTTCAGGATAATCCCGGCCACTTCCAGGCCATGCTGCCGGGCCGCCGCCACCGTCAGGGCGGTGTGGTTGATGGTGCCCAGGCCGGCCCGGGCCACCACCAGCAGCGGCAGCTTGAGCCAGCGCCCCAGGTCCAGCACCAGGAAATTGGCAGCCGTCAGGGGCACAAAAAGCCCGCCGGCGCCTTCCACCACCAGGAAGTCATAGCGGCCGGCCAACTCCCGGATGGCCGCGGCGATGCGGCCCAGGTCCACCGGCCTCCCCTCCATGGCCGCAGCCACCCCCGGGGCCAGCGGCAGCCGCAGAGTTATGGGGGTGAGCAGCTCCAGGGGCTCGTGCAACCCGGCCAGTTCCCGGGCCAAGGCCGCATCGGTGGGCAGCAGCCGGCCCCCGTCTTCCGGGCAGCCGCTCTGGATGGGCTTAAAATAGACGGCCTTAACCTGCCGGCGCCGCAGGGCCGCGGTCAGGCCGGCGGCGATCACCGTCTTGCCCACGTCGGTGTCGGTGCCGGTGACCAGGACGCCCCGGAATTCAGGTAATACCGGTAATTCCATGGTATTTTTCTTGGGAGACGGCCGGAGCAAGCGATTAATTCCCCCTCACCCTAACCCTCTCCCCCATAGGGGGAGAGGGGATAAAGATACAATCTCATTGACGCTCGCAGTAAACCTGGGTAAACCGGTTTTTTGCTCCCTCCCCCCGGCGGGGGGAGAGGGCTGGGGTGAGGGGGGCGACAGAAAACGGTACCATATTTAAGAAATCAAGTACTTGACTCCCGTCCCCAAATTCCTTATTTCCCCGCCAACTCCAGCCCCAGATCAGCCAGCACCTGCCGGTCCTCCTCCGGCAGCCGGCCCCGGGTGGTGAGGTAGTCTCCGGTCATCAGGCTGTCGGCCCCGGCCGCGAAAACCAGGGGGCTCAAGGAACCCAGGGTTACCTGACGGCCGCCGCAGATGATCAGGGAGCGCTCCGGAAATGCCAGGCGAAAGGCGGCCACCGCCTGCAGGGCGGTGAGCGGCGACAGTCTCGGCCGGTCCGCCATAGCCGTGCCCGGCAGGGGGTGCAAGAAGTTCAGGGGAATGGCGTCCACTGCCAGATCCCCCAGGGCCTGGGCCAGTTCCCAGCGCTGGGCCACGCTCTCGCCCAGCCCCAGGATGCCCCCGGCGCAAACGCTCAGGCCCGCGGCCTTGGCGGCCTCAATGGTGGCGACGCGCTCCCCGTAGGTGTGGGTGCTGCAGATTCGGGGAAAATGGGAAGCCGCGCTCTCCAGGTTGTGGTGGTAGCGGTAAAGCCCGGCGGCCTTCAGGTCCCGGAGAAACTCTCGACCCACAATGCCCAGGGAGGCGCACACCTGGAGGGGCGCCGCCTGGCGGATGGCGGCCACCGCCTCGATGATGGCCTCCTGCTCCCGGGGAGTGCTGACCCCCCGCCCCGCAGTGACGATGGAAAAGCGGGAGGCCCCGGCGGCCGCGGCAGCTTTAGCCGCGGCCACCAGCTTTTCCCTGGCCAGCAGGGGATAATGGGGCGCGCCGCCCTTAACCCGGCCCGACTGGGAACAGAAGGCGCAGTCTTCGGAGCAGGCCCCGCTTTTGGCGTTGAGGATGACGCAGAAACTGACCCGCCGGCCGAAATGGCGCTCCCGGGTCTGCGTCGCCTCCGCCAGCCGGGCCCACAACCCCGGCCACTCCACCCTAAAAATCTCTTGCCAATCGGAATAATTCATCCCGCCTCATCCCGTCTTGAAATCACCCCCAGGATCCAATTGTAAACCATTGTGATTAAAAAGGTTGACAAATAAACCATGAAAATCATGTCAAAAATATTGTGAAAAAAACAAAGGCGGGCCCGCAGGCCCGCCCTATTAACCCTAAACATCCTGATCAAGTGGCTCTATACGGGCACCCCGATCACAGGCTGGAAGCCTGTGCCACTGTCGCCCCTACGTCGGGCCCCTGGCTCCCCGACCCGGCTCCTACCTCATCGCCTGGGAATATAAACCTCCCTGGCCTTGATGCCGTCGGAGGGGCCGATGAGCCCCTCTTTTTCCATGGTTTCGATGATGCGGGCCGCCCGGTTGTAGCCCACCCGCAGGCGGCGCTGCAGCATGGAGATGGAGGCGTTGCGGGTCTCGGCCACCAGTTCCACGGCGTCGGCGTATTTTTCGTCTCTGTCGCCGTTTTCCGCCACTTCCTCCGCCAACTCCTTGAGTTCGGTGATGCCCGCCTCATAGTGCGGCTCGGCCTGGACCTTCAGGAAGTCCACCACCCGGGTGACCTCCTCCTCGGTGACGAAGGGCCCGTGGATGCGCTTCAGGCGGGAGGTCCCCGGCGGCAGGAACAGCAGGTCCCCCATGCCCAGCAGGCGCTCGGCCCCCATGACATCCAGGATGACCCGGGAGTCGGGCCGGGCCGAGACCTGATAGGAAACCCGGGTGGGAAAGTTGGCCTTGATGAGGCCGGTGATCACATCCACCGAGGGCCGCTGGGTGGCCACCATGAGATGGATGCCCGCGGCCCGGGCCTTTTGGGCCAGGCGGATCAGATACTCCTCCGTGTCCCGGGAGGAGACCAGCATCAGATCGGCCAATTCGTCGATGACGATCACCAGGTAGGGCAGCGACCGGGGCAGAATCCCTTCCTCCACCCGGGGGTCGCCTTTTTTGACCCGGGCCTTCTGGTTATAGCCTTCGATATTGCGGGCGCTCAGGTCGGAGAGCATGGCGTAGCGCCGTTCCATCTCTCCCACCGCCCAGTGGAGGGCGATGGTGGCCTCTTTGGGATTGAAGACCACCGGGTGCAGGAGATGGGGGATGCCTTCGTAGAGGGACAGTTCGATGCGCTTGGGGTCGATGAGCAGGAAGCGCACCTCCTCGGGGGTGGCCTTGAAGAGGATGCTGAGGATCATGGCGTTGAGGCCGACGCTTTTCCCCGAGCCCGTGGCTCCGGCGATGAGGAGGTGGGGCATCCTGGCAAGGTCGGTGACCACCGGGGCCCCCATGATATCCTTGCCCAGGGCCAGGGTGAGCCGGGAGGCTGACTTCTGGTAGGCGGCGTCGGAAAGGATCTCCCGCAGGGCCACCACCTGGCGTTTGGGGTTGGGGATCTCGATGCCCAGGACCCCCTTGCCCGGCACCGGGGCCACGATGCGGATGGACAGGGCCTTCAGGGCCAGGGCCAGGTCGTCGGCCAGGCCGGTGATCTTGCTGATCTTGACCCCCAGGGCCGGCTCGTATTCGAAGCGGCTCACCACCGGACCGTTCATGATGGCGGTGACCCGGCCCTCCACCCCGAAATGGCGCAACGTGTCTTCCAGTTTCCGGGCCTGCTCCACCATGGCCCCTTCCTGCACCTGATAATTCCAGGGTTGCGGCGGGTCCAGGAGATCCAGGGGCGGCAGGGTAAATTTCCCCGGCACCGGCGTCGGCTTGGGCTTGGCGGCGGCGGCGGGCGGGGGCGGCGGCGGGGGCACCCGGAGTCAGCGGCGGCGGCGCTAAGGTCTCCCCGGTCTCGCCGCCGTGGCGGCTGATGGCCGGGGCCTGGGGTTTGGCCGGCGGGCCCGGCCGGCTCGGGGCTCCGCCTCCCCCTGCCACTGCCGCCGGCGCCCGATCTTCCGCCAGAGGTCATCAATGATCCCGCCCAAATAAGAAATCAACCCCACATAAGAGAGCCTGGTCAGCGCCATGAAGCTGAGCAGGAGAGTTAAGGCCAGGGCCAGGGCCGCTCCCGGGCGGTTCAAGACCGCCAACAGCCCCCGGCCCAGCAACTCCCCGAGGATGCCGCCGGGCCTCAGTGCCTCGTTCCCGGAAAAATAGGGGCGGACCAGATCAAGCAGCCCCGCGGTGGACAGGATCATCCCCAGACAGGCGGCCGCCTGGCGCCAACCCAGCTCTTCCAGTCCCCGGCGGTGCGACTGCCAGGCCAGGACCAACAGCGCCAGGGGAATCCAGAAGGCCGCCAGGCCCAGACTCCACCAGGCGTAGGCCGCGGCCACGGCCCCGGCCTTGCCCCCGGCGTTTTGCACCCCGCCCCGGTCCCAGGCCGCCAGCAACCCTTGGGGGTCTTGGAGAGAGTGGCTCCCCAGGGCCAGCAAGAAGAAGCCCGCCAATCCCAGCAGCAGCATGGCGGTCATCTCCTGGCTCAGGCGCCGCGGCCAGGCTTGGCTCCGGGCTGGCGGCGCCGCGGCGGCCGGCCTGGCCTTCCGGGGGCCGCTCTCCTTCGGAGCGCTTTTTTTGGCCATCGGTGCTCTCCTCGGTGCCTCTCCTCCATGACTAAACCTTTTCGTACGAAACCTGGATACCCAGGCAGGGCGGCCAGCTTCACCGGGAAGCCTCTGCCCCCCGCTAATCCTGGTCCAGGGCGCCCACCGGGTGCGGTTTCGCCGCCGGGGTGGCCGGCAACCGCCGCCGGGAGGTGGCCTCCCCCAGGCTGGGGAGGATGTAAGCCAGGGCCTCCGGCGGGACGCTGAGTTGCCGAAAGTCCTGGAAGCCCGCCTCCTGGACCGCCGCCTCCCAGAAGGCGTCCCGGAGCGGGTCCTGGGACTCGTAGGCCAGCTCGTAATAGACCCGCTCTATCTGGGCCGTCGCCAGGAGCTTGAGGCACACGAAACAGGGCTGCAGGGTGACGTAGAGGCTGGCTCCTTTGATGGCCACCCCGTAGCGGGCCGCCTGGGCGATGGCGTTGGCCTCGGCGTGGGAGGCCCGGCAGTAATTATATTTGTCCACGTCGGCAATCTTCAGGACCCGCCGGTGGCAGTAGGGCGAGCCGTCGGGCATGACCTGGTCTATGCAATGGGGCGCGCCGGGCATGGAGCCGTTGTAGCCGCTGGCCAGGAGCTGCTTGTCCTTGACCAGGACCGCGCCGGTGGGCCGGCTGTTGCAGGTGCTGCGGGTGCTCACCAGCTTGGCGATGAGCATGAAGTATTCATCCCATGAGGGTCGCATATGGTAATTTATTCTCCATGGTTAATTTATCAAGCCGCAATAAAAAACAACCCTAAAAAAATAGGGAAAGTGGCACAGGCCTCCGGCCTGTGGCCTTTCAGCTTTTCTCATAGAGCCAGGGATAGTCTTCAGGACTTTGGACCAGCCCTCTTTCCACTGGATTATTCCTTAAATACTGCCATTTCTGTAATAACCCTTATGATTCTATCATAACGCTCATCTTGCCATAAGCTACCTTGTATTCCTCTTTGTGCATTAATAGTCCTGGCACTGAAGGTCTTCACGCTACGGATAATTTCTGACAAGTTGATGGCTGCTCCATCAGAAAGAGTTAGCGATTGAGTAATGGCATGGACATGGTTTGGCATGACTACAGCAGCATGGACAGTCCATTTTACCTTATCCCAATAGAGAATGGATTTCAAAATAATAGTTCTTTCTTCGGGAGAGAGTATTCCATCCGATTTAAGCCGCCAAGTAATAAAATAGATACTGCCCGGCTGTTGCCAATGGGGCAGGTTGCGCCTGGTTGACTGAAAAGAATCCACAGGCCGGAGGCCTGTGTCACTTTTCTTCTCCTTTCTATCACTATTCACTTTCCTGTGGGCCAGACCTCTTATTTACCCATATTCCTTTTTCTTTAAAAAATCCATAATCGCCTGCCGGGTGGCCTCGGGTTCCTCCTCCGGGGGGATATGGCCGCATTGGGACAAGGGGACCAGTTCCGCGTGGGGGATATCCCGCTTAAAATTAAGGCCGACTTTCAGGGGCACCACCTCGTCTTCCACCCCCCAGATAACCAGGACCGGCGCCTGGATGGTCTTGTATTGGGCGATGAGCGCCTCCATATCCTTCAGCACCAATTGTTTCGCCGTCTGGCTGATGGCCGCCTGGGCCCCCGGCAGGCTGCCGTAATAGGCATAGGTGTCGATCTGTTCCTCGGTGATCCGGTCTTTATGATAATAACATTTTTTCAGGACCAGGGCCGCGGCAAACCGGGGCGGCAGCAGGCCGGCCAGGACCGGCCCGGGAATCTTGGCCAGGCGGATGAACCAGGGCAGCTTTTGCGGGTAGCCGGCGCTGTCGATGAGCACCAGCTTTTTAATCCGTCCGGGGTCGTCCTGCTGCAGCTTGAGATAGGTCATCAAGGCCACCCCGCCGCCCATGGAATGGCCCATGATCACCAGGTCGTGCAAGTCTTGCCGGCGGATGAAGGCGGCCACTATCTCGGCCTGGTCGCCACCGCGTAATGGCCGTCCCGGGTTTGTCGGAGAGGCCGTAGCCTTTGAGCTCCAGGGTCAAAACCCGGTGCGCCGCGGCCAGCGGCGGAATCAGATACCGCCAGGTGTAGGCGCAGCCCCCGAAGCCGTGCAGCAGGAGGACGGGCGGCCCCTGCCCGGCCTCATAGTAGTTGATCTTGATCCCCTGATAATCGAAGGTCCGCCGCTCTCCCCAATCCCGGCTCAGGCTGGCCGGCGGCGCCGGCACCGGGCGGCAGCCCGGCCAGCCCGGTTAAGCAAGCAAGTAAGAGAACCTTAATTTGCTCCATGGTTAATCATCTTCATCGGCCCCGGCCTCCGGCTTTTTCACATGGCCAACCACTCATTTTCTCAAATCAATCACCAGGGGCGAGGTCTCCTGCTCCCGGGCCAGGGATTCCGGCTCCACCAGTTTGACCCGGGGCTGGACCCCGATGGCCTGGGCCAGTTTGTGGGTGAGCTGCTGCAAGAATTCCCGCTGCACCGTCATCTTGTCGAAGAACAGGCCTTCCCGCACCTCGATCCTGACCTCCAGGTAATCGAGATGGCCCTCCCGGCCCACCACCAGTTGGTAGCAGGGCTCTCCCCCTTGAAGGCCGCGCAGGATCTGACCCACCCGGGCCGGGAAGATATTGATGCCCTTGACGATCACCACTTCGTCGCAGCGCCCGGCAATGCGGCTCATGCGGGCCAAAGTGCGGCCACAGGGACAGGGATCGTATCACAGGCGCACCAAGTCCCCGGTGCGGAAGCGGATCAAGGGGGTGGCCTCCCGGGTGATGGTGGTCAGCACCAGTTCCCCCAGCTCCCCGGCCGGAAGGATGGCGCCGCTCTGGGGGTCAATGATCTCGGGGAGGAAATGGTCTTCGTTGAGGTGCATGCCCGGCAGCGGGCGGGCGGCGCACTCCCCGGCCACCCCCGGCCCCATGGCCTCGGAGAGGGCGTAGTGGTCCAAGGCGGTGAGATAGAGGCGGTTTTCGATCTCGGCGCGCTCCGCTTCGGTCCAGGGCTCCCCGGCCAGCAGGGCCAACTTCAGGTGCAGGTCTTTGGGGTCCACCCCCTGCGCCTCCATCTGGTCAGCCAGCACCAGGGCATAGGAAGGGGTAGAGGCCAGCACCGTGGTGCGGTAGTCCCGCATCACCTGGATCTGGCGGGCGGCGCCGCCGGGGCCGGCGGGGATCACCGAGGCCCCCAGGTGCTCCACCCCATAGTGAACCCCGAAGGCGCTGGTAAGGAAGCCGTAACTCAGGGTCACCTGGACCACATCGTCGCGGTCCACCCCGGCGGCGGCGAGGACCCGGGCCGCCAGCCTGGCCCAGTGGCGCAGGTCCCGGGCGGTATAGCCCATGACGATGGGGTTGCCGGGGCTGCCGGTGGACGAGTGGATGCGCACCACCTCCCGCAAGGGCACCGCGAACATCTCGTAGGGGTAGGCCCGGGCCAGGTCGTGCCGCGTGGTGAAGGGAAGCCGGGCCAGGTCTTCCAGGGACTGGCAATCCTCCGGGAGAAAGCCCACCTCATCGAACTTCTTCTTGTAGAACTTGACGTTCTTATAGACCCGGGTGAGGGTGGCCTGTAAACGCTCCAGTTGCAATTGCGCCAGTTCCCCGCGGTCCATCCGTTCCGTATCTGGGTCGAAGTTTGCCATGATAAAACCCCGTTTTCGGTTTGGTGGCGCAGGCTTCTCACCTGTGGCCCTTGCGGCTGCGCCACCTGTTTGGGGCCCAGAGCACCCTAGGCGGGCGACCCGATCACCGGCTGGAAGCCGGCGCCGCTGCCGCCCCTACTGCGGCCTGCTTGCCCTCATTCTCCTTCCCTACCCAAATAGGCCTCGATGACCCGGGGGTCCCGGCGGATTTCCCGGGGCAGGCCGCTGGCGATGACCTCGCCGTGGTCCAGGACTACGATGCGATCACAGAGGCCCATCACCAGGCTCATGTCGTGCTCGATGAGCAGCAGGGTAGTCCCCAGGCGCCGCAGCTCCCCCAGCAGGGCCATCAGATCTTCGGTCTCCCGGGGGTTGAGGCCGGCGGCGGGTTCGTCCAGGAGCAGCAGGCGCGGCTCCAGGGCCATGGCCCGGGCGATCTCCAGGCGCCGCTGTTCGCCGTAGGCCAGAGACTCCGCCGGCCAGTCCCCCTTGAGCTCCAGCCCCACCAGGCGGAGCAGCTCCCGGCCCCGCGCCCGGGCCTGGGTCCCGGCCCGCCGCACCCTGGGCAAGGGCAGGAGGGCCTCCAGGATGCCCACCTTCTGCCCCAGGTGGTGGCCGACCAGGATATTTTCCAGCACCGTCATGCCCCCGAAAAGCTGGATATTCTGAAAGGTGCGGGCCAGGCCCCGGGCCGCCCGGCGATAGGGCGGCAGCCCCACCAGTTCCCGGCCGGCCAGCCGCGACTGCCGGCGGAGGGGGGGATGAGGCCGTTGATGAGATTGAAGCAGGTGGTCTTGCCGGCGCCGTTGGGCCCGATGAGACCCAGGATCTCGCCGGCGGCCACCGCGAAGGAGACCCGGTTCAGGGCCTGGACCCCCCCGAAGTTTTTGGTCAAGCTATTGATTACTAATAAACCCATCAAGTTACCCAGTTAAAACCGCGGAGACTAAGCACCATCTGCCCACAGTTAGCTTGAGGGCTGCGGCTCATTCCCAAACCTCGCGATAACCTTTGCCCAGGTAAGCCCGCTGCACCTCCGGGTCTTCCCGCAGTTCGGCGGCGGCCCCGTCCAGGATGATGCGGCCGGTCTCCAAGACATACCCCCGGTCGGCCACCTTCAGGGCGGCCCGGGCATTCTGCTCCACCAACAGAATGGTAGTCCCGGTTTGCTTCAATCCCGCCAGAATTTCGTAAATCTGGGTCACCATGCGGGGGGCCAGGCCCATGGACGGCTCATCCAGCATCAGGAGGCGGGGCCGGGCCATGAGGGCCCGCCCCATGGCCAGGATCTGCTGCTCGCCGCCGCTCAAGGTGCCGGCCGCCTGCCGGGCCCGGTCTTTAAGCATGGGGAAGCGCCGCCGCAGTTCCTCCAGGTCCCGGCGCACCTCGATTTTATCCGGCCGCGTATAGGCCCCCAACTCCAGGTTGGCAGTGACGCTCAGGGTCCGGAAGACCCGGCGCCCCTCGGGCACCAAGACCAGGCCCAGGGCCACAATGCGCTCCGGAGTCAGCCGGGTCAGGTCCTGGCCGGCAAATTCCAGGACCCCTTTGCGGGCCCGCAGCAAACCGCAGATGGTGCGCAGGATAGTGCTCTTGCCCGCGCCGTTGCCGCCGATCAGGGTCACCACTTCGCCTGGCCGCACGTGCAGAGAGACGCCCTTGAGCACCGGCAGGCGGCCATATCCGGCCTGGACACTTTTTAAGGTCAGCATGTTAGCAGTGAGCAGTGACAGTGAGCAGTGAAAACCAACAGTTAAGTTCGGTCTTCCGTTTCCAAGCTCGCTGGAATGTAATTTGTGCAGGCTCTACTTGGCGATCTCATTAACCCATCTTGATTGCCACTATCATTAACCTCCATTTCTCATTAATTAGTGCAGAAATGGAGTTCCGATGCCCTCTCCCCCGAGAGGGTGGTGAGGGATTAATCTCTTTTCCGCCACATTAATAAATTAAAAAAAGAAAAACTATTCTTCCTCTGTTATGAACTTCAAACTCATCTTGCCCCGCCCCAGCAACCCTTCGGGCCGCAAAATCAGCAGACCCACCAGCAGCGCCCCGTAGACCAGGTCCTGGTAGGACTGGAACTCCCGCAGCAGCTCCGGCAGGGCCGTCAGGATCACCGCGCCCAGCACCGCTCCCGTCATGGAGCCCATGCCCCCCAGCACCACCATGGCCAGGATCAGGATGGAGGTGTGCAGACCGAAGGATTCCGGGTTGATGAAGGTGATGTAATGGGCGTACAGGGAACCGGCCAGGCCGGCCAGGGCCGCGGCCAGCGTGAAGATGGCCACCTTGTAGGCCGGAGTGTTGATCCCCATGACCTTGGCGGTGGTCTCATCATCCCGGATGGCCCGCAAGGCCCGGCCGTGATAGGACTCCACCAGGCGCCAGGTCAGGATCAGGACCAGGGCCACCGCCACGGCCACCAGCAAGAAATAGCGGCCCGCAGGCCGGAAGCTCAGGCCGAAAAGGCTGGGAGAAGGGATGCCCGCCAGACCCTCCGGCCCCCCGGTGATTTCCAGATTGAGGAACATCAGGTCCAGAATCACCCCGAAGCCCAGGGTGACGATGGCCAGGTAATCCTCCTTCAATCTCAAGGTGGGCAGGCCCAGGGCCAGGCCGCTCCCTGCTGCCAGCCAGCATGGCGCCCAGGGCCGCCAGGGGAAAGGGAAAGTGCACTTGCAGGGCCAGGAGGGCGGAGACGTAAGCGCCGACGCCGAAGAAGGCGGCGTGCCCCAGGGAAATCTGGCCGGCGTAGCCGATAATCAGGTTGAGGCTCACCGTGAGGATGATGTAAATCCCGGCCAGGATGGCCAGATGCAAGAGATAGGCGGTCATCGCATCAGTCTCCCCGCCCCTTCAGGATCCCCTGGGGCCGGAGAAGCAGCACCAGGATCATGATGGCGAAGGCGATGGCGTCCTTGTAACCCGAAGAGATATAGGCGGCCCCCAGGCTCTCCGCCACCCCCAGGAGCAGCCCTCCCAGGATGGCCCCGGGAATATTGCCCACCCCCCCCAGGATGGCGGCGCTGAAGGCCTTGAGGCCCGGCAGCAGGCCCATGCGCGGGTAGGTGGCGTTGTAATAGACGGCCATCATAATACCGGCGGCGCCGCTCAGGGCCGAGCCGATCAGAAAGGTCAGGGCCACCATGCGGTCGACGTTGATGCCCATGAGGCGGGCGGTGTCCCGATCCAGGGCGCAGGCGACAATGGCCTTGCCATACCTGGTATAACGCACGAAGACCAGCAACAGCCCCATAAAGCCCAGGGCCGCGGCCAGGATGGCCGCCTGCAGGGTGGATACCGTCGCCCCGGCGATCTTGATGCTGCTGAAGGCGAATTGCACCGGAAAGGGCCGGTCGCTGGGGCCGAACAACAGCAGGGCCAGACTCTGCAGAAAGATGGAGGCGCCAATGGCGCTGATCAGGGGCACCAGGGGATGGGAGCCCCGCAAGGGCCGGAAGGCCACGCGCTCCAGGGCCACCCCCAGCAGGGCGGCGGCCGCCATCCCGGCGCCACAGGCCAGGAGAAAAGGGACCCGCCCGCCGGCCAGCAGCAACACCGTCACAAAGGCCCCGAACATGTAAATCTCTCCCTGGGCAAAATTGATCAGGCCCAGGATGCCATAGATCATGGTGTAGCCCAGGGCGATGAGGGCGTAAACGCTGCCGCTGGTGAGGCCGTTGAGTAATTGCTGGAGAAACATCGACGTTAACCAGGTTCCCGGATTTGCATTATAAAGGATTCGCCCCTCCCGGGCAAAGCTCGCCTCACCATATCATCCCAGCCCTACGGATGACAACCAGGGTTTGCTTGGCGGCCCGTAGGCACCCCCAACTGCCCGCGGTGGAAAGGGAGATTTCGGGAATGGGTCAGAGATGAGGAGCCCGTGCCTAAACGGCCAGCGACAGCCAGGTGGCCAGGGCCAGGCCCAACCCCACCAGGCCGTTGAGGGTGAAGAAGGCCGGGGGCAGGCGCAAAGGCTCCCGGCTAGAGAGCAGGACATGCTGGAAGAGCAGGATCAGGGAGGTGAGCAGCACCGCCCCGGCATAGACCGCGCCCAGACCGGCCAGCAGGCCGGTGAGGCCGAAGCAGGCAGCCGCGGCCAGGTGAAACAGGGCTGACAGGCGCCTGGCGCCGGTGGCCCCCAACCTGGCCGGCAGGGAGGCGAGTCCCAGGCGGCGGTCGAAGTCCTCGTCCTGGAGGGAGTAGAGGACATCGAAGCCCGCCACCCAAAAGATTACTGCCGCGGCCAGAGTCAGCACCGAGGGGCTCAGGTCGCCCCGCACCGCCAGCCAGCCGCCCAGGGGGGCGAGGCCCAGGCTCAGACCCAGCACCAGGTGGGTGAGGGAGGTAAACCGCTTGGTGAGCGAGTATCCCAGGATCACCAGCAAGGCCAGGGGCGAGAGCAGTAGGCAGAGCCGGTTGAGCTGGGCCGCGGCCCCCATGAAAACCAGGGCGCTGCTGATCGTCAGGATCCAGGCGGCCCGGCGGCTCACCCGGGCCGCGGGCAAGGCCCGATCCCGGGTGCGGGGATTGAGGGCGTCCAGGGGGGCGTCCGCCAGGCGGTTGAAGGCCATGGCCGCGGCTCGCGCCCCTACCATGGCCACCAGGATATAGAAGTTGGTCCGGCCTTCAGGCAGGCCCCGAGCCGCCAGCATGGCCCCCATGAAGGCAAAGGGCAGGGCCAGAACGCTGTGGCCGATCTTGATCATCTCCAATAATTCGTAAAGGTGTTGCAGGAATCGGCGCATGGGAAAGGATGGTTTTCGGTTTTCCGTTTTCCGTTTTCGGTTTCGGTTTTCTGTTTTCTGTTTTCTGCCCTGAAAAGGTTCCCGCGCCGCCGGGGGCGGCGGCGCTACCAACCACTGGCTACTGGCTACTGACTACTGACTACTGCCTCAGTTCTCCCCCCAGCGCGGCCCCAATTGGTGCGCCAATCCCAGGAGGTCCAGGACGCGGCCGGCGAACTGCCGGGCCAGATCCTCCAGGGTGGCGGGCCGGTGATAAAAGCCGGGGCAGGCCGGCATGACGGTGGCCCCGGCCGCGGCCACCCGGGTCAGGTTTTTCAGGTGAATAAGGCTCAGCGGCGTTTCCCGCACCACCAGGATCAGGGGCCGCCGCTCCTTCAGGAAGACCTCGCCGGCCCGGTGGATCAGGTTGCGGCCCGCACCCTGGGCGATGGCCCCCAGGGTCCCCATGGAGCAGGGGACCACCACCATGGCCCGGGCCCTGAAGGAACCGCTGGCCAGGGGGGCGGTGAAGTCGTCCACCCGGTGCCAGACCGCCCCGGGGGCCAGCTCCACGGGGGTCAGCCCCACCTCCAGGGCCAGCACCTGCTCTCCGGCAGCGGAGATCACCGCGTGCAGCTCCAGGTCCGGCCGGCCGGCGAAATAGGCCAGGAGTTCCCTGGCGTAAATCATCCCCGAGGCCCCGGTGAGGGCCAGCACATAGCGGTTTATTTCAGTCCCAGTCTGGGCCACAGCTCGTCCACCTTTCGTTGAATTTCCGGGTCCATCTCGATCACCTGCGGCCAGGGGCGGGTAAAACCCTCCTCGGGCCACTTGCGGGTGGCGTCGATGCCCATTTTGGAGCCGTATTGGGGCAGAGGCGCGGCATGGTCCAGGGCGTCCACCGGGCCTTCGGAGAAGACCACGTCCCGTTTGGGATCGACGTTGTTCCCCAGGCGCCATAGTACCTGGCCCAGGTCCTGGACGTCCACTTCCCGGTCGAAGACCACGACAATCTTGGTGAACATCATCTGGCCCAGGCCCCAGAGGGCATACATCACCTTGCGGGCGTGGCCCGGGTAGCGTTTGTCGATGGAGACGAAGGCCAGGTTGTGGAACACCCCCTCCATGGGCAGGTTCAGGTCCACCAGTTCCGGCAGGGTCTTTTGGATCAGGGGCAAGAAGATGCGTTCGGTCGCCTTGGCCATGAAGCAGTCTTCCATGGGGGGCCGGCCCACGATGGTGGCGGGATAGATGGCCCGGCGCCGCCGGGTGAGGGCGGTGAGGTGGAACACCGGGTAGTCGTCCGCCAGGGAATAGTAGCCGGTGTGGTCGCCGAAAGGCCCCTCCCGGCGGCGCTCCCTCGGGGCCACGTAGCCTTCCAGGACGATCTGCGACTCCGCCGGCACTTGCAAGGGCTGGGTGAGGCAGTTCACCAGTTCCACCGGTTCGCCCCGCAGGAAGCCGGCAAAGATGATTTCATCGATGTCCTCGGGCAGCGGCGCGGTGGCCGCATAGGTGACCGCGGGGTCGGCGCCGATGGCCACCGCCACGGGCAGCGCCTCTCCCCGGGCCTCCGCCACCCGGTAGTGCTGGGCCCCTCCCTTATGGGCGTGCCAGTGCATGCCGGTGGTCCGGGCGTCATAGACCTGGAGGCGGTACATGCCCACGTTGCGCCGCCCGGTCTCGGGATGCCGGGTGAAGACCGCGGGCAGGGTGATGAAAGGACCGCCGTCCCCGGGCCAGCAGGTGAGGACCGGGAGCTGCCCCAGGTCGATGTCGTCGCCGGTGAGCACCACTTCCTGGCAGGGGCCCCGGGAAACCTCTTTGGGGAACATCCTCCCCAGGCGGGCCAGCTTGGGGAGGAGCTTCAGCTTTTTCATCAAGGTGTTGGCCTCCACCTCCATGAAGTCCAGCAACTCCCCGGCGATGCCGTCCAGGGAGTCCACCTGCAGCGCCAGGCACATGCGCTTCATGGAGCCGAAGGCGTTCATCAGCACCGGCATGGCATAACCCGGCACCTCCTCAAAGAGCAGGGCCGGCCCGCCCCGCTTGCTGACCCGGTCGGTGATCTCGGTGATTTCCAGCTTGGGGCTCACCGGCTCGCGCAGGCGCACTAATTCCCCGGCCTGCTCCAGGCGTTCGATAAACTCCTGTAAATCCCGATAACCCATGTATTTATCCCTTCGGGATAGCTGTCAGCTATCAGCTATCAGCCAAAACCAGGCAGCAGTTAGCCGTGTAGCCGTGTAGGGTGCGCACTGCGCACCTATTGCTGTTTCGCCTTAAAGGCAGTGGAGATGGTGCGCAGTGCGCACCCTACGATAGATATTAGTCAGTTTTTTGCTTTAGCTGATAGCTGACAGCTGATCGCTGATAGCTACCCTTGAAAATATTCCAACCGCGGCTCTTCCGGCAGCTCCCCCTGTGCATATAAGTAATGAAAGAAAGTACGCAAACCCCGTTGGTGGTCCGGGCCTAAAGCATAATCCAATTGCTGGAAATAAGCCAGCACCGCCTCCGGCGTCATGCCGAAGGAAGCCGCGGCCAGGCGGCTCAAGGCCGGCAGCGACCCGAGTCCCCAGGATTTGGATTGCAGCAACAGCCGGTGCAGGGCCAGGGTTTCCTCGGGCCGGGCCTGGGCAAAGTCACGGCGCACCGCCCAGACCCCAAAGACAAAGGGGAGGCCGGTGAGTTCCTGCCAGGCGGCGCCCAGGTCCAGCTCAAAGGGCCAGGCCCCCTCATGTTTGAGGCGCAGGGCTTCATCGCCGATGGCCAGGGCTGCGGCAGCCGCCTCCAGGGAACGGCCGGCCAGGGGACCGCGGTGAAAATGGGCGGTCACCCGGAAAAGCTCGGCCAGCAGCACCTTAAGGAGGGCGGCGCCGCTGGCGGAGGCGGCGCTCACCCGGATGCTCTGGCCCTGCAGCTCCCCAAAGGGCACCCGGCTGAAGAGCAGGACGCTGCCCACCGGCCCCCGGGAGCTGATGGAGAGGTCCGGCAGCAGCAGATAAGACCCGGGGTGGCGGCCGTATTCCAGGGCGGAAATGGAGCCCAGGTCCACCTCCCCCCGGCGCATGGCCGCGTTGAGTTCCGCCGGGGTGCCCCGCACCAGCTGAAAACCGTTCCCCCCAAACAGGTTCTCCAGGGCAAAATAGATGGGCAGGACGTTGAGGTACTCAATCCGACCGAGACGGGCCTAGGAAACATTTTGGCCTCCGAGATAGCTATCGGCAATACCTATTTAGAACAGGTTGTAATTCTGAGCGAAGCGAAAAATCTCGATTTTCCAAATAATTTACTAATTAGATCCTTCACTTGTTCAGGATGACAGGAAAGACCGGTTTTGCAATAACTTCAAGCCCTTGTCGTTAATCTTTTACTGAACACGACACAGAAAACAATGTCTTTAAGCCAGCCAGCGAAATTTCCCTGCGGCCCCGGCCGTGAAAAGTTCCCGCCAGAAATCTTCTCCAGGCTTCTCCAGGGGGATAAACCCCAAAGCCGCCTTTTTCCCCGGCTCCAGACTTCCCAGGTCCCGGTCCCTGCCCAGGGCCCGGGCGCCGTTGAGGGTGGCCAGGCGCAGCCACAAATCTCCGGGGTAGGCGGGAAAAGTCCGCTGGAGCCAGTCAATCTCCCCGAAGAGATTCAGGTCCCAGTTGCCCGCCAGGGAGTCGGTGCCCAGGGCCAGGTTGACCCGGGCCTGAAGCAGCCGGTCCACCGGCGGCAGCCCCGCCCCGGTGTAGCGGTTGGCCCGGGGGCAAAGGACCAGCCAGGTGCGGCTTTGCACCAGCAGGCGCCAGTCCGCTTCCTCCAGCCAGACGCCGTGCACCGCCAGGGTGCGAGGCCCCAGGAAGCCCAGATGCTGCAAATAGGCGGCCGGGCTTGCGCCCGGGGGCTGAAAGGCATCCAGCCAGCGTCCCCGCCGCTTGAGCAGGTCTCGCAAAAAGCCGTTGCCCTCCGCCAGCAAGGCCAGCTCCTCCCGGGATTCCCCCAGGTGCACCGTTTGCGGGCGGCAGCCGGCGTCGTTCCAGCGGCCGATGGCTCGAAACAGGGCCGCAGAAACGGAGTAGGGCGCATGGGCGGCGGCGGAGACCCGGGGGTTGGCCGCCACCCCCGCCTCGGCCAGGAAGGGAAACGATTCCCCCAGATCCACAGGCTCCAGGAGGTTGAAGCCCAAGCATTCGTAAAACAGATGGTAGGCCAGCCCGCTGTTCTCCAGGTGCTGCAGGGAGGCGCCGGTGTTGCTGACCTCGCCCACCAGGGCGGTGCCATTGCGGCGCAGGGCCTCCAGGCCCCGGAGAATGCCCTGGTCAACTTCCCCGGGGGCCAAGGCCTCCCGGGCCGCCAGGGCCGCCTCCAGCCAATCCCGCCAACGCTCCTGCGGCGGAATCCGCCCGGCCAGGGCGGAAAACTCCAGGTGGGTGTGGCAATTGACCAGCCCCGGCAAGATGGCCCCGGAGCCGTGGTCGCAGATCAATCCCCGGAATCCGGACCCTGACGGAGAAGACCACAAAGAGGAACAAACCTCCCGGGCCGGGCCCACCGCCCGGATCACCCCGCCCTGCACCAGCACCGCCCCATCGCGGATGGGGGGGCGGTTCACCGGCAGGACCCAGGCAGCCAGGTGGGCGATCATACTGGTTCCCGGTAGCGGCAGGCCGCAGTAATCACCATCTTTAGCCTCGAGTCCATGCCCGGCAGGCCGCAGCACCGCCCTGCCGGTATTCCTCAGCGCACCCAGGTGCGCCAGTCCGGGCCGAGATCGCCCCGGAGGCGGTAGCGCTCCAGCAGCCGGGGGCAGGGGCATTGCCGCGGGGTGGCCGCCAGGCCTGGCAAGAGGCCCAGGAGCAACTGCGGCAGGGCCGCTTCCACCGCGGCCACCCGGGACATCTCCTCCGGGGTGGCCAGCCCCTCGAACAGCGTCCCGGGCCGGTAAGGCCGGTCCAGGAGGCCCTCGGCATAGTTCACCACGTAAGTGAGGGCGACGTAACAGAGCTCCAGCTCCCGGGCCAGGAAGACCTCCGGCGCCAGGGTCTGGCCCACCAGGTCGCCCCCCAGGAGGCGGAACTTGCGGATCTCCGCGGCCGTCTCCAGGCGGGGCCCGGTGGTGGCCAGATAAACCCCGTGGCCGTGGACCGTGAAGGGCGCCCCGGCCAGACCCCGGAGCAAGGCTTCTCTAAGTTCGGGACAAAACAGCGGGTTATGGCGAATAAAACCCCAGCCCACCCCGGTAAAAAAGGTATGGGGGCCGCCCCGTCCTTCATCCAGCACATCCCCGGGGACCACCAGATCCCCGGGGGCCAGTTCCTGCCGCAGGGACCCCGGGGCCACCCAGGCCAGGACCTTGGCCACTCCCAGGTCCTTCAAGGCATAAAGGTTGGCCCGGGCGTTGATAAAGGGGGCGGAGATTTCATAGCCCGCTTCGCCGTGGCGGGAGAGGACCACAAACTCCAGGCCTTGGTGCCGGAAGAAATGCACCGGGCGGCTGTCGCCGTAAGGGGTGGAAAAGACCTCGGTCTTGTCCGGCTTCAGGCCCTGGCCCGCCAAGGCTTGATGCGCCCCCACCCGGGCGATGACCGCGATTTCGGGCTTCATGGATTTCCTTATCGGCGAGGGGGACAGGGACGCGGCGTCTCGCCGCTGATCCGCCGGCCCTTCCCTCCCCCCAGATCTCACAGCAAATTATACCGATGGTCTCTCAGCCGCGGCTCATAGCCGGCCTGGCGGATGAGGGTTTCGATTTCCTCCCGGGGCAGCCGGAAGCCCACCCCGGTGGCGGCCACCACGTTTTCTTCCAACATGGTGGAGCCGAAGTCGTCGGCCCCGAATTTCAGGGCGAGCTGGGCCACCTTGGGTCCCTGGGTCACCCAGGAAACCTGCAGGTGGGGCACGTTGTCCAACACCAGCCGGGAGATGGCCAGGGTGCGCAAATATTCCACGGCGCCCAGGGGTTCGCCCCCCAGACTGGTGGACCCGGGCTGGAAGGTCCAGGGGATGAAGGCGGTGAAACCCCCGGTCTCATCCTGCAACTTCCGGATCTTGAGGAGGTGCTCGAGGCGCTCGGCCCGGGTCTCCAGATGCCCGAACATCATGGTGGCGCTGGTCTTTAACCCCAATTTATGGGCGGTGGCCATGACCTCCAGCCACTGGGCGCTGTCGCACTTATGGGGGGAAGCCAGGCGGCGCACCCGGTCCACCAGGATCTCGGCGCCGCCCCCGGGAATGGAGCTTAAGCCCGCGGCCATTAGGAGGCGGATGACCTCCTCCAGGGTCAGGGCCCACTGGCCGGCCCAAAAGACCAGCTCCGGGGGGGAAAAGCCATGCACCGCCAGGCCGGCGTCCCGGATGCAGCCGATTAGCCTCGCGTAATACGACGGCCCCAGTTCCGGGTTGAGGCCTCCCTGGAGGAGGACCCCGCTGCCGCCGTGGTCCTTGAGTTCCTTAAGTTTGGCGGCCAGGTCGTCCCAGCCCAGGACGTAGCCGTCCGGGGCCCCGGGGGGGCGAAAGAAGGCGCAGAAGCGGCAGCCGGAGACGCAGATGTTGGTGTAGTTGATGTTGCGGTCGATGACGTAACTGACCCGGGACTCGGGGTGGAGGCGCCGGCGCACCTGATCGGCGGCGCTCCCCAGGGTGAGGAGGTCCAGGTCCCAGAGGCGGTTGGCCGCCCGCCGGTCGAGGCGTTTGCCGGAAATCATTCTTCGACCTCTTTAAAGGGATCAGGGGCCAGCGGCCAGCGGCCAGTATTCGAAAATAAGGGCGGATTCATGATTTATGGTTCATTTAAGCAAGCTCTTCCCGCCCTTTTCTAAAGGGCGGGATTATCTATCCTTATAACTGACCACTGGCTACTGACTACTGACTACTGCTACTGGCTACTATCTGGTAGAGGGTGTCCCGTTCCACCGGCTCACAGCCGGCTTCCCGGATCAGGCCCCGGAGCTGGGCCCGGGTCAGCCCCTGGGGGGTCTGGGCCCCGGCCATGTGAGTGATGCGCTCCTCCATGACGGTGCCGTCCACGTCGTCCACCCCGAAACACAGGGAAATCTGGGCCAGCTTGGGCCCCAGCATTATCCAGAAGGCCTTGATATGGGGAATGTTGTCCAACAGCAGGCGAGAGACCGCCAGGGTCTTGAGATCATCGATGGCGCTGGGGCCGCTCAGCTCACTGAGGCCGGTGTTTTGGGGATGGAAGGCCAGGGGGATGAAGGCCAAAAACCCGTGGGTTTCGTCTTGCGCCTGGCGAAGTCTGATTAGATGATCCACCCGCTCTTCCAGGGTCTCCAGGTGGCCATAAAGCATGGTGGCGTTGGTGTTGAGCCCCAGCCGGTGGGCGGTTTGGGACACCCCCAGCCACCCTTCCGGGGAGAGCTTTTCGGGACAGAGATTTTGCCGGATGCGGGGGCTGAAGACCTCGGCGCCGCCGCCGGGGAGGGATCCCAGACCCGCCTCCTTGCAGGGCCAGCAGGGTGTCGGCGACGTTCAGCCCGGCCCGGTCGGAGAGATGGGCCACCTCCACCGCGGTGAAGGCCTGGAGGTGCACCCCGGGGCGCAGCCTTTTAATGCCCCGGAGCATCTCCAGGTAAAAGGAAAAGGGCAGGTCCGGATGGCAACCGCCCACGATGTGGATCTCGGTGATGGGTTCGTGGCGCCGGGCCTCGATCCTGGCGAAGATCTCCTCCAGGGACATCTCGTAGGCCCCCGGCTCTCCGGCCTTGCGGCTAAAGGCGCAGAACTTGCAGCCGTTGACGCAAATGTTGGAGTAGTTGAGGTGCTGGTTATAGATGTAATAGGCCCGGCGGCCGTGGAGCCGCTGGCGCACCACCTGGGCCAGGGCCCCCACCCCCAGCAGATCGGCGCTCTCGAACAGGGCCAGGCCGTCTTCCCGGTCCAGCCGGACCTTTGCGGCTACCTTGTCATAGATGGACCTCAGATTGGGGTCCTGAAACTTGGGAAGGGCCATCCCCGGACTCCTTTATGACCGGCTGGTCATTTAAGATCGGAAATACATGGTCGCCCATATTGTTTCAGTAAAATCTCAAAACTTCCGAGAGGGGCGGTAGGTTAGCTATGCGATAGCTAATACGCCCCTGAGTGCCCCCTAAGGGGGAGGGGATAAACAATTCCATCACGTATGCCGCCAGGCCTTCGCGCAACAGTTGCACCAGTTCCTTGACCCGTTTGCGGATGATCGCCTCCGGCGCCTGGTGCAGACCCAGGGTGACGTCCAGGGCGGGCACGGCCACAGCCTGGAGGAAGCGGTCGAACAGGGCGTCCAGCAGGAAGAGGACCGCAGCCTCCGGCACTCCGGGCCGCAGCTCCCCCCGGGCCTTGGCCCGGCGCACCAGGGAGGAGAAGTAATCCACCGCGTGGCGGCGCACCGTGGTCAGGAACTCCTCCCGGTAGGGGACGTTCTGGTCGAACTGGATCTTCAGGTAGAAGTTGAAGATGCGGGGATGCTCCCGCAGGAACCCCACCCCGGCCAGCAAGGACTTCTCCAGGCGGCTGAAGAACCCTTCCTCCAGGGTATCTTCCTTGACCGTGAGCAGGGTGCGCCGGACCCGATCCAGGGCAAACTGGAACAGGTGGCGGAAGATCCCTGCTTTATTGGGAAAATATTGATAGAGGGACCCTTTGGCAATGCCCGCCCGGGCCACCAGACGGTTCAGGGAGGCGGCCCGATATCCCTGGTCCGCGAACTCCGCCAGGGCGGCGGTGAGGACGCGTTCCTGCTTGTCCGGCGGCAGTTGCCGGAAGGTGGCCAGGACCGCTTCTTCGTGTCTCAACATGACCACTTGGTCATATCAAATATATTCCACCCCTGTCAAATCCCTCCCCCTTTTCCCTTTAAACTGAATGACCACGCATATCTTGACATCTGCCGCTTCCCCGGGATAAAGAAAGCCGAAGAATGTCGTGAGCATCGGGAACCTCTATCTGCGTGGCGTGCGGCATTATTTGGTGATAGAATTGCCTCGGAGGTATAATTTCATGAAAACCGTATCCAAGAAACAATTACACGGCTTAATTGAGGCTTTGCCCGAGACGGAGACTATAGCGGCCAAGCGTTTCTTGGAATTTTTGCTTAGTCTCCGGGAAGGAGAGGAATACTTTTCGGCCCAGGACCTGTCAGAGATTGAGGAAGGTTTTGCCCGGATCCAGCGGGGTGAGTATGTGGACTGGGAAGAGTTCAAACAAAGGCACGGCCTGTGAAATACCAGGTGCGCCCCTCCGCCAAGGCTATTAAGGAAATTGAGCGGATGGATCGGGCCACCATGAAGCGGGTCCAGGCACGCATTGACGAACTGGCCTTGAACCCATTCGATCATCGCCTATCGAAACAGTTAGAAATGGCACCGGATCGGCGTTATTCCAGGGTGGGCGACTGGCGACTCGTCTTCGCCGTGAACGCAGCAGAACACGTCATTGAAATCGCTGCCGTCCAACACCGCAGCCGGGTTTATAAGAAATTAGATTAATAAGGACCACCATGGCGGAAATTCTGGACAAAGTTTACGATCCCTCCCGGATTGAGGAAAAGTGGTACAAATATTGGCAAGAGCAGGGGCTGTTCCGGGCCAAGGCCGACGGCAGCAAACCGCCCTACTGCATCGTCATCCCGCCCCCCAACGTCACCGGCCTCTTGCACATGGGCCACGCCCTGAACAATACCCTGCAGGACATCCTGGTGCGCTACAAGCGCATGCAGGGTTTTGACGTCCTGTGGATGCCGGGCACCGACCACGCCGGCATCGCCACCCAGAACGTGGTGGAACGGATGCTGGCCGCGGAGGGCAGCGACCGCCACGCCCTGGGCCGGGAGGCCTTCATTGAGCGGGTCTGGCGGTGGAAGGCGGAATCCGGCGGGCAGATCATCAAGCAGTTGCAGCGCCTGGGCTGCTCCTGCGACTGGAGCCGGGAGCGCTTCACCCTGGACCAGGGTCTGTCCCGGGCGGTGCGCGAGGTCTTCGTGCGCCTCTATGAAGAAGGCCTCATCTACCGGGGCGACTACATGATCAACTGGTGCCCCCGCTGCCGCACCGCCCTGGCGGACCTGGAGGTGGAGCACGACCCCCACGACGGCCACCTTTACCATATCCGCTATCCCCTGGCCCAGGGCAGCGGCCACCTCACCGTGGCCACCACCCGGCCCGAAACCCTGCTGGGCGACACCGCGGTGGCGGTCCATCCCGAAGATAAGCGCTATCTGGCCTTCCACGGCGCCACCCTGCGCCTGCCGGTGCTGGGGCGGGAGATCCCGGTAATCACCGACTCTTACGTCTCCCCGGAGTTCGGCAGCGGCGCCCTGAAGATCACCCCGGCCCACGACTTCAACGACTTCGAGGTGGCCCGGCGCCATCAACTCCCGGCCGTCCAGGTCATCGACCCGGGCGGCAAGATGACCAAAGAAGCCGGCCCCAAATACGTGGGTATGGACCGTTTCGTCTGCCGGGAGCAGATCGTCAAGGACCTGAAGCGCCTCGGCCTCCTGGCAAAGGTGGAGCCCTACGTAGTCCCGGTGGGCCATTGTTACCGCTGCAAGGTCATCGTCGAGCCCCTGGTCTCCCGGCAGTGGTTCGTCATGGTGAAGCCCCTGGCCGAGGCGGCCATGGAAGCGGTGCAGGACGGCCGCACCCGCCTCCTCCCGGCCAACTGGGACAAGAGCTACTTCGACTGGATGACCAATATCCGGGACTGGTGCATCTCCCGGCAGATCTGGTGGGGCCATCGCATCCCTGCCTGGACCTGTAAGAATTGCGGCCAGGTCATAGTCAGCCGGGAAGACCCCGTGGAGTGCCCCCAATGCGCCGGCGTCGAACTGGCCCAGGAGACCGACGTCCTGGACACCTGGTTCTCCTCGGCCCTCTGGCCCTTCTCCACCCTGGGCTGGCCGGATGCCACCCCGGAGCTGAAAATCTTCTACCCCACCAGC
Organism: uncultured delta proteobacterium; assembly: GCA_963808395.1. Classification (GTDB taxonomy): domain Bacteria; phylum Desulfobacterota; class Desulfobaccia; order Desulfobaccales; family 0-14-0-80-60-11; genus JAPLJC01. The sequence continues at coordinate 124,584 of CAWEFJ010000019.1, read as the reverse complement.
GTTCTGATTACCGCCTTCGATATTCTCTTTTTCTGGGTGGCCCGGATGATGATGATGGGGATTCATTTCATGGGGGAGGTGCCCTTCCGGGAGGTCTATATCCACGCCCTGGTGCGGGACCCGGAAGGCCAGAAGATGAGCAAATCCAAGGGCAACGTGATCGACCCCCTGGACCTGATGGAAGCCTACGGCACCGACGCCTTCCGCTTTTCCCTGGCGGCTTTCGCGGCCATGGGCCGGGACGTGCGCCTCTCCGAGGAGCGCATCGCCGGCTACCGCAACTTCGCCAACAAGGTGTGGAACGCCTCCCGCTTCACCTTGATGAACCTGGAGGACTACGACCCTGCCGGCCCCCCGGAGGAGACCGGCCCAGAACCTTTGCGGGCGGAGGAGGCCTGGATCGTCAGCCGCCTGCAGCAGGTCGCCAGAGAGACCCGGGACCGCCTGGACGCCTACGAGTTCGACCAGGCGGCCAACAGCCTTTACCAGTTCATCTGGCACGAGTTCTGCGACTGGTACCTGGAACTCATCAAGCCCCGGCTCTATGATAAAGAAAACCCAACGGCCCGCCGCCACTGCCAGGAGGTCCTGCTGCGGCTCCTGAGCGCCGCCCTAAGGCTGCTCCATCCCTTCATGCCCTTCCTCACCGAGGAGATCTGGCAAAAACTGCCCGGGGCCCGGGGCTCCATCATGGTGGCGCCTTACCCCGAGGCGGATGAAGCCCTGATCAACCCCAAAGCCGAAGCCGAAATGGGCCTGGTAATGGACTGCATAATTGCTATTCGCAACTTGCGAGCGGAAATGAATGTCCCTCCTGCTATGCAAGTGAAGGCCTATATCCATAGCCCTGACGATCAAGCCATCCAGGAATTGCACCAACATCGGCAATCCATCTCCCTCTTAGCCAAGGTTGAAGAGCTTCACTTTAATGACGCTTCCGGACCGCCTCCTTCTGCTGCCAGAGCAGTGGTGGGTAATCTGGATATCTACCTGCCCCTGGCCGGGGTCATCGACTTTACCGAAGAAGAACGCCGCCTCAGCCGGGAAATCGAGAAACTGGGAAAAGACCTGACGGCAGCCCAACGCAAACTGAGCAATGAGGACTTCCTCAGCAAGGCCCCGGCCCAGGTGGTCCAGAAAGAAAAAGAAAAGCTCCAGGCCTGGACCGAAAAGCTCACCAAACTCAAAAACCACCGGGAGCGGATTAAGGAATTGATGGGGTGAGGGGACGAGATGATTATTTTGAGGGGAGGGCCGGGGGCCGACGGCCCCCGCCCTCCCCTCAAACTCCCCTCCCAACCCCCTTATAATGAGGTAAGCCGGGACCTGCGGCCCCGGCTTACCTGCATGGTTTGCCTGGTGGCACAGGCGTCTCGCCTGTGCCGTTGATGTGCGGCGGGCACCGCCCGCCAAATATAGGATTTGAAGTTTGCACCCTATATAATATTCTGGTACGAGATAATGTTTAAGCAAGGAGATGTAATTTCTTATTTAGATATGTGCCGAACAGAAGGCGTAAATCTGCAAAGGGGAATGAATTATCGTCTAAAAGGTGCGTTGAGCGTAATTTTGATGAGCCTGAGGACTGGCGCGCCATATGCTGATCGAATCGAAGAGAATGGCAAGATACTTATCTATGAAGGACATGATACTCCCTCGTTCAAAGATGGACCAAAACCCAAGCTGATTGATCAACCCTTGCAAAATCCTGGGGGTGGCCTAACCCAAAACGGACTTTTTTATGAATCGGCTTTGAGGTATAGGCGTAGAGAAAGCGAACCTGAGTTAGTAAAAGTTTATGAAAAGATAAAATCTGGGATTTGGGTTTTTAATGGGTTATTTAAACTTACTGATGCCTGGCGGGAAGCGAGCAATACCCGGAAAGTGTTTAAATTCAAACTGGAATTGTTGGATGAATCTTTTTTTCAACCTGATGCTGAACCAAGAGATCTAAATCATAATCGTATAATTCCTACATCGGTGAAATTAGAAGTTTGGAAGCGAGATAAAGGGAAATGCATTAGATGTGGGAGCCAGGATAATCTTCATTTCGACCATATAATCCCATACTCCAAAGGTGGGTCTTCGCTTGTTTCCGAAAATATCCAAATTCTCTGTGCAAGGCACAATTTAGGAAAAAAAGATAAAATAGAATGAATTACTTCTATAGACAATTATTTAGAAAAGGGATTATTGCAATCTTCTTTTTTCTGAGTTTTATGATGGTGGCGGCTGGCCCCTCTGCCCAGGCCTGCACCCTGTTCGCCGCGGCGGGGGACCGGGTGGCCGGAGGCGGCGCCCTCATCGTCAAGAACCGGGACCGCGACCCCCAGGCAAGCGCCCTGAGGGTCTGCACCCCCAAGGGCGGCTACCAGCACCTGGCCCTGGTGGCCGCGGCCAACCCCGAGGAAGCGGCGGTGGCCGGGATCAACGAGAAAGGCTTGGTGGTGGTGGATGCCCGGGCCAGTTGCCTCCCCGCGGCACGGCAGCAGAAGTGCGACGCCGTCGCCCTCACCCAGGCCCTCTTGAGCCGCTGCGCCTCGGTGGACGAGGTCCTGGCCCAAAAGGACCTGTTGGCCGCCAGCTATCCCGTCTTCGAGATGGTGGCCGACCTCCATAAGGTGGCCTGGATCGAAGTGACCCCCGGCGGCCTGGTGGCCTCCCGTGTTAGCGACCGGGGCGCCCTGTGCCACACCAACCATTACCTGGACCCGGATTTGCGGTGGGCCAATTACCTGGCGACCCCTGGCAGCAGGGTGCGGCTGCGCCGCATCGGCAAGTTGCTGGCAGATCAGGAAACCGCTAACCAAAAATTCACTTTCGCCGACTTCCTGATCTTTAGCCAGGACCGCCATGACGGCCCGGACCGCAGCATCAACCGCTTCGGCAGCACCCCCCGCGAGACCCGCACCCTGGCCACCTTTGAGGTGCAGTTGTCCGAAGCCGCACCCCATGTCTTCGTGCGCCTGAACAACCCCGGGGAACCCGAGAAGGTCGTCAATTTCATCCTGGAACCGGAACTGTGGACCAAGGGCTTGAGGGAAAAGATTTTCTAGCGCATTAAGGTGTTGTGAGGGATTATCCTAAGACGAACCCATAAGATGGGTGGGAGAAAGCAAATGATTGTCAGTGTCGGTACGAAAACTCCGTATGCCACGATCTTTTCCGATGGAAAAAGGGAGGCCACCTGCGACACCACCCTGGAAAAGGGAGGGAGCGGCTCGGGCTTTAGTCCTGTCGATCTGCTTGAGGCAGCTTTCGCTTGTTGCCTCAATATCACCCTCCGCAGGTACGCCGACCAACACCAAATCCCGCTCTCCGAGGCCAAGGTAAGCGTCTCCCTCAATAAAGATAATCCCGAGCAGACAGTTTTTGAGTATGGTGTCGAATTGCAGGGTGATTTGACTGCGGCGCAACGGCAAAAGTTAATGGAAATGGCGGCCTCGTGCACGGTTAAACAAACGCTTTCCAAGCAAATATCTTTCCGCAGCTCGCCATGATGCAGGGCGACCCGGCGGGTCGCCCCTACGAGGATTCGGACTGATGACCGCTTTCCCTGCTTCGCCCCTCGTTGACCGCCTCATCGACCTGGCCCTGGAAGAGGACCTGGGAGCAGGCGACGTCACCACCCAGGCCTTGATCCCCCCGGACCTTCAGGGTGAGGCCCACCTTCGGGCCCAGCAGGACCTGGTGGTGGCCGGCCTGCCGGTGGCCGCCCGGGTTTTTCACAAGCTGGATGCCAGTCTGGTCTTTGAACCGCAGGTGGAAGAAGGCCGGGAAATTGCGGCGGGCACGGTGCTGGCAAGCCTGAGCGGCCCGGTGGCCGGAATCCTTACGGGCGAGCGCACCGCCCTCAACTTCCTCCAGCGCCTCTCGGGCATCGCCACCTTCACCCGGCGCATGGTGAGCCTGATTGAAGGCTCCGCCGCCGCCCTGGTGGATACCCGCAAGACTACCCCGGGCTGGCGGGCCCTGGAGAAATACGCGGTGCGCCTGGGCGGCGCCCGCAACCACCGGGCCGGGCTCTACGACGGCGTCCTCATCAAGAACAACCACCTGGCCGCGTCGGCCTCCATCACCCAGGCGGTGCAACAGGCCCGCCAGCACTCCCACCACCTCCTGAAGATCGAAGTGGAAGTCACCGACCTGGCGGGCCTGGAAGAAGCCCTGGCCGCCGGCGCCGAGGTCATCATGCTGGATAATCTGGATGAGGCTACCATGAAAAAAGCCGTGGCCATCACTGCCGGCCGCGCCCTGTTGGAGGCCTCCGGCTCCATCACCGCCGAACGCCTGCCCGGGGTGGCCGCCACCGGAGTCAACCTCATCTCCATGGGCCGACTCACCCACAGCGCCCCCGCCGTGGATATCCATCTGCGCCTGATAAAGACTTGGAGATGAGGATTTCTTGGGGGAGGGGGCCAGGGGCCGACGGCCCCTGCCCCCTCCCCCAAACCCCTACCCCCAACCCCTTAAGATTTTAGGGCCGGGGAAGGCGGGCTACAGCCCGACTTCTCCGGCCCCTTATAATCATCTCCTAGCGAAAAAGCCTTGACATTATATGTTTAACGTATAACATATAATCATACAAGGAAATGAATGATTATAAGTTTCCGCGACAAGCGGACCCGGGCTTTTTTCGAGGGCGAGCGGGTTAAGGCCTTCCAAAGCTGCGAGCGGCAAGCCATGTTGCGGCTCGACCGCCTCCACGCTGCCGACCGCCTGATGGCGCTGAACACCCCCGGCAACCGGCTTGAAAGGCTAAAAGGGGATCGCCAAGGCCAATACAGCGTCCGGATCAACGACCAATGGCGGATATGCTTTGAATGGCCGGAAGGCTCTCCGGGGCCGTTTAACGTAGAAATCGTGGATTACCATTAGGAGATGACTTATGGCGCGGATTCTTATCCATCCGGGAGAACACCTGGCTGACGAACTGAAGGCGCTCGGCATGAGCGCCAACGAACTGGCGAAAGAATTGGGGGTGCCGACAAACCGGCTCACCGAGATCATCCGGGGCAGGCGTGGAATCTCGGGGGATACGGCCTTGCGCCTGGGCCGCTGGTTTGGTACGCGGGCCGGATATCTGGATGAACCTGCAAAAAAACTACGAGCTGCGGCTGGCGGCGCGGGAAATAGGCGACGCGCTGCAATAAAATTCCTGAGCATCACGGCAAAGCAAAGACGAGCAACGATCTGCATCCGTAGCCAGCTTCCCTCCCAATCCCCCAAATGCTGGGTTGGGGGAGGGAGCCAGGGACCGACGGCCCCTGGCCCCCTCCCCCAACTACTCGCTATCACTCCTTCCCCAATTCCCGGGCTCGCAGGGCCGCGGCTTCCACGGCGCTCATCACCAGGCCCCGGAAGCGGCCCTCTTCCAGGACGTGGAGGCCGACAATGGTGGTGCCTCCCGGAGAGGTCACCAGGTCTTTCAGCATCCCGGGGTGGATCTCATTTTCCAGGCAGAGGCGGGCGGCGCCGATGATGGTCTGGCTGGCCAGGAGCAGGGCCAGGGGTCGCGGCAGGCCCATTTTCACGCCGCCGTCAGCCATGGCCTCCAGGAACACGGCCACATAAGCCGGGCCGCTGCCGCTCAGGCCGGTGACCGCGTCCATCAGCTTCTCTTCCACCACCACGGCCCGGCCCACGGCCTCGAAGATCTCCAGGGCCAGGGCCAGGTCTTCCGGGGTGGCCCGGCTCCCCGGGGCCAGGGCCGCCATACCGGCCCCCACCAGGGTGGGGGTATTGGGCATGACCCGAATCACCCGGGACTGGGGCAGGGCCTTCTCCAGCGCCTTCAGGGCCACCCCGGCGGCGATGGAGATGATGAGATGTCCGGGACCGGCGGCTCCCCTGATCCCCGCCAGCACCTGGCCCATTACCTGGGGCTTGACCGCCAGGAGCACCACCTGGGCCTGCATTACCGCGGCCGGCGCCGGGACGGCCTGCACCCCCAGCCGGTCCATCTGCGTCTGCCGGGTCCGATCCGGGTCGTAATAGACCAGGTTCTTCCCGGCTACCCGGCCGCCGGCCAGCAGTCCCTGGATAATGGCCCCGCCCATGGCCCCGGCGCCGATGAACCCGAGTTTCACTCCCTGCAGTCGTCCGCTGCCCGTTTCTGCCATTGACATTGCCCTCATCCCACGTCATAGTTTGATTGGACCATATTTTGGCACATATCCCCCGAAAAGTGCAGGGAAAAAGTGCGGGGGTAATTCCTCAGCTCTGACTGTCCTTCCAGGCCGCCAAACTCGTTGGGGGGACGACCAGAAGGGGGAGATAACTTATGCAATTGAGGAAGATAAACAGGGCGCTGGGATTAGTGCTGGCGCTGTGGTGCTGTCTGGCGGCCCCGGCCCTGGCGGCCCCGGCGATGCAGGCCGCGGCCCAGCCGCGGTGGGCGGTCTATTTTTCCCCCCAGGGCGGCTGCACCCAGGCCATCGTCGCCGCGGTGGGCCAGGCCCGCAAATCCCTGCACATCGAGGCCTATATCTTTACCTCGCATCCCATCCTCCAGGCGGTCATCGCGGCCCAGACCCGGGGGGTCGAGGTGGCGGTCATCCTGGACGCGGGGGCCGCGGAGGAACAATATTCTGTTTTGCGCTCCCTACTGGCCGACCGGGTGCCCACCTGGATTGACGCGGCCTACCACATCGCCCACAATAAGATCATGATCATTGACGGGGAGACGGTGATTACCGGGTCCTTCAACTTCACCCGCAGCGCCGAGGAGGACAACGCCGAAAATCTGCTGGTGATTCGGGACCAGGCCCTGGCGGCCCGCTATGAAGCCAACTTTCAGGAGCACCTGCGCCATTCCCGGCGCTGGGGTCCTGCCCCATGACTGGAGCCCGAGCCATTTCTGAAGAACTGCGCCCCATATTGGCCCTGACCATGGGAGATCCGGTGGGAGTCGGGCCGGAGATCATCGTCAAGGCCCTGGCCGACGCCCGCATCTACCAGCTCTGCCGGCCCCTGGTGCTGGGCGACTTTCCCGCCCTGGAGCGGGCCGTGCTTTCGCTTTCCCCGGCCCTGGCCATTCACCTGGCGGAGCGGCCCGAGGCCGGCCGCTATAAGCCGGGAACCCTGGACCTCATGGCGCTGTCCCAGCTACCGCCCCGGGATCTGAAGTACGGCCATCCCACTGCGGCCAGCGGCCGGGCCATGGTCTCCTATATCTTGCGGGCCATTGATCTGGCCCTGGAGCAGCGGGTGGCCGGGCTGGTCACCGCGCCCATCAGCAAGCTCTCCATGAATCTGGCGGGATACCCCTATCCCGGACACACCGAGCTGCTGGCGGACAAGACCGGCACCGCCGAGGTGGCCATGATGCTGGCCGGGGACGAATTCCGGGTCGTCCTGGCCACCATCCACTGCGCCCTGGCCGAGGTGCCCCGGCGCTTGACCCGTCGAGGGCCTCTATCGCCTCTTCGCCCTCACCTGCAAGGCCTTGGCCCGGGACTTCGGCCTGGCGGCCGCGCCCCTGGCGGTGGCGGCCCTCAACCCCCACGCCGGCGAGGGCGGCCTGTTCGGCCGCGAAGAAGAGGAGATCATCACCCCCGCGATCAAGAAGGCCCAGGCCGCGGGCCTGCCGGTTACCGGCCCCTTCCCGGCCGACACCCTGTTCTGGCGCCACCGCCAGGGGGAGTTCGCCGCGGTGGTCTGCATGTATCACGACCAGGGCCTCATTCCCTTGAAGCTCCTCCATTTCCTGGACGGGGTGAACGTCACCCTGGGCCTCCCCATCATCCGCACCTCGGTGGACCACGGCACCGCCTACGGCCTGGCGGGCACCGGCCAGGCAGCCCCCGACAGCCTCAAGGCCGCCATCAAAATGGCAGCCGAGATGGCGAAAAGGCGCTTCGCTACATAGGATCTACATTTAAGCGCAAATTCTTTTGAAGCGCGGCATTAATTAAGCCTATTATAAAAGGTAAGGCTTAAAAAAAAGGCCAGGGAAGTTCCCTGGCCTGCTTATGCGGGGGTGTGGGGGAGGCGGCGGAAGAATTCCCCCGGCCCTCCCCCAAATCCTTTCTATCTACAATCCCGGCAGACAAAAAAGCTTTCCACCGGATCGCCGGTGATTTTGGCCCAGTGTTCCAGTTGCGCCTTGGGGGCGATGTAGTTGCCGCACACCTTACAGGGTTGCAGTTCGAAATGGCGGCCCCAGACGGTGCGGATGCCGTCCTTCTCGGTATAGGCGATGACGTTGGTGGGGCAGACGAAGACGCAGGAGCCGCAGCCGATGCAGGCCTCGGATTCTTCCTTAAAGGGCGTGGCCACTATTTTCTTCGGGGTGCGGAAGGCCATGGAAATGGCGTTCACCCCCACCACTTCCCGGCAAGTGCGGACGCACTGGGCGCAGAGGATGCAGCGGGCCTGGGGGTCCGCCTTTTTGAAGCGGGTCTCGTAGACCCCGTGCTCCTCGGCCATCTTCTGGATGAGCTCGGCCGCCGGCGCCTGGGCCAAGAGCAGCTCCAGCACCATGCGCCGGGCCTGCAGGACCTTCTCCGAGGCGGTTTGCACGGTCAGGCCGGGCTCCACCGGATAGGTGCAGGAGTTCACCAGGCGGGTGCGGCCCGGCTCGCCGATTTCCACCACGCACAGGCGGCAATGGCCTTCGGGCTTGAGATCGTCATGGTAACAGAGGGTGGGAATCTCAATCCCCTGCTCCCGGGCCGCCAGCAAGAGGCTCAGGCCGGGCTGCGATTGCACCGTTTGGCCGTCGATGGTCAGATTCACGTAATTGCTGTTCATGACTCTACCTTAACCGCTTCGAATTTGCAGATTTCATAACACCGGCCGCATTTGACACAGAGTTCCTGGTCCAGTTCCTGGGGTTCGCCCGCTTCGCCCCGGATCGCCTCCGCCGGGCACTCCCGCACACAGGCCAGGCAACCGGTGCAGGTCTCCGGGTCGATGGTGTATTTCAACAGGGCCCGGCACACCAGGGCGTGGCATTTCTTATCCCGGACGTGAGCCTCGTATTCTTCCCGGAAATATTTCATGGTGGAGAGGATCGGTTTGGCGGCGCTTTGGCCCAGGCCGCAGAGGGAGGCGGAGGCCATGGTGGCGCACAGTTCCTCCATCAGGGCCAGGTGCTCTTCGCTGCCCCGGCCTTGGGTGATTTCGGTGAGGATCTCCAGGATTTGCTTGGTCCCTTCCCGGCAGGGGGTGCACTTGCCGCAGGACTCTTCATGACAGAAGGACATGAAATACCGCGCCACGTCCACCATGCAAGTGGTGGTGTCCATGACGATCATGCCGCCGGAGCCCATCATGGAGCCCACGGACTGCAGGCTGTCGTAGTCCACCGGCAGGTCCAGATACTGGGCCGGGACGCAGCCGCCGGAGGGGCCGCCGATCTGGACCGCTTTAAAGTCGCGGTTCTCGGCGATGCCGCCGCCCATATCGTAGATAACCTGGCGCAGGGTGGTGCCCATGGCCACTTCCACCAGCCCGGTATGGTTCACCGCGCCCACCAAGGAGAAGACCTTGGTGCCCTTGCTCTTTTCGGTGCCGATGGCGGCCAGCCAATCCGCCCCCTGGTTGATGATCACCGGGACGGTGGCCCAGGTTTCCACGTTGTTGATCACCGTGGGTTTGCCCCAGAGGCCGTGTTGGGCCGGATAGGGGGGCCGGGGCACCGGCTCACCGATATCGCCCTCCACCGAACGGATGAGCGCGGTCTCTTCGCCGCAGACAAAGGCGCCGCCTCCCTTGCTGATCTTAATGTCAAAGTCGAAACCGGCGCCCAGGATGTTTTTCCCGAGGAGGCCCATGGCCCGGGCCTGCTCGATGGCGATGAGCAGGTGCTTGACGGCCAGGGGGTACTCGGAGCGCACATAGATGTGAGCCTGGCTGGCGCCGATGGCGTAAGCGCCGATGATCATGCCCTCCAACACCCGGTGGGGATCGCCCTCCATGATGCTCCGGTCCATGAAGGCTCCGGGATCGCCTTCGTCACCGTTGCAGATAATGAATTTCTGATCTCCGGGCACGCCCCGGCAAAGGCGCCATTTCCGTCCGGTGGGGAATCCCCCGCCGCCGCGGCCCCGAAGCCCGGAGGCCTCCACGGCATTAATGATCTCCTCCGGGGTCAGGGTGGTTATGGCCTTGACCGCGGCCTGGTAGCCGTTGACCGCGATGGTGTCGTGGACGTCGGTGGGGTCGATCTTGCCGATGTTGCTCAGTACGATGCGCGTCTGGTGCTTGTAAAAGGGAATGTCCCGTTCGTGGGGCACGTGTTCGCCGGTATGGTGATCCACCGCCAGGAGACGGTCCACCGGTTTCCCTTCCATTAGCGTGGTCGTGACGATTTCGGCCGCGTCGTCCGGAGCGACGTTTTGGTAAAAAAAGCCCGCGGGCTGGACCACCACCACCGGGGCCCGGGAACAGAAGCCGTGGCAACCGGTGGTCTTGATCTGCGGCACCACCTTGGCCGTGATCTTGGCGGCCTGGATGGCCCCGCGCAGGGCCTCGGCCACTGCGGGGCTGTTGTTGGCCAGGCAGCCGGTGCCGTGGCAGACGATGACCACGGGCTGGTTGGGGTCGCGTTGGGACAGGATCCGGTCCCGGAAGGCATTCAAATCCTGGGCTGATTGGATCCGGGGGAGCCCTTTGGTGTCGGCGACCACCGGTTCCTTCGCCTTCACCTCTACTTCCGGTTCTTCTTCTGCGGCCTTGCGCAACTGCTTGACCACCCGGGAGAGCTCGCGGCTGGAGGCATGGGGGTGATATTCAGGGCCGATGGCCGCCAAAGGAGCCAAGGCGCAAGCCCCGAGGCAGTTAACGGTTTCCAGAGTGAAGAGCTGGTCCTCGGTGGTCTGGCCCACGCTGATCTTTAGGTCCCTTTCCAACCCCCGCACCAGACTGGGCCCGCCCTTGAGGTGACAGGCCGTTCCCAAGCAGACCCTGACCTGGTGGCGCCCCTTGGGAACCAGGGAAAACATATTGTAGAAGGTAGCCACGCTGTAAATCTGGGTCAGAGGCACCCGCAGCCTCTGGGCCACCAACTTCAACATCTCCAGGGGCAGATAGTCATAGGCGCCCTGGATGTCCTGGAGCACCGGAATCAGGTCCGCGGACCCTCCTTGATAATGAGCCAGTATCGCTTCGAGTTTTTCTGGATTTATCATCTTGGTCCAACCTCAGGTATGTGCACCGGGGCGAATTCCGGAAACGGCGCCTGGCATTTCTGTAAGAGCAGGTCGTAATTGGCTTGAATCTGCTGCTGAATGAAGTTGATCTCCGGGTCCCGCAGATGGCGGAAGCGGCCCTGGGGCTTGAGATAGTCCTTCACGGGCCGCAATTTGGGCGGCTCCACGGTGAGGCGAAACTTGCCATCCACCACCTCATAGAGGGGAAAGACACCGGTTTCCACCGCCAGGCGGCCCAGGCGGACGCTGAGGTCGGTGGCGGAGCGCCAGCCGGTGGGGCACACCGACAGGACGCTGATGTAGGCCGGTCCCGGGGTTTCCAGGGCCTTCCTCACCTTGAAGTAAAGGTCGAAGAGGTAGCTGGGCGAGGCGGTAGCCACGTAGGGGATGCCGTGGGCCACGGCGATGGCCACCATGTCCTTCTTCCAGTTGCGCTGGCCGATGCTCATCTTGCCCGGCGGCGAGGTAGTGGTCATGGCCCCGTAGGGCGTGGCGCTGGACCTCTGGATGCCGGTGTTCATGTAGGCTTCGTTGTCCCAGCAGAAGTAGGTGAAGTTGGTGCCTCGCTCCAGGGCCCCGGAGAGGGCCTGGAGACCGATGTCGCTGGTGCCGCCGTCACCGCCCATGGCCACCACCTTGGGCATGGCGCCGGAGAGTTTGCCTTTGCGCTCCAGGACCTTCAAGGCGGCTTCGATGCCGGAGGCCACCGCCGAGGTGTTCTCAAAGGCCACGTGGATCCAGGGGTGCATCCAGGCCGTTTGGGGCAGGCCCGAGGAGACGATCTCCATGCAGCCGGTGGCGTGGGCGATGATGGCATCCTTGCCGATGGCCTTGCACACCCAACGCACTGCCAGGGCTTCGCCGCATCCCTGGCAGGACCGGTGCCCCGAGGTGAAGAATTCTTCCCGGGGCAGCAACCGGGAAGCGTAGGTATCGAATTTTTGGCTCTGGGCGCGACCGAATTTTTCCATCAGCCCCTCACTCCCACCAGGTAGAATTCTTCCCCGGGTCCTTGCTCGATTTCCTTGAGGGCATGGCTCACCATGTCCTTGAAGACCTGGGGTTGCACGTCCCGGCCTCCCAGTCCCACGATATAGCCCAGCACCTGGGGCCGCCGGGCCAAAGGATAGAGGGCGCTGCGCACTTCCGCCAGCACCGGCCCCGCCGCCCCCCCCAGGGACAGGGCCCGGTCGCAGACGATGACCAGGTCGGCCCCGGCCAGGGCGGCCCGCAAATCCGCGAAGGGGAAAGGCCGCCACAACCTGGGCTTCACCAGGCCCACGGCCTGGCCCGCCTCTCGCATCTCATCCACCGCCACTTCCGCCACTTCCGCCAGGGACCCCATGAGAAGCAGCAGCACCCTGGCCCCCTCGGTGCGGTAGCGCTCCACCGGTTGATAATGGCGTCCGGTCAGCTCGCCCCATTCCCGCCAGACCTCCAGGATGTGGCCATAAGAATTGGTCAGGGCCATCTGATGGGCCATCTTGGCTTCGGTGTAGAGCTCCGGCAAGGCGAAGGCCCCCATGGTCACGGGCTTCTTGGGGTCCAGCTTGAGATACGGCGTCAGCGGCGGCAGAAACCGGTCCACCGTCTCCTGGTCCAGCATCTCCAGGGGCTCCACCACGTGGGTCAGGATGAAGCCGTCCAGGTTGATGATGGTGGGCAGCAGCACCCGGTGGTCTTCGGCGATCTTGAAGGCCATGACGCTGTGGTCGAAGGCTTCCTGGCCGTTCTCCACGAAGATCTGGATCCAGCCGATGTCCCTCTCCGCCATGATGTCGCCGTGGTCGTTCCAAATGCTCAGGGGCGCCGATAATGCCCGGTTGGCCACGGTCATGACGATGGGCAGCCGCATGCCGGAGGCGATGAAGAGGATCTCGTGCATCAGGGCCAGACCCTGAGAGCTGGTGGCCGTGTAAGTGCGGGCCCCGGTGGCCGCGGCGCCGACGCTGGCGCTCATGGCCGAGTGCTCCGACTCCACGTTGACGAACTCCGCCTCCAGGTCGCCATTGGCCACCAAGGAGGAGAGATGCTCCACAATGTGGGTCTGGGGGGTGATGGGATAAGCGGCGATAGCCTCGGCCCGGGCCAGTTGCACCGCATGGCTCACCGCGATGGAGACTTCCATGCCGACTCGCTGGCCCATTATTCCTCCTCCGGCGCCATGCTGATGCAACCGGTGACGCACTCTTTGGCGCAGATGCCGCAGCCTTTGCAATAGTCGTTCATCTCGAAATAGCCATCCGGTTCCTCGGAGATGCCGGCTTCGGGGCACACGGTCCAGCAGACCCCGCACTGGATGCAGCGCTTCTTGTCCCATACCGGATGCATGGACCGCCAATCCCCGGTGCGGTAAGCCCGGGCCGACCCCGGCTCGGTCAGGACCGCGCCGATCTCCATTTCCTGCCAGGTCACCTGGTCCCACGCTTTACTCACGGCTGGCGCTCCTCTATGGTAGTGGCCTCCCAGGCCACTTTCAGGGCATTGAAATTCTTCACCGCCAGGGGGCCGAAACGTTCCTTCAAGGGCGCCTCCAGGGACTCCGCCTTCACCACCCCGGTGGCCCGCAGCAACGCCCCGATCATGGTGGTGTTGACGATGGGCACCCCCAGGACCTCCCGGGCGATCTTGTTGGCGTCCACCAGGGCCAGGGTATGCTGATAGCCGTATTCCCGGCGGATTTCCGCGGCGCTCCTGGGGGTGTTCAAGACGATGACGCCGTTTTCCCTCAGGTCCGCCGGGGGGTTTTGAATCCTCAGCAGCGAGGGGTCCAGCACCACCACCACATCCGGCTGGAGGATCTTGCAGCGCAGACGGATGCGCCGGTCATCCACCCGGCAGAAGGCCATTACCGGGGCGCCCCGGCGCTCCGGGCCGAAACTGGGGAAGCCCTGGGCGAACTTACCTTCGCCAATGGCCGCCAGGGCCAGCAGCTCCACCGAAGTCACCGCGCCCTGGCCGCCGCGGCCGTGAAAGCGGATTTCCATCATCTCCATTTTCCTTCAGTTAGGGAAGCGTTTCCTTGGATGCCTCGGTTAACCTTATCCTGCCGCAACAAATTGAAACCGGATAATTTGTGATTTTCCTGTCAAAGATAATCTTACAAGCCAGCCTGCCGGGGGGTCTGCGGCCGGTCGCGGCTCATCTTTATAACCTGTGGAAATGGCAGTCCCTATTCTTTTAAGCATTAACCATTTCCAGGTAAAGTCTGCGGATCAATAATTTGCCGGGGCTTTATCGATTGCCGGGAATTAAGGAGCGCGTTTAGGTATTATCCGGGAATATGAGCCTCGATCCTGCCAGGCGGGATGGGATTAGGGGTATGGTATGTAGAACCGCCGCCCCCGTGCGCAGTTCTATTACTGCCATAAGGGCAAGAACCGCCGCCCGGCGCCTTTAGAGTAGCTTTATGTCGCCGGGGGCGGCGGCTGCTTTATCCAAGAGGATTCTGGACTACGATGGTCTCTTCCCGGTCCGGGCCCACCGAGACGATCTGGATGGGCACGCCCACCAGTTTCTCCAGCCTCTGCAGATAATCCCGGGTAGCCGCGGGCAGATCCTGGAAGCGCCGCACCCCCCGGATATCTTGCTGCCACCCCGGCAATTCCTCATACACCGGGCGGCAGCGTTCCAGCTCCTGGATGGTGGGAGGGATGGTTTGCCGGCGCTCCCCATCCAGGTCGTAGGCCACGCAAATCTTCACCGGGTCCACGCCGGTGAGGACGTCCAGCTTGGTGATGGCCAGGCCCGTGAGTCCGTTGAGGCGGGCGGCATCCCGGAGCACCACCGCGTCCAGCCAGCCGCAGCGCCGCCGGCGCCCGGTGGTGGAGCCGAACTCCACCCCGCATTCCACCAGATGGTCGCCGATGCTATCCAGGCACTCGGTGGGAAAGGGGCCGGCCCCCACCCGGGTGGTATAGGCCTTGACGATCCCCAGGACCTGGTGCAGTTGCTTGGGCCCCACGCCGGCGCCGGCGCAGGCGGCCCCGGCCACCGGGTTGGAGGAGGTCACATAGGGGTAGGTGCCGTGATCGATATCCAGGTGGGTGCCCTGGGCCCCTTCGAAGAGAATATTTTTGCCTTCCTGCACCGCCTGGGCCAGGAGGACCGAGACGTTGGCCACCAAGGGCTTAAGCCGGGCTGCCCATGGCCAGGTAGGCCGCCAAGATCTCTTCCCCGTTTAAGGGCTGGGCCCCCAGGAACTTTTCCAGGTAAAAATTCTTCTCGGGCAGGATATCCGCCAGTTTGGCCTGCAAGACCTCGGGGTCGATGAGGTCCGCCATGCGGATGCCACGCCGGGCCACCTTGTCTTCATAGCAGGGCCCGATGCCCCGGCCGGTGGTGCCGATCTTGCCGGCGCCCTTGCTTCTCTTCCCGGGCCACGTCGATCCGCTGGTGGTAAGGCATGATCACCTGGGTCCGTTCGCTGATGCGCAGGTTCTCCGGCCCCACGCTAAGGCCCCGCTCCTTAAGCCGGTCCACCTCCATCAGCAAGACCTCGGGGTCCAGAACCACGCCGTTGCCGATGAGGCACTGGGTGCCGGGATGCAGGATGCCCGAGGGAATCAGATGGAAAATGAACTTTTCGCCGCCCACCACCAGGGTATGGCCGGCGTTGTTGCCGCCTTGATAACGCACCACCACCTGGGCCTGCGAGGTCAAGAGGTCGACGATCTTCCCCTTGCCTTCGTCCCCCCATTGGGTGCCCACCACCACTATATTGGGCAATGCTTTGTCCTCCTTTTCACAAGCCGCGTATATTAAATCACAGGGGCAGGCAAAATCAAAAAGAAAAATCCCGGCCGGGGCCGGGCAGAAAGGCTCAAGGATAGGGTCCGGGGGCGGACTTACCAAAAAACCCGCCCCCGGAGAGAGGTCAGGATCTACTTTACCTTGGGGATGAACTTATTGGGCATTTCCGGATAGTTCTTCCGCAGGTCCTTTTTGATGATCTTGCCGGTGGGAGTCCGGGGGATGGACTCCAGGAAGACCACTTCCCGGGGCAGCTTATACATGGCCAGCAGGTCCAGGGTGGATTTGATGATGTCGCTGGCCAGCTCCTGGGAGGCGGTGTAGCCGGGTTCCAATTCCACCATGGCCACCACCTTTTGGCCCATGATCTCGTCGGGAATGCCCACCACCGCGTCATCCCGCACCGCCGGGTGCCGGATGATGGCGTCTTCGATCTCGGTGGGCGCCAGGCGGAAGCCGGAGGACTTGATCATGTCGTCTTCCCGGGCCTGGAAGAAGATGAAGCCGTCTTTATCCATCATGACGGCGTCGCCCATCATGTTGAAGCCTTCCTTGATGCCCTTCTTCATGGATTTCAGCAACTTGTTTTCCTGGATATAGGGCTTCCAGTAGAGGGTGCCGGTGGGGCCCTTGATCATCATGCTGCCCACTTCGCCGGGGCCGGCGGTGGTGCCGTCTTCCCGCACCACCTTGATCTCGAAACCGGGCAGGGCCCTGCCGATGGAGTCGGGCATCGGGACCTCGCTCATGGTGTTGGAGGTCACCAGGTGCATCATCTCGGTGCCGCCCAGCCCTTCCCAGATGGGCTTGCCGGTCTTGGCCTGCCACATGGCCAGGGTCTTGCCGGTCAGGGCGTCGCCGCCAGTGGTGTACATGCGGACGCTGGAGAGGTCGTAGTCTTTGAAATTGGGCATCTCCAACAGCTTCCGGTAGGCGGTGGGCAACCCGGTGATCACCGTGATCTTGTGCTTCTGGATGGTGGACATCATGTCGTCCGGGGTGAACTTGGGCAGCAGCGAAATGGCGGCGCCGCCGGCAAAGGGAATGAGGCAGAAGGTGCCGTAGCCCGCGGCGAAGGAGACCGGGGCCGAGCCGCCCAGGACGTCGCCGGGGCCCATCTTATAGACGTACTTGTTGACCAGGGCGGCCTCGACCAGCACCTCTTTGACGAAATGGACGCAGCCCTTGGGCTGGCCGGTGGTGCCGGAGGTGAACAGGATGACCCCGATGTCTTCGGGGCTCAGCTTGACGTTGGTGAACTGGTCGGAGGCGCCCGCCATCGCCTTGGCGAAGGAGACGTAGCCCTTGGCCTCCACCTCTTCGGGCTTGCCGCCCACCACCATGATCTTGGTGGGAAACTCGAATTCGTGGGCCCCGGCTTCCACCGCGGCCATCAGGGGGAAGCTCACCGCAAAGACCTTGAATTCGGCGTTGTTCAAGACGAAGGCGACCTCTTCCTTGGCCCACAGGGGCGACACCGGCACCGGGATGGCGCCGCACTTCTCGATCCCGAAATTGATGGCGATGGCCTCCGGGGTGTTGGTGAGGCGGATGCCTACCCGGTCCTGGGGCTCGACCCCCAGCTTGGTGAGGACGTTGGCGAACTTGTTGGCCATGGCCAGCAATTCTTTGAAAGCTGATCTTCTGGTCGCCGAACAGGATGGCGGCCTGGTCGCCCCGGCCTTCCTTCACGTGCCGGTCCAGAAATTCTTCCGCAATGTTCCACTGTCCCGAGGCGTACTTCTTGAATTCCTCAGGTGCGGTATAGTGGGCCCAGAGTTCCTTAGGTGGCAAATAATCAGCAGGAATTTTACCCATTTACTACTTCCTCCTTAAGATAATTTGATTCTAAATTCGGCTTTTGGATAATTCCCGAGGCAGGACTATGTGAAGCATATTACAAAGTCCTGGCCCGAGTGTCAAGAAATTTATGACATCATAGCCCATCGGGTTCCTTTCCTTTAGCTTTTCGGCGCATCACCCTCCCGGAGGGAAATACCGCCAGGCCCCTGAGAAGTTGAGGTAAATCTGCTATACTGGATTTAGAGTAAGACTCCTGAAGGCACTTTGCCTTTCGAGACCATGAAATTGGGCGACCCAGCGGGTCGCCCCTACAACTCAAAACCCGAAACTCAGGGCGGACACATGGGTCCGCCCCTACAACTCGAAACTCGATGCCTTCTGTGGCTCTCATCGGACCGGAGCTCTACCCCATCCCGCCCATCCGGGGCGGCGCCGCCGAGCTGTTCATCGAGAAGGTGGCGGCCCGCCTTCAGAGCTGGCGCCCGCTGGTCATCGGGGTATCGGACCCGGAGTTGCCGGCCCGGGAGGTGCGCCAGGGAGTGGAATATTTCCGCATCCCTTTGCAGGGCTGGCGCAAGTGGCTCTACTGCCGCGACCGCCGGCATTTTCCCCTGTATGACCGGCAGGTGGCCCGGCTGCTGGCCCTGCTTCAACCGGATTTGCTCCATGTGCACAACCGCCCCCTGTTGGCCTGCCAGCTAAAACGGCGGCTCGACCCCGGGATTCCGGTGATCCTGCACATGCACAACCTCAACGACTCCCTGGGGAAACGGGAGAAGCCCCGGCCCGGGGAAGCGATCCCCCTGGAGGGCTTCATCGCCTGCAGCCGATTCGTGCTGGAGCGGGAAAGCGCCAGGTTGGGCGCCGGGGCTCCCATCCGGCGGGTGGTTTATAACGGGGTGGAAGTGGCGGCCTTCGCCTGCCGCTGGGAGGACGAAGCCGCGGTGCGCCGGGCGCGGCAACCTTACGGGCTCACCGGGGAGCCCACCGTCCTGTTCGCCGGCAAACTCCGGGAAAGCAAAGGGGTGCAGGTGCTGCTGGCGGCCATGGAGCGCGTCTGGCAGAGCCTGCCCCAGGCGGCGCTGGTCCTGGCGGGGGGCACGGAATACGGCCAGGGGCGCACCATGCGGCAGACCCCGTTTCTGAAGGAGTTGCGCCGGCAGCTGGCCCGGGCGGCCGGCCGCGTGGTGCTCACCGGCTTCCTCCCGCATCCTGAGATGCCCCGGGCCTATCTCTTGGGGGACGTCTTCGTAGGCCCCTCCCAGATCGAGGAGGGCCTGGGGCTGGTCTTCCTGGAGGCGGCGGCCGCGGGGCTGCCCATCATCGCCACCGCCAGGGGCGGCATTCCCGAGGTGGTGCAAGACGGGGTCAACGGCCTGCTGCTCCAGCGCCAAGACGACCCCGGGGAGCTGGCGGAAAAGATCCTCGAGTTGCTTCGAGATCGGGAGCTGAGACAACGCTTGGGGCGCCAGGGCCGGGAATGGGTGTCGAGCAACTTTTCCTGGGAGCAGACCGCCCACCGCCTGGAGCAGGTTTACGCCGAAGTCAGTGGCCGGGGATCAGGCGCCAGGGGTTCAGGGGTTAACGCTCGTGACCAGGGCTCCTTGTAACTCTTGAACCTTTGAACTTTGAACTCTTGAACCATGTGGCATAAGATTTTATTGACCCTGAGCCGCCAATATCTGCGGCGCCGGCTGGCCCGGCGGCCGCCCCGGCCCCTTGCCGACCTGCAGCCGGAATTTTTTGCCGGGGTCCGGCGGGTGCTGCTCATCAGCGCCACCGCCCTGGGGGACACCCTGTTCTCCACCCCGGCCATCCGGGCCCTGAAGGAGCGTTTTCCGGCCTGGGAGCTGGAAGTCCTGGGCCACCGGGTCTTTGGGACGCTGCTGGCCCATAACCCCCACCTGGCCCGGCTCTATGCCTACCCCGGCCGGCGCCGCCAGCTTCTCCGGTTGATCCGGGAACTGCGGGGCCGGCGCTACGACCTGGTCATCATCCTGCACGGCAACGACCCCGAGGCCACCCTGGTGGCGCATCTGACCGGCAGCCCCTTTATCATCGGTTCCGCGGCCAGCCCCCTGTCCTTTGCCTATGCCGCCCGGGTGCCCCAGCCGGCGGACCCCTTCACCCACGCCATCGAGCGGCGCCTGGATTACGTGCGCCTCCTGGGGGCTGATACCCCCGACCAGCGCATGGACCTCTGCCTGGCGCCCGGAGGAGGCGGCCGAGGCCCAGGCCATCTTATCCGGGCATTTCGGGGAGGTCCCTCCCCTGCTGTTGGCCCTGCACCCCACCGGCTCCGATCCTTACAAATGGTGGCCGGCGGACTCATTCGCGGCATTGGGGAATTTTCTCTCGGAAAGCTACCGGGCGCCCCTGCTGATTATCAGCGGCGCCAAGGACCGCAGCCAGGCCGAGGCCATCGCGGCCCGCATCCAGGGCCCCAGCCTGGTGACCGGGGGGCGCTTTCCCTTGCTGACGGTGGCCGCCCTGCTCCGCCGCTGCCGCCTCCTGGTGGCCAACGACAGCGGCCCCCTGCACCTGGGCCTGGCCTTGGGGGTGCCCAGCATCGCCCTCATCGGCGCCGACCACCCCGCCCGGGTGGGGCCGCATCAGGTGGAATGGGGCGTCTCTCTGCACAAACGGCCAGAGGTTTGCACCCTGGAACCGTGCCTGTTGAAGAAGTGCCCGGATAACCGCTGCCTGTCGGCCATCGAGGTCTCTGCGGTGGTAAAGCTGATTAAGGAATGGTGGGAGCCGCGGTTTTACTTAAGCAAAAACATTGCGGTCCCCTAGCCTGATCCTCCGGCATCAGAGGTCTCTCCCCTGCCAGCAGGAAGTAGGGGATTAGATTTCCACGGCTGCGGTTGGCGAATCCGCCTCGACCACGTCATAATCAACGTAGCCGATATTTTTGACAAAATAGGTGCGGCAGGCCAGATCCAGTTCCTTGAAGCTGAGTTCCGGGGCTCGTTGCCAGAACTTGGCGCGGTCCAGCACTTTCTCCACCAGGTCTCGGGGGTGGCAGGCGGCTGGGCCGGCCACCCTCCTCGTAGTAGCGCTTCATGACTTGTTTGATTACCTTCTCGTCAAAGGCGATCCCATATTGTTCACAGACCCGGCGAAAAATCTCCAGATATTGTTCCTTGGTGACATCGCCCAAAAAGATCTTATGGCGAATCCGGCGGAAAAAGGCCTCGTCGGCCAGGGTGCCGGGGTCGAGGTTGGTGCAAAAGATGACGAGTTGGTCAAAGGGGATGGCAAACTGCTGGCCGGTGTGGAGGTTACAGAAATCCTGGCGGGTCTCCAGGGGAAACATCCAGCGGTTCAACAAAGCCGTGGGAGAAATCTTCTGGCGGCCGAAATCGTCCATGATCAAGACCCCGTTGTTGGCCTGAATCTGATGGGGCGCTTCATAATGTTTGCCAACGGGGTCGTATTTGGGTTCCAGGGCGGTCTCGGTCATCTCGCCGCCGGCCAGGAGGACCGGCCGCCGGCATAAGACCCAGCGGGGGTCGCAGGGCGGGCGATCGCCGGGGGCGGCCACCGGCTGATGGATGGCCTTATCGAAAACCCGGATGATTTGCCCATGGATATACAAGGCATGGGGGATGTAGACCGGATCATCGAAGACCTCCGCCACGGTGCGGGCCGCCACGGTCTTGCCGTTGCCGGAAGGGCCGTAGACAAAGATGGAGCGGCCGCTGGAAACCGCGGGGCCCATGTCGTCAAAGAACCTCTCCTGGATCACATACTCTTTGAACACTTCCCGGAGACGTGATTCCTGCACCTGCGCCTGCAGGATCGTTTGCGCTTCCACCCAATCCCAGTAATCCTCCATATTGACCGGGGCCGGCCCGACATAACCGTTGATCTCCATGGCCTGCTCCGCGGCCTCCCTGCCGGAATTGGTGAGGGTATATCTGATTTCGCCGGCCAAATGGCCTGGAGATTGGGCCAGAACGTCCCTGGTGCTGATATCCACGAACTTCTGCTGCTTCAGATAGTCCAGCAGCGATTCCACCAACTGCATGGGGAACTTCAGGGCCTCCGCCATTTTCCGGATGGTGATGTGGTAGCTGTAAAAGGCATGTTTCAAAAGGAGCTGGGCCAGCATCTGCTCAGGCAGGCCAAGTTCCTCGTAGGATTGGGGAGGCAGCGGACAGGATTGGATAAAGGGGGCCAGCTCCCCGGGGGTCATGATGCCCAGTGCGGTCAGGTGACCGGCCAGAAACCCCCGATATTGCTTTTGCCGGCTGAGCGCCGGGGCCAGTTGCGCCACGGTCAGGGCCTTGGCTTCGATCAGTCGATTGGCCAGGTTCACGGATTTGCCCTCGCGTCAGGATGAAATTTTATGACCAGGATGGGGCGACCCCCCCGCTGCCGCCGGGAGCCGCGTTTTCTGCACTGAGCTGCTGGTTACCCGTTGATTACTGAAGATCTTCCTTCCCCGCAGCCTTATTGCACCAGTTCCGGCGGCGCAAATTGCGCCAGAGTCAGCACCGGCCCTCCCCCATTAATGTTTACCGACCCATTAATGGCAATAATCTGGTTGGCTATTATATCTCCATTCATATTAAATGACCCATTAACGATTACCTGTCCCTTGGGGGCATATACGATTATGCTGGAATTACCACTCGCAAGGTTATCCGTGCCATTAATGGTAATATTGCCCCCGGACGAATAGATAAATAGTTGGTTGGAACCGCCAATAGTTGCCGTGCCATTTATAGTGATATTGCCGGTAGCTATAATCGTACCAGTATCATTAATCGAACCGTTTAAAGTTACATTACCATTTACAGATATATTGCCAGATAAATTCACAGTGCCATTAAATATCTGGCTAGTAGCATAAGTATGAGCCGCAGTTGCGGCTATCTGCGAACTATAGTCATAGTTAGACAGGGGAATATTCGTGGCGCCTCCGGATTTTGGGAAATTATTCCAAGAGCCATTCACGCTGATATCGTTCGCCGCGTTGGCAATGGCAGAACCTATACTACCTGAGCCATTTATATTAACGTTCGCACCTTCGACTCCTCCTGAAATATTAATACTTCCGTTGATAGTCAGGTCATTATTGGAAAATACCGACCCCGTGATGTTTTGAGATCCGTTAATTATAAAGTTAAGATTGGAGAAAAGCGTGGAATTAAATGGCCCGCCCGGATTAGGCGATACTATGGCGATCGCATGGGCGCCCACGTTAACGGTGCTGATTCCGAAGATCTGGCCAAAAGTCAGGGCTACCGGCCCGTTATTAGATCCGGCAATCTTCTGAATAATCACCTTGATCGCCGGCAAATGGGTGGCGTCCAGAGTAGTTCCCGTGTTGGTTGAAAAGGCCAGGGTGGCGGTGTTCCAAACTCCGGCTTGCACCGTGGGATTAGGCAGGGTCAGGGTGTCTGCTTTATTCAATAAGACCATCTGGGTGGCGGCGGTTTGGCCTGCCGCCCAATTGGGAGTACCGGTAGAGTTATTATAGATACGGGCCCGGGCCCCGGCCAGGGCGCCGGCATCCGCGGCATTCTGGAGCTGGTTTCTCACCAGCATCAGGTGCCCCAGATCAATGACGATGGCCAACAGGGCAAAGAAAGCCACCATCAGGATAATGGTGATCGCGGCCACGGCGCCGCGGCAATCCTTCAGGAAAGGTTTCATTTTCATACCACCCCCGATCCCACCCGGGTCTGGGCTCTCTGCACTCAAAGTGACCTTGGCGCGTTGATTAGTGAATATCTTGGTTCCCCGCAGCTTTATTGCACCAGGTATGGCGGCGTAAATGCCCCAAAATTCGGGCCGCCCCCGCCACTAAGGGGAATAATGTTACCGGTTGTAAAGTAGCCCGAGATATATTTGCCGCTGCCACCCACCGAAGCTGTGATAACGAAAGACACAAAACCCACGATAGGCACATCAGCATGAGTGTTACCGTTAAGGCTGACGCCAGGATCGACCACCGGCAAAAACACCGTTTTACCTATATAGGCCGCTGCTCCTGGATCGTTAGCTGGTGTTGCATCATATGCACTGGCCTTGACGCCCGGCTCTACCCAGATATCTCCGTTTACACTCAGGGAGCTGGGGTTGCCGGCTAGCCATCAGACTTCTTAAGGTATTGACGTCATTGGCATCCGTCCCAAACGAGGTCCACTGGCCTGCCATGTCGGTAGGGTAAAGATAGGAGCTACCGATAGTGACGCCTGGGGACGACGGGCCGATATTATTACTATTGATCGCATTTTTGAGCACGTTATTGTTCATGGCTAGGGGGAAGAGACTATTGGGCGGGACAGTACCGGGATTACTGATTATGGCTGTCGCATGGGCAGCCACGTTAACGGTGGTGATTCCGAAGATCTGGCCAAAAGTCAGAGCTACCGGGCCGTTATTAGAACCGGGATTCTTCTGAACCTGCACCGTGACCGCAGGGACATCGGTGGGGCCTGGAACAATTCCCGTGGCCAATAAGTTGGCCGGGGCGGTGGCTGGGGGACCAGGTGGTGTCCCAATATCCTGTTTGCACGTTGGCCGTGAGCAGGGCTTGGGTATCGGCTTTATTGGATTGGACCGCAGCGGTTGCGGCTGTTTGGCCTGCCGCCCAAGCGGGAGTACCAGTAGAGTTGTTTAGGGATAGGGCCCGGGCCCCGGCCAGGGCCCCGGCATCCGCGGCATTCTGGAGCTGGTTTCTCACCAACATCAGGTGACCCAGATCGATGACGATGGCCAGCAGGGCGAAGAAAACCACCATCATGATAATGGTGATCGCGGCCACGGCGCCGCGGCTATCCTTCAGGAAAGAACTCCATGGTCTCATGGAATGCCCCTCCGTTTTCGCCTGTTCTGGTCAGAAACTGCTGGGCGCCGGTCCTACACCCAAGCCGCCGCTCAGCCATTTTGCCATTTGGATAAGGCCCGGCCCGGCCACCACGATCATGATGGCCGGTAAGATGCAGAAGATTAGCGGGAAGATGATCTTCACCGGCAGTTTGGCGGCCCGCTCCTCCGCCCGCAACAGCCGCTGGGTGCGAACAAATTCGGCATGGTGCCGGAGAGCTTCGCCGATGCTGGCCCCCAACTTTTGTGATTGCACCATCAGTCCCACCACCGAGCGGATGCTCTGCACTCCGGTGCGTTGGGCCATATTATCGAAGGCCTCGGACCAGGGCAGGCCGGTGCGCAACTCGCCGGTGGCGATTTGCAGCTCATCCGAGAAGTCCTGATAGACGCCGCGAGTCTCATCGGCCACCCGCTGTAAGCTGGCGTTTAGTGAAAGACCTGCTTCCATGCAGATAACGAACATGTCCAGAATATCCGGCAAGGCCCTGTCCAGCCTTTCCTGGCGGTACTTGATCTTTTTTGCCAGGACCACGGTGGGGAGAAAGAAGCCAAAAAAGGCGAAGACCAGGGCGATAATCAAGGGGATGGGGGTGCCCACCTGCCCCCGGATCACGCAATAGAGGGCCACGGGCAGGGTGAGGACAAAGGCCGTAAAAATTCTGAATCCCAAATAAATGGTCACCGCCTGGGGACGCCGGTAACCGGCGCGGATCAGGTCCTTGCGCATCTCGGTAACCTTGTCCGTATCGGGGGTTAACCATTGCCCGGAAGCGGCCAGGGCCTCCAAAAACTTCTCCTGCACGCCGTGGCCGATAAATTCCTTGGGTTTCAACAGGGCTGAGCCGGAGCCGATTCCTGCTTCCAGGGCCCGCGATTTCACCCGCTGTTTTCTAACCCAGAGCATTTCGGCCCCATAGGCCACCATGAAGGTGGCGGTGAAGACCGCGGCCAGGATAATCAAGATCATGTCAGACTCCTTGGCCCTCTAAGCCCCCAGGCCACGCACCATTTTCCTGATCAGAAAGCCCCCTAACGCCGCCAATATTGCTCCCCCGATCAAAATCTTTACGCCTACAGGAGATGAGGTTAAGATCTTTTCGTAACCGGGAGCCATGGCCATCAGTCCCAAAAAGGCGACGAAGGGGGCAGCCATCATGATGGAGGCGGAAATGCGCCCCGAGGCGGCCAAGGCCCGGACTTTGGCTTTGAAATTTAAACGGTTGCGCACCACCCGGGCGATGTTTTCCATCAGTTCAGCCAGGTTGCCGCCGGTTTCCTGCTGGATGACCACCGCGGAGACGAAATAACGGAGATCCATGCTGTCCACCCGCCGCAGCATGTGGAGCAGGGAGTCGGGGACGCCGAGGCCCAATTTCTGTTCTTCATAGGAAATTTTCATTTCCGTCCCTACCGGATCATCCATTTCCTGGCCCAGCAGCTCAATGGCAGAGGGCAAGGTATGGCCGGCGCGCAGTGACCTGGCCAGCAGTTCCATGGCATCGGGCATCAGATTTTCGAAGGCGGCGGCCTTACGGTTTTTTTTCATTTTCAGATAGAGGTAAGGCAGCGATGCCAGGGTTACCGCAATCAACAACACCAACCAAAGGTTTTTAGTGAGCAGAGAGAAGATGACACAGGCCGCCAGGTCCAGGAAGAGAAATTGCCCCCAAAAACTCCCCGGGCTTTGATAGATGTCCGCCTGCAGCATGAGGGTCTCCATCCGGGCCAGCCGCTCGGCCCCCAAGACTCTGCATCCATTGGCCCCAACCCAATCTCGCCTGTTGGTCCGTTCTCTCTTTGAGAAGCAGGGCCCGGCGCAGATACTCGCCACTGTCCTTCAGAAGCTGAGCCACTTTGCGCCGTTTGCGGAGCGGTTCCAGAAAGGCTTGATAAATCGCCATGACCAGCAGGATGACTGCCAGCAGCACTGCGGTCAGGATGGCGGCATACCGGAACTGCTGGAAACCGAAGTTCATGACCTACCTCTCTCACCCTCGGGGCCCTGGCGTGAAGACCGTCCGCCCGGAGGGGCGAAAAAGTATTGCGGTGGAATGGTAATGCCGAACATCTGGGCCCGGTTGACAAATTGGGGCCTGATGCCGGTGGG
Organism: uncultured delta proteobacterium; assembly: GCA_963808395.1. Lineage (GTDB taxonomy): Bacteria > Desulfobacterota > Desulfobaccia > Desulfobaccales > 0-14-0-80-60-11 > JAPLJC01. Next base: position 97,920 of record CAWEFJ010000019.1, on the reverse strand, counting down.
GACATACTGGCCCAATATCCGGCCATCCTCCGAGATCCCGCGACGGTCGAAGGTAAAGATGTCCTGCAGGCTGATAACTTCTCCTTCCATGCCGGTGATTTCCGAAAGGCTGACAATGCGCCGGACCCCGTCGCTATGCCGGGCCAACTGGATGATGACATCCAGGGAAGAGCTGATTAAATGGCGCAGGGCCTTTTCGGGAATCTGATAGCCGGCCAGGTTAACCATGGTTTCCAGGCGCAGCAAGGCGTCCCTGGGACTGTTGGCATGGATGGTGGTCATGGAGCCTTCATGCCCGGTATTCATGGCTTGAAACATATCCATAACTTCAGGTCCCCGCACCTCGCCCACGATAATCCGGTCGGGCCGCATCCGTAAGGCATTGCGGACCAGATCCCTCTGGCTTATCTCTCCTTTGCCCTCGATGTTGGGCGGCCGCGTCTCCAGGCCGACGACATTCTTTTTCTGCAATTGCAGTTCGGCGGCATCCTCGATGGTGATGATGCGTTCTTCGTCACCGAGGAAGGCGGAAAGGATATTGAGCAGGGTGGTCTTGCCGGACCCGGTGCCGCCGGAGATCAGGACATTCAACTTGGCCTTAACCACCGCCTGCATCACCTCCCCCATCTCCGGGGTGAGGGTGCCCCGGGACAGAATCTCTTCCATGGTGGGACGCATCACCATGAAACGCCGGATGGAGAGGACCGGCCCGGCCAGGGCCAGGGGCGGGATGATGGCGTTGACCCGGGAGCCATCCGGCAGGCGGGCGTCCACCATGGGGGAGGATTCATCGATACGCCGCCCGATGTTGCTGACGATCTTATTAATAATCCTCATCAGGTGGATATTGTCCCGGAAGCGCACCTCGGTGAGTTCCAGGAGGCCGGCGCGTTCGATATAGACCTCGTCATAGCGGTTCACCAGGATATCCGAGATGGTGTTGTCCCTGACCAGCGGCTCCAGGGGGCCCAATCCCAGGATCTCGAATTCCAGTTCTTGGGCCAGGCGGGTCCGTTCCTCCGAGTTCAGGGGGAAGGGGTCTTCGGCCAACAGTTGGGAGATGGCCTTGCGGATTTCCGCGGCCACCATGTCTTCTTCCATGCTCTCGAACTGGGACACATCCAGGCGTTCCACCAGGTCCCGGTGGAGGCGGCCTTTGATCTCATAAAGGCGCTTCTCCCGTTCTGACCCGCTAAAAGGCCGGCTTTCCAGCGGCCGCTGCCTGGGAACCGCGTTTTTCCTTTATTTCAACCGGTAGCCATCCCATGGTTAATCCCCGCTCGTCGGAAAAAATCTCTGAAATAAGCCTTTGCGTTGTGCCCCGCTATTGGCTGTCCCGGTTTTGGCGGCCTTTGGCGGCCCGCTCCACCAGGTCCTTGGCCAGTTCCAGCAACTGCCGCCAGAGTTTGGATTTCGGCGCCGCTTCTCCCAGGGGTATCCCTTGATTGATGGATTCCATCAGGGAAATATAGTCATGCGGCAGGGTGAAAATAGACGGGTTTTCTACAGATATTCTCCACATCTTTGAGTCCCAGCAGCCGGTAATCCTTGGTATAGTGATTGACCACCACTTTCACCTTGCTGTCCTCGATATCCAGATCGCGGAACAAGGCCTCGAAGGTTTTCAAATTCTGCAAATCCGGCACGCTGAGTTGGACCAGCAGCAGAATCTCGTCGCTCTTCTGGAGCACACGAAAATATAAGGGATCCAGCCAGCCCCCCAGATCTACGATGATCCATTGATAAGAAGCGCGCAGGGTTTGGAAAATTTTATCCAAGGAGGGCAATTCGGGAAAGGCACGAGATTCGAGATAATAATTGGGATAGCCCAGGAGGATATCCAGCCCTGATTTATGCTTCTGGATCACCTTTTGCATGAAAAGGGGATCCAAACTTCCCGTGCTGTCGGCCAGGTCCTTGATATTGTGCTGGCTTTTCAGGTCTAAGAATTGACCTACGTGCGGGAAGGGCCTGGCCAGGTCCATGAGGATGACTTCTCCCGGGAGGATGCTGGCCAGGGCGATCGCCAGGTTGGTGGCCACCGACGTGACTCCCCCCCCGCCCTTGGTGGAGGTTACGGCCAGGATGCGGCTCGCCGCCGGAGTGGGAAGGTTTCTCCCGCTCCACGGCCAGCCGCTCCAAATGGCCCAGCAATTCGTCCGGGTTCAGGGGCAGGGGCAGGAAGCCCCCGGGACGCAAGGACATGAGTGGGATGAGAAAGTCCGGGTCCCGGCTCTTGCTGCAAACCACCACCTGGGAATGGGGCAGCCGGGCCAGCAGGGGTTCCAGCCAGTCACGGATTTGGGTCCTCTCCTCCAGGTCCACCAGGACCAGGTCAGGCGGCGTTTCCTGATATTGCGCCAGAAAAGTCTCGAGATCCTGGGACTCCCGCAACAGTTTGACGTTATCCATGCCGGACAACACCTGGCGCAACGCGGTATCGGGAGTTCCAGACCCGTATAAGACGCAGACTTTGAAGAGAGAATTCATGGAATTCCTTGGGGGTGACGCTTCCGGCAAGGCTTTTCTCCGCGAATATTTGAGTTTAACTAGACAGTTGCCGTTTGCTTCAGGACCGTTTTCCTGCCATCGCCGGCCCCCTCAATACTCTTCGGTGGAGACATTCATGCCCTTGATAATCTTGACCGAGTGGGTTTCCGATCTTTGGGGGCCCACCTTTTCAGGCTGCGGCGCATGCGGCCGCCTGTTAGCAAGCTGAGAGGTGACTACGCCGGCGGTGTTGAAATAACCCCGGTTCAACTGATTGCGCAAGGCCAGGCGAATCCGTCCCTGAAGGCTGGCCAGGTTTAGGGTCTCGGCCTGTTCCGGGGTCACCTCCAGGGTGACCGTGGGGACCACATCGGGTTTTTCCTTCCCCTTGCTCTGCTCCCAGACCTGCCCGGTGCTGAGGACCTTAAGGTTTTGCAGGATGATTTTGGAGAAATGCTCGCCGCCTTCGCCCGGCTCTTGCATCTCCACCATTACGTCCACCCGGTCGCCGGGATTAATGAAGCCGGCTACGCCGGTGACCTCGTCAGTCTTCACCGTCACCGCCAGCTTATTTTCCTCAAGCAGGCCGCCCAATCCCGCCCTGGTCCCTTCCGCGGCCAGTTTGTACTCCAGGACGGGCTCACCCTTGGCGATGTTCAACACCGCCACCCGGTTCACCACCATCTTGGGATCGCTGATGGCCTGCCCCGGCACCAGGTTCCCGGGGTAAGGCGCCACCCGCACCATCCCGGCTGATACCGCCGTCCCCGGAGCGATGTCCACATCCGCCACCACCACCGGACTGGTGGTTGTCAGGCGGGGTTCGCCGATCCGGCCTTTGATATAACTGTGCACCAAAAAAACGGCCACCAACCCCAGCACCGCGGCAAAGATGAAATATTTCAGGCCTGGCTTCATGGTTGAAACTCCATTCTCATAGTAGTCGTTGCCTGCAGCTTCATGGTTTGGAAAGCGTTTACCACCTGGCCCAACACCAGGGCCACGTTGCTAGCTTGGATTTGCACCTGGAGATAGTTACCGTTGTTGACGACAATGCTGGCGGTGGTAGTTACGGTGACCCCGGGAATGATGTTCTTTCCATTCGGGTTCAGGTAACTAGTTGACGGCGGCCTTGGCGGCGATTATCCCCTGGGCCGTGGTGTTGGGGTACACTACCCCGGCCCGGGCCCCTTCCCGGCTCGCATTGGTGATGACGTGATCCACGTACCACAGGTGCCCGAACTCGACGATGCCCACCACGATCAAGAGAAAGAGGGGGAACAAGATAATGAATTCCACCGCCACCGACCCGGCTTCCGAGTCCGGAGACGACGAGCTCCGCCTGATTCTTAACCACTTCACGTCATCGCCCCCAAAGTTTGGCGCCCCTGGCCCCCGCTCCGTCCGCATTACCTGAAAACCCGGAATCTGCTCTCACCTCGGGGAGGCCCCTGCCATGAGCCCCCACCCGCGGGTAAAAGTAATTCATCAAGAACCGAATTTAGACATCGCCGAGTTGGTCACGGCGTCGATTCTACTGCCGGCGGTGTTGAGGGCCGCATTATATCCTTTCCACCAGGTAAACAGCCCCACGACCAGCAAGATGCCCACGGCGGCGACCATGATGACCGTGGAGGTGGCCTCCGGCGTACCCGTTTCCTCCCGGAAAAATCTCCTCAGGCCGTTCATTCCTGTTCCTCCCGCCCTACCCCTGCCGCATCCACTTCGCTTAAGGGATGGTGGACTTCATATTGCCGCTTATGGCACTCTCCCGGGCGCCGGCGGGGTTAAACGCGGTATTAAGGCCGGCGGCCAGAAAGACGCCCGCGGCGGCCATCATGAGGGCCGTGGCAGTGGCTGCCGCGGTGGCCGTCTCCTCCCGGAACAATCTCTTCAGACTCATCATGACCCCGAGGGGATCACGCTTTTCAACTGATTAACTGAATTGGCGGCCGTGTTATAAGCACCATTAAGGCTGGTGTACCAGACGAACAGGCCCGCGGCCAGCAAGATACCCACGGCGGCGATCATGACGACGGTGGAAGTCGCCTCCGCCGTGGCCGCCTCATCCCGGAAAAATCTCCTCAGGCCGTCCATTCCTCTTCCTCCCGCCCCACCAGGGCGGCTCATTTCTCCCTTGAGCGGCGTGAACCTTCCCCTGGCTGGCCGTTTGGCTAACTTCGGCCAGCAACTCCGGAAGATTACCCATCGGGGAGGCCTTAGCGGCCCCTCTCCATCCCCGCCGCCCGGGATCATTATGACCCGGTGAAGGTGGATTGCATGTTGCCGGTCAGGCTCGTCACCTTGCTGCCGGCGGTATTAAACGCGCCGTTAAGGCCGGTGTACCAGGCGATCAGGCCCGCGGCCAGCAAGATACCCACGGCGGCGATCATGATGACGGTGGAAGTCGCCTCCGCCGTGGCCGCCTCATCCCGGAAAAATCTCTTCAGGCTGTCCATTCTTGTTCCTCCCGCCCCTCAGGGCCAGCTCGTTTCTCCCTTAAGCGGCGTGAACCTTGCCACGGCCGCCCGGTTTGCCCGCTTTGGCGAGCAACCCTAAAAATTTACCCATCGGGGAGGCCTTAGCGGCCCCCCCAGCCCCGCCGTCCGGGATCATTATGACCCGGTGAAGGTGGACTGCATGTTGCCGGTCAGGCTGGTCACTCTGCTGCCGGCGGTATTAAACGCGCCGTTGAGGCCGGCGTACCAGGCGATCAGGCCCGCGGCCAGCAAGATGCCCACGGCGGCGATCATGATGACGGTGGAAGTCGCCTCCGCCGTGGCCGCCTCGTCCCGGAAAAATCTTTTAATGCTGTTCATCTCCGCTTCCTCCTTAGATTTTCTGTCTGACGGCATTACACTGGGAATTAAAGGTTTCCCCAGAATAAACCCTCTCTTGTTAATCGCTGCTTCGCAGCCAGCTTGCCGGTCACGAGGCCCATCTCCAAGGCCTCAGTTGCCCGCGCTGAAATAATTGCCCCAGGCGCCGTAATAGCCGGAAATGGAAGTAAACAGGAGCCATACTGCCACCACCAGGATAACGCCGATGGCGGCCACAAAAACCACATATTCCGAGGCAATTACGCCTTCGTTCCCCTGCAGGAATTTTTTAAGGGGCATTGGGGCCTTCATTCCAGGTTCTTTAACTTCCAAGCTGGTCCCAGGGCTCACCAACTGGGCCTAAATTCAATTTTCCAATAAATAGGCCAATAAGCAAAATTTCTAATGGTCCATTAAAGTTAAGGTAATCATATACTCTCCGGCACCCGCGCCGCTCAGGAGCTCACGTTGAAATAAGAGGCCCAGCCGCTAAACAATCCGGACATGGAAGTAAACAGCACCCCCACCCCCACGATCAGGAGAATACCCACCGCAGCCACAAAAACCACATATTCGGGGGCTACCGCGGCCTGATTATTTTCGCAGAATATTTTGATGTCCATTTCGCCCCTCAAGCTGCCCTTCGGGATTAGATTTTATTTCATAATAATTCTTATTAAGCAAGCTAATATTTAAATATATCTTTACGCAATAGGCAAAATTCCCTAATCAGCACCAGGTAAGACTACTTAAATCTGCCCTTGACTCTTTGCCGGGCCCAGGCCGATTCGAAACCGCGCCGCTATAACCTGGTAAGACTCCAGGCAAGTTTGCCGGATGAGGGAGGCCCTTTATCGGCCTTTCCCGTCCAAGTTGCGCCTCCCCGGCAGGCCTTGCCCCCGTTGTTTCCGTGAATCGCCAGGGGCGTATCCCCAAGGCGCGTTCAGTTTGTCGAGTTGAAATAACCACTAGGACCGGCCCACTGCTCGAACAATCCGGACATGGAGTTAAACAGGGCCGCCACCCCCACGATCAGGATAACGCCCACGGCCGCCACGAAAACCACATATTCCACTGCGACCGTGCCCTCGTCCCTTGCCAGTAATCCCCTAAGCGCCATGCTGTCCCTCTCGACCGGGTCCCTTAACCCTCCGGGATTATTCATTTGGCTCAGTCCCAATAAGCTTATGTACCAATAATTGCCGCTGCTATGGGCAAAAACCCTTAATTCGCCCTAGGTAAAAGTACCTGTTTTGATCAGTTCGACGTAGGTAAAAGTACCTAGTTGCTCGCGGCCAGGTGGCCGGGGCCGCGAGCAAAAAGGATACTCCGGGAATCCGAATAAATCTCACGCCAGCCCGGTTCCTTCCGGATTAAATCGACCACTGCCATGCTCTTATCCAGTAAAATCAGGTCAGGGGGATAATCCCGCAGGAACTGCCGCCATTGGGGGTCGCCATAGTGGAATTCGAAATAGGCCTTTTGAACCTTTGGAGGGTAGACGGTTTCATAGCGGCCATCCATGCCCACCAAATCCTGGGGATAAAGTTTCCAGATCAGGTATTCGCCCCAGACGAACTGCGTCAAGATTTTGCCAGAAAGACCTTGTTTCTTAATGAGATCTACGGCAGCCACCGGATAACACATAAAGGTCTTGATTTCCGGGGGCAGCGAAGTATCAGGGAGTTTCCAGGCGAAGGGATCTTGAATGATAAAGAGGTGGAGATTCAGCACGGTTAGCAGGCCAAGGCAGAGGGTGACGCCATTTTTGACCGCGGGCCGCTGCCACCACTGATTTATCCAGGCGCGAGATTGCAGGTAAGCCACGTTCCTATTTATGCAAACCGGCAAATAGGCCCCCGTCAGAATGAAGAAGAAGGGCAGGTGCCGGATGTGCCTGAGGCCCAAGGCCAGGGTGACCGCCAACGCCAGGCTGGCGGTGATCTCGCGCCATTTGTACTGCCACATCCCCAAGGCTCCGAAGACCACCAGCATCACCAGAAACATGATGAGTACGCCAGGAATGATGCCTTGCCGGTAGGCCTGGATGATTGAGGCCCATTCGGTAATGTGTGGCCGCGGCATGGCCACGGCCCGGGCCAGATATTGCCAATACACCAACCCATAGGGATTGATCAGGGTGACCAGGGTGGCAGCCAGACCCGCCAGGAAATAGGGCAGGCTGGGGCGCCGGCCAATAAATTCACCGCAGGCGTAAATGGCGATCAGCCCCAACCCCGCCAGGAAACCGCCGTGTAAGTTGCACCAGGGTATCTGGATCAAGGGCAGCAGGTATAGGCCTGGCCAGCGGCGGTCCACTCTGGCGCGCTCCAGCAGAAAAAGGGTGAGGGCGAAAAAGAAAAACGTGAACACCTGGGCGCGCACCGGGGGGTACCAGTCGCGGAAGACCCCGACGTAGATCAACATTACCAGGACAACAGACAGAGGGTAGGCCCCCCGCCTCCTGGCGGTGAGATAAACCAGGCCGCTGGTCCCCAGGGCCAGCCCATATTGGAGAATCATTAAACCCGCGCTTCCCAGGGTCTGGTAAAGCGGATAGAACAACACCCCGGTGAGCCATTCGTGATATACCCAGGTCAGGTCAGGAATATAGGAAAAGACATCCCGATAAGGGAAGCTCTGGCTCTGCCAGAACAGCCGGCCGAAGGCCAGATATCCCCAGAGGTCCGGGTCTGCTGCCCTAAGCGAGGCGAGCATCGCCAGAATATAGGTGGTCAGGACGGAGAACACGCAGACTTTGAGCCAATATTCCCCACGCGCCACCCTGCTGCTGATTGGAGACGTCAATGCTCCGGATGCTCCCTAAACCCGTGGCCCCATTATTCCAAGTATCCGAGATCCCGGGATTACCCCGGGCGCCAGGGCACCCCCGGCTTGGCCGGGTAGGCCTCCTAAACGTTTAACTTTAATCATAAGAATCATCGTGGTCAATCATCATCGCGGGCGCCAGCCGGTAAAGGTGCGGATAGCCTCTCCTGGGGTCAACCCCAGCAGTTTTCATTTCCGAACCTGAGGGGGAATTTCTTCCCTAAACAATTTCCTTGACAAAACTCAGCAATTGGCAAATTAATTACTTCTTATATCGATTCATTAACCACTAGGGTTAAGAACCCGGGGAAACCGGCAAAAGCCGGGGAAAGTGGAGGGGAAAGCTATGGGAGACAAAGGTAAGAAGGATAAGGGTAAGAAAGAGGCCAAAAAGGCCAAGAAAAACGCGAAAAAAGGGGTCAAAAAGGAGAAGGATATCAAGAAGTAATTTCGAATAATTAACTCGATTTTATCATGAGGCTCTGCAGTTTCGCCTCCTGTCGCCAACCTTGGTCGGCCTGGCGCTTCTCCCCGCCTCAGGCCGATTTTTAGGAACACCGTTCCTCCGGGTAGCGGCTCTCTCTGGTCTGAAGGCTTAACCGCATCCTTCCCCAGGGTTCGACTCTGCTCACCTCGGGCCCCTCGGTTTACCTGCCCCAAAACCCGAAAACCACCGATCCGGGACACCGCGACAGCTCCGCCGGGAGGGCGGAAGCTGAAGCCAGGGGTGTGGCCGCCCCTGGCTTGGTTTTTGGTGATGGCCGTCCCGGCCAGCCCCCTAAGGTCTGAGGTCCCCAGACCAACGGCCTGGTTCGGCAACTGCGCCAGCGCCGCCTCAGCCAGGCCATCCTCGGCGGGGTGCCGGCAAACAGGTGTGCCCTGCAACCAAGCTTTACCCGGCAAAGAGTATTGACAGGAGAAAGGGCCGTCACTACCTTTTCTAGTAAAGGACATGCCCATGTAAAATAGGTGCAAATACAATATGTTATCCTAAGGAGAACACCATGTCGAACCACTTCACCGGCTTGAACCTCGGTCCTCCCGAAGGGGACACCCGACTCGACCTCACCGATCTCTACGTCTTCCAAGCACCGACGGACGCCTCGAGGACCGTGGTGATCCTCAACTGTAACTCGTTCGCCAAGGGGGCGGCGTTCCACCCCGACGCGGTGTACCGGATCAACATCGACAACGACGGCGACCTCGAGACCGACGTCGCGCTCATCCTGGTGTTCTCCCAGCCGCGAGACGGCCGGCAGCAGGCCACCGTCTACCTGGCAACCGGCTCGGAGGCCCGTTCGGCCGAGCCCGCCGGGGAGCCGATCTTCAAAGACGTCGAGGTGTCGTTCGGTCCCCAGCCGCAAATCCACACGTCGGGCCCCTACACTTGCTTCCTCGGACTTCGCAGCGACGCTTTCTTCATCGACTTCGCGGGCATCCTGAATATGTTCGACTATAAGGGCGGAAAAAACTTCACCGGCTTCGAGGGAGTTCCGGACCCGAGCCGCTGGACCGGCAAAGACCTGTTTGCGAACTATAACGTGTTCAGCATGGCGTTTGAGCTGCCGACGCGCCTTCTCGGCGCCAACCCCGCGGTGCGCATCTGGGGGCGGGTCAGCATCCGCCGCGCCGGCCAGCTCGTTCCCGTGGATCGCTCCGGCCACCCGACCTTCGTGAACTTCTTCTTCACCGACGAGATCAAACCGGAATTCAACCGGAGCGAGCCGGCTCAAGACCGGGAGCGCTTCCTCGACCAGATGATCCACGCGTTGGGGCACGTCGGGGGCTACTCCAGCGCCGAGGCCAGAGCCTTGATAGATGCCGAGGGGATCCTGCCCGACATGCTGAGCTTCGACCCTGCCAAGCCCGGCGGGTACCCAAACGGCCGCCTGCTCACCGACCACATCGTGGCGCACCGCCTGGCCATGCTCTCCAACGGCAAGATCCCGCCCGACGGGCTCAGGCCGCACACTGACCTCCTCCCGGGGTTCCCATACCTCGGCACACCGCACGCGCACCCCGATCCGCCCCCCGCGTAAGGGGGCTAGTGGTCCGTGCCTGGGTTGCCCGGCCTCGCGGCGGGGCAACCCATGACCCCCGTCGACGCGCTCGACCTGGACCATCTGCCGGAATATCTCATCGTCCTGGGCGGCGTTGAAGTAGCTCGCGGCATCGGCCACCACGGCCAGGCGAACGCGTGGGCAAAGCCGTGCTGATCGGCGCGGTGCTGCCGCTGATGCAGCGCCTTCGGTCATTCCGGATCGATCCGGGGAAAGTCTCAGAAAAAGGAGATTATTAATGATAAATGGATATGCCGCAACCGAACCTAAGGGAATGCTGCAGCCGTTCGCCTTATGACCCCGGCCCCCTGGCAGACGCCCAGGTCGAGATCAAAGTCGAGTATTGCGGGTTATGTCACAGCGATCTCAGTATGTTGGACAACGAGTGGGGAAAGAGCCAATATCCTTTGATTCCCGGACACGAGATTATCGGCACTGTCGCGGCCCTGGGCCCATACGCCAAGGGATTAACGGTGGGGCAACGGGTCGGTCAGGGATGGTTTGCCGACTCCTGCCTGAGTTGCGAATGGTGCAAATCCGGAAATCATCATCTCTGCGCCTCCGCGGTGGGGACCATAGTCGGCCACCATGGGGGTTTTGCCGACCGGGTCCGGGCCAACGCGGCCTGGGTCATTCCTCTGCCCGATCAGCTCGACCCCCAAACCGCCGGTCCCCTCATGTGCGGCGGCATAACCGTGTTCAACCCGTTGCTGCTGTGGCAGGTGAAGCCCACGGCCCGGGTGGGAGTAGTCGGCATTGGGGGGCTTGGCCATATGGCCTTGAAATTTGCCCATGCCTGGGGCTGCGAGGTGACCGCGTTCTCCGGCAGCCCGGAGAAAGAGGCGGAAGCCAGGGGGTTCGGCGCCCATCACTTCATCAACTCCCGTGACCCCGAGGCTATAAAAAGGGCGGCGAGCTCTTTCGATTTTATCCTGTCCACCGTGAATGCGCCTTTGGATTGGGAGGCCTATATTGAAGCCCTGCGCCCCCAAGGCCATCTTCACCTGGTGGGGGTGGTGCCCCAGCCGATTTCAGTGCCGCTTTTTCCCCTGCTGGCCGGCGAGAAATCCCTCTCCGCCAGTCCGACGGGCAGTCCGGCGGCCATCGCCACCATGCTGAACTTTGCGGCCCGGCACCACATTCAGCCCACCATTGAGACCTATCGATTCAGTGAAATTAACGATGCCCTGGAGAGATTACGGCAGGGCAAAGCGAGGTACAGGATAGTCTTAAAACCCTGAAGCTCCGGTTCGATTTATCTGGCAGGGCCTTCCGCCTCGGGTGGCGCCACGATGGTCAAGACCGGACAGGTGGCCTGGCGCACCACTTTTTCGGTTACGGACCCAAAGACCAGCCGCTGCCAGCCCCCCAGCCCGTGGGAGGCAATGACGATGAGGTCCACGTGCTCCTGATGGGCTATCCGGAGGATTTCCGGAGCTGCTTCTCCGGTGGCCACCACGCTCCGGGTCCCCACTTTATGATGGGACACCAGGTCTTTGAGCATTTGCTCCGCCTTGAGCGCCAGTTCTTGCTGGAACAAGGGCAGGTCAAAATTGAAGTCCGCTTCCGGGTCGGGGAAGGAATGAGGGACCGGCAACGGCGGAATGACATGCGCCACGATTAATGCCGCGGCAAAATGCCGGGCCAGTTCCTCGGCGCGTTTCAGGGCGGTGAAAGCCGGCTCACTGAAATCGGTGGGACACAGAATTCTTTTAAAGGGCAACATTAACCGCACATCCCCCTTCGCTTATTTACCGATTTTTAATTTAACCACCATCTTAGGGAGTTGCAAGCGCGGCCGGCCGACAATCATCTCCGCCAGCCGGCTAAAGCCCGCGGCTGCCGCTTAATTCTTCGTAAATCTCATTGATCTCCCGGCCCAGGCGCTCCAGGGAATAATGCGCTTCCACCTCGGCCCGGGCCTGCTCCCCCAGCCTCCTGGCGAAATCCGGGTCCGCCAGCAGGCGGTCCAGGGCCCGGGCCAGGGCCTCGGGGTCCCGGGGCGGGATGAGCAGGCCGTTGACTCCGTCCGTCACCACTTCCGGGAGGCCGCCCACCGCGGTGGCGATCACCGGCAGGCCCGCGGCCATGCCCTCCAGCAGGGCCAGCGACACCCCTTCGCTGTGGCTGGGCAGCACCAGGATATCCAGGGCGGCCAGCAGGTCCGGGATATCCCGGCGCTGGCCGAGGAAGTTAACCCGCGGCCCCAGGCCCAGCTCCGCCGCCAATTGCCGCAGCTCCCCCTCCCGCCGGCCGCCGCCGATGATCAGGGCCTTTAGGGGATAGCGGTCTGTTAACCCGGCCAGGGCGGTGAACAATTCCCGATGCCCCTTGCCCCAATGGTCCAGCCGGGCCACCAGACCCACCACCCGGGCTTCCTCAGGGAGTCCGCAATTCCCGGCGCACTGCGGCCCGGGGCCGGTGTGCCTGAATACGCGCCAGGTCGATGCCGTTGGCCACCACCCTTACCTTCGCCGGGTCCAGGGCGCCTTGCTCGATCAGGTAGTCCCGCACTCCCTGGGAAACCGCCAGGCTCAGGGTGGTGAACCTTCCTAAGAGGCGGCAGATCAGCCGGCGTTTGCGGCTGAAGCGGGTGAAGCCGTGCCAGTGGTCGACGATCAGGGGCACCCGCATCAGGGCCGCAGCCAGACGGGCGTAATTGCCCGGCACGTAGCTGTTGGTGTGGAGCAGTTGGATGCGGTAGCGGCGCAACACCCGGCAGAGGCTCAGGAAAAAACGGAGCCAGACCCAGCCGTTGAGCCCGGGCAGATTAAAATTTATCGGGGTGAGCTGCGGCGGCAGCAGATTTTCCCGATCCGCAGTGAGCAGCCCGGCAAAGACCCGGAAGCGCTCCGGGTTCAGCCGGGCCGCGGCCGCCATCAGCAACATCTCGGCGCCCGCGGTCCGCTCCGGCTTGATGATGAAGAGGACGTTGATCTTATCCAGGGGCCTTTTCCTCTCCATAATCTAGCAGACTCAGGGGGCCTTTAGGCCCCCCCCCAAAAAACCATCATTGGACTTTCGCGGCCGCCCGGTCAGTTCTTCGACTGGGCCAGCGGCAGCAACTGCTCACTGATGATTTGCGCCGCCAGACGCGAACCCGCGGTATTTACGTGAACCACATCGTACATGTATTTGGCCTCCTGGGGAATCAAGCGGGCCAGATCGATGACCAGGACCCCGTTGCGGCGGCCCACCTGGACGGTGGCCTCATTAAACTTATCGTAGATCTCCTTGAACTCCTGGGCGGAGATCTGGGAGCCGGACTCGAAGCCTTTCAGGGACTGGCGGATCTTGTCATCCGGGTCGGATTTGATGCGGTTGAACTGGGTCATCAACACCGGCGTGATTCTCCGCGCCCGGCAAATATTGATGAAGGTCTGCAGGTTCATCTGGAACTCATCCAGTATCCGGGCCGTATCGAAGACGATCTTCCTGCCCCGCTCCTGGGCGAATTCATCCTCCGGGTCCCCGGCCTTCTTCCCGAAGATCTTTTTGCACAGGCTGCGGAAGGCCAGGTGCAGGTTGGGGATGTAGGTGTCCCGGGCCAGGGTGGAGATGGCCTTCATCCCGGTCAAATTCTTATAGAGCTGATAATCGATGATGGGGCCCCGGGTGGGGTTGTGGCTCCAATAGGTCCGGTCGTAGATCAGGGACACCAGGTCGTTGATATCGTGCATCATCACCACCACGTCGGGCTTCAGGGGGATGAGCTTATTCAGCAGGATATCCAGGGAATGCAGGGAATTGTTGCCGCCCACCCCGGAGTTGTACGAGGTGACCTTTTTGCCGCTGGCCTTCTCCAGGAGGTTTCCCACCAGATAGGGGTAGCGGTTCTCTTCCTCGACGTAGAGGCAGGCCACGGTGGAGCCCCCCAGGAAGACCAGGGTGAGGTCGGGGTCGGGGTAGCGGTTATAAGGCAGGATGAAGCCGTTGGCGTCGGTGCGGACCCGGTAGGCCTTCTGCACCAGGCTGTCGGACTCCCGCACGGACTTGTCCGTGGGAATGTCCACCACGTCCAGGGAGGGCTGGAACTCCCGGAGGTTGATGTAGCGGCGCTCGGTGAACAGCACCATTTTTGCGCTATGGTTGCGGTAGGCCAGGAACTTTTCGGCGGCCCAGGTGGCGGCCACCAGGAAGGTCAAGAAAATCAGGACCAGGGTCTTTTTGGAATTCTCTTCAAACCAATTTTTCTGGCTCTGCTCCGGGGAGGCGTCTGCCATAGCCGTTCTCGTCCTGCCTTTGCCGTTCCCGCCGCGGGCGCGTTACCCGACCCTTGGCGGCCTTTCCGGTAATTATACCAAATTCCCCCTCCTAAATAAGTTCAAAGTGCAAGGTTTAAGGTTCAAGGGTATTTATTCGGCGCGGTTTTTAACTTTGAACTTTGAACTTTGAACTTTGAACTCCCTGACCCGCCAACCGCCCCGGCTGGGGTGAATCACCCCCCGTTTGATACCGATTCCCCCAGGCGCAGGCAGATGGGGCCTGGCCTTCTCCGGGAGAGCGCCCTGGCAGACAGGCGCTTGCATGGAAAATCATGTGTAATATAAGCATGATAACTTTATAAATAGTTAAATGTTGCAATAACCGGAGCATTTGGCACAAATTTAGCTTAATATCCGGTTGGACTAATATGCGGGAATTCCCGCGCCCTGGCTCCTTTGCGAGCCGAAAAAACCGAGGGAGGAGGTGCTATCACTGAAGGAAGAAGCGTATGACTGACTGAGCTGATTCAATTTTTCCTAAAGGTAATCTTGACTCACCTGTTGAGGAAGGAGGAATTTGAATGTCCGATCTGAAGAAAGAGGTTCAAGAAGCACCGCTGCTTTGGCCTCTAACCCCGATTCCCACTTTCGAAGAAGTGTATGATCCCAAGATCTGCACCGAAGCGTCCCGGGAAATCTCCACCATCTTTGAGGGCTGGCTCCATCCCAAGCACGAGATGGCCAAACCCGAGGCCCTGGGCAAGATCCGGATCCTGGAGTGCGGCCACGGCGGCCTCCAGGTGAATTCCATGCAGGCCGGCGGCTACCTGGGCGAACTGGGAGCCAACGTCATCATGGTGGAACCGCCCGGCGGCTCGCCCCTCCGCAAACTGACGGCCTTTGGGCGCAAACGTTACATGTTCAAGGACAACGTCAACGGCGATCTGTGCGGCGGCACCTTCCTGCACGAGTGCCGCAACAAGCAGTCCATCACCCTGGACCTCACCAAGGAAGAGGGCCGGGAAATCTTGAAAAAGCTGGTCATCCATGCCGACGTGCTCATTGAGAACTATCCGGTGGGCCAGTTCGACGCCTGGGGCATCGGCTACCGCCAGCTCTCCAAGATCAACCCCCGCCTGATCTATGTCTGGAACGGCCAGAAAGGCCAGTGGGGCAGCTTGAAGGACAAGCCGGGTGAGCTTTATCCGTCTTCCCCCTGCGCCTCCGGCTGGTGCCATGCCACCGGGCTGCCCAAGAGCTTCGGCGGCACCCCCATCCGGGCCGGCGAGCGGGCCGACGACATCCTCTGCGGCAACCTCACCGCCCACGGCACCATCGCCGCCCTGATCTACCGGGACAAGGTCTCCGGCAAGGGCCAGTTCCTTGAGGTGACCTCATCCGAGGCCCATGCTGCGCATCCATGACTATGCCTGGGGCTGGTATGGCATGGACGGCTCCTCCAAGCCCCGCTACGGCAACTGGGACCTGGCCATCAACATCTACTCGGTGAACCCGTGCAAAGACGGCTACATGATGGTGGGCGGCGGCCATGACCGGCTGTGGTACCGCATCTGGAAGACCGTGGGCAAGGATCGCCCCGAGTTGGAAGACATGATCCTGGATGAGCCCACCCTGCGGGTGGTCATCGACCGGGTCGGCCACGACCAGCAGGTCAAGACCTGCACCATCCTCACCGACTGGATGAAGGACTGGACCCGGGAAGAATGCCGGGCCAAACTGCTGGAAGAGGAAGTGGCCGCGGGCGGCGTCTCTTTCCTGGACGAAGTGGCGGAAGAGCCCCACTACAAATACCGGGGCATGGTGCGGGCCATCGAGACGTCCCACTACGGCAAGGTGCTGTTCTGCGGCTCGGTGTTCTATGGCCACCGGACCCCGGGACGGGTGAAAGACCTGGGCCGGCCGGTGGGCTACGACAATAACGACGTCTACCGCAAGCTCCTGAACTTCGACACCGCCAAGCTGAATGAGCTGCACGGCAAAGGGCTCATCTAATAGAGGGGGTTAGGAAATATGTCCGAACACCTGGATAAACTACCGTTTGAGGAATATTGCAAGACGATTTTCAATCAGGACACGCTTTTTGAGAAACCCGAGTGCCTGAAAGGTTATCGGGGCCTGTCCTGCACCCAGTATATCCTGGGGCCGGCGGCCGCCGCCTACCTGGGCGAGTTGGGGGCCGAGGTCATCAAGATCGAGGTGCCCCGCCTGGGCGAGCCCATGCGCCACTGCTCGCCTTACAACGAGTCCTGGTTCTACCCGGTTTCCCGGTGGAACCCGGGCCGCGGCACCTCCCCGGCCTTCCAGGGCGCCAACCATAACGAATACTTCGTCACCCTGGACTACCGCAAACCGGAAGCCAAGGAGATCTTCTACGAGCTGGTGCAGAAGTCGGACTTCATGGTCTGGAACTACCGGCCCGGCACCTTCGACCGCTGGAAGATCGGCTACGGCGCCTGCAAAGAGGTGAACCCGCGGATCGTCCTGGCCTGGTGCGGCGGCTTCGGCGGCTTCGGCCCCGGCCGGAACTGGGCCTCCTACGACATCCTGGGCCAGGCCAAAGGCGGCGTCTTTTCCTTCACCGGCCATCGGGCCGGCGCCGCGGCGGGCTTCCCCAGCAAGCACACCACCTGGATCATGGACTACTCCGTGGGCATGCTGGTCTCCACCGGCATGCTGGCCGGCCTCTACTGGCGGGACACGGTCTCCAACCTGGGCAACTACTTCGAGTGCTCCCAGGTGCAGGGTTCCACCCGCTACACCGAATACGGCCTGCCCCTGTGGGGCCGCCACGGCATCGTCCGCATGCGCTGGGGCAACTGGGACACCGAGATCTGCGTCAACGGCATCTGCAAATGCGGCCACTCCTCTTACCCCGGATCGAAGCACCCGGCGGAGAAGGAAGAGGGCTATATCTGCGTCACCGCTTACACCGACCAGGACTTTGCCAAGTTGATGAACCTCATCGGTAAGGCCGACCTGGCCAAGAAATACGCCACCCACGATGCTCGGGTCGAGGCACGGGCCCAGGAAGAGATCTACCCGGCCATCGAAGAGTTCCTGAAAGACAAGACCAAGGAGAAGGCCCACGAGGCCTTCAGCAAGGCCGGCATCATCTCCCAGCCCCTGCTCACCATCCTGGAAGCGGCCAACTGCAACCACTTCCTGGAGCGGGGCTCCCTGGGCTGGTACGACGACCCGTATTACGGCGACGTCTTCACTCAGAAAACCATGTACAAGATGAGCGAGTCGCCCCCCCGGTTGAAGCACGTGCATCGGCCGGTGGGCTCCGACAACGAGGAGATCTACCAGCGGGTTTGCGGTCTCAGTCTGGACCAAATCCGGGAATGTGAAGCCAAAGAAATCATCTAAGCCGTACGGGAGGCCGATTTCTTTGCAGCCTCCCCGGAGCCAACCTCTTTCGACAAGGGAGGAATAACTCGATATGACTGAATTCAAAATCTCGCTGTTTTATGATTGCGCGAAGTGCAAGGCGCGTAACTTTTTCGATCCCTACAGCTTCTGGGAATATTCCGGGAATTTCAAGTGCGCCGGCTGTGGCGACCTCTACTATGCCGAATGGGAAAACGGCCAGCGGGTGGTGGAGCCGGAAAAGGCCCGGGGCACTAATTTCATCCTGCCGGGTTACGCCGAAACCCCGGACCTGAAGCCCCTTTCCGGGGAAGGCAAGACCTCGCCGCCGCCTTTCGCCAACGTCACCTTCCTGGGCAAACCCAAGAACGTCACCCAATCGGCGCGCGGCAAGCTGGTGGCCTGCACCCAGCTAACTCCGGAAGACCTGGACGGCAGTTGCTGGAAAAAGCATCAGCGCCCAGAAGAAGTACGGAAAATCCTGGTAGCCGCCGGGTAACTTTGGAACAGAGGAGAATGTTCAATATGGCGAAGATTCTTTGCGAAGATTGCCGGGATTTCAAATATACCTATGACCCGCAGATTTCCAAGGTGTGCTACGGCCACTGCCGGGCCATCGAATATCCTTTCCTGCTTGGCATTTTCAAGGAAGCGCGGCCGGGGGCCTGGACGGCCCCCAAGGAATGCAAATTCTTCCACGAAAAGAAAAAGTAGGATAAGATAAACCTCAAACCGGGGGCGCCGCCTTGCCGGCGCCCCTATCTTTTTCACCCCCCTCTAACCCCATGAAAGATTATTCGCTGTATTACCGGGACCGGCGCCTGAGCGAAGCCGAAGTGGTCGATTGCCTGGAACGGCCTGGAACGAACTTTATGACTTGGAGTTTGACCAGGTCTTCGGCGCCTGGCGGGGCGTCCACCTGGAGGTGGAAACCGACACGGTGCACATCACCTGGGAGAACATGTATGCCGGACCGCCCCTGATGATTTCCATCTCCCGGGTCAGCGGCGCCATCCGCAATGGACTTTCCCCGGGAGGAATTTTTGGAACTGGAGGAGGCGGAAATCGAGCGGCTCCGCCAGCAGCCGCCGAAGTCCCGGAGGTAAGGGCGGAGGTCGGGAACCATCATCACTTAAGCCGCAAGTTGGGAGACCTCTGCGGAAATTAATGAAGCCCCAGGGAAAGGAGAGCTACCGATGGATTGGGGAATGCAAAATCGCTTGGGCCAACTTATGCCCAACGGCAAATGTTTCTTTATGCCCATTGACCATGGCTATTTTCAAGGGCCGACCCGGGGTCTGGAGAGGCCGGGAGAGACGGTAAAACCGCTGCTGCCTTATGTGGACGCCATCTTTTGCACCCGGGGGGCCTTGCGGGCGGCCATCGATCCTCTGAACAGCAAACCGATTGTCCTGAGGGTCTCCGGATGCACCAGCATGGTGGGAGAGGATTTGGCCAATGAGGAACTCACCACCTCCATCGAGGAGATTATTCGGCTGAACGTGGCTGCCGTGGGTCTCTCGATCTTTGTCGGCAGTCATTATGAAAAGGAATGCCTGAAGAATCTGGCCGACATGGTCAATGTCTGCGAGGATTATGGCATCCCGGTGATGGCGGTTACCGCCGTGGGCAGGGAATTGGAGAAACGGGAGGCGCGTTACCTGTCGCTAAGCTGCCGCATCGCCGCGGAACTGGGCGCCAGAGTGGTTAAGACCTATTGGTGTGAAAAAGATTTTGATAAGGTGGTTTACGGCTGTCCGGTTCCGGTCATTATGGCCGGCGGGCCTAAGTGTGAGACGGAACTGGAGGTCCTGGAATTTGTTCATGATGGCATCACAAGGGAGCGGTGGGGATCAACCTGGGCCGAAACGTCTGGCAGAGCCCGCATCCGGTGGCGATGGCCAAGGCCTTAAGGGCCATTGTTCATGAAAAGGCTTCCGTCAAGCAGGCTCACGAGATCTTAAAGAAAAGCAAAGAAAAAAAAGCCACCGCCAAATCTTAAGATATCTACCAGGCAGAACCGCCATGCGGTTCCCCCGGTTCATCCGGAGCGACTGCCTTCGGGCCCTGGGTTCGCCCCGGAGACTGGTCTTCATTCCGGGCTCGCATATGCTGGTCGCCAAATACTACAACAATAACGATATCCGTCTGGAGGAACTCCCCATCCCCAAGATCGGGCCGGGGGAGATTTTGGTAAAGGTGCGCGCCAGCGGCATTTGCGGCACCGATGTCATGGAATGGTACCGGATTAAAAAGGCTCCCCGGATCCTGGGCCATGAGATCGCCGGGGAGATCATCGAGTCCAAATCCCGCCGCTACCAAAAAGGACAGCGGGTCTTTGTCAGCCATCACGTGCCGTGCAATCAGTGCAAATACTGCCGGGCGGGAAACCATACGGCCTGCGACACCTTGCACCGGGGCAATTATGATCCCGGCGGCTATAGCGAATTTATCCGGGCGCCCAAGATTAACGTCGATTATGGGGTGTATGTCTTGCCGGACCAGGTTTCCTATGCCGAAGGAACCATGATCGAACCGTTGGCCTGCGGCGATACGAGGACTGAAGCTGCTCGACCTCCGGGAAGGCCACACCGTCCTGATTCTCGGCTGCGGCATCTCCGGCATCCTGAATATTCAATTGGCCAAGTTGACCGGCGCCCGGGTGGTGGCCACCGATGTCAATGAGTATCGCTTGAGGAAGGCCAAGGAGTTTGGCGCCGATGAGGTGAGGCACGCCGATCAGGATCTAAATATTAAGGCGGAGCGGGTGATCGTCTGTACCGGGGCCTATCGGGCGGTGGAGCAAGCCTTCCATTGCCTGGATAAGAAGGGGATTATGCTCCTCTTTGCCATCCCGAACCGGGATATTGCCCTGCCGATACCGGACTTTTGGAGAAATGAATTTACCGTGACCTCATCCTATGGCGCCGCCCCGGTGGATTTGGAAGAAGCCTTGCAATTCATTGCCCAGAAAAAGATCAATGTCAAAGACACCATCACCCAGAAGCTGCCTTTGGCACGGATTCAGGAGGCCTTTAAGATTGTCAGCGAGGCCCGGGAATCCTTAAAGGTGGTGCTGGAGCCGTAGGGGCGGGTTTTAAACCCGCCCCTACCGCCCGCCATTTCGTAAAGGGCGCACCCTTGGGTGCGCCCCCGACAAGCCAGTCCATACCCCCCCACTGGCCCCTTCCCCTCGCAGGGGAAAGGGTGTTTGGAGCCGGTGGTCCCGGGCCTTTCCCCCCGATTTTTTTTAGGCGGTGTGCTCTTTCTTGTAGAGGGGCGACATGTCCCGCAGGGTCTGGACGATGCCCGGCATGACCTTCGAGCACCTGGTCGATGTCGGCCTCGGTGGTGTCCCGGCCCAGGGTGAAGACCAGGGTGCCCTGGGCCAGGGCGTGGTCCAGGCCGGTGCCGATGAGGACGTGGGAGGCCCGGAGCGACCCGGAGGCGCAGGCGGAGCGGGTATTGACGATGATGCCTTCGTCTTCCAGCAGCATCATCAGGCTCTCGCCTTCGATGTATGTGCACCGACACCGAGAGCAGATGGGGCAGGCAGCTGCTCGGGGTGGCCGTTGACCTTGATTTCCGGGATGCGCGCCGTCAGATGCCCTGGACCAGGCGCTCTTTCAGGGCCTTGAGCCGGGGCAGGCGTTCGCGGCATTTCCTGGGCCGCCAGCTTCGGCGGCCGCGCCCAGGCCGACGATGCCGATCAGGTTTTCGGTGCCGGCCCGGCGCTTGTTCTCCTGGAGGCCGCCGTCCAGCAGGGGCATGATGGGGGTGCCTTTGCGGATGTAGAGGGCCCCGACCCCGGGGGGGCCGTAGAACTGGTTGGCCGCCAGGCTCAGGAGGTTGACCCCCAGCTCCTGGACGTCCACCGGGATGATGCCGGTGGCGGCCACGGCGTCGGTGTGCAAGACCACCTTGTGCTTCTGGGCGATCCGGGCGATATCGGCGATGGGCTCGATGGTGCCGATCTCGTTGTTGGCCAGCATGACGCTGATGAGAATGGTCTCGGGCGTGATGGCCTTTTCCACCGCGGCCGGGTCCACCAGGCCGTATTGGTCCACGTCCAGGGAGGTCACCCGGTAGTCCAGGAGGCGCAGGGTGCGCAGGGAATTGAGCACGGATTTGTGCTCGATGTTGGAGGTGATGATGTGGCGGCCCTTCTCCCGGAGGCCGATGGCCACGCCCTTGATGGCGTGGTTGTTGGCCTCGGTGCCGCCGGAGGTGAAGACCACCTCCTTGGGGTCGGCGTTGATCAGCGCCGCCACCTGGCCCCGGGCCTTTTCCAGGGCGGCGGCGGCCGGCTGCCCCACCTGATTGTCGGTGGAAGGGTTGCCGAAGACGGTCTCCAGGTGTTGGATCATCGCCTCTTTGACCTGGGGGTGGAGGGGCGTGGCGGACAGATGGTCCAGGTAGATCAAGGCCATGATCAGCTATCCTTTCCCGAGACCGGTTAATGGTCGTGTTCGTGGGGCAGCTCCTGCCCGCAGGACATGCAGAAGTGGGCTTCATCGTCCACCTTGGTTTCGCAGTAGGGGCAGTAGCATTTGCCGCCGCTGGCCATGCCCTTGTGGTGCGGCTCTTTGTCGGCCTCGGCGCCCTTCATCACCTTGCCGGCTCAAGCGGTCCTGGTAGTTCTTGATGGCGGAGTGCAGGGCGTCGGCCCCCAGGTTGGAGCAGTGCAGCTTGTTGGGCGGCAGGCCGCCCAGGGCCTCGGCCACGTCGGCGTTGGTGATCTTCATGGCCTCTTCCAGGGTCTTGCCCTTGGCCATGGAGGTGATCATGCTGGAAACCGCGATGGCGGCGCCGCAGCCGAAGGTCTTGAACTTGACGTCCTCGAGGCGGTTGTCCACCACCTTGATATAGACGCTCATCATGTCGCCGCACACCGGGTTGCCGACTTCGCCGAGGCCGTCGGCATCCGAGGATTTCGCCGACATTGCGGGGATTCTTGAAATGATCCATAACTATCGGGGAATAAGCCATGAGACGCGACTCCAAATTTTTGATTAAACCAAATTTCTATATTAAATATAAGATTTGCCGGAAGATAAATCAAGGATAAGCCAAAGTAATCCGGCCAGTTATGAACCAAGGTTACTTTGGGCGGGGAATAATTCCCAGGGTTGGCCCGGTGGGAATCGATGATAACACCTCGGCAAGCTCGCCGCGGCCGCCCCAGCCAAATTTTTTTAACCTTCCCAAGATTCTCAGGGGGCCTCGGCGTGGTATGATTATGGTTAAGGCAAATCCGGCATCCGGTATCGAATGGGGCGAGGGCCGGAAGCGCCCGCCCTGGTGGGCCGGGGCCGCCGGATAATGAGGAGGAAGGATGCAATTTGACTGTCCCCGGGTGCTGGCGGATTTTCCGGCGGCACAAGCTTAGGCTGCAGAACCGGGAGCCAGCCCGGCTGATTTGGGATGAACACGGCGGCACCTTCGTGCTGCGGGTGGAGGGCCTGGAGGTTTTGGAGGCGCCGGAACTCCAAGGGGAGGCGGGTATCTGGCTGGAGGCCGTCCTGCCCCCGCCCTCGTCCCTGGCCGGCCTGATCGAGGATTTCGCCGCCCGGCACGAGCTGCGCCTGGAGCCGGAGCCGGCCGCGGCCGAACTCCTGGAGACCCCAATTCTGGCCGCCTGCCACCTTCCCGGCCAAAACCTCTTTATCTTTTGTGAAGCACCCCGGCTCACGGCACGGCGCCCCAGCCCCCAGCGCCTGGAACTGCGGGTCAGCGGCGCCTTCCAGACCCGGCGGCTCCCGAGCCGGGAAGTGGACCTGGTCATCCACCTGACCAGGGCGTCCAGCTCCCGGCTGCTGGCAAGTCTGCTGGCTTGAGCCGGAATGGGGGATAGCGAATGGGCCCGCTTAAGGGGAGGGCGGGGGTCTCCAGGTGAGCCGCGGAGGGCACGGCACCGCCTTCGAAGACACCTGGATATGGGGACCGCAGGCCGAAGTGGCCCTGGCATGAAGCAATCATGGCCGGACCGCCGCAACCTGGCCGAATTGCTCAAGGCCCTGCAGCTCAGGTATTGGGCGCCAGCAACATGATGGCCTACCTCAGCATGATGGCGGTGCGGCTGGTGGAGATGCACCGGGTGCTGAAACCCACCGGCAACCTTTTTCTGCACTGCGACCCCACCGCCAGCCACTACATCAAGCTCATCCTGGACAACATCTTCAGCCCGAAAAACTTCCGCAATGAAATCATCTGGGAGCGTTCCCAGCCCAAGGGCCACGCGACCACCCGTTTCTCCCGGGCCCACGACACTATCTTTTTTCTACAGCAAGTCGGAGAAATCTCACGTGTTTAATCCGCAGTTCACGGAGCACGACCCGGCTTATCTTGAGCGCTTTTACCGCCATGTGGAGCCCGAAACCGGCCGGCGGTATCGCTTAGGTGATTTGACAACCCTAACAGAGAGAGGCCGAACCTGACTTATGAGTTCCCCCCCGGCAGCGGCACGGTGCGGGTCTGGCGCTGGACCCAAGAGCGGATGCTGCAGGCCTGGAGCCGAAGGGCGGGTGGTGATCCCGGAAAAGGGAGAAGTGGCCCAATATAAACGTTACCTGGACGAAATGTCCGGCACCCTCGTCAAAGACATCTGGTACGACATCGAACATTTGCACGGGTCGCACCATGAATATCTGGGCTACCAGACCCAGAAACCGGAAGCTCTGCTGGAACGCATCATCCGGGCCGGGAGCAACGAGGGGGATGTGGTCCTGGACCCCTTCTGCGGCTGCGGCACCGCGGTGGCGGTGGCCGAGCATCTCAAACGCCGCTGGATCGGCATCGACGTCACTTATCTGGCCATCGACCTCATCCGGCAGAGGCTGCAAGATTCCTTCAAAGACGAGCTCGCCCCTTACGAAGAAATCGGGATTCCCCGAGACCTGCCCAGCGCCGGGCGCTTGTTCAAGCTTGACCCTTTTCAATTTGAATGTTGGGCCCTGGCCACGGTGGGGGCCCGCAGCGCCCGGTACAAGAGAGGCGCGGACCGGGGCATTGACGGGGTCATGATCCTGCGGGATGAATATAGTGGCGAATATAAGAAAATTATCCTGCAGGTGAAAGGCGGTCAGGCCACAGTCTCCCAAATCAGGGATTTGAAGGGAGTTTTGGACCGGGAGAAGGCGGAGATCGGTGTGTTTCTCACGCTTAAACGCCCCACCCGGCAGATGCGGGAAGAGGCCGCCGCGGCGGGCTCCTTCATAGATCCTGGATTCCCGGAGCAACGATGTCCGCGTCTGCAAATTCTCACCATTGAAGAGATTTTTGCCGGCGAGAAGATCAAGTTTCCCACCTGGTGGTCTCCGGATACCTTTAAGAAGGCCACCCGGCGGCGAAAAACCAACCCGGAAGAATCACAAAATAATTTGCTGAAGGAATTGCAGGAGCCGTACTTTTCTTAGGGGTCAGGGATCAGAAAAAAACTGATCCCCACCCCCTAATCCCTCACTGCTCACTCCCTGCTTACTGCTCACTGCTCACTGCTTACTGCTCACTTCTTTTAGAAAGGTGGATGTAAGTGCACATGGCCTTGGCCACCAGGCGGTCGCCCTGGCGCACCTCCACTTCCCCCAGGGAGATGGTGCGGCCCCGCTTGGTGATGCGGGCCACGGCCTCCACTTCCCCCTCCTTCACCGCGCCCAGGAAATTGATCTTCATCTCCACGGTGTTGATGGTTTCGCCCTGCCGGCACCAGGCTGTAGAGGGCGAAGGCCACGGCCTCGTCCGCCAGGGCGGCGATCATGCCGCCTTGCAGCAGGCCGATGGAGTTGGCCAGCTCCGGCTTGAAGGGCAGGAGGAAGCGGGCGTAGCCCCGCCCCAATTGCGGCGCCTGGATGCCGACGAATTTGATGAAGGGGTTGGCGGCCAGGCGGGCGCGGATGGCGGCTTCCAGCTCCGGGGCCAGGGGTTCGATTTCGCTTGCATGAGATTCTCCGCAAAAAATCTTTAGACGCAGACACCCGGAGGGGCAGGTCGGTTACTGGTTTTCCGTTGTCCGTTTTTTATTAGAAACTCGCCCAGCGGCCCAAACATAAAAATAACCGCGGAAAACCGACGAATACATATCCGGGTCTCTATGGTAAAATATCTATAATCCAGGGAAATAACTAGCCACGGGAGATTATACATGAAAATCGCCATCAGCGGCAAAGGCGGGGTGGGCAAGACCACCCTGGCGGCCCTGCTCATCAAATATTTTCGGGACCAGGGGAAAAAGGTGCTGGCGGTGGACGCCGACCCGGACGCCAACCTGGCCCTGGCCCTGGGGGTCCCCGACCCGGAGAACATCGTGCCCTTGAGCCAGATGAAGGAGATGGTGGCGGAGCGCACCGAATCCCAGCCCGGCAAGATGGGGGGCTTCTTCAAGATGAACCCCAAGGTGGACGACATCCCGGAGAAATATTCCCGGCAGACTCGACGGCATCAAGCTCATCGTCATGGGCGGCGTGAAGAAGGGCGGCAGCGGCTGCATCTGCCCGGAGAGCGTGCTGCTGCGCACCCTGGTGACCCACATGGTGCTGCTCCGGGATGAAGTGGTGGTCATGGACATGGAGGCGGGCATCGAGCACCTGGGCCGGGCCACCGCCAAGGGGGTGGACCGGCTCATCGTGGTGGTGGAGCCGGGCCGCCGCAGCATCGAGACGGCCATGCACGTCAAGAGCTGGCCGGAGACCTGGGCCTGCACCAAGGTGGCGGTGGTGGGCAACAAGATCCGGGGCGCGGCGGACGAGGAGTTCTTAGAAAAAACCTGCCGGACCTCCCCATCCTGGGATTCATTCCCTTTGACGACAGGATCATCGAAGCCGACCTGAAGGGCAGCCGCCGTATGAGGCCATCCCGGAGCTGCTGGAGGTGGCCGCAGGCCATCGCCGGCAAGCTGAGCGACGGGTAAAAGTTTGGGGAGGGGAAAAGGGGGAACTCCCGAAGCGAAACGGCGGCGCCGCCGGCCCGCTTACCATCCTACCCCCAAGCCCCGCGATCCCCGTATGGCGACACGCCGGGCTGCCCTGGGGTAACAGGGAAATGCAAAGGTTCGATGCAAAGGAACAAGGAATCTCAAAGGCTGCTCATTGTTTGCCTTTTTATCTTTTAGCCTTTGCCTTCCTTAAGTGGGGCGGGCCTAAACTCGTAACATCTCATCGCTAACGGTCCTGACTTGTCCATCCCTGTAGGTGCCAGATCTTTAAGTCCGTATTATGCTCCTTTTCGCCCTTTTCGCCTTTTACCCCTTTTCGCCTTTTTCCCCTTATACTAGAACCGGATGCCTGACCAGGCCCACCCCCAACTCTCCAGCCGCCTGAAGATGCTGGTGGTCTTCGTGCTCTACTTCGCCGAAGGAGTGCCCTTCGGCTTCGTCTACACCACCCTGTCCTACTACCTCCGCAGCCGGGGGGTGCCCCTGGAGCAGATCGGCATCCTGAGCCTGCTGGGCCTGGCCTGGAGCCTCAAGGTCCTGTGGAGCCCCCTGGCGGACCGCTTCGGCTCCCGGGCCGCCTGGCTGGTGCCGGCCCAGGTGGCGGTCATCCTCAGCCTGCTGGGGCTGGCCTGGCTGGCCGACGCGCCGGTGGGCCCGGCCTTCTGGGTCCTGGTGGGGGTCCTGTGCCTGGCCTCGGCCACCCAGGACCTGGCGGTGGACGCCTACACCATCGACCTCCTGGACACCCAGGAACTGGGGATGGCCAACGGCATCCGCATCGGCGCCTACCGGGTGGGCCTCATCGCCGCCGGCGGCGGGGTCCTGATCCTCAGCGACCTGGTGGGCTGGAGCCCCACCTTCGTGGGGGTGGCCCTGATCATGGCGGCCCTGGCGGTCACCGTCCTGGCCTTCGGCCCCTTCCATCTGGCCCGGCCCGAGATGGCCCGGGCCAGACCGGGACGAGGCGCCTCAGCCAGATCAAGGAGTCGCTGCAGGGGCTGATGAGCCATCCCCACATGGGGGTCATCATCGTCTTCATCCTGGCCTACAAGGCCGGGGACGCCATGCTGGGGGCCATGGTGAGCGCCTTCTGGCGGGACCTGGGCTTCAGCGGCACCCAGTTCGGGGTGGCCTCCATCACGGTGGGCAAACTGCCCGCCATCCTGGGCGGTTTTCTGGGCGGGGTGCTCACGGCCCGCTGGGGCATCAGCCGGGCCCTGTGGCTCCTGGGGATCTTTCAGGCCCTGCTCCATCTTGGGATACTGGCTGGCGGCGCTGCCCGGGGGCCTGGCATTACACCATCTATCTGGCCACCCTGGGGGAGAGCCTGGCCGGCCAGATGGGCTCCGCGGCCTTCATGGCCTTCCTGATGTGCCTGTGCGACAAACGCTTCAGCGCCTCCCACTACGCCTTCCTGTCCATGCTCTTCGGCCTGAGCGGCCGGCTTGTGCGGCTACCTGGGGGGCTGGCTGGCGGCCTCTTTGGGCTACGCCACCTTCTTCTTCCTGAGCTTCCTGGCCGCCTGGCCCGCCTTCGCCCTGCTCCCCTGGGTGCTGCCCACGGTGCGGCGCATCGAGGCAGGGAGCCGTGAGCAGTCAGCAGTCAACCGCGGCTAAGGAGGCCCGCTGATTGATGGGCAAAGCTGGGCTGCCGGAATTGGTTAGCCAAGCTCGTAAAGGTCGGGCCGGCGATCAGCCAATACCTTTATCTGGCTTCTGGCCTCCTCCACCAGATCCAGATCGATGGCGACGGTGAGGAGCGCTTCCTCCGTTTCGCTGGCCTCCACCACGGTCCTCCCCCAGGGGTCGATGATTACCGAATCGCCGCAGTAGGTCACCAGATTATCCGGACCGAAGTCTTCCCTGCCCACCTGGTTGGTGCCCACCACAAACATCTGGTTCTCAATGGCCCGGGCCCGCACCAGAATTTTCCAATGCTCCAGTCTCGGGTAAGGAAAGGCCATGGGAGAGAACACTATCCTGGCGCCCTTGAGAGCGTAAGTCCGAAAAAGCTCCGGGAAGCGAATGTCGTAGCAAACCGACAGCCCGGTCAGACCCCAGGGGGTCTCTGCCAGGCCGAGGGTTTTCCCGGCCGCCATATGCTTTTCTTCGCCGAGCAGGCTGAAGAGGTGGGTTTTGCGGTAGGTTGCGGTCCTCTCTCCCTGGGGGTTGAATAAGATGGAGGTGTTGGAGATTTTTCCATCTTCGTCGAGGGCAGGCATGGATCCGTTGATCCAGATACCGTAGCTTTTTGCCATCCCGGCGATTCGATCCAGGGTCTTTTCGTGTTCGGCCGCCATCCGTTCGTTGTTGGCCCAGTTAAAGCCCGTGGTCCACATCTCCGGAAAACAAACCACCTCACTGCCCCGGCGGGCCGCCTCGGCAATCAAGAGCTGGCCTTTGCCAAGGTTCACTTCCGGCTGCGAATTTGCCACCTCAATCTGGGCCAGGGACACTGTGAGTTTCATCTGGAGTCTCCGGGTAAACTGCTAGGCGGGAGCGGTTCAGGACGCCTCTGGCGCCGTAATCGGCGCGTTGGACCCTCTAAGAAGTCAACGGCCGGCCTGATACTTTTCTCTCAGACGCCGCAGCTTCTCCACCTCGGAGGCGGACAAAGGCGACACCGCTCCCTGCAGCCGCGCCGCCAGGACCACCCGGGCGGTGTGTTCCAGCTTTTCCATTTTATTGTAAGCGTCCATCACCTCCCGCCCCACGGTCATGGCGCCGTGCCGGGATAAGAGAATGGCGTCAAATTCCTGGATCAAATCCCGGATGGCCTTTGGCACTTCTTCGGTGCCCGGGGTGGCATAGGCCGCGGTGGGAATCCCCTTTAGGGTAATCACCACCTCCGGCAAGATGGGTTCCAACAAGGAGATCCCCGCCAGGGTACAGGCAGTGGCATAGGGCAGATGGGCGTGCACCACGGCCCCCACATCCGGCCGCAACTCATAGACCAACAGGTGCATGCGGAGTTCCGAAGTGGGCCGGCCCGTCCCGGCCAGCAACCGGCCTTCCAGGTCCACGCTGATCACCTGATCCTCCTCCAGCATTCCCTTATTCACCCCGCTGGGGGTGAGGAGGACCTGGTCCCCCAGACGCACACTGACATTGCCGTCAGTGGCCGCGAGGTAATTTTTCTGGTGCAACATCCGGCAAACCCGGACAATTTCCTGCCTTAGCTGAGCTTGGCGCATGGTAGTCGTTCCTGTCCGGGAAAATTAAGCCGGCCCCGAGAGGGCTCTCTCGATCTTGGCCAGATTGGCCCGGGCCTCATCGGGCCGGGCCTGCTGCAGCAGGGTGGCCAGGCTGTCGATGATGGAGATTTGGCTGGGGAAGGCGGCCAGGCCGTCCGGAGTCGTGGTCATCTCCCGGCCCGCGGTCACCATCACCAGATCCGCCATCCGGGATAGGGGAGCCAAAGGGTTGCTGGTAATGGCCAGGACCCGGGCCCCGCTGTCTTTAGCCACCCGGGCCGGCGGCCAGGATTCCCTGGGTGCTACCCGAGTGGGAGATGGCCAGCAGGGCGTCTTCCGTCCCCAGGAGGGCCGCGCTGACGGCCATCTGATAGGTCTCGGTAAAGCAGCGGAGGTCCAGCCCCAGGGGTGCCAAGCGAATGGCGGCATATTGCGCCGCCAGCCCCGAGCCTCGCAAGCCGCCAATGATCAGCCGCCGGCAATTTCCCATGACTTGCCCGGCCTGGAGCAACTGCCGCATCTCCAAAACTTCCAGGGTTTCCTCCAGGGCGGCGAGGTTGGCTTTGAAGATCCACCGCACCAGGGTGGCGGGACCCGCATCTTCCGGCAGCCGCGGTGGCGGCGCCACCAGTTCCCGGGCCAGGCCGATCTTGAAATCTTGAAAACCCTTAAAACCCAGGGTGCGGCAACAGCGCATGACGGTGGCCTCGCTAACCCCGGCGGCGGCCGCCACTTCATTGACCGAGGCATAGATGGCCATCTCCGGCTGCGCCAGGATCAGGCTCGCCACTTTCTGCAAGGCCGCTTTCAGGGAAGGATAAATCCCTCGCAGGCGGATCAAGGCGCCGCTCTGAAGGTCCCGGCCCCTATCCTCCGGATTGGGCCTTTCCATGGGCAGATCTCCTTAGGAAAATTTAGATAATAATATATATTTTGTTAATAAAAATATATTACAAAATATTTTATATCCATTTTATTTTAGATCCATTCAGCTTTGTCCCGGAAACCTGCCCCGGGGCCGCGCAGTTTTCCGGCGGCGGCCTTCCCTACTCCAGCAAGCGGCGCACCAGCCTGAGGGCCTCTTCCCGGGTGCGCACCATTCCTTCCCACTGGGCCTCCTGCACCGCGGTCAACAGCTGTCGAAAGCGAGGCCCGGGTTCCAGGTGAAATTCCCGGATCAGGTCGTCGCCGCTGAGCAGTCGGGGCAGGGATTCCTGGGGCTCCAGCTTCTCCTTCAGGAAACGCAGGGCCTCATCCGCCAGCTCGGCCAACACTGCCTCGCAATCCGCGGGTTTCATGGGCCCCTGACCTGCCAGGCTGTCGGCCATGGCCAGGGCAAAGAGGCCGGGCAGCTCAGGCCGCGCGGCCCGCACCATCCGTCCCAGGGCCCGGAAACTCAATTCCCGCTGCCGAAAGGCGGGCAGCAGCAGAAAGGGGCGCATATGCAGGTGGATAAGAGTGGTCACCGTCTTGGCTTCCGCCGCGCTCAGACGCAACCTCTGGACCACCCCGGCAAAGATCTCTATCCCCAGCTTCTCATGAAAATAAAAGGTATAGCGGTCCGGATCGCGGCGCCGCTCCCGGACCCTGGGTTTACCGGCGTCATGGAACAGGGCCGCCAGCTTGACCAGGGCCGGCCAGGGCGGCGTCCCCGCCGCGGCCACTGCCGCAGCCATTTCCCCAAAGTACCGCCGGGGCTCCGCCAGCACCTCCTCCAGGTGCAACACCGCGGCCAGGGAGTGTTGAAACACGTCCAGATGGTGATAACCATCCTGATCCACCCCCTTCAGCTCTTCCAGCTCCGGAAGGATCCGGGTGAGGAGGCCGACTCGATCCATCCGGGCCAGGACGGGGGCGGCCCGGGGCGCTCCCAGCAGGAGAAACAACTCCTGGTGGACCCGCTCCCCGGCTACCCGGGAGAATTCCCGGGCCAGTCCGGCGATGGCGGCCTCGGTCTCCGGCGTCAGCTCCAGGCCGTGGGTGGCGGCAAACCGGTAAGCCCGCAGCAGCCGCAACGGATCCGCAGCCAGATTCTGCGCCGCCACCATCCGGATCAACCCCCGGGACAAATCCTCCAGACCTCCCAGAGGATCGAGGACCAGGAGGGGCGCCAGACCCAGGATGGCGTCCAGGTCCAGGGCCACCGCATTGAGGGTGAAATCCCGGCCCCGCAGATCCCCTTCCAGTCCGGGGCCCCGGAACTCGGCCAGGT
This sequence comes from uncultured delta proteobacterium, assembly GCA_963808395.1. Lineage (GTDB taxonomy): Bacteria > Desulfobacterota > Desulfobaccia > Desulfobaccales > 0-14-0-80-60-11 > JAPLJC01. Next base: position 65,793 of record CAWEFJ010000019.1, on the reverse strand, counting down.
CCAGGATCTCTCCCCGGCAGACCACCCGGGCGGTGCGCTCCCCTTCGTCCAGGAGCACGAAGGTGCCTTCCAGGGCGGCGGCCAGCTCCCGGGCCAGTTCCAGGGTGTGCCCCGAGACCGCCAGGTCCTGGTCCGGCGCGGTCCGCCCCAGGGCCAACTCCCGCACCGAGCCCCCCACCAGGTAGACCTTGGCCTTCCGGGCCGCGGCCAGCTCCTGCAACACCCGGAAAGAACGCCGCCCTGCCAGCCTGCCGGCGCCCGCCAGCAGCTCTTGCCGCAGGGCATTGACGGTCATCTCGGACATCCCCAACCCAAATCCCCTTTGCCAGAGAGATGAGACACGCAGTGCAGAAACCGGGGCGCCGGCCGGGACTTCGAATCCGGCCCCCCCATCTCGTTTTTTTTTACCATATATTAAGGATAATTATTGCATTATCCCGGCCGCCGCGCAGATTAGGTGAATCGATTATCCCTTAAATCCAAGCAACCACAAATTAGTATTTTGATATTGTGTCAGTTGAATTGTCATCACCGCCCATTCGTAATGGGGGCCCGACTTAACCCCCTCCCCCTGGAGGGGGGAGGGTTGGGGAGGGGGAATTTTATCCTTCGCTCTGCAATCGTTGGCTTTCACTCTGCATCGTTATCAATCGTTGGGAGATCGAAACCAGGGTAATACAAATTTAGGTTATACTTATATAGTGGCGGTCAGCTGTCAGGTTTTGGCGGGCCGCGCCCACCCTGGATTCAGGCTCACGGGCCTTGGCTCGATATATCTTTGGAGTATCTCATGGAAGAGCAGGTGCGACGCACTTTGAACCTCATCTCAGGAGAGGACCTGGCCGCCAGCGTCCCTCCCGGCGCTCAGGCCGGCCCCGGGGAAGGCTCGGACCTGGAACTCCTGGACGCCTACTCCCGGGCCATCGTCAAGGTGGTGGAGGAGGTGGGTCCCGCGGTGGTGGGCATCACCACCGGCAGCCCCTCGCCCCGGCAGGCGGCGGAGCAGGCCGGGGCCGGCTCGGGGGTCCTCATTGCCCCGGATGGCTATATCCTCACCAACGACCACGTGGTGGCCCAGGCCCGGCTCCTCCAGGCCACCCTGGAAGACGGCCGCACCCTGGCCGGCGAGATCGTCGGCACCGACCCCGCCACCGACCTGGCGGTGATTCGGGTAAACGCCGCGGGCCTGCCTTTTGCCAGCCTGGGGGACTCCGCGGCCCTGCGGGTGGGCCAGGTGGTCATCGCCATCGGCAACCCCTTCGGCTTCCAGTCCACCGTCTCCACCGGGGTGGTGAGCGCCCTGGGCCGGGCCTTGCGGAGCCGCGCCGGCCGCCTCATCGAGAACATCATCCAGCACTCCGCCCCCCTCAATCCGGGCAACTCCGGGGGGCCGTTGGTGGATTCCCGGGGCCGGGTGGTGGGGATCAACACCGCCATCATCATGATGGCCCAGGGCATCGGGTTCGCCATCCCGGCCAACACCGGCAAGTGGGTGGTGTCCCAACTGCTCACCCACGGCCGGGTGCGCCGGGGCTACCTGGGACTGGTGGCCCGGCAGCGGCCCCTGGAGCGCCGGCTGGTGCGCTTTCACCGCCTGAGCGCCGAATCCGCCGTGGAGGCCATTTCGGTGGACCCCCAGGGACCGGCGGCCCAGGCCGGTCTCCGGGAAGGCGACCTGGTCGTCTCCATCGACGGCCGACCTTTGCTCAGCGTGGACGACCTGCACCGGTTCCTGGCCGAGTGGCCCATCGGCGAGCCGGTGACCCTCACCGTCATCCGGGGCCTGGAACGCCTGGACCTGCGGGTGCGGCCCCGGGAGGCCAAAGCCTGAGACATGTGTTGAACCGCATCGCCCGGGTTCATCCCCCTGCAGCCTGACCGTCTCTCCCAGGCGGGAGCAGGGATAGCTTTAAGTGGGGCGGGCCAGCCTGCCGCCCCGCCGGCAGGTCCAAGGTTTCTCATTGTCTTTTGCGCCGCAGATCAAGTAAGATCAAAAAAGATCTTTTGTTGGGCATCACCAATCTCAGCTCTCCAAGGACGCCATCACCCCATGTCCCGGGCCGGAAGACCGGTGTTTGTCTGCCAGCAGTGCGGCCACCAGGCGGCCAAATGGCTGGGGCGCTGCCCCGAGTGCGGCGCCTGGAGCTCCATGGCCGAAGAGGATATGACCCCCGTGGCCCCCGGCCTGGCGCAACTGCCTCCCCGGCGCGGCCAGCCCCTGCCCCTGCTTAACATGCAGGCGGCCCCGGAGGTGCGCCGGGCCTCCGGCATCCAGGAGTTCGACCGCACCCTGGGAGGCGCGGTGGTCCAGGGTTCCGTGGTGCTGCTGGGCGGCGACCCGGGGATCGGCAAATCGACCCTCATCCTCCAGGTCCTGGATCGGCTCAGCCAGGGAGGCCTGGTCGCCCTCTACATTTCCGGGGAAGAGTCCGAAGCCCAGCTCAAACTCCGGGCCAATCGCCTGGGCCTCACCTCGGGCGACCTGCTGGTGGCCACCGAGACCTGCCTGGAAAACATCCTCAAGATAGTGGAAGAGGTCCGGCCCGCCTTCCTGGCCCTGGATTCCATCCAGACCATGTACACCGCCACCATCCCCGCGGCCCCCGGCTCCCTGAACCAGGTAAGAGAGACGGCCTTTCGGCTGGTGCAGCAGGCCAAGCTCACCGGGGTCGCCACCTTTCTCATCGGCCATGTCACCAAGGAAGGCGCCATCGCCGGCCCCATGACCCTGGAACACCTGGTGGACACGGTCCTCTACCTGGAAGGGGACCGCAGCCACGCCTTCCGGCTGCTGCGCACCGTGAAGAACCGCTTCGGCCCCACCCAGGAACTGGGGGTCTTTGAGATGCAGGAGGCCGGCCTCCTGGAGGTGGACAACCCCTCGGGCCTTTTCATGGCGGAGCGTTCCCTGGAGGTCCCCGGCGCCGCGGTGGTCCCCAGCCTGGAAGGCTCCCGCCCCATCCTGGTGGAGGTCCAGGCCCTGGTGTCCCCCTCCTCCCTGGCCCTGCCCCGCCGCCAGAGCATGGGGGTGGACCCGGGGAGGGTGTCGCTGCTGGTAGCCATCCTGGAAAAGCGGGTGGGCCTGGGCCTGAGCGGCCAGGATCTCTTCGTCAACGTGGCGGGCGGGGTCCGCCTCAGCGAACCGGCCGCGGACCTGGGGGTCTCCCTGGCCGTGGCCTCCTCCTTCCTGGAGCGGGCGCTGCCCGCGGACACCCTGGTCTTCGGAGAAGTGGGCCTCACCGGCGAGATCCGGGCGGTGAGCGCCCCGGAAGTGCGCCTCAAGGAAGGACATAAGCTGGGGTTCCGCCGGGCCCTCCTGGCCCTGCGCCAAAAAGAGCGCCTGGGGGACTACCCCGGGCTGGAACTCCTGGGGGTGGAAACCCTGGCCGCGGCCATCCGCAGCCTGTTTCCCAAGTGATCAGGGAAGAAGATTTTGGGGAAGGGGTGTCAGGGTGCGGGCACCTGCCCCCTTCCCCAAACCCCATCCCCCAACCCGTTAAGTAGGGGCGACCCGCTGGGTCGCCCCGTAAAAGATCAAAGTTATATTTCACCGTTTGGCCTTTAGCCATCAGCGATCTAAAGAAAAATCATCGAGGAGCCTAACCATGACCGATATGAAAAGCGAAATTCAGAAGGCCTTTGATATGGTGGACCGGCGGCAGAACGACGCCGCCTTGCAGGTCATCGAAGCAATCCTGGCCGACCTTGCGCCGCCCAACCGGGTGGAGATTCCCCCGGCCCGGCCCACCATCTACGACTGGCTGCAAAAAGCCAGGCGGAGCCTGGCCGGAGAACCCGAAATCGTGCCCCCCAAGGCCGCGCTGCGGAGCGCCCTGGCCCTGGTGCATTAGGGTCGCACGCACCATTTACCGGATGGGTGGGGCGGCCGTCCCTGGCCGCCCATGAGAATGGCGGGCACTGAGGCCCGCCCCAGCAAATTCTTTTCATTCCGGATACAGCAGAAACTCCCGCCGCGTCTCCATGAACCCGGCCAGGTCTCCCTGCCAGGAATCTTCCAGCTCCGCGGCGCTCCGGCCCCCCTCCAGCCCCAGGCGGATGGCGGCGTCCCCGGTGAGCAGGTCGATGGGCAGCCGCGACGTCTCGTATTCATAGGGCGGCCGGCGCCAGGCGAACCGCTCCGGGTAGAGCTCCCGGATCGCCGCCAACAGGGCCAGGGTGGTGAAATAGGGCTTGAAACTCCCCCGGTCGCTGACGTGCAGCTGGAAGCCGCAGCACATCTCGCCGCTCCACTTGTGGAAGGTGGGCTCAAAGCAGGCCTCTCGCAGGATCACTCCCGGCAATTTCGGTATTTCAGTGGGCCTTCAGCCGCGCCGGCTCCAGGAACGGCGCGCCGCAGAGTTCGAAGGGTTTGGTGGTGCCCCGCCCCTCCGAGAGATTGGTGCCCTCCAGGAGGACCTGGCCCGGATAGACCAGGGCTCCTTCCAGGGTGGGCAGATTGGGGGACGGCAATACCCAGGGCAGGCCGCTGGCGTCGAAATAGTCGCGCCGCCGCCAGCCGGCCAGGGGGATGACCTCCAGGTCGCAGTCGATCTTCTGGGTGACCTGGTAGTAGCGGGCCAGCTCCCCCAGGGTAAAGCCATGGCGCATGGGCAGAGGATAAGGCCCCACCAGGGAGGCCCATTCCGGCCGCAGGATATTACCCTCCACCGCCGCGCCGCCGATGGGGTTGGGGCGGTCCAGGACCACCACCTTTTTGCCCAGGGGAGCCGCCGCCTCCATCACCTTGGCCAGGGTGGCGGCAAAGGTGTACACCCGGGCGCCCACGTCCTGCAGGTCCACCAGGACGGCGTCCACCTCCGCCAGGGCCTCGGCGGGGGGGGCCATCCGGGGGCCGTAAAGGCTTACCACCGGCAGCTTCAGGAGCGGGTCCACGAAGTCGGCGGAGGGGATCATATTGTCTTGCTTCTCCCCCCAGAGGCCATGCTGCGGACTGAACAGCACCTTCAGTTGCCCGGGAAAGCGGGCCGCCAGGAGTTCCCGGGCGGGGGTCAGATCCGCGGCCACCGCCGCCGGGTGGCTCAGCAGCCCCAGCCGGCTCCGGGCCGCCCAGGCAGGCGGGTCTTGCAGGAAGCCTTCCACCCCGGTAATTACCCGCCCCATGGGTTTCCCTCCCTAAATAAAAACCTGACCGCTCCCAGCCCGGCCCCGGATGAAAAGGGGCGGGTTGAATACCCGCCCCGGTCTTACCGCCAGCCCCTGGCGCCGCGGTTAAAATTCCGCTTCTTCCCGTTTCATGACCGGGCGCATCATCAACACCACGTCGTGGGTCACCCCATCCCGGCGGATAAAATACTCGTCCAGCACCGCCTTATGTTCAAAACCATGGGTCCTGAAGCCCTTGATCACCTTTTTGAGGTCGGCGACGATCTCCGCCTTCAGCCACTGGAGATTTTCCTTAAAGGCCAGGTTGATCATCTCCTCCAGCATCAGGGAGCCCAGTCCCAGGTTCCGGTAGCTGCGGGACACAAAAATCCGGATCTCCCCGACGTGCTTGGCCGAGTGTTTACCCCGGTGCAGGGTGGCGTCCGCCACAATCTGATTGGTTTCCAAGTCCACCGCCAGCAGGGGCAAGACCTTGTGGTAGTTGATGTTATCCATCCAGAGGTTGACCAACTTGGGATCTTTGACATTCTGCTTGAGAAACCGGATGTCCTCTTCGGGAGCCTCTTGAAACAACTGGAGCAAGCCCTGGCGATCCTCCTCGTTGAGGAAGCGAAACATCATCCGTTTGCCGTTGCGCAGGGTGATGAACTTGCGGTAAGCGGGATAATTGATCATGGCCGGCCTCAAAAGATTTTTGGAAATATTGAGGAATGATATAACCGAGCGGTGAAATTTGTCAAGGAAAGTGGAGGCAAACGCCGGCCAGGACCCCGGCGCCCTGCCGCGGCTGGCAGCGACCCCCAGACCTGAGAGGCATCCCGCCTGGCCGGCGCCTCCATGATCCCCGGCCATGGCCGTCATCTGGATAACTTATGGATATTGCTAATAAATATATTTTGGAGGGATTTTCCATATGCATGTAACAGGGATACCGAATTTTGCAGATGATTATCCCTTACCCTTATGAAAATCGTTGGAAACGATAGGAAACGCGAGATTAGCTCAAACCCCCCAGGGCCGCCGGGGAGCCTGGCAAACCCCTCGGGCCGATGCTGTTTGTTTAAATCATATTGATTTTACAGGATATTTTGTCGCTTTGGACAACCCGCGTCACCATTGCGCCATCGCCTCCTAAGCCTTCTCCTTAGCTGCCGGCAAAGTGGTCGCGCTAAGGTGCATTTCGGTCCATCTCCTTTGACCGGGATGGCCCCCAAAGGTTAGCATCGGTTCAGCAAATGCAGGGCGATTGGGGGAATATGACAAGCATTTGGGAAGCGGTCAAAGAGGTAATCAAGGACGAGATACCCTCCTCCACCTTCCACCTGTGGATCGAGCCCCTCCAGGTGGAAAACGGTCCCGGAGGGGAACTGCTGCTGGCCTGCCCCAATCCTTTTTCCCTGCGATGGGTCCAGGGCCATTATCTGCCGCTAATCCGGCAGGCCCTGGCAAACCTGGGGCAGACGTCGGCCGCGGTGGCTTTGAAATTGCTCAACGCCCCTCCCCGACCGCAGGCGTTGCCGCGGCCGACCCAGCCGGCCTTCCCCCAGATAGCGCCGCCCACCCTCCGGAGCGGTCTTAATCAGGCCTTCACCTTTGATAAATTCGTGGTCGGGGCCTCCAACCGCCTGGCCTATCAGGCCTCCCGGGCCCTGGCCAGGAATGACACCTTTTATAACCATCTCCTGTTCATCACCTCCAGCCCTGGTCTGGGCAAGAGCCATCTATCCCAGGCCATGGGCAACTTTATCAGCCAGACGGCCGGTGGCGGCAGGGTCATGTATCTCACCGCGGAGAATTTCACCAACCAAATGGTAAGGGCCTTAAAAAGCGGGCAGATGGCCGATTTCAAGGAGCGCTTCCGCCGCGACTGCGACATTCTGCTCCTGGAAGAGGTCCAGTTTTTAAGCGGCAAAGAGAAGATTCAGGCGGAAGTGTGCTACACCCTGGACAGCCTCCTGAGCCGCCGCAAACGGCTGGTCTTCACCAGTTGTTATCTCCCGGGGGAGATCAGCCACCTCTCCCAAGAACTCCGCTCCCGGCTCACCGGCGGGGTCATTACCCCCATCGGCCCTCCGGACTTCCCCACCCGGGTGAATATCCTGGCCAAAAAGGCCGAGAGCCGGGGGGTGCAAGTCTCGGTGAAGATCCTGGAATACCTGGCGGAATACGTCAGCGGCGACGTCCGCCGCCTGGAGAGCGCCCTGGACTGCCTGCTGGCCCGGGCGTCCTTGCTCAACCAGAACTTCAACCCGTCCATGGCCCGGGAGGTCCTCCAGGACTTGCAGGCGGTAGCCCGCCGTCTGAACATTCCGGAGATCCAAAAGATTGTCTGCGACTATTATGGGGTAAGCCTGGCGGAACTCTTGGGGCGTTCCCGCCAGAAGCGGCTGGTGCGGGCCCGGCAGCTAGGTTTTCTATTTCGGCCGCCTCTATACGGAAAAGACGCTGGCGGAGTTGGGGCTCCTCTTTCAGAGGACCCACGCCACCGTGGTGCACGCCTTGCAAACCCTGGAGCGGGAACGCAAGACCAATCAACGCCTGGCCCAGGAAGTGCAGCTACTGGAGCAAAAGTTGGCCCAGGCCCAGGTCAGGTGGGGGTCGAAACCAGCATCCACTCTTCGCACTGATGCTTGATAACCCTGCCTTCCACGATGAAGACGATGTCTTCGGCGATGTTGGTGGCCAGGTCGGCGATGCGCTCCAAATTCCGGACGATGATGAGAAAATGGTGCAGCCGCGTTACCCAGCGCGACTCCTGGACCATGCAAGCCAGAATCTTCTGGACATACTCATCGTCCAGCAGGTCCACTTCCACATCCCGCTGACACACCTTGATGGCCAGCTTGGGGTCCTGGTGCACGAAGGCGTCGATGCTGCTGGTCACCATGCCCAGGGCCATGTCGGCCATGACCTTGAGATCGATGGGGACCTGCAGGGGCTCGGCTGCTGTTGAGTTCCAGGGCCCGTTCGGCGATGTTCACCGCCTGATCGCCGATGCGCTCCAGTTCGGTGGCGATGCGCATGGCCGCGGTGGTCAGTCTCAGGTCCGTGGCCAGGGGCTGGCGCAAGGCCAGCAGCCTGAAGGCCTGTTCTTCAATGGCCAATTCCATGCGGTTCAGGGAAATGTCCTCGATGATCACGTCCCGGGCCAGGTCGGAGTTACGGGTAGTCACCGAGAGTATACTCTTGTCCACCGCGGTTTCGGCCAGGCTCCCCAGTTGCAGCAGATCCTGTTTGATATGCTCCAGTTCCTGATCGAATTGCCGCCCAATCTTCATGGGGGTCGCCATCATCAATCCCTTCTTCTGCTTGAAGCGTAACGCATTTTACTATAAATCGTGTAAAAGATAAATAAGCTAGAAGAGATATCTGGGCGGAGACCTAAAATCTTTTTCTGGTGCAAGGCCTCTGTTACGAAAAGCACGAAAAGTTCCTCAGGCGGCCGGTGGCCGCCGGAATGGAAATCATGAAAATCGCCATCATCGGACCGGGAGCCTTGGGCGGTTTGCTGGGGGCTTTGCTATTTGAGGCCGGGGAGGAGGTTACCCTGGTGGATTATCTCCCCGAGCGGGCGGCGCGGCTGCGGCGCCAGGGCCTCAGGCTGCGCACCCCGGCAGGCGGAGAGCGGAAGATCCCGGTGCCCATCGGCCTGCCAGGGGAAGCAGGCCCGGCGGAGCTGATCATCGTGGCCGTAAAGGCTCACCAGACCGGGGTGGCGGCCCTGAGTCTCAGGCCCTTGATGGCGGAGAACGGCCTGGCCCTCAGCTTGCAAAACGGTCTGGGCAACTTGGAGACGCTGGCGGCCGACGGTGGGACCGCAACGCCTGCTGGCGGGGGTGGCCATGCTGGGCGTGACCAGGACGGCGGCAGGGGAGATTATCCTGGCCGGTGAGGGGCCGATAATCATCGGAGTCCCCGCCGGCTCTCAGGTTTCCCCGGAGGAGCTGGCCCGGGTGGCGGCGGCGCTGCGCCGGGCCGGCCTGGACTGCCGTGAGCAGCCGGACATCGAGGTGGTCTTGTGGGAAAAACTGATGGTCAACGTCGGCCTCAATCCCCTGACCGCCCTGTTGCGGGTGCCCAACGGGGCGCTGCCGCAGCTGCCCGAGGCCTGGGAGATGGCGTTGGCCGCGGCCCGGGAGGCCCAGCGGGTGGCACGGGCCCTGGGGCTCGCCCTGGACCTGGACCCGGAGGAACGCCTGCGCCAGGTGTGCCAGGCCACCGCGGCCAATCGCTCCTCCATGCTCCAGGACGTCCTGGCGGGCCGGTCCACGGAAATCGACGCCCTCAACGGCCAGGTGGCCTCCCGGGGGCAGGCCCTGGGGGTCCCCACCCCGGTAAACCGGTTCCTCACCCAACTTCTCCGATCCTGGGGGCAGGCGGGGCAGTTTCGGGTGAGTTAAGGCGGGCCCGATAGCTGCCCTGCTCCTGGTTCGGCGGACCCACCAGGGGCACGAAACGCACCGGCAAGCGCTCCTCCTCCTTAAGCTCCCCCCGCACCTTGCGCAGCCGCACCAGGGTTTGGTCCCAGCCCCCCTCCCCCAGGGGGACAACCAGGCGGCCCCCCTCCTTGAGCTGTGCCGCTCAGGGCCGGCGGCACCCGGGGAGCCGCAGCGGTGACCAGGATGGCGTCGAAGGGGGCTGCCTCGGGCCAGCCCTTCCAGCCGTCCCCGGTTCTTACCCGAACCTGGAGATAGCCCAACTCCTGCAGGCGGGCCGCGGCGGCCCGGGCCAATTCCGGCCTGATCTCCACGCTGAAGACCTGAGCCGCGAGTTCCGCCAGGACCGCGGCCTGGTAGCCCGAACCGGTCCCCACCTCCAAAACTTTATCGCCGGGGCGCACTTCGGCCCATTGGCTCATCAGGGCGACGATGTAAGGCTGGGAGATGGTCTGGTCCTGGCCGATGGGGAGGGGCTGGTCTTCGTACGCCTGGGAGGCCAGGGCCGGCGGCACAAAGAGGTGCCGCGGCACCTTACCCATGGCCGCCAACACCCGGGGGTCGCTAATCCCCCGGCTCAGGAGCTGCCGGGCCACCATGGCGCGGCGAGCCTCATCATAGTCCGGGGGCGCCCTGGCAGGCCCCGGGAAGCACCCCTGCCGCCAGCAGCGCCAGGGAGAGCCAACAGAGCAGGACCAGCTTCCGGCTCAAGGCCTGGACTCCGTGACCGGAGGGGCGGCGGGCTGGCCCCGGGAGGTCGCCAGCCGCCCGGCGGGGGGCTCTCCGGCCGCAGCCACCTTAACCTCAGGCAGCCCGAACTCGGCCCGTTCCCCCAGGATTTTCCGGCAGATCGCCTGGGCCAGCAACCGATGCCCCTGGCTCTGCAAGTGGCTGCTGTCGGAGAAATAGGAGGGGCCAGCCTCTCCTTTGAATACCTCACGCATGGAGAGGTGGTATACCCCGGGACCGGTCAGGGCGGCGCACATGGCGTCCAGGCCGTCGTCGCTCAGGCGCGGGGGCCGGCCGGCCTCCCTTTCCACCCGGCACTGGGAGATCAACAGCAGGGGAATCTGGAGGCGGCGCACCAGGGCCACATTCTCCACCGCGGTCTCCTCGGCCAGCCGGATGCGGGCGGCGATCTCCCGCGGGTCCTGGGCGGCGGCCACCTGGGCGTCGGCGTCGTTCACCGCGTATTTCAGGCGGATCTCCTCCGGCACCAGGGGCCAGAACACCTTCTCGAGCTTGGCCTCATACAGCCGCCGGAAAATGAAGACCTTCATCAGCCAGTGGCGGGGGTGCCAGCCCTGGAATTCCTGGCTGCGGCGCCACTCCCGTTCATCCTCCCACTTGTTGGTGTCGTTGATGTGCAAGATGACGAGGCTGGGTTCGAACTCCAGGATCTTCTTGAGCACCACCTGGCAGCGGCGGGCCCCATAGCCCGGCAACGCCAGATTGATGGACTCCGCGGATGCCGTGCCGCCGCAATTCGTCCCCCAGCACCCAGGGATAGGCCGCCTTGAAGCTGGGTCCCCGGGGGACGGAGTCGCCCACCACGAAGATGCGGAAGGTCCCCGGGGGCCGATGGCGCTGGAAAGATTGGGGATGGAAGCGCCGCCCCCCGGCCCGGAAGAGTTCCACCGTGCCGTCCGCGGCTCGGCGAATCCCGCCTGGGGATCGTAGCCGTAGTCAAAGCGCCCCGAGATATCCTGGGCGAAAAAGATGCGGGCGCCGATCTCGGCCAGGACCAACAGCAGCCAACCACCATAGGAAAGCGGGAGTAATGAGCCGTTTCATCAGAATTGAAAGTAGATGAACTCTTTATCCTGCTCCCCGGAGGAGACCACCAGGAGCAGGAGCAGCAGATAAACCAGGCCCCGGACCGGCCAGGGCAGGTCCGGACGCGGGTTTCGTCCCGGTATTTCAGGGTCAGGACCTGGAGCAGGATCAGGGGCACGGTATGGATCAGCAGCCAGAGGCAGGAAGACTGCCAGGGGAGCCCCAGGGACGACTGCCAGTTGCCCAGGGCCGCCGAACCAGGCCCCCAGATGGGCCAGGTTGGGGCTGCGGAAAATCGCCCAGCCCACCAGGATGAAGACCCGCATCAGGGGCACCGCCAGCAGCGAGCGCCAGGAGAACCGGTCCTTGCCGGGGATTTGCCGGCCAGCAGATTCAGGGGCGGGAAGCGGTAGAGGATGAGCAGGGCCCCGTGGTAGGCCCCCCAGAGCACAAAGACCCAGGTGGCCCCGTGCCAGAGCCCCGCCAGGAGCATGATCACCGCCAGGTTGCGCAGGGTCTCCCACCGGCCGCCGCGATTGCCCCCCAGGGGGATGTAGAGATAATCCCGGAACCAGTTGGACAGGGAAATATGCCACCTGCACCAGAATTCCGAGGGATTTCGGGCCAGATAGGGGAACCGGAAATTCTCCACGAGGTCGATCCCCAGGAGCTTGGCGGACCCCCGGGCGATATCGGTGTAACCGGAAAAATCGGCGTAGATCTGGAAGGCGAAGGCCACCACCCCCATCACCGCCCAGTAGCCGTTGAGGCGGGTGGCGGGGTCGAAGGCATAGTTGGCCAGGACGGCGCAGTTATCGGCCACGAAAATCTTTTTAAAAAACCCCACCAGCATCATGCTCAGGCCGTCTTGGAGGTAGGCGGGCTGAAAGGCCCGGTCGGCCTCCAGTTGGGGGATGAGCTGATGGCCCCGCTCGATGGGCCCCGACACCATTTGCGGGAAAAAGGCGTCAAAGGCGGCGAAGGTGACCAGGCTGCGGCAGGCCGAGGTCTGCCCCCGGTAAACATCGAAGACGTAGCCCAGGGATTGGAAGGTATAAAAGGAGATGCCCACGGGCAGGATGATCTTGAGCAGCACCGGACCGGTGCTCAGACCCGCGGTTCCCAGGAGCGTCCGGGCCGATTGGACGAAAAAACCGAAATATTTGAAAAATCCCAGGATGGCGAGACAGAAGCACACGCTGAGGATCAGGAAATAGCGGCGGCGCCGCTCCCCGGCCCAGGCCCACAGCAGCTCATGGGCCGCAAAAAACACGAGCCCCAGGGCCGCGGCCAGGCCCATGACGGGGGAGATGCCGCTGCCCGGCAGGAACAGGCAGCACACCGCGGTCCAGGCGGCGGGCGCCAGGGCCAGCAGCAGGACCTGGCGGGGTGGCGTCTTTTCCCCGTCGATGCCCAGGCCGCAAAGGAAATCGATGACCGTGGTGGCCATCACCAGGGCCAGGAAGCGCACGTCCCAACAGGCGTAAAAGAGATAACTGGCCGCCAGCAGCAGCAATAGCCGCTTCTTGCCGGAGAGCCAATAAAGGAGGAAGACGATGGGCAGAAAAATGAAATATTGCCAGGAAATGAAAGACATATGATCCAGGAGGTCTCTGGCGCTTGGGCGTCTTAGCCCGCGCCCCTAATCTTATTTATTATACATAAAATGAGACCTCTGAGAAAACTTTCAGCCATCAGCAGCTTAGTCAGAACCATGGCGCCTTACTTGGGTGCGGGAGACGCAGCCCGGGTGCGGCTGACGCACCCTAGCGGCCATATCAGGGCTGCCGGGAGCTCACCGCCAGGCGGGGCTCGCCGCTCAGCGGCAGCCGGTAAGGCTTAAGTTCCAGGGGGCCCAGGCCCAGGGACCGGCCCGCCGCGGCCGCGGCTTCCAGTTCGCCTGCGGCCAGATGCGGCCCCTTGAGGGCCAGCGCCAGGCCTCCGGGCAGCAGCAGGGGGGCGGCCAGTTCCAGGAAGCGCCCCAGGGGAAAGGTGGCCCGGGAGACCACCGCCTGGAAACGGGGGCCCCACTCCCGGGCCGCGGCCGGGGTCAGATGGGTGCAGGCCACCTGAACGCCCGGCAGCTTGAGACAGGAAACCAGGTATTCCAGAAAGGCCGCCTTCTTTTGCCGGGCCTCCACCAGGGTTAGCTGGAGCTCGGGCCGGACCAGCTTCAGGGCCAGTCCGGGGAATCCCGGGCCGCTGCCCAGGTCCGCCAGGGAGCGGCAGCCTGCCAGGAAGGGCAGGACCGCCAGGGAATCGAGGAAATGCTTGACCACCATGTCCCGGTCGCTCTTTAAGCCGGTGAGGTTGACCCGGGCGTTCCACAGCTTAAGCTGGGTCAGGTAAAAGCGGAACTGCCCCAGCGTGGCCCAGGGCAACTCCAGCCCCAGGGCCGCGGCCCCTTCCTGCAGCAAGTCCATGGGGTCGCCGGGGAGGTCAGGGGGAGTCATCTTGTCAGTTTCAATCGCCTCTAAGGTCCGTAAGGCTTCTCACCACCGTTGATATCCGGCACTGGACTAAGTAACCCGGTTTATAAATCCGGTAATTATTTATTAACCGCGGGAGCAAGTGATTAATTTCCCCTCACTCTAATCCCCTGGGGGAGAGGGGATATGAGCCAACCTTGGGAGCTCTCTCCCCCCGCCGGGGGGAGAGGCTGGGGTGAGGGGGGCCTACAAGAAACTACTTAATAAATCAAGTACTAACTGTGGAACCCAGGACCTTCATTAAGCTATTATGCTGCGCAGATCGCCATGGCTTCCCCATACCCACAGGCGGACCCTGCACTGGCTCGACTCACTCCCCAAAATTCCTATTTCCCCAGACAAAATTCCCCGAAGATGCGCTCCAGGACCTCGTCTCCCATCTCCTGGCCGGTGATGGCCCCCAGCTCCCGGATGGCCTCTTGGAGTTCCAGGCCCACGAGTTCCCAAGGCGGGGCCTGGGAGGATTGGGGTAAAAGGCAAACCGCCAGCAGTTCCCGGGCCCGGGCCAGGCAACCCAGACACCCCTCCAGATGCCGGTGATGCCGGGCCAGGGTGACCATCTCGCCGTTGAGCCGCAGGCCGCCCCCCAGGGCCTGGGCCAGCATGGCCTCCTTCAAGGCTTCGATCCCCTGGCCGGTGAGGGCGGAAATCGACAGCACCGGGAAGGAGGTGGCCGCCTGCACCTCGGTTTCGCCAAGCGTCCGGGGCAGATCCGCCTTGTTGATCACCGCCAGGCCCCGGCGGCCGCTCAGCTCCCGCAAGGCCTGCCGGTCCGCCGCGGCCAGGGGCAGACTGCCGTCCAGGAGATAGAGGACCAGATCGGCCTGGGCCAGGCGTTCCCGGGTGCGCTCCATGCCCAGCTCTTCCAGGCGGTCCCGGGCCGGGCCCAGCCCGGCGGTGTCGCTGAGGCGCACCGGGATGGACCCCAGGGTGATGGTCTCCTCGATCAGGTCCCGGGTGGTGCCGGGAATCTCGGTGACAATGGCCCGGTCCAGGTTAAGCAGGCGGTTCAGGAGGCTGGATTTGCCGGCATTGGTCCGGCCGGCGATGACCGCCAGCAGGCCCTCCCGCAATAAGCGGCCTTGCCGGTAGCTGGCGGTGAGGCGCGCCAGGGTTTCCATCCGGGGCGCCAGGGCCTCCTCCAGAAGCGCCGGGGCCAGTTCTGCGGCTTCCTCGGGAAAATCCAGGGCCGCCTCCACCCGGGCCAGCAGGTCCAGGAGGTCCTCCCGCAGCCGGGCCAGGCCGCGCCCCAGGCCACCCTGGAGGTGGCCGGCGGCCACCTGCAGCGCGGCTTCGCTACGGGCCCGGATCACTTCCAGGACCGCTTCCGACTGGGTCAGGTCCATCCTCCCCGAGAGAAAGGCCCGCAGGGTGAACTCGCCGGGCTGGGCCAAACGGGCCCCCCGCTCCAGAACCAGGGATAAGAGGCGCTCCAGCACCCGGTAGCCGGAGTGGCAGTTGATCTCCACCACGTCTTCCCGGGTATAGGTGTGGGGGGCACGCATCCAGGTGAGCAGCACTTCGTCGATGATTTCTCCCTGGGGACCGACGATCTCTCCCAGGTAGAGCTGGTGGGAGCGCCACTGGCGGCGGGGGCGGCGGGGGCGAAAGATCTCCCGGGCGATCTCCCGGGCGCGGGGGCCGCTGAGACGGACGATGCCTATGCCCGCCTCACCTAAGGGAGTGGAAATAGCGGCGATGGTATCTGCCGGATCAGGCTGGGTCATGTTTTTCGTAAGGGGTAATCGTGAGGCGTCCGGGGTAATGAACTTAACCCTTCACCCATTACCCATCACCCATTACCGTCTTTCCCGGGGCATCCTCCTGGCCTTCCTTCTTTTTGGCGGGGGAGATGACCACCTTCTTGTACAGCCCTTCCCCCCGGCTGCTGGTCTTCAGATCCCTGTCCTCCTGAAGGGCCAGATGGACGATGCGGCGGTCATAGGGGTTCATGGGATTCAAGGTGATGGGCTTGCCGCTCTTTTTCACCTTCTCCCCATAATTCTGGGCCAGGTGCGCCAGGGCCTCGTTGTGCCGGGCCCGGTAGGCCTCCACGTCGATGGAGATCCTCACCTTGCGTCGGCTCCGCTTGGCCAGCATCTTGGTGACCAGATATTGCAAGGCGTCCAGGGTCTGGCCCTGCTTGCCGATGAGCAGACCGGCGCCCGCGGTTTCGATGCGCAGGCTGATGCGGTCCTCCTCCTGGTGCACGCTAACCTTGGCCTCCTCCTGCATCTTCGCCAGGAGGTTCTCCAGAATCTCCTGGGCCTCGGTCAGCAGGTTTTCTTCCAACTCATCCCGGTGGGCGGCCCGAACCTTCGCCTTCCGGCCACCCAGGCCAAAAAGGCCCGGGGAGCCCACCGATAAGATCTCGATCTCCAACTGCTCCGAGGACACCTGAAAATGGGCACAAGCCGCCTCAATGGCCTCTTCGGTGCTCTTGCCTTCAAACTCCTTAAACTCCATCAACACTTCCTCTAAGACCTAGGTGAGGTACTTGTTGGTATAGTATTGCTGGATGATGGAAAGAACGTTGTTCACCAGCCAATAGATCACCAGGCCGGAGGCGAAGTTCAGAAACATGAAGGTGAAAATCAACGGGAGAAACATCATCATCTTGGCCTGGGCGGGGTCCCCCGGGGACGGGGTCATCTTCTGCTGGAGGAACATAGTGGCCCCCATGACCAGGGGGGTGATGAGCAGGGGGTCCTTGGCGGACAGGTCCGCCAGCCAGACGATATTGGTAAACGGCAGGGTGGGGATGAAGGAGGCGTGGCGCAGTTCGATGGCAGACCCCAGAACCCTGTACAGGGCGATGAATACCGGCAGTTGCATCACCATGGGCAGGCAGCCGGCCATGGGATTGACCTTGAAGGTCCGGTACAGGCCCATCAGCTCCTTGTTCATCGCCTCCTTGTCGTCTTTGTATTTCTCCCGGATCTTGGCCACCTTGGGCTGGAGCTTCTGCATCGCCTTCATGGACTTGTAGCTTTTGTGGTTGGGATAGAAGAAGACGATGCGGATCACGAAGGTGAGGATGACGATGGCCCAGCCGTAATTAGGGGAATAGCGATCAAGAAACCTCAGGGCGGAGAGCAGGGGTTGGCCCAGGAAATCGAACCAGCCGAAGTTGACAGCCCGCTCCAGGCCCAGGCTCTGAGGTCCTTCAGATCCTTGGGCCCGAAATAGAGGCCATAGGAAAACTGGGCCTCCTGGCCGGCGGCCAGGTTCTCCACCGGGGTCCTGAGGCTGGCCACCATGGGCTCCCGGAGGCTCTCCTTAAGGGCACCCAGGGACTTGGGGGCCGCCTGGGGACCATGGCGGTCAAGAAATAACCCTCGTCCAGCCCGGCCCAGTCCACCTTGCCGGTAAAGGTCCTGGGTTCCTTGAGGCCGCCGCTCTTGATCTCTTCCAGCTTATTATTGACGGAGCCGTTGAACCCCAGGAAATTGTAAGCGGGAGGCCTCCTCCCCGGCAAACCGCTCGCTGAGGTCCAGGTCCAACTGCCCATCCAGGGTTTGGCCGGTTTGGTTCACCACCTGCACCGCCAGGTCGAAGGCGTAGCTGTCCCCCTTAAAGGTGAAGGTCTTGATGAAGGTCAGGCCACGAGCGCTGCGGCCGGTAAATTGCAGGGTGCCCTTTTCCGCCCCGCTGAGGGTGAGGCCCGGCTGGGAGGCCACCCAGGAGATGGTCCCGTCAGCCCCGGAGAGGCTGCGGCCCTTCCAGCCCAGGTCCAGGGGCAAATCCTGGCCGGGGCCGAAATCCACCAGTTCCTTGGCCTGGGCCCGGCGAAGTCTCCGGACTGTGGTAGCGCTCCAATTCAAAGCGCCACCGGCCCCAATTTAAACTGGGAGATGGGGGTAAAGGGCAGGCTCTCCAGGTATTTTTTTAACTGGAAGCTTTTCAGGCGGCCGCCCGCTCGGTGAATACCGCCCGAAACAGAGGGGTGTCCACCACCACGTCCTGGCCGGCGGGCCGTGGCCGCAGCCGGGGCCAGCGGCGGTTGGACCGCCGGACTGACGGGAGCCGGGGCCAGCGGCGGTGGGCCGGTTGGGTTTGCTGGGCTTGCGGGGTTTGGGTGGTTTGCTGGGCTTCCGGGGCCGGGGGCACCTGCCCCACCCGAGACCGCTGCCCGATATACATGAACACCACGAAGACCGCCATACTCAAGGCCAGGGCAATCAAAGCCCGTTTTTCCATGCGAGAACTCCTAGGGCACCGGGTCCCAACCCCCGGGGTGAAAAGGATGGCAGCGCAACAGGCGCCGCAGGCTCAGACCCGAGGCCCCGCCGGAAGCCGTGGCGGGCTCATGGCCTCGGCGGCGTAATGGGAGCAACTGGGCGCAAACCGGCAGCACTGGGAAACAGGGGAGATCAGCAACTGATAGGCACGGATGACCAGAGGGCCAATTAGTCATGGACCACTCCCGGGGCCTGGCGAACAACAGGCCGCCCAACTCCTCCGCCACCTGCCAATAATTCAGGACCTCGCGCCCCTTTCTTGGCCATGATCACCAGGTCCCTGGCGGGCAATAGCGCCTTATGGCGCCGGAAAAATTCCCGCAGCAGCCGCTTCATGCGGTTGCGCCTGGCCGCCTTGCCGAAGCGCCGGGTCACCACCAGCCCCAGCCGGGGGCAGGGCTCTCCGGCCATGGGCGCCAGGGCCACGCCGAAATGGCGCGTATGCAGCCGCTTCCCCTGGGCCTGGACCCGGAGATAATCGCTGGCGATGGCGGAGCCGCATCCGCCTTGGTGAAACTGGCGGTCCCCTTGAGGTTGGGGTCAGGGCGGGGGTGGGGCGCCGGTCGACGGAATCAGGGGGAGGGCTCAGGTCACTCCGCCAGCGCTAAACCGTAAGCGTTTCCGACCTCTGGCCCGGCGGCGGTTGATGACCTGGCGGCCGCCCCGGGTGCTCATCCGCTCCAGAAAGCCGTGGGTTCGGGACCGACGCAGATTACTGGGTTGATAGGTGCGTTTCGACATTTGCTCATCCTTATTCACGGAACGTTTTCCAACCATTTTATAAACCATTTATAGGTCTTTTTGTCAAGGTCCCGCCCAGATTATTCCGTCTCCCGCCCCTTGGAGGATTATCACGGGCCGCTCAACTCGCCGCTGGTCTTCCACCAGGAGGGGCGGTCGCCGCCCGGTCCTGGATCCAGGCCATGGTCGCCCGAGGCCTGATACATCCTGGAAGAGTCAAGGGCCGTTTGCCGGCAAGCCACCAGGATTTTTAAGTTGGATTTTTATAGACGAAATAACTTAGACTTAAATAGGCATAGAGGTAGAGTCGGCCCTTTCTCGGCCGCTCGGGGACCGGGCGCCTTTTTGGCCCCCTGGCCGGCGTGACCCCCACTGGACTCAAGCGGTGTTTCCACGAAGCTAAGGAGTTTCTCATGTTTCTTGATCCCATCCTGGGATGGTTCTCCAATGATCTGGCCATCGACCTGGGCACCGCCAACACCCTGGTTTACGTCAAGGGCAAGGGCATCGTCCTGAGCGAGCCTTCGGTGGTGGCGGTGCGCAAAAACGACCGGGACCGCAACCGGGTGCTGGCCGTGGGCCGGGACGCCAAGATGATGCTGGGCCGCACCCCGGGGAACATCGTGGCCATCCGCCCCATGAAGGACGGGGTCATCGCCGACTTCGAGATCACCGAGGCCATGCTGCGCCACTTCATCCGCAAGGTGCACAACCGCCGCTCCCTGATCCGGCCCCGCATCATCGTCTGCGTCCCCTCGGGCATCACCCCGGTGGAAAAGCGGGCGGTGCGGGAGTCGGCGGAGTCGGCCGGGGCCCGGGAAGTCTATCTCATCGAGGAGCCCATGGCCGCGGCCATCGGCGCCGGGCTGCCCATCACCGAGCCCATCTGCAACATGGTGGTGGACATCGGCGGCGGCACCTCCGAAGTGGCGGTCATCTCCCTGGCGGGCATCGTCTATTCCAAATCCGTCCGGGTGGGCGGCGACAAGATGGACGAAGCCATCTTGCAATATATCAAGCGCACCTACAACCTCCTCATCGGCGAGCGCACCGCCGAGATCATCAAGACCACCATCGGCAACGCCTATCCCGCGGCGAGACCGAGTCCATGGACGTCAAGGGCCGGGACCTGGTCACCGGCATCCCCAAGATCATCAATATCAACTCCGATGAGGTCCGCCTGGCCATCCAGGAGCAGATCGACACCATCGTCGCCGCGGTCAAGACCGCCCTGGAGCAGACCCCCCCGGAGCTGGCCGCGGACATCGTGGACCGGGGCATCTACCTGACCGGCGGCGGCGCCCTGCTGAAAAACCTGGACGATCCTGCTGCACCAGGAGACCGGGTTGCCCATCAAGATCGCCGAAGATCCCCTGTCCACGGTGGTCCTGGGTTCCGGCCGGGCCCTGGATAACCTCAACATCCTGAAGGAAGTGATGGTGGACTTGAGGCAGTTGGATTTGCGCCCCAACTTGCGCTACCGCACCCCGCTTGATCCTGGCCCTGGCTCTCCTGCTGTTTTTCTCCGTCCTTTCCCTGAGCCTGAAGCGCTCACCGGTCCTGAAGAGGGTGGAGGGGCTGGTCGTTTCCACTGACCGCCCCCGGATTAGAGGGCCTGGAATCATTGGGCCGCCGCGCCAAAAGCTCTGGCTGGGCTATTTCTACCTGGTGGGGGCGCGGCAGGAAAACGCCGAACTGCAGCGGCAGCTGGAGGAGTATCAGCAGAAGGAAGTCCGTTTCCAGGAAGCCCAGCAGGCCCTGAGCCGCCTGGAAGCCCTCCTGGACCTGAAGAGACAGGTGGCCCTGCCGGTGATCGGGGCCCGGGTCATCGCCTACGACCCCTCCCTGTGGTCCCGCTGCGCCCTCATCGACCAGGGGCAAGGCCCAGGGGGTCGAGGACGGGCTGCCGGTGCTGGGGCCCCAGGGCATTGTCGGGCGCATCGTGGAGGTCTATCCCCAGTACGCCAAGGTGATGCTCATCGTGGACCGCAAGAGCGGCGCCGACGCCATGGTGCAGCGCACCCGGGTGCGGGGCATCCTCCAGGGCAAGGGCGGCAACCGCTGCTCCCTGGAGTTCGTCCCCAAGAGCGCCGACGTGCAGGTGGGGGACCTGGTCCTGGCCTCCGGCCTGGTGGGCATTTATCCCAAGGGCCTGGTCTTCGGCAAGGTCACCGCGGCCAACAAGAAGAACCCCGGCGTCTTTCAGGAAATCGAAGTGACCCCCGCAGTGGATCTCTCCACCCTGGAGGAAGTCCTGGTGGTCAAAGTCGCCAACCTCAGCCTGTCCGGAACCATGATCGCCGCCTCTTTTCGGATTACAGCCTGGTGGGCCTGGTCATCTTTTACCTGCAGAACCTGGTGTTCTTTCCCCATGTGCACCTGCGGCTGCTGGCCCTGCTGCTGTTCTATGTGGGCCTGAGGCCCTCCCTGGCCCTGGCCCTGGCCCTGGCCTGGTGGTGGGCTTCTTCCAGGACAGTTACGCCACCACCCCCTTCGGGCTCCACCTGGGGGCGGCCCTGGTGCTGGTGGCCGTGGCCCGGTTTTTTCGGCGCGCGCCTGCCCCTGCCAGCAGTTCGGCCCCCAGGCGTTGGCCTGCCTGCTGGCCCTGGTTCTGCAAGAGGTCTTCTTGCAGGCGAGTCTGATCACCTTGGGCTACCCAGGCGGACTGTCCTGGGGGCAGATATCGCATCACGCCGCGGAAATCCTGGGCACCGCGGCCCTGGGGCCTTTGATGAATTTACTGGTGCGTGGCCTGGAAAGCTTTCTGGGCCGCTAGGCTGGCGGCCCGGGAGGCAACCCGATTTTTACCAGCCTCTGGCTTGATGGAAGCGCCTCCCCGGCCCGCCTTTAGGCGAGCACGGATTACTGCGGCCTGTCCCGACCACGATGCCAGGACAAGACCTTACCGAGACGGGACCACTGAATGAGAGCGCCATGGCCCACCCCAAGCTGAATCTGGAAGAAAACCATTTAGGGGACTTTAAGTTCCTGGGAACTTCTACCGGCGGCGCCATGCCCCCGGATGAACAGGAGCGGGTGCGGCGCAATTTTTCCGCGGTGGCCCTCATCGTCCTTTTCCTCTTTGGGCTCCTGTTCCTGCGCCTCTGGTTTCTGCAATTGGTGCAGGGGGAATACCTGCACCAGCGCTCGGAACAAAACCGCATCCGCCTCATAGACCTGCCCCCCTGGCGGGGCAAGATTCTGGACCGCGACGGCCAGGTTCTGGTGGACAACCGGCCCAGCTACGAACTGATGGCGGTCTTGGAAGACGTGGGAGATATTGCGCTCCTGGGCCGCCGGCTGGCGATTCTGCTGCATATGGACCAGAAGCAGATCGCCGCCCAGCTGGAAAACGCCCGGGCCAACGGCCTGTACCAGGTGCGCCTCCGGGCCGACCTTAGCTGGGAGGAACTGGCCCAGGTGGCCACCTTTCAACCGGAGCTGCCCGGAGTCCTGGTGCAGGTCCAGCCCAAGCGGGAGTACCGCCGAGATGGGCATGGCGGCCCATGTCCTGGGTTATCTGGGGGAGATCAGCGAAGCCCAGCTCAAGAACAGCAAATCTGCCAATTACAAGGTGGGGGATTACGTGGGCCGTTGCGGCATCGAACTGGCCTGGGATAACTATCTCCTGGGCGCCCGGGGCCCCCGCCGCATCGAAGTGGACGCTTACGGCCGGGAATTCGGCCAAATGGACTCGATTTCCCCCACCCCCGGGGCCAACGTCTACCTGACCCTGGATAGCCGCATGCAGCAGGAGGCCGAGGACTGCCTGGAAGGCAAGGCGGGAGCCATCGTCGCCCTGGATCCCCGTTCCGGCAAGATTCTGGCCCTGGCCTCCTCCCCCACCTTTTCCCAGGAGGCCTTTGAGCGGGGGCTGCCGCCCCAGGAATGGCAAAGGCTCAGCCAGGATAAGAGCCATCCCCTGGAAAACCGCGCTCTCCAGGGACAGTATCCCCCGGGTTCCACTTTCAAAATTATCATGGCGGTGGCTGGCCTGGAAGAGCAGGTCATCACCCCCGAAACCACCTTTAATTGCACCGGCTCCCTGGTCTGCGGCGACCACGAGTTCAAATGCTGGAAAAAGGGCGGCCACGGCGACGTCAATCTCCATCGAGGCCCTGGTGGAATCTTGCGACGTCTATTTTTATGAGCTGGGGGAGAGGCTGGGGATTGACCGCATCGCCAAGTGGAGCCGCCGCTTCGGCCTGGGACAACCCAGCGGTCTGCATCTGGATAAAGAGATGCCCGGGCTGGTGGCCTCCAGCGAATGGAAAAAGGCCCGCTTCCACCAGGCCTGGCACGAAGGGGAGACCCTGTCGGTGGCCATTGGCCAGGGCTATAACCTGGTCACCCCGCTGCAGATGGCCCAGGTGGCCGCGGCCATAGCCAACGGCGGCCTGATCTATGAGCCGCAGTTGGTGGAAAAAGCGGAGAGTCCTACCGGAGAGGTTATTTTTCAGTCCCAGCCGCAGGTCAAGGATCGCCTGGGGGCCAGTCCGGCCACCATCGCCGCGGTGCAGAAGGGCCTGGAGGGGGTGGTGGCGGAGAGGCCGGGACCGGCAAGGCGGCCCGCCTGGCCCAGGTCCAGGTGGCCGGCAAGACCGGCACCGCCCAGGTGGTGACCACGGAGAGACTGGAAGAGGAGAAAAAAGGCGGTACCGCGGAGAAGATCCGCAAGTATGAGAACCATGCCTGGTTCGTGGGTTACGCCCCGGCGGACAACCCCCGGGTGGCCGTGGCGGTGCTGGTGGAACACGGCGGCCACGGCGGCACGGATGCCGGGCCTCTGGCCCGGCGGGTCATCGCCGCAGCCTTCCGGGAGCCCGAGCCCCGGGTGGCCCAAGGCAGAATAATCAACTAGGATTATTCGGTTAAATTGACGCATTAGAAGAGGATTCTTAACAATCCGGAAACTGCTCTCTGGCTACCCTTCAATCTGATCCGACCTCCGTCTCCCCGCCGTCCCAGCCATATTTGCCGATAAGGCGCACGAAGCGGCAGCCGCCGTAGTATTCGTACTTCAACCCCTCCCGGGTCTGGCGCACGCAGGTCAGGGTTTGGGTGAACCGGTCCCCCACCGGAATCACCAGCCGCCCCCCCAGGGCCAGTTGCTCCACCAGGGGCCTGGGGACCTGGGGGGCCCCGGCGGTGACTATGATGCCGTCGAAGGGGGCCTCCTCCGGCCAGCCCAGGGTGCCGTCCCCCACCCGGATGTGAATGTTCCGGTAACCCAGGGAGTCCAGGATCGATCGGGCTTGATCCGCCAGGCCGCCCCTGCGGTCGATGCTGAAGACCGCGGCGGCCAACTCCGCCAGGATCGCCGCCTGGTAGCCGGAGCCGGTGCCCACCTCCAGGACCCGGTCCGTCTCCTGGAGCTCCAGGATCTCGGTCATCAGGGCCACGATGTACGGCTGGGAGATGGTCTGGTCTTCCCCGATGGGCAGGGGATAGTCGCCGTAGGCCTGGCTCCCAGAGGTGCTCAGGGATAAAGCGGTGCCGGGGCACCTGGCGCAGCGCCGCCAACACCCGGGGGTCGGCCACCCCCCGGGCCCGGATCTGCTCTCCACCATGCGGTCCCGGACCGCGGCAAATTGATCCTCGGGCATGAAATATTCCTTTCAGGAACAGCTCCCGGCAGCAGGGCGTACCGGCCCGCGGTCACCAGGACGCGACCCGCCGCGGCCCCTTATCCGCCCATATCCCTAAAATAATAGGAGAAAGCTGGTTTTGGAAGGGGAAGCTGGAAAATTTTTTTTCTCAGGCTAAAAATTTGCGCCGCGGGGGCAGGCGCCGCTGGGCGCCGGGACGATGGACCAATGGCTGATTCTTTTATATAATTACCTTATGGAAGCGATGGCCCGCTGCCGTTTTCACCCGGACCGGGAGGCCTGGGTCCAGTGCCAGAAACATGAAGTGGGATACTGCCGGGAGTGCCTGGACGCCTGCCGGGCCTGCACCGACCCCTGCCTCTACTGCAAGTTCCGCCCGGGCTGCGTCATCTGGGAGCTCTGCCGCAAGGAGGCCAAAAAACGCTGCAAGGAAAAGGGGTGAGGCGCCAGCCGGAGTGTATCTCTTTCACCGCTTTTTCTCCCACCTGAGCAAATCGGCCACCTGGGCCAGGGTGCGGCCTTCCTTGATCTCCTCCCGGATGCGATTCTCCTTTTCCAGGACGTCCATAGACCGGTTGGCGTATTCCACCGCCAGGTTCCGGGGCAGGACCACCACCCCATCGTCATCCCCCAGGACCCAGTCGCCGCTCTCCACCTTGACGCCCCCCACCCGGATGGGCACCCCGATCTCTCCGAAGCCCTTGGGTTCTCCGGCGTTGGGCATCACCAGGCGGGAGAAGGCCGGAAAACCCAGCTTGGCGATGTCGCCCGAGTCTCTGATGGCGCCGTCGATCACCACCCCGTTTAGCCCTCGCTGCAGGGCCGAATTGGTGGCCAGTTCCCCCCAGATGGCAGGCCCCACCCCGCCGGCGTCGATGACCAGCACGTCCCCCGGCTGGGCCAGGTCGATGGCCTCCACCGGCTTGGCCCAATCCCCGGGATAGGTCCGCACCGTCAGGGCCGGGCCCACCAGGCGGATCCCGGGAAACAGGGGCCGCAGCCCCTCCAGAACCCCGCTCCGGTGCAGGGCGTCGGAGAGATTGGAGCTGGAGACCAACTCCAGCACCCCCCGGATCTCCTCCTCCCCCACCCGTTTGAACAGGGTGGTGGGAATCACCGCGCCCTCATCCAGGGCCCGGCGGATCTCCCGGGTGGCCGCGGCCGGGTCCTTGGCCTTGGTAATGGCGCCCCCCACGATGACGTAGCCGGCCCCGTGGGCCACCGCCGGGGCCGCGGTCTCGGAGTTGATGCCTCCGGCCACTCCCACCGGCACCCGCACCGCCCCGCTGATCGCGGCCAACATCGCAAAGGGGTCCTGCCCCCGCCCCGCATCTGTTCGTCAATGGCCACGTGCACCGAGATGTAGTCCGCCCCCAGCGCCTCCACCTGGAGGGCCCGGGCCAGCGGGTCGGCCACCGCGATGAGGTCCACCGCAATCTTGGCCCCGTAATTCTTGCCGGCCTGGACACACTCGGCAATGGTGGCGTCGGTGGCGGCCCCCAGCACGTCCACGATCTGGGCCCCGGCCTTGGCCGCGGTCTCCACCTCCACCCGCCCGGCATCCATGATCTTCATGTCCGCCACGATGACCTTGCCGGGGAAGAGGCGCCGCAACTCCCGCACCGCATCGAGGCCTTCACTCTTGATCAAGGGGGTGCCGGCCTCCACCCAATCCACCCCGGCGGGCACCGCCAACTCCGCCACCTGCACCGCCCGGTGCAGGTCCACAAAATCCAGCGCCAATTGCAATATAGGAGGCATGTGATTATCCTTGGGATTTTTTAGAAGGATAAGCAGCCAGTAGTCAGTTAACTATTTTTTAGGAGGTTGAAGCCAGCGGTTTGACTGGCTACTGGCTACTGACTACTGGCTACTTACTACTCCAAATCGGCGTGGCGGTCCAGGATTTCTCCGTAGTCGTGGCCGGAGCGCCGCCGGTAAAGGAGGAGGACCACCGCCTCCAGGAACAGAAAGGCCGCCTGTTCGAAGAGGCTGCCGGGGCATTGGACCGAGGCGGTCTCCTGGGTCCGAGTCAGCTTGGTGGTGCCGGGGATGCTGATGACCACCTGGGCTTCCCGGCCGATGGTGGAGTCGGTATGGGCGGTGAGACCCAGGGTGCGGGCCCCCACGGTGTTGGCCCGGCGCTGCATCTCCCGGGGCTGGGCCGTCTCCCCCGAGCCGGACATCACCACCAGCAAGTCACCCGGGCGGATGCGGGGGGTGGTGGTCTCTCCCACGAAATAGACGGCGTACCCCAGGTGCATCAGCCGCATCAAGAAGCCCCGGAGGATAAAGCCGGAGCGGCCGCTGGCGCACCCGAAGATGCGGGGCGCGGCTTCCAGCTCCCTGATCAGGGTCTCGGCCATCTCCGGAGTAATCCGGGCCAGCACGCCGCCCAGCTCCTGGTGCATCTGGTCCAAGGCCGCCGAAAATTTCATGGTCTCCGGGGATGGAGACAAAAAAGCCCCCCGGGGCTGTCCCGGAAGGCAATCCATCTTGTCCATCATTCCCTCCTTCAAGTCCCAGTCCACCCCTTGGCCGGATCCAGGCTTCCAATTTTATGGAGGAATCTCAAAGCAAAACTATCACAAGCTAGAAAAAATTACCAGGAATCTCCTCGAGTTTCCCAGATTTGCCCAATTTTTTTCCAAGATGTGGGCGTGGGACCTGGGCCGGCGGGGTGTTCCGGGCGCAACCGGCTCCTTCAGCCTTCAAACTTCTCGTCGAAGACCTTCATGGCGCAGAAGCGGCCGCACATGGTGCACTGGTCTTCCCGGGCCTGGCTCAGGTCCCGGTAGCGCCTGGCCTTGGGGGGATTGACCGAGAGCTGGATTTGCGTGTCCCAGTCCAGGGCCCGCCGGGCCTTGGACATGGCCAGGTCCCAATCGGCGGCGCCGGGCCGGCCCAGGGCGATATCCGCGGCGTGGGCCGCGATGCGGGAGGCCACCACCCCGTCGATGACGTCCTCCACCTCCGGCAGTTTCAAGTGTTCCGCCGGGGTGACGTAGCACAGAAAGGACGCCCCCAGGGTGGCGGCCAGGGCCCCGCCGATGGCCCCGGAGATGTGGTCGTAGCCCGAGGCCACGTCGGTGACCAGGGGCCCCAGGACGTAAAAGGGGGCGTTGCGGCAATATTTCTGCTGCAGGCGGACGTTTTTGCGAATGGCGTTCAGGGGTAGATGACCCGGGCCTTCCACCATCACCTGGACCCCCTTGGCCCAGGCTCGTTGGGTGAGCTCACCCAGAACCTTCAGTTCGTGGAGTTGGGCCCGATCGGTGGCGTCGGCCAGGCATCCGGGCCGCAGCCCATCCCCCAGGGAGAGCGTCAGATCATGCCTCCGGGCAATCTCCAGCAGTTCGTCATATCTCTCATAAAAAGGATTTTCCCGGCCGGAACGCCGCATCCAGGCGGTGAGGAAGGCCCCGCCCCGGGAAACCACCCCGGTGACCCGCCTGGCAAGCAGCGGCAGGGCGGCCCGGGTGACGCCGCAGTGCACCGTGACGAAGTCCACCCCCTGGCGGCCGTGGTGGCGCACCATCTCCAGGAGATCGTCGCCCCGGACCTCTTCCAGGCTCTTGGCCTGGCTCATGATCTGATAGATGGGCACGGTGCCGAAGGGCGCCGGGCATTGGGCCAGCAGGGCGGTGCGGATCTCGTCCACGTCGCCGCCGGTGGACAGGTCCATGACCGCGTCCGCCCCGAACTCCAGGGCCGCGGCCAGCTTGGCCTGCTCCTTTTCCAGGTCGCAGTCGTGGGGGGAAGTGCCGATATTGGCGTTGATCTTGACCCGCACCCCCTGGCCGATGGCCAGCGGCTCAAGCCCTGAATGCCCGGGATTGGCCGGCACCACCAGGGTGCCCCGGGCCAGACCCTGGCGAATCACCTCCGGGGCCAACCCTTCCCGTCCGGCCGCCTGCTTCATGGCCGGGGTGATCTTCCCTGCTAATGCCGCCTCCCGCTGAGTCATAGAGAAATTTTATCTTAATGAGGGGGAAAAAGAAAGGGTTGGAGGGCAGTGGCCGGCGGACTGGCAGTCATCTAGCGTCGTGTTTCAGAAATATCTTAAAAAGATATGTAGACGGGGTTTAGGTAGCCGCAGGCTTTAGCCGGCGCTCTCGTTTTTCCTAATTATTTCGCAAGCTAAAGCTTGCGGCTACATTTTAAATGCCTATGGAGCTTAAAAGGATCGGGCTGGGGGTAAGGGCCGTCGGCCCTTAGCCCCCTCCCCCACTCATTTATTCCTCCTCAAAGAGAAGGCTGGCCAGGGCGGGCCAGTCCGCCACTTCCAAAAACTGGTGGGGCCGGCGGTTCCAGGGTTGGGCGAAGAGGATGGGAGTGATGCCGTGGTCGGACAAAAGCAGGCAGGTTTCCAGGCGATCCTCCACGAAGAACCGGATCTTTTGGTCCCGGAGGTAATGGAGTTTGCTGTCGGGGTCACCGGTGGCCATCACCCGGATATCCTGGGGCGGCACCTGAGGCAAGGTGCGCTGCAGCCAGGTCCGGATGGGCCCGGCCCGGTCCCGGGCGGTCACGAACAACAGGGGCGTCTCCCGGGCCAGGCGGGTGAGGACCGGCGACTGCCTGGGGGAAGGGCTCCACCGCCAGTTGGTGGGGGCGGTCGATGAGTTCCCGGATCAGTTCGGCAATGATCCGGGGCTCCAGGTCCAGACAGTCCTCCAGGGAAAACTCGGTGATGTGCTCGTAGCGCAGGTGGTGGCCGCAGTCGTAGCGCTCCCGGACCAGGCTGAGGAAGGTGGTCATGATGTCGGCCACCACCCCGTCGATGTCGAAGGCCAGGGAGTCCAGGGGGATGCGGCGGCAATGGACGGGCGATGAGATTTGGAGTCCATGGGAACCCAATGGGTCGGAGGCGCAGAAATGATCGTAAGTCCCATTGCAATTCCCTTCGCGGTTCCAGGGAGGCCATAATCTCCAGCACTTCCTCGTCATCCAGATCATACCAGTTTATCATAGGCGTCGGCCACCGCGAAAGACCAGCCGCTGCGGACGTTGAGGCAGAGGACTTCGTCCACCTCGGGCAGCAGGTCTTGCACGGTGCGCTCCGAGGCGGTGGGCACCGCCACCAGGATCTTACCGGCGCCCCGGCGCTTCAGGAATTGCACCGCGGCCCGCATGGTAAAGCCGGAGGCCAGGCCGTCGTCCACGATGATGGCCGGCTCTCCCGCCAGCTCCGGGTAGGGCCGGCCGCCCCGCAGCCTCTGTTCCCGCCGGCGGCTGACCGCGGCGGCCTTGGCCATCTGGGCGGCGATCTCCTCCTGGGTCAGGGGCTGCCGCCGGAGCAGCTCCTCATTGAAGATGGCTTCCCCGTCGGGGTCCAGGGCCCCGAAACCGGCCTCGGTGGTCCAGGGGAGCTGGATCTTGCGCACGATGAGCAGGTCCAGAGGGAGGGCCAGACCCCGGGCGATCTCCGCGGCCACCGGCACGCCGCCCGCGGGAATGGCAAACAGGTGAAGCTTCCGGCCGCGCCGGGCCAGGAGGCGCTCCGCCAGCCGCCGGCCGGCGTCGGCCCGGTCCTCGAAGACCCGGAGACGATTTCTTAAATGGGGCTCTTCACTGAGTCTGCCCATGGTCGGCAAAATTCCTCGGCCAGGGCGGCCACCCGTCTGCGATACTCCGCCTGGCTGAGGCGGGCGCCGGTGAGGCCTCCCCTGAGGTTGATTTCCGAAAGATAAGTCTCCCCGTCCGGGCCGACCAGGAGGTCCAGGATGGCGTAAGGAAATTTTCCCCGGGCCATGGCCTGGCGGCAGAAAAGCAGAGGGGCCGGGGCCAGCGCCGCGGGCCGGGAGGCGCCGCCTTGATAGAGATTTTTGCGGAAGCTGTGGGGGTTGACCCGCTCATAGGCTTCGGCATAGTCAGCCACCACCACCACCCGCAAATCCCTGGCCCCTTCCAGGAGGGGCTGCACCACCAGGGGATAGGGGAGCGGCTGGAGCCCCGCCAGGCTATAGAGGGACTCCAGGGAAGGCCAGCAGCCCACCCCCAGCCCCAGGTGGCCCCGGTCCCGCTTACTGACCACCGCGCCCCGGTGCCGGGCGGCAAACCGGGAGAGATTGGCGGCCAGATCGCCGAGCCCGTAAGCCACGAAGGTGCCGGGCACCATGAACTCCCCCAGCGCCTCTGCCTGGGCGGCCTTGGAGCGGGCCAGGAGTTGGGCCAGGGCCGGGGGGAACAGGGCCACCCCCCGCTCCGCCAGGTCCAGCAGTTTGAACTCCTCGCCGGGCCGCAGGGCCAGAGGGCCGAGCACCGCGTCCCCGGCTCGCAAGTCAGGATAACTCTCGCGAAATTCGACAATGCTCCGGATCAGACGCGGTTCCCGGTCCATTTTTCTTTAAGGGTGCTCAGGAGGCCTTAGGGGCGCCGGCGGGTCCAGTCCGGCGGCTCTGCCGCCGGCCAAACCCGTGGCCGCCGATATGAACCATAAAAGAAGCCTGCCCCATTATAGGGCAGGCTTCCCCACGAAATAAACTAAAATTTCCAGGTTGGTTAACACTGATGGCTTACAGGCCGACAATATTCCGGTGCAGCTCCCTGGTCTTTTCCAGGCGGGCCCGATCCCGCTGCGCCACCAAGGCCGCCAGGCGGTCCTGGATGCGCTGGTAAAAGGTGCTATTGATGTCTTCCCCCCGGGCGTGGGCGTTGATGAGTTGCCGGTAGCAGCAGATCATCTTGGAGATCATGGAGACCGCATACTCCCGGCCCTGGACCTTGACGGTGGCCAGCCCCAGGTCGAGATAAGCCTTCAATTCGTCCCCCAGAATGGCGAAGGCCACGTTGGGCTGCAGCCGGACGCGCTCGTTGATGGCCTCGATCTTCTCCGGGGGCTGCCCCCGCCGGGAAAGGACCTTGGCGCCGCTGCTCTTCGCTGAAGAGGCAGAGCCGGAAACAACTGCCGCTGCGATCCGGCCAGCCTTCGTATTCCACGATCTCGTTGCCGTCTTCGTCGCGGTAGACCTTGCGGATATAGGAGTCCGCAATGAGTTCGTGGAACATGCAATTGCCCACCCCGCCGATGCAGCGGTTACCGTGGACCAGCACCTCGGTCTTTAATCCCAGTTCGTCCGCCTCTTGCTTGAACCGGGTCAGCTTCTCCACCGTATTGATCTCGGTGGAGGCCACCAATTGGCTGGCCCCGTAGGATTTAAAGCGGGCCATCTCCTCCTGGGTCTGGATATTGCAGCCGACGCTGGCGTGGATGACCAGTTGCGGAAACCGCCGGCGCACCGCCTGCATCACCGCCGGGGTCTTGACGATCACCCCTTCGATGCCGAAGTGGGCGTACTTTTCCACCTTTGCCACCACCAGGGGAATTTTCTCCGGCGGGATTTCGGCGTTTAAAGCCACCCGCACCTTTCCCTGGTAGTCGGCGGCAATGCGCACCGCCTCAGCGATGTCGCTGTCTTCCAGCTCCCATTGGCACTTGCGGCGGCTGAAGCCTTTGGCCCCCACGTACACGGCGTTGGCGCCGTTCTTAAAGACCCCCTCCACCATTTCCAGGCTGCCGCCCGGAGCCAACAGTTCGTTAATCATCGCTCTCCCACACCTCCCTGAGCCTCTGCCAAAAGGTTCCTAGGCTCTGCGACACCCTAACGCCAGTGCCTCTGGTAACCCCCAGGAAATGGTGGGTTCCTGCGCCGCGCCTGCTCCCGCCAGCCACTGGAACTTTCCGCATGGCGGCGGGAATTCTCCTTAGTTATATATTAAGTCCGTTAAAGATTAATTTCAATTATTATTGTAAGAAATCTGTGACATTTTACGCGATGCCGATTTTGCCGTTCAGCCCCGCAGATAGGCAATGGCCAAGGTGAAGCAGAGCCCGATTTCCACCGCCCAGCTCAGCAGGTAAATCAACAGCTCCAAGCCGGAACCATAATCTTCCTCCTGCAGGATGCGATTCGGTTCCCGGAGGATGTCCCAGGAGCTGATCTTTTTGTCAGCCACCATGATAAATTATCTCCTTTCAGAAAAAGTCGGCTAAAAGCTCCTGCACCGGACGCTGCGGTTGTTGCCGCACCAGGGGACCGGCCCCCAGGACCGGATGGGCTTCCTCCAGCAAGGGGCGAGGCCGTTTGAAGATCACCCCGATGGGAATTCTCTCCCCCCACTCCCTGCCTTTCTGGAAGGCCCAAATTTCGTTCTCCGGGTCGTAGCCCGCCTCCTCCTCCACCTGGTAAACCCGGGCCTGGAACCATTGATAGGTGTTGATCCGGTTAAAGGTGACGCACGGCTGCAGCACCTCCAACAGGGCGAAACCCCGGTGGCTGAGGGCCTCTTTGTAGAGCCCGGTCAGATGCGCCTCCATGCCGGCGAAGCCCCGGCCCACCCAGGAGCAGTCCTGGCTCACCGCCAGGGCCAGGGCGTGCAGGGGCGGGTAGGCCACCCCCTCCGGCTGCAGCAGGGTCTTGAAGCCCTGGTCGCTGGTGGGGGAGGCCTGGCCCTTGGTCAGGGCGTAAACCTGGTTGTTGTGCACCACCAGGGTGAGATTGGGATTGCGCCGCAGGGCGGCCAGCAGGTGGTTGCCCCCCTCGCCGTAGCAGTCACCGTCGCCGGCTTCGGCCACCACCGCCATCTCGTGGTTGGCCAGCCGCGCCCCGGTGGCCAGGGGCAGGGTGCGGCCGTGGATGCCGTTGAAGGTGTTGCACCTGAGGTAATGGGGAAATTTTCCCGACTGACCGATCCCCGAGACCATGAGGAGGCCTTCCGGCTTGATCTCCAATTCCGCCAGGGCCTGCTTGAAGGCCTTGAGCATGCCGAAGTTGCCGCAGCCCGGACACCAGGCCGCCGGGAGACCTTGATAGAGTTCCAGGGGCAGCATCAGGCGTGGCCCTCCAGACCCCGCAGGATATATTCCGGGGTAAAGGGAGCGCCGTCGTACCTGAGGACCAGATGATCGGCGGCGATCCCGGTCTCCTGACGCAGCAGGCGGTCAGCCTGGCCGGTGGCGTTCATCTCCACCATCACCAGCTTGCGGGCGCCTTTTAAGGCCGTGGCCACCGCCCTCGCCGGGAAGGGCCACAGTTCGCTGAGGTGCACCATGCGGGCCGGGGCGCCGGCCTCATTCAGCCGGGCCACCGCTTCGGACACCGGCCCCAGGCTGGAGCCCCAGCAGACCAGGACCAGGGGGGCCGCCGCCGGGCCAGAGGTGGAGATGCCGTTGAGCTCGCGCCCCAGTTTTTTCAATTTGCGCAGGCGCTTGTCGTGCATCTGCACCCGGACCCGCAGGTCTTCGGTGAGGTGGCCGTCCGGGGTGTGCTCGTCGGAGTCGGCCACCACCAGTTCCGGCCCGAAACCCGGCAGGCGCCGGGGCGAGACGCCGTCCGCGGTGATGGCGTAGCGCTGGTAGGCCGCGGCCGCCGGCCCCAGCTTCAGGGCCCGCTCAATCTCCACCTTCTCGGGAAAATCGCCGGCCTCATGGGTGAAGTTGACGTCGGCCAGGTATTGATCGGTGAGGAGAAAGACCGGCAACTGATAGCGCTCCGCCAGATTGAAGGCCCGGGCCGCCTGGGCGAAGGCCTGGGCCGGAGTGCCCGGGGCCAGCACCGCCCGGGGAAAATCCCCCTGCCCGGCATGAAGGACGAAGCTCAGGTCACCCTGCTCGGTGCGGGTGGGCAGCCCGGTGCTGGGGCCGGGGCGCTGGGCCTCCACGATGACCAGAGGCGTCTCGCTGCACCCCGCCAGTCCCAGGGTTTCCACCATCAGGGAAAAACCGCCCCCGGAGGAGCCGGTCATGGCCCGGACCCCGGCGAATGAGGCCCCCAGGGCCAGGTTAATGGCGGCGATTTCGTCTTCCGCCTGCTCCACCACCACCCCCCAGCGGGCGGCCCGTTGCCCCACGGCGTTGAGGACGCTGCTCCACGGGGTCATGGGATAGCCGCTGATAAATTGCAGGCCCGCGGCCAGGGCTCCCAGGGCCAGGGCCTCATGGCCGCTGATCAGGAGACGGGGCCCCGGCGGCGGGGTGATCCCCGCCAGGGAGTGGCCGCGGCCCAAGGCCGCCCCCAGCCTATAACCGGCGGCGGCGGCCCGGTGGTTCCAACCCACCACCTCGGCGCCCTTGCCGACAAACGCCTCCAGGAGCAGAACCATCAGGGGCTCCAGGGGGACCTGGAGCAGCCCCAGGATGGCGCCGCTGGCGCCGGCGTTGACCGCGATCTCCCCGGCCTGGTTCTCCGCCAGCAGGGTGGCCGGCTCCAGGGGAAGCTTGAGCCCCCGGGCGGGCAAGTCCCGGACCTGGGAGGCATCATAGATGATGACCCCATCCGGGGCCAGTTCCCCCTGGTGCAGGTGGACGGTTTCCTGGTTCAAGGCCACCAGCAGGTCCACCCCTTCCCGGGAGGAGATCAGGGGCGCATCCGCCACCCGGATGCGGTTGAAGAGATGGCCGCCGCGGATGCGGGACTCATAGGACTGCACGAACAGCACCCAACAGCCCTGGCGCACCAGGGTCTTGGCCAGGGGGGTAGTGATGGCATGCACCCCCTGCCCTGCCGCCCCACCGATCAAGATATTGAAATCAATGGCCATGCGCGCCCCTGGTCCGCACCGAGCCTTCTGATTGTGAATAATTACTCAAATAGGGGCGCTTGTCAATAAGGAGTGTTACTTTCGCGGCAGGGGCGACCCAGGTTTCCGCCCCGGGCGGAATCATTTGGGCTTGTGTTCGGTAAAGGAGTGCCACAATTTATGGAGGAGCCCGTCTTCGTGGTCCTGGCCGGAGGTTCCCTGGGCCGCCTGGGCCTGGGCCTCGCCCCGCTTCTTCCTTGGCCAGCTCTTCCAGCAGGTGCTGCTGCCGCGGCGTCAGGGTGCGGGGGACCAGCACCCTCACCTCCACCAGCAAGTCGCCCCGGCGTGAGCCCTTGGGGTAGGGCACCCCTTCGCCCTTTAGACGGATCACCTCCCCGGGTTGGGTGCCCGGGCGGGATCACCAGTTCCTGGGTGGTCTTTGAGGGTGGGGATGGTGAGGCGGGTCCCCAGGGCCGCCTGGACAAAGGAAATGGGCACCTGCAGATGCAAGTCGTAGCCCTCCCGGCGGAAAATCTCGTGGGGCCGGACCGTCATGACGATGTATAGGTCCCCCGGCGGCCCGCCGTAGCGCGCCGCCGTTGCCTTCGCCGGGCATGACCAGGTGGGTGCCGCTGTCCATGCCCGGCGGGATCTTCACCTTGAGCTTCTTCTTTTCCCGGATCCGCCCTTCCCCGTTACAGTCGGGACAGGCTTCGGCCACAAACTCCTTCATCCCCTGGCAGCGGGGACAGGTGGTGGTGATCTGAAAGATGCCGTGGCTGCGGGACACCACCCCCCGGCCGCCGCACTGGGGGCAGGGGATCCGCCTGGTCCCGGGCTTGGCGCCGCTGCCGCCGCAGGTGCGGCAGTTCACCACCCGGGGCACCTCCACGGTCACCTCGGTGCCCAGGGCCGCGTCCAGGAAATCCAGGGTCAGATCGTACCGCAGGTCGTTGCCCGCCTGGGGCCGGGGACCGCCGCCCAGCCGCCCATGCCCCGAAGCCGCCGCCGAAGCCGAACACGTCTCCGAAGATGTCGCTGAAGGACCGGAAAATGTCGGAGAAATCCCGAAAGCCGGTAAACCCGGTGGAAGAAACGCCCTCATGGCCGTAGAGGTCATAGAGGCGCCGCTTTTCCGGGTCGTGGAGGACCTCGTAGGCCTCGGCGGCCTCCTTGAACTTCTCTTCGGCGTTCTTGTTCCCGGGATTGCGGTCCGGGTGGTATTTGAGGGCTATCTGGCGGTATGTCTTCTTGATCTCGTCCACGGAGGCGTCCCGGGCCACTCCCAGAATCTGGTAATAATCCTTTTTCTGGTTTGCCATATTACTTTTATGTAAGTCGCGCCTTTACCGATTTTTCTTTGTCGCCCAGGAATGACTTCTTTGTCCCGGCGGTCGTCGATGGTGATGTGGGTCACCACCCGGTTGACCCCCTGGTCAAAGGGAAGTTCGTGCAGGACCTGGGCCACCTTCAGCAGCCTGGCGGCGTGGCCGTGGATCAGGGTGCCCATGTCCGTGAGTTCATAGGGGATGCCCTCTTGCTGGCAGATATCTGACCACTGCGGCGACATAATCGCCCACGCTGGGATCCCCAGTCCCAAAGGGACCACGCTGATCTCCATGATCGCCATGTCTGACCTCCGGCAGGCGCCGGCGTCTTCAGGAAGGCAGCAAGCGCCGCACCGCGGCTTTGAGACCATCCAGATTAGGGGATTTTACCACAAAATCGTCGGCGCCCCAACTGGAAAGATCATGGGGAGGGGGAACGTGGGAATAAAGGATCACCCGGGTCTTGCGTTGTGGCTGCCCTTGATCATCCGTCCGGTCTCCAACCCGGACATATCCGGCAGCATCACCTCCATGATGACCATGTCGGGCTTGAAGGAATCCACCAGGCGCACCAC
This sequence comes from uncultured delta proteobacterium, assembly GCA_963808395.1. Classification (GTDB taxonomy): domain Bacteria; phylum Desulfobacterota; class Desulfobaccia; order Desulfobaccales; family 0-14-0-80-60-11; genus JAPLJC01. The sequence goes on along the minus strand of CAWEFJ010000019.1, from coordinate 28,953 downwards.
TTCCCGGCCTCTGCCCGGTTACCTGCACCTCGTAGCCCTCATCCTGCAATTCCTCCAGGCATAGCTGCCGGATGTGGGGTTCGCCGTCGGCAAATAATATCCTGCGACATGGCTATGCACCCCCTTCGTCAGAGCGTGTGCTCCCCCCAAAATATCTCATAGTATTATAATCATTGTCGTGGCACAAAGTCCATTGACCAGCTGGTTGATTCCGCAAAATTTATCAGGTTTTCTCACCGGGATTTTCAAACTCCAGAGGTCAAATCCGTTCCGGCGGGCGCCCTGAACCGGTCCAACCCTGATCGGGGTTATGGTCCTCGTCCGACTGGCTCCCCGGGGAACCGGATTCTTCCCCCTGTTTGCGGAAGGCCCGCCAGCGGGCCGCCAGCTCCGGCTCCTCCCCTTCCGTCCCCGGCTCATAGAAGCTCGCCCCGGCCAACTCCTCCGGCAGATATGCCTGGTCCACCCAGTGGCCGGGAAAATCGTGGGGATAGAGATAGCCCTGGCCGTGCCCCAGGCCCTTTCTGTCCCGGTGGGCGTCTTGCAAGGGGGCGGGCACCCGGGTGGCGCCCTTGGTCCTCCAGGGCCGCCTGGGCCCGGAAATAGGCCTGGGTGGAGTTGCTCTTGGGGGCCAGGGCCAGATACATGGTGGCCTGGGCCAGGTGGTACTGCGCCTTCCGGCAGGCCCACCCAGGTCCAGGGCCCGGGACGCCGCCGCCACCTGCACCAGGGCCTGGGGGTCGGCCAGGCCGATGTCCTCCGAGGCCAGGATCGAGCAGCCGCCGCATGATGAAGCGCGGATCTTCCCCCGCCTCCAGCATCCGGGCCAGCCAGTAGAGGGCCGCGTCCACCTCGGAGCCCCGGACGCTCTTGATGAAGGCGCGACACCGTGTCGTAGTGGGCCTCTCCCTGCCGGTCGTACATCAGGTCCCGCCGGGGCAGGCATTCCCTGGCCGCCGCCAGGTCCACCCGGATGACCCCGTGCTCGTCCGGCGTCGGTGCTCAGGACCGCCAGCTCCAGGGCGTTCAGGGCCCGGCGGGCGTCGCCCCCGGCCATGGCGGGCCAAATAGTGCCAGGGCCTCTTCGGTGACCGTCCAACGCCATGGCCCCCAAGCCCCGTTCCCGATCCGCCAGGGCCCGGCGCAGGATGGCGAGAACCTCCGCCTCCTGAAGGGGCTCGAAGATGAAGATCCGGGCCCGGGACAACAGCGGCCCGATGATCTCGAAATAGGGATTCTCCGTGGTGGCCCCGATGAGGGTGATCAGCCCCTCCTCCACGTGGGGCAGCAGGGCGTCCTGCTGGGCCTTGTTGAAGCGGTGGATCTCGTCGATGAGCAGCACGGTGCGGCGGCCCCGCGTCCTGCCAGCGCGCGGGCCTCCTCCACCACCCGGCGCAGGTCCGCCACCCCGGCCATCACCGCGCTCGAGGCTGACGAACTGGCAGTCCAGGCTCCCGGGCCATAACCCGCGCCAGGGTGGTCTTGCCGCTTCCCGGCGGACCCCAGAAAATCATGGAGGAGAAGAGCCGGCCGGCCTTCAGGGCCCGCCACAAAAGGCGCCCGGGGCCCACCAGATGCTGCCTGGCCCACAAACTCCTCCAGGCTCCGGGGACGCAGGCGCATCGCCAGGGGTTGCGGCGGCGTGAACAGGGTGGCAGTCATAGCAGGCTCCGGTGGTTAGTGGTTAGGGGCATGGCTCAGATTTTCCTTTAATAAAAAATGTCCTTAATCTTTAGCCTTTAAAATTTAGCGGCAAGCTCGCATGTCGGGGCGGACCCAGGATGTCCGCCCTGTTTGAGGGCTCCCACCCGGGCGCGCCCCTGCCTGCTAAAGCCATGAGGCTACTCGTTTAGTTTATAAAACTCCTGAAGAAGACGGCCTTCCGGGTGCATCTGGCTGGTGACCACCGCATTCCCTTTTTTCCCCGGGTTTCTCCGGCCCTTGCCATTTAGGTTAATTTTTGCTTATAATTAAATTAACTTCACTAAATTTTTGGCTTCAGAGAGGCCGCCCATGTTCGGCTATAATTTTTCCACCCTGCTCATCATCCTGGTCATCGCCCTCCTGCTTTTCGGCCCCAAGCGTTTGCCGGAGTTGGGAGAAAGTATCGGCAAGGCCATCCGGAGTTTTAAGACGGCCCATGATGACCCCAATTCGGTGTGCTCCCAAGAACGAGATTCCCGGCGGGACCGCGGCGCCCGGCGCCACCTGTCCCCAATGCCACAAGGATATCCCGGGGGAGTTCGCCTTCTGTCCCCATTGCGGCAACCGCGTAACCAAGGCTTAATTTTCCGGTAGCGAGATGGGAATAGATTTTGAAACGCTGATCATCCTTTCGGTGTTGGCCTTCATCCTCTTCGGACCCCAAAAACTACCGGAATATGCCGCCAAACTGGGGTGTCTGATCGCCAAGTTGCGTGAGGCCAGCTCGGAGCTAAGCCGGCAGTGCCAGACCTCCTTTCCCGATCTCATCCCCCCGCCGCCCCCGCCCGGCGTCAACCAGCCCGCTCCCTGGCAGCCGCCGCCGATCCCGCCAACCTTCCCCTGCCCCAAGTGCTCCCGGGAACTGGGGCCGGATTTCGCCTATTGTCCCCAATGCGGCCACCACTTGCAGGAAGAAGGGGAGGCGCTGCCGCCCACGCCGCCGCCCCAGCCCCAGGCCTCCTGAAAAGGCTCCGGCCCGGAACCACCCCGCTTCGATAACTTTTGGCGCCCCGGCTCACCGGAGGTAATCCTTGATCAGACCTTTGACCCATGATGAAGTTGGGGCCGCCCTGAAGATCATCAATGAGGCGGCCAGGGCTTATCAAGGAGTAATCCCCGAAGATTGCTGGCAGGAGCCTTACATGTCCGGGGACGAGCTGCAGGCGGAGATCGCCGCGGGGGTCGATTTTTGGACTTACCAAGGCTCGAGGGATCTCCTGGGAGTCATGGGACGCCAGCCCCTTGCCGAGGTTACCCTGATCCGTCATGCCTATGTGCTCCCCCTGGCGCAGCAACAGGGCATCGGGGCCCGGCTATTGAACCACCTGCTTAAGGGGGTCAACGCCCCGGTCCTGGTGGGCACCTGGGCCGCGGCCTGGTGGGCCATCCGCTTCTATGAAAAATACGGCTTCAGGCAGGTGGCCCCGGAGGAAAAGGATCGGCTGCTGCGGCGCTACTGGACCATCTCGGACCGGCAAGTGGAAACCTCGGTGGTCTTGGCGGATGGGAAGTGGTTCGCTTCTCAGTCGGCTTCTGCCTGAAGGCTAATCCCGCAGCCCCCAAAACAGGAAAGCCACGAACCCTTTCCCGGGTTTTCAAACCGGAAGCGCCCTTCGTGGCTTCTATTGATGGTTCCGCCCGGATAACCTGCCGCGGCAGATTTGACCCGGAACCCCTTTAGGCTAAGTGGTATTCCCGGCGGCGCCAGGCCTTCAGGGCCGCAAGCAGCCGATAGCTGAGCCGCTCTTGGCCGGGCATGCTCCCCAGGACGATCTCCGGCTTGTTGTCCCCGTGGAAGTCGGAGCCCCCGCTGACCAGCAGCCCCAGCTCCCGGGCCAGCCGCAGGTAGAGGGCTTCCTGCTCCGGGGTGTGCTCCGCATAGATGGCCTCGATGCCGGCCAGGCCCATGGCCGTTAATTCCTCCAGGATATTTTTCAGCGCCCGGGCGGAGCCCAACCCCAGGGTAAAGGGGTGGGCCAGGACCGGGACTCCCTGGACCTCCCGAATCATGGCGATGGCCTGCTCCGGAGGGAAGCGGAACTTGGGGACGTAGGCCTTGCCCTGGTAGCGCAGGTAGAGGTCGAAGGCTTCCTGGATGGACCTGACATAGCCGGCCTCCATCAGGGCCCGGGCGATGTGGGGCCGGCCCATCTGGCCCTGGCCGGAAATCTTCGCCACCTGCTCCAGGGTAATGGGGAGCCCCAGGGCGTTCAACTTGGCGATGATCTGGGGATTGCGTTCGACCCGGGCCTTTTGCAAGACCGCCAAACGTTCGCCCAGATGGCCGTTGCCGATATTCGATGCCCAGACCCAGGATATGCATGGTGCCGCCGGGATAGCGGGCGCTCACCTCGACCCCGGGGACGACCTCCACCCCGTAGGCGCTCGCCCGCGGCCACCGCCTCGGCCAGGCCGTCAATGGTGTCGTGGTCGGTGAGGGCCATGGCCTTGAGGCCCCCGTCCCTGGCCAGGCGCACCACCTCCGCCGGCGCAAAGGTGCCGTCGGAGGCGTTGGAGTGGACGTGCAGGTCGATTAATTCCATTTTCCTGACTTTCTAGTCAAGCCCGGAGCTTGGGGCAAATTCCCTGGTGCGCAGTGCGCACCCTACATGAAGACTTTTCGGAACAGCTAATGTAGGGTGGGCACTGCCCACCAATTCCTTAAAACTTCGCTTTGGGTCTTTTACCTTAGCTGACAGCTGATGGCTGAAGGGCGACCCGAGCGGGTCGCCCCTACCTGGCTGCCAGCTTCTGTATCACCCGCCAATCAGGGCGATCATTTCCCGGACCGCCCGCTCGATCCCCACCAGCACGGCCCGGGCGATGATGGCGTGGCCGATGGAGTATTCGGCGAATTCCTCCCGGCCCCGGAAGGGTTTAATGTTCCGGTAGTTGAGGCCGTGGCCGCACTTCACCTTCAGGCCGAGGCTGCGGGCGTGGCGGGCGGCGTTCACCAATTCCTGGAAAAGCCGGGTGGCCTCGGCCCGGCTGGGCGCCTCGGCGTAACCGCCGGTGTGCAACTCCACCCATTCGGCCCCCACTTCCTTGGCGGCCTGGATCTGCGGCTCCACCGGGTCCACGAACAGGCTGACCCGCAAGCCCGCCGCCTTTAAGGCCAGCAGATACTCCGCCAATGCCGCCCGGTTGCCCGCCACTTCCAGGCCCCCTTCGGTGGTGAGCTCCTGGCGCTTTTCCGGCACCAGGGTCACCAGGTCCGGCTGCACCTCCCGGGCCACCTCCAGCATCTCCTGGGTGGCGGCCATCTCCAGGTTGAGCCGGGTTTTCAGCGTCTTTCTAAGCAGCCTCAAGTCGCGGTCCTGGATATGGCGGCGGTCCTCCCGGAGGTGGACGATGATGCCGTCGGCCCCGGCCAGCTCCGCCAGGGCGGCGGCGAGCACCGGGTCGGGCTCATCGATGAGGCGGGCCTGCCGCAGGGTCGCCACATGATCCACGTTCACTTCCAATCGAGGCACGCCGGTTCCTCCTTGAGGTTCAAGTAGTTCCAGTGTAGGAAGGGTTTTACTGAACGCCTGGGAACTCGTCAAACTATTTCAGCTTCCGATGGAGCAACCCCATCAGCTCCCAGGTCTTGTGGGTCATGGCCGCCTCCTCCGGAGGCGTCCCATGATCATAGCCCAGCAGGTGTAATATACCGTGAATCAGGAAAAAGTCGAAGAGTTCCTGCCAGGGCCAGCCATGTTGCCTGGCCTGCTTAACGGTGGTCTCCAGGGAGATGACCACCTCTCCCAGGGCCGTCGGCGGGCTGGACCTGGAGGCGGAGCGCGGCCAGGGGAAGGGGCGCCCCGATTTCCCGGGCCGGTCCATCTCCGGCGGAGGCGAGGGGTGGGGCGTCCAGGGGGAAGGCAATAACGTTGGTGGGACCCCGGCGCCCGAAGGTCTCCCGGTTGAGGCGGGCCATGGCCCGGTCCCCCAGGATGGTGAGGCTCAGCTCCGCCTCAGACCAGCCCAAGGCGTTTAAGATCTTTCCGGCTCTTTTCTTGATTCTCTCCGGATTTAGCGCCATTTTTCTTTGGCGGTTGCTTATCCAGATCCTCATGGATTCTCTTCTTTTCGACGCTCTGGGGATAATTGGATGCGATGGTGGAAGATGCCGCCCAGGATCTTGTGAAAGCTCTTGGCGATGTGGTGCAAGTCCCTCAGGGTCAGCTCGCATTCGTCCAACTGGCCGTCCGCGAAGACATTGTTGACGATCTTCTGCACCATTCCCTGGATGCGGGCGGGGGTGGGATCGCTGAGGGTCCGGGAGGCGGCCTCCGCCTGGTCCGCCAGGAGGACCAACCCGGCTTCCTTGGTTTGGGGCCGGGGGCCGGGATAGCGATAGTCCTCGGCTTTTACCGTCTGGGGGTTGGCCGCCTGGGCCTGGGCCTTATGGTAAAAATAGGTGATAAAGCTGGTGCCGTGGTGCTGCTGGATGATGTCGGTTATGGCCTCTCCCAGTTGTTGTTTCCGGGCCAGTTCCACCCCGTCCTTGACGTGGGAGATGAGAATCAGGGCGCTCAAGGAGGGAGCCAACTTTTCGTGCTTGTTTTCCCCGTCCATCTGGTTTTCCACGAAATAGACGGGCTTTTTAATCTTACCGATGTCGTGGTAATAGGCCGCAGCCTTGGCCAGCATGGGATTGGCGCCGATGGCTTCGGCCGCCGCCTCCACCATCTGGCCCACCACCAGGGAATGGTGATAGGTGCCCGGGGCCATCAGCATCAAATCCCGGAGCACCGGCTGATCCAGGTTCAAAAGTTCCAGCAGGCGGATGTTGGAGGAGAAGCGGAAGACCACCTCCATAATCGGGGTGAGACCCAGGGCCAGGATGCCGGTGAGCAAGCCCCCGGAAAAGGCAAAGACCTCTCCGTTGAACAGGTCTTGGAAGCCGAAGGGGTATTCCAGCAGTTTGAAAGCGGCCAGGACGGCCATATTGGCCAGGCTGATGGCCAGCCCCGCCTGGATCAAGGCGCTGCGGCGGCGGCAGTTCTTCACCCCCCAAACCCCCACCAGGCCGGCAATGACGAAGTAGAGGAACAGGGGAAAGGGCCGCTCCACCATCAGGGCGGTAAAGGTGGCGTTCAAAAAGGCCACTCCCACCCCGGTTTCCAGACCCAGGAACATGGCGGCGAAGATGGCCGGCAGCCCCAGGGGCAGCATAAATACCAGGTTTTGGCCCACCAGCGGCAGACTCCAGGAGAGATTCTCACCCAGGACCAGGAGAGATTTGTTCAGCAGGGCGCTGACCAGCAGCAAGACCGCCAGGAAGCCCAGGTCCAGGAGGCGCGGGGAAAAGTTCCGCAGGGAGAGACTGGCCAACTGGTAAAAGACCGCCAGCAGCAGGGTCAGGGTGAGGAAAATGCCCAGGAACACCACCACTACCCGGCTGCGGGGATAGAGTTTGCTCTGGGCCTCCAATTGCGCCAGTTGCAGGGTGGTGATGGGCTCCCCTTCCCGCACCAGCATCTCCCCCCGTTTGACCTTGAAATAGACCGGCTGCAAGGAGCTTAGCTTAGCTCTTTTGGCGCACGCCGGTTTCGGCCAGGTTGGGGGAGACGTTGGGCACCAGCAGATGCTGGGCCAGATCGCATACCAGCAAGCGTTCCGTCGGGGAGAGCTCTGCTGCCACCTCCCCGCAATAGCCGGCGACGGATTTTCGGCCCTCATCCATTTCTACAAAGGAAAAGGGAGCCTGCTCCAACTGTTCTTTTTGGGAAGGCAGACGCCGCACCAGGATCTCTTTGGGGGGCGGTTGCAGGACGGCGCGGCTGCTGATCACCCCCTGACTGAAAAACTGGCCCAGAACCTGGCTGGTCATGGCCTCCAGGTAGGGGGAAAAATCCGTCTTCACCAGCAGTGAGAAGGTGGAATTGGGGATGGATACCCCCATGAGCCGGTCGAACTCCGGCTTATGCTCCAGCAGCACTTTATAAGAGACGCCCCCCCGGGGCCGGGCCCGGCTGCCTGACGCCGGCCGCCCGCCGTTGGCAGCCGACGAGTCTTCTGAGGAAAGGCTGCGCAAATAATCCATGGCCTTCTGGAGGCGCTGCTGCACCTTATCGCCCATTTGCTCCTCCAGGTCGAAGACCGGCGGGATCTGGGCCAGCAGTTCCCGCTGCCGTTTGGCGGTGGTCTCCACGTCCTCCACCAGAAATCCCCTGATGGCCTTGACGTTCTCCCGGGCGATGTCCCCCACCTTATATTGCCTGGCGGTGGCGGGAGTCCGGGGCGACAGGATGAAGGCCAGCCCCAGGCTCAAAAACACGAGCAGCGCCAGTTTGATGGCCCACTCCTCCCGGGGCGGCAACGGCAGCTTGCGAAACAGGGAGTGGGGCAGGCGGGAGCGCAGGCGCTCCAGCCCGAAGAGCGCGGGATTTTGCCGGGCGGTTCTTTGTCAGGCATGGTGGCGGTCCGTGGCGCTGCGTCTGGCGGGCGCTTAATCTCTGGTCATGGTTAGGCACGGGAAGCTCTCCCGGGGCGGAACCCCGCCGCGGCCGGCGGCTGTCATAGGCCCGGATGATGTCCTGCACCAGGGGATGGCGCACCACGTCCCGCTCGCTGAAATGAACAAATTCGATGCCCTCGACCCCCTGCAGCAAGTCCCGCGCTTCCACCAACCCGGAGGTTGCGCCGTGGGCAGGTCGATCTGGGTCACGTCCCCGGTGATCACCGCCTTGGACGCCGAACCCCAGGCGGGTCAGGAACATCATCATCTGCTCGGAGGTGGTGTTCTGGGCCTCGTCCAGGATGACAAAGGAGTCGTTCAGGGTCCGGCCCCGCATGAAGGCCAGGGGCGCCACCTCGATGATGCCCCGCTCCACCAGGCGGCTGGCCTTCTCGAAATCCATCATGTCGTGCAGGGCGTCATAGAGCGGCCGGAGATAGGGGTTCACCTTTTCCGCCAGGTCCCCCGGCAGAAACCCCAGCTTCTCCCCGGCCTCCACCGCCGGACGGGCGAGGACGATGCGGATGAACTCCTGGTTCATTAGGGCCGCCACCGCCATGGCCATGGCCAGATAGGTCTTGCCGGTGCCCGCCGGCCCCACCCCGAAGACGATGTCGTGGGTGCGGATGGCCTCGATGTAGCGTTTCTGGGTGAGGCTCTTGGGGGTGATGCGCCTCTTCATGGCGGAGATATAGACCGTATCCAGGAAGATCTCCTTGATGAAGCGGCTCTCCCGGCCCTGGAGAATCCTGCTACGGTGTGCTGGACGTCCTGGGGGAGCAAGCGGGTACCCGGCTCGAGCAGCCGGTAAAGCTCCTGGATGACCCGCTAGGCCAGATGCACCTCGGGCTCCGGCCCTTCCAGGGTCACCTGGTTGCCCCGCGCCTGGCAGCTTCACCCCCAGCATGCGGCTGACGATGCGGAGATGCTTGCCCTGTTCGCCAAACAAGGCCTGGGCCAGGTTGTTATCTGCAAAGGTGAGTTGTTCGGAGTCATGGTGTGGGTTTTGGGCGGGGCAGTGTTTACCCGGTGGCTGGTTGTAAGGCCCATTACCTGGCCCCGGATCTGGCGCCGCCGGGGCCGGTTGTCAAAATCGAGCAACACGATCTGCTGCCAGGTGCCCAGCTGGAGCCGCCCCTGGTCGATGGGGATGCTCAGGCGAGGGCTTGAGAAAGGCCGCCCGGACATGGGCATAGCCGTTGCCGTCACCCCAGCGGCGGTCATGCTCATAGGGGATGTCTTGGGGGAAAAGCCGCTCGATGGCCGCCCGCAAATCGTTGCACCACACCGGTCTCATATTCGATGGTGGTCAAAGCCGCGGTGGAGCCCGGAGATGAATAGGGTCAGCAAACCCGCGCCACCCCGGTGTCCCGAACCTTCGCTGCCACCTGCGGGGTGAGGTCGAGATATGTCGGTCCCGGCGGTGGTTTCCATTTCTAGACTGAACGACTGCAAGTAAACATCGAATAGGTAAATTTTACCAAAATCCGATTCCATTGCCATTACTGTCGGATGGCCTCAACGCCGGTTTTAATTTTCTCAGCAATCTGACTAATTAGCATCACCCCTTGAGGGATATTTCTTGTTATCGGTAAAATTTTTAAGCAGGTGAGGATTCCGGCTCATTTTCTTGCGGTTTCCCCGCCTTGCCGCTTCTCGGGCCTCAGTCCACCTCGGTGCCATTAAGGCTTGACTACGGCCCCCAAATAATCTAAAAATTTGCTTTTTGAAAAAATTACTCGAATTAGTTCTCACTCCGGACAGGCATCATGTGGCACTGGCCGACCAGATCCGCAACCCACGCCTGTAAAAAATTGAGGAGCTTCGGGAGCGAGGCATCGATCCCTATTCCAACAACGTTCTCCCCCAGCCACTGCCGTCGCAGCAGGTGCTTGCGAGTATTCGGGGCTCACGACCGAGCCGGAATTCGAGCAGCTGGACACAGACCTTCCGCCTGGCCGGCCGCCTCATGCTGCTGCGCGAGTTCGGCAAGGCCGCTTTCGCCATTTCCAGGACGGCACCGGCCGCGTCCAGGTCTACGTGCAGCGCAGGTGCTGGGGGACGAGGCCTTCGGCTGCTTCAAGCGTCTTGACCTCGGCGACATCGTGGGCTTGAGGGCACCCTGTTCCGCACCAAGACCGACGAACTCACCCTGGCGGTTGAGCCGTTTCATGCTCCTGACCAAATCCCTGCGGCCCCTGCCGGAGAAATACCACGGCCTCACCGATGTGGAGACCAGCTACCGCCAACGCTATCTCGACCTGATGGTCAACCCCCAGGTGCACCAGGTCTTCGAGACCCGGGCCGAGTCACCCGCACCATTACGACAATTCCTTGATAAGCGGGGCTTTCTAGAAGTGGAGACCCCCATGATGCAGCCCATCCCGGGGGGCGCCACCGCCAAGCCTTTTATCACCCATCATCAGGCCCTGGACATGCAGTTGTATCTGCGCATCGCCCCGGAGCTTTATTTGAAGCGCCTGGTGGTGGGCGGCTTCGACCGGGTGTACGAAATCAACCGCAACTTCCGAAACGAAGGGCTCTCAATCCTACATAACCCGGAATTCACCATGCTGGAATTTTACCAGGCCTACGCCACCTATAAAGACCTTATGGCCCTCACCGAGGAGCTTTTCTGTTACCTGGCCCGGGAGATCCTGGGGGCCTATGTCTTCGAGTACCAGGGGCAGAAGATCGACTTCACGCCACCCTGGCGGCGCCTGGACCTGAGGGAGTCCTTGACCGAGATCGGCGGCATCCCCCGGGAGGTGGTGGACGACCGGACAAGCTGATGGATTTGGCCACAAAGGCGGGGTCGAAGCTGCGGCCCGGGGAGGGTTACGGCCGGGCCCTGACCAAGCTCTTCGACCTGCGGGTGGAGGCGCGCCTCATCCAGCCCACCTTCATCATCGGCTACCCCCCGGAGACCTCGCCCTTGTCCCGGAGAAACCAGGACGACCCGGAAGTGGTGGACCGCTTCGAGCTCTTCATCGCCGGCCGGGAGATGGCCAACGCCTTTTGCGAACTAAACGACCCGGACGACCAGCGCCAGCGCTTCGAGGCCCAGATGGCGGCCCACGCCGCCGGCGACGAGGAGATGCCCCACGCCGTGGACGAGGACTACCTGTCCAGCCCTGGAGCACGGCATGCCGCCCACCGCCGGGGAAGGCATCGGTATCGACCGGCTGGTGATGCTCCTCACCGACTCCCCCTCCATCCGGGACGTCATCCTCTTCCCGCTGCTCCGGCCGGAGAGGTAACCATTGCGCTTTTTCGAGACCTTTGTGGCCCTGCGCCTGCTGCGGGGGATAAGACGCCAGAAAGGCTTCATGTCCCTGTCCACCTTCTTTTCCATCGCCGGGGTGGCGGTGGGGGTCATGGCCCTCATCGTGGTCATCGGCGTCATGACCGGCTTCGACCAGGACCTGAAGAACAAGATCCTCAGCGTCAACGCCCGAGATCATTGTCCTGTCAAGAGGGGGCGCATCGCCAACTACGGCGAGGTGGCGGACCGCATCAAGGCCATGCCCGGGGTGCAGTCCGTGGAGCCCTTCATCTGTACACCCAGGTGATGTTTTCCGCCCCCGGCAACATCTCCGGGGGGATGCTCCGGGGGCTCGACCCGGCCATCCTCCAGGCCGGGCGGCCCCAAGCACCTGAAGGCGCGGCAGGGGAATTTCGACCGGTCGGCGCCAGTTTGAGCCCGGCGGAGCCGCCCCCCGCTCGCCGTCGGCAACGAGCTGGCCCGGCAACCTCAATTTGCAGGTGGGGGACTACCTGAACTCATCTCCCCTGGGGACCCTCACCCCCATGGGTCAGCTGCCCCGCCTCAGGCTCTTCCGGGTGGCGGCGATTTTCAGTTCCGGCATGTACGAGTTCGACAGCTCGCCTGGTCTATCACCAGCCTCCCGGCCATCCAGGAATTGCTGGGCTTCGGCAACCGCAGGTGGCCGGCCTCGAGGTCTCCGGGACAACATCTACGCCGCCCAGGATGATGGGCCAGGCCATCCTTCAGAAGCTGGGGCCCGGAATATTCTGCCAGGGACTGGATGCAGATGAACTACAGCCTCTTTTCGGCCCTGAAGCTGGAAAAGATCGCCATGTTCATCATCCTCACCCTCATCATCCTGGTGGCGGCCTTCGGCATCGCCTCCACCCTGTTTATGATGGTGATGAAAAAGACCAAGGAGATCGCCATCCTGAAGTCCATGGGGGCCACCCGCCACAGCATCATGCAGATTTTTGTCATGGACGGCCTCCTCATCGGCGGCCTATCGGCACCATCCTGGGGCCTGGTCCTGGGGCTGGTCATGTGCGGGCTGCTGGAACGCTACGAATTCATCAAGCTGCCCCGGGACGTGTATCTCATCTCCACCCTGCCGGTGAAGATCGAGGCCCGGACCTGGTGACGATTGTGGTGGCGGCCATGCTCATCAGCTTTCTGGCCACCCTGTACCCCTCCTGGCAGGCCTCCCGCCTGGACCCGGTGGAAGCCATCAGGTATGAGTAAGCGGTTGAGTCTGTCAGTGGTTTGCGGCGTACCAGGTCCATGCTTGATACTCGCGACAGTGATTGGCGGCCAGGGCGGCGGAATAGTAACTGGCACCTCAGCCCCTCCAGCACTCGAAGCTATCAAGATTGACGCCCTGTCGGGAAAGTGTTAAGGTGTGAAACCTGGTTTGGAGCCTATGGCAAGTGGCATTGACGGCCGCGTCTCCCGCAGTGAAGATTCGCGGTCCAGGGACTGGAGAAAACCTTCACCACAACGGCATCCTGGTGGAGGTGCTCACGGGCCTGGATCTCAACATCTATGCCGGCGGAGACTTTGGCGGTGGTGGGGGCCTCGGGGGTGGGAAAATCCACCCTGCTCCATATCCTGGGGACCCTGGAACGCCCCAGCAACGGCAAGGTGGTCTGGGAGGGTGAAGACGTCTTCGCCCTGGATGACCGGCCCCTGGCGGCCTTTCGCAACCGCAAGGTGGGGTTTGTTTTTCAATTCCACCACCTGCTGCCGAATTCGATGCTCTGGAAAACGTCATGATGCCGGCCCTCATCGCCCGGGTGCCCCAGGCGGCAGGCCCGGGACGACGCCGAGGCCATGCTGGTGCGGGTGGGCCTGAAAGACCGCCTGAGCCACCGGGTCGTCCACCCTTTCCGGCGGCGAACAGCAGCGGGTGGCGGTGGCCCGGGCCCTGGTGCTGGAGCCGGAAGTTCTCCTGGCGGACGAACCCACCGGCAACCTGGACCCCAAGAGCGGCGCCCAGGGTGCAGGAACTCTCCTGGACTAACCGGGAGCGGGGTCTCACCTCGGTGATTGTCACCCATAACCTGGAGCTGGCCCGGGCCCTTGACCGGCACATCACCCTGGTGGACGGCAAGGCCATGATTCTACAGGGAGAATAAGTGTTGCAAGGCTCATGATTTCATCCTCCTGGCGATTTTTCTGGCACCTGGCCCATGGCCGGGCCGCTCCGGCCCAGGAACACGAACTGGTCCTGAAGAAGGTGGCGGTCTTCCCTTTTACCGTGTCCAGCAAGAACCCCTGGAAGCACCTGGGGGACAAGGTCAGCAGGAAATCCAGGAGCGTCTCAAGGCCGATGGCTTCTCCCCGGTCCCCCAGGAAGACCTGGACAAGGAACTCGCCGCCCTGAAGGAACCCCTGGACGACAACCGGGCCAAGGAAATCGGCCGGAAGCTGGGGGCCGACATGGCCATCTACGGGCACCCTGGTCAAGGTGGGGGAAGCCCTGTCCCTGGAAGGCCACTCCTGGATCGTGAGCGGCAAGGCGGCCCCGGCCACCCTGAAACTCCAGGGGACCGGGCTCGGCCGCCCTCACCGGCCTCGCCGCCAGATGGCCCAGGAAGTGAGCCTGAAGATCGTGGGCAAAGAGCGGGTCGCCCATATCGCCGTCAAGGGCAACCGCCGCATCGAAAAGGACGCCATCCTGGGGGTCATGCAGACCCGGGAAGGGGAAACCCGTCAACCCGGCCCGCCTCCGGGAAGACTTGAAGGCCATCTATAAGATGGGCTATTTCACCGACGTCAAGTTGGATATCAGCGACACCCCGGAGGGCAAGGTCCTCACCGTCCTCGTGAAGGAAAAACCCGCCATTCACAGAGATCATCATCAAAGGCAACATCAATGTCAAAGAGAAAGATCCTGGAGGTCATGGGGATCAAGAGCCTTCGCGGTGGCCTCGGAAGCCGCCATCAAGGAGGCCATCAATAAGGTCCAGAAGGTTTACCGGGAGAAGGGCTATTATGAGGTCCAGATCAACTACGACTTGGTGCCCGTTACCCCGGACGAAGTCAACCTGGTCTTCGACGTCAACGAAGGCGGCAAGACGGCCCATCAAGGAAATCAAGTTTGAGGGCAACAAGGCCTTTAAGCGCCAAGGAACTCAGGAAGGTGATGGAGACCAAGGAAAAGGGCCTTCTTCTTCGTCGTCCCTGTTTCACCGCATGCGGGCAAGCTGGAGCGGGACATGCTGGAGCGGGACGCTGAAAAGATCGGCGGCCTTTTATTACAACCACGGCTACATCAAGGCCAAGGTGGGGGAACCCAAGATCGACATCAAGGGGGAATACATCTATATCACCATCCCCATCACAGGAAGGGCCCGCAATTCAAGGTGGGCAAGGTCGACGTCAAGGGGGACCTTCTGGAAGACAAGGAAGATCTGCTCAAGAAGCTGGAGATCCCCAAGGAGAGGTCTACAGCCGGGAGGTGCTCGCAGAAGGACTCACCACCCTGACCGACCTCTATGCCGACCAGGGCTATGCCAACGCCGATATCATTCCCCTGTGAAGGAAAACGACAAAGACCATAGTCGACGTCACCTTCGACATCCATCAGGGCAAAAGGTCTACTTCGAACGCATCGAGATCGCCGGCAACGTCAAGACCCGGGACAAGGTGATCCGCCGGGAACTGCGGGTTTATGAGCAGGACCTGTTCAACGCCACCAAGCTCAAGGAAAGCATCAAGAACCTGAGGCGCCTGGAATATTTTGAAGATGTGAACTTCAGCACCACCCCGGGCACCACCCCGGACCACATGAACCTCAAGGTCACCGTCAAGGAGCGGCCCACCGGCACCTTTGGGGTGGGGGCCGGGCTACAGCACCCAGGACCGACCTGGTGGGCATGGTCGAGGTCAGCCAGAACAACCTGTTCGGGCGGGGACAGCAGGTCAAGGTCGCAGGGTATGCTCGGGTCCATTTCCCACCGCTTCCGGGCCTCTTTTACGGAGCCCTACCTCTTCGACCGGCCCCTGGGCCTGGGCATCGATGGCTTTAACTGGGCGCGGCTATACGACGAATACACCCAGCACAGCACCGGCGGCGATCTCCGCCTGAGCCACCCCCTGTGTGGCAGTACACCCGCCTTTCTGGATGTACCGTTGTGATTATGTCAAGCCTCGACGACCTGGGCCCTAACCCTCAACACCCCCATCTCGTGCAGGCCAGCCAGATCCACAACACCAGCGCCACCTCCTTGACGTGCGCCGGGACTCCCGGGACTCCCTGTTCTCCCCCACCAAGGGATCGACAACAGCTTCTCCGTGGAAATGGCCGGCCTGGGCGGCCAGGTCGCCTTTATGCGCTATATGGCGGATCCGGCTGGTATTTCCCCCTGAAGTGGGGCACCGTGGGGGTGTTCCACGCCCGGGGCGGGTTACAGGGGCCCTGCCCTGTGGGCAGACAGCCGGCTTATGAATTGTTCTACCTGGGGGGCATTGACACCATCCGGGGCTTTAAATATGCCGATATCAGCCCCCGGGACCGGCCTTCGGAAATGACCGCATCGGCGGCGACAAGTTCATCCAGTTCAACATCGAATATCGCTTCCCCTGCTCAAGTGAAGCTGGGCCTCATCGGGGACTATCTTTTTTGATGCCGGCAACGTCTACGGCCCCGGCCAGGTGCCAGCCGTTCCTACGGCCGCACCACGCCGGCATCGGCTTCCGCTGGTTCTCCCCCATGGGGCCGCTCCGGGTCGAATGGGGCTACAACCTGACCAGGAAGTCCTTTGAGAGGTCCAATGTCTGGGAATTCACCATGGGCGGCTCATTCTAATTTAGGGTCAAGTCCCCGGCGGATCTTGAAGAAGTTTACCAGGGGCGCCCCCTAAAGAAAGCGGACCTGGTCGCCCCTAAGCAGTACCTCTCCCGGCGCGAGGGCTTCGGCTTCCCCCGGGAGTTAAACATTAATCGAACTCAACGGGAGGTTTACATGTCCAAATTGGTAATCAGCGCCTTAATTGTCTTGACCATGATCTTCGGGCCGTTGACCGCCCTGGCGGCCGAATTGAAAATCGGGATTGCGGATACTAATTCCATATTGATGAACTCTGCCGAAGGTAAACGGATCCAGGAATCCATCAAAGCGAAAGCCGAGGAATTGAGCAGGCCCCTGGGGGCCAAGCGCCAGGAACTGACCCGCCAGGTGGAGGAATTCCAGAAGCAGGCGTCGCTGATGAAGGAAGATGCCAGAAAGGCGAAAAGCCGGAACTGGAAAAGAAGATGGCGGACTTCGATAAGCAAGGCGTCTGATGCCGACAAACAATTGGCCCAATATCGGCAAAGCCAGTTCGCCCCCTTGTCCCAGAAGATGAACCAGGCCCTGGAAAAGGTTTCCCAGCAAGAGAAGCTGGATCTGATCCTGGATAAGTCGATGGTACTGATCAGCAACAAGAACATGGATGTCACGGACAAGCTGCGCGCTGCCTTCGGCCAGTAAATTACTGCATGAAACTAACCCTGGGAGAATTGGCGGCCCGGCTGGAGGGGGAACTGCACGGTCCCGCCGACCTGGTGCTGGAGGGCATCGCCGCCGTTGACCGCGCCACTCCCCGGGAGGTCACCTTCATCGCCCAAAGGCGCTTCGCCCGCCTGGCCGGCGCCAGCAGGGCCGGGGCCTTCATCGTGGCCCCGGACCTGAAGGACCTGGACCGGCCGCTAATCATCGTGGCCAACCCCTATCTGGCCTACGCCCGGGTGGCGGCCTTATTTGCCCCGCCCCGGCGGCGCTGGCCCGGCGTCAGTGACCAGGCCTGCCTGGGACGGGACCTGGAGCTGGGCCGGGAAGTCTCCATCGCCCCCCTGGTATTTATCGGCGACCGGGTGCGCCTGGAAGACCGGGTAACCATCATGCCCGGCTGCTTCCTGGGGGATGAGGTGCACCTCGGGGCCGACACCCTCATCTACCCCAACGTCACCATCCTGGAGCGTTGCCGGGTAGGGCGGCGCTGCATCATCCACAGCGGCACGGTGATCGGCTCCGACGGCTTTGGCTTTGTCCCCACCGCGGCCGGCAATGAGAAGATCCCCCAGTTGGGTACCGTGGTCATCGAAGACGAGGTGGAAATCGGCGCCAACTGCGCCATTGACCGGGGCGCCTTGGGAGAGACCCGCATCGGCCGGGGCGCCAAGATGGACAACCTGGTGCACCTGGCCCACAATGTTGAGGTGGGGGAGCATTCCCTGCTGGTGGCCCAGGTGGGGGTATCCGGATCCACCAAGATCGGCAGCCGGGTAGTCCTGGCGGGCCAGGTGGGTCTGGTGGGCCATATCGAACTGGGCGACGAGGTCCAGGTCGGCGCCCAATCCGGGGTTCACCACTCGGTGCCCGCCGGGCAGACGGTGTCCGGTTACCCGGCCCGGCCCCAAAAAGAGTGGCTCCGGATCATGGGCCATCTGGCCAACCTCCCGGACCTCCATCAGAAGCTGAAATTGCTGGAAAAACAGTTGCGCCAACTCTCCGCCAGGCTGGATAAGGAGCCGGAAACATGACCCTGCCGCCCCTTCCCTGGAATTATGAAAAAATTCGTAACATCCTGCCGCACCGCTACCCTTTTCTCCTGGTGGACCGCATCATCGCCCTGGAGCCGGGGAAACGCATCGTCGGCTTGAAAAACGTCAGTATCAACGAGCCCTTCTTCCAGGGCCACTTTCCGGAGCGGCCCATCATGCCCGGGGTGCTCATCGTGGAATCCCTGGCCCAGGTGGGCGGCATCCTGGCCCTGGTGGCCACCCCGGAGAACCAGGGGAATTCCTCCCTCTTCCTCATGGGGCTGGATAAGGTGCGCTTCCG
This sequence comes from uncultured delta proteobacterium, assembly GCA_963808395.1. GTDB lineage: Bacteria > Desulfobacterota > Desulfobaccia > Desulfobaccales > 0-14-0-80-60-11 > JAPLJC01. Next base: position 10,710 of record CAWEFJ010000019.1, on the reverse strand, counting down.
GCAGCCGGTCTTCCCAGGCGACCAATTGCGGCTGGAAGTGGAATCCCTGCGCGGCGGCCAAAAGTTCTGGAAGATGCAAGGCAAGGCCTTCGTCAACCATACCCTGGTGATGGAAGGTGAGGTCATGGCCGCGGTGGGCCGGGAAGAAGAATGAGGCAGGTAGAGATCCATCCCACCGCCATCGTGGATGCCGCGGCCCAACTGGCCGCGGGGGTGACCGTGGGCCCTTACAGCATCATCGAGGGCCGGGTCGCCATCGGGCCCCACACCCAGATCGGCCCCCATGCGATTATCCGGGATTTTACCAGCATCGGCAGCCGCTGCCGCATCTTCCAGTTCGCCGTGCTGGGGGAGATCCCCCAAGACTTGAAGTTCAACGGGGAAGAGACCCAGCTCATCATCGGCGATGACAACACCATCCGGGAGTTCGCCACCATGCACCGGGGCACGGCCGCCGGCGGCGGCGTCACTCGCATCGGTGACGGCAACCTCTTCATGGCCTACAGCCATGTGGCTCATGACTGCCAGGTGGGCGACCGGCGTCATCATGTCCAACGCCGCCACCCTGGGGGGCCACATTACCGTGGAGGACCACGCCATCCTGGGAGGCCTCTCGGCGGTGCACCAGTTTTCCCGCATCGGCGCCTACGCCTTCATCGGGGGCTGCTCCGCGGTGAACCGCGACGTGCCACCCTATGCCATGGCGGTGGGCAACCGGGCCAAACTGGCGGGTCTCAATCTGGTGGGCCTCAAACGGGCCGGCTTCTCCGACTCCGCCCTGCACGACCTGAAGCGGGCCTATGAAATCCTGTTTCTCTCCGACCTCAACCTGAAGGAGGCCATGGCCAAAATCCGCCGGGAGCTTCCCCCGGGCCCGGAGATCCAGCGCCTGCTCCACTTCCTGGAGACCTCGGATCGGGGTCTGGTGCCGGCAGATGTCCGAGAAAATCGGCTTAATCGCGGGTAAAGGCCAGTTCCCGCTCCTCTTCGCCCAGGCCGCCAGGGCCCGCGGCGCCTCGATCATCGCCGCGGCTCACCGGGGCGAAACCGACCCCGCCCTGGCGGAGCTGGTCCAGGAACTCCACTGGGTTTACGTGGGGCAGTTGGGCAAGATCATCCGCATCTTCAAGGACGCCGGGGTGCAGCGGGCGGTGATGGCCGGAGGCTATCACCCGGGGCCGCCTGTTTCGGGATTTCCGCCCGGATCTCCGGGCCCTGGGCGTGGTGCGGCGTGCCGGGGCCGGCAACGACGACCGCCTCCTCCAGGCGGTGGCCGCCGAACTGGAGAAGGAAGGCATCACCATCGCCCCCTCCACCCTGTTCCTGGAGCAACTCCTGGCGCCGCCCGGCAAACTGAGCCGCGGGCCCCCACCCGGGAGGAATTTCTGGACATCGACCTGGGCTTCCGGATAGCCAAGGAGATCGGCCGCCTGGACCTCGGCCAGTGTGTGGTGGTGCGGCGCCAGGTGGTGGTGGCCCTGGAGGCCGTTGAAGGCACCGATGAGTGCATCCGCCGGGCCGGGGCCCTGGCCGGCCCCGGGGCGGTGGTGGTGAAGGTGAGCAAGCCGAATCAGGACCTGCGCTTTGACGTGCCCGCGGTGGGACCGGACACCATCCGCTCCCTGGCGGCCGCCCGGGCCGCGGTCCTGGCCATCGAAGCGGGCAAGACCCTGACCTTTGACCGCCCCCTGATGCTGGCCGAAGCCCAACCGGCCAGGATCGCCATCTGGGGGGTTTGAAAGGCTCCTTAATTCCTGGCAATCGACAAAAGAGGGGCAGAGAATATGTGGCGCCGCCCCCGGCGGCGCAGGTATATAAGGATAGAACCGCTGGGGGCGGCGGTTCTACATAAACTCCCTCCGGCCCTTTAAAGATAGGCTGGCACGATCGCTGCGGTCTAGGAGCGGTATTCTTCGAAGAGTCTGGCGGGGTGTTCCTGGGCCAGGCGGGCGGCCAATTGGTGATGCAGGTCCCAGGCCTGGTCTTTGCCGCGGGTTTCCAGCGCCAGGTCAGGGTTGGACCAGCGCCGGGGCAGATAGAAGAAATTGACTTCAAAAACCGCGGTCTCGAAGAGGTCCTCATCTTTCCTGATGGTGGAAACCACGAAGCGCCGGCGGGTCGGCTGGTTCCTGACCTTGTTGAATAAACCTTTGCCAGTCCTGCCCGCGATCCTCAAGATTGCTCTTCCTTATGCCTTAATTTTTTCCTGCTGATGGCCCTTTTCCTGACCGGCACGCAAACCGCGGAGCCCATCACCGCCTTGGCCCGGACGGTTTTGAGGCGTGAGGGGAAATGGAGTTTCTCTTCTGCCGGCGGCAGCTCGGCGATGGGGGCGCCTTCCAGTTCAAAGCCTTTTTCTATGAGGGGCCGCAAATCGGCCCAGTTCTTTGTACTCCCCATCATGGCGACGATGATGGCCTTGTCGCCATTCTGAAACATCCCCACATAGGTATGCCTGGAGGCCCGCGTATAGCCGGTTTTGCCTGCCACCGCCAGGGGGGTGGTGAACAGGAAGCGGTTATGATTGCGCAATTCCCGGTCCCCCTGGATGGTGTAATACTTGGTGGCCATGATCTTGGCCAGTTCCGGATTTCCCATGGCCCGCTTAAACATCAGGGCCAGGTCCTGGGCCGTGGTGAACTGGTTGTCCGCGGGCAGGCCGTTGGCGGTGGCCAGGGTGGTGCGGTACGCCCCCCACTGGCGGACCTCCCGGGTCAATTGCCTGGCAAATTCCTCTTCACAGCCGCTCTCCCTTTCGGCCAGGGCCCGGGCCGCGTCGTTGGCGGAGGAGAGCAGCAGGGCATAGAGCAGTTCCCGCACCGTATAGGTCTCCCCCGCCTTGATCCTGATCTTGGAAGCGGGGGCGGAGGCGGCATAGGCGCTCACCGGAACCTTGTCGTCCAGCTTCAGGTGCTCCACCACCGACATGGCGGTCATGATCTTGAGGGTGCTGGCCGGGGGGCAAAAGAGCTGGGGATTGCAGGACAATAAAATCTGGCCGCTCTTGGCGTCCATGATGACGAAAGACTTGGCCGATATCGGAAAGCCCGCTTCCTCGGCGGCTGCCGGCCCCAGCGCCAGCCAGCAACCCGCCAGCACCCCGAAAAACACCATTGCCCATTTAACGCTAAATCTCATGAACCCTCCCGCTCACTTGCCCTTATGGCCCGACGGCTCGGGGCGGCATTCATTGCCCCCTATAATATGAAAATTTTCGGCGCTTGGCAATGAGGGAGCCCTCGGGTGGCAGACAATCCGTCCTGAGATAACCGAGGAGGGAGCCACCGCCCGGCAATTTCGATTACTTCGGGAAAAAACCGGCCAAAGAAGGGCCGGCGACCGCCAGGTCTCCGGCGCCCCGCTCTTAACCGTATTTTTCCAACTCCTTAAGGTAATCTGCAGGCGGGTAAAATCCGGGAAAGCGATGCAGTTCCCGGCCGTCGGGGGAGAAGATCAGGGTGGTGGGCGCCCCGGTGACGTTGAACTGGCGCACCACCTCCATGTGGTGGCGCCCTTCCAGGCGCACGGGAATGAAGCGGGTATTCAGCGCCGCGGCCACCGCCTGGTCGGTATGGGTCTCCTGATGCATCCGCTGGCAATGGGGACAGCCTTCCATATACATTTCCAGCACCAATGGGCGGTTCGCTTCCTTGGCCTCTTTCAGGGCCGCCTCCCAGTTGTCACGCCAATATACCACTGCCGTCATGAGTTCTTCTCCTTTAGGGTCTGGTGATCGCCGCCCCGGCCGATGCTCCGCAGCCTCCTGCACTCCCCTTTGCCCCACCGGCGCAGCGCACTCTTAAGATAAGCCGCATCCGCCCAAAGGCAAGGGGTGCCCGCCTAACCAGGGGATGAGCCGCTAATTTTCTATCCTTTTCACTTAGAGATGATATTATCTTTCTGGGTAAAACGCCCAGGCGGGCGGCCCCTGCAAAAGCCTGGAAGCCTGAGGGCGGCACGGCCCGCCGTGCCTTGGACACTATGGGAATATCGCCTCTCCTGTTTCTCCTGCTCCTGGTGGGGGCCTGGGGCTACCAACTCCTGGCCCTGGTCTCTTTGTGGCGCTTCTTCGCCGCGGCCGCCGCCCCGCTGCCGCGGCCTCCAGGGGTCGGGATCACCGTGTTCAAGCCCTTGAAAGGGCTGGAGGCCACCTCCCGGGAGTGTCTGGAGAGCTTTCTGGTCCAGGACTGGCGGCCCTGCCAGGTGCTTTTCGGGGTGCGGGATCAAGACGACCCGGTGGTTTCCTTGCTCCGGGAACTCCAAAGGACCCATGCCGGACCGGAAATCGAGATCATCTTTTGCCCCCAACTCCTGGGGCTGAACCCCAAGATCAGCAGCCTGCGCCAGATGGAGGCGCGGGCTCGTTACGATCTTCTGGTCATTGCCGATGCCGATGTCAAGGTGGGCCCCGACTTCCTCTCCCGGGTGGCCGCGGCCTTGCAGGAGCCGGAGGTGGGGCTGGTGAGCTGCCCCTACCGCTCCGGCCCGGCCCAAACCCTGGGGGCGCAACTGGAGGCCCTGACCATCGCCGCGGATTTCATCCCCGCGGTGGCCGCGGCCCACTATGTGGAGGGCATCCGCTTCGCCCTGGGAGCCGCCATGGCCCTAACCCGCCGGGCTTTGCAGGCCAGCGGCGGCTTTGCCCCCCTGGCCGACTACCTGGCCGATGACTTCCAATTGGGCCGGCGGATAGCCGCAGCCGGCTTCCAGGTGCGCCTCCTCCCCTATGTGGTGGAGAGCCAAACCCCGCAGATGAGCCTGAAGGATTACCTGGCGCACCAGCTTCGCTGGGCCCGCACCTACCGGGTCTGCCGCCCCAAAGGCTACCTGGCTTACGGCATTACCCACGCCTTGGTGTTCGCCCTGGCCCTTTGCTGGGTCACCGGCGCGGCCCCCTGGGTATTGGCTCTCACCCTGGCCACCCTGGCCCTCCGCTTAACCCTGGCCGTCGTTTCAGAACGTTTCTGCCTGCGGGGCCATCTTCCCGGAAACTCCTGCTGGCTGCTGCCCCTAAAGGACCTGCTGTCCTTCGTACTTTGGACCCTGAGCTTTCTGGGTAGCCGGGTCACCTGGGGCCACCTGCGCTACCTGGTCAGCCGTGAGGGAAAATTGGTGAAAATATAATAAGTTATCAACGAGTGACGGGGTTGCCTATGGATGTTAAGGTCCTGAAACAATTATTGCTCGAGGTGAAGGACGGGCGGCAGTCGGTGGAACAGGCGTTGCAACGCCTCCGGACCTTGCCCTTCGAGGACCTGGGTTTCGCCCGGGTGGACCATCACCGGCAGTTGCGCCAGGGGTTCCCGGAGGTGATTTTTGCCGAGGGGAAGAGTCTGGCGCAGATCCGCGCCATTTTGCAGGCCCTCAGCCCCCGGGCCGAGCGGATCCTGGTGACCCGCCTGGCCCCGGACCAGGCCGAGGCCCTGTTGCCGGAATTCCAGCACTCCCGCTACCACCCCGACTCCCGGGTGTTGACCATCATCCGCGGCGACCTCCCCGATCGGGGCCGGGGGCTGATCCTGGTGCTCTCCGCCGGCACCTCCGATATCCCGGTGGCGGAAGAAGCGCTGCTCACCGCCAGGACCATGGGGCACCAGGCCGAACCCGTTTACGACGTGGGGGTGGCCGGGCTGCACCGGCTGCTGGCCCACCAGGAGTTGCTGGCCCAGGCCACCGTCTTTGTGGTGGTGGCGGGCATGGAGGGGGCGCTGCCCAGCGTGGTGGGCGGCCTGGTGGACCGCCCGGTGATCGCGGTGCCCACCTCCGTGGGCTACGGCGCCTCCTTTGGGGGCCTGGCGGCCCTGCTGGCCATGCTCAATTCCTGCGCCACCGGCGTGGCGGTGGTGAACATCGACAACGGCTTCGGCGCCGGCTTCCTGGCGGCCCTGATCAATCGGAAGGATTAAGCGAGGGAAGGTTCCTGAGAGCGCTATGAGGTGAGCAGGTGGCGCTGCTAGGTCCGCTCACGGCCTGGGGGCGCCAACCCCGAGGCGGGAAGATTGGCCGCAGATCATCCTGTCTGCTGCCGGCCACTGGCCATTTCTTCAAATCTTTACCTCTTCCTTCTGGCCTTCTAGGAGGGCCCGGTAGTGCTCCACCAACTTCCTGGCCTGGAAGATTTCGGCCTCCAGGCGGTTGCGCTCCGCCAGGGGGGCCTCCGGCCCCAGGCGCGCCCGGTCCTGCTCCAACTCTTCCAGCCGCTTTAGCCAGCGGTAGAGCTCCAGGGCCAGATGGCGAACGGTCATTCCTGTCCGGCCTCGGGAGCCGCCAACTGGTCCGCCAGGGGCACCTCCGGGGCGGTCACCAGGGGCAGGACAAAGTAAAAATTATTGCCCCCGGGAGTGGCCTGGTAGCCCACCTCGCCCCCATGGGTCTCGATGACGCTGCGGACAAAGAAGAGGCCCCGGCCCGTGCCCACCTCGCCTTCCACATTGGCGCCCCGATAACCTTCGTCGAAGATATGCGGCAGGTCTTCCGGCGGGATGTGGGGCCCGGTGGTGAAGACGCTGAACTTGACCCCGTCTTTTCCCGGTCCAAAATAGTCCGGGAGCAGGTCCCGGCCATAGGCCATGTACTTGAGGCCTTCCTGGTTGCGGCGGGTGTACTTCACCGCGTTGGAAAAGAGATTGGCGTAAACCTGGGCCATCAGGCCCTTATCCACCGACAGGGGCAGGTCCTCGTCGGGCATCACCCCGGCCCGGGTGTCGATGGCGATGTCGCGCTCCTGGAGCTTGGGGAGAAAGAGCTGCAATTGCGGCTGAATGATTTCGCTGTGGACCCGGCAGGTGCGCCGCTGCAGGACGAAGTGCCCTTTCTGGAAATGGGACAGCCGGAACAGGGATTCGATGAACAGACTGACCCCGCGATAATGCTGCTCCAGGGTCTGGTAATCAGTCTCCATCTCATGAACCAGGCCCCGAAAATACCCCTGGGCATCCTCATGGGAGGGACATTCCGGTTCTCGCACCTGGCAGAGGCAATCCAGATTTTTCAGAGTCTTGATTTTTTCCCGCAGATGCCTCAGGTAGAGGGCGAGGCTGATGTTGGGGATGATGACATTGTGTTCGATATCCGCCACCAGGCTGTTGATGAAGCGGATGTGCTGGATATTCTGCCAGGCGATGATCTTGACGTGCAAATTGTAGCCCAGCCGATTGGCGTACTTCTCAAAGAAAAACTTGTCTTTCGGGGAGATCCGGTCCCCGGGGAAGAGCTCCAGCAAACCGATGATTCGATCCTTGGCGTAAAAGGGGAGCTGGCTCACCAGGATCTGATTGCCCCGGATGGGGATGATCCAGGAATCGGCGTCGCCGTAGGCCTCGCTCTCCAGCCGGATATGGGCCGGCGGCGCGGGCTTTTCCGGGTAAACCCCCCGCAGGCTGTCGCACACCAGTTCCAGCTGGCCCTCGACGCAGATCAAATAGAGGCGGCAGTCCAGGTCGAAAAATTCTTTGATGATCCATACCGAGACCCGGTAGAAGTTCTCCAGGGTCTCATATTCCTGGGCCAGGTCGTAGAAGGTCATGAGGGCGTCGTCCTTCAGGGTGCCAAAGTTATACTCCCTGAATTTCCGCCACTTTTCCGTCACCCGGGCGGCAACCTCTGCCAGGTCCATGGGGGCGTTCATATCGACCTCCTCTTTCAGGCGGGGAACCTGCCCCACCTCAGCCGCGGGGTCGCAGTTATTTGGGGGCGGGGCTGCGCCGGTACCGGGCCACCCCGATTTCGAAGAGATCCCGGCCCTGGCAATCGTTGATGACGATGGCGGGCAGGTCTTCCACCTCCAGGCGGTGGATGGCCTCCGGCCCCAATTCGGGGAAGGCGATTACCCGGGCGTCTTTGATGCACCGGGAAATCAGGGCCCCGGCCCCACCGGTGGCCCCCAGGTAAACCGCCTGGTATTCCTTCATGGCGGCGATGACCTCCGGAGAGCGTTTGCCCTTGCCGATCATGGCCTTCAGGCCCAGACGCAACAGGGTTGGGGCATAGGAATCCATGCGGTAACTGGTGGTGGGTCCGGCGGCGCCGATGACCCTTCCCGGCCGGGCCGGCGATGGGCCCACATAGTAGAGGATCTGCCCCTGAAGCTCCATGGGCAGCGGCTTGCCGGCCTCCAGGAGGTCGATCAGACGCTTGTGGGCCGCGTCCCGGGCGGTGTAGATCACCCCGCTGACCAGTACCTTATCGCCGATCTCCAGGTTCCGGACGTCTTCATCGGTGAGAGGCGGCGTCAGCTTCACGGTTTTGGGCATACTCCACCTTTATAAAATCACTTCCCGGTGCCGGGAGGCGTGGCACTGGATATTGACGGCCACCGGCAGGGAGGCGATATGGCACGGCTGCATCAGGAGGTGCACCGCCAGGGCGGTGATCCGGCCGCCCAGCCCCTGGGGGCCGATGCCCAGGTCATTTACGGCCAGGAGCAATTCCTCCTCCAGCCTGGCCAGCTCCGGATCCGGGTTAGGCAGGCCCAATTCCCGCAGCAAGGACTTTTTAGACAGATAGGCGGCCTGCTCGAAGGTGCCGCCGATGCCCACTCCCACGATAATGGGCGGGCAGGGGTTAGGACCGGCCTCCCGCACCGTGCCCACCACTTTCTCTTTGATGCCGGCCCAGCCCTCCGCCGGTTTCAGCATGTGCACCCGGCTCATGTTTTCGCTGCCGCCGCCCTTGGGGACCACGGTGAGCTTCAGGCGGTCCCCGGGGACGATCTCGGTGTGGATCACCGCCGGGGTGTTATCCCCGGTATTGGCCCGGGTCAGGGGATGGCACAGGGACTTCCTCAGGTACCCCTCGCCATAACCCTGGCGTATCCCTTCCTGAATGGCCGCCTCGAATGAACCGCCCACCAGGTGGACGTCCTGGCCCAGCTCCACGAAGACCACGGCCAGACCGCAGTCCTGGCACATGGGAACGCGCTCCTCCCGGGCGATGCGGGCGTTTTCCAGCAATTGCCGGAAGATCTCCCGGCCGCTTTCCGATTCCTCTGCCGCGGCCCCCCGGGCCAGGGCCCGCCAGCAGGTCGGCCGACGCCTCATAATTGGCGGCAATGGCCGCCTGCTTCACCCCCTGGGTGACTTTTGCCACCTCGATTTCCCGCATAATCGCTCCTGACGCCGGATAATGCCGTGAACGGCGGCGCCGTGATGCATCAAGGCCCGCCGTGGATTTTTGGCAATCAGAGCCTTAACTGGATCAGGAACTGTTCTTGCTCTGATTAATAACTCAGCCTAAAAAAACTGGCGGCAAACCGCCCGCCCCTATTCATCATCCAGATCGTTCTTAAAGAACTGCTGGCTGGAGGCCGGGGGCTGGCTGGGGGCCTTCTCCTTGATGACCTCCTCCTCGGGATAAAAAGTGTCATCGCCCTCGGCGGCTTCCTCATCCTTGCCGGTCGGCTCATCGCCCTTCTTGGCCAGGACGGCGTGGATCTCCGGAAATTCCTCCACCGCCTGGCCACTCAAGGCCACCTTCATGTAGTTGATAAAAATGGGCGCCGCCGCCTGAGACCCGGTCTCCTTGGGCCCCAGACTGTGATCATCGTCCATCCCCACCCAGGCGCCGGTGATCAGCGACGGGGTGAAGCCTATGAACCAGGCGTCCCTGAAATTGTTGGTGGTGCCGGTCTTACCGGCGATGGGCCGGCCCAGGACCTGCACCCGGGTGGCGGTGCCCCGCTCCACCACCCCCAACATCAACTGGGTCATGATTTGGGCCGTCTCGGGCATCCAACACCTGCCGGCTTTGCAACTGATAATCCACCAACACCCGGCCATCCCGGTCTTCGATGCGGTCGATGAAGGCCGGCTCCACCAAGGCCCCCTCGTTGGGAAAGACCGAGTAGGCCCGGGTCAGCTCAAACAGGGTGACATCGGAGGCCCCCAGGGCCGAGGCATAGTTGGGAAAGATGGGGCTGGTGATCCCCAGGGTCTTGGCCATCCTCAGGGTGGCCGGCACCCCGATGGCCATCATCAGGCGCACCGCGGGCACGTTGCGGGAGTGGGCCAGGGCGGAGGCCAGGGAGATGGGGCCGTCGAAGTGATGGTCGTAGTTCTGGGGAGACCAAAACTCGCCGTGGCGCCCTCCGGGCAGGGAGATGGGCTCATCCAACAGGATCGAATCGGGCCGGTAGCCCTTCTCGACCGCGGCGGCGTAAATGACGGGCTTGAAGGCGCTCCCCGGCTGCCGCTGGGCCTGGGTGGCCCGGTCGAAGGTGCTGTCCCCGAAGTCCTTGCCGCCGATGAGCACCCGGACCTTGCCGGTCTTCAACTCCATGGAGAACAGCGCCCCCTGCACCATGGGGGCGGGAATGAGCTCCGCGGTCCAAATCTTGCTGTGGCGGTCCCGGCTCAGCAGGCGCACCTGCACCACGTCCCCGGGCCGCAGGCCGGCGGTGGGGGGACCCTGGCCCCCCTTGCCCTTATCCGGCAGGAAGGCCCACAGCCCCCCCAGGTGCAGATTCACCCCTGGCGTTTCTTGTCAGAGGAGGCCACCAGGGCCGGAACCGACAGTCCCTTGCGGGGCGGGTATTTGTTGTAATACTTGACCTGCCGGGACTGGTAGGCCGCCAGTTCCTTGCCGGCCAGGTGGCGCAGGGGCCCCGGTAGCCGTTGCGCTGCACCAGGCCGTCGATCCCTGCCTCAATGGCCTTCTGGGCCTCCTGGTGCAGCTCCACGTCCGCGGTGGTATAGACCTTGAGGCCCATGTTGT
>CAWEFJ010000018.1:0-6228 GCA_963808395.1 uncultured delta proteobacterium | reverse complement strand
AAAACTGCATATTGACTTTTCCATAATCCGCATTACCAAAGCTGAAAGTATTTGTTTTTCAGCGAAATGTTTGCTATCGTGCCTCCCATCGGCAAATTATTTGGGAAAGTTCCGGCTCAATTTTGGAGGAATGATCACCGGGGGATGATTAACCCCTGGTGGGCAGTTAAATAATGGTACCGGGGTGCCACATTTTGGAGGGGGTTTATGCCAATATTAGTAATAATTCTGTGCATCATCGCCGCCGTCTTTGCTGCTTCTGCTCCATTTTACCTCAAGATTTTGAGAGTTTCTGAAGGACAGCGAGCCGAAAAACATCAGGCGGAAGTTAATCACCTGAATGCTATGACTGAGAAGGAACGCCTGGAAGCCGAAATGCTGACCTTAAAGCTGAAAGAGATGCAGGGTGGCCAAAAGGCCGCATAAGAGGCGCCCTGGAAGATTAGATCCCGAGATACCCTGACCAATAAGTCTCGGGCTCCCCTGTCCGGAGTTATGAGACTCCGGGGACGCACTAACTCCTTTGTAGCAGTTTTTGCAATTGCGGCCAGGGGCGGGTGTTGAGGACATCGGCGGCTTCCAGCCAGCCTCGCCGGGCCTGGCCGATCCCTAAGCGCATGAAGTTGAGGTCCGCGATACTGTGGGCATCGGTGGAGATGGCCACCTTGACCCCCAGGTCCTTGGCCAGCTTGCAGTGGATGTCCACCAAGTCCAGGCGGTCCGGCTGGGCGTCCAGCTCCATGAAGCAGCCCCGTTCTTTGGCGGCCCGCATCAGCCGCTCCATGTCCACTTCATAAGGCTCCCGCCGCTGGATCAGCCGGCCGCTGGGATGGGCCAGGACGTTAAAATACCGGTTGTCCATGGCCCGGATAATCCTCTCGGTCATCTCCTCCCGGGTAAGGTTGAAGTTGTAGTGCACCGCGCCCACGGTCAGGTCCAGCCCCTGGAGAATCTCGTCCGGCAAGTCCAGGGAGCCGTCTTCCAGGATATCCACTTCGATGGCCTTCAGAATGATAATGCCCGGCAATTTGGCGTTGAGGCGGTCGATCTGGTCCATCTCGGCCGCCAGATTCTTGGCGTCATGCCCGTGAACCATGCTCACCCGTTTGGAGTGGTTGGTGATGGCCAGGTATTGATAACCCCGCTCCCGGGCGGCCTGGGCCATCTCCTCCAGGGTGTTGCGGCCGTCAGTGGCCTGGGTGTGGGTGTGCAGGTCGCCCTGGATATCCGCCAGGGTGATGAGCCGGGGGAGGCGGCCCTGTTGGGCGGCCTCGATTTCCCCCCGGTCTTCCCGCAGCTCCGGCTCGATGTAGGGGAGGTCCACCGCGGCGTAGACCTCCGCCTCGGTCTGGCCGGCGAGGCGCGCCTCTCCCCGAAAGACCCCGTATTCATTGATCTTGAGGCCGCGCTGCACCCCCAGGTGGCGGACCGCGATGTTATGAGCCTTGGAGCCGGTAAAATAATGCAGCGCCGCGCCATAACTCTCCTGGGGCACCACCCGCAGGTCCACCTGCAGGCCGTTGCGCAGCACCACCATGGATTTGGTGTCCCCCCGGGCCAACACCTGGCGCACGTCCTCATAGGTGACGAAGGCGTCCATCACCCGGAAGGCCTCCCGGCAGGTGACCAGGAGGTCCAGGTCGCCCACGGTCTCCTGACGCCGCCGGTAGCTGCCCGCGGCTATGGCCTCCGCCACCCCCGGCGCCTTCTTAAGGTGCCGCACCAGGGACTCGGCCACGGGCTCGATAGTCACCAGCTTGTAACGCTTCTCGGCGGCGCTGAGCTGACCCAGGCCCTCCAGGATCATCTGTTCGATCTTGGGGCCGAAGCCTTTGAGCTCCTTGATCTTGCCGCTTTGGGCCGCTTCTTTCAGGTCCGCGGTGCTGGTGATCCCCAGTTTCTGGTGCAGCAGTTGGACCCGCTTGGGCCCCAGCCCTCCCAGGTTCAGCAAGAGCGCCAGGGCCGGCGGGGTCCGGGCCTCCAATTCCTGGCGCAGGCCCAGGTCCCCGGTGGTAATAATTTCCCGGATCTTGCCCGCCAGGTCCTGGCCCACCCCGGGAAGCCGGGTAAGATCCTCGCCCCGGTCCGCCAGGTCCGCCAGGCTCTGGGACGTGCCGCTCACTACCCGGGCCGCGTTGCGATAGGCCCGCACCCGGAAGGGGTTGGCGCCCTCGATCTCCAGTAAATCCGCCACCTTCTCAAAGATTTCGGCGATGTCCTGGTTGTGGATCGGCATGGGAAATCCGCGGCGGGCGCCGCCTGGAGTCCTTCCTGCAGCTCAGCGGCTGGGGTGGGATATCTTTAGGGTTGTGCTTCGTAAATAGTATGGCATTAAAACAAGAAAACTAAGTTCCCAGGGCATTAAAGTCCCCCTTTAGAAAAGGGAGATTTAGGGGGATTTCAGGAGGTTTCGTAAATCCCCCCTGCCCCCCTTTTTCAAAGGGGGATTAAAAACCGTAATTTGAAATGTCCTGGCAATTATGCAGCATCACCCTGGAAGCTCTTGCGAAACCCGAGTTTGCCCGAAAAGGTCATTCGGCGCGAAGCGAAGCATCTCGTATCTTTAGTGACCTTAGATTCTGTTCAGGATGACAGTGAAATCAGGTTTTGCCATAGCTTCTAGGCGGATTCCCTCTTCTGCGCGAGGCCGGATTCCTCGCAGATCGCGGCCGCCGCGGCGCCGCCTCAACATTTCAGGCATTCTTTGGTGAGCCGCAGGGCCTCCCGGATCATCTGATTGGTATAACCCCATTCGTTGTCGTACCAGCTCATGACCTTCACCAGGTCACCGTCCACCACCTGGGTCATGCTGGGATCGAAGATGGAGGCGTGGGGGTTGGCGATGATATCCGAGGAGACGATGGGGTCCAGCACATATTCCAGGATGCCTCGATAGCGCTCGCTGGCCGCCTCTTCCTTGAAGATGGCGTTGATCTCCTCCACGGTGGTGGCCCTTTCAGTGACGAAAACCAGATCGGCCAAGGAACCCGCGGGCACCGGGCAGCGCACCGACACCCCGTCAAACTTCCCCTTGAATTGGGGCAGGGTATTGGTGGTGGCCTTCGCCGCCCCGGTGGAGGTGGGCACCAGGTTGGCCGCCCCGGCCCGGCCCCGGCGAAATTTCTTGTGGGGCGCGTCCACAATGGCCTGGGAGGAGGTGTAGGCGTGGATGGTGGTCATGATCGCCTTTTTGACGCCGACCCGCCGGCCCATGATCTCCACCACCGGGGTGATGCAGTTGGTGGTGCAGGAGGCGCAGGAGATCATGCGATCGGCTGCCCCTGGCTGGGTGACCCCGTGGACGATGCAGCAGACCTCCTCGCCCTTGGGGGGCGCCGACAGGACCGCGTATTTGGCCCCGGCCGCCAGGTGTTTGCCCAGGCCATCGGACCCGGTGAAGAGTCCGGTACATTCAAAGACGATGTCGACCCCCAAGGCCTTCCAGGGCAATTGGGCCGGGTCCCGTTCGCTCAAATATTTAATGGTTTTTCCCGCCACCTTCAGGGCCTCGCCGCTTACTGCCACCCGATGCCGGTAGCGGCCGTAGACGGTATCGTAATTGAGCAAGTAGGCCAGATTATCAAGGGGCATCAGGTCGTTGACCGCCATCAGCTCCAACTCCGGTCGCTCCAGAATAATTTTAAAAGCCGCCCTGCCGATCCTTCCCATGCCGTTGATTGCGACCTTGGACATGCTCTACCTCCTCGGGAAACAGTTATCAAACTCGAAGTCATTTCCGAACCCCTTTGCCGGCCCTGAGCCCCGTGCCGGCTGGCCGCCCATCCTTCAGGCCGCGGCTGGTTTGGAAATAACTTATTATCCGGTATTATGTCCCAGATGTCTCCGGTAATGCAACCGGGCAATTATTTTATCTGGAAGCGGATTTCCAGCAGTCACTAAAAAAAGCCTCGGGGGTGGACACCCGGCCGCGAAGGGCTCGCCACCCGCCTGAACCCAGGGGACCCGGTTTCCCCTGGCAAAAACATAATCACCTTCGCCGCAGGTGCAAGCGGCCTGCTGCGGCGAGATGAGAATTCGAGTGTGCGTATCATACCCTCCCAAACTACGGCTTGCCTTTGAGAAAAGGCGTGTTAAGGTATAGGGGCCGTAAATCTATAACTTTTCCTGCGTGCACCCGGCGGCAGTCGGGGTGGCGTGGACGGAGAGGGGAGCAGCCATGAAGAAAGTCGAAGCCATCATCCAGCCCTTTAAGCTGGAGCCGGTGAAAGAAGCCCTGCACCAACTGGCGGTTAAAGGCATGACGGTCACCGAAGTGAAGGGGTTCGGCAGGCAGAAGGGCCTGCGGGAGGTCTACCGGGGCCTGGAATACCAGGTGGATTTCCTGCCCAAGGTGAAGATCGAGGTGGTGGCCCCGGATGAACAGATAGAGGCCATCATCAACGCCATCATCGCCCAGGCCCGTACCGGCAAGGTGGGGGACGGCAAGATCTTCATCTATCCCATGGCGGAAGTCATCCGCATCCGCACCGGAGAGAAGGGGGAAGAGGCGGTTTAGTCCGGGAACCCCGGTTTCCCAGGGCTCCTCCTGATCCGCCGCTGCACCCAGGCGCCCTCAAGGGGCCTGACAGGATGGGAATTGCCAGGACATTTCCAGCTATGATTTTTTAACCCCCCTTGGAAAAAAAGAGGCAGCGGGGATTGAAAATCCTCCTGAAATCCCTTTTTACAAAGGGAAACTTTAATACCTTTAGAACCCTGGTTTTCTCGATTTAATGCCTTACTATTTACGAGGCACAACACTAGGATGAAACAGTCGGCCCGCCCATGGGCAGCCCCGGCCTGGCCGCCGCCCTGAAAGGTCGATGTCCCTGCGCAAGAACCACCCACCCCCCCAGCCCGCCGAAGAACTGACCTATTTCGGCTACCGGCCGGTAGCCGCCGCCGAGAAAGAGAAGCTGGTGCGCCGGCATTTCGACACGGTGTCGGCCCGCTACGATTTCATGAACACCCTGCTGAGCTTAGGGCTCCACCACCTGTGGAAACGCACCGCGGTGCGGCTCCTGGGGCTGAAGCCGGGGGATCGGGTCATCGACATTTGCGGCGGCACCGCCGACCTGGCCCTCCTGGCCGCCAAGATTGGCGCCAGCGGCCAGGTGCTGGTCTACGACATCAACCGGGCCATGCTCGAGGCGGGCCGGCCCAAGGTGGCCCGCTCCGGGTTGGCGGCCCGCATCTCGTTTCTCCAGGGGGACGCGGAGCGCCTCTCCTGTGCTGCCGCCGGTTTCGACGCGGCCATGGTAGGTTTCGGCATCCGCAACCTGACCCATCCCGAGCTGGGGTTTAAGGAGATGCACCGGGCCTTGAAGCCCGGCGGCAAGCTCATGTGCCTCGAGTTTTCCCAACCCCTCACTTCCTGGTTCCGGCGGCTCTACGATTTTTATTCCTTTTACCTGATGCCTTTGCTGGGCCGGATCTTTGTGGGCTCCTGGCAGGCCTACACCTATCTGCCCGAGTCCATCCGCATGTTTGCCCGCCCGGAGGAGGTATCGGCCACCCTGGCGGGCCTGGGCTTCAAACAGATCCGCTTCCGGCGCCTCACCAACGGC
Organism: uncultured delta proteobacterium; assembly: GCA_963808395.1. Lineage (GTDB taxonomy): Bacteria > Desulfobacterota > Desulfobaccia > Desulfobaccales > 0-14-0-80-60-11 > JAPLJC01. The sequence continues at coordinate 661 of CAWEFJ010000018.1, read as the reverse complement.
ATCGCGGTGATCCACCTGGCGGTGAAGGCATGAAGCTCAACCAGGCCGAGCGGCTGCTGGTCAACAACCCGGTGCGGCTCATGATCCAGCGCCTCATGGTCCGCTGGCTCGGTAAAACCGTGTCCCCGGGCCCAGGCGCCAGGCTCCTGGAGGTGGGTTGTGGCCGAGGCGCCGGGGCCGCTCTCCTCCTGGAGAAATTTCAGCCCGGGGCGCTGCATGCCCTGGACCTGGACTGGCGCATGATCCGGCGGGCCCAGGCCTCCCTGCCACCGGAGCAGCAACGCCGCATCTTTCTGAGCGTGGCCGACGTCCTCCACCTCCCTTACCGGGACGGCGCCCTGGATGGGGTCTTCGGCTTCGGGGTGCTGCACCACCTGCCGGACTGGCGGGGCGGCCTGGCTGAGATCGCCCGGGTCCTGAAACCCGGCGGCTTTTACTTCCTGGAGGAATACTACCCAACCTTTTACCAGAATTTCCTGACCCGGCGCCTCTTCCGGCATCCGGAAACCGACCGCTTTGAGGGCGGCGATTTGCGCCGCGGCCTGAAAGCCGCCGGGTTTTCCCTGGCCGCCTGCCTGGAGCAAAGACAGTCGGTCATCCTGGCGGTGGTGGTCAAAGAAGCTTGATTCTTGCACACGACCTCATTCTTCAAGGCTTATAA
>CAWEFJ010000017.1:0-85462 GCA_963808395.1 uncultured delta proteobacterium | reverse complement strand
TAGCCTCCGGACGCGGAAAAGCAACACAGGCGAGACGCCTATGCTACCCAGACGCGGTAGCATGGGCCTCTGGCCCGTGTGACCTTAAGTCTCAATCCCCCCCACGGGCGAGACGCCTATGCTACCCACTATCGGCATAGGCCTCTGGCCTGTGTAGTTAGTTATTAAAGGGGACGCAAAACTTGGCTTCAAGGTTGAAGGCGGGAAGAGGTTGGGAGCCGCTCAGGCTGATCGCTGACTCAGTAAAGGAGATATTGGGCGCGCCGGCGGCGGAAGTCTGCCAACCCGGGCTGCCAGCGGCGCTGAATCTCCCGGGGATCATCGCCGCACTTGAGGGCCTGGAGGACCTGGCGGGAACCCACCATGGACAGGGTCTCGCCCACCTGAAACTTCCCCGGATAAAGGCGGTACAGGGCGGAGGCGAGCTCCACGCCCAGGGCCGGCGCATCCAGGGCCTGCCGGTCCACCAGGCGCAGCCGCACCCCCTGGCATCTCTGCCCCCGGTAGGGACTGGCATTGGGCACGAAGGCCACGGGCTCGAAGGCAATCCCCGGAAGCTGCCGCCCGTTCAGATAGCGGGCCAGCCGGTCGCCGGCAATCCAGGGGGCGCCGATGACTTCGAAGGGGGTGGCGGTGCCCCGACCGACGCTGATATTGGCGGACTCCACCAGGCCCACCCCGGAGTAAAGGATCGCCTGGGTCAGAGAGCGCAGATTGGGCGAAGGCGAGACCCAGGGCAGGCCGGTTTGGTCGAACCAGTCCTCCCGGCGATATCCCTCCATGGGCACCACGTGCAATTTGGCGCCGATGCCCCGTTCCTGGTTAAAGAACCGGGCCAACTCCCCGCAGGTCATGCCGTAACGCACCGGCAAGGAGCAATAGCCGATGAAGGAGCACAAGTCGGGGTCCAGCAGGGGACCTTGCACCACCGCGGCGCTGATGGGGTCGGGCCGGTCCAGCACATAGAAGTCCAGACCAGCGCGCGGCGGCAGCCTCCATGGCATAGGCCATGGTGGTGATATAGGTATAATAGCGGGCCCCCACGTCCTGGATATCGTAAACCAGGGCGTCCAGGCCGCGCAGCATCTGGGGGGTGGGACGTTTGACCTCGCCGTACAGGCTATAGACGGGCAGGCCGCTGGCCGGGTCCCGGCCGGAGGGGACCCGTTCGTCCAGGGAGCCGGACAGGCCGTGCTCGGGGCTGAAAATCGCCCGCACCCGGACGCCGGGGGCCTGCAGCAAGCGGCTCAGGGTGGAGCGCCCGGCGCCATCGACCCCGGTGTGATTGGTGATCACCCCGACGCTCTTGCCCACCAGGGGGGCGAAACCGGAGGCCGCCAGGACCTCAACCCCCGGCCGCACCCGGTCCGGTCCGTCCGCCTGGCCGCGGCCGCTCATCCTCACGCCAGCCAGGGCTGCCGCTGCCGCCGGGGGGCCCATGGGCACCGCCGCGGCCACCACCGCGGCGATCTTGGCCCGCAGGGCCTTGACCTCTCCTTTGCCGTTGGGATGCAGGCGGTTGGTGAGGATGATCAGGTAGGTCCGGGAGCGGGGATCGACCCAGATGGAAGTGCCGGTATAGCCGGTGTGCCCGAAGGAACCGGCAGGAAAGGCGGCGTTGAAGATCCTGCTATAAGGGGAGCGGATATCCCAGCCGAGACCGCGGCGGGTGGAATTTCCCGGCACGGACTGGGGCTGGCGCATGGCCAGCACCGCCTCCTTGCTGAGAATCCGGCGGCCCTGGCTCTGACCGTCGTCCAGGAGCATCTGTACGAAGACGGCCAGGTCGTCGGCGGTGGAGAAGACCCCGGCGTCTCCGGCCACCCCGCCCATCCGATAAGCAGTGGGGTCTTGCACTTCACCCCAGCGCAGGCAGCCGGATTGTATGTCGCAGGGGGCAATCCGCTCCTGCAGGCCCTGCCGCGGCCGGAAGGAGGTGTCCCGCATCCCCAGGGGCCCAAAGATCTTTTGGGCGCAGTATACCTCCAGCGGCTCCCCCGAGACCCGGTGCACTACCTCGCCCAGGGTGATAAAATTGATGTCGCTGTAGAGGAACCCGGTGCCCGGCGGCCGGATGGGCCGGTCGGCGGCAATGACCGCCAGCGCCCCTTCATAACCCGACCAGCGGTAGTGGGAATTCACGTCGGGCCGCAAACCGGAGGTGTGGGTCAAGAGTTGCCGGATGGTGATGCCGCCCTTGCCATTGGCGGCGAATTCCGGCCAATACCTGGCCACCGGGGCATCCAGGCGCAGGCGGCGGGCATCCACCAACTGCATGATGGCCGTGGTGGTGGCCACCACCTTGGTTAGCGAGGCGATATCGAAGATAGTGTCCGGGGTCATGGGCAGGGGCCGCGGCTCCAGGGCGCGCAGGCCGAAGGCACGGCGGTAGACGATCCGGCCCTGGTGGCCCACCAGGACCACGGCCCCGGGGAGATGCCCGGCGGCGATCTCTTGTTTGACCGCGGGTTCGATCCCCGCGAAGCGGGGGTCGTTCACCTCGAGGGTCACGGGGGCCGCGGGGGCCGGGGCGGGCGGCGGCGCCGGGGCCGCCAGCGGCGCCGGGGCCTTCCCGGCGGTGGGTGGCGGCGCCGAAGCGCATCCGGCCAGCCATACGAGGCTGGCGGCCACGGCGATCACGGTAATCAAGGAGGTGGGAGATTTACCGGAAGACATCGCCCCTATCTTTATCTTTAGTCTTTATCGAGTTTTGATTATACCCTAGTTCATGGCTTTTGAACCAGTTCCCTCTGAAAAAACTTAAGATGGTCTATACCAGCCGGAAAGGCGAAATTCGAGCCGCAGCCGCGCAATTTGCCCCGCCGGGGCGAATCCTCCAGGTGCAGCCCTATGGCCAAGGCAACGTCCATGACACCTTCCTGGTGACGGTGCGCGGCGCCCACCCTAGGGACCCGGAGGCCGCCGGCGAACCGCATCTGATCCTGCAGCGCCTCAACACCCGGGTGTTTCGCCGGCCGGAGCCGCTCATGGCCAACCTGCGCACCTGTACCGGGCACCTGCGCCGGCGGCTGGCGGGGGTCTCCCTGGGCCCGGGCCGCCGCTGGGAGGTGCCCCGGGTGCTGTTGACCCGAGACGGCCGCGACCACTGGCTCGATCCCGAAGGCTCCTACTGGAGGGCCCTCAGCTTTATCGAAAACGCCCAATCCCTGGAGGTCATCCAGGATCTGGAGCACGCCCGGGAGGTGGGTTACGCCCTGGGGCTGTTCCAGGCGCTCCTGAGCGATCTGGACCCAGCCAGCCTGGCCGACACCCTGCCGGGGTTTCACCAGACCCCCGGCTACTTGCAACACTTTGAGGAGGTATTAACCAGGCAGGGGGCCGGCCAATCCCCCGAGGTGGCTTCCGGCCTGCGGTTCATTGGCCAGCGCCGGGGCTGGGCCCAGGTCCTGGAGGCGGCCAGGGCGCGGGGAAGGCTCAAGCTCCGCACGATCCACGGCGATCCCAAGGTCAACAACGTCATGGTGGATCGGGCCAGCGGACAGGCCGTCGCCCTGGTGGACCTGGACACCGTCATGCCCGGCCTGGTCCATTATGACATCGGCGACTGCCTGCGTTCGGGCTGCAATCCCCTGGGAGAGGAGACCGAGTCGTGGGAGACGGTGCGCTTCGAGCCCGAACTCTGCCGGGCCATCCTGAGGGGCTACCTCTCCCGGGCCGGCGCCTTTCTCACCGGGAACGACTATGAATATCTGTACGACGCCATCCGCCTCATCGCCTTCGAGCTGGGGCTGCGATTCTTTACCGACTACCTGGAGGGCAATGTCTATTTCAAGGTCCGGGACCGGGAACAGAATCTGCTCCGGGCCCTGGTCCAATTCAAGCTGACGGAGAGTGTCGAATCCCAGGAAAAGACCATCCGGGCCATTATTCGAGACCTGCGGTGATCCTGGCCAGCGACCTCACCGGAAGCGGGGAAGGACTTATCCGGGTTGAATTGCGATAGAAGATCTCGAACCCATCTTGGCGGCGGTGGCCGCCTCCATCCAGGTCCATAACCCTGCGGCGCGGCTGCCCTGGCCCGGGACCTTGGCTATTGCTGGCCGGGCTTTTGGAACTCCTGAAAACAAGACCAAAATGGCGCGGATTGCGTGGCATCCATGCTTTGGCAGAGCCTCTTATCGCTCTACCAGGGAGGCAAACTTTTGATACGCGGCCTCGTCTCCGAAGTATAGGGCCTTGGAGGGCTCATCTTTATAAACGTAATATTTTGTGCCATCCATGCTGTAGGCAGTAAATTGCCCCTTGGGGATGGCAGTCATTAACGCCTGTCTTGCGGGGGTGGTGTCATTTACTTCCAACTTCGCGAATCCCGCCTCCCTCAGGATATATTCCGTCACGACCCGGTCCTGGCCGGTCTCCACACCGGCGCAGCCGCACAGGGGGAAGGCGAACAGGACTAACAGGATTGCGGCGATAAACCTCTCTTTATTCCAGAACATCATCGAGTCCTCCATTTATAAGGAAGCAACAGCCAGGTCGCCTGCGGCGGCCCCTTTGCCTCAAAGGATCTTTAATAACCTCAAAATGCGTCTAGAGACCCGCCTTGTCAATAAAATACGCGGGCCCAGGGTCAAGATGGCGGATTCAGGGCTTGGATTTTTTTTCTCCGGCCTTATCATGAAAACAGGCAAGCACCTCTATAAGGGAGGAGATTCCATGAGTCGCGAACTTTATGACACCGTGGTCATCGGCGGCGGCCCAGCCGGGGCAGCAGCGGCCATCTATGCCGCCCGCAAGAAGCTGAAGACCCTGGTGGTCGCCGAAGATTTCGGCGGACAATCCCTGGTTTCCAGTAATATCGAAAATTGGGTCGGGGAAATCTCCATAACCGGCAAGGAGTTGGCCGAAAAGCTGGAGAGACACGTCCGGGCCCAAAGGGAGGTGGAGATCAAAATCCCGGAAAGGGTCACCGCGGTTCTGGAAGCGCCGGATTGCACCTATGAGGTGCGGACGGATAGAGGCGGCCGCTACTGGTCCAAGACCGTAATTGTCGCCTCCGGCGGCCGGCGCCGGCGTCTCCAGGTTCCCGGAGAGGACCGCTTTGAGGGAAGGGGGGTAGCCTATTGTTCCACCTGCGATGCCCCATTTTTCCAAGGTCTGGAGGTTGCCGTCTTGGGGGGCGGCAATACCGCCCTGGAATCGGTGATCGATTTAATTCCCTATGCCGCTAAGATCCATCTACTCGTGCGCGGCGACCAACTGAAAGGCGACCCGGTCATCCAGGAGAAGATCTTGGCCTCTCCCAAATTGAGCCTGCTGAAAAACGTCGAGATCCAGGAAATCCTGGGGGATCAGGCCGTCAGCGGTCTGCGCTACCAGGACCAGAAGGGCGGGGCGGTGAAGGAGTTGCCGGTACAGGGGGTCCTGGTGGCCATCGGTTCGGTACCCAACTCGGATTTTATCAAGACCCTGGTGGACACCAACCAGGCCGGGGAAATCCTGGTGGATCACCGCACCGGCCAGACTTCCAAGTGGGGGATCTTCGCGGCGGGCGACGTGACCACCGATCCCTTTAAACAGAATAACATCTCGGCAGGGGACGCCGTCAAGGCGGCCCTCTCCGCCTACAGCTACGTCCTCGACATTCAAAAATACAGCCCCTGCGCGGAAAGGGAGGATTGAGCCGCAGGCCTTGCCGGGTTCAAATCTTGAAGAAGAGACGCTTACGGTAAAATATTCCCATCAGCAAGGTCCAGAAGCTCAGGTAGATCAAGCCCCAGAAGAGCGACGGCCAGATGGGGTCCGATAACCACGTCAGACCGGCGCCCCCCCAATGTTCTCCGAAGAGTCGTCTTCAAGATCAGGGCGCTGAGGTGGGTATGCTGCGCCGGGGTGCCGAGGTAGAGGACGTCCAGGGCCAGGGACCCCAGTTGGGCCCCGCAATAGGCCACCAGCGGGTTCATTCCCAGCCAGACGAAGGGCTGCACTAAAACCGTCTGCCACTGCTGGACATCCGCCAGCCAATACCAAAAGCCCAGAAAGATTAAAGCGAAGCCGGCGGTATAGACCACATAGGAGCTGGTCCACAGGTACTTGTTCAGGGGGAACACCAGCCCCCAGGCGGCGCCCACGATAATCGCCAGAAAGCCAGCCAGTAAAAGTCCGGTCAACTTCCGGCGTCTTTCCCGACGGCTATGGAGCCAACCGCCGGTGAGGGCTCCCAAGAGTCCGGTGGCGATGGCCGGCAGGGTGCCGAGCAGGCCCTCGGGGTCCCAGGTTTGCGTGTACCTCCACAGGTGCGCTCCCCCGAAGACGGCGCGGTCGATGGCGGCGCCCAGGTCTTGCCCGGGCTGCATGGCAAAGCCCGGGAGACTCATCAACCCCCAGTATAAGAGGAGCAAGCCCCCGGCCAGCAGCGCCTGCACCCGCCAGCGGGTGTGCATCAAAATAATCGACAGCGGCAGATAAACCAGGGCAATGCGCTGCAGCACCCCCGGAATCCTAAGGTTGGCCAGGGAAAAGAAGTACACCTCGGCGCCGGGAGGCGGGGAGAGAAAGATCCCCCAGATGCTCTTCTGGACCTCGGCGGGTGGGCAGATGGCCTGGAAAAGCCAGCCGAAGAGGAGACCGCTGCCGGTGAGCAGGCCCAGGAAAAAGATGACCGCGGTGCGCACCAGGATATGCCGGTACCGCGCCAGGGGTCCCTCGGCCTTGCCTCGCCTTTCCAGGGAAAAAAACGAGGAGACGCCGACGATGAAAATGAAAAACGGAAAGATGAGGTCGGCGAAATTGCAGCCATTCCATTGGGCATGGGTCAGCCGCAGAACCCGGAGGCTGTCGCTCCAATAGGCCAGGTTATTGACCATGATCATCGCGGCGATGGTCACCCCGCGAAAGATATCCAAAGATAATAACCGCTCGGAAACCTGGGCCTTCATATCTGCTTACCGGAACTGGCGGGCTTTCTGACACCGGGTGCCGGGCGGCCGCGGGGCGTTCTGCCGCGGGGGCTCAGGAGAGCAGGCTAAGAAAGGGAGAGGACGGTGGAGAAAGTTCTATTGAATTAGATAAGCATCAGCCGGGGTTTGTCCAGGAGGCGGCCAGTCTCTATTCCTCGCCGCCGCTGCTGAAACCGCCCTTGGGATAGATGTTGCGGGGGTTCCAAAACATCCACCCGCTGGAGCCGAATTTATCCGCGGCCTCGATCTGGGTATGAATCCGCTCTTCCCCGAAGTCGCCGCCATGGAAGGCATAGTCGTGAAAGGCCTGCAGCCAGGGGCGGAAGCGCAGGGGCGAGACCCCGGTGCGCTCTTGGGCCCGCTTCAGCGACAGGTAGACGATTTCATATGGATGTTGGACCGGATTGCGATAGTTGGGAATCCCCGCTTGATAGCCGGAAGGATAGAGCATGGGGCAGACCACGTCCACCGCATTGAGGGCCTCGCCGACCTGCTGCCCGATGCCGGTATCGTCCAGGTTCCACATGACGTAGCCGAAGATATCGGCGGCCACCATGACGTTGTATGGGGCCAGGGCCTCATGGGCCGCCTTCAGGAAGCCGGTGACGGCCCGGGTGCGGTTTTCCATGGTGTTCGGCTGGGTAAAGGCCACTGCCTTGTTGTCGGGGCAGCGGACATAATCGAATTGGATCTCGTCGAAACCCTGCTCCGCGGCGATTTTGGCGATGGCGATGTTGTAATTCCAAACCTCTTTATTGAAGGGATCGGTCCAGCGCAGCCTCTCCCGGTCGCGGAACACCCCGCCGCCCTTGGTCTTCACGGCCCACTGCGGCTTGGCGGCGGCCAGGGGATCATCCTTGAAGACCACGATGCGGGCGATCAGATAGAGGCCTTTTTCCTTGAGGCTCGCCAGCACGCCCTTATAATCCTTGAAGAGGATGGTCTTCTGGGCCCCGGCCTCTTCGGCCAGGGGCAGGTCCACCTTGAAGGGGATGAAACCCCGATCGCCCTTGACGTCCAGGACCAGGGCATTCATCCGGTTCTTCTCAATGGTCTCCAGGGCGGCCTCACGCAAACTCTTGCTGGCGGTGCCGTAGACCGTGAGATATAGCGCTTTCACCTTGAAGGGGGTAAGGGGGATCTCCGGGGCGGGGCCGCTCAGCTCCGAGGTGGCCAGCTCTCGCCGGGCATAACCCGGGGCTCGCAGTTTCAGGGTCTCGCCGCTGCCCTCCAGGCGAAAGCCGCCGTCCGTACCGGTGTGGACCACCTCCGCACCCAGGGTGACCACCGCGCCTTCCACCGGCTCCTTGGTCTGGGCGTTCACCACCTTGCCGATATAGGCGGCCTGGGCCGTGACCGCCGGGAGCATGGCCCCCAGCAGGATTAGCAAGCCGATGGTCAGTCTCTTCATCTTTTCCCTAATGCCTCTGCCCACTCTATATCGAAACAAGTCTGATTTTTCTAAAAAGCTGCCATAAGGCAGATGAGCTGCAGACCCTTGCAGGCGACGCGCCACGGCTTCAGGCAGGGGCGGGCGCCGTCATTCGATCCCGTTGGCTTCCGTCGTTTTACTTCAGGCAACCCCGGGGGTCCGCCTTAATTGCCGCTACCTGCAAGTCCGCCCGGGCCTGAAATTGAGGACTGCCCGACCGCAGTCCCTGGCCCCCGCCTCAGCATCCGAGAACGGTAAGAAGGGCGAGAAGACCCAAGAAGAAGCCGATTCTCTTAATCATTGTTTTTCCTTTCTTGTAGCGGTCAGCTTTCAGCTAAATCAGGCAAGGCCAAAGGGCAAAAGGAGCGTCAAATAAACCATTAACCAGGCTTTGCTTTTAGCTGATAGCTGACCGCTGATAGCTTCCGCCTCTTTACCGGCCTCACTCCGTTAAAACGCCACGGTCCTATGCGTTCCCTGGTCGTTCCGCGGCCCGGCCGCTGGCGATGGCGGCAAAACCCTTGACGCCGTCGCCGTTTTGCATCAGGTAGCGGGGCTGCTCCATGATCTTCTCGGACTTTGAGGCATTCCGGCGATCGATGCTGAAGGCCACCACGTACCCGGCCTTCTGGGCCTCCGCTTCCAGATAGTCGTCATAGATGCCGAAGGGCCAGGCCAGCATGTCTATATTGGTGCCGAGGCGCTTGTCCAAAACCATCTTGGACTTGGCGAGTTGGGTCTCCACCAGCTTCTGGTATTCGGCCGGCGAGAGCTTTTTCTTGTCCCGCTTGAAATTGGGGTGCCAGAAGGTATGGCCCTGCACATCGAAGAGGCCGGTCTGCTGCAGTTCTTTCACCTGCTCATAGGTCATGGCATAGGAGGCATTAGACAGGCAAGACGGGTAGAGAAACAGGGTCACGGGATAATTATACTTCCGGATGATGGGCAGCATCTCGGTATAGACCGACTTGTGGCCGTCATCCGCGGCGATCACTACCGACTTGGGCCCCGGCGCCGGGCCCTTGTCCAGGAGATAATTAACCAGGGTCCGCAGCGGAATGACAGTATAGCCGTTGTCCTTGAGCCACTGCATCTGCGCTTCGAACACCTTGGTGGTTACGGTCATGCTGTCAGCCCTCGTCGGACCGAGCCGGTGATAGAGCAGGATGGGCACGCTGACTTCCTCAGCCGCCGTCCCGGCCCCGCCGCTGAGGCCCAGGACCAGCAAAATGATGCCAAGCCACGGCAGGATGCGAAGGGTCCTCTTCTTCATGCAAGTCTCCATAAACCTTTAGTTAAGGGAGGCGGTGGGGGTGGTTTGCCGCCGCCAAGCCGATGAGCCCGGCCCGCACTATTGGGGTGTAAGGCTCGGCTAGCCTTTTCAGTTTGATAACCAGACGGTTCTCTAGCCAACTGCGGGAGCACTACCTGCACCGGCAAATGCAGGGGCGGGTTGCAAACCCGCCCCGCCCATGGCTAGTTGGCTTTAGGCTATTAATATCCGCATATTCTTTCCACAAGTCAACCTCTAATTCCCCGGGTGGAGAAATTTACTCCAACCTTAATTCTGGATATACATTTTTTTTGACATTTGTGAAAAAGCCTTCTAACATGTTCACTAATGAGCAAGGCGTTAACCGGTCAATTCTTGATTAATTAATTCCCCGCCAACCATCTTCTTGCCGAAACCAAACAGATGAGGTAGACATGCGCATTTCCCGGAGGACCTTTATTAAGGGTTTGGGGAGCGGGCTTACCGCCCTGGGCCTCTCGGACGTCATCTTGTGGCGCCCCGGGTGGGCCGGATTGGTGGCGCCCGCCAAAATCACCGCGGCCACCGCCACTACTTCCATCTGTCCCTATTGCGGGGTGGGCTGTGGCCTGGTGGCTTACACCAAGGATGGCAAGCTGGTGGATGTGGAAGGCGATGCGGACCATCCCATCAACCAGGGGACCCTGTGCAGCAAAGGGCAGGCGGTCTTCGAAGTGGTCACCAGCCCCCGGCGTTTGCAGAAGGTGCGCTATCGGGCCCCGGGCAGCGACCGCTGGGAGGAAAAGGACCTGGATTGGGCCATGCAGACCCTGGCGCAGCGGGTCAAGGCGACCCGGGACGCCGGCTTCATCGCCAAGTCCAACGGGGTGACGGTGAACCGCACCGAGGCCCTGGCCTCCATCGGCGGGGCCGCCATTAATAACGAGGAGTGTTATCTCCTGGCCAAGCTGACCCGGGCGCTGGGGATCGTCTATCTGGAGCACCAGGCCCGCCTCTGACACTCCTCCACGGTGGCCTCGTTGGGGCCCACCTTTGGCCGGGGCGCCATGACCAATCACTGGAACGATCTGGCCAACAGTGATTGCCTGATGATCATCGGCTGTAATCCCGCCGAGAACCATCCCATTAGCTTCAAGTGGATCACCAAGGCCCAGGAACGAGGGGCCAAGCTCATAGTGGTGGATCCCCGCTTCACCCGCTCCGCCGCCAAGGCCGACCTGTATGTGCGCCTGCGGCCCGGCACGGACATCGCCTTGATGGGCGGCCTCATCAATTACGCCCTGGAAAATAACCTGTTCCACCGGGATTATGTGGTCAACTATACCGATGCCCCCTTTCTGGTTAACAAGGACTTTGCCTTTCACGACGGCCTGTTTTCCGGTTACCAAAAAGATAAACACGCCTATGATCCCGCCACCTGGGATTATGTGACCGACCCCCAGGGAAAGCCGGCCACCGACCCCACCCTGAACTCACCCAATTGCGTCTTTCAGATCCTGAAGGCCCATTTCGCCCGCTATACCCCGGGGATGGTGGAGGCAGCCACCGGGGTGCCCCGGGAACAGTTTCTGAAGCTGGCGGCGACTTACACGGCCACCGGCCAGCCCGGGAAATCCGGCGCCCTCCTCTACGCCATGGGGGGCACCCAGCACTCCACCGGAGTGCAGATCATCCGGGGGTATTCGCATCCTCCAGCTGCTCCTGGGCAACATGGGGATCGCCGGGGGCGGCATCAACGCCCTGCGGGGGGAGAATAACGTCCAGGGCTCCACGGACATGGGCCTGCTCTTCAACCTGCTCCCCGGCTACCTGAACGCCCCCATGGAAGCGGCCCATCCCACCCTGAAGGATTATCTGGAAAAAGAGACCCCCAAGGCCAGCTTCTGGATCAACAAACCCAAGTACCTGGTGAGCCTCCTCAAGGCCTATTGGGGCGAGGCGGCCCAAAAGGCGAACGACTTTGCCTACGACTACCTCCCCAAGGCCGGCGCAGGCTATCAGGGAGCCGGTTACTCCTGGATTCCGCTGTTCGAGGCCATGGGCGCCGGCACCATCAAAGGGCTGCTGTGCTGGGGCATGAACCCGGCGATAAGCTCCGCCAACCTCAACCAGACCTACCAGGCTCTGGCCCGGCTGGAATGGCTGGCGGCCTTCGACCTCTGGGAGACGGACACCTCGGTCTTCTGGAAACGGCCCGGGGTCAATCCCAAAGACCGTCAACACCGAGGTCTTCCTGTTCCCGGCGGTTGACGCCCTGGAGAAGGAAGGCGGCGTCACCAATAGCGGCCGTTGGATCCAATGGCGCTACCAGGCGGTAAAGCCCCACGGCGACGCCCACAGCGACCTGTGGTACGCCAATCGTCTGGGCCTGGAGTTGAAAAAGCTCTATCAGGAAGACCCCAAGGCAGTCTTCCCGGACCCCATCGTCAAGTTAAACTGGGGCTACGGGGACGACCCCGACGTCCATCTGGTGGCCAAAGAGATCAACGGTTACACCGTGGCGGATAAAAAGCAATTGCTCAACTTCCTGGGCCTGAAAGACGACGGCGCCACCGCCTGCGGCTGCTGGATCTTCTCCGGCTTTTACCCCGGCCCGGACAAGAAGGACAACAAGGCGGCGGCCCGGGTCTCCAAGGACCCCAGCGGCCTGGGGCTTTACCCCGGCTGGTCCTTCGCCTGGCCGGTGAACCGGCGCATCCTCTACAACCGCTGTTCCGCCGATCCCCAGGGCCAGCCCTGGAACAAGGACAGGACCCTGGTGCGCTGGGATGCGGCGGCCAACGCCTGGAAGAATTCCGATGTGCCGGATTTCAAGTGGATCGACCCGGCCACCAAGGTCCAGGTGCCTCCGGAGGAATCGGCCAAGGTCCCCTACCTCATGTTGCCCGACGGGAAGGCGCGCCTCTTTGTCCCCAAGGGACTGTGCAAGGAAGGGCCCTTCCCGGAACACTACGAGGCCCTGGAATGTCCCTTCCACAACCCCTTGTCGCCGCAACAGTCCAATCCCGTGGTGCGCCTCTGGAAATCGCAACTGGACTTACTCGCCGAACTCTGCGACCCCAGGTTCCCCATCATCGCCACCACCTTCCGGGTCAGCGAGCACTGGCAGGCCGGGGCCATGTCCCGGAACCTCACCTGGCAGTCGGAGTTGATGCCGGAGATGTTCGTGGAAATCAGCCCCAGCCTGGCCGCGGCCAAGGGAGTCAAGGCGGGTGATTGGGTCAAGGTGAAGAGTATCCGCGGCGAAGTGCTGGCCCGGGCCAACGTCACCCACCGGGTGGCGCCCTTCTGCTGCGGCGTCAAAGGGGAACAAGGCACCGTGGAAATGGTGGCCCTGCCCTGGCACTTCGGCTTTGCCGGCTATACTACCGGCGGGCCTGACCCGCGCCAAAATTACGCGGCCAATCAATTGGCCCCCCAGATAGGGGACGCCAACACCATGATCCCGGAATATAAGGTATTCCTGGTAGACCTGGAAAAGGCCTAGGCGAGCCGGCCTAAAGGGGAACGGTTATGAGCAAAGCCATCTTGATCGATACCACCAAGTGTATCGGCTGCCGGGCCTGCCAGGTGGCCTGCAAGAGCTGGAACGACCTGAAAGGCGGCCAGGCTACCTTCAGCGAAACCTGGTCCAACCCGCGATTTCTGAGCAGCAACCAATACACCCGGATCGTCTTCCGGGAAATTCCCCGCTCCGATGGGCGGCTGGAATGGTATTTCATCTCCCGGCGCTGTATGCACTGCCTCGATCCCGCCTGCGCCAGCGCCTGTCCGGTGGCCGCCCTGGTGAAGCTGCCCTCCGGGCCGGTGGTCTATGACGACGAAAGGTGCATCGGCTGCCGCTACTGCATGATGGCCTGTCCCTTCCAGATTCCCAAGTTTCAGTGGGAGTCGGCGGTGCCCCTGGTGCGCAAATGCACCTTCTGCGCCGACCGGCAGGCCATGGGTCTGGCTCCCGCCTGTACCACCACCTGCCCCACCGGGACCCTGTTGTTCGGGGAGCGGGCCGAACTCCTGACGGAAGCCCACCGGCGCATCGGTTTGGATCCGAACAAATATTATCCCCAGGTCTATGGCGAGAAGATAGCCGGCGGCACCTCCAAGCTCTATCTCACCCCCCTCTCTTTTGAAGAACTGGGCCTGACTCAGGTGGGCTTCCGCACCGATCTGGGGGACGCTCCCCAAGGCCTCCGCGGCCGGGAATGGATGTCCAAGGTGCCCCTGGTGGCCGTGGCCGTGGGTGGACTGGCGGTGGGCCTCCATTATTTCAACCAGCGCCGGGCGGCCATCGAGGCCAAAGAGCCCAAGGAGGATTAAGCCATGGCCGGAAAAATCGAAAAATGGTATCCCGGCGAAGGAAAGTTGACCACCGGGAAGGCTGTCCTCTACATCCTCCTGGTGCTGGGTCTGATCGCCGCTTGCATCCGGATGTTTTTTGGTCTGGGGGCCACCACTAACCTGAATGACGCCTACCCCTGGGGCCTTTGGATCAGTTTCGACGTCCTGGCGGGGGTGGCCCTGGCCGCCGGCGGCTTCACCATGACCGCCGCCATCTATATCTTCAACCTGAAAAAGTTCGCGCCCCTGCTGCGGCCTGCCAAGCTCTCGGCCTTCGTGGGCTACCTGGTGTTTGTGGTGGGGCTCTTCTTCGACCTGGGCCAGCCCTGGCGTATCTGGCACCCCATGGTGATGTGGAACCCTCACTCGGTCCTCTTCGAGGTTTCCTGGTGCGTCATGCTCTACACCACGGTGCTGGCTATCGACTTGTTCATCATCGGCCTGGAGCGCTACGGCCAGGGGAAGGAGAGCTGGATCAAGTTTTTCCGCGAGATCTACCTGTTCCTGGCGGTGGCCGGGGTCATGCTCTCCACCCTGCACCAGTCTTCCCTGGGAGCCCTGTTCCTGCTGCTGCCCCAGAAGATGAGCGACCTGTGGGCCACCCAGGCCCTGGGACCCCTCTTCTTTGCCAGCGCGGTCATCGGCGGCATGAGCGTCATTACCCTGGAGAGCCTCATCGCCTCCCGGGTCTACCGGCGGCCGCCGAAAATCGGCATGCTCGCGGACCTGGGCAAGGGGCTGGGAATCGCTCTGCTGATCTACTTTGCCATGAAGGTCACGGACCTTTATGCCCGGGGGACCGCGGTCTGGGTTTGGGATAAACCCCATTTCTTCTTCTTCGTGGAGCTCTTCGGCACCGTGGTCTTGCCGGCCCTGCTCTTGTGCTTCCCGGAGATACGCCGGAGCGAGAAGGGCCTTTACTGGACCTCGGGCCTGGCGGCCTTCGGGGTGGTGCTGAACCGCTTCAACGTCAGCCTCACCGGCTATATCGGCTACCGGCAGTTCGGCTACTTCCCCTCGGTGATAGAGATTATCATCACCGCGGCCCTGGTGGCCATGGCTATCCTGATCTTCGACCTGGGCATGAGGTACCTGCCGATCCAGCCGGTTGGGGAAGGAGCCTTGGGGAAAGAGGCCGGCGGCTCGCCTTAACGTCCCAAATAATTGAAGGTTCTCCCGGAATCTTCTCTCACCCAAAGTCTTTTTTATCCAGCCGGGGAAGGCGTTCCGCCTTCCCCGGCGCCATCTTTTAAAGGCTTTTTTGAGTGGCTCAGACCTTGGGAGAGGTCGTGGGGATAACCGGGCGCTTTCGAATAGCCGAGAAATACCGGTCGAAGGTGGATTTGGTATTCAGGGTCGCAAAGAGAATCTTGCATTCCTCCATCATGCCGAGCGCATTTTCCAAGGCTTTCAGCAAGTCTCCATCAGCGTCGGTCGATATCCGGCCATGACCGGGATACATCTCCTCCACCTTTAAATTGCTCAGGCGCTGCAGCGACTTGATGTAGTCGCTGATATTGCCCGACCCCATGATGCCGGATAGGGTCCCGCCGGCCAGCACGGTGTCCCCCGAAAACAGCAGCTCTTGGTCCGGCTCATAAATGCAGATGCAGCCGGAACAGTGCCCCGGGGTGTGTAGAATGTGCAGGCGGTAATTGCCCAGGTCCACGACGGTGTCCGCTTCCAGCCAGATGTCCACCCGAAAATGCCTTGCCCCTTCGTCCCCATACTTGCTCATGGTGACGAATTCATCCTGGAGCTCTATTTTGTTGGCTGCCAGAGCATGGGCGGCGATCACCGCACTATCGTAAAATTCAGGACAGGCGCCAGTATGATCGAAGTGCTCGTGAGTCAGGATGATGAGGTGAATGTCCTGGGGCGCCAGACCCACTTGTTCCAGGCAGGCCTTTAGATTTGGATAGTTAGAGGCCTTGCCCGTGTCGATGAGGACGTTTTTCTTGAAACCTTTGACGAGATAAACGTGGCTTCCGAATCTCTCGTTGCGGAATTGATAAATATGCGGTCTTAACTCTTCTATATGCTTGGGCTTTAGCTCAGATGAATCCATACCGGAGTCCTCGCCAGTTCAAGAAGATGTGGGCTTTAGTCTCTTTTTCGCTCCAATTGAGAGAGCCTCTCGTTCATGTCCCGAATTCGCTGGCAAAGGACATGCATGACGGTGAGGGCAAAGGCCGGCTGATGGCTGACCAGGAAAAGGAATTTATCCAGATTCAGGGCCAGGAGCCGGGTTTGATCCGCCCCGGCGATGGCGCTGACACTGCGGGGGGCATTGTCCACCAGCGCCATTTCCCCAAAAAATTCCCCGGGTTCGACGGTGGCGATGGGAATTTCCGGGCCCGTGGATTTCTTGACGAGCTTCACCGATCCGGAGTGGACTATGAACATTTCATCGCCATAGCTACCTTCTTCGAAGATAACCTCCGAATCGTGATAGATCCGGCTTACCTTCTTAAGGTAGGGATTTTCGGGCATTTCCAACCCTCCGGCTTTCTATCCGCCAGTATCCCAAAACCTGCTCTGGGTCTCATTCTCCTGGTATAAGCCCTTAGAAAATCACTCCTTTTTCGAGGACAGCGCTTCTCGTGGAACCTACCTTAGCACGAATCTTCCTAAAAAATCAATTCTCCAACTTATAGCGGATGGCGCCATCACCCTGAAATTTTACGAACCCGTAAAAGTTGCGTTTGATCTAGATAGTGAAACACTTCCCAACCCTCTTGATGAACTCATTAATAGTAAGTAGCAACTGCGTTACCAATAGACCAGAACACTTGTTAGCGCAAAGTAACAAAGAGCATCTTCAGTCATGCTTGGAACTTTGGGGGCCGGAAACCCAGGTGGCTTTTAATTGACAAAATCTGGGGAAGATTTTAAAATAAAAACGATTTGGGGCACGCCGGTATCCCCCTGTCCTTTGTTAACCGCATCCCGATATTCTCAATTAACTGATAGAGAAGCCTGGACTGCTTTGACCTGCTGGCGAGCTCTGGGCAGCGCCGCATATTTAATGCAAAGGAGTGCTTGGTGACGCACCCGTGTGGTCGGTTTTATCTCCGGATATTTGCCCCCCTGCTGGCGATCGTCCTCGCAGTGTTGGTCGCCGGGGCAGGCTTTACGAACGACAAGGTCGGTGAAGTGGAGGTAGCCCCAACCGCGCCAAACGGCCCCGCCGTCCCGGCGGCTTCGGCTATCCCGGTTACCCCGGCAACTCCGCCGGCTGCAACCCCGCCGCCGGTTCCCTCCGCGGCCAAGGCCCCCGCACCGCCAACCCCGCCAAGACGAAGGCACGGCCGGTTGCAGGGAAAAAGGCGCCGGCCCCCGAAGTTGCGGCTCCCAAGGCCATGTTACCTAGCCGGCGAGAACCCCGAGTATGCGAAACGGTGCGGCTGGCCGGTGGCCTGCCCGCCGCCGCTGCCGGGTTCCATCTTGCCGCAGAAGCGCATTGTCGCCTACTACGGTAACCCGCTTTCCAAGCGGATGGGGGCGCTGGGTGAATGGCAGAAGGACGAAATGCTGCGGCGGTTGCAGGGTGAAGTAGCCAAATGGGAAAAGGCGGATCCGTCGTTGCCGGTGCAGCCCGCGCTGCACCTCATCGCGGTGGTGGCGCAGGGAAGTCCGGGCGTAGCCGGCAAGTACCGGATGGTGATGCCGGACAAGGTCGTCAACGAAGTGTACGGCTGGGCCAAAGAAGCGAAAGCCCTTCTCTTCATCGACATCCAGACCGGCCATGACAACATCCGCACCATCCTGCCGCGTTTCGAGTGGCTGCTGAAGAACCCGGACGTGCACCTGGGGATGGATCCGGAGTTTAACCTGATCAACAGTGGCAGGATACCGGGGACCAAGATCGGCACCTATGACGCGGCGGACATCAACTATGCCTCCGGCTACCTGCAGGAACTGGTGAAAAAGTATAATCTTCCGCCCAAAGTGCTCATTGTGCACCGCTTCACCCGCTACATGGTCACCAATGCCAAGAGGATCGTGCTCCGACCCGAGGTGCAGATCATCATGAACATGGACGGCTGGGGCCCCCCCTCGCTAAAGAGGGATTCGTTTAAGGATTACATCGTTTCCGAGCCGGTGCAGTATGTTGGCTTCAAGCTCTTCTATCACAATGACATCAGGAAAGGCGACGCCCTGATGACGCCTCAGGAGCTGCTGAGGCTGAACCCAAAGCCCCTTTACATCCAATATCAGTAATACCACGCCGCAGGATCACAGCAGTTATTTATATGTCTCTGGCACCTAGCGCGCCGGAACCCCGAGATGCAGTCAAAAACTGCAATAAGAATTGCTGTCCGATATATCCCTACCCCAGAAGCTCTTGGACCTCCTGCAATATCAGCCGGGCTGCCGCCGGGATGGCCTTAGCCACCGCCGGAGAAAGTGTTTGTCCGATGCCAAAATCCTGCCCCTCGATGCCATAGACCACCAGAAAAGGCGGCAATTGCTGGAGCGCCTGCCCCAAGGCCACGGCCTGGGCGATACCCCAGGCGTGGGTGGAGGCGGCCGGAAATAGCTCTGCCGGCAATGCCGCCTCCTGCACCCGGAAGCGGTAAATCTTGCCGGGCGGCCCGCCGGCCCGGACGGCGTCGGCCAGGATAACGGCGTCGGCCCCATCCCAGGCAGCCAGCAAATCGCTTATCGAACCGGAGGTTTCCAAAACTGCCACCTGGGACCGATTTGGCGTCAAAGAAGCGGCATCTGTTCTAGGGGCGCTCCCAGGTGGGCGCCCTCCCGGGAGTGGACCCACAGGGAGGCCCCTCTGGATCTGAGGTAGTTTCAAAAGTCGGGCCACCAGGAGCCCGGCCGCGTCGTCGCCCCGCCACTCCTGGCCGACGCCGATGATCTGTAGTTGAAAATTCCGGGGAAAAGCCACCGCGGTCCTTTACTGCCGCTCCAGGCGGATTTTCAAAAAATGGGTGGCGCAGGAGATGCAAGGGTCATAGTTGCGCACCAACTGTTCGCACTGCCAGGTGAGTTGGTCGTCAGGTAAGTCGAGACGCTTTTCCACGAACCGCCAGAGATCCTGTTCGATGATCTTCAGGTTTTGGGAGGTGGGCGGCACGATCTTGGCCTCCAGGATGGCCCCGGACTCGTCCAGGCGATAGCGGTGGTAGAGCAGGCCCCGGGGCGCCTCGGTGGCGGCGCAGCCTACCCCGGAGCGGGGCTCCACTTTAATGGCCGGTTGATCAGGCCGTGCGTAGGCCGCGATGATCCTTAGAGCCTCATCCACCGCGTAAAGGGTTTCCACCGCCCGCACGATGATGCTCTGGAAGGGGTTGCGGCATTCCCGGCTCAATCCGGCCTCCTGCCGCGGCTTCTTGGGCCAGGGGCGAGAGGCGGTCGAAATTCAGATGATAGCGGGCCAGGGGGCCGACAAAGTAGAGACCGTCGCCCTGGCGCCGCGAGTGCAGGGCGTTGGAGTAAGAGACCTGCTCCTCGGCAAAGTGGGCCTCGTAGTCCTGAACCGCAATATCCAGGCCCTGATTGGAGACCAGCCGTCCTTCGTTGAAGGGGTATTCCTCGGCATGGCGCAGGGAGACGAATTCGTAATCCTGCTCAAACTCCGGCATGGGGAGAGCCGCCACCCAGCGCACCGTCTTCAGGGCCGCGTCCCGGGCCCACTTGAGTTCCTCCGCCAGCGGGGCCAGTTCCGGTTTGGTGGGCACGCGGTAGAAGCCCCCCACCCGGACGTTGATGGGATGGATCTCCCGGCCGCCCACCAGGGTGACCACCTCGTTGCCGATCTTTTTGAGCCGGAGGCCCATCTTGACCACATCCGGGTGGTCCTGGGCCAGGCGGATGGCGTCCTGGTAGCCCAGGAAATCCGGGGCGTGGAGCAGGAAGACGTGGAGGGCGTGGGATTCGATCCACTCACCGCAATAAAGGAGGCGGCGCAGGTCCCTCAAGGGGCCGGTGACCTTCACCCCCATGGCGTCCTCCATGGCGTGCACCGCACTCATCTGGTAGGCCACCGGGCAGATGCCGCAGATGCGGGCGGTGATATCCGGGGCTTCGTGGAACTGGCGGCCTCTTAAGAAAGCCTCGAAAAACCGGGGCGGCTCGAAGATCTTCAGCTTGACTTCGGCCACGGCGTCGCCTTTGACCCGGAGGTAAAGCCCACCTTCGCCCTCCACCCGGGCCAGGATATCGACCTTGATGGTTCTACTTTTCATGGGCTTCGCTCTCCCGGCGGAACTCCGGGGCGTTGGCGTAGAATTTACGGAAGGCCTGCACCAAACCCGCTTCGGAGACTCCAAAACGCTGACTGAACCAGGCAGCCAGGGAGGCGGTGTTGGGCGTCTCCTTGGGGCCATAGCAGCCGTAGCAGCCCCGGTGGTAGGTGGGGCACAGGGCCCCGCAGCCGCCGTGGGTTACCGGCCCCAAACATGGAGTGCCCAGGACCATGACGCAGATGTTGCCCCGAGCCTTGCATTGCAGGCAGACGCTGTGGGGCGCCAGCCGCGGGGTGCAGCCGCCGAGATAGGCGCTGATCACCTCCAGAAGCTGTCGTTTGTTGATGGGGCAGCCGTTGATCTGGTAGTCCACCTTGATATGGGCCGACAGCGGCGTGGACTGTTCCAGGGTCTGGATGTATTCCGGATGGGCGTAAACTGCCTTAATGAAATCGTTAACGTCCTTGAAGTTGCGCAGGGCCTGGATTCCTCCGGAGCAGGCGCAGGTGCCGAGGGCCACCAGGTATTTGGAATCCCGGCGCACCTTTTTAATGAGTTCGGCGTCGTGGGCCGTGGTGATGGAGCCGTCCACCAGGGTCAGGTCGTAGGGGCCCTTGCCCATGGCCCGGGAGGCCTCGACGAAAAAGGCCAGTTCCACCTTGCCGGTGATGGCCAGCAGCTCGTCTTCGCAGTCCAGGAGCGACAGCTGGCAGCCGTCGCAGGAGGCGAATTTCCAGACCGAAAGCCGGGGCTTTTTTTTCAAGGCCATGAGTCAGACCTCCCGCCGCTCGAACCAGTCCATGACCGCATCATAGCGAAAGACCGGACCATCCTTGCAGACGAAGAAGGGCCCCCACTGGCAATGCCCGCACAGGCCCAGGCCGCATTTCATGTGGCGTTCCATAGAGATGAAGATTTGCGCGGGCGCCAGGCCCCGGCTCAGCAGTTCCATTATGGTGTAGCGCATCATCAACTGGGGGCCGCACACCAGGGCGGTGGTGTTGGCCGGGTCGAAGCGGGCCCGGGGAATGACGGTGGTCACCACCCCGACGCTCCCCTGCCAGTCAGCCCCGGCCGTGTCCACCGAGACGTGCACCCTGAGGTCGAAGCGGCCCCGCCAGCGCTCCAGGTCCCGGCGGTAGAGCAGGTCCGCGGGGGTGCGGGCCCCGTAAATCAACTCGAAGTTTCCGTAGTCCGGGCGATGGCTAATAAGGTGATAAATGGCGGGCCTCAAAGGCGCCAGGCCCAGGCCGCCGGCCACGATGACCACGTCCTGGCCGGCCATTTCCGCCACCGGCCAGGGGACGCCGAAGGGACCCCGCACTCCCAATTGCGCCCCGGGGTGAACCTGACAAATAGCCCGGGTGACGTTGCCGACACTGCGCACCGTGTGTATCAGGCTTTCGGGTTGGGTCGGGTCGCCGCTGATGGAGATGGGCGCCTCTCCCAGGCCGAAGGCGTAGAGCATGTTGAACTGCCCGGGCGCAAAGGCAAAATCCGCGGCCGCGCCGGGCCGGGCCAGGTCAAGGGTGAAGGTGTCGGCGGTTTCGCGTCGCACCCGCTGGATCTGGAAGATTTCCGGCAGCATGGGGGACGGATTATTCTCAGTCATTTGCCTGCCAAGTTATCGTAGGATACGTCTTACGTACCATCAATTCTGTTCTGCAGAGGCGGATTATTGTTGGTGCTTGAGACGCACCCCCCCGGGCGGGCCCGAGCCTCCCCACCTGTTTAGTCCTGAAACATGTCGGTGAGCTGCAGGCTGCATACCCGGAAACGCATCGCCAGGGAATGGGCGTAGCGTTTCATGATTTCGTAGCCCAGATCGTGGTCGGCCTCGCACTTTTCCCGGAGGCAGCTCACCTCGAAGCTCAGGGCTCGAGTGAGGCCCACAGCCCGGGCGTCCGCGTGCCAGTGATAAGGCTCGCGGTTAAGCCAAAGCCAACCCAGCGTGTCCCCTTCCCTCATGGTCTGCAAGGTCATGGGCCCGCGCCGGGCGCTGAAGATTTCCACCGAGACCCGGCCCTGGAGAATCAGGTAGAAGCGGGTAACCTCCTCCTCGGCCCGACAGAGAAACTGGCCGTCGGTAAAATTGACCCGGGAGGCGCAGGCAGCCACTTCGTGGATATACCGCGGGTGCAGACCCTGGAAAAACGGTTGGGCCGCCAGGATGGGCTCAATGGTCTCCATGCTCGGTCTCCTTGAGAGGGACTTCATTATCCCGAATGGCCCGGACCTCCTCGGTGAGGTCGATGCCCACCGGGCACCAGGTTAGACAACGGCCGCAGCCGACGCAGCCGGAGCAGCCAAACTGGTCATGCCAGGTGGCCAGTTTGTGGGTCAGCCACTGGCGGTAACGCGACCGGGGCGAGGAGCGGATGCTGCCGCCATGAATATAGGAATAGTCCACGGTGAAACAGACGTCCTGGCGGCGCCATCTTTCGGCCACGGCGCCGGTCAGGTCGGTGACCTCTTCGACGGTGTGGCAGAAGCAGGTGGGGCAGACCCAGGTGCAGTTCCCGCAGTTGAGGCAGCGGGCCGTGACTTCGTCCCAGCGGGGATGTTCGTAATTGCGATAGAGGAGTTCCTTGAGGCCTTGGGTGTTCATCTCCCGGCCCATATTTGCCGTCATAGCCGCCACTACTCCATCGGCAGCCTCGATTTCCGCGGCTGCGGCCGGCCGGTGGGGAGCGGACTGGAGAACCCCGGCGCCCCGCTCGGTTCCCACTTCCACCAGGAAGTAATGATTACCTTCCTGTAAAACCTCGGTGAGCGCCAGATCGAAGCCGGAAGTGGCCCTGGGACCGCTGCCCATGGAGACGCAGAAACAGGTGCCGCAACCCCGGCCGCCGCAGTTGACCGCCAGGATGAAGGCCTGCTCCCGGCGGGCCTGATAAACCGGGTCAACGTGAGGGCCCTGAAGAAAGACCCGGTCCTGGACCGCCATGGCCTGGAGGTCGCAGGCATGGACTCCGATGAAGGCGTAACGGGGGACGTTCTCTGCCGGCGGGATAATCTGAAAGCCGTCGCCGTGGCGTTCGGCGCGCCAGAGTAGGTGGTGGGACGGAAACAGGAACTGCTTCCAGGACTGCTGGCCGACCCCGTAGCCGAAGAGGGCCTGGTCGTCCCGCGGTTGCAGACGGAAGCCCCCGGGTTCCTGCGCGTCAGTCCAGCCCACGGGCAGGTCGGCCACCCCGGTCAGGTCACCGTAGAGCAACTGGCCATCCCGCAGAGTAGGCCCCACCATGCGGTAGCCCAGGCGGTCCAAGGCTACCAGGAGTTGCGGAAAATCTACCGCGGGCATCAGCAGCTTGGCGCCAACCGACATGGGGGAAGCCATAACTCCCCAGGCTCGTAATTTAAAGGACTATCTCACTTATCGGACCAGTCCGCCTAATCTTTACGCGGTAAGATATGGCCTGGCTTACCTGGGGTCAAGGGCAAGTTGGTAAAAGCGGGCTTTGCGGAGGTGAGAACCCGGGAGGTTTCGGGCGGGCCAAGCCCAGAGGGTTATGCCAAATTTCCCCTAGATGCTGAAGATCTTGCCACCCTAGACCCTTATCAGGCGGGCGGGAAAAATTGCGGATTCCCTTTCCCTCTCCGGGAGGTTAAAATTCTGAGGGAATGAAGCTGGTCAGGACCGGGAAGGCCTTCCAAATGGATAAGACAGAAAGAGGAGACCCCGCTAACCAGGTGGCCGCCTTGGCAGAGGGGCGAGTCCCTTGGAGCCAACGTCTGAGGTGGGGGTTGGATGTCCTGCGGGCTTACCGGGCGAGCAATCTGGAGAATGCCGACGGGCAAATAATTTTTCACCAAAAATTATCCGCCATTATTAAAACTACCTTGGGACCCGACCTGAGCCGGTTGAGGTTGCTGGAAATAGGCTGCGGCCAGCGGGCCAGCCAAACCATCCTGTTCACCGCGGACGGCCTGGAGACCATGGGCATTGACGTGGAAGTCCCTACTTTCAGGATGACCCTCGGAAGTCTTCTCCAGATGTTAAGGGCCAACGGTTGGGAGCGGGGGCTCAAGTCTATCTTCCGGCACTGGCTCTTCGACGGCCAATTTTTTCGCAGACTCTCTTGCCAATACGGCAAACCCCTTCCCCTGGACCGGGTGGATGTGCGCCTGATGAGCGCCACCCATATGCAGCTTCCGGATGATTATTTCGATTTCATTTTTTCTTCCCTGGTATTTGAGCATATAGATGACTTGCCCGCGGCCGTCCGGGAGGTTAACCGGGTCCTTAAACCCCAGGGGCGAGCCTGGATTAATATCCACCTCTTCCCGAGTCTTTCCGGCGGGCACCACCCGGAGTGGACCGCTGCCCGCAGGCCTGCCCACCCGCGGGTGCCCCCCTGGGATCACTTGCTGGATAACCGATATCCTGCCCATAGCCATTTGAATAGATTGCGCTTGACTGATTACCGAAAAATCTTCAATACTTATTTGGAGGTGCTGGAGGAAAGCCCGGTAATGGAAAGGGCCGGGGAATTGTCCCCCGGATTGGAGAAAATCTTGGTGGCCAAGGGCTATACCCGGGAAGATTTGCTTACCCGGGAGGTCGCTTTCTTGTGCCGGAAGAAGTAACAATTTTTTGGTAGCGGCGGACCCATGGGTCCGCCTAGGTTTCACCAGGGAGGAGATTTGAAGATGGAATCCAAGATTGGGTTTATGGGGTTGGGCATCATGGGCGCCCCCATGGCTGCCCGTATCCTCAAGGCCGATTACCCCCTGATGGTCTATAACCGCACCGCCGCCAAGGCCGAACCCCTGGCGCAATTGGGGGCCGGGATCGCCTCCAGCCCCAGGGCCCTGGCCAAGAAGGCGGAGATCATCATCGCCATGGTCACCGGGCCCGAGGCCCTTTATGAGCTGCTTTGGGGGGAGGAGGGCGCCGCCGCGGCCTTCAGTCCCGGCCAGGTGTTCATCAATATGAGTTCGGTGTCCCCCAGCTTTACCCGGGAGTTGGGCAAACAACTGGCCCCCACCGGAGTCAGCTTTATCGACGCCCCGGTTTCGGGCACCAAGAAACCCGCGGAAGAGGGGACCCTGGTGATCCTGGCGGCGGGCAAAGAGGAAAAGGTCAAAGAACTGGAGCCCCTGTTTCTGACCATGGGGAAGAAGGTCATTTTCTGCGGCCGGGCCGGCCAGGGCTCCATGATGAAGATGTTCATCAACCTGCTCCTGGGCTTGATGATGACGGGCTTCACCGAGGCCCTCAACTTCGGGCGGCTGGGGGGGCTGGAACTGGAGGCCATGCTGGAGACGGTCTTCTCCGGGGCCATGAACGCCCCCATGTTCCAGATAAAGTCCCCCAACTTCAGAGACCGGAACCATCCGGCGGCCTTCCCCCTGAAGCATTTGACCAAGGACGCCAAATTCATCCTGGATACGGCTTACGAGCTGGGGGCGCCGGTCCCCGGGGGGCAGCTGCTGCTGCACCTCTACCGGGTGGGGGTGGCCCAGGGCTGGGGCGACGAGGACATCTCCGCCATCATCAAGGTGCTGGAGCTCATCAGCGGGAAATGATGCTGGGGAAGGTGAGAGATGACCGACAAGGCTTTGGGGAAATCAGGCTGGTTGATGGTCCTGGCGGTGGTCTTGCTCCTTGCCGGCAATGCCGCGGCCGCCCAGTTCTCCGCCCAACTGGAGGTCCGGGACGGCGAAAAGCTGGCGCTCGGGAGTATCTTCGTGCAGGACGGCAAGATGCGCCAGGAGTTCAATGACGAACAAGGCCAGACCATCACCATCGTGCGGCCGGACCTGAAAAAGGTCTGGGTCATCCTTCCCCGCGAGCACGGCTACACGGAACTGCCCCTGAAGACCGAGCTCCCCGGGCAATTCATCCAGATTCCCCCGGATGCCCTGGCAAAACGCCTGGTGGGCAAAGAGACGGTAAACGGCTACGAAGCCGAAAAATATGAAGTCACCGCGCCCGGGGGCCTTGGCCCGGAGAGGCAGACCATCTGGGTGGCCGTCAAGTTGGGGGTCGCGGTGAAACTGGTCTCCAGAGAAAAGAATTTTTCCATGGAATACCGCAGCATCGTAGAAGGGCCCCAGCCCGATCGCCTCTTTGATCTACCCCCGGGCTATAAGAAATATAAGCGCCCCCGCCCCCCGCTGGCAGGTTGACCCACAAGTTATCGCAGAATATCAACGGCTGACTTCCGAAACTCCTTCGGCCAGATTCAACAGGGGTCGAAGGTCAGGTTGTTTTCTTGTCCGGGGAAGGGTTTATTATGGATAACCCCCCCCGAGGTGATCTCCGGGGGATCCCTTCCGGGAAGGCGTTGCAGGTTAGTTTGCCCATCAGGTTATGCAGGTGGAGACAGAACCGGCAGAGCCGCCACCTGCTGATGACCTCATAGAAGAAGGGATCGGCGGTATTTCTCAAGGTCAACCTCCTTATGCTTGCGGGTTTAAGCGGCCCGGCTCCTTTGGAGAATCCAGCAGCCGGCGAATGGCCTCAGCCAATTCTGCCGGAATGAGGGGTTTCAGAATAATTTCCCTGATCCCCAGGCCCCTGGTCTTGTCCAAGCTGCTGGATTCGGCGTGGCCGGTGCAGCCCAGGATGGGGATCTCCGGACGGAGAGCCAGGGCTTCCCGGGCCAGGTCGAGCCCGGACAACTGGGGCATGGTCAGGTCGGTGAGGATCAGATCGAATTTCTCCGGCCCGGCCCGGAAGGCGGCCAGGGCCTCATGGGCCATCAGTGAAGGCCGTCACCTGATATCCCAACTGCCTTAGGATAATTTGGGCGGCAGCCACGATATCCGGCTCATCATCCACCAGCAAGATGCGCTCTTTCCCTTCCGGCATGGCAGCCACCGGCTCGGGTTCCAGCGCTTCTTCAGAGGCCATCAGGGGGAAGAGGACCTCAAAGGTGGTTCCTTTTCCCGGTTCGCTGAAGACCTGGAGGCCCCCGCCATAATTTTTGACAATTCCATGGACCACCGACAAACCCAGGCCGGTCCCCTTGCCCAACTCCTTGGTGGTGAAGTAAGGCTCGAAGATCCGTTCCAGCACCCCCGGGGTCATGCCCTGCCCGGTATCCCCGACGGTCAATCTTAGATAATTTCCCGGTGGGACGCTGATGCCGCAGGCCGTATGCTCCCGGGCCAATTCCACTTTATCCAGGCCCACGCTGAGGCGGCCCCCCCTTTCTTCCATGGCATGGGCGGCATTGGTGCAAAGATTCATGACCACCTGGTAGATTTCAGTGGGGTCCGCCAGCACCCAATCCCACTCGGCGGCGATCTGCGTTTGGATGTCAATGGTCACCGGCAAGGAGGCCCGCAGCAATTTCAGGGATTCTTTGACCAGGGGGCTCAGGCGCAGCATTATCCGTTGCTGTTCGCTGCGGCGGCTGATGGTGAGAATCTGTTTGACCAGATCCGCAGCCCGTTTGCCAGACTTGAGCACCTGTTCCAGATAAGGGCGCAGTTCCTGGTCCTTCCCCATCTCCCGCAAGGCGATCTCGGTGTACATGATGATGGGCGACAGGATGTTGTTAAAATCGTGGGCAATGCCCCCGGCCAGGGTGCCGATGGCTTCCATCTTTTGCGCCTGGCGCAGTTGGGCCTCCAGCTCCACCTTCTCGGCCCGGGCCCTTTGGTATCTGGTAATGTCGCGGTTGCTGGAGCGGCGGCCGAGGTTACGCCCCTCGGGGGTGAAAACCGGCTGGCACACGTGGGCGATCCAACGCTCTTCGCCGCTCCGGGTAAAGATGCGGAAAATCAGGGAATGGGGGTTAGGGTTGCCGAGATCATCGCGCCAATGCTTGACCACTTTGGCGCGATCGTCGGGATGGGTGATCCGCTCCAGGAGTCCGGGATCTTGCAGAAATTCCTGGGCGGCGTACCCGGTAATCCGTTCACACGAGGGCGAAATATAGTTATAGGCGCCGTCGGGGGCCAGCCAGCTCTCCCAATCGTAAGTAAAGTCCGCAATGGTGCGGAACTTTTCCTCCGAAAGGCGCAAGGATTCCTCCACCTTTTCCCGTTCCTGCAACTCCTGTTGTAATGCCTGGTTGGATTGGGTTAAGGCTGCGGTCCTCTGCTCGACCTCTTCCCTGAGCCCTTCCTGGGTGCGCATCATGTCCCGGAATAGCGGCGCAATGAAGGCCACCCCCAGGAGCATCAGGATGACGGTGGCCAGCCCCACCAATTCCGAACCGATGTCCACCGGCATGAGGGACATTCCCCGGGCGAACCACTCGAATAGCGTGAAGCAGCGCCGGATGGCCATCAGCAAGAAGCCTATGGAGATAAACAGCCAGGCGGCGGTCCTCCTGGTAATCCCCACCAGCCGAAAAGCCAGGAATGCGGCAATAAGCTGGATAATGATGGCGATCAGGAGCAGAAAGTACGCCGGCATCAGAGCAACCCGTCTCCGGCCTGACCGGAGGACTTTAGAGAATAAACCCCGACCAGGCCGGGGCCCCTGCCGTCAAAAATGCAACGATTATGCCCGGGCCGCCAGAGGTTTATCTGGCTGAAAATAGAAGAAAATCTCGCCGGGTGCCCTCAGACCGGTTCCAGCAGCGGCAGGGGGTCTGTCAGAAATTTTTACAAGGTGTAAAATGGACCCAACGGATCGAGGTGGCAGGAATTTCTTTAAACGGCAGGGGTTTTGATATATTAATGCTCAAGACCTCTTGGTAATTCCCGGCAGCGCCCGCTGGCCCAACGTCTGAATCAGAGGATGGCCTCATGCGCCGCAAGCGCCTGGTTTGGCAACTCTTTCCTTCCTATCTCCTGGTCACTCTCCTGTCCTTGCTGGCCCTCACCTGGCATGTCACCACCTCCTGGCGCCATTTTTACCTGGAACAGACCGCGGCGGACCTGAAGACCCGGGCCCTCCTGGTGGAAACCCGATTGCAGGGGCGATTGGCGCCCGGACAGGGCGCCGAGATCGACCGGATCTGCAAGGACCTGGGCCGGCTCACCGGCACCCGTCTGACGGTGATCCTGCCCTCCGGCCAGGTCCTGGGAGATTCGGAGGGGGAGCCGGCCCGCATGGAAAATCACAGCGATCGCCCGGAGATTCAGGAGGCCCTCCGGGGGCGGGTGGGCATCTCCGCCAGATACAGTCCCACCCTGGGAGACCAGCGCATGTACGTGGCCGTGCCCATGCGGGAGCAGGACCGGATCGTTGCGGTGGTGCGCGCTTCCCTGCCCATGACCTCCATCGCCCAGGCACTCAGGGCCATGTATTTCAAGACCGCGCTGGGCGGCCTGGTCATCGTCCTTTTACTGGCGGCCTTGAGTTTCCTCATCTCCCAGCGCCTCAGCCGCCCCTTGCAAGATCTGAAACGGGGCGCCCTGCGCTTTGCCGGGGGAGACCTGAGCCGGCGGCTGCCGGTGCCCGGCTCCGACGAGTTGGGGAGTCTGGCCGAGGCCTTTAATCACATGGCCGAGCAACTGGAGGACCGCATCGGCGTTCTTATCCGCCAAGGACAGATGCAGGAGGCGGTGCTCTCCAGCATGGTGGAAGGCGTCTTGGCGGTGGACTCCCAGCAGCGCCTCATCACCCTGAACCGGGCGGCGGCGCAATTGCTGGGGGTGGACTACCTGGCCTCTCAAGATCTCACCATCCAGGAAGTGGTGCGCGACTCCCAATTACTGAGCTTCATCACCCGCACCATCTTTGCCCGGGGGCCCATCGAGGCGGAGGTGGCGATGCGCCATGGCCAACAGATTATTCAGGCCCACGGCACCTTCCTGAAGGATGCCCAGGGAGCCGATATCGGCTTTCTCATCGTGCTGCACGACGTCACCCACCTGCGGCGGCTGGAGATGAGCCGCCGCGACTTCGTGGCCAATGTCTCCCATGAACTGAAAACCCCCATCACCTCCATCAAGGGATTTGTGGAGACTTTACTGGCCGGCGCCTTGCAGGAGCCGGAGAATGCCCGGAACTTCCTGGGCATCGTCTCCCGGCAGACCGACCGGCTCAATGAGATTATCGACGATCTTCTGAGCCTCTCCAGGATCGAACAGGATGCGGAACAGGGAAGGGTCTTCCTCACCGCCGGGAGGCTCAAGGCCGTCTTGGATTCCGCCATCCAGATTTGTGAAGCCAAGGCCGCCGCCAAGGAAATCACCGTCCGGCTGAATTGCCCGGATCAGCTCCGGGCCCGGATCAACGCGCCCCTCCTGGAACAGGCCCTGGTGAACCTGATTGACAACGCCGTCAAATACAGCCCCGGCGGGCAGCGCCGTGCAGGTGGAGGCTCTAAGGGACGACGCTGAGGTGGTGGTCCGGGTTCGGGACCAGGGGGTAGGCATCGAGAAAAGTCAACTGGACCGCATCTTTGAACGTTTCTACCGGGTGGATGCCGGACGCAGCCGGAAGATCGGCGGCACCGGCCTGGGATTGGCCATCGTCAAGCACATTGCCCAGGCGCACCATGGCCGGGTGATGGTGGAAAGCACCCCGGGAGCGGGGAGCCTCTTCTCCTTGCACCTGCCGGCGGAGTAATCCCGGATAAGTGAGTTCTTTAAGGTTGAAGCTGGTCTATGATTGTGAAATAATCTACATGATTAATGCCAGACTTTCTCCGCGGTTGGGTTTCAGAAAACCCTTTGATTATAAGGCTATGCTCTAACCTGCTGCGATTTAACCCTTTGGTTTGAGCCTTATTGCTCTGGAGCCCAACGGAGGTAAGGGATACCTTGACGCCATACCGGGAGCCTCCCGACTCGCGGCCGGCTAGTCTGCCGCACCTGCTGGCAGTGTGCCTCCTTAGCCTGCCGCTCCTAACGGGGGCCTGGGGCTGTAAAGGCGGCCCTGAGCCTGCGGCCCACGGCGTCTGCATCGCCGGTTCCACCTCGGTGCAGCCCTTCGCCGAGAAATTGGCGGAAATCTTTATGCACCAACACCCGGGGCTCGCATCGATGTGCAGGGCGGCGGCTCCAGCGCCGGCATCTATGCCGCCACCCAGGGGGCCGCCGACCTGGGGGCCTCCTCCCGGGAGCTGCTCGGCCCGGAAAAAAAACTCATCGAGATCCCCATCGCCTATGACGGCATCGCGGTCATCGTCCATCCTGCCAATCCCCTGACCGACCATCAGCCTGGCGGAGATCGCAAGAGATCTTCAGCGGGGCAAATTCACCAACTGGCGGGACCTTAGCCTGCCGCCCCGATGCCATCGACCTGATCACCCGGGAGGAGGGCTCCGGCACCCGGGAGGCCTTTGAACACCTGGTCATGGGCAAGCAGGAAATCACCCCCGCCGCCCTGGTCCAGGACTCCAACGGCTCGGTGCGGGAGATCGTCGCCGGCGACCCCTACGCCATGGGCTATATCTCCGCCGGCCTGGTGGACCACCGGGTCAAGGCGCTGGCCATCGACGGCGTCCTCCCCACCCGCGGACAATATCAAAAACCATACCTATAAATTGCGGCGCCGCTTCCTGCTGGTCAGCCCGGGAAGCCCCCACCGGCTCCTGCCAAGGACTTCGTGGACTTCGTCCTGGGCCCCCACGGGCCAGCAAATCCTGGAAAACGAAGGCCTGGTGGGGGTGAAGTAATGCACCGGGAGAAATTCATCGAACGGGTGCTGTTGCTCCTGGCCCTGTCTTCCATCGGCTCCCTGGCCCTCATCACCATCTTCATCTTTCTGGAAGGCTTTCCCCTCATCCTCTCTGCCGGGCTGAAGAACTTCATCCTGCTCCAGCCACTGGGCCCCCACCAAGGGCCACTTCGGCATCCTGGCCATGATCATCTCCTCCGTCCTGGTCACCCTGGGGGCCATGGTCATCGGGGTGCCCCTGGGCCTGTCCTGCGCCATCGTGCTGGCGGAGTTTTCCCCCAAGCGCCTGAAGATGGTCTTGAAGCCCACCCTGGAACTCCTGGCCGGCATCCCCTCGGTGGTGTATGGCTTTCTGGGGGTCGTCTGGCTGGTGCCCGCTGATCCGCAACCATCTGGGGGGCCCCGGGCTGTCGCTCCTGGCCGCGTCCATCATCCTGGGCATCATGATCCTGCCCACGGTCATCAGCATCTCCATTGACGCCCTCACCGCGGTGCCGGACCTCTACCGGGACGGCTCCCTGGCCCTGGGGGCCACCCGCTGGCAGACGGTGCGCCGGGTGGTGCTGCCCGCGGCCTCCTCCGGCATCATCACCGCCATCATTCTGGGCATGGGCCGGGCCATCGGCGAGACCATGGCGGTGATCATGGTGGCGGGCAACGCCCTCCAGATCCCCACCTCCATCCTGGACCCGGTGCGCACCCTGACCAGCAATATCGCCCTGGAGCTGGGCTACGCCGCCGGCCGCCACCGGGAGGCCCTGTTCGCCACCGGCATCGTGCTGTTCATCATCATCATGATCCTGAACCTGAGCGCCACCCTCATCACCCGGCGGAGGTAGAACCGCCCGTTGCGTCTCGATCCCCGCACTCACTCCAAACGCCTGGTAAAGACCCTGCTCTGGACCCTTACCGGCTTTACCCTGCTGATCCTGATCTTCATCATCGCGGACATCTTCATGAAGGGCCTGCCCCAGGTCACCCCGGGTTCCTCTCCAGGATCCCACCGACATGGGCCGGGCCGGCGGCATCTTCCCCACCATCGTGGCCACCGCCTATATCACCCTCCTGGCCATCGTGCTGGCCTGCCCCTTGGGGTGGGGACCGCCATTTACCTGACGGAATACACCCGGGAGGGCTGGGCCACCCGGATCATCCGCTTCGGGGCCGAATGCCTGGCGGGGGTGCCCTCCATCATCCTGGGGCTGTTCGGCTTTGTCCTGTTCGTCTATGAAGCTGGGCTTCGGCTGGTCGGTGCTCTCCGGCGGCCTCACCCTGGCCATCATGGTGCTACCCATCATCATCCGCACCTCGGAGGAGGCCATCAAAGCGGTGCCCCAGGATTACCGCACCGCCTGTTTTCCCTGGGCATGAGCCAGTGGCAGACCGTCACCCGCATCGTGCTGCCCAGCGCCCTGCCGGGGATCACCACCGGCATCATGCTGAGCATCGGCCGGTCCCTGGGGGAGACCGCGGTGCTGCTGTTCACCGCCGGCGCCGCCCTGCGCACCCCCGTGTCGGTGTTCGATTCCGGCCGCACCATGGCGGTGCACTTCTACATCCTGGCCCGGGAAGGCATCTCCATGCCCAACGCCTACGGCACCGCCGCGGTCCTGGTGATTTCCATCCTGCGATCAATCTCGTGGCCTACACCCTGATGCAGCGGATGATGAAGAGGTATTCGTGAGTAGGGGCGAACCTGTGGGTTCGTCCCAAACAGTGCAGCTATAGGGCGGTCTATGGCCGCCATCAGGAGGCTGGTGCACGGCTCCACCCCACCATTGAACTTTTATGACTCGAACCAACCCCAAGCCAAAATCCGGATCGAGGACCTGTCCTTCTTCTACGGCGATTTTCAGGCCCTGGATCAGGTCACCCTGGACATCCGGCCCAACGAGATTTTCGGCCTCATGGGGCCGTCCAAGAGCGGCAAGTCCACCCTCCTCCGGGTCTTGAACCGCATGTGCGATCTTATTGTCGGGCGTCCGGGTGACGGGCGGCGCCTGGCTGGACGAGGAAGATATCCTGGCCCCGGACTGCGACGTGGTGGGATTGCGCCGGCGGGTGGGGTTGGTGCTCAGCCGGCCGACGCCCCTGCCCCGCTCCATTTATGAAAACCTGGCCCTGGCCCCCCGCCTGGCCGGGAAAAAGGGCCGGGGCGCGCTGGACGAAGTGGTGGAGACCAGCCTCAAGGCGGCGCAGCTCTGGGGCGAAGTCAAGGACCGGCTCCAGGATTCGGCCCTAAAACTCTCCGGCGGCCAGCAGCAGCGCCTCTGCCTGGCCCGCACCCTGGCCATGGAGCCCGAAGTCATCCTGCTGGACGAACCCACCAGCGGCCTGGACCCCATTTCCACCGCCAAAATCGAAGCGACCTTGCTTGAGCTGAAAAATGATTATACTATCGTCCTGGTGAGCAACAATACCAAGCAGATCGCCCGGGCCACCGACCGGGTGGCTTTTCTGCTGATGAGCCACATCATCGAGATCGGGGACACCAAGCAGGTCTTCACCGTCCCCGCCAGACCAAAAGACCGATGACTATATCTCCGGCCGCTTCGGGTAACGACCACTCCGGCCCCCTCGCCGGACATCATCGTGCTCCGGCGCCTCAACTCTGTTCTACGGGACTTTCATGCCCTGAAGATATCGACGCCACTTTTCCCCGCCGCAGGCCATCACCGCCCTCATCGGGCCCTTCCGGGCTGCGGCAAATCCACCCTGCTGCGCACCCTCAACCGCATGAACGACCTCATCGAGGGGGTGCGGATCGAAGGCCAGGTCCTCATCGACGGCCAGGACATCTTCGGCCCCGGACGTGGTCCTCACCGAACTGCGCAAGAAGGTGGGCATGGTCTTCCAGCGGCCCAACCCCTTTCCCCTGTCCATTTACGACAACGTGGTCTACGGGCCCCGCCTCCATGGCCAGCCTAAGAAAGCCGAACTGGATGAGATCCTGGAGCGCTCCCTGGACGGCGGTGGAAATGTGGGACGAAGTCAAGGACCGCCTCAAGACCTCGGCCCTGAGCCTCACCGAGGAGCAGCAGCAGCGCCTGTGCATCGCCCGGCTCCTGGCGGTGGAACCGGAGATTCTCTTATGGACGAGCCCTGCTCGGCCCTGGACCCCATGGCCACCCTGCGCATCGAAGAGCTGATGCAGGAGCTCAAAAAGCACTACACCATCATCATCGTCACCCACAACATGCAGCAGGCGGCCCGGGCCTCGGACGACTCGGGCTTCATGTACCTGGGGGAACTCATCGAATTCGGCTCCACGGGCCAGATCTTCACCCGCCCCCAGGACTCCCGGACGGAGGACTATATCACCGGGAGGTATGGGTAAACTTAAACCGAGATTATGCCGCATCCATAGCTAGTTCTGCCCAACGAGGTTTTGGAGCCTCTCTGCCGGACCTTTAACAAACATCCCAAATTCACCAAGATTTTACCCTTTCCTAACCATTCCCTAACAATTAGTCGCTATCCTTACACAGAGGTGTTTCAAAACCCGGCGGCGCGCCCAGGGTTTCCTGACCTCAGGACAAATAGGTGTTTTGAGGCAGTTTGCCAACAATCCCTCCCAACTCGAAGGAGCATAAACATGCGGAAGTCTTGGTGGTTTCTTTCAGCCCTTATCCTTACTTTTTTCCTGGTCAGTCTGGCCCAGGCCCAGTCCGTGACCCTCAATGCGGCCGGGGCCACTTTCCCCTACCCCATTTATTCTCAGTGGGCCTTCAAGTATAATCAGATCACCGGTATGAAGGTCAATTACCAGTCCATCGGCTCCGGCGGCGGCATTGCCCAGATCAAGGCGAAGACCGTGGATTACGGGGCCTCGGATGCGCCCCAAAAGGCCGACATGCTGAAAGAGAACGGCCTGGTGCAGTTGCCCATGGTCATGGGCGGCGTGGTGATGGCGGTGAACGTCCCGGGCATCGGCCCCGGGGCCATGAAGCTCAACGGCCCGGTGCTGGCCGACATCTATCTCGGCAAAATCACCAAATGGGACGATCCGGCCATCAAGAAGCTCAACCCCGAACTGAAGCTGCCCTCCCAGGGCATCACCGTGGTGCACCGCTCCGACGGCTCCGGAACCACCTTTATCTTTAGCACCTACCTCTCCATGATCTCCCCGGAATGGAAGGAGAAGGTCGGCGCCGACACCTCGGTGCAGTGGCCGGCGAAAGGCGTCGGCGGCAAGGGCAATGAAGGCGTGGCCGGCCAGGTGAAAGTGGTGCCCGGCGCCATCGGCTACGTGGAATATGCCTATGTCAAACAAAACAATATGCCTTATACGCTGTTGGAGAATAAGGCCGGCAAATTCTTGAAGCCCAGCCTCGAGGCCTTTGCCGCGGCCGCGGCCAATGCCGACTGGAAGAGCGCCCCTTATGGGTTTTACCTGATGTTGGACGACCAGCCGGGTGACCAGAGCTGGCCCATCGCCGGCGCCACCTTCATCATGGTCCACAAGGATCAGCCCGACCTCGCCAAGGCCCAGGCCATGCTGAAGTACTTCGATTGGTGCTACCGGCACGGCGGCGAGATGGCCGAAAAGCTCGACTATGTGCCCATGCCCGATGAGCGTGGTGGACCTGGTGGAAGCCACCTGGGCTAAGGAAATCACCTCCGGCGGCAAACCGGTGTGGCCGGCTCAAATAAAGGCAGCCGAGGTCGCAGCCGCGACTTTTTTGCCAACTTGATTAACTCCTTGGAAAGGCTGGGGTCCTCCGGGCTCCAGCCTCAAACTTCATTATGCCAACGGATAGCTTAACCGTCTCAGAGCGGCCGGTGCAGCAAGCCTCCGCCAGGGGCGACCGGACCTTCCGCTGGCTGGCGGTCGCCAGCGCCATGCTGATCCCTCTGCTGATGGGCGGCATCTTCCTGGCCCTGCTCCAGCAATCCTGGCCGGCCATCAAGCGCTTCGGCTTCGGCTTCCTGACTTCCAGCCAGTGGAACCCGGTTACCAAACAATTCGGGGCCGCTTAGCAGCATCTACGGCACCCTGGTCTCCACCCTCATCGCCATGGTCATTGCAGTGCCGCTGAGCATCGCCATCGCCCTGTTCCTGGTGGAGCTGGCCCCGCCCCGGGTCAGCCGGGTGGTGGGCACCATTATCGAGCTGCTGGCCGCCATTCCCAGCATCATTTACGGCATGTGGGGCATGTTTATCTTCGCCCCCTTCATGGCCACCTACGTCCAGCCGGCCCTGGGAAAGACCCTGGGCTGGCTGCCCCTGTTTCAAGGCCCCCCCATGGGCATCGGCATGCTCACCGCCGGGATCATCCTGGCCTTCATGGTCCTGCCCTTTATCTGCGCCATCACCCGGGACGTCTTCAATCTGGTGCCCAGCGTGGTGAAGGAGTCCGCCTTCGGCATGGGCGCCACCACCTGGGAAGTGACCTATAAGGTGACCATCCCTTACGGCCTGGTGGGCATCATCGGCGCGGTCTTCCTGGGTTTGGGCCGGGCCCTGGGGGAGACCATGGCCGTCACCTTTGTCATCGGCAACTCCCACCACATATCGGCCTCGCTGTTTGCCCCCGGCAACAGCATCGCCTCCACCCTGGCCAATGAATTCACCGAGGCCACCGACGGCCATCTATATCAGCTCCCTGATTGAGCTGGGCTTGATCCTGTTCATCATCACCTATCGGGTGCAGATGTTCTCCCAGATGCTGTTGAAGCGGATGTACCGCGCCTGGAGCGTGGGCTTATGAAACCGAGGCCAGCCACCGGCCGCCGGCTTGCCAATGGCGTCGTCAGCATCCTGGTCGACGCTCTCCGCAGTCCTGGGCATGTTGATCCTGGCCTGGATTATTTTCGTGGTGCTGGGCCGGGGCCTGGGCGCCTTCAATCTGGCCTTCTTCACCCAATTGCCCACCCCGCCGGGCATAGAGGGCGGCGGCTTGCTCAACGCCATCGTCGGCACCCTGGTCATGACCCTGCTGGCCACCCTGGTGGCGGTGCCCCTGGGCCTGCTGGCGGGAGTCTACCTGGCGGAATTCGGCCACGGCTCGCGACTGGCCGACAACACGCGGTTTTCCGCCAACGTCTTGATGGGCATGCCCTCCATCATCGTCGGCGTCTTCGCCTATGCCCTGGTGGTGGTCCCCATGGGGCATTTCTCCGGCTACGCCGGCGTCGTGGCCCTGGCCATCCTCATGCTGCCCATTGCGGCCCGCACCACCGAGGACATGCTGCGCCTGGTGCCCAATACCCTGCGGGAGGCGGCCCTGGCCTTGGGGGCGTCCCGCTGGCGGGTCACCTTAACTGTCGTCTTTCGGGCGGCCAAGGCGGGGTTAATCACCGGCATTCTGCTGGCCGTGGCCCGGGTGAGCGGCGAGACCGCGCCCCTGCTGTTCACCGCCCTCAACAGCCCCTATTGATCAACCTCTCTGGGCCAGCCGACCCCCAATCTCACCGTCACCATCTTCAACTACGCCATGTCCCCCTATCCCGACTGGCAGCAAAAGGCCTGGGGGGCCTCGCTGCTGATTACCGGCGGGGTCCTGGCCCTGACCTTGCTTACCCGCTATACCCTGAGAGAACGGAAGACATGAAGGACCTGTCAGCTACCTTGACTCTACCCATCATGGCCGCCGACAGCGGCCAGGAGGCCGCCGCGGAAACCTCGACCATCAGCCAGGGCGACCTGAAAATTACGGCCCGCCAGCTGCAATTCTTTTATGGGGAACACCAGGCCCTGTTCGACAATAACCTGGATATCGCCCGCAACCGGGTGACCGCCATCATCGGCCCTTCCGGCTGCGGCAAATCCACCCACCTCCGGGTCTATAACCGCATTTATCGAGCTCTACCGGGACCAGCGGGCCAGCGGCGAGGTCCTGCTGGACGGCGACAACATCCTCAGCCCGGGCTACGATCATCATGGAACTGCGCCGCAAGGTGGGCATGATCTTCCAGAAGCCCACCCCCTTTCCCATGAGCGTCTTCGACAACGTGGCCTACGGCCTGAAGATGCACTACCGCCTGAGCCAAGGCGAGATGGCCGACCGGGTGGAAGATGCCCTGAGCCGGGCGGCCCTGTGGGACGAAGTGAAGGATCACCTGCACCAGCCCGGGCACCGCCCTCTCCGGGGGGCAGCAGCAGCGGCTCTGCATCGCCCGGGCCCTGGCGGTGGAGCCGGAAGTCCTGCTGATGGACGAACCCACCTCCGCCATCGACCCCATCGCCACCGCCAAGATCGAGGAGCTGATCAACGACCTGAAGGCCACCTACACCATCGTCATCGTCACCCACAACATGCAGCAGGCCGCCCGGGTTTCCGATTTCACCGCCTTCTTCTATCAGGGACACATCGTCGAGTTCGGCCCCACCCAAAAAATCTTCACCACCCCCACCAATAAGCAGACCGAGGACTACATCACCGGCCGTTTCGGTTGATACGCGGCTGGTGGATTTTCCCCAGGCAAACCGCTGGCAAGATGCGATTAAAAAGCCTCTAGCTAACCCGCCCTGGGCAGGATTCACTCCGTAATTTCCACTAGCAGATCCCGGTCGAGTATTTCAATGTTTTGCCCGGTAAACCGAACCAGACCGCGATTTGCCAGTTCCTTGGCGGCTCGGTAGAAGGTCTCATGGGTCATACCCAAGAAAGTGGCCAACTCTTTACGCGGGACGGGGAGAACAATGGACCGGGAATTTTGCATTTCGGCCAGGAGCACCAGGTAGCCGGCGATTCTCGCCTTGGGGTCCTTGAGGGCCAGGTCGACCAGACGCCGGCGGAGATGAATAACCATATGGGACAACAGGCGCATCCATTCGACCGCGAAGCCTGGGTCGCCGGTTACCAGGTCTAAAAATTCCTGCTTCTTAATGAGATAGAGCCGGCTATCTTTCAGGGCCTCGGCGAAGCACTGATAGGTCCCGGAAAATGGGCTGGCCAGGGCAAAGGCGCTCAGTTCACCGGCGATCTCCTGGGTGATCTCTTTGCCCTGGGAAGACATGCCGTAGACCCGCATGACGCCCTCGAGTACCACATAAAACCCGCGGGATCGATCCCCGGGGCCGAAAAGCTGCTCTCCCTTTTTCAGGAAAACCTCCTGGGCCATGTCTTCCAGCTTCCCTCGCTGCTCCGGGGAAAGATGGGGAAGATCGCTTCGAGCACCCCTGCCGCCGCCAAAATTTTTTTCTCCCTGGAAAATAATTTGCCTTCCTATGATTCAGATCATACTCCTTTTTCCGCTTACAGCTTATCATATTACTGCCAGTAAAGGAGCTGAGGCGGCCAGACCTGAACCTGACGGCTCAGGTTTGGGGGCACAGCAAGCTGTGCCCACGATGAAATAATCTGGCTCCTGGGGATTACACACCTGACGGAGGATGATCATGAAGACGCAAAGGTCGTTGGCCAAGAAAATAGCCGCATTCGGCGGGATCATGGTTTTTTTCATCATGGCCTTGGAAGTGATGATCATGATCAGCCCCTTCGCCTTTTTCTTTTACTCGGTTTTCAGCCCTTTTTTCAACTTCCTGGGTCAGCACGCCGCCACCCGCTGGGCCATCACTTTTTTCCTCCCCCACATGATCTTGCCGCCCACCGCCTTTCTCAAGACCGTGCGGATCGCCGGCTCTATTTTCTTTGTCATCGGTCTTCTTGGCTTCAGCATCTGTGCCCTGCAGGTCTATTTGGGGAAGATCTTTAAATGGGGCATAGCCTCCAAGGGCCTGTACCAGATGATTCGGCATCCCCAATACCTCTTGCTGGGGGTCTGGGGCATCGGCATGGCCATCCTGTGGCCCCGGTTCATCGTGCTGGCCACCCTGTCGCTAATGTTCGTCCTCTACTACTTCCTGGCCCTTGACGAAGAACGGCGGATGTTGAACCGATATGGAGATTCTTACCGGGAATACATGAACAGCTCCGGGATGTTCCTGCCCAGGGCTCTGGAGCGGCCCCTGGCCGCGCTGGTCCAGCGGTTAATCCCATCTCCCACGCTGCGACACGTGGTTATCCCGGTCTTCATGGTCGTCCTGGTGATGGGCAGCGGCATTCTCCTGAGGGAAATTACCCTGGCCTCCCTGCCATTAACCACTGCAGATAACCTCACGGTAGTGCCCATTCTCCCGGAAGACAGCCCCTTGGCCGCTGAGGCCATCAAGGGCATTTTCACCGCGTCTAAGACCGGGGAAGTCCCCTTCCTCAAGGGTGACAAGGATTACCTTGGTTATCTTATGCCCGCGGACTATGTTATGCAGGGGATGATTGCCGACACGGGCGGCCACTCCCACCTGTTCAAGCAGCATCATACCGTGGCCTTGATCACTGATTGGGTGTTTCACCCCTTCGCCCATCTCCGCAGTTCGCCGATGGCCCACATGGCGGCCATGATGGGGGTCGACCCGGCGGTGGCCCGGCGGCATCACTGCCCGGTGGGGCTGGACCTGCCTGAGATGTCCTGCGACACCTGTCCTTACCGGCGGGTTATCCTGGTGGAGATAGATCACGGCCAGGCGGGGCATATCTCCGGGAGCAGCCTGCTATCCAGCGGCGCCGTCAGGACCCCGGTGGGCTTCATTGACCTGGACACCCAAACCGGGAAAATCGTCCAAATCAAGCCGGTGGCCAGGGACACGGCGTGGAAAGATGTGCCCACCCCGGATATTTGACCCAAATTACATGGAGAAACAGATGAAAAAATCAGTGATTTACTTATTGTCGTTTCTCGGCTCCTTGGTTTTCGTGGTGGGATTATTAGCCGCGCCCTCCCCCAAGAACTACACGGAGGTGTATATGGCAACGGGGCCCATGCTTTTGCACTGGCCACCGGCAGCCCTGGCCAATTGGGATTGGTAAAGGCTCTGGCCGAAGTCCTTCGCCAGCCAAGGAAAACGCCAGCGTCACTTGGAAGGAGGCCGGATCAGGTGAATCGCTTGGATTATTGAAGGAAAAAGCGGTGGACATGATCATGGTGCATGCCCCGGACGCCGAGAAGCAGGCAGTCAAGGATGGCTGGGCTACGAAAAGGACCTTGGTCGGCTCCAATGAATTTTTCATTGTCGGGCCGCCGGATGACCCGGCCAAGATTAAGGACGCCAAGACCGCCATTGAGGCTTATACCCGCATTGCCCAGGCCAAGGCGAAGTTTTTCTCCCGGGGAGACAACTCTGGAACCCATATGAGAGAAATGGTCATTTGGAAAAAGGCGGGAATCAGTCCGTCGGGTGACTGGTATATCGTGACCAAGGATTTTATGTCTCCCACCATGAAGCGGGCCAATGACGAGCATGGCTATTTTATGACCGATAGCAGCACCTGGGTGGCGGAAAAAACCGATTTTCCCAAGCTCAAGGTCCTTTTCCGGGGCGATAAAATGCTGGTCAATGTCTATCATGCCTTGTGCCAGCCGCCGGGAGCCACGAAGGGCGCCGCCTTCGCCGCCAAGTTCATTGACTTTGTGGGCTCGGAGCAGGGGCAAAAGATCATTTCGGAATACGGCCGGGATCGTTACGGGGAGGGCATTTATAACGATGCGGCCTATGCCAAAAAATATGAATAAGCTTGGGTAGTCTGCCGGATTCAGTTTAAAAAACTGTAGAGCAGGGTCAGCTATGGCCCTGCTTTTATCTTTGTTGAACGGCTCCGTTCTGCCTAACCTAAGAAACCTTGATTTCGCGCCAGATCTTCAGCCTATTGATGATCTTGGGAATAAAGAGAGAAAAGACAAATAGGCCCAAAGAGAAGAACACCTTCCAGGTCAGGAGGTTGGCCCACTGGCCGGTGGCCCAGACCTCCTTGACGGTGCCCACGAAGAAGGTGAAGATGAAGGTTCCCACCAAAATGCCCAGTCCCGTGCCCCAGAGGTAATCCCGATAGCGCACCCTGGTCAGGCCCATCCCGAAGTTCATGGGCGTGAAGGGGAAATAGACCAGGCGCAGGTAGAGCACCGTGGCAAAGCCGTTTCGTTCGATGGCTTCATCGTATTTCTTGAGCCGGTCGCCGATGAGGGAGGCGGCGAATTCCCGCCCCAGGTAGCGCCCGATGAGGAAGGCGCCCGCCGCGCCCAGCATCGCCGCCACCCAGACGTAGACGAACCCCCAGTAGGGGCCGAAGATGGCGGCCCCCAGGGCGGTAAGCAGGGTCCCGGGAATGAACAGGCAGACCCCCACGGCATAGATCAGAATAAAGGCCAGGGGCCCCCATATTCCCGCGGCCGCCAGCAGGGTCCCCAACTTTTCCACGGTGAGAAATTCCCTGACGCCGGTAGAACGGACAGTTACCACCGCGGCCACGATAAAGATTAGCAGGAGGACGGCCTTAATTAGGGCTCCCCTGCGAAATTTGGCGGTCTGCATGTCTGCGCCTCCCCTTGGGCTTGCCGTTCCCGGGCGGACCCCATGGGTCAGCCCTCCAGGGACTTGCCAGGTGAGCCGGAAAAGTTAGCTACTGCCGAATAGGCGGCCCAGGAAGCCTTTCTTTTGCGGCTCCGGCTCCGGCAGCCCCAGGTGCCGGCAGATAACGGCCTCCAGTTTATCTTCGGCGACGTCCGCGCCTTCCACCACGATTTCCTCCCCCACCATGATGGCCGGGGCCGCGGGCAGGTCCAGCTCAAAGTATTCATCCGTCTGGTAATCGGCAATGGGCTTGGAGATGACCTCCGCCTCGAATGCATACTTTTGGCCCAACCTGGGCACCATTTCCTGGAAGTGCTTTCAGGGCTTGCCGTTGGGCTCGTTGTAAAAACATCTGACTTTTAACATGCCCATTCTCCTTTTCAGATGGCGTTATTGTTGGGCGGCGGCCATGCGGGACAGCATCTGCTCCGGCGGCAGGTAATCCACCAGGCGCAAGTCCTGGCAGTTCGTTGCCCTGGCCGTCCAGAAAGACCACCGTGGGCACTCCTTTGATCCCGTACTGGCCGAGCAGACGCGCAGGTAGACGGGGTTCCCTTTCTGGGTGAGGTCCACCTTGATCATGATAAAATTCTGGTCCGCCAGTTTGACCACATCGGGATGATGGAAGGTGATCTCGTCCAATTCCCGGCAGGGGGCGCACCAGGTGGCGTAGAAATCGATGATCACCGGCTTCTGCTCTTTCACAGCTTGGGCCAGGAGTTGGTCCGAATACGGCTGCCAGGCTACTCCCGGGCCCCGCAGCGCCCAGGACCCCGCCAGGAAGGTGGCGAGGATCACTCCCGCCAGGGCGGCGGCGGTCTTGAGCCATTGAAAACTCCGGAACGCCGCGGTGGTGCGGTCCAGCCACCCCAGGTGAATGGCCGCGGCCAGGGCCACGGCGGCCAGCAGGAGCACGCCCGCGGATTCCGGCAGCAGCGGCCGGATGAAATAGGCCGCCATCCCCACCAGGACCCAGCCCATGAGCTTGCGCACCCAGAGCATCCACTCCCCCGAGCGGGGCAGTTTCTCCAGGCTGCCGGAAAAAATGGCCAGGATAAACAGGGGCAAGCCCAACCCCAGGCTGAGGGTGAAAAAGACCAAAAAGCCCAGCCAGGGCGACCCCAGGCTGGCCACCCAGGTGAGCAACCCCAGCACGAAGGGGCCGATACAGGGCGCCGCCACCAACCCCAGGGTCAATCCCA
The DNA here is from genome assembly GCA_963808395.1 of uncultured delta proteobacterium. Taxonomy (GTDB): domain Bacteria; phylum Desulfobacterota; class Desulfobaccia; order Desulfobaccales; family 0-14-0-80-60-11; genus JAPLJC01. The sequence goes on along the minus strand of CAWEFJ010000017.1, from coordinate 41,208 downwards.
TGAACAGGCTGCCGAAATAGCCCGCATAGGATTTGGAAGCGGCCTGGGTCAGGCTGCCCGGCAGGCGCAGTTCCCAGAAACCGAAGAGGCTGGTGGCAAAGAACACCAGGATGGCCGCCACCACCATCAACACCAGGGGATTTTGCAGCATGGCCCCCATGAGGCCGCCGGTCAAGGCCGCCGCCACCCCCAGGATGGAGTTGGTCAGGGCCAGCCCCGCCAGGTAAAAGAGTCCGTGCGCCACCAGGCGCCCCTGCCCCTGGCCGCTGCGGCCGCCAAAATAAGAGACGGTGATGGGGATCAAGGGATAAACGCAAGGGGTCAGGTTGAGGGCCATGCCGCCCACAAAGATGCCCAGCATGGTCCAGACCATGGCCCAACCGGCGAGGGGACCGGGAGTCTTGGCCTCCGCCGCGGTTTCGGAAAGGCCCATGGGCGCACTGGCCACGGGCAGGCCGCTCTTCTGCCATTCCGGAAACCCCAAGGGATCGCGATAGACGTTTTTGTAACCGAGTTTAACGGCCACCCGGGCCGCCGAGTCGCTGCGGACTCAGGCCAGGCCCGCTCAGTAAAAGACGATGGGCCGGTCCCGGTCAGGCCCCAGGAATTTGGCCAGGGGCCCCTGGGAACGCCACCGCGACCAGGCGGTGGGCTCCATGGGAAAGTTCACGGCTCCCTGGATATGGCCGGTGCGGTATTCCCAATCCTGCCGGGTGTCCACCAGCAAGAGCTTGCCGGCGTCCTGCCGGTAGCGCGCCGCCAGTTCCTCGGTAGTGATCAGGCGATAGCCGCCGCTTTGGGCTTCGGCCTTGACGTCCTCCCAGGTAGGCCTCTTGGGCGATTATCGGCCGGTTGAGATACCAAAGGACCCCCAACGTCAGGGCCGCGGCCGCCAGGGCTAAAAGAGTGGTTCCCTTTCGCTGCATGGCCTACCTCGTTGCGGTTAAGATATTTTGCCTTCCCTCGCCAATTTGGACATGAGGAAAGTTGGCTCCCCGCTCAGACAACCCGAGCTTCCGGGCCAGGTCCTCGGGGCTCAAGGGGCCGTGCTCTTTAGCCAGCGAGACCACCTCGTTTTCCAGTTCGTCCAGCCAATCTTCAAACAGGACCAGGAGTTCCGGGTCGGCGACCGCCATCAGTTGCCGGGATTGCGCCACCCGGTCCACCAGCTTCTGACACATGTGCGTTGGATCGACACCTTCGTCCAGGCATTCCGCCAGTCAGAGGTGCACCATGCTGGCCACCTTGTCATCGCTGGCGCCGCCGATGAGCTTGACCACGAAATTCAGCCGCTCCTCCTCCGTAACCACGGGCAGGAGGGTTTTCAGCGCCGCGGCAATTTCGCCAAGGGCTTTTTCCGGAGCCATGCGCTCTAACCTTCTCTGAATTCCGGCCATGATGATGAATCACCTCCCCAGGCTTTAATAAAGTTTTCCGCGCCGCCAGCAGATCCGTGGCCAGGTCCTTCAAGGCCTCCAGTATTTTCGGGATTCTGGCGTCGGCGATTTCGTAGTACACAAAGGGGCCCCGCCGCTCCACCTTGACCAGCAGGGACCGGCGCAATTCCTTCAGATGGTGGGAAACCAGGGGCTGCGACAGGTTCAGTTCTTCCACGATGCCGGAGACGGATTTCTTCCCATTATTGACGCACAGGAGAATCCGCAGCCGGTTTTCATCCGACAGGCTCTTGGCCACAAAGCCGACGCTCTGGAGGCAATCTTCGAGAACCGGAGCCTTTTTAGGATATGCGGGGGTCAATCCCAACCTCCAATTTCTTCTCTCGTCCCCTGGTCAGGCGCGCAGGGCGCACTCCCTTAAAAAATACAAAAAATCCAACAACTTTCGCCGGCCGGGCCGCCTGCCCAGGTTCACTGTCCCGAGTGCCGCCCCAGGGTTGATTCAGCAGAGATAGCCTCAGCGGCCATTATTATATAAATTAACATTAATATGTTTATTTCGACAAGGGAAATTTCTCCACGGGGATAGGCGCCCTTCTATGGCAATTGGTGCAGTACAGGTGAGGACGGCTGCCCTGCACCGCAGGTGTCTCAACTTGCATCGATTAAGAATAATGCTTACTTTCGGATCACTAAAGCCCAGAAGGAACGAAGGTTCCCTGGCCCTTGAGGACTTCGAGAGGTGTCAATGAGCAAAGTGATGGAGTTCAGCAAAACCACCTTGATTGGGGGCCTCCTGGTCCTCCTCCCGGTCGCCTTGATCGGCTTCCTTCTACTAAAGGCGGCGACCCTAGTCCTACAGGTTCTGAAGCCGATAACGTCTCTCCTTCCCAATGAGGTGTTCCTCCCAAGAGTGATCGCACTGCTTATCGTTATTGGCTTCTGCTTTCTCACCGGACTTATCCTCAAAACCAGGATCGGCCAGTTAATCTATCAAGCCGGTGAGCGCCGGATACTGGAGCGCCTCCCTGGTTACACGCTAATGCGCAGCCTGAGCCGGCAGCTTGCGGGACAGGAGGAAGGGGTGTCCTTCTCGCCGGCCCTGGTGGAAATCGAGCAGGCCCTGGTTCCCGCCTTTCTGGTGGAGGAGCACGAGGATGGGAGCTATACGGTCTTCGTCCCCGCCAGCCCGACGCCCACCGTCGGATCGCTCTATATCCTGCCGCGAGCGCGAGTGCATCCGGTCGATATCCCGTTTGCCAAAGCGGTTGAATGCGTGAGCCAATGGGGAATGGGTTCCGGGAAGTTGTTGCGGGCGATGCAGCGCCCCTCGACTACGGCCTAGATGCCTCAGGTCAGGTGAAACACGGTTACCTCCGGCCGGGCGTTCAACCGCACCGGGGTAAACGTGGTCCCGATCCCGCGATTGACATAGAGATGGCAGCCCTTCAGGCGGTAGAGGCCCTCAGGATAGGGGGTCATCAAGTGGGCCAGGCTGAGGTCCACTCCTGGCAGGCTTAACTTGATTTGACCCCCATGATAATGGCCCGCCAGGGTTAGCGGGATGCCCTGGCCGGCGGCCTGGGGGAAGATCTCCGGGTGATGCGAGAGCAGGATCGTCGGCAGGGCGCCATCCAGCCCGTGCAAGGCGGCCGAAAGTGAGGGATGCCCGGAGAAGAGGTCATCGATGCCGGCCACCGCAAAAAAGCCCTGGTCGCCCTGAATCACCTGATGCGCGTTGAGCAGGAAGGTGATCCGGTGCTGCCGGAAGAGCGCCAGGATCTCACTCAGTTCCCCATACCAGTGTTCATGATTTCCCATGACCGCGAAGGTGCCGTAACGCGCCTCGACCCGGGCCATTTCTTCCACGCATTCTGGAAGAAACTTCATGGAGTTGGAGATGTAATCCCCGGTGAGGAGGAACAAATCGGGCCGCAGCGCCGCGGCCAGATCGACGACGCGCCGCATCTCTCCCCGGGTCATGTAAATGCCGGCATGGATGTCGCTGAGTTGGACCACCCGCAAGGAACGGCCGAAGGGCAGGCTGAGTTCACAGACCTCGTAGGCCTTGGCGGCATAGACTGCGCCGTATCCCGAAAGGACCAGGGGCCCGGCAAAGAGCCCGGCCACTCCGGCTTGCAGAAAGCGGCGGCGATCGGGGTTCCCGGCAATGGCGGACCCCCGGGTGACCGGGCCGCGAGCGAATCGAACCGCCACCCGCCCCAACCCCACCAACAACTGGACCAGAACCAGAAGCAGAGCCGAAAAGATCGACCCCAGGCCCCATACCGCCGCGGGATAGAAGAGGCCAACCTCTATCGCCGCCGGCGGGTCCACCCAGGGGATGGGCCTGAACAGGATATAGCCGTTTATGACAAAGAAAAATACGATGGCTGCGCCCGCGGCGCCGATGACCAGGGATTTCCAGGGCCCGCTCCGGCGCCAGCCGCGGACTGCCTGCCAAAGTCGGAGAAAGAGATATATTTGGGCGAACACCGCCGCGGTCTGGATAATCAGGCGCAGGGTGGCAAACTTCACCCCGGGGATGATCATGGTGTGACCGCCCAAATAGGGAAGTGCGGGCAAAAGATAACTTCCTTTCAAGATGGCCTGGGAAATAACCTGTTTACCACAGCCTCATCTTACTCTTCCCGGGGCGGTGGGTCCGCCCCGGCTTCCCAAGGGCCGGAACGGCGGGAGATACGGGGCAGAAAGCGGGGCACCCGGCGGCGGTAATCGTCATAAGCCGGGCCGAAGCGGTCCCGCAGTTCTTTTTCTTCCAGCCGCACTAGGACATAGATGCCGGGCAGCCAGAGGGCCACTGCCAGGTAAAGGACCAGGTAGTTGGCAATGAGGGCGCTGCCCAAAAGGCCCAGGATATATCTGGACATAGCGGGGATGGCGGATAATGGCGTAGACTCCGGTGGTGATGAGCTCCTGCGGGTGCCGGTCCGGCGCCAGCTCCGGCAGGCCCATGATGGTCAGTAACCGCATGCGCCGAAACCAGACCATGCCCAGCCAGGCCGAGACCGACAGGAGCACAAGACCCAGGGCCGTGAGATAGTAGCTGGTCCCGAACTCCACGGCCAGGAGGGCGTGGCGCATCCGGAAAAGCCCCGCCATGGCCAACACCCACAAGGAACCAACGACGCCGTAAGTCCATCCGGGCCCCAGCCGGCGCCAGAAGCGGATGAAGGGGTGGATGAACAGCCAAACCAAGAGGACTGGCGCCAGCATGACCACCATGATGAGCGCCAAATAATAACGGACCGCGTTCATAGCAACCCTAAATGCTGCAAGACTATCGGAAAATAGATTTTAAAAATATGAACCAGATGGTTCAGCTTAGTTGAATTCGAAACTTCTCCACCAAATGCTGGGGGTGATATGACATTTTTGCCATTCGGAGCCCCGGTACCCCCAGATCCTGCTCCCGGTTAATGAAGGGCGCCTGGGACCAGGAATGCCGGCAAAACTCCCGGTTGATTGCGGCATATAATCCCGCAATCATGGGATTGGCCTTCTCGATATGGACTACCGCGGTTTCTTTATTGAGAAGTTCCCCCAGGGTGAAGGCTTCAACCTGGCCATTAATCAGGATCACCCCGCCTTGCAAGCTGAGATCAGGAAAATTTTGCAAACACGCCTTTACAGCTTCCCATTCCCCTTGAAGACCCAAATCTTCAGCACATTTTTTTTGAGCGCACCATTTTTCCGCTAAATCCAGACAAGCGGAGATATGCCTTTCCTGGAGAGGCTCATAGGAAAAGGCATAGGAACGCTGCAAATGCTGAAGATGGTTTCGCTGCGTTTGATACTTGTTTCCCGTAAGCTGCATAAGGTCTTCAGAGCGATAGACATAATCGAAATGATCCCTGGCAGGTTCGATAAGAAATCGAGAGTCATCAGCCAACTCCGCCACCAGCCGGCTATCCGCACGTTCAATCCTGGGAATCTTTATCCCTTTGATATCCTTGAGCCATTTGAGTAATTTTTTGCAGGTTTCCACTCTCGGAGAAGGCCCGATGGGCGGAAACGTCCAACTTCTGCCGTCGGGAGAATCACTGATAATTAACAGCCAGTCGCGATCCAGCGACCAGGCAAGATTATAAAAATCCTTCCAGATAAAAAGGTTGGTAAAAGTTAACTCTGAAGTTTCCGGTTGATAATCCCACAGCAGCCGCCGGAAAATATCCCTATCCTCCAGGCCGAGAGGCTTGAACTCCGGAAAAAGCGGCTGTGGAAAAGAGTTTCCCATATATCCAAGACTTGGGGGATGCGGTGCGTCAAGTCAATTAATACTTCGGAAACTAATCATCGGAGAGGGAATATCAAGAATAGTTCTCTCCTGGATCAAATCCGCCCGGAGAGTTTGAATTTTTAGCCAGGTGATGAGTTTCCAGTCAAAGCAGTGATCACTTTTTCTGCGATAAGTAGCGGGTGATATGAAGATTGTCAACGAAAATTCACCTCTTTGGCATTGGAAACTGACCCCCCGCGAAAAAAGTATGCAAAAAAATGATCCCTGAACGATTTTCCTCTTGACAAGGGACCAGAGATATGCTTTTTTATATTTTATCAAATATATTTGCTAAAATATACGGGAACAAAAATTTGAAACTAATTGCAAAGAAGATCATGTACCCATTTTGAGCCAAATCGCCTTGAACGAAATCACCGAAAACATCATACAAGAGCTATTTTAGACCGGGCATACGCCTAATTGCTGGAAATTTAGAGCTGAACCTTGGGTGGTTGGCTATTCGGGAGCCGATCAAGGAACTCACCCTCACCGGCCTCGTTACCTTTTTCCTCGCAGCTTATAAGCGATTCTCTGAAAGATCATGAAAAAATAAATGACTCTATCAAGCGGCGAGATTCTCAAATGGCCAAGGAATCCATGGTTTTCACCTGCAGAAGGCCTTTGAATATTTAGCGTGTTGTTGGCCCGAAATAAGAGGCATGATGAAATAACGATGCAGGGATGGAAGCGCTGAAATACCGCATGGAAAGAACCCTTATACCAGAGGCGTATTCGGGTATCACTTCAATTTTGGGATGGAGGTTTAACAATGGCTAAAAATTCTGGAGCATCATACCAAGGCTTTATTGAAAGCCGAAAGCATTCCTGTCCCTAAAGGTGTAGCAATCGACTCGTGTGAAGCCTTAGAAGCAGTTGAGAAGTGCCTTCCATTTCCATGGGTCATTAAAGCGCTTGTTCCAAAAGGCAAGAAAGGAAAGGCGGGCCTGATAAAAAAAGTTCCGAACCAGATAGCAGCCCTTCAAATCACGTCTGATATTCTGGGCCTTCGGATGGACGGCTTCGAGATCAAGAATGTCCTCATCGAGGAGCAAATAGATATCCGCAAAGAAATTTTCGTGTCCATTACATATGATAACCGATTGAGGTCTCCAGTTATGCTCCTCTCTCCCTTGGGGGGCATCGATGTTGAGGAATTGACTCAAAAACACCCTGATTCTGTATTTCGCCACAATATTAACATCGTCGAAGGTTTCTATACATTTCAGGCACGGTCGCTTTGTTACGAAGCCGGGTTTACCACAGAAGAGACGAAGAAAATCAGTCCGGTCCTCGTTTCCTTGTATCGGCTCTTCCACCGCATAGATGCCCGGATTCTGGAGATCAACCCCCTGGCCATGGATGGAGCCGGCCAGGTATGGGCCATTGGAGTGCTCTCTTGAATGTGGATGATGAGGCCCTGTTTCGACACCCGGAACTAAAGAAACATTGCGGCTTACGGAATGGAACGAAGCCTTGGAAATTTTACTGAGAGAGAAAGAAAAGTATTGGAAGCCGACATGAAGAATCCTGGTGGCGGCGCAACCCGCTACACGGAATTTTCCGATGGAGATATTGCTATCAATGTCATCGGAGGCGGGGCAAGCCTCGTGGTGTTGGACGCGATCGTAAACGCAGGCGGTAAACCAGCCAATTACAGTGATCTTGGACCTGGAAAAGGAATTGAGGATAAATGGCAGGCCCTGCTGGACGCTACTTTGACAAAACCCGGCATCAGGGCCGTTTTTTCCGGCGGCAATATTATTGGCGCGCTTGATGTTTCCGATTTTGCCAAATTGATTGTTCACTCTCTGGAAGAATTTAACATTGATCCCCAAAAGATTCCGGTAGTAGCCAGATGGGCTGGTTCAGGAGAAAACGAAGCCCGCCGTTTGTTCGAAGCCGTTCCTGGAATCCATTATTACGGGTCCGAGGTGAGCATCCAGGCTGCAGCAGAAAAAGTCGTGGAAATTCTGAAATCCCGAGATTCTCGAAAGGAAGGGGAGGAATCATGAGCATATTGATCGATGAAAACACGCGTGTCGTCGTGCAAGGGATCACAGGACATCAGGCCCAGTTTGACACTCGCTATAGTCTTAAATACGGGACAAAGGTTGTTGCCGGAGTGGTGCCGGGCCGGGAAGGACAAGTTATTTTAGGCCTCCCTATTTACAATTCAGTGGCCAGAGCTGTGGGCGAGTGCGGTGCCAATGCCTCTGTTCTCTACATCCCGGCGGCAGGTGTCAAAGATGCCATTATTGAAGCGGTTTACGCGGGCATCCTATTTGCGGTCATTATCACCGATAAGGTCCCGAGCCGTGACTTCTCGGAAGCATTTCATATTGCACGCTCCAGAGGAGTGCGGTTGATCGGACCCAATTGCAACGGATTGATCAGTCCCGGTAAGAGCAAAATGGGAATCCTCGGAAACCCCGGCCACTACTTCATGGAAGGCCCGGTCGGCGTGCTTTCACGCTCCGGGGGCATCAACCATGAAATCGGCAGCCTCTCCTGACCAGGGCTGGAATCGGCCAGAGTACGGTAATATCTGTAGGCGGTGATCCCATGATTGGTACCACATTTAGTGAGGGTCTGGAGTTGTTTGAAAAAGACGACCAAACCTCTGCGGCAGTCTTGTTTGCGAACCGGGGGGTTGTATGGAGGAGGATGCCGCAGATTTCATTTGCCAGGGAGGTTTCACAAAGCCAGTGGTGGCTTATGTGGCTGGACAATTCATGGAAAATCTGCCCGAGGGGATTCCGTTCGGACATGCCGGCGCCATCATAGAGCGCGGCTTCGGCCGCCCTTCATCCAAAAAAGCGATCCTGGCAGAAGCTGGTGTTACTGTTGTGGATCATTTAGACCAAATCCCGGTTGTCATCGAACAGCTTCTATCAAAGGATGGCTCTATGACAAAAAAAGCGCTTTAACCCGCAATAAAGAAAGGACAAGGATAAAACATGGAAACCCCCACTTACCGAACAATGACCCAGATCGCTATCGACTCAATCAAAGACATGATCATCAGCGGCATCTACCCACCGGGAACACGTCTTATCCCACAGAAGCTCGAAGTTGAACTCAACCTGGGCCGGGTGGCCATTAGGGAAGCCCTGCGAGACCTTCAGGGCCAGGCTTAGTGATGTCGGAGCCCAACAAAGGGGTGGTTGTGGCCATGGGCATTGACCTTATGGAGATCCTGGAGATTTTTCAAATACGATATGAACTCGAAGGTCGTGCCGCTGAGCTTGCCGCCATGAAGATCAGTGAGGCCGAGATCGACAAGTTGGAACGCCTTAACTTCGATTTGGCTGGCTTCAGCAAGGAGGACACCCATGAGTATTTACTCCTCAACCGCAAGTTCCACATGGATTTTTACAGAGCATCGCAACTTAATTTTTTATGCCAGCTAATCCGTCAGATATACGACAGGATCCTCGCTTGGCGGAGCATGAATTATTACCGTGGAAAAAAGATCCCGGAGTTCTTGAAAGCTCATCAGGAAATGCTTAATGCCACATGCGTGCCCGTGACGGGAAAAAGGCACCTGTCAAGTCGTCATTGAGCACTTGCGTTCGTCGGGATACAACTCCTTCGTAGATTTAAAGAAGTCCCCAAGAAAATAAACCCTAATTACCAAAGGAGAAACGCAGGGAATACATATACTGGATTTCGCTTAAATTATCCTCTCCATATGGAAGACCATGCTGCTCGTTGATGTTGCTGCCGATCTCAGCAGGAGGAAAGTGTCTGAGGATGTAGACGGGCTGCAAAACACTCCGCCCCGGAAGAATACGTTAAGCTCCTATAATTTATACGCCAAAGGAGAGGACTTAATATGTATAGCCAAACGGGTAAACAAACTGTTCCTGATGACAAGCCTGAGATGGATATTTCCTTCAGGGAGGGCCAATCTCTGGTTTATGGTGCTCTGGCTGCTATTTCTACTCGACCTGGCTGATAGGTCGGCGGTCAGTTCCGTTCTCCCACTATTGAAGAAACAATTTGGGCTCACAGATGCCCAGTCGGGCCTTGTTAGTTCAATACTCGGCTTGTCTCTCGGTTTGCTGGTCTTACCGACGGCAATTTTGGCGGACAAGTGGAGTCGCAGGAAAATAGTCAGTATAATGGCGGCGACATGGAGTTTGGCTACTTATTTTATGGGCATGGCGGTGGGGTACAAAACCCTTCTTCTTCCGCCTGCCTGGGCGTAGGAGGTGGTGAATCGGGTTACGTCCCGGCGGGTAATGCCTTGATCAGCGCGTGGTATCCTAAAAAAATGAGAGGGACCATGATAGGTCTTTTCTATTCTGCTTCTCAACTCGGAACTTCCATTGGCATAGCGGCAGCGGGATATATAGGCTATCATTACGGATGGCGATGGTGTTTCGGGGTGCTTGCTATTCCTGGTTTGATACTGGCTGCCCTGTCCTGGTTCATGCCTGATTATAAAAGTGTGGAGATCGAAAAGGAAAGTCATGCAACCAACATCTGGAGAACCTTAAAATTCATTTTGAAATCACCCACACTTGTTTTTGTATATCTGGGGTCCGGTATGGCAGTAATGGTACAGTATACTTTCACCACCTGGGGAGTCACTTTTTACGTCAGGGAATTCGGCATGAATATTAAACAGGCTGGAGGAGCTTATTAGTACTCCTAGCTCTTATCACATTTGCAGGGCTCTTACTGTATTTGGGTAACTTGGCGATGTAATTCTGAAAAAAACAGCTAAAGGGAGATTGCTTGCTACAGCAGTGGGAGCAACTTTATTTCTTATTACGATGACTATTTCGCTCCAGTATTCCCTATGGGCGAAAACCTATTATGTGGTGATGATTTCATGGGGTCTGGCGATGTTCTTCCAGACGGGTATTACATCCACTCTGGTCGCAGTCACACAAGATCTGTCGACGCCGTTATGCAGGGCCATGACGGTCTGTTTTATACCCATTGCCAATAATTGGCTGGGCGGGGTTCAAGGTCCTGTCATTGCCGGAGCGATTTCGGATAAGTATGGTGTGACAATCGCCTTGCAGGTAATACTCATACTCGGCATGGGGCTTTTATTATTACTCTCCTTTTTTAGCTTCGAGATTCTATGACCGGGACATGGCAAGGGTTAAAGAACTCGGCACATTTGAACTTGAGGAGGAGGCAGCAATTCCCGGAAGGCTATAGCGCCTTCCAGGGCGTGAGAGTTTGATATTCATTTTCTAAAACTCTTTACCCAATGCCGGATAACTTGCCACTAAACGCCCTTCCGCTAATCTTCATATATGTTTCATATATGGAAAAGCCTTTGCAAATGTAATTGGGATTTGGCAATTCCAAACCCACCGTGATCGGTGGCGATTCCCACCCGCTTGGACAATCCAAAAGTCATCAGGAGGCCTCCTTGAGCTTCCGGTAGCGCCGGATCAGGGTGTTCGTTGAACTATCATGGCCGAGCCGGGGCTCCTCCTGGCTCTCCAGTTCCGGGATAATGCGCTGGGCCAGAGCCTTGCCCAGCTCGACGCCCCATTGGTCGAACGAGTTGATGCTCCAGATGGTCCCCTGGGTGAAGACGCTGTGCTCGTAGAGGGCCACGAGTTTGCCCAGCGTTTCCGGGGTAAGGCGCTCGGCGAGGATCGTGTTGGAGGGGCGGTTGCCCTGGAAGACCCGGTGGGGCACGAGCCAATCCGGCGTGCCCTCGGCTTTCACTTGCTCGGGCGTCTTGCCGAAAGCCAGCGCTTCGGTCTGGGCAAAGACATTGGCCAGGAGCATGTCGTGGTGCCGGCCCAGGGGGTTGAGCGGCTGGGCGAAGGCGATGAAGTCACAGGGGATGAGCCTGGTTCCCTGATGAATCAACTGGTAGAAAGAGTGCTGGCCGTTGGTCCCCGGCTCGCCCCAATAGATGGGGCCGGTTTGGTAAGCGACCTCGGTCCCATCCAGGGTGACGTGCTTGCCGTTGCTCTCCATGGTCAGCTGCTGCAGATAGGCCGGGAATCGCTTCAGATACTGCTCGTACGGCAAGACCGCCACGGTCTGGGCGCCGAAGAAGTTGTTGTACCAGACGGCCAGGAGGCCCATGAGCACCGGCAGGTTGCTCGCGAACGGGGCGGTGCGGAAGTGCTCGTCCATCTGATGGAAGCCGTCCAACATGGCCCGGAAGTTGTCCGGGCCGATGGCCAGCATGGTGGAGAGCCCGATGGCCGAGTCCATGGAGTAGCGCCCGCCGACCCAGTCCCAGAACTCGAACATGTTGGCGGTATCGATGCCGAACTTCGCCACTCCCTCAGCGTTCGTCGAGACCGCCACAAAATGCCTGGCCACCGATTTTTCGTCGCCCCCGAGACCCGCCAGCGACCAATTGCGGGCCGTGTGGGCGTTGGTCATCGTCTCCAGCGTGGTAAAGGTTTTGGAAGAAATGATGAAGAGGGTTTCCGCCGGATCAAGATCCTGGACCGCCTCCGCGAAGTCGGTGCCATCGACATTGGAAACGAAACGGAACGTCATGGCGCGCTCGCTGTAGTGCTTGAGCGCCTCGTAGGCCATCACCGGCCCCAGGTCGGAGCCCCCGATGCCGATGTTGATGACGTTCCGAATACGCTTGCCGGTGTGGCCCAGCCAGGCGCCGCTCCGGACGCGGTCGGAGAAGTTAGCCATCTTGTCCAGCACGGCGTGGACCTGGGGCACCACGTTCTCGCCGTCCACGACGATGACTGCTCCCTTCGGGGCGCGCAGGGCGACGTGCAGGACGGCTCGCTTCTCCGTAAGGTTGATCTTTTCTCCCCGGAACATGGCGTCAATCCGGGCTCGCAGGCCGGATTCCTCGGCCAGTTGCAGAAGCAGCTTGAGGGTTTCGTCGGTGATGCGATTCTTGGAGTAATCCAGGTAAAGGCCCACGGCCTCGGCGGTCATGCGCTCGCCGCGGCCTGGGATCGTCCCCAAAGAGTTTCCGGAGATGCAGCTCCCGAACCTGCTGATAGTGGGCTTCCAGGGCCTTCCAGGCCGGACGTTCGGTGAGTGGTGCCATGCCCGTTGTCATGTTCGTGCTCCTTTCGTTCTATCAAGTAAGAGGACCTGGACTGTCGCCGCTCATTGCCGATCCTGCCGAGGTCGCGGCCTGACTCCGACTACTCCAAGCGCGTTATTCACGATCCGCTGGGCTTCAGTCACCATGGCGTCCAAATGGGCCTGGTCTTTAAAGCTTTCGGCATAGATTTTGTAGATGTTCTCCGTGCCGGACGGCCGGGCCGCAAACCAGCCCCTTGCCGTCATGACCTTCAGGCCGCCGATGGGGGCATTGTTTCCCGGGGCTTTGGTCAGCTTGGCCGTGATGGGCTCGCCGGCCAGCTCCGACTCCTTGACGGCTTCGGGGGACAACTTCGCCAGCCTCGCCTTCTGCTCGGGGGTCGCCGGCGCGTCAATCCGGGTGTAGTACGGGGTGCCGAACTCCGCGGTCAGTTCCTGGTAGTGCTCCCCCGGGTCTTTGCCGGTGCGGGCGGTGATCTCCGCGGCCAGCAGGTTCGGGACCAGCCCGTCTTTATCCGTGGTCCAGACGCTGCCGTCACGCCGCAAAAAGGTCGCTCCCGCGCTCTCCTCGCCGCCGAAGCCCAGCGAGCCGTCGATAAGTCCTTCCACGAACCACTTGAACCCCACCGGAACTTCCACCAGCCGCCGGTTCAGCCGCGCGGCCACCCGATCTATCATGCTGCTGCTGACCAGGGTCTTGCCCACGGCCACCGTTTCCGGCCACTCCGGGCGGTTGGCGAATAAGTAGGCGATCGCCACGGCGAGATAATGGTTGGGGGGGAGCAATCCCTGGCTGTGGCTCACGATCCCATGGCGATCGGCATCGGTGTCGCTGGCAAAGGCAACGGCAAAGCGGTCCTTGAGGTCGATCAGGCTCGCCATCGCGTAAACCGAGGACGGGTCCATGCGGATTTGGCCGTCCCAGTCAACGGTCATGAACCGGAACGTGGGATCGACGCTGTGATTCACGACCTCCAGGTTGAGGTGGTAGCGCTCGGCAATGGCGTCATAATAAGCCACGCTGGCGCCGCCCAGCGGATCCACCCCCAGGTGAACCTGGCTGTCTTGAATGGCCTGCATGTCCACCACTGAGGAGAGATCGCCCACATAGGCGTCCAGGAAGCGATGCGCATGGGTGGTGGAGGCTTGGCGGGCGCGCTCAAACGGGACTCTCGCCACCCCTTTCAGTCCGTCGGTGAGGAAGGCGTTGGCTTGCCGTTCGATCCATTGGGTCACCTGGGTGTCCGCCGGGCCTCCGTGGGGCGGATTGTATTTGAAGCCGCCATATTGCGGCGGATTGTGCGAGGGCGTGATGACGATGCCGTCGGCCAGGCCCCGGCGCCGGCCCCGGTTGTAAGTGAGAATTGCATGCGAGATCACCGGAGTCGGCGTGTAACCCCCGGCCGCATCCACCATAACCTCGACGCCATTGGCCGCCAGGACCTCCAAGGCACTGGCAAAGGCCGGCTCCGACAGGGCGTGCGTATCGATGCCCATGAACAGCGGCCCGTCGATACTCTGCTGCTTGCGGTAGAGACAGATAGCCTGGGTAATTGCCAGAATATGCGCTTCGTTGAAGGCGTGGTCCAGCGACGAGCCGCGATGCCCGGAGGTTCCGAAGGCCACGCGCTGCGCCGGCACGGCGGGATCGGGACGATTGACATAGTAGGCGGTGACGAGGCGGGGGATGTTGGTCAACATCCAGGGCTCGGCGGGTTTCCCGGCATAAGGAGAAATGCTCATTAGCTACCTCCAGTGGCAATCAGTGGTGCCATAAAATTAAAGATATTTCCAGCGGCACGGCGACGCCGGGAAAGTAAGGGATGAGACGCGGGGTGAAATCGCCCGCGGGCCGCGTCGCCGGCGCTGGCGCGGTAAACACGTAAGCTCCTTCCCGGTCCGGGAGCTTGTCCCCCCGGGCCATCGGCTGCCGCCAGGGCTGGCCTTCGGTCTCCTCCGCGAATAATTCCACCTGCACTGCCTGAGGATCCACCCTGCCGAAAATCACCTCCACCCGGAAATGATGTTGTCCGTCACGGGTTTCTATCTGCAGGTCGCCGAAAGAAATGGAGTGCCATTCCTGCTCAATCTGCTGCCGCCAGTTCGCCAGGCGAATCCCGAGAGCGCTTTGCTTCGCCTGGCGGGCCTCATAGGCTTCCGCCGCCGGTAGATAATACTCCGTGGTATATTGACGAACGGCGCGGTTGGCGGAAAAACGGGCCGTGAGCGTCGTCATACTCGCCCTGCATTTTGGCCAGCCAAGCGGTGGGGAGACCATCGGCATTACGGGCGTAAAATGTTGGGATTACTTCCTTTTCCAGGATATCGTATAATGCCGTCGGCCTCGGCCGCATCCCAGCCGGGATCGTCACCGTGCTCCCGGCCATCGCCCAACGCCCAACCCACCTGGGGCGAATAGGCTTCCGCCCACCAGCCGTCCAGTTCCGAAAGATTGAGGCCGCCGTTGGCCAGCACCTTCATGCCGCTGGTGCCGCAAGCCTCCCAGGGACGCCGGGGGGTGTTGATCCAGACGTCGACGCCGCCCACGAGCTGCTCGGTCAACAGCATGTCGTAATCGCTCAAAAAGATCACGCGCCCCCATACTTCGGGACGCCGGGTGAATTGCACCCATTGCCGGATCATTTCCTGCCCCGCCCGGTCAGCGGGATGGGCCTTGCCGGCGATCAGGATCTGGACCGGGCGCTGGGGGTCCGTTAAAAGGCGAATCAAGCGCTCCGGGTCATGCAACAGCAAGGTGGGACGCTTGTAAGTGGCAAACCGCCGGGCGAAACCCAGGGTTAAAGCCTCGGGGTCCAGAATCTGTCCGGCCTGGGCGATTTGCTCCGGGGAGGCGCCGGAGGCGGCCAGTTGCTGGGCGTAACGTTGGCGGGCATATTCAACCAAGGTGTGCCGGGAGGCCTGGCGCATGGCCCATAATTCCTGGTCGGACACCCGGCGTATCACTTCTTCCACCTGGTCGTCTCGCCCAGCCACCGCTCTTTGCCGCAGTGCCTGGTCCACAACTCGTCCGAAGCCTGGGAATCCCACGTTGGTACATGGATGCCGTTGGTGACGTGGCCAATGGGCACCTCGTCCTGGGGCCAGCGGGGGAACAGGGGTTGGAAGATGCTGCCGGCTGACTTTCCCGTGCAACTGGCTCACACCGTTGACCGCGCCACTGCCGCGCAGGGCGAGATAGGCCATGTTGAAGGGTTCCTGGTCGTCGCCGGGATTTTGGCGTCCTAACGCCATCAAATCGCGATATGACAGGCCCAAATGATTCTCCGCATAATCGCCCAGATGCTGCCACACCAATTTCGGCGGGAAGCGATCAAAACCGGCTTCCACCGGGGTGTGGGTGGTGAAGAGATTGCCGGCGCGCGTCACCTGGAGCGCCACCTCAAAAGGCTGCCCCGTCGATTTCATGAAATCCACGGCTCGTTCCAGTATGGCGAAGGCCGCGTGGCCTTCGTTCAGATGGCACACTTCGGGATTCAATCCCAGCGTGCGCAAGAGCCGCCAGCCGCCAATGCCCAGCACGAGTTCCTGGATGATGCGCATCTCCAGGCCGCCGCCATATAATTCATTGGTTATGCCTCGCACAATAGGCGGGTTTTCCGGGTCGTTCAGGTCCAGCAGATATAATTTCAGGCGGCCCACCTGCGCCTGCCAGGCGCGCACCCAGACTGCGTAAACCGGGCAGATGGATTTGCAGGCTGACCCATTCGCCGCTGGCATCGCGTGCCGGGGTGATCTGTAGTTGTCCCGGATCATTAATAGGATAAAGGGCCAACTGGGAGCCGTCGGCCGCGATGGCCTGGCGAAAGTAGCCCTCCTGATACAACAACCCGACGCCCACGACTGGCACCCCGAGATCGCTGGCGGCTTTGAGCTGATCGCCGGCCACGTTGCCCAGGCCGCCCGAATAGATGGGCAAAGCCTCGCCCAACATGAACTCCATGCTGAAATAAGCCACCTGGGTCAGTTTGGCACTGGGCATAAGCCTTTTGAAACCAGGCGGCGTCGCGGCGGGAAGTGCTCATCTTCTGGGCCAAGGTTTTCACCCGGGTCCGGAACTTGGCATCGGCGGCCAAATCTTTCAGCTTATCCGGCGCCAAGGTTTGGAGAATGACCCACGGATTGCGGGTGAGGTCCCACAATTCCGGGGCCAGAGGCCGCCAGATGTCGTCAGCGCCGTGGTTCCATGACCACCGCAAGTCGAGCGCCAGCTCGGCGAGTTCATCCATGCCGGCAAAACTGCACATTTCATGAGGAAAGATGGGCTTGGTCATTTAACCCCTCCGGTTATAGCTTTTATCACTCCATTATCCAGTGAGCAGATCCCGGGTGTGCCGGGCAATCATCAATTTCGCACCTCCCATGAATCTGGTCTTCCAAGGCTTGATTTTGCGAGAGGAATTTTTTCCGGAAGGTCAGATAGACGCCTTATAGCTTTCAGTTAACCATTTTGTGCGCCCTGTCAATTCGCAACTTTTTTCTGCCACGATCCCAGGAGGTCCGGACAAGCCCACTTTCTAGCTTGAGGGAGGCCGAGGGAAGCAATGATTAAATTTAGGAATGCAGCATGAGAATTGCCTGAGACTGGGGCTGGCCTGCGTCATCATCAAGGCGTTCATGATCGTGCCCGACAAGAAAGGCTGGTGACGGTCTAATCATGAAATGAATTTCTAATCTTCCTGAAGCCAAAAGGAAACAAGGGCGGGAGACAATGCCTGGCAGAGGCCCAAGGTTAAGAGGGTAGGTTTTCAAAGGGGGATATCATGAATCGTACAGACTATGTGGTTGAGGCGGCAGAGGCCTTGGATGCTCCCGGGGAGATTTGGCTCTTCCGCGACAAGATCTCCTACGATCCCGCCAGCCGGGAATGGTGTTTTATCGGCTCTCATTTAAAGGGATTGAAGTTTATCGGAGAAACCAGGTATTGGATTCTTAAAATTTGCGGCTGGCTGCAATTCAAATATCCTGAAGGGCCTATCTGTCCCATCTGACAGCCATGACCGTCGGTCACCAGCTATCTTGGCGAAGGAAGGTAAAGGACCATGAATACTGCCATAGATGAATCAGCCTCTCGGGAAAAGCAGCAGGCCATAGAGAATATTCGCAATGAATTACACAAGATATATCGGAATCTGGTGGGCAAAGAGCCTGACCCCGAAGTAATATACGCCGAGGCTGAAGCTCTTATTGCCAAGCACGGGCCAAATTTTGAGCTAAAGGATTTTTTTTGAATATTTCCCGCCTCCAAACCTCCCCCCAGCCGTGCTCCAGGGCATCGTCGCCCACCGCCTGGGTCCGGACCAAGCCGCAGGTTCGCGACTAAGACCATGGAGTCTTCCAGCCCTTTCCGACCTGCACCGCCAGGAGCATCCGGAGAAAGCTGAATAAACGGAGTTAAGGCTCTTGGGTAACAGGCGAGAGGTTCGCCGGCGATGAGTAGTTATGGCTGTTTGAGCTCACACAGCTTGGCTGCCTGTTCCCTGACCGCTTTAATGATCTGGGGCATGGTGTCTGCAGTGCCCCGCTTGACAAGGAACTCGGGAATGGCGCCGCCGGGATCAGTATTAAGCCTATACGTGGCCTTGGTTTTATCTGTGCCAAATGGTTCCAAAATCCATTCGCCGGAATTTTCCCGCAGGTTGCCGATGACGAGGGTCCAGGAACTGTGATAACGATGCTGGGCCGCGCCGGTCTCATCATACAACCCTTTAATGATGTACCAGCGGTTGCTGCAAGGCCAGGGTAATGTCAAGATGACTATAATGATATCCAGAATATTCGCCGCCAGGGATACGATAGCTGGCCGGGTCCGCGGGGGGGCCCAGTAGGGCCTCCACTTCCTCGGCCCGGGTGGGCCGCTTTTGCAAGATCAAGGGAATCTTTTCCGGCGGCACCGCCATACTATTCGAGTCCGGGGCATGAAATACTTAAAATTATTAATGTCAGTAATCACCTGCCAGACGATTTCCGGGGGAGCATCTATGACCCCGGTCATCTCGCCGCGTATGAGGCAGCTTCCAGGATCTTCTTTTGTATTGACAATGATCTCTCCCGCGGCCAAGCGGCGCTGCAGATCAACCGGAGCCCCGGCGCAGAGTGCAAAGCCCGGGAAAAAGATTATCCCCATATACCCCAAGAAAATCCAGGCTCCCAGACACCATTTCATTGGAGTTTTCATCCAGAGTCTCATGGCGCCCCACCGCGCCCGGTTAAAAGGTTAGGCAGGTCCAGCCCGTTTTCAGCATTTCGGTCAAGGGAGCGCCCATGTAAATGACCTCGATGCCCAGCGACTTGAGCTGGTCGGTTACCCCGTAAAGATCCGCGCAGGCTTTGCACGCTTGCAGTTCAACTCCCGCGGCCTTCAAATCTTCCAGTTCCTCTTGAAGCTCCGGGTCCTTGGTCAGTAGCTGGGCTGAGGGGCCCCAGACCACTAGCCTGACGCGACCCCACCAGCCCTTGAGCTTGGAGTTTTTGGTGTACATAAAAACCATTTTTTTGGCAACTTCCCGATCTCCCGAAGACCATATGACCACCATGCTTTCGGAAACCGGCGTCTCAACCATATGCCCTCTCCCTCTTGATTAATCAAATAGCCGCTTCAACCCTGGCCTGCCGATCCATTGGACCTGCCGGCCCGGTCAACCCAGCGACAACCCTTGCCAGCCTGGGGAGGGCTGAGGGGAAAGCTGGTTTTCCCCAGGGCCCCAATATTTCCTGGGGTTTCTGCGCACCTGAGTAGCCGGTTTTTACGTACTATATTCTAACATTTTGATGATGGGCTGCGGCATAAAATAATATGATAATGCCGGCTGGGCGCCGTGTCCAGGGTACCCCGGGGCGGGGAAGACCTCTAAAGGTTGTCGATTACCCTCTTCAAAGGTTGCCGACTTACGAAGAATCTGCTCAAGAGGGGTTGATTTGCGAACCTCTGGGGGAAATTCACTTTTTCGTGGAAATTTATGCTATCGTGTCGTTCACCAGACAATTCGGCTATTAAAGGGGACGATCGGATGCCTCTCCTCAGAAAATACAGCATCCAGGAATCGGGAGCCTTGGTCGAGATCGTGAAATTGCCCCCCACGGCCCCGGGGCCTTTGGACGGATTGCGCTTTGCCGTGAAGGATATTATCGATCTGGCAGGCCACCGCACCTCTTGCGGCTCGCCCGACTGGGCCAAGACCCATCCCCCGGCCGCAGCCAACGCCATCTGCGTGGACCAACTATTAGGCGCGGGGGCTCAGTGCATCGGCAAGGCCATTAGTGATGAGCTGGCCTTCAGCCTGGACGGGGAAAATTATTTCTATGGAGCGCCGCTGAATCCCAGGGCCCCGCATCACGTTACGGGGGGCTCGTCCAGCGGCTCGGCCTCGGCCGTGGCCTGCGGCCTGGCCGATTTTGCCCTGGGCACCGACACCGGGGGCTCGATCCGGGTCCCGGCCGCCAATTGCGGCATTTTCGGTTGGCGCCCCTCTCATGGGTTCATTTCCACGGCCGGCGTCACCCCCTTTGCCCCCGGCTTCGATACCGTAGGCCTCCTGGCGGGGTCAGCCGACCTCCTGGCCCGGGCCGGCTCGGTGCTGTTGGCTGCCCCGGTGCCGGGTGACGTTGAAGTGGGTACCCTCCACCTGATCAGAGAGGCCTGGGCCATTGGCGACCAGGAAATCAGGGCGGCCCTGGGCCGCGCCGTGCAGTTATTGCAAAGACTTTTCGGCGACCGGGTCCAGGAGACTTCCCTGCGGGAAATCGATGGCGACGCGGCGGACTCGGGTTTAACCGGCTGGTATGAAACGAGTTCCATCCTGCAGTGGTGCGAGATGTGGAACTGCCTGGGGTCCTGGGTGGAGAGCGCCAAACCGGCGCTCAGCCCCAAAGCCGCGAAGTTTTTTGACCTCATCAAGAATGCCGAGCGTGGCAGGCTGGGGGATGCCACCCGCACCCGGGAGCGCTATTTTCGCCGACTGGAAAACTTCCTGGGGCCGCGAGATCTCCTCTGCTTCCCCACCGTGCCGGCCCCGGCTCGGCTCAAAGGCGGCCTGAAAGTCGAGCGGCCGGATAAGCCCAAAACCAGCTACTACCCGCGCACCCTGTCATTGACGGCCATTGCCGGCATCGGCCGCCTGCCTGAGGTCTCTTTGCCCCTGGCCGAGGTGGGGGGCGTCCCCGTCGGTCTTTCTCTTTTGGCGGCCCATGGCCGGGACGCTTACCTGCTGGGGGTGGTGCAGCTAGTGGCCGCCCGGTCCGGCCTATTCAGGTAAGCTCAGCCTGTATACCTGGTGACTTCTATCCAGTCTTTCACATGACAGACCTCCTTGGCTTTTATGTTTTACGCCAGGGATGCCTTACTTTTATTATGTTCTGACCGGGTAACTAATCGACCATCTTAAAGAATTCTTTTGAGGCCTTACAGATAGGACAAATGTCAAGAAGGATTCTCCTTCTATGGCATAGCCGCAAACAGCGCAAATATACAAGTCAACTGGCAACATTTCCTTCAGACCTTCAAGAGCCTTTTTAAAGAGTTGTGCATGTGACTCTTCTGCGCCGCAGGCATAGGTGAAGTTGCGTTCGGCTTCCTGCTGACCTTCACATTTGGCAGTGGCGACCATTTTAGGGTACCTTTCTTGGAAGGCAACGGTTTCGCTAGCAAGGACCTCTTGGAGGTTTTCCCTTGTAGATTTAACTGCCTTCATGGCATGAAGGTAATTAACAGCGTGGACCGTTTCTGCCTCGGCGATTCCTCGAAAAAGGTGAGCCACCTGGTTATAACCTTCCTGTTCTGCTTTCGCCGCAAAGGCCAGATAGCGTCGGTTTGTTTGGGATTCTCCGGCAAAGGCTTCTTTAAGATCTTATTCGTCTCTTCCATAATAATTCTCCCTGCCAATAAATAAGCCTATTTGGAACCGGTGCACTAATCACAAGAGTTAGCCGGACTCGAGCAGGTGCTAGGAAAACATTCACCGGATATCTGGGAGACTATATGCTCCTGCAAATTAGGTACCCCTACGGGTTATCTCCCAAACCGGGGCGGGAAAAAAGGGGGATTTTAAAGTCCCCCTGAATCCCCTCCTTAAAATAAGGAACTTGATAATTGAGAGCGGCAGCATTTTGCCTTGGGCTATTTGTCACCGCTAGGGTTAGAAAGGTCGGCAGCTGCGACATTTCACTGTGGGCCGACAGATCGCAAAAATTAGCCAAGGTAATGTTTCAGTCATCGGAAAGACGAACACCTTGACTGGTGGGCCCGGTCTTTCTGAGGACTCCTTCACGTGGGCTACGAGGTTCATCCCCATAACCGGATTTTCCGTTTCGAGCTGACCCGCGGCCTTTAGACCGATGGGAAACTCAACAATGCCGAAAAGCAAGTATGGCCGGTCATAGCCTTCGGGCAGGGCCCACACCCTGGTCCAGGTCAGAAGTTTGCAGGGTCCTTCCAACGAGAACTTTTCCCAATCCGGGTGGACGATCCCCGAAGGGTCACGCCGGTTACTGCATTTCGTACAGAGCATCGTCGCCAGATAATAGGCAGTGCCACATTCAGGACACTTATAGCCATATCTTGATTCCTGTTTTTCGTAGAGGCTGAAATCGATCATACTTTAATCCTTAGCGCAGATAATAGTGATGACGTTGTTGGCCAATCCGCCAAATTCACCGACATGCCATACCCGAGGTGCTCGACTTGCCTAACCCTTCCGCCTGCCCCGGAGCTGGCGGACAAGTTCCACCACCTGAGAACCCCGGTGGCGCCGACCGGATGTCCCTTGGCCTTGAGCCCCCACCCCGATGCTATGGGCGAACGTCCGTCGATGCCCAGTCTTCCACCACAACGTACCCTTCCACCGCCTTGCCCCGTTGGGAATAATTCCGGACCTCCTCCACTTTATCGCTTCCTTCAAAATAACAAAGGGGTCATGGAGTTCTGGCAAAGGAGATATCCTCCGGCTTGACTCCCGCCATGGCGTAGGCCCGTTCTTCTTTAAAAATTTCACCAGCTCCATCTCGACCGGGTCCTTCCGGTTGTGCATGCAGTGAGTGTTCGTAGCCGACCCAATGCCGGCGCGATGAGTATGGGTTTCTTCTTGAATTTCTCAACAATGGGCGAATTCATGTTCACCAGGATCAACACTGCGCGACCGTCGGAAACCGGCATATGCCGAATAGGCGCAACGGTTCGGCCACGTAGTTGTTGACCACGTCCGCGTTGGGGCTGTCCATGAATGAATCCTCGAGAATGCCGTTGCCATCTCTGTAGCGCATACTCATTCTTGGAGCCGTTCTCGTGATCCTTGACCAGCCAGAGTTGCCATCCTGTTCGGTGACTCCGTAACGTTCCATGTAGAGCCGGGCGAACATCCCCCCCAGCGCCGGAAACGTCAGCCCCATATTGTATTCAGCTTCGGGATGCCCCAGCGTGGCGACGCAATCAGTGGCTTCCCAGCCCGTCACCTTGCGCATGGTCTCGCCACCCACAACCATCACTACGTCTCCATCCCCGAAGCGATGGCCATATAGCCGAGTTTGACCGCGGGAGGCGCCCGCAGCTGGGCCGTTCTCAACCAGTTCGGCAGCCGTCGGCTCGAGATGGAGCCGACTTTATGAGGGCACTGGCGATGCAGGTCTGGTGGTTTGCTCAGTGCCCCCGAGCATGTTTTCACCGGTAAAAAACAGTCTGATCCAGTTATCCACCATCTCAAATTCACATTGATTAGGGCATAACCGTCGTGTTATATCCATCATATCACAGATCATATTCAGAAAGATTTCCGAACTTTATGTGACCTATGCCGACAATGCCAACACGCGTCCGTCATTGCTTACTCCTCTTGTAACCCGGTATATACTCCGGATATTCCTCGACATCTTCAGCCTACTCGGCAGTGTAAGGCAAATTGCCGCCCGGAAACCGGCCTCGTGCCGGTGCACAATTTGCCGCCCGGTGTTTTTCCCGAAAGCTTTCGGGTAAGGGCGAAGGTGGGGACGCCGCCCAGTTCATGCCTGATGTTAGGGAAGCCTGAGGAGCCGTCCTCCATCTCGTACTTCGAGCATCCACCGTCTGAAACCTATCCGGACTTTCTGCGACGACCCAGACTTCGTCCTCCGTTCGATAATCCAGGTGATGCTCCATCTTGGCCGCAAACAACTGGGCTCCGACTTACTCCGCGTCACGGTAACAGCTATCGCCAGCTCAGTGCCGATGATCAGGGTCTACCGTGCCGGCTTCATGAATACCGGCGATGACGCCGTCGATAGCACCAACGATCTTCACGAACTCGTTGGCGATGCGGTGCCGAAACCAAGCGAGAGCTGTCAAACATTCGCGCGGCCACGACATCGTAATCATCGGTAGACCGAACCCCCAGGAGCGGATATACAGTGCCGAGAGCACGCCGCATTCTTCCCGCTTTGCTTCACGGACCACCATAGTCTTACCGTTGGCCAGCGTTATCGTTTTGAAGGATCGGGGGCAAGTTGCATCTCCGGGGGGCGCAGACTCATCTCAAGATGCATCGATAGCCATAATTACTTAATTCTCCTTAGCTTTGTTATAAGCCAACGGTTCAACCGCGCCGGCATCAATTTATTGCCATGCATCTACTTTTCAGGAAGCCTTCAAGTAGATGCAGGAGAGAGCCGTCCCAATTTTTACCTGTGGACCGATCAACTTTGGTTATGAAGTCCTAATCCTCTTCCTTTTCTTCTTCAAAAGCACATGGTGAAGGTGTAGGCTCTTCAAACGTACTGGCAGTGGTATAAAGGCGTATGGGCTTTATCCTGGTTTGGTTAACCCGCAGTTGAAAAACATCAAACCGATTATATCTGCCGATAATGTCGTGGGCTTCTTTCAGGATAATGCTTTCGCTGATATCGATATCGGCAATGGTAATGCCTTCCACACCTTCGACCGGTTTACCCAGGATATCTCCTGTCGGTCCAACAATCATAGAAGTCGGCTTGGCCACATTTTCAAGGAACGTGCGGATGTCATCTTTGCCGGCCGATATTTGCTCGATGGCGTCGTCGTCAAGCACCGAGTGACAGGCGATTATGAAGACTTTCCCTTCAAAAGCATGGGCCGCTGAGCGAAAGCGGGTAATTTCCTTTTAGATCATAACTGCCCCCCTGCCCGGTTTTTGACGCACTGCGTCTAAAAGGCCAAGCCGGAGGATAGCAGGCGATGTGGACCTGTTCTCCCTGGGCCAACATAGCAAAACGAGCAAGAGTATTGGTATTTTCACCACATATCAACGTGCCAATCTTGCCAATTTCCGTAGTCACGGGGCGCAAGTCCGAGGCGATCGCCGGGACCCCAGGCAAGCGATTCGGCCCAAGTCGGCACGAGCTTCCGGTGGCGGTTAATCAATTTGCCGGTCCGATCGAACAGGAGTTGCGAACACCACATAGCCCCCATGCTGTAATCGCTCTTCTCAGTAATGCCGACCGACAAAAACACCTGGTTGCCCCAAGCGATGTCGGCAAGTTTCCTTGATTGAGAGCTCGGACCAGAACAGAGTTAATCGAATAAGCGCCTGTAGAAATCGTGTTGGTCGATCGGAGCATGCAGGATGGTCCAGACCGGAAAAGTAGGGATAAAAGATTCGGGAAAAACCACCAGGTCTGCTCCCATCGCCTTGGCTTCGCGCGTAAGTTTAGCGACCTTGTCAATGGTGGCATCCCGGTCAAGAAACACGGGAGCGGCTTGTACCGCAGCGGCTTTCAGTTTTGGATAAGTATCCCCAGGCATAATTCCCTTCTCCTTTCCTCTTTTTTCAACATTATTAACTTCGTTACCGCTAAATATTATTTATTCAGCGCCCAGACCAGTTTGCGACCTAACTGCGAGCTCCACATATTTGTGAGCGGCTTCAGTATCCGTAGTAAAGATTGAGCCCAAATAGGTGAGCAAGAACCCGATGGGTATGCTAATGATACCGGGGTTAGCCAAGGGAAAAAGCGCCTGTTTGCCCATAAATTGAGGACCTGTTAACACAAAAATTACGGCAACGATGGTGCCACCTACCATGCCGATAACAGCTCCAGTGTTAGTTAAGTCTCTTCCAGTATAGCGAGAAGATAATGGTTGGAAGGTTTACGGTGGCGGCGATGGCGAAAGCCAATCCCGCCAGATAAGCAACGTTAAAGCGTTGGACCGACAGGCTGAAAAGAATGGCCAGAGTACCGATGATTAACGCAGAGAATCCTTGCGGTTCTTACTTGTTCTGGCTGCGTCTGGTGGCCTTTCTTGACAACATTGAACCAAAAATCATAGGAAAAGGCGCTGGAAGCGGCGATACACAAACCGGAAACGGCGCCGTATAATCGTGATAAACGCCACTGTGCAGATGAATTACATAAGAAACTCACCGCCCAGCGTTCCCGCGCCGCCACCGACCGTGCGTGCCAATAACGGCAGTGCCAGGTTTCCACCGGGATCCCGGCTCTTGATCACACTGGTTCCGACCATTACCGCCGCGCCGAGGCCGAAGATAAAAGTCAGAACGTGATACATGGCCATAAAGGTCAGGGTCCAGACCGCGCTTGATTGGGCATGAGCCTTGGAAGGCACGGTATAAAAACGCATCAACACATGGGGTAAAGCAGCAGTGCCGAATAGCATGCTGAATCCAAGTGAATATCTTTCCCAGGGACTCTTTAACCAGCCCCCGGGGTTCAAGTTATTTTCAGCCCCTTTGCTATTCAGGACTGCGCCAAACAGTTCGCTTAGGCTGAAATGGAATTTCGCCATCACCAAAATCGCCAGGATGTATGCACCTATTAATAGGAGAATCGCTTTGACGATCTGAATCCAGGTAGCCGCCGTCATTCCCCCAAAGGTGATATAGATCACATTTCACACGCAGACAATAATGATTCCCCAAGAAGAGGTAATTCCGAACAATAATTTGGCCAAAATCCCCGCAGCAACCATTTGCGGGATCAGGTACGTTATGCTGATAACCAGGGTGGTAACCGCAGCGAGCGGGCGGATTACTTGGGGGTTCAGACGGTAGGAAATCACATCGGCAAACGTATATTTCCCGGAATTTCTGACCGCTTCCGCCATTAGTAGTAAAACCACCAGATATGAAGCAAACCAGGTAAGGGAAAATATTTGCCCATCAATCCCCGACAAGGCGATTAAACCGCCTATTCCCAAGAAGGCAGCCGAAGACAAGAATTCTCCGCAAAATAGCCAAGCCGTTTTGCCAGCCTTTAATAATAGTTCTGCCAGCCGCGTAGTAATCCGTCGCCGTTTTCATCCAGCGTGCGGATAGATATGTAATAATTAGAGTAATCGTAACCAAGAATAAGAACATATAAACGGCGAGATGTTCCATGTTATTCTCCCCTCCCCTTGGAAAATTGCTTAACTATTTCTTCCTCCAAGGGATATACATTCTTGCGAATGTAACGGAGGAATAATAAACCCGTTAACCAAACAATATTGGGAATATCAGCATTGATAATATAAAATTAAAATTTATATTCCCGATTACCATACGCGTCGGCTAAGCCTTTGAAGAACTGTTGCACGGTAAACAAGATGAAGAAGAGTACAGAAAACCCTATCAATACCGGAACCACTACACCGAATCTCTTGTACACTATTTCTTTGTACAGGTTAGATGCGAATGCCTTATCCCAGTAACCTTTTCCCCGATTCGTGCTCCTTGTCCCAATGGCCATGACTTGGTGGTTTCTTTCCATTTTTTTCCATCTTCTTTACCCCTTTAAAATTTATGAATAGCATTGTTACTGAATTACTAATTAAGCATGACGCTTTTATTTGTATTCACCTAGGGTAATATTTATGTATCGGATATTGCTTTGGCTCTAAAAAATATGGGGCAATTAGCGTAAATATATAGACAAATGGAGCAAGGCAATGCGACAGAAAGCACTCAGCCTGAGGCAATTTCAGCAACGGTTTAGCACCGAGAAAGCCTGCCAAAAGCAATTATTTCGCCGGCGCTGGCCTGAGGGGTTCCGGTGTCCCCGCGGGGAACATCGTTAGGCCTATTTCCATCGTATCCGCCCATCTTTCGGCAGTGAAGGTTTTCTCGATATCCGGGTTCAGGCCGGTTGGGCGGTATAAACCGGTCCTAGTCCTGTTCCCCAATTCTTCGAAATTCCGCTTACGCCAGGGTGGCTCCCATCTACGTGGCTTACCGCGATTTTCCTGCGGGGAAGGCCGAGTTCGAAATCTTGTCGCCGAAGAGCCATATTCACCTCAATGGGGTGATAATCGTATATAATATACAAAATGAGAATGTCAACGTTTTTTTTCTATATTTTTTTTCCTGAGCGGGTATAATTATCCATCATGACGATCACATATAGGGATCCGAAGCCCACTGCACGGCCGCGTGAGCACACCCCAGGCGATTTCGGGGGCTCTTCGGGTGGCGATCATCGAGGGACGCCTGCTGGGGGGCAAATCGACTCCGGCAGGAAGGGTTCGCGCGCCGAATTCGAGGTAAGCCCCATCCCGGTACGGGAGGCTCTGCGACAGCTGGAAACCGAAGGCTGGGTCGTTTTCCTGCCCAACAAAGGGGCCACGGTGGCGCCGCTCAGCATTGATGAGGCGCTGGAAATCTACGACATTCTGGCCTCGCTGGAATGCACCGCACTGCGACTGGCCATTCCCCATCACACCCTCGCTACCTTGGAGAGGGCCGAAGAAGCGCTGTACACGGCACCGACCGCCGGAGTTGATAATGTGAACCTCAACAGCGACTTTCACCTGGCGCTGTATGCACCGTCGCAGCAACCTAGACTGCTTAACCTCATTGATGGGCAACGCCAGCGAGTACAGCGGTATTTGCGTCTGTACCTCGCGTCTGCCGAAGTTCAAACAGCAGACGGAACGGGGAGCGGTGCCGATATCTGCAGGCATGTGTGAAACGACAGCGTCATTCGGGCGGTTGCTTTGCTGGAGCGGCATCTGTTGCAAACTGGGGAAATACTTGCCCAATACCTCAAAGAGCAAATCCAAAAAAGGAGTACTTTCCCCGCAGATAAGGCGCTCACGGCATTGCAGAAAGGAAGTTGCGTTAAGCGAAGCAAAGTCCGTCTCGACCACAAAAGAGTAGCGTTTCGCATTTTACCCGAATGTGATTTCTGGCAACGCACGCCACCCGGCGCGCAGCTGATACGCATGCGCCAAGCTGGGCCTAAGTAGCTGGTTTCTGGCTACTAGTTTTAGCGGCTTGCCCTCTCTCAATCTCTGCCCCAAGATATTACCTGTCCGCCTCCTCAGCCATACCCTGTCCAGTCCCACCATTACCGGGTGGCGCTGGCCTGGGGGTTCTCAGGTAGGCCCTCCAGGAAGAATCTGTTCACAAAATATCCCCTAATCTGCGAAAAGATATATTTTGAGTGAAGTTTGTGCTATCCTGCCTCTCACCAGACGATCTGGCCAAAAAAGAAAACCTTTTGGGGATTGAACCCGGGATGGAAGGTCCAAAACCATTTTCTTGCCCGCCATGGCCAAGCCAGCGGCATAATCTCAGGTCATTAAGGTTCCTGGAGGTGGGGTATGGGTGACAAAGTCAAAGTGAAAGGAAAAGGTAAAGCCACCGCAGAGGCCGCCCCCCTCGCCCGGGTGGGCGAAGCCCTGGCCGATTTCTGCGAGCGGTATTTTCCCGACGCCTTCGTGTTTGCGCTCTGCGCCGTCATTATCGTCTTTCTCGGCGGCCTGGCCCTGGGGGAAAAGCCCCTCAAGCTGGTGCAAGTCTTCGGGGAGGGTTTCTGGGTTCTGATTCCCTTCACCATGCAGATGGCCCTGATCATTATCGGCGGCTTCGTGGTCGCCAGCTCCCCGCCGGTGGCCCGGCTGATCGGG
Source organism: uncultured delta proteobacterium (assembly GCA_963808395.1). Classification (GTDB taxonomy): domain Bacteria; phylum Desulfobacterota; class Desulfobaccia; order Desulfobaccales; family 0-14-0-80-60-11; genus JAPLJC01. Next base: position 11,633 of record CAWEFJ010000017.1, on the reverse strand, counting down.
TGGCTGGCGGGGGTGCCCAAGACGCCCCGGGGCGCCGTGGCTTTCGTCGCCCTCCTGGCCATGCTCAGTTCGCTGATTTCCTGGGGGTTGTCCCTGATCTTTACCGGGTTGCTGGTCCGGGAAATCACCCGGCGGGTGCCGCGCATCGACTACCGGGCCATCGGCGCCGCCGCCTATCTCGGCCTGGGGGCCGTCTGGGCCCTGGGGTTGTCGTCCTCGGCCGCCTTCCTGCAGAACACCAAGGGTTCCATTCCCCCGGCCCTCTTGCCCATCACCGGGGTCATCCCCCTGACCCAGACCATCTTCCTGTGGCAGAGCCTGCTAACCGCGGCGATTCTCATTGCCCTCTCGGTGACCGTGGCCTATTTCTCCTGCCCCAGCCCCGAAAAGGCCAGGACCGCGGAAGATATGGGGATCACCTTCGAGCCGTTGGAAGTGACCGCGGAAAAGCCCAAGACCCCCGCCGACCGGCTCGAATCCAGCCCGGTCCTCTCGGTGGTCATTGCCATTCTAATGATCGCCTACCTAGTTTACCTGTTTGTCGCAGAAGGGGGGCATGGCAGCCACGGACCTCAACACCTTTAATTTCATCTTTCTGACCGCGGGTATCCTGCTCCATTGGCGCCCCGGGGCCTTCTTGAAGGCCGTGACCAAATCCGTACCGGCCACCGCCGGCGTCATCATCCAGTTTCCCTTTTACGGCGGCATCTTCGGGCTCATCGCCAAGACCGCCATCAACCCGTTTCTGGCCGGTCTCTTCGTGAAGCTCACCTCGCACGGGACCTACCCCATCCTGGTGGGGATCTATTCGGGCGTGCTCGGTCTCTTTGTTCCCTCCGGGGGCGGCAAGTGGGTAGTGGAGGCCCCTTACGTGATGGCAGCCGCCAACACCTTGCACGTGCACCTGGGTTGGGTGGTGCAGATCTACAACGCCGCCGAGGCCCTGCCGAATCTGGTCAATCCTTTCTGGATGCTGCCCCTCATGGGCATCCTCAACTGCCGGGCCCGGGACCTGGCCGGTTACTCCATACTCCAGCTCCTGTTTCACATCCCGGTGGTGCTTTTCCTGTGCTGGCTGTTGGCCCAAACGCTGACATACCTGCCGCCCAGCGGTTTTTAAGGGGACGAGAGACCAAAGATTGGTGGTTAATGGAGGACTTGGGCGCCTGTTCTTTTTTCAGCCCCTAGCATACCTGAATTTGTTCTCCCCCATGTCAACCCAAAATTAAGAGGGGTTAGCCTCAATGGGCTAACCCCTTGTCTTCTTTGGGGGGCCGTCGGAGACTCGAACTCCGAACCTGGTGATTAAGAAGGAGGTTACTTCAGCAGGCATTATGCCATTAAATAACCATCTCAATTCTACCCTAAGTGCGCCAATCATGTTTAAGGCTCATAAACCATGAAAACAATAATTCCAGGAAAATATAGAGGCAAGATTGAGCCCGTAGCTTTGCAAATCTTAATGTAAATTAAATTATTACCGAACCAGAATTTAACCCATGTGTCAGAACATGGATGGGAGTAGGGATACTCTCTTCTGGTTCCCTAAGCCGGGGCGTCGGATTACCCTTACCCACCCAAGGAGTTCCGCTTTGAATCAAGATCTAAAGGAATTCTGGAGTCTATCCACCCAAGACGCCTTGGCGCGCCTGGGAACGGCCACCCAAGGCCTGTCCACAGGCTCGGCTCGGGAACGCTTGCGGACTTATGGCCCCAATCTCTTAAAGCCCAAGAAGCAAGCTACCACTTTGGGCCTGTTTCTCGCCCAGTTCAAGACCCCCATCATCCTCATCCTGATTGTTGCAGCCATCCTTTCATATTTTCTTGGCGACGCCACCACCGCCATCATCATTTTGATCATCGTCTTTATCAGCGGGGTCCTGGGCTTCTGGCAGGAACGGGGCGCCGCCGATGCCATCCAGAAGCTCCTGGCGGTGGTGCAAATCAAGGCCAGCGTGCTGCGGGACGGAACAGAACAGGAGATCCCCATCGAAGAGGTGGTCCCCGGCGACCTGGTGGTCCTGCGGGCCGGCGACATCATTCCTGGCGACTGCCGCCTGGTGGAGATCCAGGACCTGTTCTTGGACGAGGCTGCGCTCACGGGTGAGACTTTCCCGGTAGAAAAATCCCAGGCAACGCTGAGCCCGGAGACGCCCCTGGCCCAAAGGGTTAACTGCGTGTTTATGGGCACCCACGTAGTTAACGGCCGCGGCCAGGCCCTGGTAGTGAAAACGGGCCGGGCCACGGAGTTCGGTATGGTAGCCGACTGCCTCGCTTTGCGCCCTCCCGAAACGGAATTTGAACGAGGGGTGAGGCGCTTCGGCTTTCTCCTCATGGAAGTCACCCTTACTATCCTAATTCTGATTTTTGCCTCTAACATCTTTTTAAAACGTCCGGTTATGGACTCATTTCTCTTCGCCCTGGCCCTGGCGGTGGGTCTGACTCCCCAGCTCCTCCCGGCCATTATCAGCGTCAACCTGGCCAGGGGGGCCAAACGCATGGCCGAGGCCAAAGTTATTGTCCGGCGTCTGGCTGCGATCGAAAATTTCGGCAGCATGAATGTGCTGTGCTCTGACAAAACCGGGACCATCACCGAGGGGGCCATACACCTTAAGGGTCTGCTGGATGTTCAGGGCCAGACAAGCGAGCAGGTCAAGCTTTACGCCTACCTCAATGCCAGCTTTGAGGCGGGCTTTGTCAACCCCATTGACCTGGCTATCCGCAACCAGATCACCCAGGACATCGGCGGATATGAAAAGCTAGATGAAATCCCCTACGATTTTATCCGCAAGCGCCTCAGTGTGCTGGTACGTCATGGTGACCAGCATATCCTGATTACCAAGGGAGCGGTGCCCCAGATGCTGGAGATCTGCTCCCAGGTGGAGACCGGGAGCGGGCAGACCACTCCCCTGGAGGCCATGCAGGGACCGATTCACAGTCTCTATGAAAGCTCCAGCAATCAAGGGTATCGTACCCTGGCGATAGCCTACCGCTCCTTGGGGGAGGAGACCCAGCTGTTGCGGGACCACGAGTCCCAAATGGTCCTGCTGGGTTTCGTGGTGCTGTACGATCCCCCCAAGGCCGGGGTCGCCCAGACCCTGGACAACCTGAAGCAGTTGGGTGTTTCTCTGAAGATCATTACTGGCGACAATCGTCTGGTGGCGGACACCGTAGCCCGGCAGGTGGGGATGATTGCTCCCAGGATCCTCACAGGCCCGGATTTGCGCCAGATGGCCGACGAAGCTCTGAGGCGCCGGGCTTCGGAAACGGACATCTTCGCCGAAGTGGAACCGATTCAGAAAGAGCGCATCATCCTGGCTCTGAAAAAGGCGGGGAACGTCGTGGGTTACATGGGCGACGGCATTAACGACGCCTCGGCTCTCCATGCCGCCGACGTGGGCATCTCAGTGCAGGAGGCCGTGGATGTGGCCAAGGAGGCCGCGGACATCGTCCTGTTAGAACATGATCTGGCAGTCCTGGAGCAGGGGGTTAAGGAAGGTCGCACCACCTTCGCCAACACCTTGAAATATGTGTTTATGGCGGTGAGCGCCAATTTCGGTAACATGTTCAGCATGGCCGGCGCTTCCCTGTTTCTGCCGTTCCTGCCTCTCCTGCCCACCCAGATTCTGCTGACCAACCTGCTGACCGATTTCCCTGAGATGACCATCGCCACCGACCGGGTGGACCCGGAAATGGTGGAACAACCCCGACGGTGGGACATCAAATTTATCCGCAATTTTATGGTCGTTTTTGGGGTACTGAGTTCCGTATTTGACTATATGACCTTCGGGGTGCTGCTCTTGCTGCTCAAGGCCTCTCCTGAACTTTTCCGGACCGGCTGGTTTCAGGAATCGGTGGTGTCCGCTTGTCTCATCGTCTTGGTTATTCGCAGCCGCCGGCCCTTTATCCTGAGCAAGCCAGGGAAATATCTCCTGTGGGCCAATATCTTGGTCATCGCCTTTACCGTGGTTCTTCCCTGGCTGCCGGGAGCGTCCTATTTTGAATTTAAGCCATTGCCTTCCATCTTTTATTTGGCCCTGGCGGGGATTGTCGGTCTCTATGTCCTGTCGGCGGAGGTGGCCAAGAAAATCTTTTACCGCTTAACTAATCATAAAATCCCGGTTGCTCCAAAAGGGCAATGTGAATTTGTCCAGGAGGGGACCCGGATATCCCAAGGCTGAGGCCTCTGTGGCTGAATAAAATACGCATCTCGGGACTCAGGGATATCGATAATCACTAATGCCGATGATGCAGTTGGCAGTTTGGGGGAAATTGTTGAACCGCGGCGAAATTTGCAAATCCGATTCCTTAGAGATAAGAATAATCACCACTGCTTAAGCGAAAGCTAACTACTGGGGTGTGAAGTAGATGCTGGAATAGTCAGCCTCACGAAATCCCCAGGATCACGACTATCGAGGAAATCACCATGGGCCGGGAGACGCCATAAGGCTCATCGGCATCGATGAGTTGGAAGGCTCGGGGACCTCCAGGGGAAACAGAAGGTCTAACTGGCAGAAAGGCACGATCATGAAAAGGAGGATGGAGTTATGACAACCCACGCCAGGCATCCGCTGGCAGTTCACGGAGACGAGAGCATCAGCGCTTATGGGCCGGCTCGCGCCACGGTCGAAGGCACCCCGCTGAGCCTGGATGAGCTGCGCAAGATCGACGCCTACTGGCAGGCCAGCCTTTACCTATGCTTGGGGATGTTGTACCTCAGGGACAACCCTTTGCTCAGGGAGTCGCTCAAGCTGGAGCATATAAAGCCGCGGCTGCTGGGCCACTGGGGCTCGGACCCCGGCCAGTGCTTCACCTACATTCACTTCAACCGTCTGATCAACAAGTACGACCTGAACGCCATCTATATCTGCGGCCCCGGTCATGGGGCGCCGGCGGTCCTGTCCCAGGCATACCTCGAGGGGACCTATTCCGAGATTTACCCGGACAAGAGTGAAGACCTGGCAGGGATGCAGCGTTTCTTCAAGCAGTTCTCCTTTCCCGGGGGCATCGGCAGCCACGCCACCCCGGAAACGCCCGGCAGTATCCACGAGGGCGGCGAGCTGGGTTACAGTCTTTCCCACGCCTTTGGGACGGTCTATGATCACCCTGACCTGATCACCCTGGTGATGGTGGGCGATGGCGAGTCCGAGACCGGCCCCCTGGCCACGAGCTGGCACAGCAACAAATTCCTCAATGCGATCACCGATGGGGCGGTGCTGCCGGTTCTACATCTCAACGGCTACAAGATCAACAACCCCACCATCCTGGCCCGCATTAGCCACGAGGAGTTGGAGGCCCTGTTCGTCGGGTATGGGTACACCCCTTACTTCGTGGAGGGCAGCAATCCCGAGAGCATGCATCAGGCGATGGCCGCCACCCTGGAACACTGCGTCTTGGAGATCCGCAAGTTCCAAAAGGAGGCGCGGCAGACCGGCCAGGCCTTCCGGCCGCGCTGGCCGATGGTCATCCTGCGGAGCCCCAAAGGCTGGACCGCGCCCCGGGAGGTGGACGGGCACTATCTGGAAGGTTTCTGGCGGTCGCACCAAATCCCCATTACCGACGTCGCCACCAACCCGGCCCACCTGAAATTGCTGGAGACGTGGATGCGCAGCTACAAGCCGGAGGAACGTTTTGACCAGCAGGGACGGCTGATTCCCGAGTTGCAGGCTTTGGCCCCCAAAGGGAACCGGCGCATGAGCGCCAACCCGGTGGCCAACGGCGGCCTGCTGCGCCGGCCTCTGGACCTGCCTGACTTCCGCACGTTCGCCGTGGAGGTTAAGAACCCCGGTGGGACCCGGGCCGGGAACGTCCCCACCCTGGGCAACTTCCTTCGGGAAGTCATGCGGCTGAATATGCAGAACTTCCGCGTCTTCGGGCCGGACGAGACCCAATCCAACAAGCTCGAAGCCCTCTACGAGGTCACCAAGAAAGTCTGGCTGGGGGAGTATTTCCCGGAAGACGCCGACGGCGGCGAACTGGCCTTGCAGGGCCGGGTCATGGAGATGCTCAGCGAGCACACGGTGGAGGGGTGGCTGGAGGGTTACCTTCTGAGCGGCCGGCACGGGTTCATTAACAGCTATGAGCCGTTTATCCACGTAATCGACTCGATGTTCAACCAGCACGCCAAGTGGCTGGAAAAGTGCAACGAGATTCCCTGGCGGGCCAAGGTGGCGTCCCTCAACCTGCTGATCACCGCCCTGGTCTGGCGGCAGGACCATAACGGTTTCACGCATCAGGATCCCGGTTTTCTTGACGTGGTCGCCAACAAGAGCCCCGGCGTGGTGCGCATCTACCTGCCGCCCGACGCCAACTGCCTGCTTTCCGTAGCCGACCACTGTCTGCGAAGCGTGAACTATGTCAACGTTATCGTGGCGGACAAACAGGTACACCTGCAGTACCTGGACATGGAGGCGGCCATCGCGCACTGCACGAAGGGCGCCGGCATTTGGAACTGGGCCAGTAACGACCAGGGGGTTGAGCCCGACGTGGTCATGGCGAGCTGCGGCGACGTGCCGACTATGGAGTCCCTGGCCGCCACCGCCCTGCTCCGGCAGTACCTGCCCGACATGAAGGTTCGGTTCGTGAACGTCGTGGACCTGTTCAGGCTGGGGCCTAAAAAGCAACACCCCCACGGGATGACTAATCGTGAGTTCGCGGCCCTCTTCACCTCAACCAAGCCGGTGGTCTTCAACTTCCACTCTTACCCCTGGCTGATCCACCGGTTGACCTACAGCCGGCCCGGCCAGGACAACATTCATGTCCGCGGCTACAAGGAGCTTGGAAACATCAATACTCCTCTGGAGCTGGCTATCCGCAACCAAACCGACCGCTATAGCCTGGCCATCGACGCCATCGACCGGGTGCCCCGTTTCTGTGAAACGGGGTCCAGCGCCCGGGAGGCATTGCTCGACCAGCAGTTCGCGTGTAAGGAACACGCCTATGAGTTCGGTGTGGATCAACCAGAGATCACCGACTGGAAGTGGCCCTTCTAAGAATCACTAGCGAGAGGGAGGGACATTTGGGCCTAGCGAGCCACCTCCCCCTCGGGAACCGATGAGCCAGGATTATGAGGCAAGACAGCCACATACTAACTATTAACAGCGGCTCCTCCAGCATCAAATATTCCCTTTACAGCTTAGGGGCAAGCGAAGTCCTGATCTTACAAGGGGAATTGGGAAGAATCGAGGTGGGACAGGGCTTCTTTCATGCCGTTGATAGAGAAGGCAATCAACTGGTAGCCCAAGAATTGAACCTGCCGGATCATGATGCCGCCTGGAAAATTCTCTTTGACTGGCTGCAAGGCCATGAAATCGCCAAGGGTCTGCATGCCGTAGGACACCGGTTGGTGCACGGCGGGACGGCCCATGTCAAGCCGCAAATAGTCTCCCCCGCCTTGATCGAAGATTTAAAACTCCTGTTGCCGCTGGCCCCTGTTCACCTGCCCCATGAAATTAAAGGGCTGGAGGTAGTTCGCCGGTATTATCCACTCCTGCCGCAGGTGGTCTGTTTCGACACGGCGTTCCACCGGCGGATGCCGGAAGTGGCCCAGAGATATGCCTTGCCTGAGCCTCTCTTTCGGGCAGGTTTGCAGCGTTATGGCTTCCATGGGCTCTCTTACGAATACCTTACCCAGGAGTTGGAGCGGGAGGCGGGGTCGCCAGAGGCATACGGGAAGCTCATTATTGCCCACTTGGGAAACGGCGCCAGCATGGCGGCCATCGAAGGCGGGCGGAGCCTGGATACCACCATGGGACTGACGCCGGCCGGGGGCCTGGTGATGGGCACTCGACCGGGCGACCTGGATCCCGGGGTAATGCTGTACCTCCTTCAGGAGAAAGGCATGACTCCGGCCGAAGTGAATCACCTGATCAGCCATCAAGCTGGCCTGCAGGGGATATCGGGAATCAGTGAGGATATGCAAGACCTCCTGGCCCGCGAGGGCGCCAACGCCGGCGCGGCCCTGGCCGTGGGGATCTTCTGTTACCAAGCCAGGAAATTTATCGGAGCCCTGGCTACGGTCCTGGGCGGGCTGGACACCTTCGTCTTCACCGGCGGCATCGGCGAGAACTCGGCCACCATCCGAGCCCGGATCTGTGCGCAACCTGCAATTTCTCGGTATCCATCTGGACCCGGATTTGAATAACCAAAATGCTCCGATCATTTCCAAGACAGGACAGCCCGGTCACCGTCCGGGTTATGAAGACCAACGAGGAATTGATGATTGCCAGACACACCCGGAATCTTATCATTGAATCGTGAGACTCTGGGAAGCGTCTTCCAGGGTGCTGCTGGCAATACAGTGTATCGGATAAGGGGAACCCAAATTGATTTAATCCCGCCTCGCGGTGCCCGAACCGCGGGTGGCCTTCGGCACCTCGGGACACCGCGACAAACCCCCGGAAACCGCCTGCCATGAATGGCCCAGGCTCACCGGCTGCCAAGCCATCCGTGAGCAAACGATTTAAAACGAAAAGGGATTAACCCATCTCGGCTAATCCCTTTATATTTTTTGCTATTTTGGTGGGCCGTCGGAGACTCGAACTCCGAACCTAGTGATTAAGAGTCACTTGCTCTACCAATTGAGCTAACGGCCCGGAGGCTTGACAGGCATGAATATACTGGCCTCTAGAAAAATTGTCAAGATGGCTGCGGCCCTCTCTCCGCGACCAAGGGCGGAGAGCGGTGGTCCGGTCCTGACTATCCTGCCCAAGGCCCCTCCTCAATGGCGTTTAACCGCCCCTTTTTCATTTCCTGGCCTACTTGCCGCCCATCTTGGGAAAACCCGATTTAACTGCTAACTCCGCCGAGACCCGAATTCCTCAGCCGCGGCCAAGAAGAGTGAACCACATCTCCTAACCGGCGGCCTGGCCGGGCAATCCCATCCTGGGTCAAATGACCTACCTGTGCTGGAAACTTTTAAGAAATTCAATATGATCAGCCCCATGATCCGGGTCTGGAGCTAATCGAGGTCTGGGAAGTTTTTCCGGGTGAAGCGAGGCAGGGGCCAGGAACTAAATCCGGATGGGCTGATTGGCCCGGCATAACCATCGTTGCATTTACCCCGGCGTTCCAGCCATGTCGGGAGAAGGAAGCAGGGTATGGGAAGAGATCGGTCTAGCCGGAAGTTTCCCCCGGGCCTGGCGCTGGAGCCACCGGCGTCAGGCGCGGAGAGGGGCGGACTGGGGGCCTTGGCCAGGTCATCCCTGTTTGATGGACTGCCGCCCCGGGATTTGGAGAATATCCCGCTGCTACTGGATCGTCTCAACGGCCGCCTGGGCGCCGATATCGAGCGGCTGGAGGTGCAGATCAAGGGGCGCCTCAGCGACCAGGAAGGCAGACTCCGGAATCTAGAGAGCCGTGTGGGCCAGCAGGAGAACTGCCCCTGCCAGGTCCACCGGGACCCGGGGCACACATGCCCGATCCTGGTCATTATGGACCGGCTCAATATCATGCAGCGGCGCCTGGCCTGGTACGCCGGCATCTTTGCGGCGGCCACGGCCATGTTATACGCCCTGCCCAATTTGCTGTGGCTGCTCAAGAGAGGATATTGACATTGCTCTTGATTTACACCGAAAACCGAAAACCGGAGGTCAGCGTGGACCACCTGAAACTCTTGAAGAAGGGCGCCCTGGCCGAGAAGCGGGAGCGCTTCCGGAATCTCCTCATCCGCATCGACCAGCTCATCGCCGCCATCCAACTCAACACCTTCCGCATCCACGATGAGGACCTGGATTCCATCAAGGAGGACCATGCCCTGGCGGCCGCCAAGGAATTGGCTGCGGTGCTGAAGCTGGCCAGGAAACTGAAGGCGGAGCTGGAGGATTGAGTTTTGGGCGACCTCAAGAAACATAGCTGTTTAAACCAGGCGGAGCGTCTCTTCGTTCATGAAGGCCGCACCCTGGAAGAGATCACCACCCGGCTCTCGGTGGACCTTACCACATTATTAGACTGGCAGAATAAAGGCGAGTGGGACAGAAAGCGCAGCGCCATCCTGGCAGACCCCGAAAATCTGGCGGAGCGGCTGCGCCTGGCCCTGGGAAAGATGTTGGCCGCCTTGGAAAACGGGGAGGAACTGGACCCCAAGGCCTTCGATACCATCGCCAAGGCCGCGACGGCCATCAAAAACCTGGACCGAGGCAATTACGATCTAAAGGTGGCGGGCCTTAAGGTGATGGAGGACTTCACCGGCTTTTTAAAGGAGCAACTGGGGGAGCCGGAAGAATTGCAGCTTATCGGCTCCCGCATCCGGGCCTGGTTCAGGAGCCTAGAGTAATTGGCGTTCATCTGCGGTTAAATATTGGCCGCCGATACACGCCGATGAACCCAGATTCCGAAAACGAAAACCATTAACCGGAGGAAATAGAAATGAAGGCATCATGGAAAGTGCTGTTGGCCGTATCTTTGGCCGTGTCCCTGCTGCTCAGTGGCTGCGCCGCGGTGGAAAATTTTCTGTGCAGCAACCGGGTGACCATCGAGAACGACATCACCGCGGCCCAGGCGGCCATCGCCGCGGTGCAGGCCGAATACGGCGCGGTGATCCCGGCTGAGGCCCAGCTCATCATCAACGCGGCCAACGTGGTGATCACCACCGGGGAAAATATCCTCAACAACGAGGTCTGCCCCACCGACGCGGAGGTGCAGAGCGTGCAAAACGCCGCGGCCGCTTTGGAGCAGGCCAAGGCGAAGGCGGGGCTGGAAGTAGGGGCGGGTTTTAAACCCGCCCCTACAGCCAGGGCAAAGGCAAAATAAAAAACAAGGGCACAGGTTTAAAACCTGTGCCACCCAACAGGAGCTTACAAAATATGGACCATCGGCTTGTCAAATTCGGGAAGCTCCCTTACCGGCACGACCGGCGTAATTTGCAGCTGGCCAAATACCTGGTCCCGGCCGCCACCGTGCCCGGAAGTCTACGACTGGCTCCCCAAGGTGAGCCAATTCGGGCCTATGGGAAACCTGGAGGTAGGGGACTGCACCTGCGCCGGCGCCGGCCACCTGATCCAGATGTGGACCGCCAACCAGGGCAGCGAAAAAATCCTCCCGGACGCCGATATCCTGGCCCTTTACTCCAAGCTATCGGGCTATGTGCCCGGAAACCCTGCTACCGATGTCGGCCTGTATCTCCCGGATGTGCTCAAATTTTGGCAGAACACCGGGATCGATGGCCACCGGATCGGCGCCTACGTCCAGGTAAACCCTGCCAACAAGCTGCACCTGGCCCTGGCCTGCTATCTGTTCGGCGGGGTCTATTGCGGCGTGGCCCTCCCCTTGAGCGCCCAAAACCAGGAGAAATGGCAGGTGACCGATCCCAGCCTGACCGGCAACGCGGCTCCCGGCTCCTGGGGCGGCCACTGCGTGCCCATGGGCGCCTTTGATCCTCTGGGGGGCATCTTCGTCACCTGGGGAGAAGAACAATATGCCTACGCAGACTTCATCGCCGCGTACTTCGATGAAGCCTGGGCGATTATCAGTCAGACTTCCTGGACGGAAGGAAGAGACGCCCCTGGGGTTCGACTTGGCGACACTGAATCAGGACTTGCAGGCGGTGACGGCGTAAGAGCAGTAGCCAGTAGCCAGTAAAGGCAAAATCAAAAGATAAAAAGCTAAAAGCTAAAAACTCGAAACTCGAAACTCAA